>JAGWBJ010000028.1 GCA_021295955.1 Dehalococcoidia bacterium | reverse complement strand
CGTTGAGGCTCCCGACGAAGGTGGCAAACCCGGTGCCGGTCACCACCAGCGCCAGACCGGACACGATCTGGTTGACGCGCAGGGTCACGGCCAGGTAGGCGTGGATCAGTGCGAACAGGGCGCCCACACCCCCCCCCACCGCCATGGCCAGGGGCAGAGACGCGCGCTGGGTGCTCATCCACAATCAGACCACGCCGCCCCCCAGCAGCATCCCCTCGATGCCCAGGTTCATGACCCCCGAGTGCGCGGTCATCATCTCCCCCAGACCGGCCAGCAGTATCGGCGTACCGATCACCACCGCCGAGATGAGGGACAGGAGGAGCACCGAGTCGTTCATGACGCCGGCGCCTCGGCGGGTCCCGCCTTCGGCGCCACCCGGATGGCGTTACGGAGGAACCACTCGCCCGCCACGATGCAGAGGAACAGGATCCCCTCAAGGAGGATGACGATCTCCGACGGGATACCCAGGACCTGCAAGCCGGGGCCCGCGTTGGTGAAGCTGGCCACCAGGATGGCGACCGGGATCACCCCGAACGGCGAGAGGCGCGCCAGGGCAGCCACGACTATGCCGGCGAAGCCCACGCCGAGGCTCAGGGCGCGGGGATCCAGGTTGTGGAGCACGCCACCGACCTCGATGGCGCCGCCGAGGCCGGCCAGAGCGCCGGACACCATCAGGACGGACAGGATCTTGCGGTCGACCCGCATCCCCGAATAGAGGGCGGCCCTCGGGGAGTCGCCGGTGACCATCACCTCGAAGCCCCACTTCGTGTAGCGCAGCGCCCACCAGATGATCGCCGCGAACGCCAGGGCAAGGATCAGCCCGACATGGAGCCGGCCCACCAGGCGGGGCAGGAAGATCGCATCGTCCACGAACCGGCCCACCGGGAACGTGGCGCGCCCGGGATCGCGCCAGAAGCTGAAGCTGCTGAAGATCAGGTAGTTCATGATGCCCAGCGCCACGAAGTTGAGCATCAGCGTGGATATCACCTCGTCCGTGTTGAGGTAGGCCCTGGGCAGCGCGGCCAAAGCCGCCCACAGGGCGCCGGCCACTGCCCCCGCCGCCAGCATGAGCACTATCCCCACCGGACCGCCCAGCCCGTCCCCGATCCACAGTCCTATACCGCTGCCTGCCACCGCTCCCACGATGAGCTGTCCCTCGGCGCCGATGTTCCAGACCTTCATTCGAAAGGACACCACAGCGGCCAGCCCGGTGAAGATGAGGGGTGTGGCGATGATGAGCGTTCCGGTGAGGGCGAGACGGCCCACGAAACCCTTCCTGATCATCTCCGCGTAGGCCAGCACCGGGTCCTGGCCGGTCATGAGGAGGATCAGGGCGCCGATCACGAAGGCCAGCCCCACGGAGAAGGTGGGCGCTAGGAACCGCACCAGGCGGGAGGGCACCTGGCGGCTCTCCACGGTGAGCCGGCGGGAACCGAGCGAGACGTTCATGCCGCGTCCACCTTGCCGCCCGCCATCATCATCCCCAGGAGATCCAGATCGGCACGGTCGGCGGGCAGCCGGCCCATGACCTGGCCCTCGTAGAGCACTACGACCTCGTCGGACAGGTCCAGTATCTCCTCGAGGTCCTCCGAGATCATCAGGATGGCGGTTCCGGCATCGGCTTCCTCGATGAGCATCTGCCGGATGGCCTGGATGGCCGCCACGTCCAGGCCCCTCGTCGGCGCCGCCGCCACCAGCACCCGGGGCCGGGCCGAGATCTCCCTGGCGAGGATCGCCCTCTGGATGTTGCCCCCGGACAGGAGGCTGGTGGGTAGCGCCCACCGGACGCCGCGGATGTCGAATTGCTTCTCCAGGGTGCGAGCCTGGTCATCCACGGCCTGCTTCGACAACAGCGGGCCCCTGGCAAGGGGTGGTTGCCGGTATGCCTTGAGAGCCAGGTTGGCGGCGAGCGGGAGCCCGCCCGCCATACCGGTCCGCATCCGGTCCTCCGGAACGAAGCCGAGCCCGAGCTTGATCCGCTCCAGCGTGCTCGAACGAGTGATGTCGACACCGCCCATGATGATCTGGCCCGCCTTGGGCCGGCGCAGACCGGTCACCACCTCGGCCAGCTCGCGCTGACCGTTGCCGGCCACGCCCGCCACCCCCACTATCTGGGAGGCTCGGACCTCGATGTCCACATCGCGGATCGCCTCGAGCCCGCGATCTCCCTCGGCGGTGACACCCCTGACCGAGAGGACCGGCTCGCCCGGGGCAGCCCTTGTACGCCCCGGAATGAAGAGGTCGCGGCCGACCATCATCCGGGCCAGAGTGGCCGGATCGGCCTCGGCCGTGGCCATGGCGCCCACCTTCCGGCCGTCCCTGAGAACGGTCACCCGGTCGGACACGGCCATCACCTCGTCGAGCTTGTGGGTGACGAAGACGATCGCCCGCCCGTCGTCCGCCAGGGCCCGCAGGGTGCCGAAGAGGTTCTGGGCCTCCTGCGGGGTCAGGACGGCGGTCGGTTCGTCCAGGATGAGAATGCGGACCCCGCGATAGAGGAGTTTGAGGATCTCCACTCGCTGCTGCTCGCCCACGGACAGCTGCCACACGGCCGCCTGGGGGGACACTTCGAGACCGTACCGGCGGCCCAACTCCTCCACCTGGCGCTCGAGGGACCTCCGCGACGTGAAGAAGCCCGTATCGGGATGGCCCAAGGTGAGGTTCTCGGCAACGGTGAACCGGTCCACCAGCCGGAAGTGCTGGTAGACCATGCCCACCCCGTGATCGAGGGCTTGGTGGGGTGAACCGAGATCCACCCGTTCCCCGTCCACGTGGATCTCGCCGCTGTCGGGGTGGTAGAGGCCGGCCAGCACCGAGCAGAGGGTCGACTTGCCCGCGCCGTTCTCCCCCAGCAGGGCGTGTATCTCGCCCCACCGCAGGTCGAAGTCAACGCGCTCGTTGGCGGCAACCCCGAAGAAGCGCTTGGTTATCCCGGCCAGCCGGGCGGCTTCTCCGGTGGGTACTTCCGGCACGGGGTCAGCCATGCACGATCAGCCGCTGGGGATCTCCCCGATGACTCCCTCGATGAGCCACTGGCAGCACAGCGTGCGCTCTTCCCATGGGATGGTCCCACCATCGGGGATCACCACGTTGCCCTGGTTGTCCGTGATCGGGCCGGCGAAGTAGTCGAAGGTGCCGTCCACGATCTCCTGGCGGCGCTGCTCGACGAGGGCGACGGTCTCCTCGGTCACCGCCTCTCCGAACGGCGCCATCCCGATCATGTCGTCCCTGAGGCCACCGTAGGTGAGGGCGGGTTCCCACGTGCCGTCGGCCAGCGCCTGCGCCTGGGACAGGTAGTAGGGGCCCCAATCGAAGGTGAAACCGGACAGCCAAGAATTGGGGGCGATCCCCGAGCCATCGATCCCGTAATGGATGTAGCCGATCCCGGCAGCTTCGGCCACGCTGGCCACCGCCGGCGCATTGACCTCGGCGGCGAGCAGGTCGGCGCCGGCGTCTACGAGCGCCTGGGCAGCCTGCTGCTCGGCGGGCGGGTCGTACCAACTGTTGACCCATACGACCTGTATCTCGATGTCAGGGTTGATCTCCCTCGCGCCGATCATGAAGGCGTTGACGCCCCGGACCACCTCTTCGATGGCGAAGCCGCCCACGTACCCGATGAACTCCACGCCGGGTTGGGATCCAGCTACCAGGCCGTCCAAGTAGCGCCCGTCCTCGGTGGCGCCGTCGTAGTGCCCCACGTTGTCGGCGGTCTGGTAGCCGCCCCAGGACAAATAGACGGTGTCCGGGTAGTCGGGAGCGACGGTGAGGATGTCATCCTGGCACCAGGTGGTGCAGATGACCAGGTCGTAGCCCTGGCTTCCGAAGTCCTCGAACGCGGCCTGGAACTCGGAGCCGGGCGACACGTTCTCCACGTAGGTGGTCTCGATCCCGTCCATGTTGGCGATCAGGTACTGGCGCCCGTTCTCGTGGGCCTCGTTCCACCCGCCGTCGTCGATCTCGCCGTCATAAATGAAGGCGATCCGCAGTGGCTCCTCGGGCGCAGCCGTCGTGGTGGGCGCCGCCGTCGTCGCCGGGGCGGCCGTGGTGGTCACTTCCTCCGCGTCGTCGCTCCCGCACGCGCCGGCAACCAGCGTCAACGCAAAGAGCGCAACGGTTACGGCCCTGAACTTCCGCATATGAGCCTCCAAGAAACTCCGCCTATGGGATGGTGATCATACTTGATGGCATCAATACGGGCTAGTGGCCTGGTGGCCGGTCGGCGCATGGCAGCATGCCTGCGGAGACCGGTCGAGCGGGCACCGGCTACGCCGGTGTCAGCTTCTCCGCAAGGCTAGGAAGGGGAGATCGGCCACTCTTGCGGGGGCCGGGATGGATCGGCCGGTGCCGGGTATATCCCAGGTCACCGCCACCCGCGTGCCGGGCTCCGCGAGTTCCCGCTCGAGGTGGCCGAATCCGATCAGCTTGCCGACGGTGGGAGCCCACGTGATGCTGGAGGCCCGCCCCACGGTCCGGTCGCCACAGGTGACCGGCTTGGCAACCCACTCGACCCTCGGCGACACGTTGGGGGCCACGCCGTCGCTGAGATGTGCATCCACGATCGCCCGCCAGTCGATGTCCAGCCCCACCAGGGCCCGGGGCGGTCCGCCCGCCTCCTGCTCCGCCACCAGGGCATCGCGGCCCACGAAGTCGCCCCCGTAGAGGTCCACGAACCGGCCCATGCGCAGCTCGAAGGGAGACGAGCGGAACGCAGGATCCGAGGCGGAGACGGTGTGTGACCCCGTCACATCGGGTCCGGCGTTGGCGTAGTCGGGGCCGGGTATGAGCAGGCCGGCCTCGACCCGGGCCACGTCGATGGCCCATTCGCCGCAGGGACGGATACCGAGCGGCTCGCCCGCCTCCGCCACCGCATCCCACACCAGGTCACCGGCGCCGACCGGGGTGAGGATCTCGTAGCCGTGCTCCCCGGTGAAGCCCTGCCGGGCCACATCGACCTCGACGCCGCCGATCTCGAAGCGGCCGAGCCGGGAGAAGTCCAGGTCGAGCCCGTCCACGCCGGTCGCCGCCTCCATGACCTCCCGGGACCGGGGCCCCTGGACCGCCAGTATCCCGAGGGCGTCGGTCTGCTCGGTGATGGTCACGTCGTAGCCCTCGGCTTGGGAGGTGAACCAGTCGTGGGTGGGATCCCCGGTGAATAGGTAGGCGTCCTCGGCGGTGCGGAACAGCAACCCGTCCGACACCAGCCTGCCGTCGCCGTTGCACCAGGGCGTGTAGTAGATGCCGCCCGGCCGCAGGTTGGCCGTGTCCCGGGTTATCAACCAATCCACCAGGCGCCTCGCGTCGGGCCCGGCAATCATGACCTTGCAGAGTGGCGACATGTCCCCCATCGCCACGTTGGTCCGGATAGCTCCGAGTTCCGCGTGGAAGTCGTCGTACACGTCCACCACATGGCACAGGTCCCAGTTGAAGTACCAGGGGGTGGCGCTGCTCCGGGCGGCCCGCCTGTGGAAGGGCGTCCCGATGATCCCGTCGGGCCGGAACCGGCTGGCCGCGGCCCTTCTCCAATCCCGATCCGCCGTCATGTCCGGGATCCTCCCTGCGCGTGACTTCGCATTGTCCCACGCCGACCTGTCACACGGCCTGGAAGTAGAGTGGGGATCGTGCTCTGCGAAGTCGACGTCACCGCCGAGGCGGCCACCGGCCCCCGGCGACACGGGGCAATCCGCTCGAACAATGCACATCCCGCCTCTCCGTACTGAGCACGCCGGATGAAACCCCCGCCCTTCCGCTACGCCCGCCCGGAGAGCCTCGACGAGGTACTCCGGCTCCTGGCCGAGGGCGATGGCGGCGCCAGGGTGCTGGCGGGCGGCCAGAGCCTGATACCGCTGCTGAACTTCCGCCTGGCCCGGCCCGAGGTCCTGGTGGACATCGCCATGGTGGACGAGCTTTCCCGCCTCACGATCGAGGACGGCGTGCTCCGCATCGGCGCGACGGTGACCCAGCGCGCCGTCGAGACCTCAGGCGATGTAGCCCGGCACTGCCCCCTGCTGAGCAAGGCCCTGCCGCTGGTCGGTCACCTCCAGAACCGAGCCAGGGGAACCGTGGTGGGAAGCATCGCCCATGCCGATCCTTCCGCCGAGCTGCCCGCGGTCGCCCTGGTTCTCGACGCCGCCATGCTGGTCAGGTCGGCGGCAACGGAGCGGATCGTCCCGGCCGATGAGTTCTTCCTCGGTCCCTTCACCACCGTTCTGGAACCGGACGAGATGCTGGTGGAGGTCCGGTTTCCCGCGGAGACCACGGCTCATGCAGCCATCACGGAAATCGCTCCCCGATCCGGCGACTTCGCCCTTGCCGGCGTGGCCGGAAAGCTCACCACCACCGATGACGGCAGGATCCAGGACGTCGCCCTGGCACTGTTCGGAGTGGGCGCGGTCCCCCAGCGCCTCCCCGAGGTGGAGTGCCTGCTGGGTGGCGGGCACGTCACACCCGAGGCGCTCGACGAGGTGGCGCGCCTCACCACGGCAACCGCCGGGACCGGCTCGGAAGATGTTCACGCCGATCCGGCCTACCGGACTCGGGTGGCCGGCGAGTTGGCCCGCCGCATCGTGGAGGAGATGGCCGCATGAAGCCGGTACCGGACCCGACCGCAGGCTTGGCGGTATCGATGGCGGTGAACGGCCGGACCGTGGAACGGGCCGTGGACAGCCGCCGACTTCTTGCCGACCTGCTGCGTGATGATCTCCGGCTCACCGGGACCCACCTCGGTTGCGAGCACGGTGTCTGCGGCGCCTGCACGGTCCTGGTGGACGGCCAGCCGGTCCGGTCGTGCCTGATGCTGGCGGTCCAGGCTGACGGGTGCGAGGTGACCACCGTGGAGGGCATCACCCCGGAGGACGGTCTCAGCCCGATGCAGCAGGCCTTCAAGGACCACCACGGCCTCCAGTGCGGCTTCTGCACCCCCGGCTTCCTGATGACCCTGGCCGGTGCCGAGCCGGAGGAGTACCCCGATGAGGAGAGCGTCCGGGAGCTGCTGGCCGGCAACCTGTGCCGCTGTACCGGCTACGAAGGAATCGTGGACGCGGTGATGGCCGCATGGGATCGATCCCGATGACCGCCCGTCCCACCCACATCGGCGCGCAGGTGGCCCGGGTCGAGGACGACCGGCTGCTGTCGGGAGGAGCGCGCTACGCGGCCGACATATCGCTGCCGGGGATGCTCGAGGCGGCCTTCTACCGGAGCCCGCTCCCCCATGCGCGGATCGAGGGGGTGAGCGTCGGAGACGCCCTCGAAGTGCCCGGAGTGTCGGGACCCTTCACTGCTGCGGACATGACGGACGTCTCGCCCTTCCCCGACTTCGACGAGCACGCCCGGCCGGTACGCATCTTCCCCCTCGCCAGGGAACGGGTGCGCTACGCCGGGGCGCCCATCGCGGTGATGGTCGCGGATGACCGGTACCGCGCCGAGGACGCCTGTGACCTGCTGGACGTCGACCTCGATCCCCTCGATACGGTGTCCACCACGGACGCCGCCCTCGCCCCCGATGCCCCGCTCCTCTATCCCGATTGGCCGGACAACGTGGTGATCGGATTCCCGGTCGACAACCCGAATGCCAACGCCGAGTTCGAAGGCCGGATGACGGTCTCGGGACGGTACGAAGTAGGGCGCCACGCCGGGGTGCCGATGGAGACGAGGGGTGTGGTGGCCGAGTTCCGCGAGGGTCGGCTCACAGTCTGGAGCACCACACAGTTCCCGCACATCGCCCGCACCATGCTGTCCTACTGCCTGCCGCTGGACGAGAACGACATCCGGGTGATCGTCCCGGACGTGGGCGGGGGATTCGGTGTCAAGGCCGAGTTCTACCCGGAGGAGGTCACCATCCCGTGGCTGGCCATGAGGCTGGGGCGACCGGTGCGCTGGATCGAGGATCGCCGCGAGCACCTCCTGGCCACCTGCCATGCCCGTGACCTGGTTCTCGACCTCGAGGCGGCGGTTGACGAGGCCGGGCGCTTCCACGCAGTGCGGGGGATGGCCGTCCAGGACCTGGGCGCCGCGGAGATGTACCCCTACGGTTTCTCCCCCGCATTCACCGCCATCGGCCACATCACGGGCCCGTACCGGATCCCCCACCAGTCGGTCGGCCTGGTTGCGGTGGCGACCAACAAGACCCCTAACGGCGCCTACCGGGGCTTCGGGATCCCGGAGGCCGCTTTCGCCATCGAACGCCTCATGGACAAGGCAGCCGACCGGCTCGGTATCGACCGGCACGAGATCAGGCGCCGCAACCTGATCTGCCAGGACGACATTCCGTATACCACCTCGGCCGGAGCGATCGTCGACTCGGGAAGCCACCGGGAAGCCTTCGAGGAAACGGTGCGCGTCACCGCCGAGCGGGTGGAACACTGGCGGTCCGAACTGGGCGGCAATCCCCGCCTCCGGGTCGGGTCGGGCGTGGTCAACTACATCGAAGGGGTCACGCCCACCTATTTCATGACCACCGCGCACTGGACCGCCTTCGACTCCTGCTCGATGCGGGTGAACCCCGACGGGACCGTGGTGGTGTCGGTGGGGGTCTCCACATCCGGCCAGGGTCTGGAATCCATGCTGACCACCCTCACCGCCGAAGCCCTGGGCGTCCGCCGAAGCCAGGTCCGGGTGGTGATGGGCGACACCGACCGCACCCCGTACGGGCTGGGCAGTTGGGGCAGCCGGAGCACCAACGTGGCCTCGGGCGCCCTCCGCATCGCGTCCGACCTGCTCTTGGACAAGGCGACCCGGATCGCCGCTCACCTGCTCGAGGCCTCCCCGGAGGACATCGAGGCCCACGGCGGCGCCCTGAGCGTGCGGGGAAGCCCCGGCGCATCCGTCACCTGGCAGCAGGTGGCGACGGCGGCCAATATCCGCACCGTCGATCTGCCCGAGGGCGTGACGCCCGGGCTGGAGGCGGCGGCCTCCTACGAGCCGCCGGGGATCGAGCATTTTCCGGACGAGTTCGGGCGAGTCAACGCGGCCGCCACCTACACCAACGCCAGCCATGCCGCGGTGGTGTCGGTCGATACCGGTACCGGCCTGGTCAGGATGCTCGAATACATCGTCGCCCACGACTGCGGGACGGTCATCAACCCCCAGATCGTCAGGGGACAGGTGGTCGGCGGTGTCGCCCAGGGAATAGGCGGCGCCCTGCTCGAGAAGCTCCACTACGACGAGTGGGGGAACCCCCAGTCGACCTCCTTCCT
>JAGWBJ010000001.1 GCA_021295955.1 Dehalococcoidia bacterium | reverse complement strand
TAGTCGTAGTTGTAGACGCGGCCGGATATGTACCTGGTTAGCATGGCTACCCCCCTTGCGTGCTTGGGATCCAGGAGCCGGCGAGGAGGCCGACAAGTTGGGGGGAACCGGGGAACGCTGCCCCGATTCCCCCCTCCTCTAGCCGGTCGTACCGGCGGGAGCCTTCCCGGCGGAAGGGCTATCCCTTCTTGATGAAGCTCAGCTTCTCGAAGGAGCCGCCCACTATCCCGTTGGCGTCCAGCCCCAGCCAGTCCTCCAGCAGCGTGGAGTACACCCCGCGGAAGTCGTGATTGGGCACCAGGTCCCCGAACTGCAGGTCATCGGCCTTCCGGCTGGGATACTCGCCGTGGTACCCGGCTACCACCGGGTCCCCTATGGCGAAGCAGGCCCCCGCCGCACCGTGGTCCGTCCCCGACCCGTTGTCGTGCACCCTGCGCCCGAACTCCGAGAACAGGAACACCACCACGTTGTCAGCGGCGTCGTGCTCGGCCAGGTCCTGGTAGAAGTCCGACACCGACTCGGATACTTCCTTCAGCAGCTGGGAGTGCATCCCCAACTGGCTGGCATGGGTGTCGAAGCTGGAGTGCTGGGTGTAGAATACCCGCGTCCCGAACCCCGCCAGGTGCACCTGCGCTATGTCCTTCATCTTCCTGGCTATCGGGCTGGCAGCGTACTCCACCGACGACGTGTACTTGTCCGGCGCAGTCCTCAGGATGTCCGCACCCTTCAGCGCGTCCAACCCCGTCTGGCTCAGGTAGTCCATCACGAAGCCCGTACCCACCGCAGGCGCGTACATCCGCCCGAACCTCTCCAGCGCCGCCGCCCTCTGGTCCGCCTCCAGACCCGTCAGTATCCCGTAGGTCGACAGGTCAGATACCGACGCCACCGAAACGCCAGGCAGCGCCAGCGCACGGGGCAGCCCGTTGCCGAAGTTCACCGCCGTCAGCACGTTCTCCTTGTTCGGGTCCAGGTCCCGCGTCGCACGTCCCAGCCATCCCTCGGTGCCCACCTTGTCCGGCTCGCACGTGTGCCAGATGTCCATGGACCGGAAGTGCGACCGCGGCGAGTTCTCGTACCCAACTCCGTGGATCACCGCCATCTTTCCCTGGTCCCACATGTCCTTCAGCGCAGCCATGCTCGGGTGGAAGGCGATCTCGTCGTCCACCACGATCATCTCTTCGTCCTTGATGCCCACCGCAGGACGGTTGTCCTTGTACAACGGGTCGTTGTACGGGATGGTGCTGTTGAAGTAGTCGTTCCCACCCGTCAGCTGCAGTATCACCAGGACCGGATCCTTCTTTGCCATCTAATCTCCTCCTTTTCTCCTTGTCCCTTGCTTGGCGCCTCTTCCCCCTGGCCTGGTCCCCAGATCTACTCGAACTGGTACTCCCGCGACGCCGCTATCAGCGCCAGCATGTCCGCTACCCTCTGCTCCGACTGGGCCGACATCTCGTCGCTGCCCCAGTCCAGCCTGCCTCCCTGGTTCGCCATCGTCACCAGCTCCTCCCGTGTCTGCCCGCTCACCTCCAACGGCCCGATCACGTCCAGGGCCGTCTCCACCAGCTCCTCCGGAGCCAGCTCTCCCTTCTCCCTCACTCTCCTCACCATCGCACGCACCCCGGGCATGTCCAGGTTCGACAAACGGTCCGCAGCGAAGTTGATACGCCTCACCAACGACCCGCTGTCTATCCACTCCGCACCCGTGTGCCAACCCTCCACGCTGGGCGGGTTCATGATCTCCTGACCCTGGTACCCCGGCTCCTCCCCTATCGCCTGAAGGCCAGGCCTCGGAAACTGGAAGTCACCCACCAGCCTCATTATCCCAGCCACCACCTCCGCAGGACTCTTCACCTTCTGCCACCGGATGGACTCCGCCTTGAAAAAGTCCGAGTTGAACAGCACCCTCAAGGTCGACCTCATGTCGTACCCCGAGCTGATGAAGGCGTCCCCTATGATGTTCACCGCCGCCGGGTCCAACGGCGGGTTGATCTGCCACGCAGGCACCTGCGGCTCGTCCGCTACGAAAAAGTTGTACAGGTGACGCGCAACGAACCGCGCCGTCGCAGGCTGCCTCACCACGATGTCTATGATGTCGTCTCCGTTGAAGTTCCCGCGGTGCCCCAAAAACACCTTCTCGCTGTCGTCGTGGTCCTCCTCGTGGTACTCGAAGCTCCACCAGAACCTCGCCAATGGCAGCCTCGGTATCCTCTGGGAGATGGTCCACCCCGTGAACGCCCTCGACGCCTCGAATACGTCCTGCTCCGTGTAGTTCCCCACACCCATCGAGAACAGCTCCAACAACTCCCGTCCCCAGTTCTCGTTGGGCTCGTTCTTGTGGTTCTCGTTGTTGTCCAGCCAGTAGATCATCGCCGGACTCTTCGCTACCTCCATCAACAGCTCCCGGTAGCTCCCCATCCCCTTCTCGCGGAACATCTTGATCTGCGCCGTCATCTCGTTGGGATTGTCTATCTTCGAGTTGCCCGTCGCCAGCACCTGGTGCCAGAACAAGGCCATCTTCTCTTCCAACGGCCTCTTCGTGTTGATCATGTGGTAGATCCACTCCGAACGCCCGTTGGGCGGTGCCCCAGGTATCTCCAGGCTCGGGTAGTACCTCAGCAGCACGTCCGTGTCTACCTTCGGCATCCCGAAACGGTCCGGGTCCACCAGCTCCTCCACCGTCTCCTCGTACCCCCGGGCTACACGCTCCTCCAACTCGTCCCGGCTCGCTCCGAATCCCGCCCGCCTCATCAGATGGGCCATTAGCGCTATGTCCCTGTCTGCCATCGCGCCGTCCTCCTACTCTAGTCTCCGCTCCACACTCACCACGCGCACCTCCACCCACGAAACACATCAATTCTATTACCCGCCTACACCCCTGTCAATCCGACTCCCACCCTTGCACGACCCCAATTCTACCCACCACACTACCCCATGTCAACTGCTAAACGTTTCCTCCCTACCCACATCCCCTCCTCATAATCATTATCGGTAACGCCGACGCCGTCAAGGAAGGGCCGGGAGCGTCACCTTGACACCAACCAACGCCGGGCAACATAATTGCCAGGCAACGGCCTCCGGGCTCCCCCTCCATGCGTGACCCATAGCGTTACGCCGGAGGATACGAGCAAAGGGTCTCAGTCGGAAGCGGCCGGTGTTACGCGGCGGACTTCTTTGACGGCGGAGTGAGTGAACCATGAGCCTTGCGCCCGATACCCTAACGTCCAAGGGGATGGAGGTCACGGGGACCTTCGACGACGCCGTGGAGTACTGCTACCAGCAGGGCTGGACCGACGGCTTGCCCGTGGTCCCTCCCACCGAGGAGAAGGTGCTCCGGTTCCTGGAGGCGGCCGGCCGGCAGCCCTCGGACGTGATAGGCGTGGAGCCGGTGCGGGGCCGGGTGATCAGCGCGGAGAAGGCGGCCATAGGCGCGGTGATGGCCGGATGCAGGCCCGAGTACGTGCCGGTGATCATGGCGGCGCTGGAGTGCATGGTCCAGCCTGAGTTCAACCTTCACGGGAGCTCCGCCAGCACCGGCGGGTCCGCCCCGTTGCTGCTGATCAACGGGCCGGTGCGTCACCGGCTGGGGTTCGCCAGCGGGCACAACCTGTTCGGCCCGGGGCCCGACCGCCGGGCCAACGCCACCGTGGGCAGGGCCATCCGACTCATCCTCATCAACGTGCTGGAGAACCACCCGGGGGTACTGGACCGCTCGACCCTGGGCCACCCGGGGAAATACAGCTACTGCATTGCCGAAGACGAGGAGAACAGCCCCTGGGAGCCGTTTCACGTGGAGCGGGGGTTCGACCGGGAGGCCAGCACCGTGACCGTGATGGCGTCACTGGCGCCCTGCCAGATCGACCTGGTGGGCGCCGGCACGCCGGAGAAGATACTCTCCGCCGCGGCGGACACGCTGGTGGGGATCGGCAGGGGGCACGGCGAGATACCCTTGGTGGTCGGCCAGGAGCACGGGGGCATCATAAAGCGGGCGGGGTGGGACAAGGCCCGGGCCCGGGAGTTCATCTTCGAGAAGGCCCGCCGCACGGCGGCGGAGTGGGCTGCGGCCAGCAAGGCCGAGGCCCCGGCGCCCGGGCACGAGGATGACGTCTTGCCGGCCTGCCTGTCCCCCGAGTCGGTCGTACTCTTGGCCGGCGGCGGCGACGGCGGGCCCTGGTCGTCCCTGATACCCCGGTGGGGGAAGGGTGTGGGCTCCCGTTCCGTGATCCGGGAGATCGATACCAGCCGGATGCCCTAGGGGCTCCCGGCCCGCCCGGGCCCGTACGAACGTCCGGAGGTTCCGTCGAGCAAACGGCGGATGCCATCCTTATACGATCAACCGTTGGGGGTGCCATGGAGCTGAAGACCATCATCGTAAAGAAAGAGGCGGGGGTGGCGGTACTGACCCTGAACCGGCCTGACGTGCTCAACGCCATGAACTTCCAGCTCGTCACCGAGCTGGATGCGGCGGTTACCGACGCCGAGGAGGACGAGGACGTAAGGGCCGTGGTCCTCACGGGCTCGGGGGACCGGGCCTTCAGTGCCGGGGGCGATATTCACGAGCAGAGGCGCGACGCCGAGGAGCTGTCCCCCGAGGAGGACCAGCGGCGCAGGGCGGTCCGCTCCCAGTATGCCTGGCACCTGGCCGCGTGCCGCAAGCCCACCATCGGCGCCCTTAACGGCCTCTCCTACGGGGGCGGCAGCGTCCTGGCGTCGTCCCTGGACATACGCGTGGGGTGCGGGCGGTCCCGCTTCCGCTTTCTGGCCGCGGCCTATGGCCGGCTCAACTGCACCTGGACGCTGCCCCAACAGGTTGGCTGGCCAGTGGCCAAAGAGCTGCTGTTCACCGGCAGGGTAGTGGAGGCCGATGAAGCCTACCGCATCGGGCTGCTGAACCACCTGGTGGAGCCGGGCCGGGTGATGGAGAAGGCGATGGAGATCGCCGCCACCATCGCCGAGAACCACCCGGACTCCGTTCAGGGCGTGAAGCAGCTCCTGGTCGAGGACGTCGGCCTGCCTTGGCAGGAGATGTGGGAGCGGGAGATCGACTACATGAACACCCGCGTTAGCCACGTGGGCGTCGAGGACGCCTTCAAGGAGTTCATCAGCCGCCGGGGACGCTAGGCCCGCGATTCATGCCCTAGCGGAAGTGGGGGACTACCTCCTCCGCGGCCCGTTTCATCTGGCTCCACGCGTCCCTGGGCTCCGGGGCGATCCACGAGAACACGATGTCCCGGGCGCCGGCCTCTATGCGCTTTTCCACCTCTCTGATGCAGTCCTGTGAGGTCCCCGTGATGCACAGGGCCTGGGCTATGTCCTCGGCGCTCCGCGTGGGAGTGGCGTACCTCCGTCCGATGGAGGCGGCGGCCATGGCCAGCGCCTCCTCCTTGGTGTCGGCGATGCAGGTGGGCTGCAGGAGTCCCCAGTGGAAGCCGCTCATGTCCCGCAGCGCCTCGGCGGCCCGTTCCGATATCTTGTCGACGCTGGCCCGCAGGCGCCGCACCGTGTACAGGTACGGGTACCATCCATCCCCCTGCCGGACGGCACGGTCCATGGCCGCGTCCTCTCTGCCCGCGACCCATACCGGCGGATACGGCTCCTGGACGGGGCGTGGGCGCAGGGTCACGCCCTCACACCGGTAGTACCGGCCGTCGAAGGACACCCTGTCCTCGGTCCAGAGGCGGGGCAGCAGCTCCAGCATCTCGTTGGCCCGGCGGCCCCGCTCCTCCACCGGCACCCCGACGGCGTCGAACTCCACCCGGGTGTTGCGTTGCCCCCCGATACCGATGCCGAAGTCCAGCCGCCCGCCGCTGATGACGTCCAGGCTGGCCACCAGCTTGGCAAGCAGGACCGGCGGGTACAGGGGTATCAGGACGATGCCGGTGAGAAGCCGGATGCTGCGGGTGGCGCCCGCGGCCGCGGCCATCGCCGTGATGCCCAGCACCGTGGCCCTGGGCGGGTCCCCGTCCATGATGTGCTCGCCCATGCTCAGCCGGTCGAATCCCAGTCCCTCGGCCTCTGCGGCGAACTGGGCGATGGCGCCGAAGTCATCGGGGATGGCCGTGCCGAAGCTAAGGTTGTCTGGCTGTGTCATGGCTCCCACCTTCTATGAGGTCTCGGGCTATGAGGTCTCGGGCTATGAGGTCTCGGGCTATGAGGTCTCGGGCTATGAGATCTCGGGGGGATCTCGGGTTCCAGGGAGATACCGGGGCACCATATTATACCCCACCGCATCGTATCCTCACCTGTGGGTCCCGGTCTGCCCAGTCCGTGGGCTAGTACGGGGGCCCGAGGACTGCTATGATTAGTGGCTACAGTGGGAGCCACAGGCAGATAGGGCGAGGTGCTTGCCTTGGAGACGGGTATCAAGATAGCCATGGAGGGCCAGGAGCCCTCGAACACCCCTTACCGGCAGGAGGCCACAGGGTCCACCAAGCTGAAGACCGTCGGCCTGACCGTCCGGTACGGGGACGCGCTGGCCCTGAAGGACGTCGACCTCAACGTCCCGGCCAACCGGGTCACGGCCATCATCGGGCCCTCGGGCTGCGGCAAGAGCACGCTGCTTCGGTGCTTCAACCGGATGAACGACCTGATCGGAGACGCCCAGGTGTCGGGCCAGGTGCTCTTCAACGGCAGCGACATCTACGCGCCCGGCGTCGACGCCACCGACATCCGCTATCGAATCGGCATGGTCTTCCAGCGTCCCAACCCCTTTCCCAAGTCGGTGTACGACAACACTGCCTTTGGGCCCAGGGTCAACGGGTTCAGCGGCGACCTGGACGAGCTGGTGCAGAATTCCCTCCAGCGGGCCGCCCTCTGGGACGAGGTCAAGGACCGTCTCAAAAGGAACGCCCTGACCCTCTCCGGAGGCCAGCAGCAACGGTTGTGCATTGCCAGGGCGCTGGCGGTGAACCCGGAGGTCATCCTCATGGATGAGCCGTGCTCCGCCCTGGACCCCATCGCCACCCTGGCCATCGAGGACCTCATTCGTTCGATTTCAGCCCAGTATACGATTATAATCGTCACACACAATATGCAGCAGGCTGCCAGGGTATCCGACGAGACCGTCTTCCTGACGGCGGGGCCCGACGGCGCAGGCTTTGTGGTGGAGCATGGCAACACCCGCCAGATCTTCACCAACCCGGCTGACGAGCGCACCGAGGCCTACATCACCGGCCGTTTCGGGTAGTTCGAGGACGCCGCCCAGCGGCGGAAGGGGGCCGTAATGCGAGTGAGAGCGGGACTGGACCTGCAGCTCAAGATGCTCGAGGACGACGTGGTGGTGCTGGGCGGCATGGTGGAGAAGTCCATAGCCAGGGCCCTGGACGCCCTCTCCAGGAGGGACCTGGCGGCCTCGGAGCAGGTCGTCCGCGAGGACGACTATATCGACAGCAAGCGCTTCGAGATCGAGGAGAAGTGCATAGACATAATCGCCACCCAGCAGCCCATGGCGGGCGACCTGCGCGCGGTGGTGACGATACTGCACGTGATCGTAGAGCTGGAGCGCATGGGCGACTATGCCGAAGGGATCGCCAGGATCAGCCTGCTCATGGGCAACGAGCCGACCCTGAAGCCGCTGATCGACATACCCCGCATGGCCGAGAAGGCGACCACCATGCTGCACCGCAGCCTGGACGCCCTGGTAAACCGGGACACGGTCACGGCGCTCCAGGTCTGCAGTCAGGACGACGACGTCGATGCCCTGTACGACCAGGTCTACCGGGAGCTGCTCCTCTTCATGATCGAGGACCCCCAGGTCATCCAGCGGGCTACGTATCTGCTGTGGGTGGCCCACGACGTGGAGCGCATCGCCGACCGGGCAACCAATATCGCAGAGAGGGTGGTCTACCTGGTAACCGGCAAGATGGAGGAGATCAACGTCTCCAAGTACTAGCGTCCGCGGGCGCTGGGGAGCAGCCGGACCAAGGCGGAGCTACAGCGTGCTGAGGAAGCGCCGCAGCTCGATGAGGGCGGTGGAGGCGGCGCGGCGCTTGACCACCTGGCGCCGGGGGGGCAGCCGGCTGGGGAAGTAGCTGACCCCGTCCTCCCAGGCGATGGCGATGTGGATGGCTCCGGCAGGGGTGTTCTCGTCTATGGAGTCCATGCCCGCCAGCCCCGTCAGTCCCAGCCCGATGTCCGCCCTCATCCTGGTCCTGGCTGCCTGGGCCATCGCCTGGGCGGCCTGTTCGCTGTAGACTCCGTAGCCCTCGACGACCTCCCGGGGGATTCCGACCTCGAGCCACGCGGAGCGGTCGCTGGAGTGCAGCACCATGCCCCCGTTGTAGTAGCCGTCGCTCAGGGGCTCCTCGGTGATGTTGCTGGCCAGCAGACCCCCGGTACACGATTCCATCGTGGCCAGGGTAAGCTTCTTCTCCGCAAGCAGAAGGCCCGCGGACCGCTCGGGGGTCTCGTCGTCGTAGCCCCAGATGTACGGTCCGACGATGGAGGTCAGGCCCTCCTCCACGGGAGCGATCAGGCTCCAGGCCTCGTCTTCGGTGGACGCCCTGGCGATGATGCGCAGGTGGATGCCGTCGGACTTGGAGTACAACCCCAGGTATGGGTTGTCCTGCCCCAGGTACTCGGCCACCATCTCGTCCAGGCCGCCCTCGGAGACCCCCGAGGTCTTGATGTTCCGGCTGACGATGACCTCGCCCCGCGTCTCTTTCCGGAGTCTGGGCAGGACCTCCTCCTCCCAGATGCCGCGAAGCTCCCTCGGGGGGCCGGGCATGCATATGATGGTCCCGTCGTCGCCGGTGGCCCACCACCCGGGCGCGGTGCCCCGGGCGTTGGGGAGGGAGACGGCGGAGGGGATCAGCGTCGCCTGCTTTACGTTGGTCGGGGGCATGGGCATGCCCCTGCGCCGGAACCCCTCTTCCAGGTGCTCCAGCAGGTCTGCCTGGACGGTCATCTCCTCCCCGAAGGTCTTGGCCACCGCCTCCCGGGTTAGGTCGTCCTGGGTGGGGCCGAGGCCGCCGGTGGTGAAGATGATGTCGGACCGTAAGAGCCCCCGCTTGAATGTCTCGACCAGTACGTCAAGGTCGTCTCCCACCTGGGACACGAGCTGGAGCTCGATCCCCAGCGGGGGCAGGCGGGAGGCGATGAAGGATGCGTTGGTGTCTGTTATCTCTCCCATCAGCAGCTCGGTGCCGATGGAGACAATCTCGGCTTTCATCTATCGGGTCCCCGTCAAGCTTACGCCGCGGCGGTCACGGCCGGGCGGCGGCACGCATCGCAGTATAGCGCGCCGGGCGCGCCAGTTCAACGCGGGGAACGGCGGTCCTAGGAGCCGGCCGGGGCGGCACCGGGGGGAAACGGCGGCGACGTAACCAGCTCGGCCAGTGAGGAGGCCCAGTCGGCGGGCACGGAGTAGAGGCTCTCCGACCCGAGCAGGTAGGCGTAAATGGCGTCTTCGTTGGGGACCGGCTCCCCCAGGAGGTACTCGATGACGTCGTCTTCCTTGTTAAGCATTTGCACCCGTGTCGTCGGCTCCAGGAAGCCGTATACCCCGGGGTCGTCCACGTAGGTGGCGAGGATTTGGGTCCCCTCGAGCCCCTCCAGCAGCAGCTCCGGCCCGGGCCAGGAGTCCTCGAACACGGGGGTGTTCTTGCCGTCCAGGATGACCCACTGGTCGTTCAGGAGACGGTACTCCATCCGGTCCGGGCCGTGGTCGATGCCGATCCGGACGATGTCCTCGGCCGTAACGCCCAGGTCTCCCAGGTCGGGGGGAACGGGGGGGTCCAGCACCAGATCGGAGACCACCTGGCCCCAGACGGCGGCCAGCGAGCACAGGCGGGTGTCGTTCTCCAGGCGCGCGTACCAAGCCTGGCCGTCGGGCGTCGGATCGCCCAGGTGGAAGACCAGGAGCTGGCCGCCCTTGATGGTGAGCTCCACCGTGGTCCGGGGGTCGTCCAGGCCGTAGATGGAAGGGTCTTCGATGGTCTCGGAAACGGCCCTGTCGCACCGGGGGCCGCTGAGGAGGAAGGGGATTCCGCTCCATTTCTCACGGAAGACCGGCGTGTCCTCGCCGTCCTTTATGACCCACTTCTCCCCGTCGTCGCTGGCGAAGGCGATCTCCTCTCCCGCGTGGGCGATGCGTATGGCCTGGATGTCCTGGAAGTCCAGCTTGAACAGCCAGGGGTCCTGCTCCTTGGGCTCCTTGTCCCGGAGGCCGTAGGTGATCCCCACGGAGCCTCCGATGAGTATCAGGACCACGACCAGAAGTATGGAGAGTCTTACGTTCATGGAATCAACCCGATGACCAGGTATCCGCTGCTACCGTCTCCGATACCACACGAAGACCCCGGAGACCGCCATGAGAATGGGCAGCAGCAGCCAGCTGGAGTACCTCATGAAGTTGAACTCGTTCCTGGTGAGGACCAGGGGCCGGAAGGCCGTCGGCTTGGGCCGGATGCTGGCCAGCGGGGTGTCCCCCACCAGCCAGTTGACGGAGTTGAGGAACATGTCGCTGTTGTCGAAGGCGAAGAAATGCCGGTTGCTGGCGAAGTCCGAGTCGCCGATCACCACCAGAGACGCCGTTCTGAGGGTGACGACGTTCTCCGGCGGCGGCTCGTCCACCCGTCCCACCGCCCTGGCCACCACCCCGGGATAGTATATGCCCTGCACGTCGCCGGCGCTCTCGTCGGGCTCGTTTCGGGTGGGGTCCTTGATCAGCCAGCTGTCGCTGGAGGTGAACCCCAACGCCGTCCCGAAGACGGTGGGAGTCCTCTCGTCCTCCTCGTCCTCCTCGGGCTCCTCCTCCAGTTCCGTGAGGATGTCGGGAAAGAACAGTGCCCCCTCCTCTGCGGGACTCACGGAGGTCACGCCCGGGTAGTAGGTGGTGTCCAGGCGGCTGGTAAGCTGTCCCACGGACAGGATGCGGTCCAGGTCGGGGTCGGGGAGGAGGCTTATGTACTGGTCCCGGGCCAGGACCGTGATCTCGTTCTGGCCCGCGTTGCGCTGCCGGTCCACGAGGTGCCCGTCGCCCATGACCACGCCCCAGCTCGCCAGGAATTCCCTGAAACTGGGAGGAGTGTCCGGGTCCCCCAGGAACATCATGCTGCCGCCGGCTTTCAGGTATTGGTGCAGGAGCTGTGCCTCCTCATCGGGAAGGTTGGTCTTGGGCGCTGCGACCACCAGCATGCCGACGGGGGACGATTGACTCTCATCCCCGCCTTCACCGGTCCCCTGACCGGCCCCGGCGACCTGCTGCAACACCTGCCTGTCATCGGCAAAGCTCAGGTTCAGGGTGGAGACCGCGTAGTTCTCGCTCTCGATGCCCCGCCTGGCCAGCCCGAACCCCTCGGTGTCCGGCTGCTCGTTGGAGGGGTCGGACTCCCCGTGGCCGGACAGGAAGTAGACCTGCTTCTGCTCCTGTCCCGTGACGATGAGAAGGGCCGTCACCAGGTCCTGCTCCAGGGCGAAGGTGGGCGTGAGCTGGTGGCGCCTCCCCGATTCCAGCTCCTCCAGGACCAGCAGCGGGAAGGTGGTGGCCCCATACTCGTTGGCCGTGAGGGGCTCCACCACAGGGTCTATGAACTCGTACTCGAACCTGCCCGAGCGCGCCTCGAACTCCCGCAGGAAGTCCTCCGTCTGGGCTATGAGGGCCTGCAGGGCCAGCTCCTCCTGGATGTTGCGACCGGGCACGAAGAAGGCCTTGGCCCCCACGTCCTTGTCCAGGCTCTCCAGGAGGCTCAGAGTCCTGGGCGCCAGGCTGAACTGCTTGGAGGCCGTCACGTCGACCCTGGCGGAGTTCTCGAAAGCCAGGAAGTTGACGATGGCGGCGATGCCGACGAAGGCCAGTATCATCAGGGCCGTGTTGGTTCCGTATCTCCCCCGGCTGCTGGTGATGGCCTGCACGACCGTCTGGAAGGAGATGAGCATCGCCAGCAGTAACGCTGCGCCTCCGGCGATCAGGACGATGTACCCGTAGAGCCGCAGGTCGGCCAGGAATATCAGCAGCACTACGCCAACGACTATGGCGAACACGCCGACGGCGGCGAAGGTCGTGCTGAGGCCGCCCAGGGTCGCCGCGACCCCTTGGACACTCCCGAACAGGGTCCCGGAAAGCTCCTCGTCTACCGGTTCTTCGGGCCCACCCGGCCCGTCGTCCCGGCGAAGGCCGGGACCCAGGGTAGGGGAGCTGCCTGGGTCCTGCGGCTGCCCGTTTTCAGGTTGCCCGTTTTCGGGCTGCCCATTTTCGGGCTGCCCATTTTCGGGCTGCCCGTTTTCAGGCTGCCCGTTTCCAGGCTGCCCATTTTCGGGCTGCCCGTTTTCGGGCTGGACGTCGTTGTCCTCCGCCCCGCCGTTGTCCCTGGGGTCCTGGCTCAACCTCTGCCTCCGGTCCGGATGGCTGTTATCTCCATCGGCGGGTCTCCAGCGACCGTACCGTAAGGAACAAGAAGACCATCGTAAAGGTGATGTAGTACACGATGTGGGTGGTGTCGATCACGCCCCGGTAGAAGTCTTCCAGGTGGGTGGTCAGGCCTATCTGGGAGAGGAGGGTAGACCACACTCCGTCCAGTAGCCTGGAGGCCTGCTCGATCAGGGTGAGGACCAGCAGTATGCCGAGGCCCACCACCAGGGACACTATCTGGTTGTTGGTCAGGGAAGAGGCCAGCAGCCCGATGGAGAGGGCCGTGGACCCGTACAGGATCAGCCCCAGGTAGCCGCTCCAGACCGGGCCGGAGTCGGGGTCTCCGAAGGCGTACAGTAGCACCACGTAGTACAGGGTCAGGCTCATGGTCGCCACGAAGAACACCAGGCTTGCGGCGAACTTGCCGAGCACCACCTCCCAGTCGCGGACGGGGGAGGTCAGCAGCAGCTCGATGGTCCCGAGCTTCTGCTCCTCGGCCAGGAGCCGCATCGTCATGGCCGGGGCCAGCAGGATTAGCAGGAAGGGGGTGTTGCGTATGTATCCCTCGGGACTGGCCTCGGGGAAGAACCCGCTGATGCTGAGCCCAAACCAGAAACCGCTGGCGGCCAGGTAGACCATGGCCACGATGTAGCCCATTGGGCTGGTGAAGTAGGTCTGGACCTCCTTTATCGCTATGGCGGCGGCGCCCCTCATGCTCAAGAGGGACTGGATGTCTCTTACGGCTGCCGGGGCCCTCATCAGCGGCTCTCGGCCGGGGTCTCTTCGCTGGTGGTCAACTGGAGGAATATCTCCTCCAGGCTCATCCCGACAAGCTGGATGGTCAGCAGCGCCCAGCCGTTGCTGACCACCATCCTGGAGATGGTGCTCCTCAAGTCCAGGCCACGCTTGGCCTCGACGGTGTAGACGTTACGGTCGCCGTCGGCCATGAGCGACACGCTCACGACTCCCCGGATGTCGTTCAGGGCCCTGGTCACCTGCTCTTCAGGCCCTCGTATCTCCGCCTGGACCCTCTCCACGCCCTGCAGGCGGTCGGCCAGGTTGCGGGGGCTGTCCTCGGCGATGATCTGGCCCTCGTGGATGATGAGAACCCTACCGCACACCATGCTGACCTCGGGGAGTATGTGGGTGCTGAGGATTATGGTGTGCTCCCGGCCGACGTCCTTTATCAGGTTTCGCGTCTCGACGACCTGGATGGGGTCGATGCCGATGGTGGGCTCGTCGAGCACCAGCACCTGGGGCTCGTGGATGGTCGCCTGGGCGATGCCGACCCTCTGCCGAAACCCCTTGGACAGCTTGCCGATGAGGCTCTTTCGGTAGTCCCCCAGGCGGCAGATATCTATCACCTCATCGGTACGGGTCTTGATGCGCTTCGGATTCATGCCGCGCAGCGTGCCCATAAAGCCCAGGTACGACTGCACGGTCATGTCGGTGTACAGGGGGACCGTCTCCGGCTAGTACCCGATGTACTTCCTGGCCTCTCTGGATTCCCTGACCACGTCGTGTCCGGCCACCTTGGCGGTGCCGCTGGTGGGAGGCATGAACCCCGTGATCACGCGCATGGTGGTGGTCTTCCCCGCCCCGTTGGGGCCCAGGAACCCGACTATCTCGCCCCTCTTCACCTCGAAGCTCACGTCTTCCACCGCCGGGTAGTTCCCGTACCACTTGCTGAGCTCGTTGACCTCGATCATTCCGGCCATGTATCTGTTCCAATTCCTCTCGGCGTGACTTTACTGTAGCCGAACGGACCCAAAAGCCGTATACTTGTTAACCGGCCTGCGAACCTCAAGCACGTTCGACGGTCCTTTGTGGATGATATTGCATGATGCCCATTTTGCCAAGATGTGCGGAGGCCGAATTGCACCGCAATCGTTGGCCGCGCGGTATCGTCCAGTGGGGAAACCGTCGCCGCCGTGTCGGGAGTTGCCGGGTCAAGCTGTACCAGGAATAGACAAGTATGCACCTGCTCATAGACGGATATGGCGGCGTCCCCGCCAAGCTGTGGGACGCCCAAGGGTTGAAGCGGTTCCTCGACGAGTACCCTCCGACCCTGAACATGACCAAGCTGTGTGAGCCGCAGGTCCTCACGTACCAGGGGCCCAAGGTGGAGGACCACGGCGTGTCCGGGTTTGTGGTCATCGCCGAGAGCCACATTAGCTTTCACACCTTTCCGAACAGGGGATACGTCAATATCGACGTGTTCTCCTGCAAGTCCTTCGACAGCGACAGGGTCATAGGGGACGTAAGAGAGCTCTTTGGCCTGTCGGAGGTGAGGACCTGGCTGCTCGACCGGGGGCTGGAGCACCTGGAACGCGGCGTCGAGGCCTCGGCCAGGGCCGCCGACTAGGGCCTGGAGCGCCTCCCGTGAGACGCGACATGTCCGCCGGTCCGCCGGATGTTGGCGACCCGACTCCCGTGTGGACCCCGTTCTCCTTTCTGGGCCTGGACGGGGAGGCCGCCGCGCTGGACGGCGCCCGCGTGGTCGTCCTGCCCGTCCCCTACGATAGCACCACGTCCTTCAGGGCTGGGGCCCGGCACGGCCCCAGGGCCATCATCGAGGCGTCCTACCATCTGGAGGACTACGATCCCGAGCTGGATGCGGATGTGTCGGCGGTGGGGATACACACCGCGCCCTTCCTGGAGCCCCACATGGACGGCCCGCGCCCCATGCTGGACCGGGTCCGGGGCGCCGCCACCCAGTTTCTGGACATGGGGAAGCTGGTGGGGTTGGTGGGGGGAGAGCATTCGCTGACTCTGGGCCACGTGGAGGCCCTTGCGCGCCGGTACCCCGACCCGTACTCCGACCAGGGACTGACGGTGCTGTATCTGGATGCCCACGCGGACCTCCGCGACGAGTACATGGGCACCAGGTGGGGTCACGCTTCGGTGGCCAGGCGTATTGCCGATCTGTGCCCGGTGGTCCAGGTGGGAGTGCGAAGTCTGAGTCAGCCCGAGATGAGCTTCTCCAAAGAAGGCGGGGTCGCCACGACCTATTGGCCTCCCCAGGGGATGTGGAGCAGCGGCGGGTCGGGGCCTGACATCGTGAGCGGTATCGTGGACCGTCTGCCCGGGGACGTTTACATAACCGTGGACCTGGACGTGTTCGACCCGGCGGTGGTACCCGCCGTCGGTACGCCCGAGCCCGGGGGCATGGACTGGGGCCAGGTCACGGCGCTCCTGCAGGCCGTGGGCCAGGCCAGGCGCATCGTAGGGTTCGATGTGACCGAGCTGAGCCCCGAGCTTGGACCGCCCGCGTCGGCTTACGTGGCGGCTAAGCTCGTTTACAAGCTTATCGCCTATGCGACCCTGTGCTACAATATCAACCGGCGTCCGGGTGCTCCGGGCGTATGACCATGGAGATGGGACCAGGATAATGGCGGCGGGCAAAGACATAATCTACATGGACCACGCGGGCACCACTCCCGTGGACCCCCGTGTGCTCGACGCCATGATGGTGTGGTTTACCGGCCGGTTCGGAAACGCCTCCAGTATCCACACGTTGGGCCAGGAGGCCAAACGGGCCCTGGACGAGTCCCGGGAGACCGTGGCCCGGATCCTTGGCTGCAGGCTCAGCGAGGTTGTGTTCACCAGCGGCGGCACCGAGTCGGACAACGCCGCCATAAACGGAACGGTCGCCGCGTTGCAGCCCACGGGCAACCACATAGTGACTTCCAGCGTCGAGCATCACGCGGTCCTGCACACCTGTCAGTACCTGGAGAACATGGGGTTCGACGTCACCTACCTGCCGGTGGACAGGTTCGGTATGGTGGACCCCGGCGACGTGGTCCAGGCCATCACGGACCGCACCATCCTGGTCAGCGTGATGTATGCCAACAACGAGATTGGCACCATCCAGCCCATCCAGGAGATCGCCAGGGGGGTCAAGGACCGGGCCCGGACTATGGAGCGCACGGTGGTGGTGCACACCGACGCGGTGCAGGCCGCCGGGTTCCTGCCTCTGAACCTGCGGGACATGGGTGTGGACATGCTGAGCCTGTCGGCCCACAAGTTCAACGGGCCCAAGGGTACGGGCATCCTGTGCATCCGACGCGGCACTCCGTTCCTGCCCCAGCAGCTTGGGGGCGGTCAGGAGAGGGAGCGCCGGTCCGGTACGGAGAACATCCCGGGCATCGTGGGCGCCGCCGTGGCCCTGGACCTGGCCGATAGGGAACGGGAGCGGACCAGCGCCCACTGCGCCGCCTTGAGGGACAGGCTCATACGGGGGATTCAGGAGCGCATTCCGGGGGTCCACCTCAACGGCCACCCCACCTTGCGGCTGCCCAACAACGTCAACTTCTCCTTCGATCACGTGGAGGGGGAGCCGGTGCTTCTGGGGCTGGACATGTCGGGCATCGCGGCCTCCAGCGGCAGCGCCTGCAGCTCGGGCACCCTGGAGCCGTCCCACGTGCTGCTGGCCCTGGGACAGTCTGCGGACCTGTCCCGGGGAAGCCTGAGGCTGACCCTGGGCAGGGAGAATACCGTCGAGGAGGTCGACTACGTCCTCACCGTCCTGGAAGACCTGGTGTCACGACTGAGAGAGATGCCCTCTCTGAGCCCGGCCGGCTCTTAGGGCGAGGCAAGTTGTCAGCGGTGCCGTCGAAGGGTTATTGGATTCAGGACCGGGTGCGAGGGGTTCTCCCGCGCTCCCCGCTTTTGGTGCTGCCGGCGCTGCTACTCCCGCTGTTGCTGATGGCCTGCACCGACTCGGGCTCGCTCCCCATTGGCCGGGGGGCCAAGGGAGACTCCCTCATCGTCACCATCGAGCTGGTGCAAAGGGTGCAGGAGATAAGGTTCCTGGGCACCGACGGTGTTCACTACGTTGTGACACCCCAGGCTAACGGAAACGAGCTGATAGCCGCCCGGATCCAGGTCCACAACGACGAGGCGACCAGGCTCCTGCTGACGGTGGACGACGAGGCGGCAGAGCTGCGGGGGTTCGGGCGAGAAGAGAGGTACGCTCCCCTGGACATGTACGATCTAGACTCGCTGATGGGGACGCACGTACGGATAGAGGAAGAGGGCCATCCCTCCGAGGACCGTTTCGTACCCTTCCTGGCGGGCCCCATCAGCGTTGGGGGTGTCAACGGCCTGCCCCAAGGCCACTCGGTCACGGGATGGATGGTGTTCGAGGCCCCCCAGGGCACGAAGCTCAAGGAGCTGCGCTGGGGCGCCGGGGACGTGGTGTATGTATCCAACTAGGGTCCGCTGCCGGAGATGCCGGGGCCTTCTCTAAGGCCCGGGCCGGGCGAGCCGCCGCCTCCAGTGTGGAGGCGGTTTTTTCATGCCGGGGCCTGCAGTAGCATACCCCTGGTGGGTATCTACGGGTCGGGCGCCTTGATGGTGGTGCTGCTGTCGGTGCTGTCCGGCGCCGCGCTGGCGGTGGAGGGGCTGAGGCTGTGGGCCCCAGGTCTGAACCGGTACCTGGTGTCCCGCTTCAGGTTCCTCCTCAAGGAGTCCGAGGAGCGGAGGCTCACCGGGGCCACCTATATTGCGCTCTCCGCGCTGGTGGCTTTCCTGGTGTTCGACAAGCCGGTGGCGGTGGCCGCCGTATTCTTCCTGGCGGTCGGCGACCCGGCGGCGGCGCTGGTGGGAGCCCGGGTCTCCGGCCCGAGGGTCTTCGGGAAGTCACCCCTGGGGAGTCTGGCCTTCTTCGGAGCGGCCCTGGCCATCGCCGGCGTCCTGGCCGCGGGGGGAGTCGTGTCCTTCGGTGTCGCCCTGGTGGCCGGCGCGGCCATCGCCGCGCTGGTCGAGCTGCTGCCCCTAGGCGTCGACGACAACGTGGCGGTCCCCCTGGTCAGCGGGGCCGCCATGACCCTGATGGGGATGTGACCCCCGTCTACTCCACCCCGCCGTCGAAGTCCACCACCGCGGCCCTTTGCCTCTGGAAGGATATGTACTGGTCCTTGGTCATGCTCGGGCGGGACTCGGAGAGCACCTTCCTGGCGCCCAGGGCGTCCTCGGCCAGCAGGTCTATGACCACCATGGCCATGATCTTCGCCGGGTTGATCACCGCCTGGTCGTAGTCTCGGATGAGGTAGTCCTTGCTGTGTCCCGGGCCGGCAGCCCCCGCTGTCCAGGGATGGCATATGGGCATTATCTGGCTCAGGTCCCCCATGTCGGTGGAGCCTCCGCGGTTCCGGGACGTGGATATGACCAGGACCCTGTCCCGGCCCACCACCTCCTGGGCGTTGGACCTGAAGAGGTCCCGCAGGGTCGGGTCGTGGCGTAGGGGGAAGTAGCCCGGTATCGTGGTGATGCGGACCTTGGCCCCCACGGCCAGGGCCCCGGCCTTGAAGCAGCGGTCCACCCGGGCGTTGTTCCTCACCAGGGCTTCGGGGGTGGACGAGCGTACTCTCCACTCCAGCCGGACGTCGGCAGGTACGGCGTTGACCACGTCGCCGCCCCGGTTGACCATGCCGTGGACCCGCGCCGTCTCCTGCTCGCGGAAGGTCTCCCGGTTGGCGTGGATGGCCGCCATGGCGATGTTGGCGGCGTTCAGCGCGTTGATTCCCAGGTGGGGGGCGGAACCGGCGTGGGCGCCCCTGCCCGTGTACTCTACGAACTTCACCATGTGTCCGTTGCTGGTGCCCCCGATGGAGAAGCGCCGCGCGCCCATGTCGCTGGCCGTGTGGCACATCATGGCCATGTCGATGTCGTCGAACTCCCCCAGGCGGATGAGCTCCTGCTTGCCGCCCAGGAACTCGATGTCGCCGTTCTCTCTGAGGGCCAGCCGGCGCTCCACCTCGACGAACTCCTCGGCGGGGACGGCGAAGGGAACTATGGCGCCGGAAAGCTCGCCCAGCACGTCGGGGGAGAGCAGGCCCATGGCGGCCCCCAGCATCATGCCGATCTGGGCGTGGTGGCCGCAGGCGTGGGCCGCCCCGGTGTCCGGGTCGGCGAAGGGGTGCTCGAAGGCGAGGAGCGAGTCCAGCTCACCCAGGATGCCCACGGTGGGGCCCGGTCCGGCGCCGCCTTCTATTCGGCCCTTGATGCCGGTCCTGGCCAGCTTGCCCCGGTAGGGGATGCCCATCTTCTGGAACTCGTGGGTGACCACGGCGCCGGTGCGCCTCTCGTTGAATCCGGTCTCCGGGTTCTCGAGGATGTGCTTGGCCACCCGTACGATCTCGGGCTTTCGGGCATCGATGGCGGCGCAGGCCTTGCGCTTTAGCTCCCCTATGTCGGTCATCGTCTCAGGCCGGGCTTTCGCCGGGCGGCTAGGCCTCCGTGTAGTCGAAGAGCTGTTCCTTGGCCAGGCCCCGCATGAAGTTGAGGTACTCCTTTGTGCTCATGGCCGCGTTGTGCTGCGAGGCGATCTTTCCGCCAAGGGCGGCGCCGTCGGCCAGGAGGTCGACCACGGTGGAGGCCAGGGCCTTGGCGGCGGCCACGACCGCGATGCCGTAGTCCTGGACCACGTAGTCGGCGCCGTGCCCCAGGCCGGTCGCCCCTCCCACGTAGGGGTGGATGACGGGCATCAGGTGGCTCACGTCTCCCATGTCGGTGGAGCCGGTGCGGTGCTCCACCCGCCCCACGTTGTCCTCTCCCACGATGGATACCGCGTTGGCGCGAAACACGTCGGCCAGCGCCCCGTTCTGGCGCAGGGGCAGGTAGCCGGGTATCGTCTGGATGTTCACCTTTCCGCCGATGGCCATGGCCCCGGCCTTCAGGGCCCGGTCCACCTTACGGTTCGCCTCCAATACGGCGTCCAGGGTCTTCCCGCGGACGAAGGTCTCCATCCGGACGTCGGCGGGCACGGCGCTGACGGCCTCGCCGCCCTTGGTGATGATGGGGTGAACCCGGATGGTGTCCTCGTCGCGGAATGTCTCCCGGTTGGCGTGGATGGCCATCAGGGCCAGGGAAGCCGCGTTGAGCGCGTTGATTCCCAGGTGAGGGGCGCCGCCGGCGTGGGAGCCGCGGCCCAGGAACTGTATTCTCTTGGCGACGATGCCGTTGTTGGTGCCGCTGATGCAGAGCTGGCCCTCTTCCGGGTTGCTGGTGGTGTGGCACATCATGGCGATGTCCACGTCGTCAAGTTGTCCGAGCCGTATGAACTCGGGCTTTCCGCCGAGGAACTCGATCTTGCCCTGCCGCCTCAGCTCGTCGCGGTACTCGATCTCTATGTACTCTTCCGCGGGCACTGCGATGAGCACCACGCGGCCGCTCAGGGAAGGCAGCACGTCCGAGGCCAGCAGGCCCATTGCGGCCCCCAGCATCATGCCGATCTGGGCGTGGTGGCCGCAGGCGTGGGCCGCGCCGGTGCCGCTGTCGGCGTGAGGATGCTCCTTGACGATCAACGAGTCCAGCTCGCCCATGACCGCCACCGACGGGCCGTTTCCCCCTCCCCGCAGCTCACCCTTGATGCCGGTGAGGGCGATGTTCTCCCTGATGGGGACCCCCATCTCCTTCAGGGTGGCTGCCACCAGGGCCGAGGTCTTTACCTCGCGGAAGCCCGGTTCCGGGTTGTCCAGGATGCTCTTGGAGACCCCGATGATCTCGCCGGCCCTGGAATCGATCTCCCTGAACGCGTTGGCCTTGATCTCTTCGACGGAGGGCATCTCCACCTCCCGGGACTGCGGCCGCGCGGCGCTTGCCTCGGACGCTGGCCGCATTTTAGCAGAGGCCCGGTCAAAAGAATACACCCGGCCCTCGGGTGTATAATACGCTCCGTTGTGAAGGTCGTGATAGCGCCCCAGGCGTTCAAGGGCGGCCTCTCCGGACTGGAAGCCGCCGCCGCCATCGAACGCGGTGTCCTGGCTGCCCTTCCCGGCGCGGAGACGGTCAAGGTACCCGTGGCCGACGGCGGGGACGGCACCTTGGACGCGCTGGTGACCTGCACCGGCGGCCGGATGTTCACCGCGAGGGTCACCGGCCCCCTGGGCGAGCCTATCGACGCCCAGTGGGGGGCTATGGGGCAGGGTCTGGAGTCGCCGGCACCCTGTCCGGCCCGGAATGGACCGAAGACCGCCGTCATCGAGATGGCCCGGGCCTCGGGCCTGGCCCTGGTCCCTCCCAGGCGCCGCGACCCCAGGCTCACGACGACCTACGGGACGGGTGAGCTGATAGGAGAGGCCATCGACAGGGGATACGACAAGATCATCGTGGGCCTGGGGGGAAGCGCCACCAACGACGGCGGCGTGGGCATGGCCCAGGCCCTGGGCGTGAGGTTCCTGGACTCCAACGGCCGGGACCTGCCCTTCGGCGGCGCCTCTCTGGTCAGGCTCTCACGGATCGACATGTCGGGCCTCCGAATGGGGCTCATGGGGGTGACCATCACGGCGGCAACGGACGTGGTGAACCCCCTGTGCGGGCCCACCGGGGCCTCGGCGGTGTACGGGCCGCAGAAGGGCGCCTCACGCCGAACGGTGGACTCGCTGGACGCCGCGTTGGAGAGGTTCAGCCGGGTGGTGGAGCGAAGCCTGGGCATCGACGTGAAAGGCGTGCCAAGGGCGGGGGCCGCGGGAGGCCTTGGGGCTGGCCTAATCGCCTTCGCCAACGCCCGGGTGGAGTCGGGGGTGGACCTGGTCTGCAGGGTGTTGGGCCTGAGCGGGTTCATGAAGGGAGCGGACCTGGTCATCACCGGAGAGGGGAGGGCCGACGGCTCCACCGCCTACGACAAGGCCCCGGTCGGAGTGGCCAGGGTGGCCAAGGCCTCGGGAGTCGAGACGGTGGTGCTGGTCGCCGGCAGCCTGGGCAGGGGGTATGAGGAGCTGTACCGGCACGGCATCGACGCCGTGGTGCCCATCCTGAACCGGCCCATGAGCTTCGAGGAGAGCCTGACCCGCTCCCGGGACCTCCTCGCCGAGGCCACGGAGCGCACCATGCGTCTTCTGCTGGCGGGGTCAGGTCTCCGCACCGGGGGCGCCGCTTAGGTCCGGAGCGGCGCCCTACTCTACCATCTGGACCTTGACGAAGGAGATCACCTCCTGGGCCAGGTAGACGGCCCGCTCGCCGTCCTCGGCGTCGTAAGCCTCGGAGGGGATGCCTCCGGGCAGCAGGTGGGGATACCTGGTCAGGTCGTGGTACTTGTCCAGCAGGATGGCCATGGACTTGATGACGTCGAACATCATGTTCAGCAGCTTGGCGTCCTCGCAAAGGTCGGCCAGAGAGTGGCCCCACACGTCTTCGGCCCCCTGGTGGTACAGGTACGCTTTGACCGCCTTCTCGCCGGCCTGGTGCCCCATGAAGCAGGCCAGGTTGTGTCGGTTGCCCTCCTGAAGAAACCGCGCGTCCTCCAGGTCTTGCTCCGCCTGCCGCATCCAGCGAGCGCCCTCCGACTTGGGATCACGACTCATGGATCAACCGTCCTTTCTGCAGGGCGGACCGGAGGAAGGCGTTGGTCTCCCTCAGGGTCTCGAACTCCTCGGGAGTGTATACCAGGAAGTTGGAGCCCACCATCGGCCCCAGATGGCTGGTGAAGAAGTCGCTGCGGCGGGTGAAGTTGCCCGGCAGGTCCAGGACCATGACTATGTCCAGGGTAGTCTGAGGGCCCACGTCGTCCGTCGCCAGCTCTCCGATGAGGAACGCCTTGTCCACCCCGAGCTGGGGCAGCATCTGGGTGATCCGCTCCAGCTCGACGTCCAGCGACTGTCGCCGGAACCTGCTGAACCCTATCCTGACGGGCATGCTCCTCCTCTCACTCCACCAGGACCAGGTGGGCTTCCTTGGGTCCGTGGACCCCGACGACCAGCTTCTGCTCGATGTCGGCCGTCCTGCTGGGGCCCGTGATCAGGTTCAAGTACCGGTCCATGTCCATTCCGCCCTCGTAGTAGGCGGCCCTCCGCAGGACCAGAAGGTCGTCCAGGGTCTCGATGAGCTGGCCGGGGAACACGATGGCCACGTGGACGGGCGGCGCCAGGGACACGAGCCGGCTGGTATCGGGGCGAGCCAGCAGGACCACCGAGCCCGTCTCGGCGATTGCGTAGTCCGCGCCCGTGATCCCCATTCCAGCCTCGGCCGCAATGGCACGCTGCTCGTCGGCGGAGAGCCGAGACCCTCGAGTCATGACGGTGACGCCGACGCCCATGCCGTCCAGGACGCCGTCGACGGCCACCGTGGCGAAGACCTCCTGATCGGTGCGGACCACGTGGGAAGCCCCCGATGACAGGGCCAACTCTCGGATGCAATCGACGGCGCCCTCGGAGCCCTCGACCCGTCGTACCTGCCATCCCCGCGCTCCGGCCACCTGGGACAGCCTATCCGTTAGGCCGTCCGTGCAGCCGGCCAGTCTCGCCCATATGCCGGCTGCCCGTGCCGAGACCTCGTCGGGCCGCATGCCAGGACGTGGCCCGTCCTCGGGAGGGCGGACCCGTTCCCGGCCCAGGGCCCTGCTGACGCCCCGTATGAACTCGTCTCTTTCCAATGGTCCCGGCTTTCGTCCTCCGGATAATGCGCAGGGTGTGAAGGTCCTTCACACGAACGGGGCTCACGGGCCCCGGGAGAGGTCTTCCTCCCATATCTTGCGGAAGGCCTTGGGCGCCAGCGGCGGCAGGTCCCGTTGGCGGGTCCACTTGGACAGGGGAGGGAAGGGCGCCTTGCGGATCATCCCTGCCTTTACCAGCGGCGTCTGAAGGACGCGGCCGAGGCCTCGGACCGCCGACAGGAGCCTGGGGCTGCTCATCAGGGCCCCGTACCCCCAGGCGGAGAGCCTCTCGAATAGGTTCGTGTGGCGCTCCTCCGGCGATTCGGACTCGGCCAACCGGTTGCGCAGGGCCAGCAGCATATGGGGAATGTTGATCTTGATCGGGCACACGTCCCGGCATGCGCCGCACAGGCTCGAGGCGTTGGGCAGGTCGCGGGCCTGGGGGAGGCCGACGAGGACGGGAGAGACCACCGCCCCGATGGGCCCCGGATAGACCCAGCCGTAGGCGTGGCCGCCCACCTTGCGGTACACGGGGCAGATGTTGAGGCACGCTCCGCACCGGATGCAGTAGAGGGCCTCGCGGAGCTCGGGGTCTGCCAATAGCCGGGACCGGCCGTTGTCCACCACCACGAGGTGGAACTCTTCGGGCCCGTCGGGGTCTTCCGGGCGTCTCGGTCCCGACACCATGCTGACGTAGCTGGTGAGCCGCTGGCCCGTGGCGGACCGGGGAAGGAGCCGCAGGAAGAGGGCCAGGTCCTCCAGGGTCGGAATCACCTTCTCCATGCCGGTGATGGCCACGTGGACCGGGGGGGCCGAGGTGCAGAACCGGCCGTTGCCCTCGTTGGTGACGATGACCAAGGTGCCCGTTTCCGCCACCAGGAAGTTGGCGCCGGTGATGCCCATGTCCGCCTGGAGAAACCTGGATCTCAGGGCGTTGCGGGCGGCCTCGGTCATGTCCTCTATCGCTTCCATGCTGGGAGTGCCGATCTTGTCGCTGAACAGGTCCGAGACCTGCCGGCGGGTCTTGTGCATGGCCGGCGCGACGATGTGAAAGGGCGTTTCCTCGGCGAGCTGGATTATGTACTCGCCCAGGTCCGTCTCCACCGCCTCGACTCCCACCTCCGCCAGGGCGTCGTTCAGGCCGATCTCCTCCGAGACCATGGACTTGCTCTTGGTGGCCAGCTTGACGCCGCGGGAGAGCGCCAGCTCCGTCACCACGGAGTTGGCCTCCTTGGCGTCCCGGGCGAAGTGAACGCTGCCGCCGTTGCGGGTGATGCGGTCGGTGAGCAGGTCCAGGTAGTAGTCCAGATTGTCGAGGGTGTGGCGTTTGATCTCCCGGGCCTGCTCCCGCATCTCCTCCCAGCGGGCGGACCCCATCTCGTCGATGGCCTCCAGGCGCGCCGTGTTGAAACCGCCGCCGGCCCTCTCCAGGGCGGCCTGAAGCCCGGGGTCGGCGATAGCCCGAAGAGAGGCCTGGGGGAACTGGTCTGTCTTGATCTCCGCCAAAAGCGTTCTCCCTCGGCCTAGTCTTCCGGACGGAGGAGCTGGGCCAGGTGCATGGGCCTGACCGACTCGCCCCGCCGGCTCAGACCGCCCCCGATGTGCATGAGGCAGCTTATGTCGCAGGCTACCAGGGCGTCGGCCCCGGACTTCACCACGTCGTCGACCTTGTCGTCCAGCATGGCGCCGGAGATGTGGGGATACTTGACCGAGAAGGTGCCTCCGAAGCCGCAGCAGGTCTCCGACCGTTCCATCTCGGCCCGCCGGGCCCCCTTCACCCCGTCGATCAGCGACTGGGGCTGCTCGACGACCCCCAGCTCCCTCAGCAGGTGGCATGACGGGTGGTATGCCACCTTTCCCCGGAAAGGCGAACCCACGTCGGAGACCTGCAGGATGTCCACCAGAAACTGGGACAGCTCGTAGACGCGGTCTGCCAGGGCCAGGGCCCTCCGGTGCAGCGCCGGCTGGTCCTGGAACAGGCGCCCGTAGAAGACGCGGATCATCGACGTGCAGGAGCCCGAGGGCGCCACGACGTAGTGGTTGGGGTCGGAGCTCTCCTCGGGCTGGAAGGCGTCCAACACGCGGGTGGCCAGGTGTCGGGCCCTCCGGGCGAACCCGGCGTTGTACAAGGGCTGGCCGCAGCAGGTCTGGCTGGATGGGAAGTCCACCTCGACTCCCAGGTCTCTCAACAGCCGTACCGTGCTCACGCCCACCGACGGGAAAAGCTGGTCGACGAGACAGGTGACGAACAGGGACGCTCTCTTGCCCTGGGCAGCGGCCAACTTGCCTCCGTATTAGACCTGGGCCCGCGGGACCATCTCGGACCGCCGGTTCAGGGTATCAGAGAAGCCCACGGGTGGCAACTTGGCGGTGTCCCGCGAGCGGCCGGCGCCAGGTTGATTTACCCGTTGCGCTGGGGTATTCTGCTGCTAGCTGGGAGCGGTAGAGGAGTGCCATGAACGCGGCGGATATACCCTTCCTGTCCACGGGAGAGCTGTCCAGGCTGATAGAGAGCAAGGAGGTCTCTCCGGTCGAGGTTGCGGAAGCATACCTGGCCCGCATCGACGCGCTGGACTTCAAGTTCAACGCCTACCTGACGGTCAGCCGCAAGGAGGCGCTGGCGGCGGCTGGGGCTGCCGAGGAAGCCATCCTTCGCGGCGGATACCTGGGGCCCATGCACGGCATTCCGGTGGCGGTGAAGGACCAGCTTTGGACCAAGGGCGTCCGGACCACGGGAGGCTCCAGGGTCCTGGCCGACTTCTTCCCAGAGCAGGACTCCACGGTGGCGGCCAACCTCAAGGAGGCCGGGGCCGTCATCCTGGGCAAGACCAACATGACCGAGCTTGCCATCGGCGGCCCCCACCGCTACAGCCAGCCCCGCAACCCCTGGGACCTGGACGCCTACCCGGGGCGCTCCAGCAGCGGCTCGGGCGTGGCCACCGCCGCGTACCTGTGCTCCACGTCCATAGGCGAGGACACGGGAGGCTCGATACGCATTCCCGCCGCCTTTTGCGGAGTTGTGGGGCTGAGACCCACCTGGGGCCTGGTCAGCCGATACGGTCTGATGCCGGGGGCCTGGTCCATGGATACCGCGGGGCCGATATCCAGGACGGTGGAAGACGCGGTGATAACCCTGGGCGCCATCGCCGGACACGACCCCAGGGACCCATACACCTGGACCGCCCCGACGCCCGACTTCAGGCAGTCGCTGAACGGTGACGTAAAGGACCTCCGAATAGGCATCGTAAAGGAGCAGATCGAGGCCGACGTCGTGGAGCCCGAGGTCGGGGACGCCGTTCTCAAGGCGACCTCGGTGCTTGGGGAGCTGGGCGCCGTGGTGGAGGAGGTGTCCATTCCCCACGCGGCATACGCCAACTCTCCCGCCTGGGGGGCCATGGCCATCGAGCCCGCCATAAACTACAGGCAATGGGCCAGGGAGCGCCTCCACGAGTTCGGACGGGGCAACCGGGCGGGGCTTCTCCTGGGAAGCATCATTCCGGCCCAGGCCTACTACAAGACCCAGAAGCTCAGGGCCCTGCTCCGAGGCCAGGTGCTGGAGGCCTTCGAGAGGTACGACGTTCTGGCCCTGCCCACCACCGGCAGACCGGCCGCGCACATGGACGACGACCCGGTCGTCACCGACCGTCTTCCCTCGGCCCAGACTGCGCTGTTCAACCTGGCTAGCTGTCCCGCCATCTCATTGCCCTGCGGCCTGAGCTCCCGGGGCATGCCCATCTCCCTCCAGCTGGGTGGCAGGCCTGGGGCCGATGGGACCATCATCAGGGCGGCCCACGCCTACGAGCGGCACACCGACTGGCACACCAAGAGGCCTCCCTTCGCATGAGCCGTGCAGGACCGGGCCGGCCGGCGAGGGACCCTTGAGGATCAGCCGGGTTGAGGCCACGACCCACAGCGTCCCGGTGGAAGTGCCTATGCTGGCGCACGAGATTATCCGGCCGGTGGTCTTCGTGACCGTCGAAACGGACTCGGGCGTCACCGGCTATGGCCTGACGGGACACGCCCAGCGGTTCGGCGTCGCGGAGTTCATCAATCGTGAGGCGGGTCCCTACCTGGTCGGCAGGGACCCGACGGAGACGGAGCGGCTGTGGCAGGAGCTGTACTCCAGGTTCAATCCGCGGTCCCAGACTGGGGTGTGGAGTTCGGCGGTCAGCGCCCTGGACATCGCTCTTTGGGACATCAAGGGCAAACACTACGGTGAGCCCGTCTGGCGCCTGCTGGGGGGCGCCCGGAACCCGGTCCCGTGCTATATCACCTTTGGACTGCTGGAGTTCAACCTGCCACAGCTCCTGGAGATGGCCGAGTACTTCGCGGACCAGGGGGAGAACAGGCTGAAGATGGTGGTGGCCATCGACGGCGGCGAGCGGCCCATGGAGGACGCGGCAAGGGTGGGGGCAGTAAGGGACATCCTGGGCGAGAACGTGGAGCTCATGGTCGACGCCAACTACGGGTTCTCCTTCAACCGGGCCCTGGAGCTGTGCAAGCTCATCGAGCCCTACAGGATCACCTGGTTCGAGGAGCCGGTGTACCAGAACGACGCCCGGTTGCTGGCCGAGCTGCGCCGCCGCACGTCGATACCCATATCCGCCGGTCAGAACGAGGGCCACAGGTTCCGGCACCGGGACCTGATAGTGAACGGCGCGGTGGACATCGTCCAGCCCAACGTCTGCTACGTCGGCGGCTACACCGAGGGTGTGAAGGTAGCCCACATGGCCCAGGCCTTCAACCTGCCCATCGCCAACGGGGGCGGCTGGCCCCACCACAACGCCCACCTGCAGGCGGCGATGTCCAACGGCTGGCGGGTGGAGTTTCACTACCTGATGTGGCAGGTGGGAGAGACCATCTACAGGGACCCGCCAGGGCCGAAGCGCGGCTGGGTCACGCTTACAGAGGAGCCGGGCCTGGGCCTGGACCCCAACGGGGACGCCCTGAGGGAGTACAGGGACCGGTAGTCCCCCATTCCAACCTCATTCTAACCTCCAGGAGGCCACTATGTCGGACAGAGACCTGGCTTTCACCCCGGCCCACGAGCTCTCGGAGATGGTGACAAGGAAGGCGGTCTCCCCCGTCGAGCTCGCCGAGCTGTACCTGAGGCGCATAGAGGAGCTGGACCCCAAGCTCAACGCCTTCCTGACAGTAACAGGGGACGAGGCGATGGCCGCCGCCCGTGCCGCGGAGCAGGCCGTGGTCGAGGGCGGGAGGCTGGGCTCCCTGCACGGGATACCCATCTCTGTCAAGGACCTGGAGGCGACGGCGGGAGTCAGGACCACCTTCGGTTCCCTCATCTTCCAGGACCACGTGCCGGACAGCGACTCGGGCACCGTCGAGCGGGTGCGGGTGTCGGGGGCCATCATATTGGGAAAGACCAACACCCCCGAGTTCGGCATGCGGGGCACGACGGAGAACCGCCTGGGCGACGCCTGCCGCAATCCCTGGGACACGGCCCGTACTCCGGGGGGCTCCAGCGGCGGGGCCACCGCCGCCCTGGCCGCCGGCCTGTGCCCCCTGGCCACGGCCAGCGACGCGGGCGGCTCCATCCGCATCCCCGGCAGCTTCACCGGCGTCTACGGCATCAAGCCCACCCTGGGCAGGGTGCCCCGGTTCGGCGGCGTCGCCAGGCCCGCTCCCAACCCGGTGGCCCAGCCCGGGCCCATGGCCCGCACTGTCCGGGACACGGCCATGCTGTTGCAGGCCATGGCCGGGCCCCACGACCGGGACGCGAACATGCTCCGCCAGTCCCCTCCCGATTTCCTGGACGGACTGGACTTGGGAGTGAATGGTCTGCGCATCGCCTGGAGCCCCGACCTGGGCTACGCCACCGTGGACCCCGAGGTGGGCAGGCTCACCGCCGAGGCCGCCCGGGTGTTCGAGGAGCTGGGCGCATCGGTGGACGAGCCGGGCGTTTCCATGGTGCAGCCCTTCGGCAGGATGAGTGCCATCGTGTCGGCCAATGCCTACGCCTCCTACGGCGACCACCTGGAAGAGAGGCCCGGCGACCTGACGGACTACGCCAGGAGCAGGCTGGAGAAGGGGAAGCAGGTAACGGGAGTCGAGTACGCCGTGGCCCTGCGGGAGCTGGAGCTGCTGAGGTTCCAGATGGCGACCCTGCTGGAGACGTACGATCTGCTGATGACCCCCACCATGGCGGTCCCGGCCTTCGAGATCGGCCAGCACCCTACGGAGATCGGCGGACGTGCCGTAGAGCGGGACTGGGGGTTCAATCCCTTCAACGTGGTGTTCAACCTGACGGGGCAGCCCGCCGCCAGCGTTCCCTGCGGCTTCTCCTCCGGCGGCCTGCCCATCGGCCTCCACATAGTTGGGCGCCTGTGGGACGAGGCGACGGTGCTGAGGGCATCGGCGGCCTTCGAGGAGGCCCGGCCTTGGGCGGACAAGCTGCCTCCGGTCTCCTAGTATCGTAGAGGCGCCGCCTCGTCACTCCGGCGCGGGCCGGTCCCGGGCTTCGCTGGGGAACGGCGGGCGGCCATCACCGCTGGAGGAGGTCTTTTGGACAGGATATCCCGATACCTGGCCGAGTACGCCTTCTCGCTGGACGTCGGCGAGCTGCCGGGGGACGTGGTCCACGAGTCCAAGCGGAGGGTCATGGACTCCCTGGGCATCGCCATGGGCGGGTACGACGAGGAGCCCTGCCGGATAGCCCGGTCCCTGGCCCTGGAGACGGGCGCCCCCCGAGGCGCCACCGTGTTCGGCACCCGGCACAAAGCCGCGCCCGACATGGCCGCCTTTGCCAACGGGACCATGGTCCACTCCCAGGACTACATGGACACCTACCTCTCGGCGGAGGCGTGCCATCCCAGCGACAACCTGTCCGCCGTCCTGGCCGCCGCCGAGCACTCGGGCGCGGGCGGCCGTGACGTGATCGCGGGCGCGGTCCTGGCCTACGAGGTGATGTGCCGGTTCTGCGACGCCGCGGGCGTCCGTGAGCGGGGATGGGACCACGTGGTGTACGGGGCCGTCTCCAGCGCCCTGGCCGCCGGGAAGGTGCTGGGGTTGGGCGTGTCCGAACTTGCCGAGGCGGCGTCGCTGGCGGCCACCTCCAACGTGGCGTTGCGCCAGACCAGGGTGGGCGAGGTCTCCATGTGGAAGGCCTGCGCCCCCGCCAACGCGGCCCGCAACGGACTGATGGCGGCGCTGCTGGCGGCCCGGGGCCTGAAGGGGCCCGCCGAGGCCTTTACCGGGGAGAAGGGCTTTCTGAACCAGGTCACGGGCCCGCTGGAGCTGCCGGAGTTCGCTGGAGAGGGACGCCCGTTCATGATCGGCAGCACCCACATAAAGCTCTGGCCCGTCCAGTACAACACCCAGGCCGGCATCCAGGCCGCCCTTCAGCTGAGGGAGGACGTGAAGGACGGGCTCGGCTTCCGGTCGATGACCATAGAGATAGCGGACGTTGGCGCGGACCTGAGCGCCGATACCCGGGACAAGTGGGACCCCCGGACCCGGGAGACCGCCGACCATAGTCTCCCGTACATCGTCGTGTCGGCCTTCGTGGATGGGGAGGTGGACCGGAGCACCTTCGACATGGAGCGGATCAGGGACCCGGAGCGGCTGGCGCTCCTGAAGCGGGTGACCGTGCGAAGGGACCCGGAGTTCAGCAGGGCCTATCCCCGGGCCCTGTCGGTTAGGGTGGGCGTGGAGACGGAGGCTGGCGAGCTGTTGACCAGACAGGTAGACTACCCGTTGGGCCACTGCAAGAGTCCCATGAGCGACGTCCAGGTGGAGGAGAAGTTCAGGCGGCTGACCGCCGGCCGGGTCCCGGAGGCCCAGGTCGACGAGATTCTCCGGCGGTTGTGGTCCCTGGAGGAAGAGCAAGACATCGGTGGCCTGGTGGGGCTGCTGGCGCCGTGCGCCGGGTAGCGGCTCCCCGGCCTGCACGGCGGTACGTTGCCCGGGTCGCCTGTCCCGTCCAAAACGAATCAGGAGGTACCCATAGCCATGAACGAAGTCCGAGGAGTGATAGCCAGGCGGAAGGGCGCGCCGGTGACCATTGAGCCGGTCATGGTGCCCGATCCCGGCCCGGGGGAGGCGCTGGTGCGGGTCCAGGCGTGCGGCGTATGCCATACCGACCTGCACTATCGGGAGGGGGCCATCAACGATGACTTTCCCTTCCTGTTGGGCCACGAGGCGGCCGGGGTGGTGGAAAGGGTCGGCTCGGACGCCGACGGCCTGGCCCCCGGCGACTTCGTGATTATCGCCTGGCGGGCCCCCTGCGGAGGCTGCCGGTCTTGCCTGCGGGGGCGTCCGTGGTACTGCTTCGCCAGCAGGAACGCCAAGCAGCCCATGACCCTCCAGGACAGCACGCCCCTGAGCCCGGCCCTGGGGATCGGGGCCTTCGCCGAGCTGACCCTGGTGGACTCGGGCCAGGCCGTCAAGGTGGACCCCGCCGCCCGGCCCGAAGCGGCGGGCCTGGTGGGGTGCGGCGTCATGGCCGGTCTGGGGGCGGCCCTGAACACCGGTGGGGTGAGCCGCGGAGACTCGGTGGCGGTCATCGGCTGCGGCGGCGTCGGCGATGCCGCCATAGCGGGCGCCCGCCTGGCTGGGGCCCATACGATAATCGCCGTGGACATCGACGACCGGAAGCTGGAGTGGGCCAGGGAGTTCGGCGCTACCCATACCATAAACGGGGCCCAGACCGACCCGGTGGAGGGCATCAGGGAGATCACGGGAGGCAACGGCGTGAACGTCGCCATAGAGGCCGTCGGCACGCCCAAGACCTACGAGCAGGCCTTCTATGCCCGGGACCTGGCGGGAACGGTGGTGCTGGTGGGGGTTCCCAGCCCTGACATGAAGATCGAGATCCCCTTGCTCGAGGTGTTCGGACGAGGCGGGACCCTCAAGTCCTCCTGGTACGGGGACTGCCTGCCCAGCCGCGACTTCCCCATGCTCATCGACTTGTACCTTCAGGGGCGGCTGGACCTGGACCGGTTCGTGTCCGAGACCATCTCCCTGGACGATGTCGAGGCGTCGTTTCACAAGATGGAGCAGGGGGAGGTCCTCAGGTCGGTGGTCGTCTTCTGATGGACGCCGTCACCTTCATTCGCCACAGCCTTAACCAGGTGCACCAGAGGCTGACCGAGACGTGCCGAGGCCTCACCTACGAGCAGGTCTCCTGGAGGCCGGCGCCCCACGCCAACAACATAGGCTTCATCCTGTGGCACGTAGCCCGGGCCGAAGACCGGACCGTGGGCGCGTTGTTGAGCAGTCGGGGCGAGCTCTGGGTGACGAGACACTGGCACCTGCAGTTCGGCAACTCCGTGGAGTCTCCCCCTCCGGGCGACAAGATGGGGCTCCTGAGCATGCCGATTCCGACGCCCGACATCCTGATGGGCTACCTGAACGACGTGCACCGGAGCACCATTCGCTTCCTGGAGAGCCTGACCCTGGAGGACCTGGACGCGGCCCCCTCTGACGACCAGCCCCAGCGCACCGTGGCGGCGCTGCTGCGCCATCAGATAACCCACAAGAATAACCACCACGGCCAGGTGGACTACATCCGAGGCCTTCAGGACCCGGACTGGGACCTGCCGCCGGGCACCGGGGTGGTACAGGAATAGTGCCTGGGGTCCGGTGGCGTCTCTAGGTCCAAGATACAGCATCCTGGGAGGTGTGACATGGCAATGGACCCGCAGGAGAAGCACGTAACGGTCAACGGAGTGCGGCTCCGTTATCTGGACTGGGGCTCCCAGGGAAAGATGCCCTTGGTGTGCCTGCACGGGCACACGGGCCAGGCCCGCATCTGGGACGAGTTTGCCGAGGCCGTGCGGTCTGACTACCACGTCTTCACCGTGGACCAGAGGGGTCACGGCGAGAGCGAGTGGGCGGCCACGGGATACGACAGGGACAGGTTCGTCGAGGACCTGGCGGCATTCGCCGATGCCCTGGACCTGGGCCGGTTCGTGCTGGTCGGGCTCTCCATGGGCGGATGGCACTCTATGCTGTACACTCCGGACCACCAGGACAGGGTGGAGCGCATCGTCATCGTGGACATCGCTCCCGAGCCCAGCCCGGAGTACATGGACCAGCGGGCCAAGCGCCCGCCGGTCCCCATGGAGTTTCCCAGCCTGGAGGCCGCTGTGGAGTGGGCCCGGCAGGACGACCCCTGGGCCACCGATACACGCATCCGCCGGGACACCGAGGACAAGACCCGCCAGCGCGAGGACGGCCGGTGGGTCTGGAAGGCGGACCCCGCCCTGTTCAACAAGATGCTGCCCGACATGACGGACCCCTCCCATGTGGCCAGGTACTGGAGGTCCTTCGAGGCCATCGAGTGCCCCTTGCTGGAGGTGAGGGGGCTGGAGAGCGGGCTGGTGTCCGACGAGACGGTCCGGCGCATGGAGCAGGTGGGTAAGCGGTTCAGCTCGGTGGATGTGGCCGGCGCCGGCCACATAGTAACCGTCGACAAGCCCCAGGAGTTCATACAGGCGACCCGGGGTTTCCTGGGCGTGTCCGGCTAACGGGTCTGCGGAACGGTCCGGGGGGGCGCCGGGTCGGGTGGCGGGGACGGCCGGGAGCTCAGAACTGGAAGGAGTCGATGATCTCCTGGGTGGTCCGCACCGGCGCCTTCTTCTGGCTCTCGTGAAGCCTCTGTTGCAGAGTGGGGCGGCTGGTGTCCTTGTAGATGACACCGATGGGCAGGCCGCCGTCCTGGATGCGGGCGTAAGCCATGGCCCGGTCCGAGGAATCGTGGTCCTCCGGTATCGTCCACATGGTGCCCTCGATACCCTTCTGGCGGTTGCCCTTGATTATCTCGTAGGTGTCGTTGTAGGTCGTGCATGGCGACTGGACGTGCACCACGGCAAAGCCCTGGTGGTCCATCCCCTCGCCGATGAGCTTTCCCAGGACCCGAGGTTGGGACGAGAACCCCGAGGCGATGAAGGACACGCCCAGGGTTAGGTACAGCTCCAGCGGGTTCAGGGCGTCCTCGATCTTGCCGTAGGGAGTCGAGCTGGTCAGCTCTCCCAGCTCGGTGGTCGGGGAGCTCTGGCCCTTGGTCAGCCCGTAAACGCCGTTGTCCATGACCACGGCCGTGATGTTCAGGTTGCGGCCGGCCTGGGGGGCGATGTGCTCTCCGCCGATGCTGAGGAAGTCCCCGTCCCCGGCGACGACCACCACGTTCAGGTCCGGCTGGCCCATCTTGACTCCCATGGCGATGGGCAGGGACCGGCCGTGGATGCCGTGGAACCCGTAGGGTTGCGGACCCTCCAGCAGGTGGACCAGGTTGCCCGAGCAGCCGATCCCGGCCACTACCACGTTGCTCTCCATAAGCCGGTCGGTGCCTTCTATCCGCTCGGCCATCGCGAACTCCAGCGCGCGGCGGACCCCGAAGTCCCCGCACCCCGGACACCACTTGAAGTCGTACTCGGGATTCTTGGTGGTCACGCCTCAACCATCCCTTTCCTCAGGGTCCCCGCCTTGTCCCGAATCTTCTCCACCAGGTCGCTCACCTTGAAGGGCAGTCCCGTGTACTGGGTGATGGACTCCGCCCGGATACCCAGCGACCTCAGCACGCCGGAGAACTGGCCCTGGTAGTTGAGCTCGGGGACTATGACCAGATCCTTCTTTCGGAGTTCCTCGACCAGCGCCGCCGGAAGGGGCTGGAGGTACATGGTGTAGTACCAGGCAAGGGGTTCTCCCTGCTCGGTGAGGACCCTGTAGGCCTCCCAGGTCGGCCCCTTGGAGCCCCCCCAAGTCATGACCGCTACGGGCTCGGAGGCGTTCTCCTGCTCGTACGTCTCGTTCTCCAGCAGCTTCAGCTTGCCGAAACGCCGCTGGGTCATCTGGATGTGGCGGCTGGGCAGGTGGGTGGTGTCCCCCATGGCGTCGTGCTCGCTGCCGTTGGCTACGTAGGCGCCCGGGGTGCCGGGTATGGGCATCGGGGACAGCTCGTAGCCGTCGTACCGGAGGTATCCGTTGCCGCCCTGGTAGACCTGCCGCTCCTCCACGTGGAGCTTGCTCAGATCGGGCTTGGGGATGTTCTGGGCCCGCTCGGCCATGGACATCTCGCTCATCAGGATGACGGGGCCTTGGTAGCGTTCCGACCAGTTGAAGGCCATGGCGGCGGCGTAGAAGCACTCCTCCACGCTTCCGGGGGCGATCACCGGCATGGCCACGTCCCCGTGGGCCGGGTGCATGCACGCCAGGAGGTCCGACTGCTCGGTCTTGGTGGGCAGGCCCGTGGCAGGGCCGCCCCTCTGGACGTCCACCACCACGCACGGTATCTCCGCCATCCACCCCAGGCCCAGGCCCTCGCTCATCAGCGAGAACCCGGGACCCGCCGTGGCGGTCATGGCTTTCTTTCCGGAGAACCCGGCTCCCAGGATGGCGCTTATGGACTCTATTTCCGAGCTCACCTGGTAGGCGAACTTGCCGGGTCCCACCAGGTTGCGCTCCATGAAGACCAGGATGGTGGTGGCGGGGGAGATCGGGTAGCCCACGTAGAAATCCAGCCCCGCCGCCAGGGCGCCCAGGGCGACGGCCTCGTTGCCCTTGATCATGAGCTGCTCGTGGTCGGGCTTGACTGGGTCGTCCAGCGCGCCGATCTGTATCTCGCTGGAGGCGGCGTGCTCCTTGCCGAGGCTCAGGGCGGCGACGTTGGCCTTGATGATGGCGTCGCGCCCCTTGAAGCGCTGCCGCACGAACTCCTCGAAGTAATCCAGGGGCATGTTGACCAGGTGCGCCAGAGCCCCGATTATCACCATGTTGGCCGACCGGGCCTCGCCCGCTTCCCTGGCTAGCTGGTCGAAGGGTATGCCTATGTCCCCGCTGTTATGGTGCGCTTCGAAACCCGAGTCGTGCAGTACGACCCCGTCGCTGCGGACCTCGTCCTTGTGGTTGAGGTAGGCTTCGGGGTTCAACGCCACCAGCACGTCCAGGGCGTCTCCGGCGCTCAGGACGGGGTCAATGGAGATGCGTGTTTGGGTCCACGTGGGGCCCCCCATGATCTGGGAGGGAAAGGTGGAGAAGGTCTGGACGTGGTAGCCCACCGCGGCGGCGGCGCTGGCCAGCATCTCGGCTGCGGTGACGACTCCCTGGCCGCCCTCTCCAGCGAACCGGACCACGAAGTCCTGCTTCTTCTGGATGGGGGACGACCCGGTGGTCGCCTCGGAGCCCGGCCCCGCCTCGTTGGTCCGCACTTTCTACCGTCCTCGGTCCGGGGATTGGTGTTCCGTCCCGGGGGCAGGGCCGAAGCCCAGGTGGAGGGATTGCGATGGTGCTCCCCCGCCAACGCCCGGGGAGACTGTCCCCTTCACCTTCAGCGTATGAGATGACACTTTTGTGGCCGTACCCTCCCCCCAATGGGCTGCCAGGATTACGCGGTTCTCCGGATAGGGAGTGTACGTCGAATCAATATAGCATCCGGCCCCATCAATGTCAATGAGAATCCACGTGCCCGCCCCCTATGGCCCGGTAGATGTTCACCATGTCCAGCGTGCCCCTGCTGACCTGCTCCAGGGTCTCCGGGTTCGCCGGCTCCGACCAGTGGTTCTTTGGCAACCGTCCGCTGCAGACGGTGGAGGACTTCCAGGGTCTCAAGATACGCTCCCCCGCGGCCTCCATGTCGGACTTCATCAGGGGCATGGGGGGCGAGCCCGTGTTCCTGGGCCCCGCCGAGATATACACCAGGCTGGAACGGGGTTTCGTCGACGCCGCGGCCACCGCCGCCGTTCTGGCCATTCCCGACCGCCTGTTCGAGGTGGCGGACTACATGTCCGGTCCGGTGATCGGGTTCGGGTACACCAACAACGTGATCAACAAGGACGTGTGGGACGAGATACCCGCTGACCTGCAGCAGATAATCACCGAGGAAGGCGCCAAGGCCGAGCTGGAAGCCCTCCGCCTGGCCCCCTTCCAGAACCTCATTGCGGTTCAGATCAACCAGACCCTGGGCATACAGCCGGTGCCATTCTCCGAAGACATAGTCCGATACATTCAAGGTGTGGTGCCGCCTGAGTACGTCATCCCCGGCTGGTTGAGGCGTATCGGGCACCCTCCAGATCCTGCCCATAGTGGCCCTGGTTGCCCTGGTCCTGGGGGTCATCTACTCGGGACTCGCCACACTCAGCGAGGCCGCCGCCTTCGGGGTGTCCGGCGCCTTCGTCCTGACGGTCCTGCTGAACTCCAACGAGGTACTGACGCCCTTGCTGGGAGGCGTCCTCAGGCGCACCGGCCTCATCCTCCTGTTTACCAGTAGCACCCGGACGACCCTGCGCGAGGCCCGGATGCCCTCGAGACAGATGGTCGAGGCCGTGGTCAGGCGAAACGTGCGCATCGTCATGGACTCGGTCATCTCTACGGTGCGCACCACAGGGATGATCTTCCTAATCCTGCTGGCCGCCCTCACCCTGAGCTTCGCCTTCGCCCGGTTGGGCATATCCCAGCAGGCCGCCGAGCTCATCTCGGGCCTGGCCCTGACCGATTGGCAGCTCGTCCTGGCCCTGGTCCTGTTCTACCTGGTCTTGGGCACCTTCATGGAGAGCTTCGCCATGATGGTCACCACCGTGCCCGTCCTGCTGCCCGCGTTGCAGCAGGCAGGGGTCGACCTGGTCTGGTTCGGCGTCATCGTGGTGCTCCTGGTGGAGGCAGCCCTCATCAGCCCGCCCGAGGGCATCAACCTGTACGTGCTGCACGGCGTGCGCCGGGACGTGGACCGGGAGCAGGCGGAGAGGGCCAACGAGCCTGTGCGGGAGACCACCATCAAGGACGTGTGGATAGGCGTGCTGCCGTTCATGGCCTGCATGGCCGCCACCACGGTGCTGGTGCTGGCCGTGCCTCAGATCGCCCTCTGGCTGCCGGACCTCATCTACGGCTTGAGATAAGGCCCGTATGGGGTCAGGACTGGGGCTTACGGGCGATGGCCTCGCCGAAGGCGAAGGCTCCGCAGGCCCCGGGGAGGCCCTTCCACTCGTCGAGGCCCTGGCGCCACCGTTCGAACTGCTCCTGTGTCGCCAGCCCGTACTTCGTGGCCGCCCCAATCACCGTCGGGGAGAGGAACCAATCGACAATGAAGGCGTGAAGGAAGGCGACGTCTTCGGGGGCGCTGAAGAAATCGAAGGACCCGCCGGCCCGTATGTCCGAGAACCCTGCTTCCAGGAGTATGTGCTTCAGCTCCTTCCCCATCTCAGGATGGCCGCCATTGGCGGCGAGAAGGTTGGAGAAGGTGGCCCACGCGGCGTCGGTGTCGTCGATGCTGGGCTCCAGGAACGAGGATGAGACGAAGATCTCCCGGCTGGCCACGATGCCGCCGGGTTTCAGGACCCGCTTCACCTCGGCCAGCGTCGTCTGGGTGTCCGGAACGTGCATGAGAACGGCGTGGCAGTGGGCGACGTCGAAGGAACCGTCTTCGAAGGGCAGGTCGGTCACGCTGCCCACGTGGAACGTCGCGTTGTGGTGTCCACCCGCCTGGGCGGCGGCCCGGGCCAGTCCAATCTGCGACTCCTCCACGTCGATGCCGTGCACCTCCCCGGGCTCCACGGCCCTGGCCAGGCCCACGGTGATGGTCCCCGGTCCGCAGCCAAAGTCCAGCACCCGCAGGCCCGGCTTGAGGTGTGGGAACAGGTGCCTGGCGTGGGTCTCGGCACTGCGTCGGTCGAGGAGCTGCCGGAACTCTTCGCTGTAGCCCATGGTGTAGCTGGACGACGGTGTCTGGTCGGGCATCGAGCCTCCCTTTTCGCGTTGGTTGTCCATTTTCGCCAAGCCTACGTCGTAGACCTGGCAACTCAGTCTACTCCCGACGCGGGCTGTCTGAGAAGGGCAATCGAACCCGAATCGTTGAACTTGGACCGCACGGATGCGGTCCGTCCTGGCCACGGCTTCCGGCCCTGTCGCACGCACCCGTGGCTACGGCTTCCGGGCCACGGCTTCCGGCCCTGTCGCATGCACCCGTGGCCACGGCTTCCGGGCCAGGGCTTCCGGCCCTGTCGCACGCACCCGTGGCTACGGCTTCCGGGCCACGGCTTCCGGAAGGTAGTGAATCCGGCACGTTGGCGCTCCGCCAGCGTGCTTGTCCAAGCAGCCGCTGGACTCTACAATGTCGATTGCACGCTGAGAAACGCTGGCTGCTGCCGTCAACTCCTGCCCGCCAGGCGGTATTCAAGCCGGCATGCCAGTCCGTTGGGAATGTCATCATCCCCCCCAAAGCCGCACGATGCCCAAACGCTGGTACGGCGGCTACGGGAGGGCGGGAGGCTCCGCCCGCGGCGGCCGGGAGGTGGGACATGAACAGTCCGCGCACGTCCGGGGCTCCCGTGGGTGACACCGTAGTGGAGTTTCTCCGGAGAGCGGTAGAGAGGCACGGGCCTCGTGATGCCCTGCTGTTCAAGCCGGCCTTCCGCTACCAGCGCTGGAGCTACTCGCGTCTGTGGCACGAGTCAGGCCAGGTCGCAACCCTCCTCCAGCGCCGGGGGCTGAAGAAGGGGGACCAGGCCGTCCTCTGGGGGCCCAACTCCCCTCACTGGGTGCTCATCTTTTTCGGTTGCATCAGGGCGGGGGTCGTACTGGTCCCCCTGGACCTTCGCAGCGCCCCCGACTACGTGTCCAGGGTCGTATCCAGGATAGACCCTAAGCTGGCGTTCACGTCCCGGCTCACCCCCAAGGACGACGTGGACCTGGGGGTGCCCGAGATAGCTTTCGAGGAGCTGGAGAGCGCGATCCGGGACCTGCCCCAGCCGGAGCAGGTGGAGGTGGAGCCGGACGACCTTGTCGAGATAATGTTCACCTCGGGCACCACGGGCGACCCCAAGGGGGTCATGCTCACCCACCGAAACCTGACGGCCAACATAGAGGGCGTGTCCCAGTACATCTCCTGTCACCCCTCCAGCCGCCTCCTGTCGATACTTCCCCTCAGCCACATGTACGAGCAGATGGGCGGCCTGTTCATCATGTTGTACCAAGGGGCCAGCGTTACCTATCCCACCAGCCGCCAGCCGACCGTTCTGGCCCGGACCATGCGCGAGCGCAAGATAACCATCATGCTCCTGGTCCCCCAGGGGCTGGAGCTGCTGATGAACGGGATCGAGCGGGAGGTCAAAAGGCAGGGGAGGGAAGCCCTGTGGGACCGGCTTCTCAGGATAGCCGGTTCCATGCCCTTACCCCTGAGACGCCTCCTGTTCCGACGGGTCCACAAGCAGTTCGGCGGGAAGCTCGACTTCATCGTGTCTGGGGGGGCGGCCCTGGACCCGGAGCTGGGGCGCAAGTGGGAGCTGCTCGGGGTCAAGATCGTGCAGGGGTACGGGACCACCGAGGCGTCCCCCGTCGTCAGCAACCACAGCCAGAAGGAGCGCCGGCTCGACTCCACCGGCCGCCCCCTGCCCAACGTGGAGGTGAAGATCAGCGGCGACGGCGAGATCCTGGTGCGCGGCGACAGCGTGAGCCCGGGTTACTGGCGCGCGCCCGACGAGACCGCCGCGGCCTTCGTCGATGGTTGGTACATGACCGGGGACCTGGGTTTCTTCGACGACCAGGGGTTCCTGCACATTCAGGGCAGGAAGAAGGACATGATAGTCCTCCCCAGCGGCCAGAACGTGTTTCCGGAGGACATCCAGGCGGTGCTGGCTAAGCACCCGAAGGTCACGGACTCGGCCGTCGTGGGGCTGACGAGGGGTCCCTCGGTTGAGGTGCACGCGGCCCTGATCCTGGACGACGCCGACGCGGCCCAGGAGGTCGTCTCCTGGACCAATGGCCAGCTCGCGGAGCAGCAGAGGATACGGGGCTTCACCATTTGGGCCGGCGAGGACTTTCCCCGCACCCACACCCTCAAGGTGAAGAAGGGGGTGGTGATCGATACGATTCTCGGGAGGATGCAGCCGGACTCCCCAGCCGAATCGCGGCCGGGAGGGGGCTCCGCGGCCGGGTCGCGCACCCTGCTCCAGATCGTCGGCGAGGTGAGCAAACGGGCCGTACAGGAGGTGCGGGACGACGCGACCCTGGGGGGCGACCTGGACCTGGACTCCCTGGGCCGAGTCGAGCTGCTGTCGGCGATAGAGACGGAGCTGGGCGTCTACGTGGATGAGGGCCAGCTAAATCCGGAGATGACCGTCCGGAGCCTGACGGCCCTGGTCGAGGAGGGGTCGAGGAACCCGCCGATGATGACCTTTCCGGCCTGGGGCATGCGGTGGTGGTGCCGCATGCTTCGGGGCTTCCTCCAGCGGTCGGTGGTCTTCCCGCTGGTGGCGCTTTCCTACGGGCTGAGGGTGGTGGGCCGGGAGAACCTGGAAGGCATCACGGGTCCGGTGCTGTTCGCGTCGAACCACAACCTGGGCCTGGACAACCCGCTGATTATCAAGTCGGTGCCCCTCAGGTGGCGGCGGCGCATGGCGGTGGCCGGGGCCGCCGACCTGTGGAAGAACCCCGTCTGGTGGATCGTGAACCCCCTGCTGGGAAACGCCTTCCCCCTGGCCAGGGAGGGCTCGGTGAGGCCCAGCCTGGAGAACATGGGGAGGATCATGGACGACGGCTGGTCGGTCCTGATATATCCCGAGGGAGAGCTCACCGTGGGAGGGCCCATCAAGCCCTTCATGAACGGCACCGGCCTGGTGGCCGTGGAGGGCCAGATTCCGGTGGTCCCCCTGCGCCTGCACATCCACAGGCTGGGATTTCCCGCACGGTTCCCCCTCCTCCGGCGCGGGAGGGTCGAGGTCCGCCTGGGGGAGCCGTTGAGCTTCCCTCCGGGAACGGACTACCAGGAGGCAACGTCGACCATCGAGGACACCGTCAAGTCCCTGTGACGAAGTCTCGGCGTAGTCGCCCCTAAGGCGCCGGCCCGGAGCCTGACGGACGGCGCCAGTGGGACGGGACCGGAGGCGTCAGGACCGGGACGCTTCGCACCAAAGGCGGCAGCCGGTGACGCCCAGGACCAGCGGCAGCATCGTGTCCACGGCAGCCCATATGACCCAGGCCTGGTGGTTCCCGTCCAGGCTGTCCTCGCCCAGGGCCAGCAGGGAAAACCAGTTGTGCAGGAACAGGATCGTGACGGCCGCGGTCAGGTAGAAGGCTACGTGGACCTCCAGATACGGGCGGGTGATGGCCCCCTCGGGGTCCCGTTTCCCCAGCTCCCGCTTGCGGAGGAAATTGAAGGTCAGCGCCAGCCCCAGCCCGATAACCATCAGTACGTTCAGGACGTTCCAGACGGTTATCACGTCGAAGGACTCAACCAGGAACGGGTTGATGATGAAGTAGGCTGCCACCGCGGCCCCTACCGCGGCCATGTAAGCCCCCGCCGGTCTCTTCAGCCCTGCCATAGCACCTCCGTCGCTCATCGATGAATAACCCCCAATATAGAAAAAGAGTACCGGAGGAATGTCAAGGGGGGATGGTCTTGGTCTTCAGGACGGGGTCGCTAGGGTAGTGGGGGAACAGGACAAGGTCAGATGGTCTCTAACTGCAGTGCGGCACCACGACAAGGTCAGATGGTCTCTAACTCCAGTGCGGCACCACGAAGGATGCCCCCCCTTAGTTTTCTGAGGCCTCTAAAGTCCGACAGCGCCGGGGTGAGGAGCACGTTGCTCGAACCCCTCAGTAGGAAGCGGCCAGGCACGCGCCTCCTGTCCACCGCCGCCTTCAGCGCCGCAAAGAGGCTGGGAACCCGCTGCACCTCGTCCAAGATGACCCGCTCGAGAAGGTCGGCGACGAAACCCATCGGATCCGTCTCGGCGCTCTCCCTCGTAACCGCGTCGTCGAAGGTGAGGTACGTATAGCTCGGAGAGCCGGTGGGGAGAACGCTGGAAGGACTGCCCCCAGAAGTCAGCTGCTCTGGCGCACAGACCATCAGGGCAAGCGTCGTCAAGCCGGCGAGGTCCGTGGATGAGCGTGACCGGCGAGTCCTCCAGGGCTTCGGTCAGACGCCGCTCCGAGAAGCGGGTGTAGAGCCCATTCTCAGCCATCGGCCAATCGTAACTTTGAGGTGCGGCAGTTTGGAACATATCTGGACGGCAGTATGAAAGATAGCCCTCCGGTCAATGAAAGGAAGATGCGCCGCATTGATGTGTCCCCGGCTCAACTTCGTGGGAAGCGGTGGCCGGGACCCACTAGAAGGTCTTGGCGTCCTCGCCAACCCACTTGCGAATGAGCTCGTTCAGGGAACCGTCTGCCTTCATCGACGCGATGGCCTCGTTCAGCTTGTCCCGCAGGTCTCCGCTGTCCTCGCGCACACCCATGCCGATGCCGCGGTCCAGCAGCACCGAGGGTCCGACCACGGCCAGCCTCCCCTCGTACTCCGCAAGCTTCTCCACGGCGTAGGCGTGGTCCACCAGGCTCGCGTCGATTTCGCCATTGAGCAGCGCCTCAATGCGGTCGTCCTCGCTGCCGAACTCGGTGTACGGGATGCCCTGTTCGGTGAAGAAGTCCGAGTAGATGGTGTCGGCGTAGGCTCCGAGCCGCCCCTGAACGGCCTCGTCTCCTGCGCCCGCCAGGGCCAGGTAGACCGAGGGAGTGGGCGGGTAGTACGGCTCGGTGAAGTCGATGGTCTCGTCGCGCTCGTCGGTGATGCTCATCCCCGTGATGATGACGTCGAACTCGCCACCCACCAGGTCCGGTATCATGTCCGACCACTCGTTGAGCACCCACTCGCAGTCCAACTCGGCGCGGCGGCACAGCTCGTCGCCAACCTCTCGCTCCAGGCCATCGATCTCGCCGTCGTCGTTGATGAAGTTGAATGGGTGGTACTGGCCCTCAGTGGCAAGACGCACGGTCTCCGATCCGCCGCCGCACGCCAGCGACACGACGACCAGCACGCCGAACACGGCCACCATGACCATGCGCAGCGCCTTCTGTCCGGTCATGTGTCCATCCCCCTCACTCTCTTCTGGGTGTCCTGTTCCTAATGGCCGTCCTGGCAGAAACCGCACAGAAGCCATCGGAGAGTCCGCAATGTCCGTCACGCCATTCTACTTCTTTGGGACTGCCGGCTGTACGCACTCCTTGACGGCGGCAGGGACGTTCGTTTCCCTCTCCATGCCCCGGAGATGGCTGAGCAGCTCCAGCAGGCGGTCACGGAGGACGGTCCCACTGTGAGCCCAATGGGGGGAGCGGACACCGCAGAGGTCGCCCTAAACGGACGAGTTATGAATTCGGTACGTCATGGTACCCCCGGGGAGACTCGAACTCCCGCACCTGACTCCGGAGGCCAGTGCTCTATCCTCTGAGCTACGGGGGCGGACCGACGACTAGCATAACACGCGCCGAAGCTGGCGAACAAGCCAAGGGCCCCGACTCTAGGACTCTAGACCTTGCTCCCCCGGGCCTCCCAGCGGGCACGCACGGTGATCCAGAGGGACAGCAGTATCAGCCGGACGTCCATCCACGGGCCCTGGCTCCCGGCGTAGACGGCGTCGAACCCGTACTTCCGCTCCCTGGGCACGTCCCTGGGGGCGAATATCTGGGCGATGCCGGTGAGGCCAGGGCGCAGCCGGGAACGGGCCTCGAAGCCGGGTATCGCCTCGTCGGCCAGGTCCCCCTCCTCCCGCACCTGTACCTCGTCGATGGGCAACGCCCTGGGGCCCACCCAGCTCATGTCGCCCTTGAGGATGTTCAGGAGCTGGGGCATCTCGTCCAGGCTGGTGGCCCTGAGCAGACGTCCCACCCTCGTGACCCTGGGGTCGTGCTCCTGGGCCTGGACGTTGCCGAAACGCTCCATGGCGTCGGGCACCATGCTCCGGAACTTGTACACGCGTATCCTGCCCCTGTTCCTGCCCCATCGCTCCTGGGTGAAGTAGACCGGACCACGGTCCTCCAGCTTGATGGCCAGGGAGAAGAGTATCCACAGGGGCGCCGCGATCATGAGGCCCATCAGGGCCAGAAGGGCGTCGCATGGGCGCTTCAGGAGGTAGCCCGCGGCTTCCTTTTCCGTGATGGCCGGGGTCTCGAGGGAGGGCCCGCGCTTGCCGTAGACCCAGCGGGGCAGCTCGGGACGGCTCTCCTTCATCGGCTGCTCAGAAGACCTTTCTCAGGAGCCTGAGGGCCCGCTGGCGGACCGCCTGCCTGTGGGTGGACCCGTATGCCGAGGCGGTGTCAGTATACTCTCGTACGTACCAGTCGTACGAGTCGATGAACATGCCGGCGTTGCTGTCCTGGGGCTGCCAGCCGAGCTCCCGTTTGGCCTTGCCGATGTCGAAGTAGAAGGGCTTGTCGGCCACCTTGTACTGCCAGTCCATCAGGGGGGAGAGTCTCATCAGGTCCAGCACCTGCAGGGGCGCCTTGGCCATAAGCGCGGGGATGGACACGACCCTGGAGCCCGATCCGGCGTGGCGCACCAGGGACTCCAGGTCGTCCCGGACCGTGGAGAACTCTTCTGCGCCGATGTTGAAGTCGTCGTCGACCTGCTTTTCGGCGGCCAGGATGGACGCCGAGACGACGTCCCTGGCACTGATGAACTGGAACAGGTTGTCGCCGGAGCCGATGATGGGAATGCGCTTGCCGGCCTTGATCCAGTCGAACAGGATGTGGAAGATGCCCAGCCGCTCGGTGCCTATGATGGTGCGGGGTCGCAGGATGCTCACCTTCAAGCCCTGCTCCCGGGCCTTATGCACCTCCAGCTCGCCCTCGTGCTTGGCGTTGCCGTAGTAGCCCATGGGCCGCAGCTCGGTCTCCTCTGTGACGGGCAGCGCCTTGGGGATGCCGTAGATGGCGCTGGTCGAGATGTGCACCACGTGCTGGACGCCGTGGTCCATGCAGGCCCGAAGGACGTTGCGCGTCCCCCCGGTGTTGATGGAGGTGTAGTTGGCCTTGCCCCGGGTGGGCAGCACGGCAGCGGCGAGATGGAACACGGTGTCCACGCCGCGGGTCATCTCGGACACCGTGGACGCGTCTCGGACGTCCCCTCGAGTGAAATCGATGCTGTCGTCGACGCGAGGGTCGTTGGGGTCGTTGAGGTCCAGGACCCTTGGCCTGAGGCCCGACGCCGCCAGGCTTCGCACCAGTTCCATGCCCAGGAAGCCGGCGCCGCCGGTGACCAGGACATCCTTCAACGGCCCACGCTCCCGTCGGGCATGGGGAGGCAAGGCCATGCGTTGCGGTCAGGGCGGACCTTGCCGGACAGGACGGCTCGAGGCTGGGCGTTCATGGAAGGCGCGGCGTAATGAGGGGAAAGGGCTGGCGGGCCGTCAGAACCCGGCCGCCTGGAGCGCCGCGTCCAGCTTGGGCGGGCTGTATCCCACCACCTTCTGGTCCTTCATGGTGGTCACGGGCGTGCTCCGGTGCCCCATGGCCAGGAGGTTGTTGCGCGCCTCTTCGTCCTGCGAGATGTTCTTCTCGATGAACGGTATTCCCTTGCGTGAAAGGTACACTTTCACCATATGGCAGGGGCCTCAACCGTCGGATGTGTAGACGATGATGTCGTCCATCAGGCTTCTCCCTCTTGTGATCTTTGCCGGCCCTTACGGTCGGCCTTGGACTCGTACTCCTGGTCGAACAGGCCCTCGCCGGGCTTGACCGCCTCGTCGATGGTCTGGACTGCCTCTTCACCCTCTTCGTACTTGCGAAGGAACTCCTCGCTGACAAAGAACATTCAAATGCAGAAGCCGTCCCTCTGTATGTCCTCGTGGTGCCTGTCGCAGGGGCAGATCTTCTTGCGATCCTCCACGGGATCGCCGCTCAGGGGCATTCAAGGGCAGTACCGGTAGCCGTGGTCCACCTGGTTTTTGGCCAGGCCCTCCTGGACGACCTTGACCACCTCGGCTTCCGGGAAGAACTCGTACTCGCCCCGCTCTACGTACCTCTCGGAGAACTTTACGGTGCCTTCCAGGGCCTTCTCGTAGCTCAGCTTCTTTCGCGTCATCCGCCGGCTCCCATCCCGGGCTTGGCCTCCCTATTGCCGGTCCTCATCATCGAGTGCATCTCGCAGGACATGGCCTGGAACTGGCCGACCTTCCCCTTAAGGTGGTCCGTCAACTCCGGGAGGGCCTCTTCGACCTGGAGCAGGCTCTTGGCACGGTCCACCTCCACGCTGAGCAGGGCTGCCGTACCGCAGTCGCACCGGGCCGAGAAGTACACCTTGTGGAAGTCGGAGTTGCCGGAGAAGTCCAGCTTGAAGCCGCGCAGCATCTTGAGCCGCGGCTCACCGGCCAGCGCGCCCTTGAACAGGTCGTGCACCTGGGCCAAGTTCGCCGGCCCATCCGGGTACCCAACTGTCCCAGCGCCGCTGGATGGGGATTTGGACGCTTCCATGGGCATGTCGTCTATCATGCGACTGCCTACCAGTCTACTCCACACGGGCAGTGGTTACAAGATGGGCTGGCGGTGTCGGCGCTCGTCTTGTCGCGTGTTGTTTTGACACGCCAGTCGGTCTTCCAATAAGATACCAACGAGTATGGACACGACGATGCCGGGGCATGCGCCCGCGGCGAGGTTGGTGAAGGCATGGCGACCACCGTTTCCCTGGGAGAGCAGTACCTGGCCTTGGACCGGCGGCTGCCGGCCAAGGACGAGGACTCCCTGGAGCCGCAGTGCCTCCTGACCTTCGACTACGAGTACCCGGAGCAACCCCAGGAGATCGCCATAGACACCGACGAGTTCACGGCCCTGTGCCCCTGGACCGGGCTGCCCGACTACGGCGCCCTGACGGTCGCCTACGTGCCGGACCGCCGGTGCATAGAGCTCAAGTCCCTGAAGTATTACCTGCTGTCCTACCGCGACGTGGGCATCGTCCAGGAGCACGCGGCGGCCCGCATCCTCCAAGACCTGGTTAAGCTATCCGGCCCCCGGTGGATGAAGGTGACCCTGGACTACAAGGTCCGGGGAGGCATACACACCTCGGTGTCGGTGGAGCACGGCCGCCGCGACCGGGCCCTTGGGGGTTGAGCCGTGGGAGACCGCTACCAGGTGCGTATCGAGCTGTCCTTCGCCAGCGGACACAGGCTCCTGGGGCACCAGGGCAAGTGCGTCCACCCCCACGGGCATACCTACCGCGCCGAGATATGGATGGCTTCCGAGGCGCTCAATAGCATCGGTTTCGTCGTGGACTTCACCGACGTCAAGGACAAGGTGGGCGGCTGGATCGACGAGCACTGGGACCACGCCTTCCTGGTGAGCGGCCGCGACGAGGAGATGCTGGCCGCCCTCCGCGGGGTTGAGGGCAGCCGCGTCTTCGTGTTCCCCGACGCCAACCCCTCGGCCGAGGTGATGGCCCGGGAGCTGTACCGGACCGCCGAAGAGCTCTGCGGCGTCGCGCCGTCGATGGTTCGCGTGTGGGAGTCTCCGAGCCAGTACGCCGAATACGGCGCCGTCTGAGCCGCTGCGAGGCAGCATGATGAGGCTGGCTGTAACCCTGCTATCAGGCGGGCTGGACTCCACCACCGTGTCCGCCTACGCCAGGAGCAAGGCAGACCGGCTGGTGGCCCTCACCTTCCGGTACGGCCAGACTCACGGGCGCGAGGTGCGCAGCGCCGCCCAGGTGGCCGAGGCCCTGGGCCTCCGGCACGAGGTGGTGGACATAACCGGCTACGCCAGGCTGGCGTGGTACTCGTCCCTGACCAACCCCCAACGGTTTCGTGTGCCCGCAGACCGCTTGGCGGGAGCTTCTAGGGAGGCGGGGGAGGACCGGGATATCCCCAACACCTACGTGCCCCTTCGCAACACCCTCTTCCTGACCCTCGCCGCGGCGTACCTGGAGAGCATGGCCCTGGACGCCATCGAGGGCGAAGGAATACCGACGGACGACATCGACGCACGCATCTACATCGCCCCCAACGCCATCGATTACTCGGGCTATCCCGACTGCAGGCCCGAGTTCTACGAGAAGGTCCGGGAGACGCTGATGTACGGCAGCAAGCTGTGGACCCAGTACGGCGTGCCCATGGAGATCGAGACGCCCATCATCCGCCTGTCCAAGGCCGGTATCGTCAAGATGGGCATGGACCTGAAGGCGCCCCTGGACAGGACCTGGAGCTGCTATCTGGACGGCTCGGAGCCCTGCGGCCGCTGCGATAGCTGCGTCCTGAGGGCCCGGGGATTCGCTCAGGCCGGCTACCCTGACCCCCTGCCGGCGCGTCCGGGAATGGGCTAGGATGGGCTCTCCGGCTGGAACCCTGAAGGTGAGCCGACGGCCTGGAGGGGACCCGGAGATATTCTACTCCCTGCAGGGGGAGGGCCCTTCCCTGGGAACGCCGTCGGTGTTCCTGCGGCTGGCCCTGTGCAACCTGATATGCACCTGGTGCGACACCAAGTACACCTGGGACTGGCGAAACCACGACTACCGGCAGGAGGTGGTCGAGCTCAGCCGTGAAGACGTCATGGATGCGGTGCAGGGACATGGCTGCCGGCGCCTGGTCGTCACCGGAGGGGAGCCGTTGGTCCAGCAGAAGGCTCTGGCCCCTCTGGTGGACTCACTGAAGGGGCGCGGGTTCTCCTTCGAGGTGGAGACCAACGGCACCCTCGCGCCCCTTGAGCCGCTGGTCCGGTCCGTCGATCAGTGGAACGTGTCTCCCAAGCTGGGCAGCTCGGGAAACTCCCCCCGCAGGCGGGACGTGGCCCCCGCCATGGCGGCATTCGCAGGGCTGCCCACCGCCTTCTTCAAGTTCGTCGTTGTGGACCGTCAGGACGTGGACGAGGTGGAGTCGCTGGTTTGCGCCTACGGCATCCGTCGGAACAGGGTGCTCCTGATGCCCGAGGGGACGTCGAAGGGGGAACTCCAGGGCCGGAGCGGGTGGCTGAGCGAGCTGTGTGTGGAACGGGGGTTCCGGTTCACCACTCGCCTGCACATCCTGCTGTGGGGAGACGAGCGGGGAAGGTAGCCGGCCCTGGCGGGCCCTATCCCGTGTCCGGGGGGCCCACCAGGATATCGCCGTCCTCCACCCGGACCTGGTAAAGGGTCAGGGGCTGGCTAGCCGGCGGCGACAGGGCCTCCCCGGTGGCGATGTCGAAGGTGGCCCCATGAAGGGGGCACTCGATCTCTCCGCCGACGATGTCCCCCTCGGAAAGGGCCGCGAAGGCGTGGCTGCAGGTGTCGTCCATGGCGTGGTAGCTGCCGTTGAGGTTCACGATCAGGACCCTGTCGTCCCCGACGTCCACCGCCTTCATCTGGCCTGGCTTCAGATCGTCTGTCTGGGCTACCTTGACAAAGTCGTCGGGCATCTTCTTCTCCTGGATGGGCGAGTGTGTAGGGAGCGCCGGTCCGGGCTTCGCCCGTCGGTTCAGCGGGCGTTTCGCATCTCCGAGGCGACCTTGGCGATGCGGTCCACGGCCGTGTCTATGTCTTCCGCGCCGACCTCCCGGTGGGTGACCAGCCGGAACCGGCCGCCTCCGCGGTAGGCCGTCAGCACCCCCTCCTCCTTCATCCTGTCGGTAAACTCCTCGGTGCTGCCCGTGTTGGGGTCGACTCCCACGAAGACGATATTGGTCTGGAAGTCGTCGGGGTCTACGTTGATCCCGGGGATGTGGGAGAGCCCCTCGGCCAGCCGACGGGCGTGGGCGTGGTCCTCCACCATCCGGTCTATCATGGTCTCCACGGCCACCACCCCGGCCGCGGCGATCACGCCGGCCTGCCGCATGCTGCCGCCCACGATCTTACGCCACCTGCGGGCCTCCTCGATGAAGTCGGCGGAGCCGCACAGCATGGAGCCCACGGGCGCGCTCAGTCCCTTGGACAGGCAGAAGCCCACGTCGTCCACGTCCTTGCACAGCTCGTGGGCGGGCATCTCCAGGGCTACGGCGGCGTTGAATATGCGGGCGCCGTCTACGTGGACGGGCAGGCCGTGGGCGTGGGCCACGTCGGCCACCGCCTTCATGTCCTCGTTGGTGAGGACGCTCCCGTTGCACTGGTTGTGGGTGTTCTCCAGACAGACGAGGCTGGTCCTTGGCGCGTGTACGTCGTCGGGCCTGATGGCCGCCTCGACGTCCGCGGGGTCGATCCTGCCGCCCTTGTCGTTGGGCACAAGCTGCACCTGGACTCCGCCCAAGGTGGATACGCCCCCGGCCTCGTTCCAGAACATGTGGGCCTTGCTGCCCATTATCACCTCGTCCCCCCGGTTGGTGTGGGCGAGGGCCGCCACCAGGTTGCTCATGGTGCCGCTGGCGGTGAGGATCGCCGCCTCCTTGCCCAGCAGCGCGCAGACCAGGTCTTCCAGGTGGTTGACCGTGGGGTCCTCATGGGCGTTGTCGTCTCCCACCTCTGCGTCGTACATGGCCTTTCTCATCGCCTCGGTGGGCGTAGTCACGGTGTCGCTTCGCAGGTCGATAACCTTCATTGGCGGCCTCCTGTCCCCTAGAGAGTCCCGACTATTCTAGCAGCAGCGCTTGTCAAACACCAGATTGAATCCTAATATGGAACGAGACTAGGGATGCGTCAGAGCGCCATAGGCTTCAAGAGCAAGGGCCTGATGCTGGAAGGGGTCGTGGCGAGTCCTCACGGGGTCGCCGGGTCGCTGCCGGCGGTCGTCGTATGCCATCCCCATCCCCTGTTCGGCGGAAACATGGACAACGCCGTGGTGCTGGGGCTGTGCCAGTCCCTGGCCGGGGAGGGGTTCGTGACCCTGCGGTTCAATTTTCGCGGCATCGGCAAGAGTGAGGGAGAGTTCACCAAGGGTGAGAAGGAGCAGGAGGACGTGAAGGCGGCCCTGGGCCTCCTGCGGGAGTGGCCGGGCGTGAACCGGCGGAAGGTCGGCCTCGCGGGATACTCCTTCGGCGCGGCCATGGTCCTCAGCGGGCTCTCCAGGTACAAGGGCGCCGGCGCCCTGATGCTGGTCTCTCCCCCTCCCAGCGCCTTCGACGCCCCAAAGCTGGGAAAGGACGCCCGGCCCAAGCTCCTGGTCACGGGAGACAGGGACAGGCTGTCCCCCTACGACTCCATTGCCGACAAGGCCCGAACGCTGGGAGGAGACGTGCAGGTTAGCCTGGTCCCGGGGGCCGACCACTCCTGGAGGGGCCACGAGGCCGAGGCGGGCGACCTGGCCGCCAAGTTCTTCGCGGGCGCCCTGGCCGGATAGAGCGTTGGAGAAGCTTCAGAGCCAGGGCCCCGGCCCCGAGGAGCTTGAGGAAGAGCCGGAGGAGGAGCTTTACAGACCGTCTCTTCCGGACTGGATGGTCCGGCTGGCCGATCCCGTCCTCCTGGTGGCGCTGAGCAGCGTTTTCGCCGCCGACCAGGTCTCCAAGGCCGTGGTGCGCAACAGCCTGCTGGTGGGGCACTCGGTGCCCTACGACGGCCCGGTACGCATAACCCACACCTTCAACACCGGGAGCGCCTTCGGCCTCTTCCCGGACCAGACCATGTTCCTGGTCCTGGCATCCTTCGTGGGAATAGGGGTGCTCCTGGCGATCTACGGCACCCAGGCCTTCCGGGCCTGGCCCCTGAGGCTCAGCATCGGAATGCAGCTTGGCGGCGCCGTGGGGAACCTCCTGGACCGGCTCAGGATGGGCCACGTAACCGACTTCATGGACGTCGGACCGTGGCCCATCTTCAACGTGGCCGACAGCGCCATCGTCGTCGGCCTCTTCATCATCGGCTGGGTCTTCCTGTTCCCGTCGGGCCGCCGGACCGCCGCCCCGGCTAAGGGGCCCGGGGTCTACGTGGACGGCCTGATGCCCGGGCTACCGTGTCCCATCTGCGACTCGGAGATGGCCGCGGTGCCCCGGGGGCGCCGTTGCTTCGGGTGCGGGGTGGAGGAGCGGGTGGACCGCAGCGGGGCGGGCCCGTGACCGTCAGGGTGCACCTGGTCGAAGCCAGTGACGAGCGGCGGTTGGACGTGTACCTGGCTCAGCGGGAGCCGGAGCTGACCAGGTCCCAGCTAAAGCGCCTGGTAGTCGAGGGGAACGTGCTCCTCAACGGGGGGCTTCCAAAAGCGGGCAGCCGGGTCCGGCCGGGAGACCTGGTCTCGGTCACCGTGCCCGAGCCCAGGCCCACGGGGGTCGTCCCCGAGGAGATACCCCTGCATGTGGTCTACCAGGACGGGGAGATGCTGGTCGTCGACAAGCCCGCGGGGCTCACGGTGCATCCCGCGCCGGGTCATCCCTCGGGCACGCTGGTGAACGCCCTGCTGGCCCTGTGCCCCGACCTGAAGGGCATCGGCGGCGAGCTGCGCCCCGGCATCGTCCACAGGCTGGACAAGGACACCTCAGGACTCATGATGGTGGCCAAGAGCGGGCCCGCCCACTCTTCCCTGTCCCGGCAGATCAAGGACCGGGCCGTCAAGAAGGGTTATACGGCCATGGTGCTGGGGCGCGTCACGTTGGACGAGGGACGGATAGACGCCCCCGTCGGCCGGGACCCGCGCAACCGCAAGCGCATGGCCGTGGTGCCGGGCGGACGCGACGCCGTGACCACCTACCGGGTGGTGAGACGGTATGGGTCGCACACCCTCCTGAAGGCGTTCCCGGAGACGGGCCGGACCCACCAGATCCGGGTGCACCTGGCCCATGCCGGGCACCCTCTTCTGGGAGACCCGGTCTACGGCGGGCGCAGCGGGCTCCTCCCGCGTCAGTTTCTCCACGCCCACCTGCTGGGCATGAGCCACCCCTCCTCGGGAGAGTACCTGGAGTTCAGGTCCGACCTGCCCGAGGACCTGGAGCGGACCGTTGAGGCGGTTGCGGTCTAGGGTGGCATCGCTGGTCCTGCCCGCCGGTCTTCTAGTGGGAGGAGCGCTGGCCTCCTGCGGGGGAGATGGCCCTCCGGTCATCGGCGACGCGCCGGTGGTGATGGTCCACACGGACCAGGCGGACATCGACGAGGGACGCCTGGACCTGGAGGACCTCATCGAACGGGGGCGGGCGTTGATGGTGGCCAGTTTCAATACGCTGGACGGGGCCGGGCGTCCCGAGAGCACCGGCCTGGGAGTCCCCCGTCCCCGCAGGGAAGCGCCCGACAACTTCAACCGCATCTCCGGTCCGGACTCGGGCTCCTGCTTCGCGTGCCACAACATGCCCAGGGCCGGGGGAGGCGGCGACAACGTGGCCAACGCCTTCGTCCTCGCCCAGCGGCTGCCCCTGGTCAACTTCGACGGCGGCGACGGCGACGGCTCCTCCAGCCAGACGCTGAAGACCGTGGGCAACGAGAGGAACACCCTGGGTATGTTCGGCTCGGGGTTCATCGAGCTGCTGGCCCGGGAGATGACCGCCGACCTTCACGCCATTCGGGACGAGGCGATAGCCCTGGCCACGGATACGCGGACGTCGGTGTTCCTGCCCCTGGCCTCCAAGGGGGTGCCCTTCGGGTGGATTACGGCGCTGCCCGACGGGTCGGTGGAGACGGACCGGGTGGAGGGCGTGGACACGGACCTGGTAGTGAAGCCCTTCCACCAGAAGGGCGTGGACGTCTCCCTGCGGTCCTTTACCACCGAGTCGTTGAACCACCATCACGGAATGCAGCCGGTGGAGCTCTTCGGCGACGGCATCGACGCCGACGGAGACGGCGTCGTCAACGAGGTGACCCGGGGCGACGTGACCGCCCTGGTCATCTTCCAGGCTACTCTCCCGGTGCCTGGTCAGGTCCTGCCCGGGGACGGCCGCGCACGGCAGGCCGTGGAGCAGGGCCGGGAGCTCTTCGACGCCGTGGGGTGTGCCGTATGCCACGTTCCCGAGCTGCCCCTGAACGACCCGGTGTTCACCGAGCCCAACCCGTTGAACCCTCCGGGCAACCTCCAGGTCGGCGACGTGTCCCGGCCCTTTCGGGTCGACCTGACCAGCGAAGGTCCGGGCCCGCACCTGAAGAGGGGTGAAGACGGCGTCGTGATGGTGCCGGCCTTCACGGACCTGAAGAGGCACCGCATGGGCGACGCCCTGGACAACGAGGCCTTGGAGCAGAACGGCGTGCCCACCGACTCGTGGCTGACGCGCAAGCTGTGGGGCATGGCCAGCGAGCCTCCCTTCCTCCACCACGGTCGGGCCACCCTCATATCCGAGGCGGTGCTGGCCCACGGCGGCGAGGCGCGGGAGTCCCGGGACGCCTTCCGCAGCCTGTCCCACGACGAGCGCGCCGCCCTCATCGAGTTCCTCAAGTCGCTGCAGGTGCTGCCCGAGGGAGAGGACGACTTGGTGATTACGGCCAGGGAGTGAGGGTCCCTACCGGCCCTGGATGGTCCTCTCGATGCGGGCCCAGGTGTCCCTGAGGGTAACTGTGCGGTTGAAGACCGGGTTGCCCGGCGTCGAGTCCTTGTCCACGCAGAAGTAGCCAAGCCGCTCGAACTGGTACCGCTCGCCGCAGGCTCCAGCGGCGAGGCTTGGCTCCAGCCTGCACCCCCGAAGGACCCGCAGGGAGTCGGGGTTCAGGTTGGACGTGAAGTCCAGGTCCGCCTCCGTGTCGTCGGGGTCTTCCCTGGTGAACAGGTGGTCGTACAGGCGCACCTCGGCCCCCACCGAGTGGAGAGCGGAGACCCAGTGTACGGTCCCCCGTACCCTGCGGTTGGCGCCGGGGGAGCCGCTCCTGGTGTCCGGGTCATAGGTGCACCGCAGCTCCGTCACCTCGCCGGTGGCGGGATCCTTCAGCACGTCTACGCACTTGACGATGTAGGAGTAGCGCAGGCGGACCTCCCGGCCCGGGGCCAGCCGGTAGAACTTGGACGGAGGGTCCTCCCGAAAGTCGTCCCTCTCGACGTACAGCTCCCGTGAGAAGGGGACCGTTCGGGTCCCCGCGGACGAGTCCTCGGGGTTGTTGACCGCGTCCATCTGCTCCACCAGACCCTCCGGGTAGTTGTCTATGACCACCCGCAGCGGGTCCAGCACGGCCATAGCCCGGGGGGCTGTCCTGTTCAGCCGGTCGCGTACGCAGTGCTCCAACAAAGCGAAGTCGACCGTGTTCTCCCTCCTGGCGATGCCCACCTGGTCGCACAGGTCGCGTATCGCCTCCGGCGGGTAGCCGCGCCTCCGCATCCCCACAAGGGTGGGCATGCGGGGGTCGTCCCATCCGGAGACGTGGCCGTCGGTGACGACCTGCAGCAGCTTCCGCTTGCTTAGTACCGTGTGGGTCAGGTTTAGCCGGGCGAACTCGTACTGCCGCGAGGGAAAGATGCCCAGGTGCTCCAGGAACCATTCGTACAGGGGTCGGTGGTCCTCGAACTCCAGGGTGCATATGGAGTGGGTGACGCCCTCCAGGGAGTCCGATTGTCCGTGGGCGAAGTCGTAGGTCGGATAGATGGACCAGGCCTGTCCCGTCCTGTGGTGGGGCGCCTTCAGGATGCGGTACATTACCGGGTCCCTGAGGTTGATGTTCGGTGACGCCATGTCGATCTTGGCCCGTAGGACGTGGGCGCCTTCGGCGAACTCCCCTTCCCTCATGCGCCGGAAGAGGTTGAGGTTCTCGTCCACGCACCTGCCCCGCCAAGGGCTGTCCGTCCCGGGCTCCGTCAGCGTCCCCCGGTACTCCCTCATCTCCTCGGCGCTGAGGCTGTCCACGTAGGCCTTGCCGTCCCGGACCAGCTTGACGGCAAGCTCGTAGAGGCGCTCGAAGTGGTCCGAGGCGTAGTACTCCCGCCCCTGGAAGTCGAAGCCCAGCCACCGCACGTCTTCCTTTATGGCGTCGACGTACTCGGCCTCTTCGCTGCTGGGGTTGGTGTCGTCGAAGCGCAGGTTGCAGACGCCGCCGAACTCCCGGGCAATCCCGAAGTTGAGGCAGATGGACTTGGCGTGGCCGATGTGGAGGTAGCCGTTGGGTTCCGGCGGAAAACGGGTTACCACACGGCCGCCGTTCCTTCCTTGCTTGACGTCTTCGGCGACGATGCTGCGGACGAAGTCCGGTCCGGTGGTGCTGGTGGCGGTCAGAGGGCGGGCTCCTGTAGCTTTTTTGGTGCATTCTAGTCTAGCATATGCCGCCAACCGCGCACTCCGGAGTGGGCCGATCGAAGTGTTACAATGTAGCCCGGAGGTGCCCCTTTGACGACGGACGGAGACATCCGGGTCAGGTTCGCCCCGAGCCCCACGGGGGAGCCCCACGTGGGCAACCTGAGGACCGCCCTTTTCAACTGGCTCTTCGCCCGACGCCACGGGGGGACCTTCGTGCTTCGCGTCGAGGACACCGACCGGAACAGGTACGTGGAGGACGCCCTCGGCGTCATCCTGGAGTCCCTGAGGTGGCTGGGTCTGGAGTGGGACGAGGGGCCCGAGGCAGGAGGGCCCTATGCCCCTTACCTCCAGTCCCAGCGGCTGGACATCTACCACGGCATTACCGAAGACCTGGTGGGCCGGGGTCTTGCCTACTGGTGTCACTGCCCGAGGGAGAGGCTCGACAGGGTCCGCAAGGAGCGTCAGCGCGACGGCCTTCCCGGCGGATATGACCGCCACTGCCGCGACTTGGGCCTTTCCGGACAGGGCGGCGAAGCCGGGCCGGTGGTGCGGTTCAAGATGGCCCTGCAGGGCGAGACCGTGGTGGACGACCTGATAAGGGGCCGTGTGGGCTGGGACAACGGCCTGCTGGACGACTTCATCATCCTCAAGTCCGACGGCTTTCCCACGTACCACCTTGCCAACGTGGTGGACGACCACATCATGCGCATCAGCCACGTGCTGCGGGCCGAGGAGTGGCTGTCCAGCACCCCCAGGCACCTGCAGCTCTACGACGCTCTGGGATACAGTCCTCCCCTCTTCGGCCACCTGCCGATGATCCTCGGCCCCGACCGGGCCAAGCTGTCCAAGCGCCACGGGTCCACCTCTGTGCTGGAGTACCGCTCCCAGGGGTTCCTGCCCGAGGCGATGGTGAACTTCATGGTCCTGTTGGGGTGGTCCCTGGACGACAAGACGGACGTCATCTGCAGGGACGACGTGGTGGAGAGCTTCTCCCTGGAGCGCGTCGGCAAGGGCGCGGCGGTGTTCGACCTGGACCGGCTTCAGTGGATGAACGGGGTCTATATCCGAAGCCTGGAGGACGACGACCTGGCGGAACGGATGCTGCCGTACCTGGGCCGCTCCGGGAAGGGCGACAGGGCGTACCTCCGGCGCATCGTGCCCCTGGTCCGTCAGCGGCTGAAGACCCTGGCCGAGGCGCCTGAGTGGACATCCTACTTCTTCGAAGAGGAGCTGGCCTACGATGCGGCGGAGCTGGTGCAGAAGGGCATGGACCTGGACTCGACCCTCGGCGCCCTTGAAGCGGTACTGGGTGTCTTGGAAGGTGTGGAGGAGTTCTCCGCCGGGTCCCTGGAGGGCGTGTTGCGGGCCGCCGGGGCCGAGTTGGGTCTATCCGGCCGGAAGCTGTTCGGCGCTATTCGCGTGGCGGTAACGGGCAGAACGGCCTCCCCTCCCATCTTCGAGACCATGGAGTTGCTGGGCCGGGAGCGGTGCCTAGGGCGAATCGCGGGCGCGATAGGCAGGCTGGAGGAGCAAAAAGCGGGCTCCACCGGGCTGCCGGCCTAGGGGTTTTTGCTTGCGCTGGACCTATGCCTGTGGTATATTCGCTGCGGATTCTAGGGGGTTGACCGCCAGCAGGTATGCTAGACGACTATTTTCGGCAGTACGGCCTCATAGCCATATTCGCCGTCGTAGCCGTGATCGTCCCCTCCAGCATGATGCTGGTCTCGTGGCTGGCCTCCCGGGTCCGCATTCGTCCCCGGAAACCCGATCCCGTCAAGCTCGACGTGTACGAGTGCGGGATGCAGACCATCGGAGGACGCTGGGGACAGTTCAACTTCCGCTACTACATGTACGCTCTCCTCTTCGTCGTCTTTGACGTGGAGGTCATATTCATCTACCCGTGGGCGGCCAAGTTCAATCAGCTTCCCCTGTTCGCGCTGGTGGAGATGGTCGTCTTCATCCTGATACTCATGGTGGCCTGGGCCTACGCGTGGCGCAAGCGTGACCTGGAGTGGAGGTAGCATGGCCGCGCAGATCGACCCGGGCGAAGGGCCTCTCTACACGCGCACCCTGTCGCTGGACCGGGAGGAAGGGGTCACCGTCGAGACCCTGCGGCAGGCCCGCACCGGCCCCTACCCCGAACCCCTGATCCAGGTGCCCGACGACCTGGAGCGCAACGTGATGGTCACGTCGGTGGACGCCCTCCTGAACTGGGGTCGAAAGGGGGCCCTGTGGCCGGTGGCCTTCGGCTTGGCGTGCTGCGCCTTCGAGATGATGGCCACCGCCATGGGCCGGTTCGACATAGCCCGTTTCGGGATGGAGGTGTTTCGGGCCACCCCCCGCCAGGCCGACCTGATGATCGTCGCCGGGACCGTCACGTGGAAGATGGCGCCCGCCATCCGGCGCATCTACGACCAGATGGGGGAGCCCAAGTGGGTCATCTCCATGGGCGTGTGCGCCACCAGCGGCGGCCCCTACTACTCCTGTTATAGCGTGGTCCCGGGAGTCAACCACATCGTCCCCGTGGACGTGTACGTGCCCGGCTGCCCGCCCCGCCCCGACGCCCTCCTGTACGGGATCATGCAGCTCCACGAGAAGATCAAGAAGTACAGTCTCAAGGGCCCGGTTGCGGGGCAGTAATGACTAGGGTGCTGGGGGGAGACGAGCTCGTCCAGCGTCTCCGGCAGGAGCATCCGGACGCTGTCGAAGAGGAAGGCGAGTCGGCCGTCTGGGTGAAGCCCGAGAGGCTGGTCGACGTGATGACCTTCCTCAAAGGGGACCCGGAGCTGCGGCTGACCTACCTCAACGCCGTCACCGCCGTGGACTACATCGACCACTTCGAGATGGTCTACCACCTGACGTCCCTGGAGAAGAACCACGGCGCCGTCGTGAAGGCGCGTCTCTACGGCCGGGACGAGCCCACCGTCCCTTCGCTGGTCGGAGTCTGGCCCGGCGCCGAGCTCCAGGAGCGGGAGGTGTGGGACCTTATGGGCGTCCGCTTCTCCGACCATCCCAACCACAAGCGCATCATGCTGTGGGAGGGCTTCCAGGGGCATCCCCTGCGCAAGGACTTCGAGGACGTGGTGCAGTACTAGCGATGCCCATCAGGACCGAGCCGCTCACCGTCAACATCGGACCCCAGCACCCAAGCACCCACGGCGTGTTCAGGCTGAGGGTCACCTTCGACGGCGAGGTCATAGTGGACGTGGAGCCCGTGTTCGGGTACCTGCACCGGGGCACCGAGAAGCTGGCCGAGGAGCGCAACTACGTCCAGATTGTCACCCTGACGGACCGTCTGGACTACGTCGCCTCGATGACCAACAACCAGGCGTATTGCCTGGCGGTGGAAAAGCTGATGGGCATCGAGGTGCCCGAGCGGGCAAAGTACCTCAGAGTCATAGCTGCCGAGCTCCAGAGGGTCGCCAGCCACCTGGTGGCCACCGGGTTCTTCCTCCAGGACCTGGGGGCCCTCGGGACGCCCTTGATGTACTGCTTCAGGGAGCGGGAGCGCATCCTGGAGCTGTTCGAGATGCTGTGCGGGGCGCGCATAACCGTCAGCTACATGCGTCCCGGGGGGGTGTTCTTCGACGCTCCGGAGGACTTCTGGCCGCGATTGCGCCAGCTGCTGAGGGAGCTGCCCTCCTACATCGGTGAGCTGGAGCAGCTCCTGTTGGAGAACGAGATACTCCTGGTGAGGACCAGGGGCGTGGCGCTCCTCTCCCAGGAGCGGGCCATCGAGTGCTCCACCAGCGGCCCCGTGCTGCGGGGCAGCGGCCTGCGGTGGGACTGGCGCAAGGCGGACCCCTACGACGTGTACGACAGGATGGAGTTCGACGTCCCGGTGGGGAGCAACGGCGATAACCTGGACCGGTTCTGGGTCCGCATGCAGGAGATGCGGCAGAGCCTGCGCATCGTGGACCAGTGTTTGGACCAGATCCCCGATGGCCCCGTCAAGACGGAGCTTCCCCTGGTGCTGAGGCCCCCGGCCGGCGCCGAGGCCTACGCCAGGGTCGAGTCTCCCAAGGGAGAGCTCGGCTTCTACCTGGTCAGCGACGGGGGTATCTCCCCCTACCGGTGCAAGATACGCTCCCCGTCCCTGCTGAACCTACACGTGACCAAGGACCTGCTCGTGGGATGGAAGCTGGCGGACATGATCGTGAGCCTGGGCAGCGTCGACATCAACATGGGGGAGGTTGACCGGTGAGCCTTCCCCTCAACGTGGCCTTGAGTCCGCTCAGCCTGCCCAACGGCTGCGCCCTGGACAGCGGCTCGGCGCTCTACGACAGCGTCCTGTTCCGTCAGATATACAACAACGTCGGCAAGCTGCTGCCCGAGCAGCTATGCGCTCTGGACTACTTCATCTCCGGCTTCGCCATCATGTTCATCCTGGTCAACGGCGTTCTCCTGGGGGCCGCCATCTTCGTGTGGGGCGAGCGGCGGTTGATGGGCAGGGTCCACAACCGGGTTGGGCCCAACCGGTGGGGCCCCTTCGGCCTGCTGCAGCCCATCGTAGACCTGGTCAAGCTCATCACCAAGGAGGACCTGGTCCCGCGGGAGGCGGACAAGATTGCCTTTACCCTGGTCCCAATAGTCATGATGGTGCCCGTGCTGCTGGGGTTGGCGGTGGTGCCCTTTGCCAGGAACACGTTCCTTGCGGACCTGAACGTGGGCGTACTGTACGTCCTGGCGGTGACCTCCGTGGGCAGCCTGGGAGTGTTCATGGCAGGCTGGGCGTCGGGCAACCGTTACGCCTTGTTCGGGGCGATGCGGGGCGTGGCCATGCTCATAAGCTATGAGATACCCGCGGTGCTGTCCCTGGTCGGAGTGGTGTTGCTGGCAGGCTCCATGAGCCTGGTGGACGTGGTGGAGGCCCAGACCATCCCCTTTATCCTGGTGCAGCCCCTGGGCATCATCGTGTTCATGCTGGCCATATCGGCGGAGCTGAACCGCACGCCCTTCGACATCGTCGAGGCCGAGTCGGAGCTGGTAGCAGGGTTCCACACCGAGTACAGCGGGACCAAGTTTGCTCTCATCCAGGCCGCCGAGTTCGGGGGAGTGCTCGCCGCCTCGGCGGTGATGGCGACCCTGTTCCTGGGAGGCTGGTCGGGGCCATTCCTGTCGGGCCAGCTCGGTGCGTTGTGGTTCTTGAGCAAGGTCGTGTTCTTCGTGCTCCTGTTCGAGTGGATAAGGTTCACCTTCCCCCGTCTGCGGGTGGACCAGATCATGGCCTTCGCGTGGAAGTTCCTGTTCCCGGTGAGCCTGCTCAATCTGTTCGTCACCGCCATCCTGGTCTACTGGCTCCGGGGCGACGGCGGACAGCTGACCCGGGCGGACCTGGGAATCATGGTCGCCATCAACATGTCGGTGGCCGTCGTGGTGCTCTCCTTTGCCGGCAACGTGATCAAGGAGAAGGTCAGGCCGCCCCGGCGTACCGCCCAGGTAGTGCCTCTGAGGGCCGGCGCAGCGGGCCCCGGAAGTCGCGAGGAGGGGTAGCGAGTGTACGGATTCGGTCTTGCCAAGGGCCTGGCGATTACCTTCAAGAACCTGTTTCGTAAGCCCTTCACCATCCAGTACCCCGAGGAGCGGGCGCAGCAGCACCCCCGGTTCCGCGGCGAGGAGTTCGCCTGGTACGAGGAGCGGTGCACGGGGTGCGCCTCCTGCGCCAAATACTGCCCGCTGGGCATTATAAAAATAGTAACGGAGCCCAGCGGCACCGCTCCCCAGGAAGGTGACAAGTACAACCTGGAGGTGTTCGACATCGACATCGGCCGCTGCATGTTCTGCGGCCTCTGTGTCGAGGCGTGCCCCTACGACGCCCTCTTCATGGGCAGCGGCTTCGAGAGAGGCAGGTACGAGCGGAGCAAGCTGGTGATTCCAATCGACGAGCTGCGGCAGGCCGAGAAACGCCCCAGCACCTGGTTCCGCCCTCAGCTCGAGGGGGCCGGGTACAATCCCCACGAGGGCCAGCCCAGGTCGTGGCGGGAGGTCGGTAGGGAAGGCTGGACCTGGCACCAGGACGAGAAGGCGGGCGGGAAGTTCCCGGAGAACGCCAGAAGGCCCCAGCCCCTTACCCGGCGCATAGGCGTGGGCGCCGGGCCGGACTCCAGTCGACCACCGGGCGCCGTCGAAGACGGCCGGGAAGAGTAGCCGGTAGAATGCTCTTTCAGGACATCATCTTCTGGGTACTGTCCGTGGCGGCCATCGTGGGGGCCCTCGCCGTCGTCCTGCTGAGGGACGTGTTTCGGGCGGCCCTGATGCTGGTGTTGGTGTTTCTGGCCGTGGCCGGGCTGTACGTCATGATGAACGCGGAGTTCTTGGCGGTGGTCCAGGTGCTGATCTACGCCGGGGCCATCGCCATCCTCATCATATTCGCCATCATGCTGACAAGGGACGTGCAGCTTGGGAACCTGCCCAACCGGCTGCAGCCGGCGGCGGTGCTGCTCCCCGCCCTGATACTGGCGGCCCTGGTGTTCGTGGCGGTGGACACGGACTGGAGCCTGCTGTCGGACCGTACCGAGCTTGCCGAGAGCATCGAGATGGTGCAGACCAACTCGGTGGGAGGCATACCCGACGACGACCGGGCGAGTATCGGACCGGCGGCGGACCGGTCCGGCCTGGGGGAGCTGCTCATCAACGATTTCGTGCTGCCCTTCGAGATCGCGTCGGTCCTCCTGCTGGCGGCGGTGATAGGAGCGCTGGTCCTGGTGCGGGAGAGGTGACGCAGGGATGGGCCTAGAGCAGCTCCTCATCGTTTCCGCGGTGCTCTTCTCCATCGGCCTCTACGGGGCGATGGCCCGGCGCAACGTCATCACGGTGCTCATGTCCGTCGAGCTGATGTTCAACGCCGTGAACGTCGCTCTGGTAGCCTTCGCTAAGTACGTGGAGCCCGCGGGAGTGGACGCGCAGCTAGGGCGTATACTCACCGGGCAGGTGTTCGCCCTGTTCATAATAGCCGTGGCCGCCGCGGAGATAGCCCTTGGGCTGGGTATCGTCATCGCCCTCTACCGGAACAGGGAGACGGTGGACGTCACCCAGGCGAACTTGATGCGGAGGTAGGGAGCCTACTCCATCTCCGTCCTCGAAGTAGGCGGGAACCCTCCGCCTCCTTTCGGAGAAACGGGGACGGGTCGGAGAAACGGGGACGGCGCGACGGAAGTAGCAGAGAGATGTGGACAGAATTCAAAAGGGTGACCAGCCTGATAACCGCCGAGATGTGGAAAGAAGTGTTCGAGGGCGAAGGCCTGCCCGTCCGCATACTAAACGATGGAGACATCCTGGACTGGAGCGAACGGGCCACCTTCCGTATCATGGTGCCCCGGGGCAGGGAGCACGTGGCAGAGGAGATTCTCAGGAAGCTATGATCGACTCCGGGCATTGGCCCCCGGGAAGGCGCCCATCGGGCACGCCGGCCCCGTCGTCAGGGATGGACAGGTGATCTCCGAAGGGGCCGTCTGGGCCATATTCTTCCTGCCGCTGGCGGCGTTTCTTCTGATATCGCTGGTCATCCGGCCCTTCCTCAAGGCGTACCCCCGGCAGAGCGCCTACGTCACCATCCTGGCCATCGCCGGGTCCCTTGGCCTGTCGTCGTGGCTGCTGTACTCGGCCATCGAGGGGCGGGCGGACCTGGAGTTCGCCTCCCACCCGTGGCTCACCGTCGGGGCGCTGGAGATACGCGTAGGCCTGATGGTGGACCACCTCACGGCGGTGATGCTGGTGGTGGTAACGGGCGTCAGCCTCATGGTCCAGGTCTACTCCATGGGCTACATGAAGGGCGACCCGGGGTACCCCCGCTACTTTGCCCTGATGTGCCTCTTCACCGCGTCCATGGTGGGCCTGGTGTTGTCCAGCAACATCGTGCAGCTCTACGTCTTCTGGGAGCTGGTGGGAGTGTGCTCCTACCTGCTCATCGGGTTCTGGTACAACCGCCCCTCCGCCGCGGCCGCCGCCAAGAAGGCGTTCCTGGTGACGCGGATCGGGGACGTGGGCTTCCTCCTGGCGATCCTGTACCTGTTCTTCAACGGGTCGACCTTCAACGACGCCGGGTTGAACCCTCTGGAGATCGCCGACATCCACGAGGGCATCGGGATGGGCCTCCTGGGCAGCATGGCCGTTACGTGGCTGGCGGTGGGCATCTTCGCCGGGGCGGCGGGGAAGTCGGCCCAGTTCCCGCTGCACGTCTGGCTTCCCGACGCCATGGAGGGCCCGACCCCCGTGAGCTCCCTCATACACGCCGCGACGATGGTCGCCGCGGGGGTGTTCCTGGTGGCCCGGTTCTTCCCCGTGTTCGAGGCCTCCCAGGACGCGATGAGCGCGGTGGCCGTCGTGGGCGCGTTCACGGCCATCTTCTCGGCCACCATGGGGTTGGCGTCCAACGACATCAAGCGGGTCATGGCCTACTCCACCGTGAGCCAGCTCGGGTACATGATGGCGGCCCTGGGCGTGGGGGCCTTTGGCGCGGCCATATTCCACCTGTTCAACCACGCCTTCTTCAAGTGCTTGCTGTTCATGGGAGCCGGGAGCGTAAACCACGCGGCCGGCACCTTCGACATGCGGTACATGGGCGGTCTGAGGCGTGTAATGCCCTGGACCTACGCAGCGACCCTGATAGGGGCCCTGAGCCTGGCGGGCATATTCCCGCTGTCGGGCTTCTGGAGCAAGGACGAGATACTGCTGCACGCTTGGCGGGGTCATGGGACGGTGGACGCCGTGGTGTTCTGGCTGCTGATAGTCGCCGTGTTCTTGACGGCCGTGTACGCCTTCCGGATGATTTACATGACCTTCCACGGGCAGTTCAGGGGCGGCGCGGAGAAGGAGTTCCAGGAGCAGGGTGAGGGCGCTCCCGCGGCGGGGTCCCACGACGTGCACCTGGCCGAGTCCCCGCCCTCCATGGTCGGGCCCATGCTGGTCCTGGCCCTGGCCGCCGTGGTATCCGGCTATCTGGTGAACCCGCTGGGGTTCAAGGAGGGGTTCCTGGGGGTCGCTCCCCACTGGTTCAACGACTTCATCGTTGGGCCCGGGGGCGCAGCGGTGGCGTTGGAGAAGTTCAGCTTCCCACTGGCCTCCGTCTCGGTGTTGGTCGCGGCCGGGGGCATCGGGGTGGCCACGCTGTTGTACGTGTGGCCCAGGGTGTCTCTGGACGGGCTGGGCTGGCCCTTCAAGGCGGCGCAGCGGCTGCTTACGGAGCGGTACTACATGGACCACCTATTCGAGGGACAGGTCGCGTACCGGCTGTTCTACAGGGTCATCGCCGGTACCCTGGACTGGTTCGACCGGTGGATCGTGGACAACGTGGCGGAGTTCACCGGCTGGTTCTCGCGTAACATAGGCCGGGCCATCAGCCTGGTCCAGGCGGGGCAGGTCCAGGGTTACGCCGTGGTCACCACCGTAGGAGTGGCGGCGATAGTAGGAGCATTTCTGATTTGGGGGTAAGGAGCGTTGCGCGGTCGGCACCGGCCGGCGTATGAGCGCCTAGCGTAATGGAGTTCAACGGGCTTCTGACGGCCACCGTGTTCGTCCCCCTGCTGGGGGCGCTGGTCATCGCCGCCGCGTTGCGGAGCGACGTGCTGGTGCGCGCCTTTGCCGTCGCCGTGGCGCTGGTGGAGCTGGCCCTGGCCGTGACCGTCTTCTCCCTGTTTGACAAAGGTGAGGGGGCCGACCGGTTCCAGCTCGTCGACCGGTTTGACTGGATAGGCGTCGGTACCATCTTCAACAACGAGACGTTCTCGGCCAGTTACCACCTGGGTGTGGACGGCCTCAGCGCACCGATGGTGCTGCTGACCGGGCTGTTGGGCTTCTGCGCCGTGCTGGCGTCCTGGCATGTCAAGCTGCGGGTGCGGGAGTACTTCATCTGGCTCCTGGTGCTGCAAACGGCGGTCCTGGGGGTGTTCGTCTCACTGGACTTCCTGCTCTTCTTCCTGTTCTGGGAGCTGGAGCTCCTGCCCATGTACCTGTTGATCTCCATCTGGGGGACAGGCCGTAAAGAGTACTCGGCCATGAAGTTCCTGATCTTCACGATCCTGGGAAGCGCCTTCATGCTGGTGGCCATCGTCGCCGTGTACGCGACGCCCATCGACGGCACCTTCGACATGGTCTACCTGTCGGAGAACGGCATCGACGCGGCCCGCACCGTCATCCCCATCGGCGTCATCTTCTGGTTCTTCGTGGCCGCCTTCGCCATCAAGCTTCCGGTGTGGCCCGTCCACACGTGGCTGCCCGACGCACACACAGACGCCCCGACGGCGGTGAGCGTGATGCTGGCGGGGGTGCTCCTGAAGATGGGCGGATACGGGCTGGTCCGCGTCTCGGTGGGCATGTTTCCCGACCTGGACGGGGCGGAGGCCTTCTCGTGGGTCCTGGTGGTGCTGGCGGTGGTAAGCGTGCTGTACGGCGCGGCGGTCACCATCCGCCAGACGGACCTGAAGCGGCTCATCGCCTACAGCAGCGTGAGCCACATGGGGCTCGTCATGCTGGGCGTGGCGGTGGCCGTGGGCGGGGGTTCGGCTTCCAGCGTGGCCCTGTCCGGGGCCAACATGCAGATGTTCGCCCACGGCACCATCACCGGTCTCCTGTTCCTCCTGGTCGGGCTGGTGTACGACAAGGCCCACACGCGGTACATACCGGACCTGGGAGGTCTCGCGGGCCGGATGCCTGTCATAGCCACGGTCTTCCTGATAGCGGGTCTTGCGTCGCTGGGACTGCCCGGGCTCAGCGGCTTCGTGGCCGAGGTGCTGGTGTTCCTGGGCTCCTTCGAGGCCTTCCCGTGGCCCACGGTGCTGGCGGTGTGCGGCATCGTGCTGGCCGCCGGGTACATACTGTGGATGATCGAGCGGGTCATGTTCGGACCGCCCCGGGAGCGCTTCTCCTCCATCGGCGACGCGGCGCTGGTGGAGGCCATACCCCTGGGCGTGCTGGTGGTCAGCATCGTGGTGGTGGGGTTCTACCCGGCCTTCATCGCCGACGTGTTTGACGCCGGCGTCGAGCCCATTCTACAGGCGGTGCAAGGGTTGGAGGCGGTCCGATGACCTGGGAGGACCTGCGGCTCCTCTCTCCCGAGGTGGCCATGGTCGGCGTGGCGACCTTCGTCATCCTCCTGGACCTGGTGGTGAGCCGCAAGGGCTTCTTGGCCCTGGCCTCGGTGTTGGGTCTCCTCATCCCCCTGGGGCTGAGCATCTGGTTATGGGTGGACGTGAGCCAGGAACCGGGCGGCCAGCTCGCGGGTATCTTCAACCTCGCCGAGTCCAGGGCAGCCTTGACCGTGGACCAGTTCGCCCTCTTCTTCAAGTTCCTGGTCATAGGGGTGGTGGCCCTGATCGTGCTGGCGTCGACGGACTACGTCGGAAAGATGTCCCGCTACCAGGGAGAGTATTACGGGCTCATTCTCATGTCCGCCACGGGGATGATGCTGCTGGCGGCTGCGGGAGAGCTGATAACCATATACATCTCCCTGGAGCTCACGGCGCTGCCGCTGGCGGCCCTGGCGGCCTTCCTGATGACCGCCCGGTCCAGCGAGGCAGGAATCAAGTTCCTGGTCCTCAGCGCCGTAAGCTCCGGGCTGCTGCTGTACGGGATGGCCCTCGTGTTCGGCTTCACGGGCAGCACGTACCTGTCCGACATCGGCGAGGCCCTCTCCGGGGCCGCGTCCGGCGGCACGCCCTTCGGCAGCTACGCCATGCTGGTCGGCATAGTCCTCATGATAGCGGGCTTCGGCTTCAAGATCTCCGCGGTCCCCTTCCAGATGTGGGTGCCCGACGTGTACGAAGGGGCCCCGACCCCGGTGACGGCCTACCTCTCGGTGGCCAGCAAGGCGGCGGGGTTCGCCGTGCTGCTGCGGGTCTTCTACACGAGCTTCGGGGCCTTCGAGGTGGACTGGGGTATCCTGTTCGCCGCCCTGGCCGCAGCCTCCATGACCGTCGGCAACCTGGTGGCGGTGGCCCAGACCAACATAAAGCGCCTGCTGGGGTACAGCACCATCGCCCACGCCGGCTACCTGCTGGTGGGCCTGGCCGCCGTGGCGTCCCGGACTTCTGGCGACCCGGGGGACAGCATCCTGGGGCCAAGCAGCGTCCTCTTCTACCTGGGCGCCTATGCGGCGACCAACCTGGCCGCCTTCTTCGCCATCATCGCCATCTCCAACAAGACCGGCAGCGAGCAGATAGGCGAATTCGCGGGGATGGCCCGGCGGGCCCCCTACGTGGCCTTCGCCCTGGCCCTGGCGTTGGTGGCCCTGGTGGGGGTGCCGCCCACGGGCATCTTCATCTCCAAGCTGTACATCTTCACCGCCGCGGTAAACAGCGACCTCGCGTGGCTCGCCATCGTCGGAGTGGTCAACAGTGTCGTATCGGCCTACTACTACCTGCGGGTCGTGCGGGTCATGTACCTGGATCCCCCCGCCTCGGAAGAGCGGCTCCCGTCCTCCTACCCCTTCCGACTGGCCCTGGGGCTATCGGTGCTGGCGGTGCTGTTCGTGGGGATCGTCCCCGGTCCCCTGCTCCGGCTGGCCGAGATCGCCGTGGGCAACCTGGTATAGGCGCGGCAACCCTCCCGGGGATGCCCTCTTCGCGACGCACGGTTTTGTTGACACCCGTTCGTAGCGATGCTAGACTGCCGGTGGCCTGCCGCCGGGGCGCATTCCAGGGCCCATCCACGGCGAACGCGGCGCCGACGATCGAGGTCTGAAGGGGCGGGGCGACGTCGAAATCCACAGGTAAGATAGGGTTTATCTACAAGTGCGGTCAGGCGGAGGCCCTCGAGATGGCATCAGCCCTGATCGAACGGCTGGACCTCCAGGACAGGGCGTGGGTGTGCTCGACCTCCGACGTGAGCCCCGACATGTCCGTCGCCCGGGACACGGACTTGGTCGTCACGGTGGGCGGCGACGGGACCATCATCCGCGCCGCCACCGTCACGGCGCCCAACGGAATACCCATTCTCGGCGTCAACATGGGGCGCTTGGGGTTCATGACGGAGCTGGAGGCCGACGAGGCGCTGGACTCGGTACCCCATTATCTGGAGGGGACGGCAAGGGTCGAAGGACGGTCCATGCTGAGGGTCGAAGTCGCACGGGTGAGAGGCACGGACGAGGCTGGCGCTTCCAACGGGGTGTACCATGCCCTGAACGATGCCGTCGTGGGCAGGGGGGCCACCTCCCGGGTCGTGCAGGTGCGCACGGCCATAGACGGGGCCCATCTGACGGACTTCCGGGCCGACGCCGTCATCGTGTCCACCGCCACGGGCAGTACGGGGTACAACCTGGCCGTTGGCGGACCGATCCTGGCGCCCCAGGCCACCGACATCATACTCAAGTCCGTGGCGCCTCACGTGGGGATGGCCCCGGCGCTGGTGCTGCCAGGCTCCTCGGTGGTGAAGCTGGTAGTGGAGACGGACCACCAGGCCATGCTCAGTGTGGACGGGTTCCAGGACGCCGAGCTTCTGGCGGGAGACGGCGTGCAGGTGCGGCAGAGCCACCTGAAGGCGCTGTTCCTTCGGGCCTATCCGGCCACCCACTACTACGAGACCCTCACGAGGCGCTTGGGGTTCGGCGGGGGACAGAGCAGCACGAGGGCCATACAGTACTAGCCTTGCCCAACTCCTCTCCACAAGACGAGCCGTCCGTTGACAGCCGGGTTGCTTACGAAGGCAAGATCGTGAACCTCCGCGTCGATACCGTCAGCCTGCCCGAGGGGAAGCTGGGCACCAGGGAGATAGTCGAGCACGTCCCCTGCGTGTGCGTCGTCCCCCTGGATGATGACGGCAACGTGGTGATGGTGCGCCAGTACCGGAAGCCCGTGGAAGAGCTCCTTCTGGAGGTCCCCGCGGGGGGGATGGACCCCGGGGAGAGCCCGCAAGATGCGGCCCACCGGGAGCTCCGGGAGGAGACCGGATACGTGGCTGGGGAGCTGGTGCATCTGTCCAGCTTCTGGACGACTCCCGGTTTCTGCACCGAGCTGATGCACGCCTACGTGGCCAGGGGCCTCCGGCCGGGAGCCCCTAGCCAGGACGAGGATGAGAACATCGAGGTGGTAAGGGTGCCCTTGAGCGGCGCGCCCGACCTGATACGCCGCGGCGAGATCAGGGACGCCAAGAGCATCGCGTCGCTCCTGCTGGTCCTGAACCCCCAGTAGCCTCTTTATTCAAGGAGACGCCCATGCCTGAACACGACGTACTGGCGATTGGCGCGGGCCAAGGAGACGCCCATGCTTGAACACGACGTACTGGTGATTGGCGCGGGCCTGGCCGGCATGAGGGCCGCCCTGGCCGCCGCCCAGTCGGGCGCCGACGTCGGGATCATATCCAAGGTGTACCCGGTGAGAAGCCACTCCAACGCCGCCCAGGGGGGCATCAATGCCGCCCTGGTGGACCGGGGCGATAGCTGGGAAGAGCACGCCTTCGACACGGTCAAAGGCAGCGACTACCTGGGGGACCAAGACGCCATCGAGCTGATGTGCAAGGTCGCCGGCGAGGAGCTCATCTCCATGGAGCACATGGGGGTGATCTTCAACCGGGACGACGACGGCCGGCTGGGCACCAGGTCCTTCGGGGGCCAGCGCCGGGCCCGGACCTTCTTCGTCGCCGACTTCACGGGCCAGGCCATGCTCCACGTGCTTCACGAGCAGCTCATGAAGTCCCAGGTCGCCAGCTACGAGGAGTGGTTCGTCACCAGGCTCATCCTGGAGGACGGCGAGTGCTGCGGCGTGGTGGCGATGGAGATACGGACCGGCCGCCTCTACGTCATCCGGGCCAAGACGGTGGTCCTGGCCACGGGCGGGGTGGGCAGGGCGTATGAGCCGAGCACCAACGCCCTCATCGTCACCGGGGACGGCATGGCCCTGGCCTACAACGCCGGCGCGTTGCTCATGGACATGGAGATGGTCCAGTACCATCCGACCACCCTCAAGGGCAGCGGCGTCCTCATCACCGAGGGCGCCAGGGGTGAAGGCGCCTACCTGCTGAACCGCCACGGAGACCGGTTCATGGAGAGGTACGCCCCCAGTATGATGGAGCTGGCCTCAAGGGACGTGGTCTCCCGCTCCGAGGCCACCGAGATCGCCGAGGGCAACGGCGTCGACGGGTGCGTGCTGCTGGACTGCCGCCATCTGGGAGAGCAGGTGATACGGGAGAAGCTCTCCCAGATCTATGACATCGGTCTGGACCTGGTGGGAGTCGACATAACCAAGGAGCCGATTCCCATCACACCCGGCATGCACTACATCATGGGCGGCATCAAGACGGACGTGGACGGCCTCACCAGGGTGCCTGGCCTGTACGCCGCCGGCGAGTGCGCCTGCGTCAGCGTCCACGGCGGGAATCGGCTGGGGGCCAACTCCCTGCTGGACACCATCGTCTTCGGCCACCGGGCGGGAAACCACGCCGCCGCAGTCGCCTCGGACAAGGAGTACCGGGACCTGGACATCAGGACGCTGGTCGCCGAAGAGGAGGCCAGGCTCCGCGGCGTGCTGGACCGGCCGGCCAACGGCGACCGGGTGGCCTCGGTGCGCCGGGACATGGGCGTGACCATGGACCGGCACCTGGGCGTATACCGCAACGAAGAGGGAATGACCGCGGCCTTGGCCGACGTCCGCAAGCTGAAGGAGCGGTACGCCTCCGTGCCCGTGGAGGACAAGGGTAGCGTCTTCAACACGGACCTGATCTTCGCCCTGGAGCTGGGGTTCATGTTGGACTGTGCCGAAGCCATCGTGCTGAGCGGCCTGGAGCGGAAGGACAGCCGCGGCGCCCACTCCCGCACCGACTTTACCGAGAGGGACGACGAGAACTGGCTGAAGCACGTTCTGGTCTCCCACTCTGACGACGGGCCCAAGGTTTCCCACCTTCCCGTGGTGATAACCCAGTGGACGCCCGAGGAGAGGAAGTACTGATGGAAGTCAAGCTCAAGATAAAGCGATACGGCCCCGAGGACGAGACCCCCGAGTCCTACTGGGCCGACTACCAGGTCGAGGTGGACCAGTACACCACCGTCCTGGACGCGCTCATCAACATCCGCGAGGACATGGACGGCACCCTGTCGCTGAGGTGCTCCTGCCGCAGCGCCATATGCGGCTCGTGCGCCATGCGCGTCAACGGCCACGCCGCCCTGGCCTGCAAGACCCGCGTGACCCAGATCTCTCCCGAGGGGGAGGACATCACCATCGAGCCCGCCGGGGTGATGCCCGTGGTCAAAGACCTGGTGGTGGACATGACTCCCTTCTGGGACAAGGTGAAGGCGGTGGAGCCGTGGCTACAGCCCAAGGGCCCGGAGCCCGAGGGCGAGTACCTGGCGCCCAACGAGGACATGCTGCACCTGGCCGGCGTAATGGACTGCATCATGTGCGGCGCCTGTGTCTCAGACTGCACGGTGCTGGAGGTGGACCCCAATTTCCTGGGGCCAGCCGCCCTGGCCAAGGCGTACCGGTTCGTGGCGGACCCGCGGGACGGCGAGGACAGCTACCGTCTGGGCGGCCTGAGCCAGGAGACGGGCATCTGGGACTGCACCCGCTGCTACGAATGCGTCGAGGTGTGCCCCAAGGGAGTGGCGCCCATGGACCGTATCATGGCCCTGCGGGACCGGGCCATCCGCGCCGGGTACGACGACAACACCGGCGCCCGCCACACCGACGCCTTCGTCGACATCGTGGGACACAGCGGCTGGCTGGACGAGCTGAAGCTGCCCCTCAGGACCTTCGGAGTCTTCAACCTTCCGGCCATGATCGGCATGGCGCCGGTGGGGCTCCGCGCCCTGCTTCGAGGGAAGATGCCGCCGGTGCTGCACACGATGCTCCCCAACGTCCAGAACGTCCGCCGTATCTTCAGGAGGCTGGGACACCTGGGCTAGGGGCCCGCGTGCGCCGTCTCGGCAGCCCGTAATAGTCGAAGAAGAGAGGAATCAGATGCCCAAATATGCTTTCTTTCCGGGATGCGTCTCAAGAGGGGGATGCCCCGAGCTCTACCCCGCCGCCATGGCGGTCTGCGGCAAGCTGGACATCGAGCTGGTGGAGCTCACGGGCGCATCGTGCACCGGCGCCGGGGTACTCCAGGAGAAGAACCAGCTCCTGGGCGACGTGTTGAACGCCCGGACCTTCGCCATGGCCGAACGCCTGGGCCTCCCCATCATGACCATATGCAGCACGTGCCAGGGGGTAATGAGCCAGGCCAACAAGCGCCTCACCGACGACGCCGGCTACCTGGCCACGGTTAACGAGCACCTGTCCGAGGAGCGTCTGGAGTACAAGGGGACGGCGGTGATCAAGCACCTGCTGTGGGTGATCATCGAGGACGTGGGCGTGGATAAGCTGGGCTCCCTGGTCACCACGCCCCTGAGCCACCTGCGGGTCGCCCCCTTCTACGGGTGCTACATCATTCGGCCCAGCGACGCCCTGGGCTTCGACGAGAACCCTCAACGGCAGACCTCCCTGGAAACGGTGATCGCCGCCCTGGGCGGCCAGGTGGTGGACTTTCCGGGAAAGACCCGGTGCTGCGGGTTCCCCATCCTGACCATCAACGAGCGGAACTCGGTGGCGATGGTGGGCAAGCACACCTCCGAGGCCGCCGACCTGGGCGCCGACGCCATGGTTACTCCGTGCCCCCTCTGCCACCTGAACCTGGACGGCTACCAGCCCAAGGCCATGGCACAGACCCGGCGGAGCATCGACCTTCCCATCCTCCACCTGCCCCAGCTTATCGGCCTTGCCATGGGCCTGGACGCCCGGGACCTGGGGCTGCAGAAACACATCATCTCCCCCAGGGCCGTCGTTGAGAAGATGGGCGCTCCCGCGTAGAGGGTCAGGTGAGGGGCAGGGGCGGCTGCCACCACTTGCCCGTGTCGTTCACCTCCACGGCCGTCACCCACTTGACCCAGTCGTAGCCGCGCTTTCCCGGCGCTACCAGCCGCAGGGGAAAGCCGTGGCGGTGGGACAGGGGCTCCCCGCCCACGTGGGTCGCCAGTAGATAACCCTCGGCCTCCTCAAGGGAGAACCGGCGGGCATATCCCGTCACCGACCGGACCGTCACGCTTGCCGCATCGGGTCCCATTCCCGCCCGCTCCAATACCGTCTTGAGCCGTATGCCGTCCCACTCCTGGGTGGAGTACCATCCCCCGGTGCAGTCCAGCGTGGCCGTCAGCCGGTCTTGATAGCCCTCCACCTGCCGGTGGTCCAGCCGGAGATGGCCCCGGACATGACCGCCGACCTCCAGGGACCAACCCTCGGAGTCCAGAGGCTTGGGGTTGTCGTTCAGCCATGAGGTCGTGGGGAAGGCGTTGCCCGAGAAGCTCCCGCGCTCGTAGGAGCCGGTGGATCGCCGGTCGTGGCCGGGAAGGGCCAACACCTGGTTTGCCGCTTCACTCACCCTCCACAGCACCAGGCCCGCCACCGCCAGACCCGCCAGACGCAGGGCAAAGCGTCGTTCGGCCCAGAAGCGGGGCCGCAGGGTCCATCGCTGCCGGAGAGTGTGCCACAGGAGCAGGGGCGCCATGGCTAGGGACAGGTAGATGTGCCAGGACACTCCGCTGAACCCGGCGAAGCTGAAGCGGCCGGCGTGGCTCCAGGCCAGTCCCAGGCCCAGGGAGACGAGGAGCAGGGAGAGCAGCACCAGGGAGCCCAGGTGCGTGGCGGGGATGCCCTTCCGCTTGCGGAGCCCGGCCAACGACGCCAGGATGTTCCGGCCCTTCCACAGGAGCAGTGCGACGAGGCCGAACCCGCACACCCGGTGGATGTTCAGCGCGGAGACCCACCCGGGGGAGCCGTGGATGAGGCCGAGGAGCCCCGTGGAAACCTCGACGGCGCCCAGCAACAGGATCAGGACGTTGGCCCATGGGTGCTTCATAGGAGGGAGACCCCTGCTGCCTGTTCATACGGCCTGGACGGGCCGCCGGATCACTTGGCGGCAGAGCTCTTCTATAACCGTCATACGCGCGAGACCGTCATACGCGCGAAAGCGGGTATCCAAGCCCTGGGGTTTTAGGCACGAGCGCCAGCGGGCCTCGTGATTTGGCCCATGCCCGGCGTTACGTAAGGTCTCCTCGAACCTAACCCGCCAGCTTGTCGATGGCGTGGGAGAACACCTCGATGGTGCGGTCTACGTCTTCGTCGGTGATGGCCAGCGAGGGGTAGAACTTGTCCGGCAGGCTCTTCAGTATCCCCTCCTCCAGGAGCGTCGTGTTGAAGGAGGCCATCATGGCCGAGTCCGCCAGGAGGGTATCCCTGTAGTTGACCATGGGCCGGTCGCTGAAGTAGATACCGAACATCACGTCCTCGCCCGAGGGCTGCATGGCGATGCCAGCCTCGCCGCACAGCCGCTCCAGGGCGTCCCGCAGCTTGCGGCCGGTGCCGTGCAGACGCTCGTAGGCGCCCTCCCTGCGCATCTCCGCCAGCGTGGCCAGGCCGGCCGCGCAGGCTACCGTGTTGCCGTTGAGGGTGCCTATCTGAGGGATGTAGGAGTCCGGGTCCACCATCGAGGAGTCGTACGTGGACATCAGGTCATCCCGCCCTGCCACCACCGCCAGGGGATGGCCGCCGCCCACGATCTTGCCGTAGGAGGCCAGGTCGGGGGTGACCCCATAGTACTCCTGGGCCCCGCCGTAGGCCAGCCGGAATCCGGTGACCACCTCGTCGAAGATCAACGGTATGTCGTACTGGGCGGTGGCGTCTCGCAGAGCCTGCAGGAACCCGGGCTTGGGGGCTAGGATACGCTGCATCGGCTCGACGATCACCCCGGCCAGCTCGTCGTGGTGGGTCTCTATGATGGCCGTGGTGGTCTCTATGTCGTTGAAGGGGGCCACCAGCACCGTTTCTCCGATTACGCTGGGGATTCCTGCCGAGTTGGCCACGGGCTCGGGGTACTCGGGTAGCTGGTCGGGCCTGGGGAATATGCTCATGAGCCCGTACTCGCTGGTCCCGTGGTATCCCCCCTCGAACTTGAGGATCTTGTCCCGTCTCCGATAGCCCCTGGCGATGCGCATGCACTGGAGGTCGGCGTCGGTGCCGCTGGTTGTGAACCGCACCTTGTCCGCGCAGGGGACGGCCTTCACCACCTCCTCCGCCAGCAGCACCGCCTGCTCGTTGGTGGCGAAGAAGGTGCTGCCCTGCTCCGCGGCCGCGACCACCGCCGCCACCACCGCGGGATGGGCGTGGCCCAGGACCATGGGGCCCGAGCCGTTCAGGTAGTCGATGTACTCGTTGCCGCTGACGTCCCAGACCTTGGACCCCTTGCCACCCTTGATGATGAAGCGGTGGGCATCGTCCAGCGCCAAGTTCCCGGTGTACCCGCCGGGGAACACCTCGGCCGCCTTGGCCAGCAGGTCTCTCTCCGCCTTGGTTCGCTCGGGCATCTCCGTCCTCCTAAGGGGATAGTCGGTCCTTGGGGAATGCGGCGGGTGGCAGGCGCTTTAGGACAGGCTCCTCAACAGCCTTCCGTACCCGCTTATGGGCTCGGTCCATCCCGCGGTCCTGAGGGCGTTCCAGATGGTGGCCTGGTTCACCGTGATCACCGTCTTGCCCAGGCGCTGTTCCAGCTCCTCTGCCGCCTCCAGGGCCCGCCACGCGGTGCCGGGCAGAAACACCGTATCGGCCTCATCCCTGGCCACGGTGAGGGCGAAATCGACGATCACCCGGGGCTCCTGGGTATCGATGTCCCTGGGGTTCATGGACTCCTGCATCCAGGGCTGGCCCTCGGCGTTGATCACCTGGAACCCGGCCTCCTCCAGAAGCGGTTTCAGCCACGTGTTCAAGTGGTGGTTGCGGTAGGGCCCTGCCACGCTGATCTTCTCCGTACCCATGTGGCGCATCGCCTCTATGCAGGAGGTCACGGCGGTGACGGAGGGCACGCCGCTGGCCCGCTCCATCTGCTCCGCCATCTGGCGGTCGAAGGCGAGACTGCCTCTGTGCCAGGTCCCGCCGGTGCAGGCGTAGGCGAGGACGTCCAACTCCACGTTGGCCAGGGACCTGACGCCCCGCTCCACGTCCTCGTTCATCTTGGTCTGGTTGGTGCCGAACATCACCCACTGGACGGTGTTCGCCTCCTGGGGCGTCATCCTGACCTCGTACTCCTGGTCCTCGGGCTTCTCCGGCTGGTTTCCCCACCGGCCGTTCCACATGCGCTCGAAGTGTACGGTCACGTCCCGGGGGACCACGGTGTAGAAGTCGGGCTCCACCACGGGGTTGGTGGCCGGCAGCAGCGCGCCTATGCGTTTCCTCTTCGACATCCCTTACCGTCCCTCTTGGTCAGCCGCCGGCGGCGACCGCCTTGCGCATGACCTCCACCATCTCCCTGGTGTTGGCGGCGGACTTGTCCAGGGCGGCCCGCTCCTCGTCGGTGAGGCTGATCTCGATTATCTGCTCGAGACCCCCGGCGCCCAGCTTCACCGGCACCCCCACGTACAGGCCCTCGATCCCGTACTCGCCGTCCAGGTACGCGCAGCACGGCAGGATGCGTTTCCGGTCCAACAGCACCGCTTCGGCCATCTGGGTGATGGCCGCCGACGGCGCGTAGTAGGCGCTGCCCGCCTTTAACAGGGCCACAATCTCCCCGCCTCCCTGGCGGGCCCTCTTCACCAGGCGGTCGATGGTGTCCTGGGGTAGCAGCTCGGAGATGGGGATGCCGCCCACCGTCGTGTACCGGACCAGGGGGACCATGTCGTCGCCGTGGCTGCCCAGCACGTAGGCCTGTACGTCCTCGCCCGAGACCCCAAGCTCCTGGGCGATGAAGGTCCGGAACCGGGAGGTGTCCAGGATTCCCGCCATGCCGAACACGCGCTCCCTGGGGAACCCGCTGACCTCGTAGGCGTGCTGGACCATGGGGTCCAGGGGGTTGGTGACGACAATGATGATGCAGTTGGGGGAGTGCGCGGCCACCTGGGATGTCACGGCGCCGACGATCTTCATGTTGGTCAGGAGCAGGTCGTCCCTGCTCATACCCGGCTTCCGGGCGATGCCCGCGGTGATGATGACCAGGTCCGAGTCGGCGGTGGCTTCGTAGTCGTTGCTTCCGGTGATGGAAGCGTCGCTGCCCACCACGGGGCCAGACTCCAGCATGTCCAGCGCCTTGCCCTGGGGCAGGTCCTCCACCACGTCCACCAGGACAACGTCGGCGTATCCCAGCCCGTGGACCCGCTGGGCCGTGGTGGCCCCCACGTTTCCGGCGCCGACCACCGTTACCTTTTTGCGCATGCGTATCTCCTCATGGTGTTTCTGGCCGCCGGCCGTCAGCCGCTCTTTCCCGGCCGCTACCCTTTGACGTACTCGTCCCACCGGGAGTCCAGGTTCGGGTCCTCGACGGTGGTCATGATGTACTCGCCCAGCTCCTGGCTGGTGCAGCCCGTGTCCCGGCCGGTGATGGCGATCTTTCGCTCGTACTGGCCGCAGATGTCCAGGGCCTTGTGGAGCTTGTCGCCCTGCTCCTCGAAGCCGATGTGGGTCAGCAGCATGGCGCCGGCGCGCATCATCGAGCTGGGGTCGGCGTACTGGGCCCTCCCCTCCCTTACCATGCGGGGGGCGCTGCCGTGGATCGCCTCGAACATTCCGTAGCGCTTGCCCACGTTGGCGCTTCCCGCCGTGCCCACTCCGCCCTGGATCTGGGCCGCCTCGTCGGTGAGGATGTCGCCGTACAGGTTGGGCAGCACCAGCACCTGGAACTGCTTCTGCCGGGCGGGGTTGATGAGGGCCGCGGTCATGATGTCGATGTACCAGCCCTCCCAGCCGATGCTGGGGTACCTCTCCGACACCTCCCGCGCGATATCCAGGAACTTCCCGTCGGTGGTCTTGACGATGTTGGCCTTGGTGACCACGGTCACCGTGTCCTTCCCCGTGCGCTGGGCGTGGGCGAAGGCGGCGTCGATTATTCGCTCGGACCCCTGGCTCGTGATGACGCGGAAGTCTATGCCCAGGTCCTCGGTGACGTTGACGCCCTGGCTGCCCACGGCGTACATGTCCTCTGTGTTCTCCCGGAAGAAGGTCCAGTCGATGCCCTCCCGGGGAATGCGCACCGGCCGGATGTTGGCGAACAGGTCCAGCTCCTTGCGCATGGACACGTTGGCGCTCTCCAGGTTGGGCCAGCCGTCTCCCCTCTCGGGGGTGTGGGTCGGCCCCTTCAGGGTGACGTGGCACCGCTTGATCTCGGCCAGAACGTCTTCTGGGATGCTCTTCAGCTTCTCGGCCCGGTTCTCGATGGTCAGGCCATCGATGGTGCGGAACTCCACCTTGCCGCTCGCCACCTGGTCTTTGAGCAGGAACTCCAGCACCCGTTGGGACTCGGCTGCGATGAACGGGCCGATGCCGTCGCCCCCGATCATACCTACCACGATGGGGCTGACGTCGCTGTAGTTGACCCAGTCTTGCTCGGCCTTGAGGCGCTCCACCCGTTCCAGCTGCTGGGCGAGGACGGCGCCGAACTGCTCCTTGGCTGCCTCTATGGCCTTGGTGTCTGCCATGCCGGCTCCTTTACCTTTCTCCCCCTCCCCTGGGTCGCCGGAAAGACGTGCGCCGAGGGGGCTGCCGTGGAATGGACCCTACGGCGGAAAAACTCCCGTGCCATTATAGCCCCATTCGAGGCGTGGGGATAGTCCCGCCCGCTAGCCGCCTAGCTGGGCGGCCAGGTCGCCGGGCGCGGTGACGGGAAGCTGGCAGGTGTAGTTCTCACACACGTATGCCGTCGCTTTGCCGTCGACCATGCCCCGGTCTTGGAGCAGGGGCATCGCGCCGTCTCCGGCAGTCCCCACGGCGGCGCCCGCCACGACCTTGTTGGGCAGGTAGCGGCCGTAGACCACCTCCAGGAGCGCCCGGGTATCCGCCTCGGACCGGTCCCCGATGATGGCGATCTCCCTGGGCGACGACAGGTAGAAGTCCAGGGCGCAGAGCCAGTGGCCCATCCCCAGGGGCGCGCGGCCCAGGTACTGGTGCATCGACCGTAGGGACGCCGCGCCCCTGCGGGAGTAGTCGCTCTCCCCGGTGAAGATCGACATGCGCAGTAGGACGTCCACCGCCACCGAGCTTCCGCAGGGAATCGCGTTGTCGAACACGTCCCTGGGCCTTACTATCAGGGCCTCGTGGTCGTGCCCGGTATCGTAGAAGGTGAGGTCCCCCTCGTCCCAGAACAGGGCCAACATCGTGTCGCAAAGGGACCGGGCCTCCTCCAGCCATCGCCGGTCGAAGGTGGCCTCGTACACCGCCAGCAGGCCGTCGGCGACGAAGGCGTAGTCCTCCAGGTAGGCCTTGAGGGAGGCACGCCCATCCCGCCACGTGCGCAGAAGACGGCCGTCCGCGCGCATCTCCTCCAGGAGGAAGGTGGCGCAGCTTACGGCGGCCTCCAGGTAGTCCCTCCGCCCCAGGGTCGAGGCCGCCTCGGCGAAGCTCCGCATCATCAGGCCGTTCCAGGAGGAAAGGACCTTGTCGTCCAGCGCCGGGTGTATGCGGCGGTCCCTGGTCTCCAGGAGCGGCGGGAGCGCCGCTGCGACCTTCTCCTGCAGCTCCCCGACGGACATGCCCGCCTCGGGGGCGAAGGAGTCGGCGCCCTGGGGGACGTTGAGGATGTTCTTCCCCTCGAAGTTGCCGGCTTCTGTGACTCCGAAGTACCCCGCGATGAGCTCCCCTTCGTCCTCTCCCAGGACGGCCTGTATCTCCTCCAGGCTCCAGACGAAGAACTTGCCCTCGACCCCCTCGCTGTCGGCGTCCTGGGTCGAGTAGAAACCGCCCTTCGGGTCGGTCATCTCCCGAAGGACGTAGTCCAGGGTCTCTGCGGTGATGCGGCGGTACAGGGGGTTGCGCGTGGCCTGGTAGGCGTGCAGGTAGAGCTTGCTTAGCAGGGCGTTGTCGTAGAGCATCTTCTCGAAATGGGGGACCAGCCAGTAGGCGTCGGTGGAGTAGCGGTGGAAGCCGCCGCCGATCTGGTCGTATATGCCGCCCATCGCCATCCTGTGGAGGGTGTCCTCCACCATCTCCAGGGCCCTGGGGCTGTTGGAGGCCCTGGAATACCTGAGCAGGAACTCGTAGGTCATCGCCTGGGGGAACTTGGGCGCCATGCCGAACCCGCCGTTCTGGTAGTCGTAGCTCTGGGCCAGCGACTGGTAGGCCTGGTGCGTCAGGTCGGGAGACAGGGGCTCCAGGCTCCGGACGGGCCGGGAGAGGTGCTGCATGTGGGACAGGAGCTGGGAGGTGGCCTGGACCACGTCGCCCCGGCGGGTACTGTAGGCCTGGGATATTCCCAGGAGCACGCTGGGAAAGCCCGGCATCCCCCGGGTGTCCACGGGTGGGAAGTAGGTCCCGCCGTAGAAGGGCTTCCCCTCGGGCGTCAGGAACACGGTCATGGGCCAGCCGCCGCTCCCCGTCAGGGCCTGGACGGCGTTCATGTACACGCTGTCCAGGTCCGGCCTCTCCTCCCGGTCCACCTTGATGTTGACGTAGTGCTCGTTCATTATGCCCGCGATCTCCTCGTTCTCGAAGGACTCGCGCTCCATGACGTGGCACCAGTGGCAGGCCGAGTAGCCGATGCTCAGCAGGATGGGCTTGTCTTCGTCCTTGGCCCGCTGGAGAGCTTCCTCCCCCCACGGGTACCACTCCACCGGGTTGTGGGCGTGCTGGAGGAGATATGGGCTGGTCTCGTTTATCAGGCGGTTGGGCACCCGGGGCCTCTTTCTGCCGAAGGCGCTGGCGTCGGTGGGCCGTCACCGTTCGGCGGCGGGGATAGCGCGTCGTACCCATTGTGCCCCAATGCCAACGGGAATGCCACCCCGCCGTATCGTTCCCTCTCCCGGGGGAGAGGGTTAGGGTGAGGGCGATGGCGACGGCTCAAAGGCGGAGCGGGTGTCTGGTATACTTGTTGCACTGCGGCTTCCCATCCGGGCCGCGGCGCTTTGAGTGGAGGTGCCGGAGATGAAATGGGCTTCAGCCGTATCCGAGAAGCAGAACTTGGAGGAGGCGTTGCGGGAGTGCGCCGCCCAGGTCCGCGGCGCCCTCGGAGACGGCCCCCCGGACCTGGCCCTGGTCTTCGTGTCGGGCCATTTCGCCGCCCAGTACGAGTCCGTGCCTACCATGGTGGGGGAGCACCTGGGGTCGACCCTGCTCCTCGGGTGCTCCGCCGGCGGGGTCATCGGAGGAGGCAGGGAGATCGAGCAGCGGCACGGAGTGTCCCTGACCGCGGCGAGCCTTCCCGACGTGGAGCTGTCCGCCTTTCACCTCCGCGGCGACGACCTGCCCGACCTGGACGCCAGCCCCGATGCCTGGGAGGACGCCTTCAACGTGACCGCCCAGGACGACCCCGGGTTCGTCCTCCTGGTGGACCCCTTCAGCTTTCCGGCCCAGAACTTCCTCATGGGGCTGGACTACGCCTTCGCCAAGAGCGCAAAGATCGGCGGCCTCGCCTCGGGGGGCCGCAGGGCGGGAGAGAACGCCCTCTTCCTGGGGGACAAGGTCCATCGGGAGGGGGCCATTGGCCTGGCCCTGAAGGGAAACGTCATCGTGGACACGGTCGTGGCCCAGGGCTGCCGGCCCGTCGGCAAGCTGATGAGCATAACCAAGAGCAACCAGAACCTGTTGCAGGAGATGGACGGCCGGCCTCCCCTGGAGGTCCTGCGCGAGCTGTTCTCGGAGTCGGAGGAAAGGGACCAGGGCCTGATGCAGCACTCCCTGTTCCTGGGGGTGCTGATGGACGATTTCATAGACAACCCCCAACAGGGCGACTTCCTCATCCGGAACATCATCGGAATGGACGCCCGCAGCGGGGCCATGGCGGTGGGCGAGCTGCTGCGTGAGGGCCAGAGGGTGCGGTTCCACCTGAGAGACGCCCTGACCTCCGCCGAGGACCTGGCGGCCCTGCTGGCCCGCTACGGCTCCGCGGAGAGGGCAAGTCCCTGCGAGGGAGCGCTCCTGTTCTCCTGCCTGGGACGAGGGCAGTACCTGTACGGCCGGCCCGACCACGATACGGAGCTGTTCGCCGACAAAGTCGGGGTGATGCCCCTGGGTGGGTTCTTCTGCAACGGGGAGATCGGCCAGGTGGCTGGCACGACCTTCCTCCACGGATACACCAGCTCCTTCGGTATCTTCCGGCCCATGCACGGCGACAAGTAACGCCGTCGGGGAAGCCGTCGAATCATGGCTCCGTCGCGCGATGGCGTACACGTGGGGATGGCGGTATCCCTCACCGGCCAGTTCGGCTCCCAGGGCAGACAGGCCCTCCAGGGGGCTTCGGCGTGGGTCCAGGACACCAACACCGGTGGGGGGATGTACGTCGCATCCGCCGGGCGCAGGCTGCCCGTCCACCTGACTCACTACGATGACGGGAGCACCGTCCACGGGGCCCGGTCCATGACCGAGCGGCTCATCGCCGAGGACGGGGTGGACATCCTCCTGGGACCCTACTCCAGCGTCCTCACCCTGGCCGCTTGCGACGTGGCCGAGAGACACGGGACGGTCCTCTGGAACCACGGGGGCGCCTCGGACCGGATCTACGAGCAGGGGTTCCGCTGGTGCGTGGGGGTTCTGGCGCCCGCCAGCCGGTATCTCGGGGGGCTGGTGGATCTGCTTCTGGAGCGGGACCCCAGGCCCCGGCGTGTCGCGGTACTTCACGCCCAACGGGGCACCTTTCCCGCGGCGGTCGCCTCAGGCCTGGAGGAGGAAGTCTCCCAGCGAGGGTCGCGGGTCGTCCTCAAGCGGGCCTACCAGGTCCCCGTCACGGACTTCTCGGCTTTGTTGGATGAGTTGGAGGCCGCGGAGCCCGACCTGGTCGCCGGCGTCGGGCGCATCCAGGACGACCTGGCCTTGGCGCGGCAGATCAGGTCCCGAGGACTACGGGCCGAAGCCGTCGCCCTGGTGGTTGCCGGAGTGGCGGAGTTCGGCCGGGACCTGGGAGACCAGGCCGACGGGTTCATGGGTCCGAGCCAGTGGGAGCCCGCTGCGTCCTACCCGCCGGAATACGGCCCCACGGTGGACCGGCTGGCCCTCGGGCATCCTGGCTTCGCCTCCGGTGACGCGGACTACGCCATGGCCCAGGCCTATGCTGCGGGCCTTGTGGCGGGCAGGTGCGTGGGGGAGGCCGGAAGCCTGGAGGCGGGCGCCCTGCGGGAGGCGGCGTCAACGCTGGACTTCACGACCTTCTACGGGCGGTTCAGGATAGACCCCGACACGGGACGGCAGGTGGGCCGCTCGGTCATCATCGTCCAGTGGCAGGGGAGGAGGAAGGCTGTCCTGTGGCCCCCGGAGATGCGGGAGGCCGAGCCCGTCGACTTTGCCCCGTAGCCGTTACAGCAGCGTGCCCCAATACTTGTGGAGCAGGCATCGGCAGGAGCTGCAGTACAGGAAGCCCAGCAGGCCCGAGCTGTCCACCTCCTCCAGCGTGGCCGGAGAGTCCGCCGGAGAGCCGCACTCGGGACACGCCTCGCCACTGTCGGGGGATGGGGTGTACAGCGGTATCTGGTACGAGCACGAGGGGCACCGGTGCTCGACCACGCCGTCGGGCATGGTGCCTTCCGCGGGCGACTCGATGGCAGCCCCGCACTCGGGGCAGTGGGGCAGCGCCGGCACCGTCAGTCGTCCGGGGTGACTATGGACTCGGGCGGGTCGCCCGCCACGATGCGGCGCACGTTGTCGTAGGCGAACTGGGCGGTCCTCACGCTGGTCTCGTAGCTGAAACCGGCCATGTGCGGAGTGATGATCACGTTGTCCAGGTCGAGCAGGGGATTGTCCGCCGGTGTGGGCTCCTGCTCCAGCACGTCAAGGGCGGCGCCGGCGATGCGCCCGTTCTTGAGGGCCTGGTAGAGCGCTTTCTCGTCCACCACCGCCCCCCGGGCGTCGCTGATGAGGAACGCCGTGGGCTTCATCATGTCCAGCTCCCGGTCGGAGATCATGCGCCGGGTCCTCCTAGTCAGGGGCACGTGCAGGCTGACCAGGTCCGATTCCCTGAGCAGGTCGTCGAAGGGCACGGGCTCGGCGGCCACATACTCCCGGACCTCCTTGGGCATCTCGACGATGTCGTAGTATATGGTCCTGGTGTCGAAACCCTTGAGGCGCTTGGCCACCTGCTTCCCGATACGGCCCAGGCCCACGATTCCGACGGTTTTCCCCGTTATCTCCAGCGGGTCCATCGCCGACAGGTCGCCCCTCCACCGCCGCTCCTTCGAGGCGTGGTACCACTGGAGCATCATCTTCTTGCAGATGCCGATCATCATGGCGATGGTCTGCTCGGCCACGGCGATGGCGTTGGCGCCCCCATTGTTGGCTACGGGGACGCCCATCTCGCCGATGGCCTCCAGGTCCAGGAGCTCGTAGCCCGCGCTAAGGCACTGTATGAGCTTGACCTTCGGGCACTGCTTAAGGAGCTCGATGGGCACGTCTGCCGGGATGGCCAGGATGGCCTCCGCGTCCCGGCAGAGGGGTACTATCTCGTCCAAGCCCAGCCGCGGGTTCACCAAGGTGACGTCCATGTCCTCGGGAGCGAGATTGGCCGTGAACTCGGCCCGGTCGCGGTAGGGGCTCAGCAGGACTACCTTGGTCTTGGGCATGGACGCTCCTTTCCCACTGGTATGGCTTCCGGTTTCGGTCCCTACTTTCTGAACAGGTCCTTCACCTTGTCCATGAAGGACCTGGTGTTCACCTGGGACAGGAACTTGTCCCACTCCGCCTCGGCGCTGGAGGAGCGCTTCAGGTCCTTGAGGCGCTGCTGCATGATCTCCAGCACCCGTTTCTCCTCGCCTTTGTCCAGCCAGAAGCCGTGCTCCGCCTCGCAGAAGTCCAGCTCCAGGTCGTAGTGGCGGTACCTGAACCACTGCATTGGGGCCTGGCACTTGGGACAGCTCAGGTCGCTGCCCTGGAAGCGGAACATCATGGTGCCCTTGATCTGGTCGTCGTCCATCACCGTGTCTTCCAGCTCGTCCAGCTCGTGGTGGTCGAGCCACATGCCCTGGCACTGCGTGCAGCGGTCGACCTCGATTCCCTTGTGCTTCTCCGTCCGCAGCGGCGCCCGGCACCGGGGGCAGTTCACGGCGACACCTCCCTCGTCTTGGTCATCCTGGGCCCAGCTTCCACACGGACGCGGCCGTCTTCCCGAACACCCACTCCTTGTCCTCCTCGCTCCGGAAGGAAACGTGCTCCATGGGAAACCGGAGGGAGTTGCGGTATCCCTCCCGCTGGGCCACCGGGGGAAAGTCGCTGCCCCACATGAGGCGGCTGGGCCCGAAGGCGTCGATGGCCATTTCGATGAGGGGTGGGACGTTGGGGAACGGGAACGGCTGGATGAAGGGGATGGGCCTGGGGCACAGCTCACCCAGCCCCGGGACCTTCATGGTGGTGTTGGGGTATTTGGCAAGCCCCAGCACCTTGCGGTACTCCTCGTAGGGGGACGGCATCCCGGGCTCGGCTCCCCCCAGGTGCTCTATGACCACGCTCAGGTCCGGCAGCGACCTGACAAGCTCCTCGAACTCCGGGGAGCCGAACTCCCGGGCGGTGCCCAGGCAGCTCACCGCGATGCCCAGGTCCGAGGCCTTGCGCCAGATGGCCAGCGGGTCGTCCCCCGGTGAGCGGGCCAGGGGGTTGAGGCGTATCCCGCCCGCCCCCTGCTCCACCCATCGCTCCAAGGTGGCCGGGGCGTCCTCCGCCTGGGTGTCCACGACCACTACGACTGCGAAGCGGCCGGGAAAGCGGCGCTTGCACTCGACGAGGTAGGAGTTGTCGTAGAACCCCCGGGCCTGGATTAGCACGGCCTTGCCAACGTCGTTCCTGGCCATCTCGTCCAGCAGTATCTCGACGGGCTCGAACCAGTAGGGCGACGCGTGGCAGTGGGTGTCTACGATGAGCATTGGCGGCTCTCTTACGGTGTCTTGCACCATGCGCAGTGTAGTCGCGGCAAAGGGGAGAGTCAATCCCTGGCCTACGCGGCGGCTCTGTGGCAAGGGGCGGCTCCGGGTGATATATTGGGGCCGCCCGGTATCTGCCTGGACATACTTCGAGGAGGGGACATGCCCATCCTGATTCGCGCGGTAGCGGTCTATCTGGTGTTGTTGGCCGTTGCGGTGGCCGTGAACTTCATCGCCACTCCGCTGTACCATCCCGGTGGAGACGAGCCCTTCCGCGTCTGGGAGGTGCTGAACTACTTCATGGCGGTGGGCATAGTGCTCACGGTGGCGGCCGGCTACGTGGAGAAGCGGAGCGTCTCCGGCGAAGGGACCGAGTACCTGAGGCGGTACATACGGGCCAACACCGTGTTTTACGCCTCCGTGGCCGTGCTTCTCCTGTTCTTCTGGAACTGGTTCAGCAACCTGTCTGCGGACAACGTGGCCGACGGACAGGTCTGGACCGTCGTCGATACCCTGATGCCCATCGTGGTGGGCATCACCGGCTGCCGCGTCTGGCGGTGCGCCGGCCGATAGGCCCGAGGGGCCTGCGGGAGCCCTTCCCCGCTATGGGCCCCGCCAGGTGCGGCGTAGCAGCAGGGTGCGGTGACGGGTCGGCGGATATGGTCTATAATACCCCGGTGAAGCTTTGGCTGCTGACTCTCCTCGGTGTTTTTGCGGTACTCGCATTCGCGGCCTGCGACGAGGCCGGGGACCCGGTCTTGGAGCGGTCGACGCCGACCCCTGAGAGCGATCAGTCCGGAGGAGGGCCGCCCATGACCATCGACCAGTCCAATAGCTACCTGGCTACCATAGACACCAATCACGGCGAAATCGTCATAGAGCTGTTCCCCCAAGAGGCGCCGAAGACGGTGAACAACTTCCTGACCCTTTCCAGGGACGGGTTCTACGACGGCGTTATCTTCCACCGGGTTATTCCAAACTTCATGATCCAGGGTGGCGACCCCACCGGCACCGGCGGGGGCGGCCCCGGCTACCAGTTCGAGGACGAGTTCGCCCCATCCTTGAGGTTCGACAAGCCCGGCCTCCTGGCCATGGCAAACGCCGGCCCGGGGACCAACGGCAGTCAGTTCTTCATCACCACCGTGCCGACGCCCCATCTGAACGACAAGCACACCATCTTCGGCCGGGTCACCCAGGGGCAGGACGTGGTGGAGGCCATCTCCAAGGTGCAGACGAACCAGCGGGACAAGCCCCTGGAGGACGTGGTCATACAGGGGGTCCAGATAGACGAGAGCTCCGGAGGTTAGGGATGGTTGGCATGAATCCCGCCCAGTCTCAGCAGGAGATCGCCCGGGAGCTCTTTGACAAGGCGACCGAGCTGTACGGGGCACAGAGGGCCGAGGCCATCCGCGCCACGTTGGAGGAGGCCGCCGAGCACCTGTGGGTGATCTCCCACAACCTGCCCGACAAGGAAGAGGAGCCCGCCTTCTTCCTATAACCGCGGAAGCCCGTCTTCGGCGCCTTCGATGCGCTCAGGACAGCCTTCCCAGAAGAGGTCCAGAAGAGGCCCAGGAGGGGACATCATGCTCGAGCTGCACGACTTGACCGCCGCCCAGGCGGCTGACCGTATACGCGGCGGCGGGGTGTCCTCCGTCGGCCTGTGCCAGGCGCTCCTCGACCGCATCGACCCCATGGAGCCGACCCTCAAGGCCTGGGTCACCATCGACCGGGAGGAGCTGCTGGAGGAGGCGCGCCAGCGGGACCGGGAGCTCGGGGAGAAGGGCCCCCGCGGCCCGCTGCACGGTGTGCCGGTCGGCCTGAAGGACATCTTCTACACGGCCGGCATGAGGACCACCGCCGGGTCCAAGGTGTACGCCGACTTCGTCCCCGACTACGACGCCACCTGCGTTGCCAGGCTCAAGGAGGCCGGGGCCGTCGTCCTGGGAAAGGCCGTCACGACGGAGTTCGCCACGGGAGACCCTTCGCCCAGCCGCAACGCCTGGAACCTGGCCCACACCCCCGGAGGCTCCTCCAGCGGCTCGGCGGTGGCGGTCTCGACCAGGATGGTTGCGGCGGCCCTGGGCTCCCAGACGGGCGGCTCCACCTGCCGCCCCGCTTCCTACAACGGGATCGTAGGGCTCAAGCCATCCTACGGGAGGATCAGCCGCTACGGGGTAGTCCCCGTTAGCTGGTCCGTGGACACCGTCGGGATACTCGTCCGGACGGTGGAAGACGCGGCCGTCATGCTGGGGGCCATGGCGGGCCACGACCCCAACGACCCGGGCTCCTCCTCGGAGCCGGTCCCGGACTACAGGGCGGCCCTGGGCAGCCTCGGCGAGCCGCCGCGCATCGGGTTGCTCCGGGAGTTCTTCCTGGACTACTGTGACGACGAGGTCCGCCGCAACACCGAGGCGGCGGCGGAGAAGCTGGCCGCGGCCGGGGCGACGGTTACCGAGGTGGGTCTGCCCAAGAGCTTCATGTCCAACTACGCGGCCCACGGCATTATCCAGGCTGTGGACTGCGCCACCTTCCACGAGGAGTTCTTCCGCCGCCAGCCGGACGACTACAGCCCCAAGCTTAGGGCCACCATCGAGATGGGGATGATGGTCCCGGCGGTGCGCTACATGCAGGCCCAGAGGATGCGCCGCCGGTTTGCCGTCGAGATAGCCCAGGTTGCCCGGGGGTTCGACGCCCTTCTCACCCCAAGCACGCCCGCCGAAGCCCCCAGGGACCTGACCACGACGGGAGACCCGGCCTTCCAGCGTCCCTGGACCTCGTCGGGGCTGCCGACGGTCAGCCTTCCGTCGGGCCTCAGCGCCAACGGCCTGCCCCTGGGCGTACAGCTCGAGGGGGCGCCCTTCGACGAGGCCCACCTGCTGGCCGTCGCCTCCTGGTGCGAGAAGGCGCTGGACGTGACTCTGGCGCCGCCCGACTCCTGGTAGAGGGTCCGGTTTCCCAGCGGACGTAGGGGCTCCCGCCGCGTCGGGCCGGGGACGAATTCTGCCTACGGCCGCAGGACCACCTTCCCGAACTGGCCCCCCTCGGACACGTACCGATGGGCCTCGGAAGCCTGCCGTAGCGGGAACACCCGGTCGACTATCGCCCTGAACTTTCCCTCGCCGAAGAGGTCCATGATGCGGGCCAGCTCGGGCATCACCCCGCCGCGGACCATCTGGCCCGCCAGGGTAAACCCGTGGACGGTGAGGGTCTTCTGGAACAGCAGGCCCGAGTCTATGGTGGTGGGCGACTCGCTGGTGTTGCCCACGGTGACCAGCCTGCCCAGGGGGGCCAGAGAGGCGATGCTCGCGGCCAGGTTCTCGCCGCCGACGCCGTCCAGCGCGACGTTCACCCCGCCTCCCTCGGTCAAGGCCATGACCCGGTCCAGCACGTCTTCCTGGCGGTAGTTGACGCCGTCGTCGGCGCCCAGCTCCCGGGCCCTGTCCAGCTTGTCCCCGGAGCTGGAGGTGGTGATCACCCGCGCCCCGGCGTATTTGGCGATCTGGATGCCGGCCATCCCGACCCCGCTGCCGGCGGAATGGACCAGAGCCGTCTCGCCCTCCTGGAGGCCGGCCACCTTGAGGAGGGCGAACCAGGATGTGAGGAAGACGATGGGTACGCTGGCGGCCTCCTCGAAGGAGAGGGTGTCCGGAAAGGGCACGGTGCCGCGGGCGCTCACGGCGGCCAGCTCGGCGTACCCTCCGGAAGCCAGGGTGGCCACCACCTTCTGGCCCACGCGGCGGTCCCGCACCTCCTCGCCGACGGACTCGATGACGCCCGAAACGTCCCAGCCGAGGATCAGCGGCAGCTTGGCCGCGGCCGTGACGCCGCGGTAGGAGCCCTCCCTGCGGCCCAGGTCGCCCCGGTTGATGGAGGCAGCCTTGATCCGCACGAGGACCTGCCGCGGCCCCGCCTGCGGGTCCTCCACGTCCTCGTAGTGGAACGCCTCCTCGGTCCCCAGTTCGTGAATGACGGCTGCCTTCATCCAGCTTGTCTCCTGTATGGCACCGCGGCGGGTGCGGCTATGGTTGACCCGGTACATCCTACCACACATGCCCACGGGCCCCGGCGGCCCGGCTTTGACGCCCGGATGCGGTTGGAGTAATATACGCGCCGGGATGACTGTCGGAGGACACCTGGAAAGGAGCACACGATGAAGTTCGCGCGGTACCTGGCCCACGGCCAGGTGAGCTACGGGGTGGTGGACGGCGATACCCTGAGGGAGATCACCACCACGCCATTCGAGGAGTATCAGGTTACCGACCACACGCATCCGGTCTCGGAGGTGAAGCTCCTGGCGCCGACCCAGCCGTCGAAGATGCTGGCGGTGGGCCTCAACTACTCCAGCCACCTCCACGACCGCCCGGCCCCCCAGCAGCCCCTTATATTCATCAAGACCACGTCGTCCATGATAGGACCGGGGGACGCCATCGTCCGTCCCAACGACATAGAGACCCTGGACGAGGAGGCGGAGCTGGTCATCGTAGTCAAGAGCCGTTGCCGGAACGTATCCAAGGCGGAGGCGGCCCGGTACATCCTGGGGTACACCTGCGGCAACGACGTGAGCGGGCGGGAGTGGCAGCGGGGCGACGGCCAGTGGTGGCGGGCCAAGTCGTCGGACACCTTCTCGCCGGTGGGGCCCTACATCAGCGACGAGCTGGACCCCGGCAACGTCATGCTCCGGGCGCGGGTCAACGGCAAGGAGGTGCAGGCCGAGAGCACCACCTACCTGATCTTCGACATACCGACGATTATCGAATGGACGTCCCGGCGCATGACCCTGGAGCCGGGGGACATGATCTTCACGGGGACCCCGGGCGAACCCGCGCACCTCCAGGCGGGGGACACGGTGGAGATAGACATCGAGGGCATCGGCGTCCTGTCCAACCCGGTGGTGGCGGAGAGTTAGACACCGGGAGTGCCGAGAGGCCGCCCACCGGGGATGGCCCGTCTAGGAGGGCCTGGGGAAGAAGTCCGGGCCGTTCATGATCTGGTTACGTTGGGCAACCAGCAACGGCTGGACCCGGGGGACGTACTCCCCGAACCAACGCGGGTCCTGGCGCACCTCCTCGGACTTCTTCTCGAAGTCGGCCATGTCGGCGTACTCCCATATGTGTATGACCTGGTTCAGGGTTCCGACCTCGCCGTAGTACCATCCGGCGAGCCTGATGCCGTGGGACTCGCGGATGGGCAGCCCTAACTCGCGGACCGCGGCCATGTACTGGTCCACGGTGCCCGGTTTGAAGTCGTAGATGCGCACGTCGTAGATCAACTCTCCATCCCTCCTGCAGTGCTGTCGTTGGGCGTGTCCGGCCGGTGCGCCGTCGCACGAGAAGACTAGCACATACCTCTCCTCCCGAAAAGGGGCCCGCCGGAAAAGGGGCCCGCCGGGGAAGGGGGCGGCGTTCCGCCTGAAGTGGCGCCGGTCCGGCGTCTCCCGTTTCCGTCGAGTCCCGTGATGGCAGGGTGCTGTTGCGACAGGGTGCTGTGATAGAATGAGTCCGTCGCTCCCAAGGCGTCGCGCAGCCATGGACGTTCAGATCCGCCCCCTGAGGCGCGAGGACATAAGCCGGGTCTCACAGATCGAGAGACAGGCCTTTCCCACCCTCTGGCCCGCCACTCCCTTCAAGCGAGAGCTGGAGAACCGCCGGGCGAAGTATCTGGTGGCGATGGACACCGGCTCCCTCCGGGAGGTCCATCAGGACCGGGAGGCCGTCCCGCCCCCGCCGCGGGACCCGGTGTCGGGCGGGCTGCTGGGACGAGTCCTCGATGGTCTCAAGGCCCGGCTGACCAACGGGGTCCCCGATCCCGCTGCGGGACCGGAGGCCGAGTCCATCGTGGGATTTCTGGGCCTGTGGTTCATGGCCGACGAGGCCCACATAACCGCCGTGGCCGTTTCCGAGTCGTGGAGAGGGAGGGGCGTGGGCGAGCTGCTCATCATAGGCTGCTTGGAGCTGGCCATGGCCAGCGGCTCCTCGGTGGTCAGCCTGGAGGCCCGCGTCTCCAATCACGTCGCCCAGTCCCTGTACCTGAAGTACGGCTTCGAGAAGGTGGGCATTCGAAAGGCGTACTACACCGACAACCGGGAAGACGCCACCATAATGACGACGAGACCCATCAACACCGAGGAGTACCAGGCCAGGTTCCGGAGGCTCAAGGAGTGCTATATGGAGCGGTACGGCGAGGTCATCATACGCCTGGGCGAGGGCGAGGAGACCGCGGTTGACCCGCCTAACTAGGGTTGGTAGAATGTCTGGAACCTCCCAGCCCAAAGGGAAGATATGCTAGTTATAGGCCTCACGGGAGGTATCGGCACAGGGAAGAGCGAGGTTTCCCGTATCCTGAGAGAGCTGGGCGCGGAGGTCATTGACGCCGATCGTGTGGGGCACGAGGCGTACACCCCCAACACCGCCATATGGCGCGAAGTCGTGGACATCTTCGGCGAGCGGGTGCTCGGTCCCAACGGGGAGATAGACCGGAAGCGGCTGGGCGCCATTGTCTTCAACGACCCCCAGGCCATGAGCGCCCTCAACGCCATCATGCATCCCAGGATGGCCGGTATCATCCGGGAGCGGATCGAGGGGCTCCGCGGGCAGGGAGTCGACCTGGTGGTCCTGGAGGCGGCCCTGTTGATAGAGGCCGGGTGGGAAGGCCTGGTGGACGAGGTGTGGGTCACCCATTCCACGGGCGAGCAGGTGGAAGAGCGGCTGATGCGCAGAAACGGGCTGACGGAAGAACAGGTCCGGAGCCGCGTTCAGGCGCAGATGCCCTTCGAGGAGAGGTCAAGGCACGCGCAGGTGGTGGTGCATAACTCCGGAAGCCTGGAGGAGTTGAGGCGTGAGGTGGAGGCGTTGTGCCAAAGCAAGGTAGGCGGAAAGGTCGGTTAGGCATGGCAAGTGGAACCAGCACCGCGTTCAAAGAGTTCGCCATCGAAGAGTACACCATCCAGCAGGAGCCCTACTACCGGGCCGTCGGGGACGAGGTGGAGCTCTTCGAGGCGGCCTACGCCGCCCAGCTACCCGTACTTTTGAAGGGGCCCACCGGGTGCGGCAAGACCCGGTTCATAGAGCACATGGCCTGGAGGCTGGGACGGCCCCTCACGGTGGTCAAGAAGAGGGGCAAGGCGGCGTCCAACGGGAGCAGCATACCGCTGGTGACCATCGCATGCCACGAGGACCTGACCGCCAGCGACCTGGTGGGAAGGTATCTGCTGGAGGCCGAGGGCACCAAGTGGATGGACGGCCCTCTGACGAAAGCGGTGAAGTCCGGAGGCATCTGCTATCTGGACGAGGTGGTGGAGGCCAGGAAGGACACCACCGTACTCATCCATCCCCTTACCGACCACCGGCGCATCCTTCCCATGGACAAGAAGGGCGAGCTGCTGGAGGCCAGCGAGCGGTTCCTGCTGGTGATCTCCTACAATCCCGGCTATCAGAGCGCCTTGAAGGACCTGAAACACAGCACGCGCCAGCGGTTCATCGCCTTGGAGTTCGGCCCCCCGCCGAGGGACGTGGAGGCGGAGATCGTCCAACGCGAGAGCTTGTGCGGCAAGGAGGACGCCGAGCGGCTGGCCAAGCTGGGGGAGAAGGTCCGGAACCTGAAGGAGCACGGTGTCAAGGAGGGGGCCAGCACCAGGCTTCTGATCTACGCCGGCAAGCTCATCGCCCAGGGAGTGGCCCCCAGAAGGGCGGCCCACGTGGCCATCGTGTGGGCGTTGACCGATGACGAGGAGATCCACAGGAGCGTGGAAGAGGTCGTCTCCTCGATATTCGAGTAGGGATGCAGGGGGCGGCTTTCGGGCCCTTGCCGTCTCCCGCCATGGATGATACGACGGACCCCACCATTGAAGCTGTAAGGCAAGTCCTATCGGGGCGTGAGAAGAAGTCGGTGGACGACGAGTCTCTCATGCCCGCTGCGGTCATGGTCCTCCTCTACCAGAAGGAGGGCGAGTACTGCATCCTCCTGAACAAGCGCACCCAGGACGTGGAGCACCACAAGGGGGAGATATCCTTCCCGGGCGGAGCCCGAGACCCCGAGGATCTGGACTTCCGCGACACGGCCCTCCGGGAGACCAGTGAGGAGATGGGAATAGACCCCGCCGACGTCACCGTCCTGGGAGAGCTGGACGACATCGCCACGAGGAGCCGGTTCGGCGTCCGCGTGTACGTCGGGACCATCCCCTACCCTTACCCCTTCGAGCCCAGCTCCATCGAGATAGCCGAGGTGCTGGAGGTGCCGGTCGAGGGCTTGCTGGACCCGGACAACCGGCGACAGGAGGTGCGGTGGATGAACGGCGTGACCGAGAAGCGGTACTGCTACACCTTCGGGGACCACATGATATTCGGGGCCACGGCGCAGATAGTGGAGCAGTTTCTCGACCTGTTTCCCCGGGACACGGCGGAGCCCGGGACATGGCGGAGCCCGGGACATGGTGGAAAAAGGGGGTAGCGAATTGAGTACCGGCCCCGGAGACCCCCGGCCTGCGACCCTGGCGGAGATAGAGGCGGACCTGGCCAAGCTCCCCGCCTCGGTGATCGAGGAGTACAGGATCGCCAAGGAGGCCATGACCCTGGCCTTCAAGGAGGAGGAGGTACAGGCCTGGGCCGTGGAGGGCGTGACCATCGCCAGCCAGACGGCCCGCTCATGGGAGGCGGCGGTCGAGTACCTGCGCGCCGGCCCCGAAGTGGCCAAGTTCCTTCCCTTTCTCTCCTTCATGCAGTGGGCCAGGTGCGGGACCTACCTGGCCCAGGACTCCCCCGCCCTGGCCTGCTCCTACTTCAAGGCCAGCCCCGAAGTGGCTGCCAGCCTCAGGACCCAGTACATCCCCCGGTGGGCCGGCCTGGGCCGGAGCCTGTACAAGGGAACGTGGAAGTCCAGCACGCTGGCATCCAGATTCTTCGACGTGAGCCCCCAGCTCATCAGAAGCCTGCCCTTCTGGGACGTGGAGGTGTTCGCCGCTTTGGTGGAGGCCCTGTCCACCAAGTCCTACGACGTGGCGTCCGAGTGCCTGGTCCTGGGGCGGAACGTACTGCCCCAGATGGGTCGGGAGCGGGAGGCCTTCCTGTCCATGGGGCGGGCCCTGGCCGAGGGGAGCTGGCGGGAGGTGAAGGCCTGCCTGGAGGTGTCGGGCCGGGTCCTTCCCCAGGTCGAGGAGAGCCAGCGGAGCAGGTTCCTGCGGCTGGCGGAGCGACTGACCAAGGGAGGGCAACGGGAGACGGCGTCGTTCCTGCTGGAGGGCTCCCAGTCCCTGACCCAGGTCAACAACCAGTCCCAGCGGTACATCCTGGACCTGTGCGAGACCCTGCTGGCCATTACGCCCCAGGCGGTGCCCCATTTCCTGAAGAGCCTGAACACGGTTCTGAACCGGGTCACCCTGAACCAGCTGGACGTGTGGTTCCAGGAGGGCGTGCGCCTGCTCAAGGAGAACCCAGACGGAGGGCTGGCCTACTTCAAGATAGAGTCCAACACCTCCGAGCAGCTTCTGGAGACCCTGTCGTCCAGCCAGGAGCTGGACCGGGTCAAGGGCGTCATGCGCCTCTACTGCCGGATGCTGTCGGGCTCCTCCATCGAGATAATGAGCAGCGCCGAGCTGGCCCACAAGGGCATAGGCTGGGTATCCGAGTCGGCCGCCTCCACCGAGGGGAGCAAGGTGTACCTCCCTCCGGTGGTGGACCGGTACCCCTCCAAGAACGAGAACTTCGGGTGGTTCAAGGTAGTGTCCACGCACCAGGTGGCCCACCTGGAGTTCGAGAGCTTTGGGTTCAACTTCGAGCTCCCTTCGCTGCTGTTCGACGACCTGCGGCCCGCCATGGAGAAGGAGTCCGTCGCGGGGGCGGTCCAGCGGCTTCAGGAGGCCCTGGGCCCCGTCGTCGAACAAACTGAGGACGACGCCGCCAGCGCCGAGCGCGGGTTCGTCACGGACATGGGCAGGTTCTTCAACCTCTTCGACGACCGGAAGCTGGCCCTGGACGTTTTCACCATCCTGGAGGACGGTAGGCTGGACTACCGGGTCAAGGCGGAGTACGCGGGCATAGTGCGGAGCTACAGGCAGGTGCAGGGCGACGCCCTGGCCGAGCGGCCCGCCATAGACGAGATGCCCCTGCTCCAGTGCATGGTGGAGCTGCTGGTGCGCCTAAGCCTGGAGCAGCTCAAGGCCGTGCCCGTGCCCAAGAAGCACGTCAAGACGGCCCGGGTCCTGGCAAAGGTATTCAAGCGGCTGCTACACGTCGACGCCACCGTCGAGGACACCGCCGAGGCTACGATACGCGTCTACAAGATACTCTCCGAGCTTCCCAACGAGCCCCAGTCTCCCGAGGAGTTCGAGCCCCAGGACTTCGACAACCAGGAGGAGTTCTCCGAGGAGGAGTTCCAGGAGCTGATGCAACAGCTCCAACAGGACAAGGAGGGCTCCCAGGAGGAAGGCGAGGGCCAGGAGGGGGAGGAAGAGGAGTACGAGTCCCCGGAGCAGGTGGACTTTCGCGGGGACTTCAAGCCCGAGCTGGTACAGCTCCTCAACCGGCTGCGCATGGAGCCGTCCCAGGATGTGGACGGGGAGTCCCAGCCGATAACCAAAGAGATGCTGGAGGAGCTCCTGAAGGACAACCCTGAGCTGGACCTGGACCCCGAGGCCGCCGAGCTTCAGGACGCCATGGGGATGTTCGCCCAGAACATCATGAAGGAGGCGGGCGTGCCTCCCCCCTCTTCCCAGCCTGGCCAGGGCCACGGGCCCATGGTCCACGAGGACGAGCAGGGCGGCGCCCTGGAGGCCAAGGAGCCCAGGTCCCAGGTGTACGACGAGTGGGACTTCCGGGCCGATGACTACAAGCCCAAGTGGTGCATCGTCCGCGAGAAGAACGTGGACGAAGGCGATATCAATTTCTACAACGACACGGTGCGCAACTTCGCCTCCCTGTCCAGCGATATCCGGCGTCAGTTCGAGCTGGTGGTGCCCGAGAGCTTCCGGAAGGTCAAGCGGGTCATCGACGGCGAGGACCTGGACCTGGACGCGGCCATCGAGGCGACAATCGACCGCAAGCGGGGTACCACCCCCTCGGAGAAGATATGGTGGCGCCGGAACAAGCTGGAGCGGGACGTGGCGGTGGTGTTTCTACTGGACATGAGCGCTTCCACCGCCGAGGCCATCGACGAGGGCCGCCCTACGGTGGACGACCACGACGCGCCCGACGACCCGGTGGAGTACATGATGTGGCTCAGGTCCCGGCGGGAAGGCCTGGTACGCCGCCACTACAAGCGTATCATCGACCTGGAGAAGGAGAGCACCGCCCTGCTGATGCAGGCGTTGGAGACCATCGGCGATACCTACGGTATCTACGGGTTCTCCGGGTACGGCAGGGAAAACGTGGAGTTCTATGTCATAAAGGACATCGACGAGTCCTTCCAGGACAAGATCAAGCGCCGCATCGACAAGGTGACGCCGATGCACGCCACGCGGATGGGGCCGGCCCTCAGGCACGCCACGTCCAAGCTGGAGGCCCAGGAGGCCAAGACCAAGATACTGTTCCTCATCAGCGACGGCAGGCCCCAGGACAGGGGCTACAGCCGTGAAGGGGTCGAGAAGGAGTACGCTGTCCACGATACGCACATGGCGTTGGTGGAGGCCAAGCGGAAGGACGTCACACCCTTCTGCCTGACCGTGGACAAGGCGGGGCATGACTACCTGAAGACCATGTGCGGGGATATGAGCTACGAGGTGCTGGACAACATCTGGACCCTACCCGAGCGCCTCCCCACCATTTACCGGATGCTGACCACCTAACCCGGGTCAGCCCCTCTTGTAGAACATGTGGAGGAAGTTCCGCTGGTGGGCCCAGCCGTGGGCCCGCCGGAGCAGCGGCGTGGGTATCTCCGCCCCATTGTTGGCAATCCTGATGGCTTCGTAGCCCTTGCCCACCGGGCTGGCTCCGGCGGCTGTCAGGTCCACCTCGCATCCCTGGGCCTCCAGGGTGGACTTCAACGCCGTGTAGCCCTTGATCTTCTTGCTGGGGTGCCGGTAGATGTACAGCTCCACGGTGCCTATCATCTCGTCGAAGTGCTCGCTTGCGACCTCGGCCCCGGCCCCCGAGCCGCCGCGAATGTCCCTTCTCGTGAACCCGCGGTCCCTCATCGACATCGACGAACCCCTATTCTCCCTGGCGGGCGCCCCGCCGGAGCGACGGACCTGCGCTGTGCCCGCGCTCCCGCACGAGAGGCGTGCCAGTAGACTAGCACGACGGATGGCGTCTTGGAAGGGATGAGACTGCCCTCCGGGGGCGGCGGTGGCCCCGCTGCCATCTGGTCGTTGACGGATGCGAAATTCGGTTGACAAGGGCCAGCAATGTTGTTAAAGTACCTGAGCGGCGCAAGGTGCGTCGAAGGAAGTGGTATGCCAACCGTTAGCCAACTCGTAAGGAAGGGACGCAAGAAGTCCCGGTCCAAGACCAAGGCGCCTGCGATGCACTGGCTCCAGAACTCGCTTCGCAATCGCGTGGTCTGGGGCCCCGGAGCTCCCCAAAGGCGCGGCGTCTGCGTCCAGGTCCGCACGATGACCCCCAAGAAGCCCAACTCGGCGCTCAGGAAGATCGCGCGGGTGAGGCTTACCAACGGGTTCGAGGTCACCGCGTACATCGGAGGCGAGGGCCACAACTTGCAGGAGCACTCAGTGGTCCTTCTGCGGGGCGGCAGGGTCAAGGACCTGCCCGGCGTGCGCTACCACATCGTCCGGGGCGCCCTGGACTGCGAGGGCGTGCAGGACCGGCGGCGGGGACGCAGCAAGTACGGGTCCGAGAGGGGCAGGGGAGCTGCAGCCGGGATCTGATACGGCTTTCCACGTAATCGCGTAGACGCCGCCCCGCCTTCCAGGTGAATCAATGTCCAGAAGAAGACGCTCAGAGAAACGCCGTGTGCAGGCCGACCCCCGCTTCAACAGCGTGGAGTTGAGCCGTTTCATCAACAAGATAATGATGAGGGGCAAGAAGACCGTTGCCCAGCGCATCGTTTACGGAGCCCTCGACCTGGTGGAGGAGAACACCAAGAGGGAGCCGTTGGAAGTGTTCAATCAGGCGATGAAGAACGCCACCCCTCTGCTGGAGGTTAAGCCCCGGCGAGTGGGAGGCGCCACCTACCAGGTGCCCACTGAGCTGCGTGCCAACCGCAGCGAGGCGCTGGCCATCCGGTGGATCATCCGATCGGCCAGGGCGCGCCAGGGGATGCCCATGGTGCGCAAGCTGGCTGCCGAGCTGTTGGATGCCTCCAGGGGAGAGGGCGCCGCCGTAAGGCGAAGAGAAGAGCTGCACCGTATGGCGGAGGCCAACCGGGCCTTCGTACACTACAGGTGGTAAGGGTCTCTCCGATGGCATTCAAGGGTCCCGGGTCCGGTTAGCCGAGGTACGGAAACCATGTCCGAGAGCTTTCGCATAGGCGACATACGCAACATTGGCTTCATAGCCCACATCGACGCGGGCAAGACGACCGTGACCGAGCGGGTGCTCTATCTGGCTGGAAGAATCCACCGAGTCGGCGGGGTGGACGAGGGCACCACCGTCATGGACTGGATGCCCCAGGAGCGGGAACGGGGCATCACCATAACGGCCGCCGCCACCACCTGCTACTGGAACGACCTGCGCATCAACATCATCGACACCCCGGGACACGTGGACTTTACCGCCGAGGTGGAGCGGAGCCTGAGGGTGTTGGACGGCGGCATCGTCGTGCTGGACGCGGTGGCGGGCGTGCAGCCCCAGTCCGAGACGGTCTGGCGCCAGGCGGACAACTACAACGTCCCCAGGATATGCTTTGTAAACAAGATGGACCGGGCCGGGGCCAGCCTGGAGAGGACCGTCGACACGATCCGCCACAGGCTCAAGGCGAATCCCGTGCCCATTCAGCTTCCGCTGCTGGAAAACACCGTGTTCAAGGGTGTGGTCGATCTCCTGGAAGGCCACGCCCTCTTCTTTAGCGGGGCGTCCGACAAGAGCAACGGGTCGCGGCCGGAGCCGTCGCCGATACCCCAGGAGGACCGGGAAGAGTTCGAGTCGCACCGGGAGGCCATGATCGAGAAGATCGTCGAGACTGACGAAGGCCTGATGATCCGGTACCTGGAAGGCGAGGCCCTCCCCGTCGACGAGCTGCGGGCTGCCCTGCGCAGGGCGACCATCGGAGGCCGCCTGGTCCCCGTGGTGTGCGGCAGCGCCCTGGCGGGCATGGGCATCCACGCCGTGATGGACGCCATCGTGGACTACCTCCCCTCCCCGGCCGAGGTGCCCGCCGTCACCGGCACTCTCGTGGGCAAGGACCAGGAGGTGATCCGGGAGGCCAGATCGGACGCTCCCTTGTCGGCCCTCGCTTTCAAGGTGACCACCGACCCCTTCGTGGGACGGCTCGTCTACCTGAGAGTGTACTCCGGTACGTTGAAGGCCGGGTCCTCGGTGATCAACACGACCCGGGACCAGAGGGAGCGCATGGGTCGGGTGCTGCAGATGCACGCGAACCACCGGGAGGAGTCCGAGTCGGTGGAGGCGGGGAACATCTGCGCGGCCGTGGGGCTCAAGAACACCTTCACGGGAGACACCATCTGCACCCGGGATGCCCCGGTTGTGCTGGAGCCTCCCCAGTTCCCATCGCCGGTGCTGTCGGTGTCCATCGAGCCCATGACCAGGGCGGACCAGGACCGCTTGACCTACGCCCTGACCAAGCTGGCGGAGGAAGACCCCACCTTCGAGCTGCGCTACGACCAGGAGACCGGCCAGACGTTGATCTCCGGTATGGGTGAGCTGCACCTGGAGGTGCTGGTGGACCGCATCCGCCGGGAGTTCAACGTTGATGCCCACGTCGGCAAGCCCAAGGTCGCGTACCGGGAGGCCATTACCGCCCCCGTTAAGATCGAGGGGCGCTTCGTCCGCCAGACGGGGGGCCGGGGACAGTACGGCCACGTATGGCTGGAGATAGAGCCCAGGGACCGGGGAGAAGGGTTCCTGTTCGAGAACCTGATCCACGGAGGCGCGATCCCCCGCGAGTACATCCCGGCCGTCGAGCGGGGCGTCAAGGAGGCGGTGGAGAACGGCCCCCTGGGCGGGTTCCCGTTGATCGACGTCAAGGTCCGCCTGGTGGACGGGTCCTTCCATCAGGTGGACTCATCGGAGATGGCCTTCAAGGCCGCCGGGACCATCGCCTTCAGGGACGGCGTGAAGAAGGCGAGCCCCATACTCCTCGAGCCGGTCATGGAGATGGAGGTAGTGACCCCCGGAGAGTTCCTGGGTGACGTGCTGGGGGACCTGAGTTCCAGGCGAGGCCAGATCAGGAACATAGAGGGCCAGGAGGGGATACAGGTGATCAGGGTCCTGATGCCTCTAGCGGAGACCTTCGCCTACACCACGACGCTTCGCTCCGTTACCCAGGGGAGGGCGAGCTATACTATGGAGTTCCGGGACTATGAACCCGTGCCGGAGAGCATCCTGGCAGAGATGGTCCACGGCGTTAAGCTGGGCGTGTAGAGATGACGACTAGCCAGAAGATCAGGATCGTGCTACGGGCCTTCGACCACAGGTCCCTGGACCTGTCGGCGGGGCAGATCGTGGAGACCGCGGAGCGTACGGGAGCCATGGTTGCCGGGCCGGTGCCCATGCCGACCCACATCCGGCGGTTCTGCGTAATCCGGTCCCCCCACGTGGACAAGGACTCCCGGGAGCACTTCGAGATCAGGACGCACAAACGCCTGATCGACATCGTGGACCCCACGTCCAAGACTATCGACGCTCTGACCAGGCTAAACCTCCCGGCGGGCGTCGACATCTCCATCAAGCTGTAGTGTGACATGACCCTCTTCGTACACCATGCACAGGCCCGCCTCGATCCACGGGAGCCGCTGGAGGTCTCCGCGTGATCAAGGGAATGTTGGGCAAGAAGGTGGGCATGACGCAGGTCTTCACCCCCGAGGGCCGGGTGGTGCCCGTGACGGTGATACAGGCGGGCCCGTGCGCCGTCACCCAGGTCAAGACGGTGGAGCGGGACGGATACCAGGCCGCGCAGGTCGGCTACGGGTCCGTGAAGCGCCTCAACAAGCCCATGAGGGGGCACCTCGGCCGGGCCGGGCTGTTCCGTCACCTGCGGGAGTTCGCGGTGGACGGGACCGAAGACTTGGAGGTGGGCCAGCAGATCAAGGTCGACCTGTTCGAGAGCGGGGAGAAGGTCGACGTGGTGGGCACCTCCAAGGGCCTCGGATTCCAGGGCGGCATGAAGCGGCATGGGTTCCACGGCGGGCCGCGGACCCACGGACAGTCGGACCGGGCGAGGGCGCCGGGCTCCATCGGAGCCGGCACGTATCCGGGCCGGGTGTTCAAGGGCAAGAAGATGGCGGGTCACACCGGGGCCGTCCGGGTCACCGTGAAGAACCTGGAGGTGGTGGACGTGGACGCGGAGCGAGACCTCCTGTTCCTGAAGGGTGGGGTGCCCGGCGCCCCCAACGATCTGATCGTTATCAAGAAGGTGAAGTAGGGGACTGCGGACGTGCCGCGGGCCCTTGCCGTTAGGGTGGAGAATCTTGGAGCTGCCGGTTAGAAGTCAGCGCGGCGACGTCGTCGACACCGCCGAGGTGAGCGACGACCTCTTCGGCGTGGAGATGAACAAGGTCCTGGTCCACCAGGCCATGGTGATGTACGGGCTGAACAGGCGTCAGGGCACGCATGCCACCAAGACCCGGGCCCAGGTCTCCGGCGGCGGCCGTAAGCCTTGGCCCCAGAAGTACACCGGCCGGTCTCGGCAGGGCAGCATCAGGGCTCCCCAATGGCGCCACGGCGGCGTGGTGTTCGGTCCCCATCCCCGGGACCACCGTCGGGACATGCCCAAGAAGATGCGGCGGCGCGCGCTGCGGTGCGTTCTCTCGGACAAGGTCCGCGCCGACAAGCTGATCTTGGTGGACGACCTGACCATCGACGGCCCTAGCACCAAGGGGATGTCGGAGATACTGTCCAGCCTGGGAGCCGGCAGGTCGACGCTGATCGTCACCGACGGGACGGCCACCAACGTGGTCCTTTCCGCGCGGAACCTGGAGAAGGTGTGGACCACTCCGGTGAACCTCCTGAACGCCGAACAGATCTTGCGGAGAGACCGGGTGGTGATGACCCTGGACGCCGCCCGGCGGGCCGAGCAGCTCTGGGCGGGCGACCGCCTCCGCCGTCCCCGGAAGGGCCGCGGCGCGCAGGCCGAGGGTGAGTAGATGGAGCCCAGCCAAGTACTGATAGCCCCCCTCATAACCGAGAAGAGCACCATCCTCCAGGAGCGGGGGAAGTACGCCTTCCAGGTGGACCGGAGGGCCAACAAGGTGGAGATAAAGAGCGCCGTGGAGGCAACCTTCGACGTGAAGGTCGTAAGCGTGAACGTCATCATGGTCCGCGGCAAGTCCAAGCGCTTCGGTCCACGGTTCAAGAAGCGGCCCGACACCAAGAAGGCGCTGGTGTCGTTGCGGCCCGGCGACAGAATCCAGATCATCGAGGGTGTGTAGAGAATGCCTCTCCGAAACCTGAGGCCCATGACCCCCGGCACCAGGCGTGCCGCATGGCCGTCCTTCGAGGAGATAACCCGGAAAAAGCCGGAGAAGTCCCTGCTGAGCCCCCTGACCAACAAGGCGGGGCGCAACCGTAGTGGAAGGATAACCGTCCGGCACCGGGGCGGCGGCAACAAGCGGGCGTACCGGGTAATCGACTTCAAACGGGACAAGACCGGCATCCCCGGCAAGGTGGCCTCCATCGAGTACGACCCCAACAGGTCGGCGCGCATTGCCCTCATCCACTACGTGGACGGAGAGAAGCGGTACATTCTCGCCCCCATCGGGCTGACCGTGGGAGACCGGGTGGAATCGGGCCCCCGGGCGGAGATCAAGCCCGGGAACAGCCTGCCCCTCCGCCACATCCCCGCGGGCACCCTGGTCCACAACATGGAGCTGACGCCCGGGCGCGGCGGCCAGATCGTCCGGAGCGCCGGCGTGGCGGCCCAGGTGCTCTCCAGGGAGGACCCCTACGTGCTCATCCGCCTACCCTCGGGAGAGATCAGGCGGGTGCTGGTAGACTGTCGGGCGACGGTGGGCCAGGTCGGAAACCCTGACCACAAGAACGTAAAGCTGGGCAAGGCCGGAAAGAACCGGTACAAGGGACGCCGTTCCCAGGTACGCGGCGTCGCCATGACTCCCAGGGACCACCCCCACGGCGGTGGGGAAGGCAGGTCCCCGGTGGGAATGCCCGGCCCCAAGACCCCCTGGGGCAAGTCCGCCATGGGGCTGAAGACCCGTCGAAAGAAGAAGAACAGCAGCAGCTTCATCGTGCGAGGCAGGGGGAGGAGGTAAGGGATGTCCAGGTCCACCAAGAAGGGTCCCTACGTCCATCCGAAGCTGGAGAAGAAGGTGATGGCCGTCCAGCACGCGGGCATCAAGACGGTGATACGCACCTGGTCCCGGGCCTCCACGATAATGCCGGAGATGGTCGGGCTCACCATCGCGGTGCACGATGGCCGGAGGCACGTTCCGGTGTTCATAACCGAGAACATGGTGGGACACAAGCTGGGTGAGTTTGCCCCCACCCGCACCTTCCGCGGCCACGTAGCCCGGTCGGAGCGAACATCCTCGCTGGGACGCCGGTAGTCGGAGAGAGCGCCCGTGCCCGAAGTCAAAGCAGTATCCAGGAACGTGGGGGCCTCTCCCAAGAGGCTCAAGCCCATAATGGACTTGGTGCGAGGCATGAAGGTCAACGACGCCCTGGACACCCTGGGACTTCTGCCGTCCCCCTGGGCGAGGGTGGTGGCCAAGACCGTGCGCTCCGCCTCTGCCAACGCCGAGAACAACCTGCTGATGGACCCCGACGGCCTGGTGATCGTAAAGGTGGTGGCCGACCAGGCGCCATCCCTCAAGAGGTTCCGCCCCAGGGCCCGGGGACGGGTCGGGCGCATCACCAAGCGCTCCAGCCACGTGACCGTGGTCGTGGACGAGGAGGAGGTCTCCTAGATGGGCCACAAGACTCACCCCATAGGGTTCAGGCTCGGCATCGTCAAGGACTGGCAGACCCACTGGTACGCCCCCAACGGCCGGGACTACCGCACCCTGGTGCTGGAGGACCTCCAGATACGCCACGCCATCGAAAGCGAGTACCGCGGCTTTTCCAACGCCGGGATCGCCCGCACGGAGATCGACCGGGGCGCCCAGGACATCGTGGTGAACGTCCACTCGGCCCGCCCAGGCATACTCATTGGCAGGGACGGGGAGCGGGTCAAGAGGCTCAGGAGCCGGCTGGAGGGCATCACAAACAAACTGATACAGCTCAACATAATGGAGATATCCCAGCCCGAGCTCAACTCCTACCTGGTGGCAAGGAACATCGCCGACCAGCTGGAGCGCCGGGTTTCTTATCGAAGGGCCATGCGTCAGGCCGCCCAGAGGGCGATGCAGGCGGGGGCCAAGGGCATAAAGGTCATAGTCAAGGGGCGCATCACCGGGTCGGAGATCGCCCGCCGGGAGAAGTACATGGAGGGCCGGGTGCCCCTGCATACCCTCCGGGCCGACATTGACTACAGCATCACCGAGGCGCGCACGATGATGGGGTGCATCGGTGTCAAGGTGTGGATCTACAAGGGGGATATCCTTCCGCCTCCTCCCGAGGAGCGGGCGGAGGAGCTGGAGACCATCGAGGTAACCATACCTTCGGACGAGCCCGCGGAGGAGGAAGAGGCCACCGAGGAGGCAGTCGATGTTGCAACCTAAGCGCGTCAAGTACCGCAAGATGCACCGGGGACACCGGCGAGGAAAAGCCACCTCCAACAACAGCCTGGACTTCGGCGAGTTCGGACTCAAGGCCCTGGAGGCCCACTGGATAACCGCCCGGCAGATCGAGGCCGCCCGTATCGCCATAACCCGCCACCTCAGGAGGGGCGGCCAGGTATGGGTGCGGCTGTTCTCCGACAAGGGTGTCAGCAAGAAACCCGCCGAGACCCGTATGGGCGGCGGAAAGGCCGCCGTGGACCACTGGGTGGCAGTGGTGAAGCCCGGGCGGATGCTCTTCGAGGTGGGCGGAGTCCGGGAGGACCTGGCCATGGAGGCGCTGCGCCTGGGCGCCCACAAGCTTCCCATTGCCACCAAGGCCATCAAGCGGGACGCCGCTCTCGCCGAGGCCGGGTAGACGGGTACGATCACAGGGGTGGAAGGGCCCCGGAGTAGAGCCACATGCGAGCCCACGAGATAAGACAGCTCACCGACGAGGAGCTCCACAAGGAGCTGGAAGACTCCCGCAAGGAGCTTCTGAACCTTCGTTTCCGGGTGGCAACCAAGCAGCTCGGCAACACGGCGCAAATCCGGACCGCCAGGAAGAACATCGCACGCCTAATCACCGTGGCACGAGAGCGAGAGGCAGGGGTGAAATAGATGCCCGATGGGAGGCGTAAGGTACGGCTCGGCGAGGTCGTCAGCGACAAGATGGACAAGACGGTGCTGGTCGCCGTGAGATGGCAGCAGCGCCACCGGCTCTACAAGAAGAGCATACGTCGCATCACAAGGTTCTTCGCCCACGACCGCGACAATGAGTGCCGCATTGGGGACATGGTCCGGATCGAGGAGACCCGGCCACTGTCCAGGATGAAGAAATGGCGGGTGGTGGAGATCGTCCAGAGGCGGGAGGTCGCCGAGGTGAAGCCCGCCGAGCTGGACGAGGGCCTCCTGACCGAGGAGCGCGAGCAGGCCGCGACCCAAGCTATAGCGGACGATCCGGTGGAGATGGCGGAAGAGGCCCCCGAGCCAGAGCCAGGAGCCGTGCCCGTGGCTATGGACGACGACGAATACGTCGACGAGATGGAAGACGAGGCTGACGACGGCGAGCCCGACGACGAGGAACCCCAGGCCCTCCACGAAGAAGAGGCTGTCGAAGAGGAGCCGGAGCAGCAGGACGAGCCCGTAGCGTCGCTCGAAGAGGACGTCCCTGAAGAGGAAGAGGCGGAGGCTGGCGGAGTCGAGGACGGGCCGGGCCCCGGCGACGGCGGGGGAGACGCTGTGGAAGAGGAGGAGCGAAAGTGATCCAGACCTTCTCCCGGTTGTCGGTCGCCGATAACAGCGGCGCCAAAGAGATCATGTGCATCAACATCCCGGGAAGCAGCCGGAGACGCTACGCCTCCCTGGGAGATATCATAGTGGGGGCGGTAAAGGAAGCGGCGCCCATGGCCCAGGTGAAGAAGGGCGAGGTGGTCCGGGCCGTCATAGTGAGGGTAGCGCAACCGTACCGGAGGCCCGACGGCAGCTACGTGCGCTTCGACGACAACGCGGCCGTGCTGGTGGTGGAGAAGCAGAGCACCCCACGGGGCACGCGCATATTCGGGCCCGTGGCCCGGGAGCTGAGGGACCGGGGCTTCATGCGCATCGTGTCCCTGGCCCCCGAGGTGGTCTGAGGCACCGGGGAACGAGATGCCCGAGGTAACGAAATGCCCGAGGTAACGGAATGAAAGTCCGCAAGGGCGATACCGTGATGGTCATAGCCGGCAAGGAGAAGGGCAAGACCGGCCGGGTGGACAGGGTCCTGAGTCCCCAGGACCGTGTTACCATCGAAGGTGTCAACATGGTGGTCCGTCACATGAAGCCACAGCCCGGTGTGAGGCAGGCGGGGCGGATCCAGAAAGAGGCGCCAATCCACATCTCCAACGTGATGCTGGTGTGCAACAAGTGCGATAAGACGACCAGGGCAACCTTCAACGTCCTGGACGATGGTAGGAAGGTAAGGGTATGTCTGAGGTGCAGGGAGACGATCGACTAGAGGCCCAAGCTCCGGCCGAAGCGGCTCCCGACGCCAAGCCTGCGTCAAAGAAGAGGAGTACGACGCGGCAGAGCGAGGGGGCCAAGGGCGGGCGCCGCACCAAAGCCGCGGCCAAGAAGCCCGCTCCCGAGACGCAGGCCGTCGCGGACGACGCGGCGGCGCAGGACGGGGCGACCAACGGCGCCGCTCCCGCCAAGCCGTTGCCGCGGCTCCTGGAGCTATACCGCTCCCAGGTGGTCCCGGCCATGCTCAAGGAGTTCAGCTACAAGAACGTGATGCAGGTGCCGAAGCTCACGAAAATCGTGCTTAACGTGGGACTTGGGGAAGCGCTGACCAACGCCCGGGCCCTGGAGAGCACGGCCGCCGACCTTACGGCCATGACGGGCCAAAAGCCCATCGTCACCAAGGCGAGAAAGTCCATCGCCAACTTCAAGCTGAGAGAGGGGAATCCCATCGGGATGTGCGTGACCCTTCGCGGGCACATGATGTACTACTTCATGGACCGCCTGGTCAACACGGCCCTGCCCCGCATCCGGGACTTTAGAGGGGTGCCCTCATCCAGCTTCGACGGCCGGGGCAACTACTCCATGGGAGTCCGGGAGCAGATCATATTCCCGGAGATCGACTACGGAGGAATAGAGCGTATCCGCGGCTTTCAGGTGACGATGACCACCACATCTAGGACGGATGCTGAGGCTTCCCGGCTTCTCGCGCTGCTGGGAATGCCTTTCGTCCGTTCGGAATAGGGAAGGCGTTGGCCAAGACTTCAAAGATACAGAAGTGGAAGAGGACCCAAAAGTTTGCGGTGCGCCACCACAACCGCTGCCACCAGTGCGGCAGGCCCAGGGCCTACATACGCTACTTCGGCCTGTGCCGCATCTGCTTCAGGCAGCTAAGCTTGAATGGAGAGCTGCCCGGGGTCAAGAAGGCCAGCTGGTAGCCGGAGAATAAGCAACCATGCCCGTTACAGACCCAATCGCCGATATGCTTACACGCATACGCAACGCCCAAGGGATGAGGCACGACTCCCTGGTGATGCCCGTGTCCAAGATCAAGCTGGGCATCGCCCGCATCCTGAAGGACGAGGGCTTCATCAGGGACTTCGACATGCTCCGGGCCCAGCCGCGCCCCATGCTCCGGGTCCATCTGGCCTACAGGGAGGGGCGCGAGCCTGCCATCAACGGGCTGAAACGGATCAGCAAGCCGGGCCTACGGGTCTACGTCGGTAAGGGGGAGATTCCCAGGGTTTACGGCGGCCTTGGCATCGCCATTCTGTCCACCTCGTGGGGACTCAAGACGGGCCGGGAGGCCTGGCGCCAGGGGGTCGGAGGGGAGTTGCTCTGCTATGTCTGGTAACGGCGCGAAGAACGGTCCCACCAGGACCCTGTCCAGGCTGGGCCGCAAGGCCATACCCATCCCGGCCGAGGTCGAGGTTACCGTGGACTACGCGGAGGTAACGGTAAAGGGACCCAGGGGGACCATCAAGCAACCCATACATCCCGAGGTGAACGTCAGGGTCGAGGACGGGGAGGTAATGGTGGAGCGCCAGTCGGCCAGAAAGTTCCACCGCTCCCTGCACGGCCTCACGCGGACTCTCATTGCCAACGCCATCACCGGCACCACCGACGGATACCGGAAGACCCTGGAGCTCATGGGGGTGGGCTACAGGGTCCAGCAGTCGGGCGCCGGGATAACCCTCAACGTAGGCTTCAGCCACTCGGTGGACGTCCAGCCCCTGGAGGGAGTCACCCTGAGCGTGGAGGGCAACAACCGCATCCACGTAGAGGGCAACGACAAGCAGAAGGTGGGCCAGCTGGCCGCCGTCATCCGAAAGGTACGGCCCCCCAACGCCTACAAGGAGAAGGGTATCCGGTACGCCGGCGAGGTGCTGCGGCTGAAGCCCGGGAAGGCGGCCGCGAGGAAGAGCTGATGCCCAGAGACAAGGACTCCAGAAAGCTTCGGCTGGCACGGCACGTCAGGGTGCGTCGGAGGGTATACGGAACCCCCGACAGGCCCAGGCTGTGCGTGTTCCGGAGTCTTCGGCACATCTACGCCCAGGTCATCGACGACGTCCACGGCCACACCATCGCGGCCGTCTCCAGCAACGAGCCGGAGCTGAGGCCCTCGGAGAACGTCCCCAAGACCGACGTCGCCAAGATCGTCGGGAGCGTAATCGCCACCCGCGCCATGGCCAAGGGCGCCACCAGGGTGGTGTTCGACCGAGGCGGGTACAAGTACCACGGCAGGATCAAGTCCCTTGCCGACGGTGCCAGAGAGGGAGGTCTGGTCTTCTGATGGTTTCTATAGGTCCACGGCAGACTGGCGACAGGACCGACGCGAGCGGGCTCAACGAGCGGGTGGTATTCACCCGGCGCATCGCCAAGGTGGTCAAGGGCGGTCGAAACCTGCGGTTCAATGCCCTGGTGGTGGTCGGCGACGGCGAGGGCAGCGTGGGAGCGGGCCTGGGAAAGGCCCTTGCCATTCCCGATGCCGTCCGGAAGGGAAACGCCCTGGCCAAGAAGGGGCTGATTACGGTCCCATTGAAGGGCAGCACCATACCCCAGGAGACCTCGGGGAGGAAGGGCGCCTCCCTGGTGCTCATCAAGCCGGCCCCGGCGGGTACGGGAATAATCGCCGCCGGGGTGGTCCGTGCGGTTCTGGACCTGGCCGGCGTCAAGGACGGAGTGGCCAAGTGTCTTGGCTCCAGGAACCACATCAACGTGGTGGCCGCGACGCTGGACGCCCTCAAGAAGCTGCGGAACCCGGCGGAGGAGCTGGCCAAGCGCAAGGTCACCCCCAGGCCGGACAGGTAGATTTCCCTGGAGATCGTGGGTGTAAGATGGTGCTTCTCCGCATAACGTGGACCAAGAGTCAGATCGGGTATCGGGCCGGACACCGGGAGGTGGTCCGGTCCCTGGGTCTGAGGCGTCTCAACCAGACCGTGGTGCACCGGGACAACCCCTCCATTCGGGGGATGGTCCACAAAGTGGCCCACCTGGTGACCGTCGAAGAGATAGAGGAGCCCGAGCCCGCCGGCCGGTCCAAGGGCCGAAAACGCACCGTCAAGAATAGCGGAAAGGAAGCGAAGGCCAAGAAATGATGGCTCACCAGGTGTCCCCGCCCAAGGGGGCAAGGCGCCCCCGCAAGCGGCTGGGCCGCGGCGACGCCAGCGGGCACGGCGGCTACTCCGGCCGGGGTATGAAGGGCCAGAAGTCCCGGTCGGGCCGGGGCATACGGCCTGGCTTCGAGGGCGGGCAGCTCCCCCTGATAAAGGGACTGCCCATGAAACGGGGCTTCACCAACATCTTCAAGACCAGGTATCACCTCATCAAGGTAGGCGACCTCGCCGCCTTCCCCGCGGGCTCCGACGTGACCCCCGAGGGGCTGGTGGAGTCCGGATACCTGCGCAAGCTCAAGTACCCGGTCAAGGTGCTGGGAGACGGTGAGCTGCCCGTTGCCCTTCAGGTCAAGGCCAACAAGTTCACGCGGTCCGCTAGGGACAAGATAGAGGCGGCCGGGGGCGGGGTCGAGGTAGTCTAGCGATGGTAACGCAGGAGGCGGAGGAGAGACCACGGCTACTACAGGCCGCCATCGACTCCTTCCGCATCCCCGACCTGCGGGCGAAGATCCTCTTCACCCTGTTTATCCTGGCCGTCTTCCGCTTCATGGCCCAGGTGCCGATCCCGGGCATTGACCAGGGCCGGCTGGACAACCTCTTCGCCAACAACCAGCTCCTGGGGTTCCTGGACCTGTTCAGCGGGGGCGCCCTCCGTAATCTGAGCGTCGCGGCGCTGGGCGTGTTCCCCTACATCACCTCCTCCATCGTGATGCAGCTCCTGGTGCCTGTAATTCCCAGCCTGCAGCGCATGTCCCGGGAGGGGGAGTACGGGCGTCAGAAGATAAACCGCATAACCCACTGGATCACAGTGCCCATAGCGGCGGCCCAGGGCTACGGCCAGCTCCAGCTCGTCCAGCAGGCCGGGGTGATCGACGGCGTATGGCCCAGCGCGGGCGGCGACCTGATCGGCACCGTGGCGATGCTGGCGTCCCTGGTTGCCGGCACCATGTTCCTGGTGTGGCTGGGAGAGCTGATCACCGAGCGGGGCATCGGCAACGGCATCTCGCTGATAATCTTCGCGGGGATCGTCGCGGGCTTTCCGACCCTCATACAGAACCTGACCGACCAGGCCAGCTTCTGGGGGGTCGTGGCCCTGGCGATAACCGGGGTCGGGATCATTGCCCTCATCGTGATCTTTACGGAGGCGCACCGGAGGATACCCGTCCAGTACGGCCGAAGCATCTTCCGAGGTGGGAGGATGTACCGGCAAACGGGGGCTACATACCTGCCCCTCAGGATCAACTCGGCCGGCATGATTCCCGTGATATTCGCCTTCTCGATAGTGATCCTGCCCGGGACGATAGCCAACTTCCTGGGGGTCAGGGACGACTGGGTGGGGTCGGTGGCCGTCATGTTCCAGAGCTGGTTCGCCCCCGACCACGTGCTCTACTGGGTCCTGACCTTCGTGCTGGTGGTGGCCTTCACCTTCTTCTACACCCTGGTCGTGTTCCAACAGCAGCAGCTCGCCGAGAACCTGCAGAAGAACGGCGGGTTCGTCCCCGGCATCAGGCCCGGGCCGCCTACCCAGGAGTACCTCAACCGGGTCATACTCCGGCTCACGGTCGGGGGAGCCCTCTACCTGGGATTCGTCGCGGTCGTCGCCTACCCCGCGTCGCTGCTGGCGGACGTGCAGGCAGCGCTGCTGCCCAGCATCAGCATGCTCATCATGGTGGGAGTGGCCCTGGACACCCTGCGGCAGCTCGAGGCCCAGCTCATGATGAGAAACTACGAAGGCTTTCTGAGGTAGTCGGGGGAAGTGGGCCGCAGAGAGGCAGGAAGCCTTCCCCAACGGCTGATCATCCTGGGCCCCCCGGGGGCGGGAAAGGGGACCCAGGCCAAGAAGCTGACCGAGGTCTTGGACGTTCCCCACATAGCCTCCGGAGACCTGTTCAGGCATCACCGGAGCAAGGGTACCCCTTTGGGAATCAAAGCCAGCGAATACATGAACAACGGCCTGTTAGTGCCGGACGAGATTACCACGGCGATGGTGCTGGAGCGGATCCAGCCTCCCCTGGACATGCAGGGCTACCTGCTGGACGGGTTCCCCAGGAACATGTTCCAGGCCCAGGCCCTGGACGATATGGCGGCCCGTGGAAGGCCCGTGGACTACGTCATCCTCATATCCGTGCCCGACGACGAGCTGGTTGCCCGGCTGAGCGGGCGCCATATCTGCGGGGCCTGCCAGGCCTCCTATCACATCAAGACCGCGCCGCCCTCCACCCCAGGGCGTTGCGACCGATGCGGCGGCGACCTGCTTCAGAGGGAAGACGACCGGCCCGAGGCCGTGCGGGTGCGCATCCGTGTCTACAATGAGGAGACCCATCCCATGCTGGACCACTACGCCCGCTCGGGCAAGCTGGTGGAGGTCGACGGCCTCGGACGTATCGACGAGGTGGCGGAGCGGCTTCTGAAGGCCATGCACCTGGGACCCTCGGTGGGAGGGCCCTAGAGACGTAGTTTCCGCGACGGTGTCGGCTTCTAGTCACGGGTATACGAAAGTGGTAAAATGAATATCGAGAACATCGAAACGGCCTCCAACTCGCCATCGCCCTACGCGGGAGGGATAACCATCAAGTCCCGCAAGGAGATGGACGCCATGCGGAGGGCTGGAGCGATCGTCGGGGCGACCCTGACGCTGCTGGAGGAGTCGGTTCGGCCCGGGATCAGGACCCGGGACCTGGACGCCATCGCCTACCAGGAGATACTCCGCTTGGGGGGGAAACCCGCCTTCAAGGGTTACCGGGGATTCCCCGCGACGCTGTGCACCTCGGTGAATGAGGAGATCGTTCACGGCATCCCGGGCGACAGGCAGCTCCAGGAAGGCGACCTGATCAAGATGGACGTCGGGGCCGTGGTCGACGGGTTCATCGGTGACGCGGCCATAACGGTGGCGGTGGGCAGGGTCTCCGACGAGGCCAAGGCCCTGATGGACGTGACGAGGCGGGCTCTGCGGGAGGGTATCAACGCCGCAAGGAACGGGGCCAGGGTCGGGGACATAGGCTCGGCGGTCCAGACCTTCGCCGAGACGCAGGGCTACTCGGTGGTCCGGGAATACGTGGGCCACGGGGTGGGTCGCTTTCTGCATGAGGACCCCCAGGTCCCCAACTACGGGACGGCGAAGAAGGGCCCGTTGCTCCGAAAGGGGATGACCATAGCCATAGAGCCGATGGTGAACATAGGTGACTGGCACACCAGGGTGCTGGAAGACAACTGGACCATCGTCACGATGGACGGCAGCCTCTCGTCCCATTTCGAGCACACCATCGCCATAACCGACGGAGAGCCGGAGGTGCTGACCGCCCAGAGGTAACCCCCGGCGGCGCAACGGGGTCTCGGTCCCGGTGCGCCGATGTACCCATGTGCGGACCGATGTAAGGAGGTCCATGGCCAAGAAGGAAGCGATCGAGGTAGAGGCAACGGTCTCGGAGGCGCTCCCCAACGGGATGTTCCGGGTGGAGCTGCCCAACGACCATAGGATCCTGGCCCACGTCTCGGGGAAGATACGCCTGCACTTCATCAGGGTACTTCCGGGAGACCGGGTCCTCGTGGAGCTTTCGCCCTACGACCTCACTCGCGGACGCATAACCTACCGGTTCAAGTAAGGTAAAGCCGGTTCAAGTAAGGTGAAGAATGAAGATCAGAGCGTCGGTTAAGCCGCGCTGCGACAAGTGCAGGGTGATCAGGCGTAAGGGGTCGGTGCGGATTATCTGCTCCAACCCGCGACACGCCCAGAGGCAAGGCTAGAGGCCGAGGAGGACGACGATGGTCCGAGTAGCTGGTGTTGACATACCCGACCGAAAGAGGGTCGATGTCGCGCTGCAGCACATCTACGGCATCGGGCCGGCTGTGGCGGGGGACATCCTTCGCAAGGCGGACATAGACGGCGACCCCAAGCCCAAGATCGTGGAGCTCTCCGAGGGTCAGATCGACAGGCTGCGGGAGCTCATCGACCGGGAGTACAAGGTGGAGGGGGACCTTCGCAGGGAGGTCACCATGAACATCCGCCGTCTCATCGAGATAGGCTCTTACCGGGGACTGCGCCATCGCAGGGGACTCCCCCTCAGGGGCCAGAGGACCAGGACCAACGCTCGGACCAGGAAGGGCCCCAGGCGCACCGTCGCGGGCCGGGGCCGCAGGACCGGCGCGAAGAAGTAGCAGCAGAAGCAGTAAAGGAGCTCCATGGCCAGACCAAGAAGCCGTCGGAGGGAGAGGCGAGTAGTGCCCAGGGGCAAGGCCCACATCCATTCGACCTTCAACAACACACTGGTGACCCTCACCGACCCCCAGGGCAGCGTGCTTGTCTCCACCAGCTCGGGGGCTTCGGGCTTCCGCGGCTCCCGCAAGGGCACGGCCTTTGCCGCCCAGCGGGCGGCCGAGCAGGCCGCGCGCCGGGGGATGGACCAGGGACTGCGGCAGGTGGACGTGTACATCAAGGGCCCCGGTGCGGGCAGGGAGGCGGCGATACGGTCCCTCCAGGCCGCCGGGCTGACCATCACCAGCATACGGGATATAACGCCCATCCCCCACAACGGGTGCCGGCCGCCCAAGCGAAGAAGGGTGTAGAGGAGAGTCAATGGCAAGATACACTGGACCGGCATGCAGGCTGTGCCGGAGAGTCGGAGAGAAGCTGTTTCTCAAGGGGGAGCGGTGCTTTACTCCCAAGTGCGCCATCGAGCGCCGCCGGACGCCGCCGGGAGACCGCTCCCAGCGCAGGCGCCGAATCTCCGACCACGGGATCCAGCTTAAGGAAAAGCAGAAGGCGCGTTACATGTACGGTGTCATGGAGCGGCAGTTCAGCCGGTACATGGACCAGGCTTTCAAGAAGCCCGGGGTTACGGGCCAGTACCTCATGGAGCTTCTGGAGCGCAGGCTGGACAACGCCGTCTACAGGCTGGGGTTCTGCGATTCCCGCCGCCAGGCCCGCCAGCTTGTGCTCCACGGCCACTTCGCCGTGAACGGACGCAAGACCAAGATACCCTCTTACGCCCTGTCCCAGGGGGACGTGATCACCTGGAAGGAGTCCCACAAGGAGCGGGACTTCTTCAAGGCCTTCACCGAGGACATTCCCAAGAGACCCGTGCCCCAATGGCTCAACCTGGATACGACCCATATGTCCGGGACCGTGGCTTCCATGCCGGCGGCCGAGGACCTGGAGCAGGCCATCGATACCCGCCTTATAGTGGAGTACTACTCGAGGTAGTTATGACGATGTTGGATACCTCTATCCTGTCCCAGACCATGCCGGAACGTGGGACGGAGCCCCTGGCCCCCGAGATAAAGATCCTGGAGGAGACGGAGACCTACGGCAAGTTCGCCTTCGAGCCTCTGGAGCGCGGGTACGGCATCACCGTGGGCAATCCCATGCGGCGCATGCTGCTGAGCTCCATCGAGGGTACGGCCATCACCTGGGTCAAAATCGACGAGGTGCTGCACGAGTATTCCACGGTCCCCAACATGAAGGAGGAGGTCATGGAGTTCCTCCTGAATGTCAAGGGGATATGCATCCGCTCAGTGACGGGGAGACCCGGAAAGATGCGGCTGGAGATACGCGGCGAGGGAAGAGTGTGCGCCGGCGACATCGCCACCTCCGCCGACTTCGAGATCGTGAACCCTGAGCTGCACCTGGCCACCCTGGACTCTGAGGACGCCGTGCTTTCGGTGGAGTTCAACGTGGACCACGGCAAGGGGTACCAGCCGGTGCCCCAGGGCGGCGACGTCATCGGAGGCCCCCTGATGGGGGTGCTGCCCATCGACGCCATATACAACCCGGTGAGGAAGGTCAACTACAGCGTCGAGAGGACCCGGGTGGGCCACGTGACCGACTACGAGCGGCTGGTGCTGGAGGTGTGGACCGACGGCACCATCGGTCCCGTGGAGGCGCTGAGGAAGTCCTCGGACGCCCTCGTCAGCCACTTCTACAGGTTCAAGGACCTGGGCAAGGAGTTGGGCGGCGGCCCCGACCGGCCCACCATCTCCGTGCCACCCGAGGTGTACCAGACACCCATCGAGAAGCTGGAGCTGTCTCCCAGGACCCTGAACTGCCTCAAGCGGGCCCACATCACCAAGGTGGGCCACGTGCTGGAGATGAGCAACAGCGAGCTCCTGAAGGTGAGGAACTTCGGTGAAAAGTCCTTGCTCGAGCTGATGGACAGGCTGCGCGACGAAGAGATGCTCAGCTCCGACGAGCTGGCCGCCCGTACGGGCCACAGCGTGGAGACCGCCGAGGACGGCGTGCCCTCGGATGCGCCCGGGGAGGACGGAGCAGCGGACCTGGCCGTTTCCGCTGGTGCGGACGGCCAACCCGCCCCCGAAGGGGTACTCACCGAGGACTTCATCCGGGCGGCGCAGGAGGCGTTGGGCCGTGTTAGCGCCTCGGATGGCGACGTGATCCCCCAATTCGACAGCAACGAGGCCCCTATCTTCCCTGAGGCCGACGCGGTTGAGGAAGAAGACGTCGACGAAGAGGACGACGAAGAGTAATGACGGTACACCGAATCGCAGGAAAGAAGCTCGGTAGGGGCAAGGACCAGAGGAGGGCGTTGCTGCGCTCCCTGGCGGCAGAGGTGATCCGCCATGAGCGGATCGTGACCACAGAGGCCAAGGCCTCCGAGGCCAAGAGGACCGTGGACAAGCTCATCACCTATGGCAAGAAGGGCACGCTCCATCACCGGCGCCTGGCCATTGCCAAGGTCCCAAACAAGGCGGTGATACGAAAGGTCTTCGACGACCTGGCCGAGAGGTACGCCGAGAGGACCGGAGGCTATACCAGGGTCATCAAGCTGGGGCCGCGAAAGGGGGATGCCGCTCCCATGGCTTTGGTGGAGCTGGTCTAGCCCCCGGGGCCGTGTCCGAGGACTCCAGGGGACTCGGCCTGGACGCCGGCCTTTCCGAGGAGCCACGGCGCGGCGAGAGCCGGAGGCTGGCCGTGCTCCTGGAGTACGACGGCACCCGGTACAAGGGGTTTCAGTGGCAGAGGGGCGTACCGACCATACAGGGTGAGGTCGAGAAGGCCCTGGCCAGGTTCACGGGAGAGAATATCAGGATCAGGGGGGCCGGCAGGACAGACTCAGGGGCCCATGCAAGCGGTCAGGTGGTGGACTTTCTGACCGCCGCACCTTACACCATCGATACCTTCCCCAGGGCGCTGAACGCCCACCTGCCCGAGGACATCCGGGTAAGGGGGGTCTCTCAGGTGGACCTGGAGTTCGACTCCAGGCGGTGCGCCGTCAGTCGGGCCTACCGGTACACGGTGCTGAACACCAAGTGGCCGCCGGCCCTCCTGCGCAACTACGCCCACTGGGTGCCCGGTACACTGGACCTCGCCAGGATGCACGAGGCCGCGGGCCATTTGTGCGGGACCCGGGACTTCTCCGCGCTGACGGTGCCGCTGCCTCCCCACCGGAGTTCGGTCCGCCGCGTGATCCGATGGGACGTGCAGGCGGTGGAGGACAGGGTGCTGATAGACGCCGAGGCCGACGGCTTCCTGCCCCACCTGATACGTCGCGCCAACGGAGTCTTGGTGCAGGTGGGCTTGGGGAAACTGGAGACGGACATAACGAAGAGGTTGACGGACGGCTCGCTGAGGGAGTTGAGGAACTGTCCCTCACTGCCAGCCAAGGGCCTGTGCTTAATGCGGGTCGTGTATCCCCAACCGATAATCTGAGACGAGAACGGCAATGAAACGTAACAAGACCTACATGGCCAAGCCGACGGAGGTCGACTCCCAGTGGCATGTGATAGACGCCACGGGACAGACGTTGGGAAGGCTGGCGACCAGGATATCCCGGCGGCTTCAGGGCAAGGACAAGGCCATCTATACGCCCCACATACTGACCGGCGACTACGTGGTGGTGGTCAACGCCGCCAAGGTGAGGCTCACCGGGCGGAAGCTGATGCAGAAGACCTACTACCATCACACCGGGTACATTGGAAACCTGAAGTCGCACCTGCTTCGGGACATGATGGAGTCCCGGCCGGACCGGGTCGTCCAACTTGCCGTGCGGGGAATGCTGCCCAAGACCAAGCGGGGCAGGGATATGCTGCGCAGGCTGAAGATATACTCGGGGGACTCGCACCCCCATGCGGCCCAGACAGGGGCCGCCTCCGGCGCAGGGGCCGAGGACACTGAAGGAAGGTAGGGGCTCAAGTGGTCGAGGATCAGACTTCACAGTACTACTACGGCACCGGCAAGCGTAAGAGGGCCATCGCCAAGGTGAGGCTCTATCCCAACCTGTCCCCCGATCGGGTGGGCCTGGCGGGACAGGTGCAGGTCAACGGCAAGCCCTTGGAGGAAGCCTTCCCCTGGCCCGCCTGGCAGAGCACGGTACGCCAGCCCATGCGCGTCACCGACTCCATGTCCAGGTTCACCGTCGTGGCCAAGGTCCAGGGTGGCGGTGTATCGGCCCAGGCCGAGGCCGTGCGGCACGGCATATCCAGGGCTCTGGCTATCTACGACGAGACCCTGAAGACTACCCTGCGCCGCTACGGGTTGCTAACCAGGGATTCCCGCATCAAGGAAAGCAAGAAGTACGGCTTGAAGCGCGCCCGCCGCGCTCCCCAGTACACCAAGCGCTAGTCTGGCCCCGGGGGGTCGGCATCCCGGCTTGCCGAGGGTCCTCGGCATGGCCTGGCGGCATCGCTTCTGCAACCGAGGTCCTGACGCGTGTTCCGTAGCCTGCTTGCCGACATGGTCAGCCGGGAGGAAGAGGACATCTCCCTGGTCGAGGCCGTCCTCTACATCGCGGGCGACGAGTACCCGGAGCTGGATACACGGGCGTACATTGGGGCGCTGGACCAGATGGCCCGGGAGGCCCGGACCCATCCTGCGGAAGGGGATGGACCGGCGGCGACGCTGTGGCGGCTCAGCCGGTATCTGTTCTTCGAGCAGGGCTTCGGCGGCAACACCGACGACTACTATGACCCGCAGAACAGCTACCTGAACCGGGTCATGGACCGCAGGCTGGGCATCCCCATAACCCTGAGCATAGTCTACATGGAGGTGGCCCGGAGGCTTGGCATGGTCCTGGAGGGTATAAGCCTCCCCGGACACTTCATCCTGAGGCACGGCCCGCCCGAGTGGGAGCTTTACGTGGACCCCTTCAACGGAGGCAGGCTGCTATCCCGCGGGGACTGCGAGAGGCTGTTTCAGACGACCTTCCAAGGGCGGGCGGAGTTCCAGGAGGAGTTCCTTGCGCCCTGCACCAAGAAGACGATCCTGGTACGCGTCCTATCCAACCTCAGGAACGTCTATGGTCGTAGGAAGGACTTCCGGCGGGCCCTGGCGGCAACGGAGCGTATCGCGATAGTCCAGCCCGACATACCCCGGACCTTCCGGGACAAGGCGGCCCTCCACCTGCTCCTGGGAGAGCAGAGGCGGGCGGCGGAGAGCCTCCAGGAGTACCTGGACGCCTCGCCGGCATCCGAGGACGCCAAGCGGGTGAAGGACCAGATCCGGGCCATCTGGGAGGAGATCGCCCGGCGCAACTAGGCTTGCGGCGTTAGCCCCGCACCCCCAGCGCCTCCCTGACGGCCTCTCCGATGGGGAACAGAGGATTGTCTTCCCGGGCGCCGTGGGGGAACATGCGGTTGTGGGTGATCATAACGCCCAGGCGTGCGTCCGGGTCTGCCCATCCTACCGTCCCCCCGGCGGCGTTGTGGCCGAACACCCGGGGGTTCGTTCCCGCGGGCCACATCCCGGGGCTCCCAGGCACGTGGAATCCTCCGATGGTCCCCTTGTGGGGCACCCCGTGCACCGGGTCCCAGTCGGAGGGCGGCCGCGGGACGTTGAATGTCCGGACCCGGTCCTCGGACAGCAGACGCACCCCGTCCAGCTCGCCCCCGTTGGCCAGCATGGCGAAGAAGCGGGCGCCGCTGCGGGCGTTCATGATCCCCTGAGCGCCGGGGATGCACGCCTGCCTGACGTCCGGCCGCCCGAACACTTCTTGTATGGTGGCGACCTGGGGCGGCATCGCCCGGGGCATCAGGGAGTCGGGGGCCATCCCGGCCCGGGCCGCCGGCATGTCGATGAGGCGGGCCACCCTGGGATTCACGTCGGCGGGGATTCCCGCCCAGAGGGAATCGATGCCCAGCGGCTGGCAGATCTCCTCTTGGATGAACACGGCGAAAGGGCGCTCCTTGGGGTCCGTACGGCGCACGACCTCGCCCACCACCCAGCCGAAGGTGTACGCCATGTACCCGCTCTTGGTGCCCGGCTCGAATAGAGGATGCATCTCCGCAAGCTGGTCCACCATCCAGTCCCAGTCGCACATCAGGTCCGGCGTCACGGACACCGGCATCAGGGGCACGCCGATGCGGTGAGTGAGGGCGTCGTACACCGTGCCCTTGTCCTTGCCGTGTTTCCCGAACTCGGGCCAGTATTGGGCGACAGGAGCGTGATAGTCCACCAGCCCTTTCTCGGCCTGGATGTGCAGCGCCGTGGCTGTGACCGCCTTGATCACGGAGAACACGGGGAACGCCGTCTCCCCGTCCACCTGCCTTCCGGTGGTGTCGTCGGCCACGCCTCCACATACGTCGACAGCCAGCTCTCCGTCCAAGTAGGCTGCCACCTGGACTCCAATCTCCCCGCCCTCTTCGATGGCGGTATCCACCGCCTTCTGGACTATCTCGTTGGCCTTTGTCGCCATCGCTCCACCTCGTTCCCTGCTGCCCCGCACCGGCGCACGCCGGTCCAGGGCCCTGGATGAGCCCCAAGGTCTGCCGTCTCCCCCGGGATAGAGTGGTTTGGAGGGCCGGTGCTCCCGATTGTGAACGGGCCCTTGGGGACTGTCAAGCCGCCGGCCCCGCCTCCGGCTTGGTCCCGAAGACAAGGCTGGTGGGACCGAAGAGATGTTGCAGTTCTATTCCCACGAAGCCCGCCTCCTCCAGCCAGGAGCGGTATTCGTCGTAGGTGCGGGTCCCTCCTCTCTCGGTCACCACCAGGGCGAGGAAGTTGAACGCCACGGGGAAGGGCGGGCCGGTCCGCTCATCGTCCAGCACGAGCTCCGCGATGACCACCCCGCCTCCCGGCGGCAGCGCACCGAAGCTCTTCTGCAGGAGCCCTCGGCAGCGGTCCTCCCCGTAGTTCTGGAGCACGTTGCTGTACAGGTGCGCGTCTGGCCCGTCGGGGAAGGGGTCTTCGAAGATGTCCGACTCCAGGGTGTCGACACGGTCCGAGAGCCCGGCGGCGGCTATGTACTCCCGTGCTACCGCGCAGGGCACGGGCCGGTCCAGCACCGTGGCCCTGAGACCCGGCGCCTGGCCGGCGGCCCCTATGGACATGGCGCCGGAACCGCCTCCAATGTCCAGAAGATGGCGCCTGCAGGAGAGTCCAGAGGCCCACTCCCGCCCGAAGGCGGCGCCGGTGGCGCCTGTCAGACCGTGCATCCCTCTGGTGAACAGCTCCGACTGCTCCGGCGTAAGAGGGACCCTCCGGCCCAGGGAGTCCACGGGCCACACCGGCCCATCGCGGCGCATGGCCGTCTCCAGGTCCTGGAAGGGGGCGAAGAAGTGGCGGTCCAGGGTCACGAACAGGTCGCCCATGTATTCCGGCTTGCCATCCACCAGGTGGGCAGAGGCCAACGGCGTCGTGCGATACTGCTCCCCGGTCTTCTCCAGCAGTCCCAGGGCCGTCATGCCCTCGAGGAGGTATCGGGTCCCCCGCAGGGGGAGGGACAGTGCGCCGGCCAACCGCTCCACCGTGTCGTTCCCCCCTTCGATCAGGGAGAACAGCCCGAGGTTGCAGGCAGTGAGGAACGCCTTGCTCGTCCAGTACGCCGTGCCGAGCTCCAGCAACGGCCCGGGGGATGGGGGGTCTTCCATGCACACGACCTTTCCTGGGCCCGGACTTGCCGCGGAGGCCTTGGTCATCCTCGCCTTCGTCTTCAGGGCTGTAGCTATATGGCCGTCCGGCCGCCGTCGATCACCAGCTCGCTGCCGGTCATGAAGGAGGACTCGTCGGAGGCCAGGTAGAGGACCCCGTAGGCCACATCCTGGGGCGTGCCGATCCGTCCCAAGGGCGTTCGCGCTTCCCTGTCCCTGCGATTTCGCGGGTCGGCCAGAAAGTCCCGCGTCATGGGAGTCTCGATGACGCCGGGGTGGACGGAGTTGGCCCGGATGCGGTCCCGGGCGTACTGCACCGCGGTGGCCTTGGTCAGCAGCCGAATGGCGCCCTTGGAGGCGTGGTACGCCGCCGACGTGCCGCCCGCCACCAGGCCCGACATGGACGAGATGTTCACCACGGACCCGCCGCCGTTCTTCCTCATCTTGGAGACGGCGTGCTTCGTGCCCAGAAACGCCCCCGTGACGTTCACGCCCATGGTGTGCTGCCATACGGCCTCGTCCGTGTCCTCTATGGCGAGCTGCTGGCCGACGCCGGCGTTGTTTACCAGCACGTCCAGCCCGCCGAAGGCGTCCACGGCCGCCGCGATAGCCTGCTCCCACTGGTCTTCCCGGGTCACGTCCAGGGGATGAAAGATGCCCTTACCTCCCCGGCCTGCGATGCCCTGGGCCACCCGCTGGCCCTCGGTCTCCAGGATATCCCCCACAACCACCCTGGCCCCCTCGGCGGCGAGGTGAGCCGCGATCGCCTCCCCGATGCCCCGGGCCCCGCCCGTCACCAGGACCACCTTTCCAGCCGCGCGCCCTCCGCTCATCTTCCGCCGCCCGTCTCCCCGGGGGGTGAGATGCTTGCCAAGTACTCAGCGTACTCCTCTGACGGCTGGTCCGCGGGCGCGGGTACGAAGAAATGGGTAGCGCCCGCGTCCCGGTACTCGGCCAGACGCCGCCTCACCGTGTCGATGGGGCCCACGGCGGCCACGCGGGCAGCCAGGTCTGCCGGTATGGCCCGCGCCGCCGCTTCCAGGTCGCCCACCCGCTCGAAGTCCCTGGTCCAGCCCCCGCCGTCCAGGACCTCCTTAGCCCGCATGGCCTGCCGCACGTTGGAGACCATCAAAGGCACGTCGTGCTCCGTCCCCGTGATGGACCTCTCCATACCCGGGACGACCAGGTGAAGGGCCAGCTCCCGCCTGGTCCCGTCCAGGGCAGCCCCGGTGTCTCTGGTCACCTCCACGGCGGTGGCCACGATCAAAGAGAGCTCTTCGGGGGAGCGGCCGGCCTCCGAGGCCTCATACCGGGCTTCCTTGGCGGCCTTTCTCACGAAATCGACGGTGGGCCACTGAAGGAGCACGCCGTCGGCCAGGCGCGCCGCGAGACGGCGCATCCGGGGACCTACGGCCGCCAGGTAGACGGGCAACACCGGCTGTTGCCCGTGTGTGTACCTGGGGAGCCCTCTGACCTGAAAGTGTCCGGCGGACGACGCTTGGTGGGGCGCACGCCACCATTGGCGCAGCAGCGTCAGGGTCTCCTCCATCACCCTCACCGGTTCCCCGGTCTCCATGCCCAGCAGCCTCCGGTACCATTGGGGCAGGCTGCGTCCCAGGCCCAGGAAGGCCCTACCCTCCGCCAGCCGGTCCAGGGTGGCCGCAGACATGGCCAGGAGATGCGGAGGGCGCAAGTATGGGCTCGTAACGCCGGTCCCCAGCCTGACCCGGTGGGTGGTCCGCGCCAGGCTTCCCAAGATGGCGAAGGCGTCCCAGTAGAAGGGCGCCTCGGGCACCCACAGAGAGTCGATCCCGGCGGCATCGGCGGTACGCGCCAGCCGGTGAAGTCGACCGGCCGGGTGGTCCTGGAGGAGCCTGGTACCTATCCTGACGCAGAGCCTTATAGCGACCCCTCCAGCGGCGGTTTCCCGCTCCCCCGGCGTGCCTGAATCCAATTGACAGGGGTATGCTTAGCGTATATGATGCCATAGGCATATCCGGGCTGTATACGCCTTGCCCGGGAGCCTTTTCCCGGCCAATACACGTGTGAGGAGGAGGGCCATTGAAAGACTTCGAGTACGCGGCGCCTCGTTCCGTCGGCGAAGCTATTTCCCTGCTGGCGGAGAAGGGTAGCCGAGCGATGGTGCTGGCCGGCGGCACCGACATACTGGTCCAGCTCAGGAGCGGACGCCGGACGGTGGACCGTCTCGTGGATGCGAAGAACATCCCCGAGACCAACGAGATATCCTATACACCCCAGGACGGACTCCAGCTTGGGGCCTCGGTCCCGTGCTGCAGGATCTACCAGAACGCCGCTGTATCCGAGGCCTATCCGGGCCTCATCGACTGCGCGGCTCTGATAGGTGGCATCCAGATCCAGGGCAGGGCGAGCCTGGGCGGCAACCTGTGCAACGCCGCGCCCAGCGCCGACGGCATACCCCCCCTCATCGTCCTGGGCGCCACCTGCCAGGTGGCCGGACCCAACGGCACGCGGACGGTGGCTGCGGAGGACTTCTGCACGGCCCCCGGCCAGAATGTGCTGGAGGACGGCGAGTTCCTGGTGGCCATCCACCTTCCACCTCCAGTGGCCCACTCGGGGGCCCACTACTTGCGGTTCATCCCCAGGAACGAGATGGACATCGCCGTTGCCGGCGTAGGCTCCTCGGTGGTGCTGGACGCCTCGGGGAAGTCCTTCGTGTCGGCGCGGGTGTCCCTGGCGTCCGTCGCGCCCACGCCCCTGTATGTGAAGGAAGCGGGAGATGCGCTGGCGGGTAAAGAGGTCAGCGACGACGCCATCGAAGAGGCCGCGGAGGCCGCAATGGCTGCTGCCAAGCCCATCGCCGACATGCGCGGCACCATCCCCCAGCGTAAGCACCTCGTGGGAGTGCTGACACGCAGGACACTGAAGGGCGCCATAGACCGAGCGAGGGAGGCTTAGAGAGATGGCCAAGGTCCATGTACAGACCAAGATCAACGGAGAAGACACCGAGTTCCTCTGTGAGGCCAGACAGAGCCTGCTTGAAGTCCTGCGGGACGTCCTCTCGCTGACGGGCACCAAGGAGGGCTGCAACGACGGCAACTGCGGCGCTTGCACCGTGCTGTTCGACGGCCGCATCGTGGACTCCTGCTGCGTCCTGGGCGTCGAGGCCCAGGGGAAGGACATAACCACCATCGAGGGTGTGGCCGACGCCAACGGCCTCCACCCCATCCAGCAGGCTTTCCTCGAGCACGCGGCCCTGCAGTGCGGCATATGCACCCCGGGGTTCATAGTCGCCGCCAAGGCGCTGCTGGACAGTGAGCCCAAGCCCACGGAGCAGAGGGTGCGCCACTGGCTGGCGGGCAACCTGTGCCGGTGCACCGGGTACGACAAGATAGTGCGCGCCGTGCTGGGCGCCTCGGAGGAAATGGGGGCGAAGGCGCAATGACTTCCAACGTCGTACTGTCCACCCAGGAGTACAACGTAGTAGGCAAGCGGCCCATACGCCACGACGGCGCCGACAAGGTAACGGGGCGCGCCCGGTATGGTGCCGATATAAGCCTCCCGGGCATGCTCCACGGAAAGGTGCTCAGGAGCCCCCACGCCCACGCCCGCATCAAGTCCATCGACCTCACCCGCGCCCTGGCGCTGCCCGGTGTCAAGGCCGTGGCGACGGCCGCGGACCTGGCGCAGCCCGAGGGCCGGGCGGCGGACCTGGGCGAGGGGGCCATGTCGAACCCCCGGTACGTCAGCAACAACGTGCTGGCCGCCGACAAGGCGTTGTATCAGGGGCACGCAATCGCCGCGGTGGCCGCCACCACCGCCGAAATCGCCGAAGAGGCTCTCTCCCTGATAGATGTGGACTACGAGGTGCTTCCCCCCGTCCTCAACGTGGTGCAGGCGATGAGGGACGACGCGCCCCTGGTCCACGAACGGTTGGCAACCATAGAGGACGCCACCGTACGGACGGGCGGCGTTCTCTCTGGGGACGACGACAGCAAGGGCAGCAACGTCGCCAACCGCTTCACCTTTGAGATCGGCGACCTGGACAAGGGGTTCCAGGAAGCCGACGTGGTGGTGGAGAGGGAGTTCGACACCGCGCCCGTCCACCAGGGGTATATCGAGCCCCACAGCGCCACGGCCCTGTGGAACGCCGACGACACTCTCACCATATGGTGCAGCAGTCAGGGCCACTTCCAGATACGGGACCTGACCTCCATGCTCCTGGGCCACCCCGTCTCCAAGATCAAGGTGGTCCCCATGGAGATCGGCGGGGGATTCGGGGGCAAGACCCTGGTGTACCTGGAACCCGTGGCCTCGGTGCTGTCCCGGAAGACCGGCCGGCCGGTGAAGCTGTCCATGTCCAGGACCGAGGTCTTCATCGGCACCGGACCCACGTCCGGGAGTCACATGGCGGCCAGGATCGGCGCCAAGAAAGACGGCCGCATCACCGCCTTCGACGTGTCCCTGGCCTTCGACGCCGGGGCCTTTCCCGGCTCGCCCGTCGTGGCGGGCGCCATGTGCTGCCTGGCCGGGTACGACCTGGCCAACGCGCGGATCCGGGGCTACGACGTGGTAACCAACAAGCAGAAAACCGCGGCCTACCGGGCGCCTGGCTCCCCCGCCAGCTCCTTCGCCGTGGAGGCGGTCATCGACGAGATGTGCGAGAAGCTGGGCATGGACCCCCTGGAGTTCCGGACGCTCAACGGGGCCAAGGAGGGGACCCGCCGGGTCAACGGCCCCAGGTTCCCATCCATAGGATACCTGGAAACGATACAAGCGGCCAAAGAGCACCCGCACTACTCGACGCCGCTGGAAGGGCCCAACAGGGGTCGGGGTGTGGCCGGCGGGTTCTGGTTCAACGGCACGGGGCCGGCCAGCGCCACCGCCAGCGTCAACTCCGACGGCACCGTGAGCCTGGTGGAGGGGTCGCCGGACATCGGCGGCTCCCGGGCGGTGGCCGCCATGCACGTGGCCGAGGTGCTGGGACTGGACGCCGAGGACGTGCGGCCCCAGGTGGGGGACACGGACTCGGTTGGGTTCACCTCCATGACCGGCGGCAGCGGCGTGGCCTTCAAGACCGGCTGGGCGAGCTACGAGGCGGCCCAGGACGTGAAGCGGCAGATGATCGAGCGAGCCGCCACCATCTGGGACGTATCCGCAGAGGACATCGAATACTCCAACGGCGCCATCTCCCACAAGTCGGACCCGGAGCTCCGCTTCACTTTCAGGGAGATGGCGAGCATGCTCAACGGCACCGGCGGGCCCATCGTCGGCCGGGCCAACGTCGACCCGAAGAGCGTGGGCAGCGCCTTCGCCGTCCACATCGCCGACGTGGAGGTGGACCCGGATACGGGCAAGGTCGACATACTCCGTTATACGGCGCTGCAGGACGCGGGTAAGGCCGTCCATCCCGGCTACGTTGAGGGGCAGATACAGGGGGGCGTGGCCCAGGGGATCGGCTGGGCCCTAAACGAGGAGTACTTCTTCAACGACAAGGCGGAGATGGCCAACTCCAGCTTCCTGGACTACAGGATGCCCACCAGTCTGGACCTGCCCATGATCGACACCGTGATCGTGGAGGTGCCCAACCCGGGCCATCCCTACGGGGTGCGGGGAGTGGGCGAGGTGCCCATCGTGCCGCCCCTGGCCGCGGTGGCCAACGCCATCCATGACGCCGTGGGTGTAAGGATGAACACCCTGCCCATGTCTCCGGGTGCCGTCCTGGAAGCCCTGTGGGAGCAGAACGGCAAGAGCTAGGCTTGTAGCAAGGCCACCCGTATGGCGCTGGCGCGTCCTGGACTTGTGGACCGCAGGGGAGAAGGACGAGGCCGAGGTTGGCGTGACTAGCGGGAGGCTATAGAGCCCCAGAGCACCGGCTGTGACGGCGCCGACTCGGGCTCGGCCACCACGACCTGATGGAAGACGTGGATAGGCTGGTTGGGCCACAGGGTGAGGGCCCCCCAGCCGGTGTCGTCGACGGTCAGGCGGCCTACCATGAACGGCTGGGCCCCCTCCTTGCGCAGCCACACATAATACCCGCGCTCGTCCCTGGGCGGCTGGAGGCCCTTGGCCATGAGAAGGCCGGCGCCTCCTTGGGAGGAGATCAGCAGCACGCCCTGGGCCTCTCCACCCTGGAGGGACACCGTCTCACTGCCCGCCGACGCCATCATGTAGCTCACGGACCGTTGCTCGTGGAACATGTCCTCCAGCTTGCCGTCCATCTCCTTCAGGTAGGTAATCTGGGACACCAGCGTCGCGTTGTTCTCCTGCAGACTTTCGATCTCGTTGGACAGGTACAGGTTCACGATCCCGATGCCGACCAGGGCTCCGATCAGTATGACGGAAAGGGAAGACGTGGCCGCCAGGGCGACTCGCCCGAGGGTGAACCCCCGGGAGTCGAGCTTGGGGCGACGGCGGGAGAGCTTTCCCACCCGCCTCAATGTGGCCCGTTTCAGGGACTCGGGCGGCAGGACGCTCCCCGAGACCATGGCCAGGGACGCCGCCACGTGGGTATGCTCCCGGAGGAGCGCCGTGCAGAAGGGGCACCCCTCCAGATGGCCCTCCACCTGCAGGGCCTCATCGGGGCTCAAGGCGTCCAGGGCGTAGGCGCTTAGGCTTTCTTCTACTTCGCGACAGTCCAAGGTCTAGGCCACATCCCTGTCCGGGAAGTTTGCGCGCAGCTTTTGCATGCCGAGGCGCACCCGGGTCTTTACCGTGCCCAGGGGTTGTCCAAGCGTGGCCGCTATCTCCGATTGGGAATACCCTTCGAAGTAGGCCATGACTATCACCTGGCGTTGCTCCGGGGGAAGGTCGGCCAGCGCCTTGAGGATACTGTCACGGGCCAGGTTCCGATAGGCCAGCTCCTCGGTCCCCGGGGCTGAGCTTGGGTGCAGGTCCAGGAGCTCATGGGCCACCTCGCTGGTGGACTGGGCCTGCCGCTTCCTGTACCTGAGCACGTCGATGATCCGGTGATGGGCGATGCTCATGAACCAGGACTTGGGCTTCCCGCGTTGGGGGTTGTAGCTGGAGGCCTTTCGCCACAGGTTCACGAATATGTCCTGGGTGACTTCCTCTGCGAGTGTGGTGTCTCTCAGCATGTATCTGGCCAAAGAGAGGGCTGAAGACGCGTGACGGTTGTAGAAAACCTCCAGCGCTTCCTTCTCCCCATTGGAGATCAGCGTGATGAGCTGGTCGTCCCGCAGGTCGTCGTAGTCGAGCAACCCAGTCCCTTCATACCTGGAGACAGGGCCCATCCGGTGGTACTTACGAACGGGAGGCTTGGGCGGATTCTCGCGTCCGGACAGGCCGGGAGATGCCTTCTGCCCGCGCTATCGTGGCATCTGCGGACAGTATAGTCGAGCTTGTCGGAGCCTGTATAGGCGTGGGGTCAGGCAGCCATGCGGTGGTAGGGGCGCGTGAACACATCCCACCGCCCGGTTTCGGGGTCTCGCCTGGAGTTGACGAACACCCTCCAGTTGGCGTCGTCCAGCTTCGGATAGTCCTGCCTGTAGTAGTAACCGGGCCAGCGGGTCTCCTTGCGGTGCAGCAGGTGGCGTATGTGGATCTCGCCGACCCATGCCCGGTGCACCAGCTCCCAGCACCGCATCAGCTCGTGGGTGTCCCGGGCGGCCAGGTGGTCCAGGTCCTCCCGGAGCATGGTAAGCAGCTCCAGGCCCCGGTTGAGGACGGCGTCGGTGGTCGAGTACATGGCCGACGTACCGGCCGCGTACTCGTCCATGATCTTCTGCAGCCTGACGAGGCCCTGCCTGGGCAGGATGTAGTTGGGGTTGATCTCGTCGCTCGTGGACGTGGTCCTGTGGGAGGAGAAGGTCGCCAGGGGGCGGAGGATCTCACCCTTGATCCGCTCCACCTCGGATCTGTCGATGCGTGGGGCGTCGGCGGTGTCCCGAACGTAGGCCACCGCCGCCTTGGCCGCCAGCCTGCCCTCGGTGAAGGAGCCCGAGGAGAACTTGTGGGGCGCGGCTCCAACGCCGTCGCCGCCGGCGAACAGCCCATGGACGGTGGTCATCCGGTTGTAGCCCCACCGGTATTCCCCGTTCAGGTCGTCGGGGCCGCTGACCCAGGCCCCCGCCTCCCCTGAATGGGACCCCATGATGTAGGGTTCGGCCAGAACGATTTCCGAGGGCGTGTCCTCGGGAGCGATGTTCTGGGCGGCCCACATCAGGGCCTGGGAGATGGTCATGTCCAGGAAGTCCTCCCATGCCTCCGCCTTGATCTCCTCCAGCCTGGCGGGATCGGACTGGGCCAGGTTGGCGATGGCCTCCTCCGTCCGGATGTAGATTGGCCCCTTGCCCTCCATGATGTCGAGGAACATCTGGTGGTTCCGCAGCGGGGTTGGGGTGGGGACCGCCGTTCCGTAGGGCTCGTACTCCTTGAGCACGTCGGCCCTGGTCACGGTGTAGTCCTCGCCCATGGCGTTGGTGGCCCGGGCCTTGAAGAACTGGAACCACATCCCGATGGGCCCGTACCCGTCCTTGAACCGGCTGGGCACGAAGCGGTGCTCCATCTGGGTCATTTCGGCGCCGGTGGGAATGACCAACCCGTACACGGAACCGGTGTCGAACACCGAGTACCAGGTCCGGCCCAGTCCCTCGGAGGTGGACTTGGGGCGGAAGACGTTGGACGCACCGCCGGCGGTGCAGATCACGGCGCGGGCCTTGAAGACGTATATCTTGCCGTCCCGTACGCCGAAGCCGATGGCGCCGGCGATGCGGTTGGAGTCCCGGGAGTCCGTGAGGAGCTGGGTGATGAGGACTCGCTCGTAGATGTTGTCCCGGCCCAGGGCGTGTCTGGGGCCCTCGGCTACGATGGGCTTGATGGACTCGCCGTGGATGGGTATCTGCCACCGGCCGACCCGCTCGTAGGTGCCGTCGGGCTTCTTCCAGATGGGAAGCCCCCAGTCCTCCCACATGTGCACCGTGGCGTCGACGTGGCGGCCCACGTCGTACACCAGGTCCTCCCGGGCCAGCCCCATCATGTCGTTCACCACGTATGTGACGAAGTCCTCGGGGGTGTTCCAGCCCCACCTCATACCCATGTAGCAGTTGATGGCCGACAGGCCCTCACCGGTGGCGCCGCTCCTCTCCACGGCCGCCTTCTCCACCATCACCACCCTCAGTCCCTCGCCCCAGTAGCGGGCCTCGAAGGCGGCGCCACAGCCGGACATGCCGCCCCCTATCACCAGAACGTCGCACTCGACTACCTCGGTGGTGGGTGATGCCATAGGTTTGTCCTCCTGGTGTGATCGGCCGTGATTTGGTTGCCGGGCTCAGCGGGCCGGGTCCCGGGAGCTAATCTGGGCCCGCCGGCGACGGCAGGGTGTCTACCCCCAGCCATATCTCCTCGCCCGCCAGGGACCCTCCCCTCAGGGCGGACTCGGAAGGGGCCGCGAACCCCTTATAGGGCTCCGTCGAGCCAACGGTGGTGCTTCTTATGGGATAGGTGTAGGTGAGACGCCGTCCGTCCCTGAACTTCACCTCCCAGAATATCTCCCGGTCGCCCCTCTTGGGCTTGACGGTGGCGCCCAGGGGCACGAAGTCGGCGTAGCCCCTGGCCTCGATGGCCCCCTCCGGGCACATCTTGACGCAGGCGAAGCACTCGGAGCACATGTCCGGCTCCCGGTTCAGCCCCTTCATGCTGTCCTGCTCTAGGACCATCAGGTCGCCCGGGCATATGTAGACGCACAGGGGGCCCTGGTGGACTCCGGCGCAGGAGTTGCACGCATCCGGGTTCACGTAGGTCGGCACGTTAATACCTCACTCGGCGGTGATTGCAAGGCGGGAGACTAGTCCGCCGCCGCCGGACTTGGCGACGGGGACCTGGCCTCGGGCGGCAGCGACTCCTCCCAGTTGGGAATGAGCATCCGGCCCGTGGGCTCCAGGGCCAGGATCAGCAGCACGCCCGCCAGGCTGCCCGCAATGGACATTACGAGTACGGACCCGAAGGAGCCGGTGGCGTAGATGACCAGGCCGGCCACCACGGTAACAAAGGCGTGGCCCAGCAGCGCTCCCGACATCTGCCACCCATAGCAGCTCCCCATGGGGCCGTTCCCAAAGTACTGGCGGTTGATGACTAGGTAGCCTGTCCACTCCCCCCCGAAGCCCACTCCGAAGAGGGCCGCGAAGACGTAGAAGACCCACAGGTCCTGGGCCCAGAACAGCATGAGCACCGTCAGGCCCTGTACGAGCAGGGAGGCGGTCATGAGCTGCTTCGCCCCGTAGCGCTCTGCCAGAATGGGGGTGATGATGCGGCTGGGTATGCTCACCAGCGATATCAGGGTGAGGATTACGGCGGCATCCACCAGACTGATGCCCCGGTCCACGGCGATGGGTATGGAGTAGACCAGCACGATCCCGTGCCCGGCACACCCCATGCCGTGGATGAGGGGAAGGTTCCAGAAGGCCCTCGTCCTTCTCATGTGCTGGTTGAATACGCGGAGCCGGATAGCCTCCAGCCACGGGTCCTTGGCGGGCTGTGGCGGTTCGTTCCGCAAAGTGCCGTAGGGTCTGACGCCCACGTCGGCGGGCCGGTTGCGGTAGACGGGTGTGAGCAGCAGGATCGCGCTCCCTCCCACGATGCCGATGCCCCAGAAGGCGGCCTGCCAGCCGACGGTCTCTATGAGAAATCCGATCACCGGCGCCACGATGGCCGTCCCTATGCCGCCGGCGCCCCAGAGTATCCCCACCGCCAGTCCCAGCCGACGGCGGAACCAACCGCTGACCGCGGCCATCAGGGGCACCATGGCCATGGACTGGGTCAGGGCCAGCATCAAGCCGAAGAAGAGGAAGAAGTGCCACACCTGGCTGACGAAGCCCAGGAGGACCATGCTGGTGGCGTACAGCGCCCCGGCCATCACCATCATCTGGCGGCCGCCGTACCGGTCTCCCAGCCAGCCGCTGACGGGGGCGAACAAGGCGCCCACCAGGTAGTAGGTGGCGATGGCCGCTCCGATAAGCCTTATGCTCCAGCCGAACTCGCCCTCGGGGTCGTTGAGGGGCGGCACCATTATCCCCGCCGCCATGCTTATGGAGCTGCCCACCACCTGGACCATGGCCAGTATGGCGACGATTATCCAGCCATAGTGGATGCCGAAGGGCGTCCGGGTTGGCCCTGGCGTGGGTTCCGAGGTAGTGGACAACGTACCTGCTATCTTGCACAAATACGCCCCGGCCGTCGACCGGAGGCGGTACAAAAGCTAGGAGGCCTCGAAACGGCGGCCTCCTTGCGGGTAGAGGGCTTCTAACGGGCGCTCCCTATCATCGGGGTGCGTTGTCTACACGCGACTCCAGCGTCCGTTGCGCCCAAGGGTCCTCCCGCAATCTCGTGTTCTTACGCCGGGCCATTATAGCTGTAGCCCGAGTTCGTTGTCTAGCGTGGGCGGCCCTCGGCCTATCCCTCCCAGCCTTCCATGGGGGACATGGTCATGACGGGGTTCCTGGAGCGCAGGTAACTTTCCGTAACGAAGGGGGAGCCATCCCCGTACATGGCGGCGCACTCGGTGACCAGGTCGAACACCTCCGAGCGGAATGCCAGGTGGGAGGGCTTGACGCCGCTCTCCAAGCTCCTGCGCATGAAGGTGCCGCTGAGCTCCTCCTTCTGCTCCTCGTGGCCGCACAGCCCCGAGTAGGCGGCGCCCCCGCACCTGGGGCAGTGCCACCACTCCAGGGAGAGCAGGGGCTCTATGCCGATGTCGGGGACCTCGTCGAAGATACGGTGGGACGCGTAGGGGTCGTAGAATGACCCCACCCCGGCGTGGTCCCGGCCGAACATGTGGTGGGTGCACCCCAGGTTCTTCCGCACTATGGCGTGGAACACCGCCTCTCTCGGTCCCGCGTACCGCATGTCCCACAGTAGGATGGAGGTCATGTGGGTCTCTTCCCGGAAGTACCCCGCCGTCCGTAGAGCATCGTGGGACAGGACGATGGCCTCGTCGATGTAGTCTCCGGCCCGCTTCTCTCCGATAACCGCGTTGACCAGGACGCCCTCGGCCCCTGCCGCGAACCACGCCGCCTTCATCATCCACTCGTGCCCGGCGTGGGGCACGTTGCGGGTCTGGTGGGCGACGACTCGCCGCCAGCCCCGGACCTGGAACTGGTCGCTAAGCTGCCGGGGCGTGTGCCAGAACCTGTCGAAGGGGGGGCTGATGGCGGGCGGGTTCACCAAAGTGATGTTGCCGCCCAGGAACCGGTCCCCGAGGCCCTGGGTCCTCCGCACCCCCGGGTGCCTGTCGTCGGTGGTACCGTAGATGCTGAGGGCCATCTCCTCCCGGTCCCAGGAGAAGACCTGGTCCACGTCGATGGTCGCCAGGGGCTGTCCGGCGAAGGTCAGGAGCAGGGTCTCCCCCGTCCCGATGCCGGTGGCCGCGACCTCTTCCGGGGACACGTCCAAGACGATGGGCACGCTCCAGACGTATCCGCTGGCCAGCCGCATCTCCCGTGCGACGGCCTCCACGTCCTCCCTGCCCATGAAGCCCTGGAGGGGCGAGAAGAACCCGTAGGCGATGTTGACGCACTCGGCGGCGATGCGGCCATCCACGGAGAGGGTCTTGAGCCCCCGTACGCGGTCCACTGCGGCCCGGGGGTCCTCGACCCGCTCGACTATCCTGCCGCCGTGGGGCCTCAGGGCGTTATCGACCATCGCCGCCGCCCCCATTTAGCTCTTCTGCCGCCGGCGGGAAGGCGTCGCTCCATACCCCCAGGCGTGAGAGGGCCCGGGAGGGGATGACGGCGCCCACTACACCGTCGGGTTGGCCAGGACGCTGGGCGCCACCTTTCTGCTGATCCACCTGCCATCGGAGGAGCTGCCCACCAGCTTGCCGTCCTCGACGATGACCTTGCCCCGGAGGATGGTCATCACGGGGTAGCCGTTACACTGGAAGTCCTCCCATATGGAGTAGTCGCCGTCGTGGTGCATGTCGTCCAGGGTGAGCTTCTTGCTCAGGTTCGGGTCCCAGATGCAGATGTCGGCGTCGCTGCCGACGGCGATGGCCCCCTTCTTGGGGTACATCCCCAGGATCTTGGCGGCGTTGGTGGACGTGACGGCCGCGAACCGCTCAAGGCTGATGCGGCCGGTGTTGACCAGCTTGGCCCACGTCACTGGCATGCGGGTCTCGATGCCCGCGTGGCCGCCGCAGACCGACTCGATGGTGGTGCCGAAGAACTTGACGTCCTTGTTGGTCGTGTACTCGTCGGTGGCGGTGGTGCAGATGGGCCCATCCACCAACCCCTGCTGGAGGGCGTCCCGGTCCTCGGCGTACTTGATCGCCGGGTAGGTGTGGATCTTGGTCCCGTTGGGCTTCTTGTAGTCCTCGTGGGTGAACTCCAGGTAGTTGTGGAGCGCCTCGCCGTACACGGGCTGGTTCCGGGAGCGCGCCTCGGCGATGGCCCGGACCCCCTCCTTCGCGGTGGTATGGACGAAGTAGATGGCCACGCCCGTGTGCTCGGCCATGCGCGTTATCTTCCGGAATGAGAGGTCCTCGGACACGTTGCTGTGCACGATGTGCAGGTTGTAGCCCTGGTCGTTGCCCTCCCGCTTCAGCTTCTCCGTCTGGTACATGACCAGGTCGTCGTCTTCGGCGTGAACGGCCATGATCCCGGAGCCCTTGGCCACCTCCTCGAATATGGCCATAAGGTTGCCGTAGGGGACCCGTATGGCGTGGAAGGTGGTGAATATCTTGAAGCTGGCCAGGCCCGCCTGGATCGCCTCCCGGATCTCCCCTATGGTGTGGTGGGAGACATCGCCGGCCAGGATGTGATGATAGGCGAAGTCGGTGTAGGAGTGGCCGGAGAAGGCGTTCTTCCGCTTCTCCACCTGCTCCATGATGGACTCGGTGGAGGGCGTCTCTCCGGGGGTGATGGGAAGCTCGCCGGAGAAGTCTATGAAGGTGGTGACTCCCCCGAAGGCCGCGGCGCGGCTGGCTGCCTCGGGTGGCTGCGTGATCACCTCGGGCTTGCCGGCCCACACTTCGGGCACCGGGATGCCGATGTGGGTGTGGGGCTCGATGCCGCCGGGCAGGACGATCTTGCTCCCGGCGTCGATGGTGCGGGCCGCCTCCACCTCCAGGGTCCCGGGCAGGGCCACGGCGGCTATCCTCTCGCCCTGGATCCCGATATCCATCTCCCCCACTCCCTCGGGAGTGACGACGCGGCCCCCTTTGATAATCAGGTCCAGCATGCTTCTCCTCCTGCTCAGACTCTTCGTGGGCGTGGAGCGGCCAGTGAAGGCCACCGGCACTGGCCAGGTCCATGCTGAAGGCGCTCATATTCTACCCCGGCCCCCATTTCGTGGCAAGACGGGCCCTGTGCCGGTGGGTCCCTCGTGGCCGTGGGCCACAAGGGCCCGGGCCGGTGCGCGTTGTAATGCACACACCCATGCGTTACACTCGTTGGCACAAGTTACGGAGGTGAGACATGGCGGCGTTGAAGGGAAAGGTGGCGCTGGTGACAGGTGCGGGTGGAATGAGGGGTGTGGGGCGGGCCACCGCCCTCAAGCTGGCTTCCCAGGGGGCCGACGTCGCGGTGACGGACATACGGCGTGGAGCGGAGGACCTGCCTCCCGCCGAGGTGCGGACCGAGTGGGGCGGCATCGAAGCCGTGGCCGGAGAGGTGCGCTCCCTGGGCAGGCGCTGCCTGCCCATCTACTGCGACCTGGCCAGGGCCAATCAGATCGAGGATACGGTCTCCCGGGTGGTGGAGGAGTTTGGCAGGCTGGACATCCTGGTGAACAACGCCCGGGCCATCATCGGTAGAGACCGGGTCCCCGTGACCGAGCTGTCCAGGGAGGTCTGGGACCACTTCATGGCCATCAACTCCACCGCGGTCTTCCTATGCACCAAGGCGGCCGGCCGGGAGATGGTGAGGCTGGGGAACGGTGGACGCATCATCAACATCGCCTCCAACGCGGCCAAGCAGGCCAGCGCCCTGGGGGCCGCCTACTCCGCCTCCAAGTTCGCCGTCATCGGCCTCACCCAAGCGTCGGCCCTGGACCTGGCCCCCCACGGGATCACGGTGAACGCCGTGTGCCCCGGCTCCATCAACAGTGGACGACTCAGCTACTGGGAGCGGTCCAGGGCCGAGGAGGAGGGCGTTTCCCTCGACGCCCTCCGGGCCGGCATTCTGGAGACCGCCTCCAAGGCCATTCCCCTGGGCCGGGTTGCCGAGTCCGAGGACGTAGCCAATATGGTGGCCTTTCTGGCATCCGAGGACGCCGGCTACATCACGGGCCAGGCCTACAACGTCAACGGCGGCCTGCTCTTCCACTGATGGGGCCCGCCCTCCCAAACCCCCGTGGCCCCACCGGGAGGGGTCCCCACTACGCGTGGGTAATCATAGCCGTCGCGGTCTTGCTGAACATGGCCGGCGGCTCGGTGAACCTGGTCTTCGGCGTCTTGGTGGTGCCGCTACAGGAGCAGATGGGCTGGAGTCCGGCGGGCATCACCCTGTCCTACTCCCTGACCGCCGTCACGGCCGCGGTCCTGGCCCCCATGGTGGGAGCGGCCACGGACCGGTACGGCGCCCGCAAGGTAATCATGGTGGGGGTCGTATCCTTCGTGCTGGGCGCCGTGTCTACAGGGTTCACCACCCAGGTGTGGCAGATCTGGATAACGTATGGGTTCTTCCTGGGGGTCACCCACGTCTGCATCGGCGTGGGCATATTGACCTCCGTCACCTCGTGGTTCAGGACCCGGCTGGGCCTAGGGGTGGGCCTCATGCTGGCCTCCCACGGGCTGGGTCCTGCCCTGATGGCCATCCTCATAGGCCTGCTCTTGGCCTCTGTGGACTGGAGGACGGGTTTCTGGACCATCGGCGTGGCCGGAGGCGTGCTGATGGGAGGGCTGTTGGTGATGTTCCGCAGCCAGCCCTCGGACATGGGGCTGAAGCCCTATGGCGCCGGCCCAGTCGGACCGGCGAGACCGCCGCGGGAGCCCGAGGTCGAGAAGATGCAGGTTGAAGCCTACCGGCGGCGCATGCAGGGCACCCCCACCTTCTGGAAGCTGGTGTGGGCGCACCTGCTGGGGTGCGTGGGCCATGCCATCATCCTCATCTATATCATACCCATCGCGGTGGCAGCCGGCATCAACGAGGTGAGCGCCGCCGGCGTCCTCAGCACCCTGGCCTTGGTGAGCGCCCTGACCCGCTTCCTGACCCCCGTTGCCGCGGAGCGGTTCGGCGCGCGGGATACCATGGCCGCCATGTTCGTCCTCCAGGGGCTCCCGGTGCTCCTCCTGTTCTGGGCAGGCGACGTGTGGCAGTTCTACCTGTTCGCCGTCGTCTTCGGCATCGGGTACGGGGGCGAGGGATCGGGCTTTCCCGTGATAAACCGCCAGTACTTTGGAGCGGGGCCCATGGGCCGCTCCTTCGGCTGGCAGGCCTGCGGCGCCATGTTGGGCATGGCCCTGGGGGGATGGAGCGGCGGCGTGCTGTACGGCATCTTCGGCAACTACGACACCACCATCCTGCTGTCCGTCCTCACCAGCGTCGCGGGGGGCCTGATCATCCTGTCCATGGAGAGCTCCCGCCGCCCCATTATCGCTGCGCTGGGGGAGATTCCGGCTCCCGATGCGAGAGCTCCTTCGGCTGACTAGCCCGGCTGCTGCTCGACGTAGACCAGGTCCCGTATGCTTTCGTAGGTGGCGGGGCCTATCCCCGTGACCTCCATCACCTGAGAGACGGAGCCGAACCCGCCGGCCTGCTCCCTGTAGTCTACGATGGCCTTGGCTTTGACCGGGCCGATGCCCGGGAGCGTCTCCAGCTCCCCGGGACTGGCAGTGTTCAGGTCGATGCCCTCCCGGCGGGCCTCCTGAGCCGTGGAGCCGCCTCCGACCACACAGGCCTCACCGGCCCCGGGGACGTGGTAGTGGGCCTCGTCGCGCACCCGTACGGCCAGGTTCACGCAGGACATCTGGGCGTCCTCGGAAGCGCCCCCCGAGGCGGCCAGGGCGTCGGACAGCCTGTCGCCATGACGCATCGTGTACACTCCCGGACGGCGTACCGCGCCGCTGACGTACACCTTGAGGTCCGGCATGGGAGTGGCGGTGGGGAGAAATATCTCCGCGCCCTGCTGGCCCTCCCCGTCTCTTACGATGAGCACGAGGGCCCCGGCCAGGACCGCGACGAGGGCGGCCGCGAGGAAGGCCGCGGCTACGGTCTTTACGGTTATCAATGCTTCCCGCCGTATTGCCTTATAGACTATGGCTGATTATAATTACCGATGCCCCAAGGTTAAAGCGGAGGTGAGACGTGAGCCCAACTCCGACCGCCTTCTTTCGCGGTGAGTACGTACCGCTGAGCGATGCTCGAGTGAGCATCACCACCCATGCTCTGCATTACGGCACCGGGGTGTTCGAGGGCGTTCGGGGCAACTGGAACGAAGAGAAGGGCGCGATACACATCTTTCGCCTCCGGGAGCACTACGAGAGGATGCTCCGGGGCTGCCGACTCCTGATGCTGGACATACCCTACTCGCTGGAAGAGCTGTGCGACATAACCGTCGAGCTGGTGGAGCGTTCCGGCTACTCCCAGGACCTGTACATCCGCCCGCTGGCGTACAAGAGCGCCGAGGTGGTGGCCAACCTCAAGCTGCAGGAGCTGGAGAGCGACTTCTGTCTCGTAGCGGTGCCCTTCGGAAGCTACCTGGGGACCGACGTGCTCCGGTGCTGCACGTCCTCCTGGCGGCGGGTGGACGACGCGATGATGCCGGCCAGGTTCAAGATATCCGGGCTGTACGTCAACAGCATTCTGGCCAAGACCGAGGCGACCCTGGCGGGCTTCGACGAGGCCATAATCCTGAACCAGGACGGCCACGTCTGCGAGGGGTCGGGAGAGAACCTGTTCCTGGTCGCCGACGGGCGGATCTACACGCCTCCCATCGAGGACAACGTGTTGCCGGGAGTGACCCGGGATACAGTCATGCAGCTGGCCCGTTCGGAGCTGGGCCTGGACGTGGTCGAGGCCCACATCGACCGGAGTCAGATATACGTCGCCGACGAGTGCTTCCTCACCGGCACCGCCGCCCACCTGACTCCCGTGGTCGAGGTGGACAGCCGCCGGATCGGGGACGGCTCGGCCGGACCCGTCTCGTCCAGGCTGCGAGACCTGTACTTCGACATAGTCGTGGGCAGGAACCCCAAATACATCCACTGGTCCACCATCGCGACACCCAGACTGGTGAGCGTCTGACCCTACCGTCGGTCGACCGAGCCGGTCCGAGGGGAGCTACGGTAGGTGCCCTGGATTAGCGTGACCTGGATCGCCTCCTTGGTGGTGGCCTACCTGGTAGGCTCCATCCCCTCCGCCTACCTGGCGGGACTCCTGTCTGCCGGCAGGGACATACGGGACCAGGGAGACCGCAACCCCGGGGCGGCGAACGCCTACCGCACCATCAGCCCCAGAATTGGCCTAGCCGTGGGGGCCGTAGACGTGGCCAAGGGCGCCGTGGCCGTGATAATCGCCCGGGCGGCGACGGACAGCTTGGGGGCCGGGATGGCGGCCGGTGTCGTGGCTGTGGCGGGCCACAACTGGCCCATATTCGCCCAGCTTCGGGGTGGGCGTGGGGCCGCCACCACCGTCGGAGTATACTTGGCCCTCATGCCCCTGGTGGCCATACCGCTGGGCCTCTTCTCCTTCGCCCTCCTGCCCTTTCTCAGGAACGTCACCCTGACCCTGGGCATGATCATGATACCCATGCCGCTGCTGGTCTGGGTCACTGGTGGGTCCACCACTCTGGTGATCTTCTCCGTGGCCTTCCCGATAATGTCGGGAGCACGGCACTACTTCACCACCAGGAAGGCCCAAGGGCTTCGGGAGGACCAGGCCGCACCCGCCTTACCCCAAGAGTAGCAGGGATGATGCCCGGCCCCTTTGTCCTCGATTACTGCCTGCTGGGGTTCCTGGCGACCCTGGGAGTCGTACAGATGGCGGCGGCCGGAAACGGCCTGACGGGGCTGCTCTTCATCCGGCACCGTCCTTCCTCGTTCCTGTTGGGTGCGGCCCTCGCCGTGGGGGTGTTCCTGTGGTTCTTCCTGTCCGAGCCCAGAAACATCGCCGACACCGAGGGAGGTCTGGACGGCAATCAGACAGCAGGATACTTCGCCGTCTCCGCTGGGTCGGCGGTCATACTCACCTTCCTTGCCTCGTCGTTGAGCAACCGTTGCCTGCCGCGGGACCGTCCCTTCGCCGCCGGACTGGATGCCCTCAGGGAAACCACCTACCTTAGATCGCTGGCCCGCGCGCTGAAGCGTTCCGGGCCCGGGCGGTCGTCTCCCGGCCAGTGAACGTCGACGAGAGGGTCGTGCTGTGGCTCAATCAGTGGGCAGGCCGGTGGTCGGTGGTGGACTCCGCGGCGGAGGTGCTGGTAAGCGACTACTTCGTTCCCGTCGCCGCCGCGCTGTGCCTGGTGGCGCTGTGGTTCACGGGAGACGCGGATAGGAGGGACTCGCATCAACGGGCGGTCATCAGGGCGCTGGCGACGGTCGGGTTCGCAAGCTGGGTGGTCCTGATACTCAACGACCACTACTTTCGCCCCAGGCCATTCGTGGAGCATGACCTGACCATGCTCTTCTACCCGCCCACCGACTCCTCGTTCCCGGCCCACCCGGCGGCGGTGGGATTCGCGCTGGCGGCCGGCACGTGGGGAGGGAACAGGAAAGCCGGGGTGGTGGTCTACGTCCTGGCGGCCCTCTGGGGAGCGTCGAGGGTGTTCGCGGGGGTGTTTTACCCGTCGGACATCCTGGTGGGGGCGGCCATCGGGGTGGTGGTCAGCCACGCGGTGGCTGTGGGGCTCAGGCTCATCGAGCCGGTACCGACGTTGGTCCTCAGGGGGGCTCGCAGGCTGCACCTGGCCTGAGGTGAGGGAGACCTAATCTTCCCGTTCAGCGGACTCCCGGAGGCAGGTGAAGAAACGGTCCATCATCATCTTGTTCACGCTTCCCAGGAGCCGCTGGCCGACGCGGGCGACGGTGCCTCCCACCTGACCGTTGCCCTGGACGGTGACGACGGTCCCACCGTCCTTCTCCGCCAGGCTCACCTGCGCCTCGCCCCTCAGGAAACCCGCGGAGCCGGTGCCGTCGATGGTGAGCTTGTAGGACCAGGGCGGCGCCTGGTCGGATATCGTGACGGTGGCCTCGTATTTGCCCCGGACAGCCCCCACGCCGACGTTGAGGCTGGCCCGATACTGCCCCTCTCCCAGCGGCTCCAGGCTCTGGCACCCGGGTATGCAGCCAGCCAGGCGCTCAGGGTCCAGGAGCACGTCCCATACCCTGGCCGGGGGGGCTCTGAAGGTGTACGTTTCGGCTATGTCCATCGCCGTCGCCTCGTCGACTGGGTCGTAAAGAGGGCCCGTTCAAGTTGCCTCGGAGAACGGTCTACTCTAAGATATACTCTAGCATCGTATGCTTAGGATATCACAACACCCTACCCGACACCTACCGGGCGTGGGAACACTACCGGGTGTGGGAACGCCTACCGTCATTCCGGCCCCCGAGCCGGAATCCAGGGGCGGGGGCTGGACTCCCCCTTTCGCGGGAGTGACGGAGTCGGGCGGATTGAGCTTGGCGCATGCCCTGGAGGGTCCGGGCTCTTGAGCGTGGATAAGGCCGATGGTTGAGATAGGCAAGCTGCTTGAGGATGTACGCGAGGACCTGAAGGCCCTGGCCTGGGAGGGGGGCTTTGAAGAGTACCTGAACATGGCCATCGGGAATCCGAAGCTGTCCCGGCACTCCCACGCCAGGATCTATGACATGGTGCAGTGGGCAGGGGTCACGCCCGGTCTCGACGGGGTCCCCCAGTACAAGCTGTTCGCCGGTCAGATCTTCGGCATGGACCGGGCCCTGGACCGCCTGGTGCAGTTCTTCAACGCCGCCTCCAGCGGCCTGGAGGTGCGCAAGCGTATTCTGCTGCTAATGGGCCCGCCCGCCAGCGGAAAGTCGTCCACCGTTAACCTGCTCAAGTCCGGCTTGGAGCGTTACACGCGGACCGACGAGGGGGCCACCTACGCCATAAAGGGATGCCCCATGCAGGAGGACCCTCTGCACCTCATTCCCGAGGAGCGGCGGGAGGAGGTGGAGCGGGAGTACGGTCTCCGCATCGAGGGCGACCTGTGTCCCAGATGTCGATACAACCTCGTCCATCGGTGCGCCGGCGACATCGCCAAGATGAGGGTCCATCGAGTCAATTTCAGCCAGTCCGCCGGGGTGGGCATCGGCACCTTCGTAGCCACCTCGCCCCAGGGCCAGGACCTGTCCCGCCTGGTCGGCAGCGTCGACGTGTCGTATATGACCGAGGACCGGCTGGAGGGCGCGGGCAAGGGCCTCCGCCTGGACGGCGAGCTCCAGGCGGCCAACCGGGGCATCATGGAGTTCATCGAGATATTCAAGTCCGACGAGCGGTTCCTGGCGGTGATGCTGGGGGTGACTCAGGAGCAGGTGATCAAGCTGGGGAGCTTCGGCTCCGTCTACGCCGACGAGGCCATCATCGCCCACAGCAACGAGGAGGAGTACAACAACTTCGCCAGCAACAAGGAGACCGCGGCGTTGCTCGACAGGCTCATACTGGTGCCGGTTCCCTACGCCGTGCGGGTCCGCGACGAGGTGAGGACCTGCTCGAAGATGCTCCGGGAGGGCCGCTCCGGCTCGCCCGGCGGGTACGGCAACGGGTACGGCGTCGGTCCCCACGTGTCGCCGTTGACGATTCCCACCGCGGCCGTCATGTCGGTGATGTCCCGGCTGGAGCCGGTGCCCCGGGCCAGCAATCTGCCGAGGGCTTCACTGGTGGACAAGCTCAAGCTGTACGACGGCCAGGTGTTGCCGCTGTATACCCGCGAGGACGTGGAGAAGCTGCGGCAGGCGAGTCCTCAGGAGGGTATGTTCGGGCTCTCTCCCCGGTACGTCATAAACCGGCTGGCCGACGCCATCACCAGGGACGAGCCGTGTCTCACGCCCTTCCTGGCCCTGGAAAGCCTCGTCGACGGCCTGGTGGAGCGTGCCGGGATCGACGTCGCGGAGCGGGACAGGATGCTGGCCCTGGTGCCCGACGTGGTGAAGGACCTGAAGGAGCAGTCCGTCCAGGCGGTGATGCGGGCGGCCACCGACGACTTTCAAGAGAAGGCCGGCCACCTCTTCCGGCGGTACATCTTCGACGCGGAGCTCTACCTACGGGGGACGGGCGGGGGCACGGTGTCCACGGACCCGCCGGACGAGCGGGTGATGCGCCAGGTGGAGGGCGCCCTGAACTTGCGGGACTCGGAGCGCCGGGGCTTTCGCCAGATCGTATACGACAACTACACGCACCTGCGCCGGGAAGACCCCGGAAAGGAGCCCGACTACACGGGCATCCCGGCTATAAGGCCCGCCGTGGAGACGGTCCTGTTCCCCAGGCGGGACGAGGTCAGGCTGACCATCGACCCCAGGAAGAAGGACGCCAAGAGGACCCGGGGCCGGGAGCGGATATACCAACGACTGCTGTCGGACTTCGGGTACTGCGAACAGTGCGCGAGGGACGTGCTGCACGCGGCCCTCAGGACGCTGCAGGGCAAGGAAGTCATCTCCTTCAAAAGGGGAAAGCTGACGTGGGAGTAGCAGACGTAGGAGTAGCACGACAGGGATAGGCATGTAGATGACGACACGAATGGTGGACGTAAGGTACGGGGCCCGGGAGATGGACCGGAAGTGGCAGGAACGCTGGGCCGCCGATGGCATTTATCACGTTTCCGACGACGACCCCAGGCCCAAGTGGTACGAGCTGACCATGTACCCCTACCCCTCGGGCGATCTGCACATCGGCCACTGGTACGCCATGGCCCCGGCCGATTGCCACGCCCGGTTTCGCAGGATGCAGGGCTACAACGTGCTCCACCCCATGGGGTTCGACGCCTTCGGCCTCCCCGCGGAGAACGCCGCGGTGCAACGCGGGATACACCCCTATACCTGGACCATGGGGAACATCGAGAACATGCGCGCCCAGCTCCGCAGCATGGGCGCCGTCTATGACTGGGACAGGGAGGTGATCTGCTGCCTTCCGGAGTACTACAGGTGGAACCAGTGGTTCTTCCTCAAGCTCCTGGCGAAGGGTCTGGCCTACCGTGACAAGGCCCCGGTGGTGTGGTGCCCGTCCTGCCAGACGGTGCTGGCCAACGAGCAGGCGGTGAACGGCAGGTGCGAGCGGTGCGACACGCCCATTACCCGCCGCGACATGGAGCAGTGGTTCCTGGGCATCACGGCCTACGCCGACGAGCTCCTGGACTTCTCCGGCCTGTTGGACTGGCCCGAGAAGATCCTGACCATGCAGCGCAACTGGGTGGGACGCAGCGAGGGGGTGGAGATCAGCTTCGACATCTCCCACCTGGGGCTGGAGGAGAGGGAGCTGCGCACCTTCACCACACGCATCGATACCATCTTCGGGGTCACGTTCATGGTGCTGGCCCCCGAGCACCCGCTGGTCGAGGCCATGACCACCCCGGAGCGGCGCGACGAGGTCGGGGCGTACGTCGAAGCCGCCCGGCGCCAGACGGAGATCGAGCGCGTGGCCGCGGAGAAGGAGAAGACAGGTGTCTTTCTCGGCGTCAACGCAGTCAACCGGCTGAACGGCCGGGAGGTGCCCATCTTCACCGCCGACTACGCCCTGATGAACTACGGCACCGGCGCTGTCATGGGCGTTCCTGCCCACGACCAGCGGGACTTCGAGTTCGCCGAGAAGTACCGTCTGCCCATCCCCGTGGTCATCGCTCCTGCCGAGTGGGACGGCCGGGAGCTGGAGGAGGCCCACGTCGCGGAAGGGACCATGGTGAACTCCGGCGAGTTCGACGGCTTGGCCAGTGCGGACGCCAAGGAGGCCATCGCCGTCTTCGTCGAGGAGCGGGGTTGGGGCAAACGGACGGTATCTTATCGCATCAGGGACTGGCTCATCTCCCGGCAGCGGTATTGGGGCACCCCGATCCCCATTATCTACTGTCCCGATTGTGGCACCGTGCCGGTGCCCGAGAAGGACCTGCCCGTGCTCATACCCGCCGACGCGGAATTCAAGCCCACCGGCGAGTCTCCTCTGGCGCTTCACCAGGGCTTCGTCAACGCCAAGTGCCCCGGGTGCGCCGGTCCCGCCACCCGCGAGACGGACACGATGGACACCTTCGTCGACTCCTCCTGGTACATGGAGCGCTTCACGTCGCCCAAGTATAGCTCGGGCCCCTTCGACCCCGACGTCATGTCTCGATGGATGCCCGTGGCTCAGTACACTGGCGGCGCCGAGCACGCGGTGATGCACTTGCTTTACTCCCGTTTCTTCACCAAGGCCCTGCGGGACATGGGCCTCGTCGATTTCGGGGAGCCGTTCCACCGCCTGTACAACCAGGGCGTGATCCTGGGCGAGGACCACGAGAAGATGAGCAAGAGCCGGGGCAACGTGGTCAACCCCGACGAGTTCGTGGACACCCTGGGAGCCGACCCGGTGCGTTGCTTTCTGATGTTCCTAGGTCCGTGGGACCAGGGCGGCCCCTGGAGCACGTCGGGGATCAACGGACTGGCCCGCTGGCTCAACCGGGTGTGGGAGATGTGCCGGCAGGACCCGTCGTCCCTGCCCGACCGACTTGCCTCGGAGGCGGACAAGCGCCTGCTCCGCGTCCTGCACCAGACCATCAAGAAGTGTCACGACGACCTGGACCGGTTCAAGTTCAACACCGCCATCGCAGCGCTCATGGAGCTCTCGAACCAGATGGGCAGGAGCTGGACCGAAGGGAACGTGGGCCCGGCAACCTGGAAGGAGTGCGTCGAGAAGTTCCTCCTGATGCTGGCGCCCCTCGCGCCCCACCTGGCTGAGGAGCTGTGGGAGGTCACGGGGCGCGAGTACAGTATTCACAACCAGCGGTTCCCCCGGTGGGACGACGAGCTGGCCAGCGAGGAGGAGATCACCCTGGTGGTGCAGGTCAACGGCAAGCTCCGGGACCGGCTTCAGGTGCCGGCCGGCATCTCCGAAGAGGACGCCAAGAGTATGGCCCTGGCCAGCCCCAGGGTGCGACCCCACGTCGACGACAGGCAGGTGGACAGGACGGTCTACGTCCCGGGCCGCCTGGTTAACGTCGTGGTCAAGTAGATGTTTTGCCCCGGTCTGCTCCTCGCCTGGGCCCGGTCGGGCCTGGGCCGCCCCCTTCCCAGGCGTGTGGTGGGGCCCTACCCTTTGTGGTATACTCCTAGGCGACCGTGGCCGGAGGGCAATTCAGCCCCGTCACGCGGCTACAAACACGCTGGACGGTTGAGAGTATGTCTGGGGAGATCGGGTTCGTCCAGGGCGGCACCATAACCACGCCCCGGGGCTTCGTTGCCGGCGCCACCTACGCCGGTATCAAGACCTATGCCGAGGACAAGCTGGACATAGGCCTTCTCCTCTCCAATACCCCCTGCGCCGTCGCCGGGGTGTACACCACCAACTCCTTCAAGTCCGCCTCGGTCGCCCTATGCGAAGAGCGTGTCAAGGCGGGCAACGTGAGGGGGCTGGTGGTGACCAGCGGAGTGGCCAACGCCTGCGTCGGAGAGCACGGATACCAGGACGCCCGGGAGACGACCGCGGTGGCGGCGAAGGCCCTGGGACTGGAGCCCGAGCAGGTCGTCATCGGGACCACGGGCGTCATCGGGATAGAGCTTCCCATGGGCCTCCTGAGGGCGGGCATACCCCAGATCGAGCTGTCCGAGGACGGCGGCAATCGGCTGGCCCGCGCCATCATGACCACCGACACACGGCCCAAAGAGGTCGCCGTCTCCTTCGATCTGGACGGCCGGTCCATCACCATCGGCGGCATAGTAAAGGGCGCGGGCATGATACACCCCGACATGGCGACCATGCTCTGTTATCTGGCCACCGACGCTCGGGTCGAGCCGGCGTTCCTGCAGTCCGCCTTGAAGAACGCGGTGGACGGCTCCCTCAACATGCTCTCCGTGGACGGGGACACCAGCACCAACGACACCGTGCTCCTCTTCGCCAACGGGGGCGCTGACTCCCCGGCGATCGGGCCCGGCGCCTCCGGGAACCTGTTCCAGGAGGCGTTGGACCAGGCGTGCATTCACCTTACCAAGGAGCTGGCCAGGGACGCCGAGGGAGCTACCAAGCTGATCGAGGTCTCGGTGGACGGGGCCGACACGGCGCAGGATGCCCACAGGGCGGCGAAGACCGTCGTTTCCTCCAGCCTGGTGAAGACGGCGGTCCACGGTTCCGACCCCAACTGGGGGCGGGTCGTGGCCGCCCTGGGCCGCAGCGGCGCCCGGGTCGTGGAGGACAAGGTTGCCCTCTACGTCAACGACGTGTGCATCATGGAGAACGGACGACCCGTCCCATTCCACCGGGACGGAGTGGTGGCCCTGATGGGAGGGTCAGAAGTGTCCTTCCGAATCTCTTTGAACCTGGGAGAAGCCCGGGCCACCGCGTGGGGCTGCAACCTCAGTGAAGAGTACGTTACCTTCAACAGTGCCTATACCACCTAGGGTCGGCCCGGGGGGCTGTTCGTCGCCCGCGGGCTTGGCAGGGCCCCTACGGAATGGCACGGAGAATATCGGAGACGGGACCTGCCGTGCCTGACGGTCCCATCGTGGTCAAGGTTGGTGGCAGCACCCTTGGCAGCCACGATACCACCCTCCAGGACCTGGCCGACCTGCAGCGCCAAGGCGTGCGCCTCATAGTGGTGCACGGCGGAGGCAGCGTCATCTCCCAGTGGATGGAGAAGCAGGGTGCGATGCCCAGGTTCGTCCGGGGGCTGAGGGTCACCGACCAGCAGAGCCTGGAGATCGTCACGGCGGTGCTGACGGGGCTGGTGAACAAGCAGCTCGTGGCGTCCCTCACCAGTCTGGGGGCCAGGGTCCTGGGTCTCAGCGGGGTCGACGGGGGCTTGCTGGAGGCCCGGGTGGCCGACGAAGACCTTGGGTACGTGGGAGAGGTAACCCGGGTGGACACCGACCCACTGGAGAACGCTCTGGAGGGCGGATACATGCCTCTGGTGGCGCCCGTGGGGCTCCACCGGCTCGACGGGTCGGCCTACTCGGGAGCGCTGCTTAACATAAACGGGGACACGGTGGCGGGAGAGCTTGCCAGGGCCGTCGGGTCGGGCCGGCTCGTCTTCCTGACCGACGTGGAAGGTGTAATGGACGGGTCCGGCAGAGTGATGCGGAGGTTAAACGCCAGGAGCGCCCGGGCGATGCTGGCGTCGGGCGTCGTGAAGGGCGGCATGATACCCAAGCTGACGGCCTGTCTCAGGGCGCTGGAAATGGTGCCCATCGCCGACGTGGTGGACGGCAGGAGGCCCGGGGCATTGATGAAGTCCCTGGAGGGTTCGCCCACGGGCACGACGGTAGTAGCTGGATAGTGAGAAAGTATGAACTTCAACACGGGTAACAACGGCGAGGGCGCACCGCCCCCACCTTGGGCGGTGGACCTGGCCGAGATGCGGGCCCGGAACATGCGGCTCATGTTCCGCATAGGAGCGGTGGTCGCCGCCCTGGTGGTCATCGGCCTCGTCCTGTACGTCATAAAGGACATATACACGGACTGGCTGTGGTTCGACCAGCTTGGCTTCCTGGACCGGTACCAGAGGGTCCTGACCACGCGTATCTGGCTCTTCTTCGGCGGCGCCATCGTCATGGCGGCCGTACTTGCCGTCAACCTTCACTTCGCCTATCGCTTCTCCCGGGGGGAGTCGGTGCTGCCCGTACCCCCGGAGATACAGAGGATGGCCCGCATCGCCGTGCTCGCGGGCGCAGTGCTGGTCATCGTCGTGGTCAGCATCGTGTTCGGCGCGGTGCTCCAGGGGCGGTGGGAGACCTTCCTGGTCTTCTTCAACAGAGTGTCCTTCGGCGTGGCGGACCCCCAGTTCGGCAGGGACATGGGCTTCCACATCGCTACCATGCCAGTGTTGCACCTGGTCCAGGGCTGGTTGATGGGGATGGTCATCGCCACGGCAGTGATCGTGGGGGTGTTCTATTGGAGTGACCTTCGTGCTCACCCCGCGCATAAGGGGCCACCTTGCCATCCTGCGCGCCCTCCTGATGGTGACCATAGCGGCGGGCCACTACCTGGACATTTTCGAGCTGGTCTTCTCCGGCAGGGGGGCCGCGCCCGGGGCGGGCTACACCGACGTGAATGCCAGGATTCCGGTGCTGTGGCTGCTGGTCGCCATCGCCCTGGTGTCCTCCGTGGGCTTCGTGGTCAGCCTCTACTACGGCGGCCTGCGCATGATGATCGCCTCATTCTCCTTGTGGGCGGTGCTGGCCATAGTGGCAGGAGGGATTTACCCGGTGGCGTTCCAGCGGTTCAGGGTCAACCCCAACGAGTTCGAGCGGGAGGAGAAGTTCATCGTCAGGGCCGTCGAAGCCACGGCGGCCGCCTACAACCTGGACCTGATCGAAGAGAGGCTGTTCCCGTACAGCCCCAACATCACCCTGGAAAACGTGCAGAACAACCCCGAGACCATCAACAACATCAGGCTGTGGGACCACCGCCCCCTGCGGGACACCTACAACCAGATACAGACCTTCCGGCAGTACTACAACTTCGTTGGCGTGGACGTGGACCGTTACACACTGCCCAACGGGGAGTACCGGCAGGTGATGCTGGCGGCCCGGGAGCTGTTCCCCGAGAACCTGGAGGAGGAGGCCCAGAACTGGGTGAACCGGAAGCTGGCCTATACCCACGGGTACGGCGTGGCGGTGAGCCCGGTGGACAAGGCCACCGTGGAGGGCCGGCCGGAGTTCCTGCTGTCGGAGGTGCCTCCCGTTGGAGACCTCACCCTGGAAAGGCCCGAGGTCTACTACGGTGAGAACACCAAGAGCTTCGTCATCGTCAACAGCGAGACCGACGAGTTCAACTACCCGGGCCCCGAGGGCGAGCAGTTCTACCAGGACTACGGGGGTACCGGAGGCGTGGGGCTCGGGTCCTTCTTCAGGAGGGCCGCCTTTGCCTGGGAGTTCCTGGACCTGAACGTACTCATCAGTGGCCAGGTCTCGTCGGACAGCCGGATCCAGTACCGGCGGGAGATCCGCGACCGGATAGAGACCATCGCTCCGTTCCTGGAGCTGGACCACGATCCCTACCCGGTGATCGGCTCCGACAACAACCTGTGGTGGATCCAGGACCTGTATACGACGACCGACCGTTTCGCCTACTCGGCGGCCTTCGATGACAGGTTCAACTACATCCGGAACAGCGTGAAGGCGGTGGTGGACGCCTATAACGGCACGGTCCACCTGTTCGTCATAGACCCCGACGACCCCATGGTGCAGATGTACCGCGGGGCGTTCCCGGAGCTATTCAAGGACTTCGACGAGATTGACGACCTGGATCCGTCGCTGCGGGACCACGTACGTTACCCCATCGACCTCTTCCGTATCCAGGCGGAGATCAACCTTCGCTACCACATGCGGAACCCCGAGGAGTTCTTCTCCAGGAGCGACCAGTGGGCCGTGCCCAACGAGGTGTTCTTCGCGCCGGACACCCTGGAGCAGACCACCCAGGAGGTCGAGCCCTACTACGTGATCATGAAGCTGCCGGGTGAAGAGGAGCAGGAGTTCGTCCTGCTGCTCCCCTTCACCCCGGGCGGCGAGGAGCGCAAGAACCTGGTGGCCTGGATGGCCGCCCGCAATGACGGCGACAACTACGGCAAGCTGGTGACCTTCATCTTCCCCGAGGGCCAGGTGGACGGTCCGGAGCAGATCGAGGGCCGCATCACCTCCGACGAGGATATCGGCCGGGAGCTGAGCCTCCTGTGCCCCGAAGGCAAGCTGTGCATCCGTGGAAACCTCCTGGCCATCCCCCTGGACGACTCACTGCTGTACGTAGAGCCCCTGTACATCCGTGCCCAGGCGCTGGCCCTGCCCGAGCTGAAGAAGGTCATCGTGGCCGACGCCGAGAACGTGGTGATGTCCGACACCCTGGACCAGAGCCTGGCGTTGCTGCTGGGACACAAGGAGCCGGTCACGGTCGTGGAGGACCAGCCGGCGACGCCGGGGACGGCGCCGGGGGCCGAGTTCCAGCTCGGACTCGAGGTGGAAGCCGCAGGCCAGGCCATCGACCAGCTCAAGAGGGACTTGGAAGCGCTGGAAGAGGCCTTCGATAGGATCAATCAGGCTATAGGAGACAGCCAATGATGCGCAGCAAAGCCGACTGGATCGAGATGGAAAAGCAGTACTACATGTTCACCGTGAGGCGCCAGCCCGTGGTCATCGCCCGCGGCGAGGGCACCAGGGCGTGGGACGTGGACGGCAAGGAGTACCTGGACTTCTGTGCAGGGTGGGCGGTGAACAATCTGGGCCATTGTCATCCGGCCATTACCCAGGCCATCGTGGACCAGGCGGGGACCCTGTTGCAGACCTCCAACCAGTTCTACACGACACCCCAGCTCCTGCTGGCCCAGCTTCTGGTGGAGAATAGCTGCCTGGACAAGGTGTTCTTCAGCAACAGCGGCGTCGAGGCCGTCGAGGGCGTCACGAAGCTGCCCCGAAAGCACGGAAGGAAGAACCGGGATGGGGCGCAAGAGGTCATCACGGCGTACAACTCCATCCACGGCCGTACCATGGGGATGATCGCTGCCACCGGCCAGCCCCACTACCAGGAGGCGTGGCAGCCCCTGGCTCCCGGCTTCGTCCACGTCGAGTTCGACAACGTCGAGGCGATCATGGAGGCGACCACCGACAGGACCGCCGCTGTCATGCTGGAGCCGGTGCAGGGCGAAGGCGGAGTGAACGTTCCTTCCGGGGACTACCTGTCCAGGGTCCGGAAGTGGTGCGACGAGCAGGGCCTGCTTCTGGTGCTGGACGAGGTACAGACCGGCATCGGACGCCTGGGCAGCCTGTTCGGCTACCAGCGGTTCGGCGTGGAGCCCGACGCCATCTCCCTGGGAAAGGGCCTGGGCGGAGGCGTGCCCGTAGGGGCCTTCATGTCCAAGGACGCCTGCATGTCCCTGGAGCCCGGTGACCACGGCTCGACCTTCGGGGGCAATCCGTTGACCACCGCCGCCGCCTACGCCTCGACCAAGTACATCGTCGACCACGACATGTCGGCCAATGCGCTGGCGATGGGGGAGCGGCTGATGGCGGCGCTGGAGGGGCTGAAGTCGCGGTTCGACTTCATCTCTGAGGTAAGGGGCATGGGCCTGCTGGTGGCCCTGGAGTTCGACGGCGACATCGCCGCCAGAGTGGTGGCCCAGAGCAACGAGGACGGGCTGCTGCTCAACCCCGTAAGGCCCAACGCGATACGCTTCATGCCGCCTCTGAACGTCAGCGCCGGCGAGATAGATGAGGGCGTGGAGCGCCTGGCCACGGCGCTGGGAAAGATTTAGCCCCGGGAAACATATAGCCCTGGGAAACACATAGGAGAAGCATGGCGCAGAAGAAGATCGCCCTGGCATACAGCGGCGGTCTGGACACATCCGTCGCCGTACGCTGGCTCCAGGAGCAGTACGACGCCCAAGTCGTGACCGTGACCATCGACCTGGGTATGGTGGACCTGGAGCCCGCCCGTCAGAAGGCCCTCCGGATCGGCGCGGTCAACGCCATCACGGTGGACGGCAAGGCGGTTTTCTACGATGGCTACATCGCCCCGGCCCTGAAAGCGGGAGCGGTCTACGAGGACGTCTACCCGCTGGCCACCGCCCTTGGTCGTCCCCTGATCGCCCGCTACATGGTGGAGGCGGCCCGAAGGGAGGGGGCCTACGCCGTGGCCCACGGCTGCACCGGCAAGGGGAACGACCAGGTGCGGCTGGACGTGAGCGTGGCGGCCCTGGCCCCGGACCTCCAGGTCATCGCGCCCATAAGGGAGTGGGGCATGAGCCGGGAGGAGGAGATCGAGTACGGCCGCGCCCGGAACATCCCCGTGCCCGAGGGCAGGAACTCCTACTCGACCGACGAGAACCTGTGGGGTCGGAGCATAGAGACGGGAGACCTGGAGGACCCCTGGAACGAGCCTCCCGAGGACGCCTTCCAGTGGACCAGGCCGGTGAGCGCCTGTCCCGACGAGCCCTCCTACATCGAGATAGCCTTCGAGCAGGGGCTGCCCGTCTCCATCGACGGCGAGGAGATGGATGGGGTGGCCCTCGTGGACCACCTCAACCGGCGGGCCGGCGATCACGGGGTGGGCCGCATCGACCACCTGGAGAACCGGCTGGTGGGAATCAAGTCCCGGGAGGTCTACGAGGCCCCCGCGGCGGTGGTGCTGCACTCGGCCCACAAGGCCCTGGAGGCCATCACGTTGAGCAAGGAGCAGGTCCGCCTGAAGACGCGGATCGCCCAGGAGTACGCCGACGTCGTGTACAATGGCCTGTGGTTCACCCAGCACCGCCGGGATATGGATGCCTACGTGGACAGCACCCAGAGGCACGTCAGCGGGACGGTGCGGGTGCGCCTCCTGAAGGGCTCCTGCACCGTCGTGGGGAGAAGGTCCCCCAACGCCCTGTACAGCTACGAGCTGGCCACCTATGACCGGGGCGACAAGTTCGACCACCGCGCCGCCGAGGGCTTCATATCCATCTTCGGGCTGCCGGTCAGGACCCAGTCCCAGGTCCAGGGGGACGAGTGACGGCGAGGACGTTACCGGGGCGGTAGGGGCTCTTCGCTCCGACGGCGCGGAATCACTATGGCCTTTGCGGAGGCCCGGGTCCCATGTACGATAAAGGCCACGGCTACTCTGTCTCCATCCACTACGACCGGCGGCTGTACAAGCAGGACATCGCCGGGTCCGTCGCCCACGCTCGTATGCTGGCGGCCGGAGGCATCCTGTCCGACTCCGAGGTCGAGCTGATAGTGACGGGTCTCCGTTCCATCCGGGAGGAGATCGAGTCCGGCGCCTTTCCCTGGCGGGACTCCCTGGAGGACATCCACATGAACGTGGAGGCCCGCCTGGTGGAGAAGATCGGCGCCCCGGCGGCCGGCAAGCTCCACACGGGCCGGTCCCGCAACGACCAGGTAGCCCTGGACATGCGGATGTACCTGAAGGATGCCATCGTCGATATCTGCGACGGCATCCGGGGCGTGCAGCTCTCCCTGGTCGACGTCTCGGGCGCCCATGCCGGCACCCTGATGCCAGGCTACACCCACCTGCAGCGGGCGCAGCCCGTGCTGTTCGCCCACCACCTGCTGGCCTACTTCCACATGCTGGAGCGGGACCTGTCCCGCTTTCGCGACTGCCTACGGCGCCTGGACGTCATGCCCCTGGGAAGCGGCGCCCTGGCCGGGGTGCCCTACCCCACCGACAGGGAGTTCCTGGCGGGGGAGCTCGGTTTCTCCGCGGTGAGCGCCAACAGCATGGACGCCGTGTCGGACAGGGACTACCTTGCCGAGTTCCACTCCGCCGCGGCCATCTGCATGATGCACCTGTCCCGCCTGGCCGAGGAGGTGGTCCTCTGGTCCTCCCGGGAGTTCGGTTTCGTCACCCTGGACCCCGAGTACGTTACGGGCAGCAGCATCATGCCCCAGAAGCGCAATCCGGACTTCGCGGAGCTGGCCAGAGGAAAGACCGGGCGTGTATACGGCCACCTGATGGGAATCCTCACGGTGCTCAAGGGGTTGCCCCTCTCCTACAACCGGGACCTTCAGGAGGATAAGGAGGGCGCCTTCGACACCATCGACACCCTCCAGGCCACCCTGGAGGTCTTCTCCGGGATGCTGTCGACCATGACCGTGAACCGGGACCGGATGGAGCTGGCCTCGGGGGAGAGCTACATGCTCGCCACGGACCTGGCTGATTACCTGGTGAGCGAGAAGAAGGTGCCCTTCCGGGAGGCGTACGGGGCCGTTAAGGAGCTGTGCTCCTACGCCGGGTCCGAGGGAAAGGCGCTGGGCGACCTGGCCGTCGAGGAGTACCGACGCTTCTCGCCCCATTTCGACGAGGGTGTCTACCGCATATCCGCCGCATCCTCGGTGGCGGCCCGGGACATCGAGGGCGGCACCGCCCCCCGGCGGGTGGACGAGGCTCTGAGGCGCGCCAGAGAGGTGCTGGACCAGGGTGGTCCGGCCCGGGCGATGGGCAGATCACGTGGTGAGGCGGTAACATGAACCATAGCACGGTCAAGATAGCGCCGTCGGTCCTGTCGGCCGACTTCGGCCGCCTGGGAGAGCAGGTGACCGAGGCCGCCCGGGCCGGGGCCGACTACCTCCACCTGGACGTTATGGACGGCCACTTCGTGCCCAACATCACCATGGGGCCCGTGGTCGTTGAGGGTATCCGGGCGGCCAGCGACCTGCCCCTCAACGTGCACCTGATGATCGACCGGCCCGAACGGTACATTGCCGACTTCGTCAAGGCCGGGGCGGACCACATAATCCTGCACAGCGAGTCTTGCCTGCATCTGCACAGGGCCATACATCAGGTCAAGGAGGCGGGTCTCCAGGCAGGCGTGGCCATCAATCCTTCCACCCCCCTTGCGTCCCTGGAGGAAGTCCTCTGCTACGTGGACATCGCCCTCATCGGCACCGTAAACCCGGGCTTCTCGGGCCAGAGGATGATACCCGAGACGCTGGACAAGGTGTCCCGGCTGCGCAATCTGCTGTCGGAACGAGGCTACCCGGCGGCGGTCCAGGTGGACGGTGGAATCAACCCCGACACGGCCCCCGACGCCGTGCGTGCGGGCGCCACCATCCTGGTGGCTGGGGCAGCAGTCTTCAACCGCACCGAGTCGGTGGATGCCGCCATGAGGAGGCTGAGGCGGAGTATCGAGGGAGTGGAGCCGGGCTAGGAGCGGGGGGGCTTGTGGTGCGTCCTGAGGCACCTGGTGCAGATCTTGACCCGCTTTGGGGCGCCGTTCACCGATATGGTCAGCTTGTGGGTGTTGGGCAAGAAACGGGTCCTGGTCCGCCGCTTCGAGTGGCTCACGTTGTTCCCGGACATTCCGACCTTGCCGCAGACTTCACATTTCATGATGGACCCGTTCCCGTTTGACCGCCAGACTGGCTTTCAGTAGAATTCCTGACAGCTAGAATAGCATGGGCGCGGGGTGTTGACAAGGAGCACGTGCACTTGGCTGGCTCGGTCTTGAGCTCCCCCAGGGAAGACGGGACATATCCCGACAAGCTGAATGGTCGCCAGCTGCGGAGCGTCTTCGAGGCTGCGGAACGCTTCTTCGACCGGCACCGGGATGTCATCAACTCCCTCAACGTCTTTCCCGTCCCCGACGGCGACACGGGCACCAACATGCTTCTTACGCTGCGCAGCGTTCTGGAGCAGGGCCGGGAGGAGACGGACGCCTCCGCGGGGTCCGTCATGGCCTCCATGGCGCGGGGCGCGGTCCTGGGCGCCCGGGGTAACAGCGGGGTGATCCTGTCCCAGTTCTTCCAGGGAATGGCCCGGGGCCTGGAGGAGAAGGAAGAGCTCGACGGTCGAGGCCTGGCCGCCTGCCTGGAGCTGGCTTCCAGGGCAGCTTACGCCTCGGTGGGAACGCCGGTGGAGGGCACCATGCTCACCGTCATAGACCACCTCTCCAGGGGGGCCTCCCGCCACGTGGCCGATCCCGAGGCCTCGGTGGACTTGCTGTCCGTCTGGACGGCGGGCCTGCACGCGGCCAGAGAGGCCGTCTCCAACACTCCTCTCCAGCTTCAGGTCCTGGCCGACGCCGGCGTCGTCGACGCGGGCGGCCAGGGTGTGGTGACCATTCTGGAGGGCGCCCGGCGGTGCATGGCGGGCCAGAGCCTCGGCGGCGAACTGGACCTGTGCGCACCCTGCCTGCCCTCGGGTGGAGAGTCAGCCGCCCCGGACGCCGGCGTGCGGGAAGAGTACCTGCGGACCACCGAGGAGGAGCTTTACGGCTACTGCACCCAGCTCCTCATCGAAGGGAGCTCCCTGGAGGTGGACGAAATCCGGGACAGGCTGGGCTCCATGGCCGGCTCCACCGTTGTGGTGGGCACCTCCAGCCTCGTCAGGCTCCACGTTCACACCCACGACCCGGGTCCTGTCATCAGCTACGCCGTATCGCTGGGGACGGTGCGCGAGGCCAACCTCCAGAGTATGGACGAGCAGCATGGGGAGTTCCTTGCCTCCCACCGTGGTGAGACAAGACGGCCTGCCAGCGGCCTGGCGTCCCGCGGGGAGGGTCCCGCGGAGACGGCCCAGGACCTGGCGGTGGTGGCCGTCGCGTGGGGTGACGGGTTCGTCGACCTCTTCGAGGACTTGGGCTGTTCATTGGTGGTGGTCGGTGGCCAGACCATGAACCCCAGCGCGGGAGAGCTGATGGACGCCGCGGCGAAGACCCGCGCGTCCCAGGTCATCCTCCTCCCCGACAACTCCAATGTGGTCCCGGCGGCCCGCCAGGCGGTGAGCCTGGCGGCGGAAGGGGGAGACGGCCTGGCACAGAGCCTATCCGTGCTTTCAACCCGGTCCCTGCCCGAGGGCGTCGCCGCTCTTCTGGCCTTCAACGCCAGCGAAGACCTGGAACGGAACCTGCATTCGATGGAGACAGCCATATCGGGCATGCGGAGCATCGAAGTGACCAGGGCGGTACGGGACTCCACCTTCAGCGGAAGCGTCGTCAGGGAGGGCCAGTACATCGGCCTGGTGGACGGCGACCTGGTCTCGGTGGGAGAGAGCCCCCACTCGGTCCTCCAGGAGGCGCTCGCAGGGTGCGCGCCCGAGGAGGGCCAGCTAATCAGTCTGTACCGGGGAGAGGACGTGGGCGAGGACGAAGGGGAGGACGCGGCGGAGAGCATACGCCTCCGCTTCCCGGGAGTCGAGGTCGAGCAGATATACGGGGGCCAGCCCCTCTATCACTACCTGGCCTCCATCGAGTAGAGCAGAGGGCCGGGCCCTTGCCCAAGCCCGTGAAGGAGAAGCCGCAACCATGGCCGTAAAGCTGGTGACCGACAGCACGTCTGACCTGCCCAAGGAGCTGGCCGGCCAGTGGGACATCACTGTGGTCCCCTGCAACGTCCACTTTGATGACCAGGTCTACAAGGACGGCATAGACATCGGCCCAGACGAGTTCTACGACCGGCTGGTGGCGGCACCCCGCCTGCCCACCACCGCCCAGCCCTCCGTCAACGACTTCGTCGAGGTGTACCGTCCCTTGCTCGACGGGGGCCACGACGTGGTGTCCGTCCACCTGTCCGCCAAGTTCAGCGGGACCCTGAACTCGGCGTACCAGGCCAAGGAGGCCATCGTCTCCGGCGAGTCCGGTGGGGCCGTGGACCCGGCCCGCATTAACATAATCGACTCCCGGCTCACCTCCATGTGCCTGGGTATGGTGGCCCTGGAGGCGGCTGGGGCCATCTCCCGGGGAGGGGACAGGGAGACCGTTGCGAGGACTGCCGGGGAGGCCATCGAGCGTAGCCACTGCTACTTCCTTCTGGACACTCTGGAGTACCTTCAAAAGGGCGGGCGCATAGGCAAGGCCAGCGCCTTCCTGGGCTCTCTCCTCAGCATCAAGCCCATCCTGACCATCAGGGACGGCGAGGCGCACCCTGTGGAGCGTGCACGGACCAGGGCCCGGGGGCTCCAGCGGCTGCTGGATATGGTCCGCGCCCTGGGGCCTTTGGGCAGGCTGTCGGTGCTGTACAGCACGGGCGCCGGGGAGGCCGAGGCGGTCAGGGACCGCCTGGGCGATCTGATGCCGGCCGACCAGGTCGTCATGGCCCGATTCGGGCCCGTCGTCGGCACGTACCTGGGGCCCGGGGCCCTGGGTGTCACCGCCCTGTCCCGCTAGACGGGACCCCCGTGCTAAACTGGCTCTGTAGATGACCGCCAGAGACCACTCCACCCGCTTCCATCCCGATGCCCTCCGGAAGATCCTCGAGCTGGAGAGGAGCACCGGCTTTCGGAACAAAGCCGTGGTGGGCGGGGTGGACGCCTTTCTCAAGCTCCAGGCCCGGCAGCTGGCGTCCCTGGCCGGCGACGGCGACCCGGGCGGCCTCCTCGACGTGACCTACGGCGATCTCATGCCCGGTGACCGGGCCGCCTGGGCAGAACGCTGGCTGTCGAGGTTGGGCCAAGGGCTTCAGGCTGCTCCGGCCGAGCCGTCACCGGAGGCACCGGACGAATCATCGGGAGATGGTCCCTCTGGCTTTGCACAGGGGTCGTGCGCCGGGGCCGAGGCAGGCGCCGCCAAAAGGGGCTCCGGGTCCTCCGGAGCGGCCTCGGGAGCGACTTTGGAGTCGCCCGTAGACCGCCTGCGGGGGGTCGACACCAAGACGGCGGCAAAGCTGGCCCGGCTGGAGGTATCCACGGTCCGAGACCTCCTGTACCTGATGCCCAGGAGGCACCAGGACTTCTCAAAGGTGTCCACGGTCGCCGAGCTGGCGCCCGGAGGAGAGCAGACGGTGGTCGCCACGGTGTGGGAGGCGCGGGAGATCGTCCTGGGCCAGAACCGCCGCAGGGGTACCGAGGCGGTCTTCAGCGACGAGACCGGCAACGTCAGGGCCGTGTGGTTTGGAAACCGGTACGTTGCCAAGACCCTCAAGGTCGGGGCCCGGGTGGCCGTCAGCGGGTCGGTCGAGGTGTACAGGGGAAGGCTGCAGTTCGCGTCCCCCGAATTCGAGGTCCTGGACCGCAAGGACAGCCTGATACACACCGGCAGGCTGGTCCCCGTCTATCCTCTGACCGAGGGACTCACCGCCCGGAGGGTCAGGACCATCGTCTGGCAGGCCCTGGAGGACTGGGCCCCTCGGATCGAGGAGTTCCTGCCCGGGGAGCTACGGCGCAGGGCCGGCCTGATGGACCTGGTCGCGGCCGTCAGGCAGGTCCACTATCCGTCGGACCTGGCGACCCTGGAGGAGGCGAGGAGGCGGCTGGCCTTCGACGAGCTGCTGCTCCTGCAGATCGCCGTCCTCGCCAGGCGCCGAAACTGGCGCGAGGACGTCGAGGGCGTCGCCTTGGGACTCGACGGGGGCCTCGTCGACCACTTCGTTGCGTCCCTGCCCTTCGACCTGACCGCGGCCCAGAAGCGTTGCATAGACGAGGTTCTGGACGACCTGGCCAGGGGGACCCCTCCCATGAACCGCCTCCTCCAGGGGGAGGTGGGCAGCGGCAAGACGGTGGTGGCCCTGGCCGCGCTGGTGGCCTCGGTCGCCGGCGGTCACCAGGCCTCCATCATGGTGCCCACCGAGGTGCTGGCTGAGCAGCACTTCGCCACGGTGTCGGACCTCCTGGGCGGGTTCGGGAGCGCAGTCCACCAGGAGAACCTGGTCTCGGCGCACGTCGACTCGCGTGCCGCCCCTCTGTCGGTGGGCCTTCTGACCGGCAGCACCCGGCCGGCCCTGAAGCGGGAGCTGCGAAAACGGGCGTCCGAGGGCAGCCTGGACATCGTCATCGGGACCCACGCCCTCATCCAGGAGGGAGTAGAGGTCCCCCGCCTGGCCCTTGCCGTTACCGACGAGCAGCACAGGTTCGGCGTCGCCCAGAGAGCGGCGTTGCGCCGCAAGGGTGAGACCACCCCCCACGTCCTGGTCATGACGGCCACTCCCATACCCAGGACCCTGGCCCTGACCCTGTACGGCGACCTGGACATCTCGACCATCGACGAGCTGCCCCCCGGCCGCCAGCGGGTGCGGACGCGCCACGTGCCCTCCTCCCGGCGAGACGAGGCGTACGACTTCGTGAGGAAGCAGGTCATCGGCGGCAGGCAGGCCTTCATCATCTGTCCCCTCATCGAGGAGTCCGAGGCCGTGGAGGCCCGGGCGGCCTCGGAGGAGCACAAGCGGCTCTCCGACGAGGTTTTCCCGGACCTGAGGCTGGGCCTTCTCCACGGCAGGATGAAGCCCCGGGAGAAGGAGAGGGTCATGCGCAGCTTCAGGGACGGGGACACGGACATATTGGTGTCGACCGCCGTGGTCGAGGTGGGCATCGACGTGCCCAATGCCACGGTGATGGTGGTGGAGGGCGCTCACCGGTTCGGCCTCTCCCAGCTTCACCAGTTCCGGGGGCGGGTCGGCCGCGGCGAGCACAGAAGCTACTGCCTCCTCCTCTCCGAGTACTCCACAGCCGAGGCCCAGGAGCGGCTGGACGCCGTGGAGAGGATCCACGACGGGTTCGCGTTGGCCGAGGAGGACCTGCGGCTCCGTGGCCCGGGCGACTTCTTCGGCACCCGGCAGAGCGGCCTGCCCAGCCTGAAAGCCGCCCGCCTGTCGGACCAGGACATCCTGCGCAAGGCCAGGGACCTGGCGGGGCAGGTGCTGGATGAGGACCCGGACCTGGAGCGGCCCGACCACCGGCCGCTGGCCCTGGAGGTGGCCCGCTTCGTGGCCCAGGCGGGCGAGGGCGCCCAGCCGTAGAGGCCGTAGTGATTGCGTTGCAATCATGTTATAATACGTCTGCAACGCATGCGGAGGTGAGCTCATGGCCAGCATAACGGTACGCAACCTGGACGAGGGGCTGAAGCGGCGGCTGCGCATTCGCGCCGCGGAGAACGGCCGCTCGATGGAGCAGGAGGCCAGGGAGATTCTACGGGCAGCCCTGGACGGCGAGGAGGCGCCGGAGAAGGACCTGGGGACGGCGATCCACGAGCTGTTCAAGCCCTTTGGCGGTGTGGAGTTGGAGATTCCCCCAAGGGAACCCATGCGTGAGCCGCCTCGGTTCGACTGAGGCTGCGCCGATGATCGTCCTCGACACCAACGTCGTCTTGGAGTTCATGCGGGACAGGCCACATCAAGACGTAGTTGTGTGGCTCGGAAGTCAGGCAAGAAGTACGGTGTTCGTTACGGCCATTACCGAGGCGGAGATCAGGACCGGGGTTGTCCTTCTGCCTGATGGGGAGCGCCGGCGCCGACTAGCCTCTTTGGTCGAGCGTGCCTTTCTGGTGCTATTGGCTGGGCGTATCCTCCCATTTGATAGCGATGCCGCCCGGGCGTATGCGGTCATAGCCGAGGCGCGCCGGGCGTCCGGGCGTCCCATCAGCCATCCCGACTGCCAGATCGCGGCCATCGCCCGCTCCCGGGGAGCATCGGTGGCGACCAGGGACGTGGACGGCTTCCAAGGCTGCGGCATCGACGTGATCGACCCCTGGGTGGGTGTATGAGCGCGGCGAAGCTGGTCGCAGCGGTCCAGGACTACCTCGCCGACCTGGGCCGCATCCGGGCTTCCGGCGGCGGCACGGACGAGCGGTCCTTCTACCCCCCGCTGACCAACCTGCTGAACGCCGTGGGTGGGAGCCTGCGGCCCAGGGTGTTCTGCGTCAGCGAGCTGGCGCAGCAGGGCGCCGGGCATCCCGACCTGGGCCTCTATGCGGCCAAGCAGGTGCAGCGTGGGCAGCCCCGGAAGGGGCAGACGCCCGAGTGCGGCGTGGTGGAGGTGAAGGCCGCCCACGACGACGCCTGGCTCACGGCGGAAAGCGTCCAGGTGAGCGGATATTTGGGACTGTACCGGCTGGTGCTGGTGACCAACACCCGAGACTTCGTGCTGCTGGGGGAGGACGCCCAGGGCACCCCGGCCAGGTTGGAGACCTTCCGGCTGGCCCAGTCCGCCGCCGACTTCGATGCCAAGCTGAAAACCCCCCGCTCTTTTGCCAGGGCGGTCGGCCCGGGCCTGGCCGAGTACCTGGGCCGCGCCCTGTCCCACCGCGCCACCATCGTCGAGCCCAGGGACCTGGCGTGGTTGCTGGCCTCCTACGCCCGCGACGGGCTGTCCCGGGTCGAGGCCGCCGGCGACGCGCCCTCTCTCAACGCCGTTCGTTCGGCCCTGGAGGAGGCCTTGGGAGTGAAGTTCGAGGGAGAGCGGGGCGCCGCCTTCTTCCGTTCCACCTTGGTGCAGACCCTCTTCTACGGCGTCTTCTCCGCGTGGGTGCTCTGGTCGCGTGGGACGCCGCCGCCCACGGGCCCCTTCGACTGGCGCACCGCGGACTGGTATTTGAAAGCCCCTGTCCTGGGCGCCCTCTTCCGCCAATTGGCTTCACCCACCCAACTGGAGTCCATCGGCCTCGTGGAGGTGCTCGACTGGGCGGCCTCGGCCCTGGACCGGGTGGACCGCGGCGCCTTCTTCGATCGTTTCAACGAGGGCGAGGCGGTGCCCTACTTCTACGAGCCGTTCCTGGAGGCCTTCGACCCCGCCCTGCGCAAGCAGCTTGGAGTCTGGTACACCCCCGCCGAGGTGGTGCGGTACATGGTCGCCCGGGTCGACCGCGCCCTGAAGGACGACCTGGGCATTGCCGGCGGCCTGGCGGATGAGAGAGTCTACGTTCTCGACCCCTGCTGCGGCACCGGCGCGTACCTGGCCGAGGTGCTGCGCCGCATAGCGGAAAACCTGGAGGGGAGCGGGCTGGGCGCCCTCACCGGAGCGCGGGTGAAGCAGGCGGCTACCCAAAGGGTGTTCGGCTTCGAGATCATGCCCGCGCCTTTCGTCGTCGCCCACCTGCAGGTCGGGCTGATGATGCGGGCCCTGGACGCCCCCCTGTCCGAGGACGTGGACGAGCGTGCCGGGGTCTTTCTCACAAACGCCCTTACGGGATGGGAGCCGACGGTGCATAAGCCGGTACCCTTTCCCGAGCTGGAGGAGGAGCGGAAGCGGGCGGACCGGGTCAAGCAGGACTCGCCGATACTCGTAATCCTGGGCAACCCGCCCTACAACGGCTTTGCCGGGATGGCGGTGGACGAGGAGCGGGAGCTTTCCACCGCCTACCGGACCACGAAGCTGGTGAGGTCGCCCGAGGGCCAGGGCCTCAACGACCTGTACGTGCGCTTCTTCCGCATGGCCGAGCGGCGCATCGCCGAGAAGTCGGGCCGGGGCGTCGTCTGCTTCATCTCGAACTACTCGTGGCTGGACGGCCTCTCCTTCACCGGCATGAGGGAGCACTACCTGGAGGCCTTTGACGCCATCCGCATAGACAACCTCAACGGCGACAAGTACAGGACCGGCAAGACCACGCCCGACGGCGAGCCCGACCCCAGCATCTTCTCGACACCCGAGGACCCGGTCGGCATACAGGTTGGCACCGCCATCACCACGCTGGTGCGCAAGGCCGACCGCACGCCGGCGAAGGCTGTGGGCTTTCGGCATCTGTGGGGCCAGACGAAGCGAGAGGAGCTGGCGGCATCGGCAGTGGCGGAGCCGGAAGCGCTCTACGATAGCTTCGAGCCGAGCCTACTGCTTGGTCTGCCTTTCGCTCGAGTGGCCGTCAGTGACGGCTGGCACGACTGGCCAGCCTTGCCGGACCTGTTCCCGGTCTCGTTCCCCGGAGTCAAGACCAGCCGCGACTCGTTCCTGGTAGACGTCGACCTGGACCGGCTGAAGTCCCGGTTGGCCGACTACTTCAACCCCGAGGTGACCCACGAGGAGATTGCCCGGCGTTATCCGATCGTAATGAGTCCCACGGCTCGGTTCGACCCCCTTGCGGTGCGTCGCAATTTGCGCTCGCAGGGCGGCGTGAATCCGGCAGGATTCGTTCGTTACGCCTACCGACCTTTTGACGTTCGGTGGCTCTATTGGGAGGCGGAAACGAAGCTGCTGGACGAAAAGCGTGCCGAATACAAGTCGCACGTGTTCGAGGGGAACCTTTGGTTAGTGTTGCAGAACAAGGCACGCCCCGATCTATCACCTCCGTTGATGATTTCAGGAATCGGCGACCTTAACCAAATGAACAGTGGGGTGTACTGCGTCCCTACGTTGCTTAGTGGCGACATCCTCATACTCGATAGCGACGAAGCCCGAACTCGCCCCAACCTATCACCCACTGCACAACGCTATCTGGACCGCTTGGGCGCGGGTGCAGAGGACCTGTTCCACCACGTGCTCGGCGTGTTGCATGCCCCCGTGTACCGGGATGCGAATGCAGACGCGCTACGCGCCGAAGGGCCGCGCATCCCCCTTCCAGGCTGGCCAGAGGGTGACAAGGAAGGAGCGGCGGAGGAGCTCGCCACGTCGGCGGCCCGGGGCCGGGAGCTTGCCGCGCTACTGGACTCGGAGACCCCCGTCTCCGGGGTCACCGCCGGTCCGCTGCGCTCCAGGATTGCCGCCTTGGCCGTGCCATCCACCGTCGATGGCGGCAACATGGCGGGCGACGACTTCGCCCTTACGGCGGGCTGGGGCCACTTCGGGCAGGGGCAGGCCGTCATGCCGGGCCAGGGCCGCGTGGTCGAGCGCCCCTGCACCGCGGAGGAGCTGGCCGCGCTGGGCGGGGCCGCCTCCGCCTCCGCCGACACGACCTTCGACGTGTACCTGAACGACCGCGCCTACTGGCGCAACGTCCCGGTCCAAGTGTGGAGCTACAAGCTGGGTGGCTACCAGGTGCTCAAGAAGTGGCTCTCCTACCGGGAGCACGGCGTCCTGGGCCGGGCCATGAGGCCGGAAGAGGTGCAGCACTTCACCGACACGGCGCGGCGGATTGCCGCGATACTGGAGGTGGTGGAGAAGTAAGTCCCGGGGCTGGCTAAGCCAGTCTGGCCATTCCCAGGGCGGAGGAGCCCAGCCTCACGGGGCTGCCCTCGCACAGGGCGCGGACCGGCACGGCGAACATACCGTCCCCGAAACCGGCGGTTACCTCGCCGTCGTAAAGCACGACCCCGGAGGCGAACCGGCCGGCCGCTGCCCTCTTCAGCTTGCGGAGGCCGCGAAAGTCCGAGGGGGTCACCGTGGCGGCGGCCTTCACTTCGACCCCGGCCACCGCCGAGCCACGCTCGATGACCACGTCCACCTCCACCTGGTCCCTGTCCCTATAGTGGTAAAAGGCCGGGGGTGTCTCCTGGCATACGGCCTGGCGCCGCAGCTCCTGGAACACGAAGGTCTCCAGGAGCTGCTCCAGGAGGGCGCGGTCCCGGGCCAGCAAGCCCGGGTTGACCCCCATCAACGCGCACCCCAGGCCGGTGTCGCCGATGTGGAGCTTGGGGCTCTTGACCAGACGGTCCAGCCGGTTGCCGTGCCACGGCGGGACCCGGTCGATGAGAAACAGGCGCTCCAGCAGTCCTATGTAGTCGCCGATGGTGGGGCGGCTGAGCTGGAAGGGCGACGCCAGGTCGGATAGGTTGTACAGCCGGGCGGTCTGCGACGCGGCGGCGGCGAGCAGGCGGGGCAGTGCGTCCAGGGCGCTGACCCTGGCCATGTCCCGCACGTCCCGCTGGAGCTGGGCATCGACGAAGCTCCGGTACCAGTTGGCGCGGCGGCGCGCGGTCGGGCGGGCCAGCGCCGCCGGATAGCCGCCGGCCGCTATCCGGGCCCCCAGATCGTCGCCAAGACGGCGGGTGGTGGCTGTCTGGAAGGTCCCGCGGAACAGGTCGTCGAGGAAGTTGGGCACTCCCCCGCCTATTTCGCTCTGGGAGAGTGGGTGGAGCTGCAGTACCTCCATCCGGCCCGCCAGCGAGTCCGAAAGCGCTGGCGCCAGGAGGACCTGGGCGGAGCCGGTGAGCAGGAACCGTCCGGGGGCGCGGCGGGTGTCGATCTCCCGTTTCAGGGCGGTGAACAGGGATGGAACGCGCTGCACTTCGTCGAGGACTACCCGCTCCCCCAACCCGCCGACGAACCCCCCCGGATCGGCGTCTGCGGCGGCGCGGGCGACGTCGTCGTCGAAGCTGATATAGTGGTATCCCATGGAGCCGCCGACCTGGCGGGCGAGGGTGGTCTTGCCGCACTGCCGCGGACCGTGAATGAGCACCGCCGGTGAATCGGCCAGCGCCTCCAGCAGGGGACCCTCGGCATGACGTGGGTAAAGGGGTACCGTATTCATCGTATGATTGTAACCTTATGGTGCGTCCGATTGCAAGGTTTGGCTTCGTCAGATTGTAATGTTTGTGCTCGTCTGCTCGAAAGGTTATAGTGCGTCCGATTGCAAGGTTTGATCTCGGCTGATTGAAACCCCAGGCCTGTCCGCACGCGAGACGGGGCTTCTTCTTGACGGCGGCAAGCAAGAACGGCGGCAAGCAAGGCGACCACGCCGTAAGGAGGGCCGCCACGGGACCGCGCGGCCGGATGAGCTAGGCGGGCCCATGGCGATGTGGTAGCATAGACCAGACCACGGGGCGCCGTTTGGGGGGGAAGGCCATCGTGTCAGGAATCGTTCGTGACCTCATCGTGGACAAGGTCCGCGCGGCCGTCGAGGAGGCTCGCGGCGCCGGCGTGCTGAGTCTGGACACCCTACCCGACATCGCCGTGGAACGTCCCTCCAACCCGGAGCACGGCGACTTCGCCTCCAGCCTGCCCTTGAGGCTGGCCCGCGCCACACGGATCAGTCCCATCATAATGGCCGAGGAGCTGGTGAAGCTGGTCCCTCCGGGGGAGGAGGTCGACCGGGTCTGGGCGGCTCCGCCGGGCTTCATCAACTTCCGCCTTCACGACGGGTGGCTGGCCGGCCAGGTGGAGGCCGTCCGGGAGGCCGGAGCGGCCTACGGCGACGTCCGGCTGGGCCAGGGGCGCTCGGTGATCGTCGAGTTCGTAAGCGTCAACCCGACGGGCCCGGTCCACGTGGGACACACCCGGGGCGCCGTGCTGGGAAGCACCCTTGCCCGGGTCCTGGCGGCGGCGGGGTTCTCCGTGACCCGCGAGTACTACGTCAACGACGCGGGCAGCCAGATGGACGCCTTCTACGCCTCGATACTCGCCCGTTACAAGCAGGCCTTGGGCCGGGACGCCCCCCTTCCACCGGGGGGCTACGTCGGAGACTACGTCGCGGAGCTGGCCGCCGAGATCCTGGAGGAGCAGGGCGACAGGTTCCTCTCCATGGGGGAAGAGGAGGCGCTTCAGGAGCTGGGAGCCCTTGGACGCCGCAAGATGGTGTCCCTGATACGGAGCGACCTGGAGCACATACGGGTGGAGTTCGATAGCTGGTTCAGCGAGGATTCCCTGTACCGCGACGGGAAGTACGACCAGGCGATGGAGACGTTGGAGGGCCGGGGCTACGTCTCCCAGCGGGAGGGCGCCCGGTGGTTCGCCTCCAGCGCCCTGGGGGAGGATAAGGACAACGTCCTGGTGCGGTCCACCGGGGCGCCAACCTACTTCGCCTCGGACATCGCCTACCACTATGACAAGCTCCTGGAACGGGGATTCGGCCAGGCCATCGACATCTGGGGCGCGGACCACCAGGGCCACGTCTCCCGCCTGAAGGCGGCCATGGCCGCCCTGGACCTGGACCCCGACCGCCTCACCATCATGATCTCCCAGATGGTCACACTCAAGCGAGGGACCGAGGTGGTCCGGGCGTCCAAGCGGACCGGGGAGTTCATCACCCTGCGGGAGCTGGTGGACGAGGTGGGGGCCGACGCCTGCCGCTACTTCTTCCTGGCCCGGACCCCCTCCACGCAGATGGAGTTCGATCTGGAGCTGGCCAAGAAGGAGTCGACGGAGAACCCCGTCTACTACGTGCAGTACGGCCACGCCCGCATCGCGGGCATCCTGAACAACGCCCGGGCACAGGACATCGACTGGACGGACGGCGACGTTTCGCTCCTTACCCATCCCAGCGAGGTGGCGTTGGTTCGCAAGATGCTGCTCCTGCCCGAGCTGGTGGAGAACATGGCCAGGACCCTGGAGCCCCACCATCTGCCCCACTACGCCCTGGAGCTGGCAACGGCGTTCCACTGGTTCTACGAGAACTGCCGGGTGCTCTCCAGCAACCCCGAGGACTATCCCATGACCCTGGCCCGGCTCAAGCTGGCCGAGGCGGCCAAGACCGTCCTCTCCAAGACCCTGTATCTCATGGACATGACCGCCCCCGAGAAGATGTAGGGCAGCGGCTGTGACCGACCGCCTCGTATCCGGCAAGACGTTGGAGGACGACGCCGGGCTGGACTCGTCCCTCCGGCCCAGGCGGCTCGAGGACTTTGTCGGCCAGGACAGTGTCAAGGAGAACCTGAGCATCGCCATGCAGGCGGCCAGGATGCGCGGGGAGCCCCTGGACCACGTCATCGTCTACGGCCCCCCGGGGCTGGGCAAGACCACCCTGGCAAACATCATCGCCCACGAGATGGAAGCCGGGATCAAGGTGACCTCGGGGCCGGCCGTGGAGCGCCCCGGGGACATGGCCGCCATCCTCAGCAGCGTCAACACCGGGGACGTCCTGTTCGTGGACGAGGTGCACAGGCTCAGCCGGGTCGTCGAGGAGGTCCTCTACCCCGCCATGGAGGACTTCTTCTTGTCGTGGGTGGTGGGCAAGGGCCTGGGCGCCCGCAGCATAAACCTGCGGATCAATGCCTTTACCCTGATAGGTGCCACCACCCGGTTCGGGATGGTCAGCCCTCCCCTGAGGGACAGGTTCGGCGCCGTGTTCCACATGGACTTCTATGACAACGACTCCATGGAGGTCATCGTGGCCCGGTCCGCGCGCATACTGGGCGTGGCCATAGACGACGGCGGGGTGTCGGAGATCGCCCGCCGCTCCAGGGGTACGCCCAGGGTCGCCAACCGCCTCCTCAAACGCACCAGGGACTATGCTCAGGTTATGGCGGATGGTAGAATAACTCGTGAGGTGGCCTTGGAGGCCCTGGCCAAGCTGGAGGTGGACCCTCTGGGTCTGGACCAGGTGGACCACAAGCTTCTGAGCAGCGTGGTGGACAAGTTCTCCGGCGGGCCGGTGGGTCTGGACACCCTGGCGGCCTCCATCGGTGAGGACGCGGACACCATCATGGACATCTACGAGCCCTACCTGCTGCAGCTGGGATTCCTGGACAGGACGCCAAGGGGCAGGATGGCCACCCTGCTGGGGTACCGCCATCTGGGGCGGGAGTACACCAGGCAGCCCGAGCCGCCCCAGGGCAAGCTTCTGTAGGACCGGGCCCCGGGTCACTGACGGACCGCAAGGAGACGGCCGATGCTGTACGAGCTGCGCATCTACGAGGCGATGCCCGGAAGGATGCCTGCGTTGAACGACAGGTTCGCGAACCACACGTGCGCGCTCTTCGCCAAGCACGGCATCGACATGCTGGCCTTCTGGACCGAGGAGATAGGCACCAGCAACCGGCTGACGTACATCAACGTCTTCCCGGACGTGGCTGCCCGCGAGTCCCGTGTGGCGGCCTTTGGGGCCGACCCCGAGTGGCGGCGTGTGAAGGCCGAGACCGAGGTGGACGGACCCCTGGTGGACGTCATCCACAACACCTTCATGGGACTTACCCCGTACTCTCCCCAGCCCAGGATCACGACCAACGTGCAGGAGCTCCGCATCTACGAGGCGATGCCCGGCAAGATGGACGCCCTGCACCAGCGGTTCGCCGACCACACAATGGCCCTCTTCGAGAAGCACGGTATGGAGAACGTGGGCTACTGGACCGACCAGGTGGGGATCAACAACCGGCTGGTGTATATCCTTGGCCACCGGGATCTGGGGAGCCGGGAGAAGAGCTTTGCCGCCTTCCAGTCGGACCCGGAATGGACCAGGGCCCGCGCGGCATCGGAAGTAGACGGCCCGCTGGTAAGAAGGAGCCACAGCACCATCCTGCGCCCGACGGACTACTCTCCGGCCCCCTAGCGGGAACGGGCCTATCCATGCCAGCGACCAGAACCAGCCCTCCCACAGGTCCATCCGGTGTTTCCGTAGGCGAAGCAGTGGAGCGGCTGTCCGGGACCGAGGACCCCCTCTCGGGCCTGTCCGACGCCCTCAAGACGGTGGTGGAACGGGCCCTGGACGGTCCGGGGCTGGACGCCGAGGACGCGTTGCGCCTGGCCCTCGCTACTGAAGGCGAAACCCCTTCCCTCTGCCGTGCCGCGGCCCTTCTGCGTGACCGCGGTCGCGGGCGGGACGTCAGCTTCTCCCCCAAGGTGTTCATTCCCCTGACCAGGCTGTGCCGGGACTTCTGCGGCTACTGCACCTTTCGTCAGTCCCCCTCTGAGGCCGACGAGCTGTACATGACCCCCGACCAGGTGCTGGACGTGGCGAGGGCGGGGGGCAGGCTGGGCTGCACCGAGGCGCTGTTCACCCTGGGCGAGAGGCCCGAGCAGCGCTACCCCGAGGCCCGGGAGTGGCTGGACCGCCGTGGCTACGGGACGACCCTCGATTACCTGCGGGACATGTGCGACCTGGTGTTGCGTGAGACCGGGCTTCTGCCCCACGCCAACCCCGGCACCATGAGCCGTCGAGAAGTGGCCGGCCTCAGGGAGGTCAACGCGTCAATGGGCGTGATGGTCGAGAGCCTGAGCGAACGGCTGTCCATGCCGGGGGGGCCCCACGAGATGGCCCCCAGCAAGCGGCCGTCGGTCCGAGTGAAGACCCTGGAGATCGCCGGGCAGCAGAGGGTTGCCTTCACGACGGGCATCCTGATCGGCATCGGCGAGACCCGGGAGGAGCGGATAGAGTCCCTCCTGGCCATCCGCGAGCTGCACCGGAAGTACGGCCACGTTCAGGAGGTCATCGTACAGAACTTTCGGGCCAAGCCGCGAACGGCCATGGAACACCGCCTGGACGCCACGACCCGGGACCTGTTGTGGACCGTGGCGGCGGCCCGCCTGGTGCTGGGCCCCGGTGCGAACGTTCAAGTCCCGCCCAACCTGAGCTTCGAAGACTACCCGGTCTATCTGATGGCCGGGATCAACGACTGGGGAGGGGTATCTCCCCTGACCATCGACTACGTCAACCCCGAGGCTCCCTGGCCCCAGATGGGGGACCTGCGCCGCCGGACGGAGGAGCTTGGCTTCCGGCTCAGACCCCGGCTTCCGGTGTACCCTGAGTACATCGTCGCTGGAATGGACTACGTACCCGACTCCCTCCGTGACCGCGTCCGGTCGCTGTCGGACGGGGATGGTTATGCGAAAGGGGGTATCGAGCGATATGCCGCCAGCGCCTCATGAACCCCGGGAAAGAGGGGATGTCCAAGCCCTGGAGCAGCTGCTCATGGACGTGAAGCCCGAGGTGGGCCGCATCCTCAACAGGTCCCTGGAGGGTCACGACCCCTCTGTGGAAGACGCCATCGTCCTCTTGGGGACCTCGGGGCTGGAGGCCAACGCCCTGGTGCTGACCGCCGACGAGCTGCGCCGGAGGCGGGTGGGCGACGTGGTGACCTACGTGGTCAATCGGAACGTCAACTTCACCAACGTCTGCATCAAGCGATGCGGCTTCTGCGCCTTCAGCCGGGACTACCGCCAGGAGGAGGGCTACTTCCTGCCAGTCAGCGAGATCATCCGCCGCGCCCGGGAGGCCTGGGACCTGGGCGCCACGGAGGTGTGCGTCCAGGCCGGCCTGCCTCCCCAGATGGACGGCGACCTGTACATCAAGCTGTGTGAGGCCATGAAGGCGGAGCTGCCCGACATGCACATCCACGGCTTCTCCCCCGAGGAGGTGCTGTACGGCTCGGTGCGGTCCCGGTGCAGCATCCGGGAGTACCTGGTTGGCCTGCAGGACGCCGGTGTCGGCAGCCTCCCCGGGACCTCCGCGGAGATACTGGACCAGGAAGTCCGGGACCGCATCTCTCCGGGCCGCATAACGGCAGACCAGTGGGTCGAGGTCATCACCACCGCCCACGATCTGGGCATACCCACCACGTCGACCATCATGTACGGCCACGTGGAGACGGACGAGCACAAGGCCCGCCACATCGCCCTCCTGAGGGACATCCAGAAGGGCACGGGGGGCTTCACGGAGTTCGTGCCACTGAGCTTCGTCTACACCGAGGCGCCCATGTACAGCCGCGGCTTCGTCGACGGCGTCAGGACGGGGCCGACGGGCAACGAGGTGATCAAGCTCCACGCCGTCTCCCGGCTGATGCTGAACAACTGGATACCCAACCTCCAGGTCTCCTGGGTAAAGGAGAGCCTGCGCTTCTCCCAGACCCTGCTGAGCGCGGGTGTCAACGACATGGGAGGCACCCTCATAAACGAGAGCATCTCCACGGCGGCCGGGGCCCAGTACGGCCAGCTTGTACGCCCGAGGCAGTTCCGGGACCTGATCCGGGACGCGGGCCGCGTCCCTGCGGAGCGGTACACCACCTACGACATACGCCACGTCTTCGACGACGGAGAGGACCCGGTGGAGCCCCTGGACATGGTGGGCGACGACGCCGAGGAACGCTTCGGCTCCTACCAGCGTCTCATCAAGATGGACAGCTTCCGCTTCGAGCACCCCCGCCACGCCAAGGGCGCCGAGGGAGAGTAGCGTCCAGTGCGGGCCGGGACCTGCAACCCGTGACTCCCACCGTCCTGGCCCTGGCCGGCGGTGTCGGAGGGGCCAAGCTGGCCGTGGGTCTGGCCAAGGTGCTGCCGCCCGAGCGGCTGACCATCGTAGTCAACACCGGGGACGACGAGGTGTTCCACGGTCTGCACGTCTCCCCGGACCTGGATACCATGATGTACGCCCTGGCGGGACTCACCAACACCGTGACGGGATGGGGCGTGGCCGGCGACACCTTCAACGGCCTGGCCTTGCTCCGGCGGTATGGCGCCGATACGTGGTTCAACCTGGGTGACAAGGACCTGGCGACCCACATCCGCCGCACCCAGCTCCTCCGGGAGGGAGGTACCCTGTCCCAGGCCACCGAGAGTCTTTGCCGAAGCCTGGGCATCCTCCACCGCGTCGTCCCCATGAGCGACGCCGCTCTGCGCACGGTGGTAGAGACGGGTGAGGGAGCCCTGGCCTTCCAGGACTACTTCGTAAAGCACCGTTGTGAGCCCGTTGCCAAAGCGGTCCGCTTCGAGGATGGCGGCGGCCGCGACGTCGGCTCGACTGGCGCCGTGGGCCCGTCTCCGGCGTTTCTCGGGGCCCTCGATGAGGCGTCGGTGCTGGTATACTGCCCCTCCAACCCCTTTCTCAGTATCGCTCCCGTCCTTGCTCTGAAGGGAGTCAGGGAGCGAGTTCGCTCGTTCCAGGGGCCTCGGGTGGCGGTCAGCCCCATCGTCGGGCGCGAGGCCCTCCGCGGCCCCGCCGCCAAGCTGCTGGCCGAGCTGGGGTACGAAGTGTCGTGCCGGGGCGTGGCGGAGCAATACGCCGGCCTCTGCGACGTGTTCGTCATCGACGAGGTGGACAGGGACCAGGCCCGGGCCGTCGAGGCGCTGGGGATGCGTGTGGTGGTGGCGCCCACCGTCATGATCAGCGATGTGGACAAGGAGCGGCTGGCCAGGCGTATACTGGATATGGTGGGAGGGGCAAACTCGGAAGACGGAGGAGTCCGGACGGCGTGAGGGATACGCGTACCGTCGGCGTGGTGCCCATGAAGCCCTTGGCCCAGGCCAAGAGCCGGTTGTCGGCCAACCTGGACGAGCGGCAGCGGGAGGCCCTGGGAGGGAACCTCCTTCGCCGTGTACTGAGGGCCCTCATCGGCCCCGCCCCGGGTCTGTCGGAGCACGGCGTGCTGGATGAGGTGTGGGTGGTGGGCGGCGACGAGCAGGTGGAGCGGATAGCCTCGGAAGAACGGGCCCAATGGCATCCCGACGAGTGGAGCGGCGTCAACGAGACCCTGGACGGAAGCTTCGAACGCATCTTCGGCTCCGGCCACGCCGCCATGTTCGTGCCGGGGGACCTCCCCTTCCTGAAGCCCAGGGACGTCCACGGTTTCGTGGCCGCGTCGGGCCACCTGAAGAACGTCACCCTGGCGCCGTCCAGGCAGGGGGGCGGCACCAACGGCATCCTGCTGGTCCCGGGCCTGTCCCACACCTTCAAGGTCCAGCTTGGCGCCGACAGCTTCAACCGTCACCTGACCCAGGCGTCTTCCACCGGCATATCCGTGGCCATCTACTACAGTATGGGCCTAGCGTTGGACCTGGATACCTTCGACGATCTAAGGGCATACGAGTACATGGAGCCAGGCCTCATCGAGAGCCTCACGGACGGTATGTACAGGTTGGGGGGCTAGCGCATGGTAGCTAAAGAGGGCGCGCCTGCCGAGGTTTTGAACGAGTCGGGACTTCGAGAGTGAGGCTTCTATGGCCGCGTCGGGAGTGAGGCTGGGCGTCCTCCTGCCCACCAGGGGTCTTCTTATGACGGGAGAGGCGCCGCGTAATGCGGACGGCATCCTCTCCATGGCCGAGAGGGCCGAGGAGGCCGGTCTCGACTCGGTGTGGGTGGGGGACAGCCTCACCGCCAAGCCCAGACTGGAGCCTTTGACGACCCTGGCGGCGGTCGCGGCGCGGACCAAGCGGGTGCGCCTGGGCACCGCGGTGATGCTGGCCGCCCTGAGGCATCCGGTCCTGATGTCCCACGTGGTGGGCACCCTGGACCTGATTGCCGGAGGCCGTACGGTGCTGGCCATAGGGGTCGGGGGGGCCTTCAATGACGCCCAGGAGCGAGAGTGGAGGGCGGCGGGCGTCGACGCATCCCGAAGGGCCGGCAGGTTGTCCGAGCTGGTCGAGATAACGAAGCGACTGGGCGCTGGGGAGACGGTCTCCTTTGGAGGCCGGCACTTCGACCTGGACGAGGTCGGCATGGAGCCCAGACCGCCTCAGGAGGGCGGCGTGCCCGTCCTCCTGGCGTGTCACTGGCGGGCTGGGTCGGAGGCCCAGTTCCGCCGGGCCGCCAGGCTGGGGGACGGCTTCATCGGCATATCCGATCCGCCCGAGGAGTACGCCATGGTGGCCGACAGGGTCCGCGCCTACCGGGCCGAGTATGGACGGGACTCCGAGCCTATGGAGTCGGCCTTCTACATGACCGTGAACCTGGACCCCGACCAGGAGAGGGCCGCCCGGGAGGCCGACCGGTACCTGATGCTGTATTACGGGGCCAACATCTGGGGCGACCGGTGGGGTCCCTTCGGCGGGCCGGCCGAGAGGACCGTGGAGCGCATCCGTCGGTATGCCGACGCCGGCGCGGGGACCATCATCGTCCGCTTCGCCTCCTTCGACCAGGAGCGCCAGATGGACACCTTCCTCGACGAGGTAGCGCCCGCCTTTGGTTAGCCCACGGCAGGTAGTCCCTACCGCCCTCAGGACCATGTGCATCTCCCTTGTCCTGGTCATGGCCGCCGGATGGCGTCCCGCGGAGGCCCAGGAAGACGCCCCCGAGGGGTGCTCCGAGGTGTTCCAGGCCACCTCCAGAGGAGGAGGGGAGGCGCCGGTGGGCGGGGGTGACTGCAATCCCTTCCAGGAGCCCGGTGACAGGGCCAGGACCACGGTATCCCGCGTCATCGACGGAGATACCATAGTCGTAGAAGGTGGGGAGCGGGTCAGGTACGTCGGAATTGACGCCCCGGAGGTGGGAGAGGCCCCGGAGCCCTTCGGCGCAGAGGCCACCGAGCTGAACCGCAGGCTGGTGGACGGCCGGTCCGTTCTCCTGGTGAAGGACACCTCGGACAGGGACCGGTTCGGGCGGCTGCTGCGCTACGTGTATGCCGATGGTATACTGGTTAACGCCGAAATCGTGCGTGAGGGCCATGGCCGGGCGGTAGTTTTCCCGCCCGACGACGAGCATGCCCCGTGCTTCGCCGCACTGGAAGAAGAGGCGAAGCAGGCACGGAGGGGAATGTGGGCGGAGCCCCAGAGGCCGTGACCATGGCGCGGCGTCGGACCAGCGGAGGCGTCACCTGTACTCGATAGACCTGACGGGGCGGTCGGCCCTGGTCTTCGGCGTCGCCAACGAGCGCAGCATTGCTTGGGCCATTGCCCGGGTGCTGGACGAGGCGGGCTGTCGTTTGGCCCTCGCCTACCAGAACCAGCGCCTGAAGGGCAGGGTCGAGAAGCTGGCCGTGGACCTCAGGGACCCCGTGCTCGTGGAGTGCGACGTTACCGACGACGACGGGATAGCCGACGTCTTCGCCCGGGTGGAGGAGCGGTTCGATGGGCTGGACGTTTTGGTCCACAGCATCGCCTACGCCCTTCGAGACGACCTGGGGGGCGACTTCTCCAAAACGGGCCGCGAGGGCTTCCGGATTGCCCTGGACGTCAGCGCCTACTCCCTGCTGCCCCTGGTCCGCAGCGCCGCGCCGTTGATGGAGCGCCGAGGGGGCGGCAGTGTCGTGACCATGACCTTCCAGGCGTCGGAGCGGGTGTTCCCCGGCTACAATATCATGGGCACGGCCAAGGCGGCCCTGGAGAACGAGGTACGTCAGCTTGCCGCCGAGTACGGGGGCAGGAACATCAGGGTGAACGCCATCTCGGCGGGACCCCTGGAGACCCTGGCAGCCCGGGGCATCCACGGGTTTCTCGACATGAAGAAGATACACGCGGAGCGGGCGCCCATGGAGCGGAACATCACCCACGAAGAGGTGGCCAAGACGGCCCTGTTCCTGTGCAGCGACCTGTCCAGCGGCGTGACGGGCTCGGTGATACCCGTGGACGCCGGCTACCACATCATGGCCGTATAGCCGCCACAGGGAGAGCGACACCCCTTCGGCACATTTCACGCGGCCCCATTCACGGCCGTGCCTACACGAGGACGACGCAATGAGAAACCCGGATTCCACCATTTCTAAGACCGATCGGAACCTTTGGAACGCCATTGTCAGCGAGGCGATGGCCCACCTGAAGTACAGCGCCTACGCCCACAAGGCCCTGGAGGAGGGGTACCCCGAGGTGGCCCAGGTCTTCCAGGAGGTGGCAGGGGCGGAGACCATTCACGGGATGAACCACCTGCGGGTCTCGGGGGAGGTCCGCTCCAGCATTGAGAACTTGAGGAACGTCGTTACGGGCGAGTCCAAGGAGATCAGCACCATGTATCCCCGCATGGTCAAGGATGCCCTGGACGACGGGCGCATGGACGCGGCCGACACCTTCACCCTGGCCATGGACCGGGAGCGGCACCATCTGGAGGTCTTCTCCAAGGCCCTGGAGGAGCTGGAGGCCAGGCAGGGGCGGGAGACCGAGGCGGCAGCCCCCGCTGACCAAGGCGCCGGAACGGTGAGGCGTCCGGACCCCCTGCAGGTCGTCGAGCCCGAAACGTCCCCCACCTACGCGAGGGCCAGACAGGAGGTCGAGGGAGAGCGTTGGCGGGTAGCCGCCGCCGGGCGCATTCGTGAGGTCGTCTTCGGCGCGCAGGACGGCCTCGTGAGCACCGTGGCGCTGGTTACCGGAGTGGCCGTGGCCGGGGCCGACAACCCCATCGTCCTGGTTGCCGGACTGGCCGGCGCCCTGGCGGGCGTGATATCCATGGGCACCGGGGCCTACCTGGGGTCCCGGGCCGAGCAGGACGTGCAAAGGGCCGAGATAGAGAAGGAGGCGGCAGAGCTTGCCGAACACCCCGCCGAGGAGCTGGCGGAGCTCGTGGTCCTGTACCAGCGGGAGGGGTTGAGCTTCGAGGAGGCCAAGGGGGTGGCGGAGCACATCGCCGCGGACAAGGACCTGTGGCTTACGACCATGGTGGAGAAGGAGCTGGGCCTGAGCTACGAAGGCACAGTGAACCCCATCAAGGATGCCCTCGCCATGGGCGCGGCGTTTATCGCCGGGGCGATAGTGCCGGTGCTGCCCTACTTCTTCACCGGGGGCAGCTTGGCCATCACCGCCTCCGTGGCCGCCACACTGACAGGTCTCTTCGTCCTCGGCATCGGAAAGGGGCGCATCGTCAGGCAGTCACCGGTGCTGCAGGGTTTGGAAGTGCTGTCCATCGGGGCCGTGTCCGCCGGCGCCGGGTTCGGCCTGGGGCTCATCGTCTGAAGAGAGTAGACCCGTAAGAGGCCGTAGTCCGTGGGCTACGAGGCCGGGAGGGTCCGGGCGGTAAGGCCGGTCTCCCCGGCCTCGTCGTCCAGGAAGCACATCAACGACTGGTCGGGCTCCAGCCGGACGTCGACCACCTCTCCGTCGTCATAGTGGGCGGTGTGGTGCTGAAGGCTCCGGACCTGGGCGCCCGAGGGTAGCGCTACCGTGTACAGGTAGTGGGTCCCGCGGAACACCCGCCCCACCACCACACCCACGCCGTTGGCGTCGCGGCCCATCGCCACGTCGTCGGGCCGCACACCGACATCCACCACCGCGCCCCCGTCCAGGCTCCCGGGCCCTTCCAGCCGCCCGATCTCCGTTTCGAGGCAACCACCCACCATCCGGGCCCTGAGGAAGTCGGCGGTGCCCAGGAACCGCGCCACGAACCTGGAACGTGGGCGGTGGAACATCTCCTCGGGGCTCCCCACTTGCTCCAGGGCGCCCGAGTTGAGGACGGCCACCCTGTCCCCCATGAACAGCGCCTCCTCCTGGTCGTGGGTGACGTATATGGCGGATACGCCGCTGGTGCGGAGGATCCTCCTGACCTCCACCCGGAGGCCCGCCCGGAGATGGGGGTCCAAGTTGCTGAAGGGCTCGTCCAGCAGCAGGGCCCGGGGCTCCGCCGCTAGCGACCGCGCCAGGGCCACCCGCTGTTGCTCTCCCCCCGAGAGCTGGTCAGGATACCTGGCGCCCATCTGCGAGAGGCGCACCAGGCTCAGCATGGCCGTGGCCCGGTCTGCTCGGTCTCTCTTGGGATGGTCCTTCAGCCCGAAGGCCACGTTCTGGAGGACCGTCATGTGAGGAAAGAGGGCGTAGTCCTGGAACACCATGCCCAGGCGCCGCTCCTCGGGAGGCGCCCACTGGCCCGCGCCGGATATCACCCGGCCGCGGAGGGCGACGGTCCCGGCGTCGGGTGACTCGAACCCGGCCACCAGCCGGAGCAGGGTAGACTTGCCGCTGCCGCTGGGACCCACCAGGGCCAGGACCTCACCCTCCTCCAGCGTCAGGGTCACGTTCCGCAGGGCGCCGATCTCGCCGTAAAACTTGCTCAGCCCGTCGCACCGGATTGGCGGATGGCCCACAGCCACCTCCCCAGGGGGTCCGTCGGTGGTGTGCTTCGAGACAAGCCTAGTGTTAGCCACGGACAAAGTCAATCTCCCGGCCCTCGGACCGGCTTTCCCTCCTGGCGCCCGCGGCGGGGGTCTCCAGCCTGCGCTCCCGTAGGACAAGGAAGGCCAGGGGCGCCGCGGACAGCGCCACCAGGACCAGGGCCGGCGCGGCGGCCCTGGCGAAGAATGACTCGGAGGCCGCGGACCATATGGCGGTCGCCAGGGTATTGAACCCTATCGGCCCCAGTATCAACGTGGCCGGCAGCTCTTTCATGGTCAACAGGAATACCAGGGCCGCTCCCGACACCAGCCCCGGCCTCACCAGGGGCAGGGTTACCTCGGCGATCACCTGTATGGGCCGGCGTCCCAGGCTGCGGGCCGCCTCCTCGACCCTGGGATTGACCTGCAACAGGGATCCCCTGACGCTGCCGATAGCGGGAGATAGGAACAGGACAACGTAGGCGAAGACCAGGAGGCCGAGGGTCTGGTACAGTGGGATGGCGTACCGGATGGCGAAGAACACCAACGCCAGGGCCACGGCTATGCCGGGTAGCGCGAAGCCCACGTAGGTTATCCGCTCGCAGACGGAGGCGATGGGGCCGGGATGGCGTACGGCCAGGACCGCCACGGCCAGTGCGGCGGCGACAGTTACCGCCGCGGCGATGGCGGACACGTAGAGGGAGTTCCACGCGGCGGACCACTCGAACCCCAGCGGCTCCCCTGCCGACGCGCCGTTCACTACCCAGTAGACGAGGACCGATATGGGCAAGACCATCGAGAAGAGGATGACCGCGGCGCATAGAGCGGTGGCAGGCCAACGCCAGCGTCCCAGGCGGGCCAGCCCAGGCGGCCGGGCGGCGCCGACACCGATGCGGTGGTACCGGGAGCGTGACCGGAACCCCGCCTCCAACAGCAGTATTCCCACGGCCACCGCCACCAGGACCAGCGAAAGGGCTGCGGCGATGGTCCGGTCGAAGGCCGACTCGTATTGGGTGTAGATGGCCCAGGTGAAGGTCTCGTAGCGCAGCAGGGAAACGGCCCCGAAGTCGCTCAACGTGTACAGGGCCACTAGCACCGCTCCGGCCGCGATGGATGGACGCAGCAGGGGCATCGTCACCCGCCGGAAGGTGGCCCAGCTACCCAGACCCAGCCCTCGGGAGCTCTCCTCCAGCCCCGGGTCCAACCGCCATAGAGCTGCCCTGACGGTGATCAGCACATAGGGATAGCTCAGCAGCGTCAGGGTCAGGGCGGCCCCGGCAAGGCCGTATATCTCCGGCAGGCGGGTCACGCCAAAGGGACTGTCCAGGAGCTGCTGGAGCATGCCCCTGGGCCCCAGGACGACGACCACCAGAAACCCGCCGATGTAGCTGGGGATTACCAGGGGGAGCATCAGGACCACCGACCACATCCGGCGGAAGGGCAGGTCGGTGCGGACGGTCAGCCAGGCCAGAGGCACGGCGATGGCAATGGAGCCTGCGGTGACGCAGACTATCAGGAGCATGGACCGCAGGAGGATCTCTGCGGTCCGGGAGCGAAAGATGATGTCCCACGCCGCCTCGCCGTCGTCGATGGTCCGTACGGCCAGATAGACGACGGGCAGGGCTACGGCCACGGTGATCGCCAACGTGACCGTCCACAGAGCAGTGGGGGTTTGGCCTGGCCGCCTCCCGTTGCCGGTCCGGGAGAGGACCCCGCCGGCCAGCGACTTTGCGGCCCCAACCATATCTACGAGACGCCCCCCGGCCCTCTCAGCAGGGCCAATGTCCCTTCGGGGTCTGGCAGACCACCCGGCGGAATGATCCCCGAATCTGCGTGGGGACCCGGTCTGTTCTTTGACTCCGGGGAGGGAGTGTATCCTAACGAATTTCATATGTCAACACTAAAGGCGTGCATATGTGTCCCCACTCCACCGGCCCCAGGATGACGCTACCGGACGCCGGCCGTCTCTTGCGGCGTCATTTGTACGAGTTGTACGGCTGGTGTAAGACCGGATATAATGGGCCGTAGTCACACAACACGTCATTCCGAGTCCCCAACATGTCATTCCGAGCCGCAGGTAAGGAATCTGGGAAGTCCTAGGGCGAGCACGCCACATGGCCCGGGACTCGGCGGCATGGATAGATTACTCACGGCGCGGCGCTCTGTTCGGAGCTGCCGTACGGGGATGAAAGCGGCGGCCACCTCCCCACCGTCATTCCGGTCCCAGAGCCGGAAGCCGGGGGTGGAGGCTTGGACTCGCGCTTGGGCAGGAGTGACGGAGGGGGCGCTGCCGGCCTATTTCCATGACAATGACATGGGGGCGGGGTGACGTGCTACCTGTGAGGCTATCCAAGAGCCTCCTTGGGCGAGGAACGAACGGGAGACGGGCTGGGATCAGAAGTGCGGTTTTGCGCTACCGCCGGTTCCTATGAAATTCAATCAGGAAGGCTAATGCAGGTATGTTGTTAGGCGAGCCAAAGCCAGAGATAAGCGTCGTCGTGGAGAACTATCTCCAGGCCATATACAAGCTGAAGGAGCGGGGCGAGCGGGTGTTTCCCACCCGACTTGCCGAGGTCATGGACGTGTCGGTGGCCACCGTGGCGGGCACGTTGAAACGGCTGGGGAAGCAGGGGATGATCCAGGTTAGCGAGAGCAAGGAGATACACTTCACCGACCGGGGGAACGAGGTGGGCGAGTCGGTGGTGAGGCGGCACCGCCTGGCCGAGTGCATGCTCACCCAGCTCCTGGGGGTCGAGTGGCCCCGGGCCCACATGGAGGCCCACCGGCTGGAGCATGCCATCTCCCCCTATGTGGAGACCAAGCTGGCCGCCTCCCTGGGATATCCCACCGTCAACCCCTTCGGCGCTCCCATACCCGGCTACAGCGATGGGATCGAGCCGCCGGCAGTGAAGCCATTGAGTGAGACCGGCCAGGGGGACACCACCGTCGTGGAGCAGGTCCCCGAAGAGGACCCGCAGCTCCTGGAGTTCTTCGACGAGACCGGGGTGAGGCCCGGAGCAGGCGTGGAGGTGCGGGAGATCGCCCCCTACAAGGGCACCATCACCCTGCTGGTGAACGGCTCCGACGTGGTGCTGGGCACCGAGGTGGCCGCCATGGTCATGGTGCGCAGCTAGGCGGCTCAGACCCGGTCCAGAAGCGTACGAAGGGCCACTACTAACTCGGCCGGCTTGTCCCCCGCGACCAGGTGTCCGGCCCCGGGCACCACCGCCCCGGTGCTCCCGGGGATCATCTGGAGCATCCTGTCCATCACCTCGGGCAGGAAGAAGTCGCTGTCTCCGCCTCGGACCAGCAGGGTCGGGCAGCGGACCCGGCCAACGCACTCCCACAGGCGGTCGCTGCTCCAGCTCGGTGGGCGAAAGCCCGGTGTCCTGAGCGCCTTGTCATACTTCCAGGTCCACTTCCCGTCGGACCTCTCCCTGATGCTGTATTTCAGGGCTCCCAGCACCTGCTCCCGCGGCCTGCCGGTGTACGACTGGACCCGGTCGGCAAACTCCTCGTAGGATTCCACCTCGTCGGGCAGCTCGCGAAAGGTGCGGATCCTGGACTCGCCCGCCCGTCCCATCTCCGGGCCCGTGTCCACCACGGCCAGTGCCTTGAGGGTATCCGGATGGCGCGAGGCGAACACGTAGGCGTTGCGCCCTCCCATGGAGTGGCCCACCAGTATGAAGCGGTGCAGGCCCAGAGCGTCCACCAGGGCATCCAGGTCCTGCTGGTGCGCCTCCAGGGAGTAGTCTCCGTCGGGGGCCCAGTCGGTGTCGCCGTGGCCCCGGGCGTCGAGGGCCAGCACGTGGTAGTCGGCGCAGAGGGAGAGGGACACGAAGTCCCAGCTATGGCCCTGCTGCAGGGCCCCGTGGAGGAAGAGGATGGTGTCGGCCCCCTGGTTACCCCAGTCAAGGTAGTGAAACAGGAGGCCGTTGGCCCGGACGTGCCGGTCCTCGGGCTGCCGCTCGACGGTGCAGCGCACCCCCATGGCCCTCGCAGCATCGAACAGGGATAGACCGGCCTCTTGGGGATTCACAGGCTGCGCTCCAGGCTTGTAGTCACTAAAATCATACGTCTCGTGTCAAGGGGAGATGCGGGCCGTGGAGGGGCGGCGGGCGCCTCCGTCAATCTTGACGGACCGTATCCAAGGTCTTAGAATTGCACCTGTATACGGTCCCCGGAGACGGTCCCCGGGGGCCGCGTGACGTAACGTGGAAGGGCGGTTCGGAGGGTTGAAGAGACGCGGGCCGGCCCGCAAAGTGGAGAAGCTGGTCTCCGCCGGAGGCATCGTGTACAGGCTGGTGGACGGCCGCATAGACACCGTCGTGTGCGGACGCCGGGAGCCCCTCAGGTGGAGCCTCCCCAAGGGAACGCCCGACGAAGGGGAGACACTGGAGCAAACGGCCCTGCGGGAGGTCCGGGAGGAGACCGGCCTCGAGGTGGAGATCGAGGCCCCCATCGGGAACATCAACTATTGGTTCGTCAGCCCCGACAACCGGCGCCATTTCAACAAGACCGTCTACTTTTACCTCATGGCCCATAGAGGCGGGTGTACCGACCAGCACGACCCCGAGTTCGACGAAGTCCGGTGGCTGCCCTCGGAGCAGGCCCTGAAAAGCCTGGTCTATCCCAACGAGGCCAAGGTGCTGGGCGTGGCGCTGGACATAATCAAGAGCAGGGTGTCCCCGTGACCCGCGGACGCCCGGTTGCGACGGGACTCTGATTTGCGGCTCACCGGCGGCAACGTAGTCCTGCGGGAGAAGGGGCTGGAGGACGCCTGGCTCGACTACCTGTGGAGGACCGACAAGGAGATAGCCAGGCTGGATGCGGCCTTCCCCCTGAAGATGACATTCCAAGAGTTCCTGCGCCTCTTCCGTGACCAGCTCCGTTACCCGACCCCGGCCTCGGGACGCTTCGGCATCGACACAAAGGATGGCAGGTACATCGGCACCTGCATGTTCTACGATCTGGACTCGGTGAACCGGCAGGCCGAGATCGGCATCGTCATCGGCGACCGGGAATACTGGGGGCGTAGGTACGGCTACGACGCGGTGGTCACTCTGCTGGACTACCTGTTCTCGGGCGGCGGCATAGACCGGCTCTACCTGCACACGCTGGAATGGAACCAGAGGGCCCAGCGCGCCTTTTCCAACTGCGGGTTCAGCCCCCTCCGCCGCGTCCGCCGCAACGGACTCGATTTCGTTCTCATGGAGATCAAGAAGGACCACTGGGTCTGCGTCAGGGATGAGAAGCTGGCCATCAGGGACGGGGCGGCTTGCGCGACCAGGGAATAGCTAGGGCGCTGATTGACAATTCCTTCCTGCTATGATAGCTTGCGAACGTACCTAGTGAAATTTTACACAAACTCCGCCTTCGGCCGTGTGGGCGAGAGCAGAGGCCGGATGGCCGAACCTTCCCCCGGGCGTGGCCCCGGTAAAGGTCAGGCGCTTTGGCCGACGGGTATGCGGAGCCGGGTTGGCGGAGTCACGAGGGCGGACTAGGCGGTCTTCCTCCATGGGGACTTCCCTGAGGTGCAGTGACGGAACGGGGTGTCGGCCAGCCGTTACAGGTGCTATCGATCGTAACCCTGTTCGCCGTTTTTGGTCTGGTCATCCTGGGAGGCGTGGTCCGGCTGACAGAGTCGGGCTTGGGCTGTCCGGACTGGCCCCTTTGCCACGGCCAGGTCATTCCACCCATGAACACGGACACCCTCATAGAGTACTCACACCGCCTCATGGCGTCCGTCGTCGGGGTGCTGGTGGTGGTCACCGCGTTCGGGATCTGGCGCTCGTACCGGAGGGACCCGTGGCTCATGGCGCCGGCTTGCGTAGCGGTCCTGCTGCTGGTGGTGCAGGTGCTTCTGGGCGGCTTCACCGTCCTGAGGGAGCTTTCCGGTGAGATGGTCATGGCGCACCTAGCCACTGCCGAGGCTCTCCTAGCCGTGCTGGTGGTCCTGAGCCTGGCGGCCATGGGCCGTCTCGGGGCCTTCACGGGACCTCCGGACCGCCGGCTGTCGTTGATGGCCGCGGCCGCCTTGGTGACGGCCTACGCGGTGCTGCTCACGGGCTCGTACGTGACCGTATCGGGCTCGACGCCCGCCTGTGGTACGGCGTGGCCCCTGTGCGGCGGCGGGATCCTGCCGGGCAGCCATCACGCAGCGATGCACATGGTCCATAGAGTGGCGGGCCTGGTTGCCGCGGTGCTGATGGCGTTCACACTGGTGGGGGCGTGGAGAAGGCGAGAGCGCGACGGATGGCTGGGGTGGCTTTCCCTGGCTGTGGCCGCCAGCTTCGGCATACAGATATTCGTGGGCGCGGCCATCATGTTTTCCAGCTTCGATCTGGCCGCAAGGCTGGCCCACCTGGCCGTCGCCAGTCTCGTCTGGCTGGGCCTGTCGGCGGTGGTGGTCCTGCTGTGGGCTCCCAGGGAGCCGCGGCTTAGAGGTGCGGCTGTTGCTTGAACCAGGACGGACGGCCCCCGTATCCACCGCTGTGGGCAGGGCGACCATCCTGTCCCAGGCTTCGGACTACCTTTCCCTGACCAAGCCGCCGATAGTCCTGCTGCTCCTGATCACCGCCCTGGGAGGGGTGTTCCTGGCCGCCGAGGGCTCGCCCCCGTTGGTGGCGACGCTGCTGCTCCTGGTGGGCGGCGCCGCAGCCGCGGGAGGGGCCAGCGCCATCAACCACTACCTGGACCGGGATATCGACGAGCTCATGGTGCGGACGCGGCGACGGGTCCTGCCGTCCCGCCGGGTCTCCCCAGGGGCGGCCCTCACCTTCGGCGTGGTCCTGAACATCTTCGCTTTCGGCCTGCTGGCGACGTGGGTCAATCTTCTGACGGCGTCGCTGACCCTCGGTGGCACCCTCTTCTACGTTCTCGTATACACGTCGTGGCTGAAACGCACGACGGCGCAGAACATAGTCATCGGGGGGGCCGCGGGAGCCGTGCCGCCGATGGCGGGCTGGGCGGCCGTCACGGGAGGACTGGAGCTTCCGGCCCTGTACCTGTTCGCGTTGGTCTTCTTCTGGACGCCGCCCCACTTCTGGGCCCTAGCGCTGCTGATCCGGCAGGACTACGCCCGCGCCGGCATTCCCATGCTCCCTGTCGTGGCGGGCCTGGAGTCCACCCGCCACAACATCATCCTGTACACGGTGACCGTGGTCACCATCTCCATCCTGTTCTTCACGACCCAGGCCGTGGGGATGGTCTACATAGGCTCCGCCCTTGTCCTGGGGGTGGTGTTCCTGCTGCTGGCGTGGCATCTCAGGGCCAGCGACCGGGCATGCCCGGGAAGGCCGCAAGTCCAGGGAGCGAAGGCGCTCTACCTGTACTCATTGGCCTACGTGGCGCTGCTCTTCGCAGCGGTAATGGTCGATAGCGTGGTGAGGATATGACAAAGCCCAGCGTGCACCTCGGAGGGTGGCTGTGCCCCTTGAATACTACGTTGGCCTCTGCTAAACTCGCCGGTGCAATTCCCGGGGCGCTTAGAGCATGACCCATAGACCAGTGAGCAACATTTCCGAGAGGGGGCGCGTGTAATGCCCAGGGGCCCGGCCTTCAGACTGGTGCTGATAGCCCTCTCCGCCCTTGGCCTCCTGCTGTTCT
>JAGWBJ010000018.1 GCA_021295955.1 Dehalococcoidia bacterium | reverse complement strand
TGATAAAGGCATGGGCCACCGGCCACGTGTCCCGGGGTAGCGGCGCAACCACCAACACCTGACCCAGCCCAACACCCCACCCGGAAGGGAGATGCCAGATGACACAAGCAAGCCAGAACGACGCTCCCGGCGCCAGCCTCTTTCCCCAGTACGGCCCGGACATGTACGCCATGGTGGCCTCGGAGGTGGAGGGGCTGACCGACCCGCAGCTGGACTGGGAGTCCGACCGGTGGGAGTGGAGCAAGTGGAGCATCCGCCGCCAGGTCAGCCACATGTCCAGCTTCGTGAAGGGGTGGCTGATACAACGCTGGGGAGACCAGCTCTTCCCCAACGGCACTGGCCACCTGGGAGAGATAGCCGAATTCGACCGCTCTCCCGCGGGGTCATGGCTGAACGAGGACCGGTTCTGGGACATCTCCGTCCTTCTGGAGCAGTGGGAGAACTCCATCGACGTGGCCCTCCGCGTACTGGAGGCAGAGACGGTGGGGTCCATGCAGGTCAAACGGGTGACGGCGCCCGGGGCGTCGGAGTTCTGGAGGCTGGCGGTGCCTGCCCATGACACGGGGGTCAGCTACGATCCCGCCGACTCCGACTCCTTAGTGCTGACCCTGGAGGGGACCTTCCGCCACATCTACTACGAGTTCACCACCCACCTGCACAACATCCTGCGCCTAAAGCGCGCCCAGGGGCTGTCCACCACGGTCGATATCCCGCGGGAGGGGTATTGGGTTATGTCGACCTGGGACCGGTCCGAGCCCTAGGGACCGCTCCCCGTCAGCCGCATCGGAGGTAGGTTATGGCCAAGTCGTCGATGGCGCCCCCAGCCAGCCGCCCAGTGGTCATGGGCGTCAACGGGATGGTGGCTTCCGCCCATCCGCTGGCGTCGCTGGCGGGGGTCCAGGTGCTGATGGACGGCGGCAACGCCTTCGACGCGGCCGTGGCCACCGCCGCCTCGTTGAACGTGGTGGAGCCCTACATGTCCGGCATGGGCGGCATCGGCGTGGCCCTCGCCCACGTGGCCAAGGAGGGCAGGATACGGGCGCTGAACTTCTCCGGGCGGGCCCCCAGGGCCGCTGAGCCCCACCGCTTCACCGACGACACCAAGGAGTACAGCACCCTGGCTTCCCTGGTCCCCGGCAACGTGGCCGGATGGCTTACGCTGCACGAGACCTACGGCTCCCTGGAGCGGGAAAGGCTGTTTCGCCCGGCCATCGGCTACGCGGAGAACGGCTTTCCCATCACCCACCTGAACAGCACCTTCATGGCCCACCAAGCGGCCCTGCTGGGCCGCTACCCCCACTCCGCCGGCATATTCCTCAACGGCGGCGCACCTTCTCCCGGGTCCCGGCTGCAGATGCCCCTGCTGGCGGACAGCCTCAGGCAGGTCGCCACCGGGGGGATGGAGACCTTCTACAGGGGGGACCTGGCCCGCCGGATCGTGGAGGGAAACCGGGCGCTGGGCGGCCTCTTCGCGGAGGAGGACCTCGCCGAATATAAGGCCGAGTGGCAGGACCCCATCAGCGTCGAGTACCGGGGGCGCCAGGTCTTCACGGTCCCGCCGAACTGCAGCTCCTTCCAGGTGCTCCAGACCCTGAAGCTCATGGAGGCATTCGATCCGGCGGACCTGACACTGCACGACCCGGACACGATGCACACGTTGCTGGAAACCGTCAAGCTGTGCGTCACCGACCGCATCCAGTGGGCGGGGGACCCGGACTTCGTGCAAGCGCCCCTGAAGGGGCTCCTCTCACCGGCCTACGCCAAGAGCCAGAGCAAGCGGATCGACGCCGGGAGGGCCGCCGCCGTGTCCGGCGAGCACTACGCCCTTACGGGGCCGGCGGGGGCGCTGAGGCCCGGCAACCCGGCCGACTTCGACGGCGGTATGACGACCCACTTCGCCGTGGCGGACCGGGACGGCAACGTGGTCAGCATCACCCAGACCCTGGGGGGCGCCTTCGGCTGCGGGGCGGCCGCCGGGGACACCGGCGTGTTCCTGAACAACATGGCCAGCTACTTCGACCTGGAGGAGGGGAGCCCCAACCTTATCGGGCCGGGCAAGAGGGTCGACTTCGTCGTAGCCCCGACCCAGACCCTCCGCGACGGCAGGTTCTTCCTCAGCCTCAGCACGCCGGGGAGCTGGGGCATCCTCCAGACGACGCCCCAGCTATTGCTGCACGTCCTGGAGTTCGGCTTGAACGTCCAGCAGGCTATCGACACCCCCCGCTTCCGCTACTTCACCGGGCGGCACGTGAAGATGGAGGAGCGCTTCCCTCTGCAGCTCCGGCGGGAGCTACAGGAGCGCGGCCACGAGGTCGAGGTGATAGAGGCGTGGTCCACCATAGTCGGCGGGGCCCAGGGCATCATGGTAGACGCCGAGCACGGCACATTCCAGGGCGGCGCCGACCCTCGCCGGGACGGCGCGGCCCTGGGCTACTGACCTACGCGAAGCCTATCCGCCAAGGACCTGATACATTCAAGATGCCGGGAACCGGCCCCAGGCTTGGGGCAACGCGTCCATCGCCTGGGAGGGAAGGGGCCCGCTGGAGGCGTACTGCACCGCCTTCTCCAGGTGCTCCATGCTGGAGAACCCGACCAACACCGTGGATACCTCCTCCTTGGTTAGCGCGAACCGAATCGCCCCCTCCACCAGCGTCTCCGTGTGGCCCTGGTCCATCAGAAACCCGAACTCCCCCGCCCGTCTCACGTCCTCGGTGTAGTCGTTGCGCGACGCCAGCGCCGTCGCCTCCTGGTCCGCCACCGGGTGCCTGGACACGACGCCGGTGAGGGCGCCCTCGGCCAGCACCGAGATGACGATGACCCCCATGTCCCCCGCGCCGGCCCTGTCGATGAGCTCCCCGAAGTCCTGCCCGTCGAACCCGGGGTGCATGGGCCTGCCCGCGCTGGGGTTCAGGAGGTTGTAGCACGCCTGGACGGTGCCCATTCTCCCCGAGTCCAACACGCTGAGGACGGCCTCGGTCTCGCCGAGACCCGTGATGCCGAAGTGCCTGGCCTTCCCCTGCCGTCGGATCTCCTGGAACGCCTCCACCACCTCTCCCAGCACGTCTTCGACGCTCATGGCGTCCTTGGGGACATCGTGCCGGGCGGTGATACGGTTGTGTAGCTGTATCAGGTCGACGGAGTCCCGGCCCAACAGGCCGAGGCTGGTGTCCATGGACTTGAGGACGTTGCCCCGGATGTCCTCCAGCTCACCGCCCAGGAGCCCGACCTTGGTGCTCACGACCACGTCGGCATTCAGCTCCTTGAGGGCCAGCCCCAGGTTCCGCTCCGACACCCCCCCACCGTAAGCCGGGGCGGTGTCGAAGTAATTGACTCCCAGCTCGATGGCCCGGGCCACCGTCCTGACGCGGTCCTTCTCGTCGCCCCTTACTATCAGACCTCCCACGTTCCCGCACCCGAACCCTATCTCCGAGACCTTCAGTCCGGTGCCGCCAAGCTGCCTGTATCTCATCGTTCCTCCTTACTGACCATTCCCACAGACCATCCCCCGGCAGGTTGCGGGAGACCTGGGTCTGCCAAGGCCCCTCTCGCCTATACTATAATGCCTTTCTTCCAGGGGTTCCACGACCCCCTTTGGGAAGGCTCCCACAGGTTTGACACCGTTCCTAGGCGTTGGTATACTCCGCCAGTCGAGGAGGGGGCAACGATTCTCGGCGATGTGCCGCGTGTTGGATAGCTTTGCGTAGAGGTGCCCGCACTGCCGGACCAACCGGGACAGGCCCCTGAGCACAGATATAGGAGAGTATGGATGAGCGCGTACAGGATCGGCGTAGACATCGGCGGGACGTTTACGGATGTGGTCTTCCTCGGCAGCGACGGCTCGGTGCTGGCCAGGAAGATCGCCAGTACGCCCGACGACTATAGCCGTGCAGTGCTTACTGGCATCGAAGGCGGGATACAGGAGCTGAAGATATCCTCGGGGCAGGTATCCGAGGTGGGCCACGGCTTCACCGTCGCGACCAACGCCATCATCGAGGGACGGGGAGCCCAGACTGCCCTGATCACCACCGACGGGTTCAGAGACGTCTTGGAGTTCCGGCGCAACCGCATCCCCCGGCTCTACGACCTTTACTACGAGAAGCCTCCCACCCTGGTAAAGAGGCAGAACCGCCTCGAGGTTCGCGAGCGCATGAACTACAAGGGAGAGGTGCTGCGGCCCCTGGACAAGGAGGACGTGGACCGGGCGGTGGACCGGATCTTAAAGTCGGGGATCAGGTCAGTCGCCATCTCCCTGCTCCACTCCTACGCCAACCCGGAGCACGAGGAGTACATAGCCAAAGTCATCCGCGAGCGGGCCCCCGACATCATCCTCACGGTCTCCAGCGAGCTGCTCCCCGAGATGAAGGAGTACGAGCGGACCAGCACCACCGTCATCAACAGCTACGTCCGGCCCGTAGTGGACAGCTACCTGACCAGGCTGGCTGACGGGCTCAAGGACATGGGTGTCACCGTGCCCCTGGGAGTGATGCAGTCCAACGGCGGCCTGGCCACGACCCAGATCGCCAAGGAGAAACCCGTGTACTGCATCGAGTCGGGCCCGGCGGCGGGGGTCGTGGGCGCCTTCCACCTGGGCAAGCGCCTGGGCATAGACAACATGATGACCCTGGACATGGGAGGGACCACGGCCAAGGCGTGCATGATCGAGGACGGAGAGATGCTGCAGGCCCCCGAGTACGAGGTCGGCGGCGGCATAAGCGCCGGTCACCGGCTCCTCAAAGGCGCCGGCCACATCCTTCGCGTGCCGGCCATCGACCTCGCGGAGGTGGGCGCCGGCGGCGGCAGCATCGCCAGCGTGGACAAGAGCGGGTCCCTCAGAGTCGGGCCCGACAGCTCGGGCGCTGTGCCCGGCCCCTCTTGCTACAACAACGGGGGCACCGACGCCACGGTGACCGACTCCGACGTGATCCTCGGCTACCTGAACCCCGAGCACCTGCTGGGCGGCGCTTTCCCCATTGATCGGGAGAAGGCGAGCAAGGCCGTCATCGACCACGTGGCGAACCCCCTGGGCCTGTCGGAGATTGAGGCGGCCCACGGGATCCACCTGCTGGTGAACTCCAACATGGGCAGGGCGCTGAGGGCGGTCTCCAGCGAGCGAGGCCGCGACCCTAGGCGGTTCGTTCTGGTGGCCTTCGGGGGCGGCGGGCCCGTCCACGCCGCGGGACTGGCCGAGATGCTGGACATCACCAAGGTCATAGTCCCTCCCTTCCCCGGGGTCTTCAGCTCCTTCGGCCTGCTGTACGCCGACGTGGAGCACCACTTCGTGCAGACCTACTTCAAGACCTTCCAGGAGCTGAACCTGGACGACCTGAACGGCATCCTGGAGGGCCTCTGGGGAGAGGGCCGGAGCCAGCTCCGAGAAGAGGGCTTCGCCGACGACTCCCACGAGGTCGTAACCCAGGTGGACATGAAGTACGAGGGACAGGTCTCCGAGCTCACGGTCTACCTCCCGCCGGGCACTGTAACGCCGGAGAACCTGAAGAAGCTCAGCGACTCCTTCGAGGAGGAGCACGAGAGGACCTACGGCTACCGCACCGACGCCACCTTCCAGCTCGTAAACCTGCGGGTAATCGCCCGCGGGCTGTCCAAGGAGTCCCGGATACCGGACAGCCTGGACATACCCTCGACGGCCAACGGCGGTGCGTCGCAGCGCTCGGTGTACTTCGGGCCCGGCCACGGTTTCATGGACGCGCCGGTCACGAGCCGGGGCGCCCTTGCCGGCAAGACCATGTCCGGACCCCTGATCATAGAGGAGTACGACTCGACCACGGTGGTCCCCCCCGGTTGGAAGGCCTCCATCGACCAGTGGAGGGACGTGGTCTTGGACCGGGAGGAGTAAGGGGCCCAGCCCTTTACCGGGTCCGGAGAGACCCACGGCGACTGGTGCTCCCAGCCCAGCCGGGGCCGTCCCCTTACGCAGGCCAGGAGGAAGACAGGATGCAGCAGACCACGGACCCGGTCACTAGGGAGATTATCAAGAACGCCCTCATGAGCGCCGCGGACACCATGGCGCTCACGGTGGTCCGCACGGCCCGCTCCGCGGTCATCAAGCACGGCATGGACTTCTCCACGGCCCTGTTCACGGCCGACGGGCAGCAGGTGGCCCAGGGCCTGACGCTGCCGGCCCACCTGGGGTCCATGGCCCCGGCCCTGGAAGGCGTGATGAAGGCCTTCGGCGACGACGTCCACCCGGGGGACATCTTCGCCAACAACGACCCCTACGAGGGCGGCAGCCACTTGCCGGACATCTTCCTCTTCAAGCCCATCTTCGCATACGACACCCTGGTCGGCTGGAGCTGCTGCATCGGCCACCAGACGGACATCGGCGGCCGTATTCCCGGCGGCAACGCGTGCGACAGCACCGAGATATATCAGGAGGGCCTCCAGATCCCGCCCCTCAAGCTGTACAGCAAGGGCGTGCTGAACAAGGCCGTGTGGCGCATCCTGGAGAAGAACGTGCGCGTCCCCGATAAGGTGCTGGGCGACGTGCAGGCCCAGCTTGCCGCCGTTCGGTTCGGCGAACGGGACCTCCAGCGCCTGGTCGACGACTACGGCGTCGAGGAGATGAAGAGCTACATGTCCGACATCCTGGACACGACCGAACGCATGACCCGGGCCGAGATCCAGGGCCTGCCCGACGGCGAGTGGGAGTTCACCGACCACCTGGACAACGACGGCATCGACATGCGGCCCATCGCCATACACACCAAGGTGAAGATAGCCGGCGATACCGTCTACGTGGACTTCGAGGGCACCTCTCCCCAGGCCAGGGGCTCCATCAACCCCAACTTCGCCTACACCAAGTCCCAGGTGTACGCGGTGATGAAGTGCCTGATCGACCCCGCCATACAGTCCAATAGCGGCTTCTTCAGGGCCTTCCAGATCAAGGCGCCCGAGGGCTGCTTCGTCAACCCGCAGCACCCGGCGCCGGTGGCCGCCCGGGGGATGTCGGGCTTCCGCGTATGCCACGCCCTCTTCGGCGCAATGGCCCAGGCGCTGCCGGGGCGGGTGCCGGGAGCGTGGGGCGGCGGAGAGGCGGGCTTGAGCTTCGGCGGCTACCACCCCGACCGCAAGGCGTGGGTCTACCTGGAGTTCGACAACGACGGCCCCCGGGGAGGCGGCCCATTCGTGGACGGGGCCGACGGGCTGGCCGCGCCCATACACAACATGGCCAACACTCCCATAGAGACCATAGAAGCCGACCAGCCGCTGCTGGTGGAGCGGTACGGCCTGGTACCCGACAGCGGCGGACCGGGGACCTTCAGGGGCGGACTGGGGATGATCCGGGAGTTCCGCGTGACCGCCGAAGAGGCCACCTTCCAGCTTCGCTCTGACCGCCAGAACTTCAGGCCATGGGGCGCCGAGGGAGGCATGGACGGGACCCCCACGGAGAACTACATAAACCCCGGCACCGAAAGTGAGCAGATCCCCGCCAAGTACCTGACCACCCTCAAGAAGGGAGACCTGTACCGGCTCGTCCAGGCCGGTGGCGGCGGATACGGCGACCCCCTGGACCGGGACGTGAACGCCGTGCTGGAGGACGTGGAGCAGGAGAAGATGTCCGTCGAGTACGTGAGACGGGAGTACGGCGTCGTAATCGATCCAGAGACCCTGAACCTGGACCCCAGGGGCACCGACGAGCTAAGGGCCCGTATGCGCGCCGAGCGGAGCGGCTAGGCCGCGACTCAGAAGGCGCCGATCCCCGGGGTCTTGACCTTCACGCTATAAAGTGAATGCCCCCCGGTCACGTAGAGGGTCCGGAAGTCCTCCCCTCCGAAGGCCATGTTCCGGGGCACCTCGGGGAACCCTATAACACCGATTCTGCCGCCCTGGTCGTCAGTGACCCATATGCCCTCGGGGCCGGTGCAGAAGATACGGCCCTCCCGGTCCACCTTTATGCCGTCGGGAACTCCCGGCTCCGCCGAGGTCATTCGCACCAGAATCCGATTGTTGGTCAGGTCTCCCGCGGGGCTGACGTCGAAGGCCCTGATGAGCATGTGGCTGCAGACCTCTCCGCGCTCCTCCTCGCCCAGGCACCCCTCGTCCCTGCGGCTTATGGCCACGTAGAGCACCGACTCGTCCACCGAGAGGGCGAGCCCGTTGGGGTACTCGCAGTCGCCGTTGCATAGGACGAGCTCGCCGTCCGGCGTGATCCGGAACACGCCGGAGAAGCCCATCTCTCGTTTGTCCGGCGGGCACCGCATCTCGGGGTCCGTGAAGAAGATGGTGCCGTCGGAGCGGCATATTATGTCGTTGGGACGGTTCAGGCGCTTGCCCTGCCATCGTTCGGCCAGGACAGTTATGGAGCCGTCGGCAGCCATGCGGGTGATGCGGCGGATGGCTGCCGCCTCGCACATGATCAACCGGCGCTCCCTGTCCAGGGTGCATCCGTTGCCCTCCCCGGTGCCCTCCCGGACCACCTCCACGCCGCCGGTCGAGCGCCATCGAAGGAGCTGGCTTGCAGCGTAGTCCACGAAGCTGACGGAGCCGTCCGGGTGGTATACGGGTCCCTCGGTGGCGCCGTAGCCCGTGGCCAGCAGCACGGGGTCTCCAGGCTCCACGACGGTCGATATGTCCTCGGGCATGGCGTCCTCCTTCAGTGGAACTTAGGGCGGTGGAACTTGGTGCGCTCACCGGATTATACCATCGCCCCCGTTGACACCACCGGGCGGCCCCGTTGACACGAACCGGGGGCGTGGGTAACATGCCTCTTGTCCCCAAGACCGAAACCTGGGAGCCGCCATGGACCTGGATATCGTCGATTCGCTGCTTACGACCACCCGCAGCGTCCGCAAGCGCCTTGACCTGGACCGCCCAGTGGAGCCCGAGGTGATCGAACGGTGCATAGAGATCGCCATGCAGGCGCCCACGGCGTCCAACCTGCAGGGATGGCACTTCGTGGTCGTTCAGGACCCGGCGAAGCGGGCCGCCATCGCCGACATATACCGGAGGGCGTTCGCCGAATACCGGGCCATGCAGGAGCGCCGGTCGCCTCTGTGGGGACCGGAGGACCTCCGGGCGGTCCAGCGCATGAGGATAGGGCCCTCCAGCGGGTATCTCGCCGAGAACATGCACCGGGTGCCGGTGCTCATCCTTCCCTGCGTTGAAAGCGAGATGGCCGAGGTGCCCCATCTCTCGGAGGTCAGGGAGCACGCGTCCCTGTACAACGCGACCATCTATGGGTCGATACTGCCCGCCGCCTGGTCGTTGATGCTGGCCCTTCGGGCCCGCGGGCTGGGAGCGGCGTGGACCACTCTGCATCTCATGTACGAGGCTGAGGCGGCCCAGGTGCTGGGCATTCCCGAGCAGGTGGTGCAGGCCGCCCTGCTCCCCGTCGCCTACTACACCGGGTCGGGCTTCAGGAGCGCCAAGCGCCTGCCTGCCGGGGAGCTGACCCACTGGGACGGCTGGGAGGGTACACGGTAGCCCGATAGGGGGCGTCGTATCCCGACTAGGGCCCGGGGCTAGGGGTAGAGGCCACGGACCTTTATCGCCTCCTCCAGGCGGCTGACGGCAAGGAGCATCGCAGCCTCCCGCAGGTCAACCTTCTCCCGCTGGGATATGGCAAATATCTCGGCAAAGCTGTCGGCGATGATCCTGTCCATCTTCTGGTTGATCTCGCCGATGTCCCAGAAGTATCGCTGGATGTCCTGCACCCACTCGAAGTAGGAAACGACAACCCCGCCGGCGTTGGCCAGGATGTCGGGGACCACCATGACACCCTTGTCCTCCAGGATCCTGTCGGCCTCGGGGGTCGTGGGCCCATTGGCCCCCTCCACCACGACGCGGGCCCGCACCCCGGCGGCGTTGTCTCCCCTGATCTGCGCCTCCAGCGCGGCGGGGATGAGGATGTCGCAGGGAAGGGACATCAGCTCCCGGGGAGACACGGGCTCCGACCCCGGATACCCGCCCACGGTGCCCGTGGACCTTTCGTGGGCCCCCAGATCGTTGGGGTCGATGCCGCCCTCGTAGTAGGACGACCCGAGGCTATCGGCGGCCGCGATGAGCACGCAGCCCTCCTGGGCCAGGAGTCGGGCCGCCGTGGACCCCACGTTGCCGTAGCCCTGCACCACCATCCGGGCGCCGCGCAGGTCCATGCCCAGCCGGGCCGCCGCCTCCCTGACGGCGATCATGACGCCCCGTCCGGTGGCGTCGACCCTCCCCAGCGATCCCCCGATGCTCACGGGCTTGCCGGTGACGATGCCCGGTACGGTGAAGCCTCCGTGCATGCTGATGGTGTCCATTATCCAGGCCATGATACGCCCGTCGGTGTTCATGTCGGGAGCCGGGATGTCCCTGTCGGGACCGATGAGGATGGATATCTCCGTGGCGTAACGCCTGGTCATACGCTCCAGCTCGGCTTCGGACATGCCCCTGGGATCACAGGCCACGCCGCCCTTGGCGCCGCCGTACGGGATGCCGGTGATGGCGCACTTCCAGGTCATCCACATGGCCAGCGCCTTCACCTCGTCCAACGTTACGTCCGGATGGTAGCGTATCCCTCCCTTGCCCGGGCCCCTGGACAGGTTGTGCTGCACCCGGTAGCCCCTGAAGACCCTCACCTCGCCGTCGTCCATTCTGACGGGAATGGCGACGGTGAGCTCTCTCTTGGGCGTGCTCAACACGCGGCGGATCCCCTCGTCGATGCCCAGCCTGTCGGCGGCGGCCTGAAACTGCTCCAGGGCCATGCCATAGATGGATGCCGGCGGCGTCCCGGAGTCATGGCCTGCGGTGGGATCATTCTGGATCTTCAGCACGGCTTACACCTCCTTGCATCTTTCGACACGGTCCAAGAGCCCCGGACTCAATAGCCCGGGAAGACCGGACCGTTCGGACGCTACCCTTGCAAACAATGATAACACGTACCCATGGGGGCTTTCCCGAACAGGTGTAGACCTACCCAGATCAATTCGGTAGTCTTTCGGGGGGGCCACCGTGTACAATTGCATACGAGTCGCCCGGTCTACCCAGGCACCCTTGGGAGGTCCCAGGCCACAAGCGACACCAACGCCGCCTGAGGCCAGTAAGGAGCGGAGAATGGCTGCCGACCACGAGGGATTCATGAAGATGGGTCTGGAGGAGGCCGAAAGGGCCGGCGCAGAGGGCAACGACGGCGTGGGCGCCGTGATAGTCCGCGGCGGCTCCGTGGTCGCCATCGGCAGGAACCGGATTTACACCACCAACGACCCGACGGCCCACGCCGAGACGGACGCCATAAGGAACGGCGGGGAGGCCCTGGTCAACGAGCCGTCCTCGGACTACGTTCTCTACACCACCGCGGAGCCGTGTCCCATGTGCTGTGCCGCGATAATGGGGGCCGGCATCGGGACGCTGGTGATGGGGGGACGCTACCAGCGCTCCCGCGGCCGGTGGGGAGATTGGGGAGTCGAGCGGCTGATCGACCTCGTCGGGCGGAGCGACAGCTTTCAGGTCGTTACCGGCATCCTGGTGGACGAGTGCCTGTCCGTGTCCGGGAAGTGGCGGGAGAAGAACACTCCGGGCCGCAAGAGCCCGGCGCTCTAGACGCCCGGACCCGGGTCCGGCGGGTATGGACGCGCCCCAGAGCCTCGGCGTTCGTCAAGCCCTGGGAAACGATGGACCCCGCCATATGAGGCTGTCGCGTAACTTCCAACGCAACATGCCATTCCTCGGAAAATAGTCTCGCAGCACTTGCGCCGTCTCTCCCGCGGAAGCGGGAGACCAAGACGCCCAGTATTGGATTCCCGCCTGCGCGGGAATGACGAGCGCGCGTGCGCGGGAATGACGAGCGGAAGCGGCAGACCAAGGCCCCCAGTATTGGATTCCCGCCTAGGGGCGCGTGTCAGCAGGACGGACTGGTCGTGATGAAGTCCGGCCCGGCACTCTACAGGCACTTCACTCGGAGACTCGGATGCTTGGGCCACAAAGTCACGGTCAAACCCGCTGGATCCATCTATTTTCGTGGTAATCTCCAATGCCGGTTGAGACCGGCGCCACGAAGGATGAACACTCCTATTCTCTGAGGAATGGCAGGAGCGGGTATCGTGCAACGGGATTCCCCATGGCCTTGTGAAGGCCACGTGTGGGGATGAAAATGGCGGCGCCCTCCCCACCGTCATTCCGGCCCCCGAGCCGGAATCCAGGGGTACGAGGCGTCCGGCGGATGCGATGAAGGCGGGGCCTGCGGAGACCGGCTGCCGGCTATGCCGCTCCCCTCTCCTGTATTCCCGCCTGCGCGGGAATGACGGGTGGGCGATTCGCCAAGAGGGATGCTACAAGTTATTCTTAATGGCGATGCCGGGTGGGGGACCGCGCCGCGGGATGACACCCAAGGGACCCGTTGGCGCGGGCTGACACCCAGCGGACCGTTGGGGAGGAGCGGCTCCCAAGGCCCTTGAGAAAGGGCTTCTATATCGGAGGGCGTCTCCGGTGCCACTCCGTCGCCTGCTCGTAGGCGTGGGCCGCCCTGAGCACCGTCGGCTCGTCGAAGGGCCTGCCCGCGATCTGCAGCGACAGGGGCAGGCCGTCCTCGAAGCCGCAGGGGACGCAGATGGCTGGAGCCCCGGACAGGCTGTACGGTCCACGGAAGCTGCCCTCCACCAACGCCGCGTATGCCTGCTCCTTGCTGGCGACGGTGGGATGCTCCACCAGCCTGCCCGCGGGAGCCGACGCGATGGGATGCACCAGCACATCGACCCGGTCAAAGGCCCCCAGCACCTCCCGCCGTATCATCTCCCGGAGCCTCAACGCCTTGAGGTACACATGGCCCGGGAGCAGGTTGGCCGTGGTGAAGCCTACCCTGGTGACGTAGTGGTGCTCCTCCCCCCTTTCCCGGAGCCAGTCCGGGTGGATGCTCACCCGCTCCACGTGGCTGATGGTCCGGGTCACGGGGCCGGAGAAGACGACCATGGGCAGCGACACGTCCATCACGTCGGCGCCCTGGCCCCTCAGCACCTCCGCGGCGGACAGGACCGCGTCCCTGGTCGCCTGGCCGACGCCGAGATCCGGCGTGTCCAGGAACTCCCGGACCAATCCCACCCGCAGACCTTTGACGTCTCCGGTCAGGCCGCCCAGGTAGTCCTGCACCGGAGCGGGGCTGGAGTAGGGGTCCCTGGGGTCGTGGCCCGCGATGGCCCCCAGGGTCATGGCGCAGTCCGAGACGGTGCGGGAGATGGGGCCCACGGTGTCTATGGACCAGCAAGCGCCGTCCACGCCGTAGCGGCTGACCCGTCCCCAGGAGGGCCGCAAGCCGGCCAGGCCGCAGTTGGCCGCGGGATTCCGAATGGAGCCCCCCGTGTCCTCTCCCAGGGAGGTGGCGCAGAGAAACGCGGCTGTTGCCGCGCCGGACCCGGTGCTGGAGCCGCCGGGCGTACGCTCCAGGTCCCACGGATTTCGCGCCGGACCTGTCAGGGAGCTTACCGGCTCGCCCAGGGCGAACTCGCTCATGTTCAGCTTGCCCAGGAGTACGGCGCCCGCATCCTTCAGCCTGGTCACCACCGTGGCGTCCTCCTGGGGGATAAAGCCCGCCCTGACCCGGGAGCCGTCGGTGGTGAGGATGCCCTCGGTATGGATCTGGTCCTTGATGGCGATGGGGACACCGTGCATCGGCCCCCGATACCGGCCTGCGGCTATCTCCGACCCCGCCTGCCGGGCGGCCTCCAGGGCCTCGTCGGCGCACAGGGTGACATAGGAGTTCACCTTCGAGTCGACGGCGGCGATCCGCTCCAGGTATGCCTCGGTGACCTCCAGCGGCGAAAGCTCCCCCGCCTTCATCCTGGCGGAGAGCTCGGTGGCGGAGAGAAAAACCATGTCGGACGTACCCACCATACCCCCTCTCGGTTACGATTCTGCCGCAGATACAGGATGCGCACGGAGCCCCACGGTCTGCTCCGAGGCCGGTTACTCGTAGAGCTGGAGCTCGATCTCGTGGAGTGCGGGAACGACCTCTTTGCCCAGCAGCTCGATGGAGCGCATGACGTCCTTATGAGGGATCGGGCCGTCGACGCCGATGAGGATTAGGTACCCCGGGTTCAGCTTCTCGACGGTGTTGGCCAGCTTGCGGGTGACGGTCTCCGGGCTCCCCACCACTATGGCGTTCATCTCCTGCTGCTCTTCGTAGGTGAGCGCTCGGCCCGGGCCTACGGGCCTACGCGCCTGCATGGTCCGGGCTACCCGGGACTGATAGCCCGGCGGGTCGTTGTGCTCCCTTGGGCCCCTCTGGCGGTGCCCAATGGTCCACATGAACCCTCTGCCCAGCTCCTGGGCCTTCTCATCGGTGTCGGCCACTAGCGCGCGAAGCTGATAGCCGAAGTGCTCGGGTCCCGGCTTGAATCCGACCTCGTGGGCCGTGTCGATGTATACCTGCTTCAGCTCCATCGTCAGGTCGATGAGAGCGCCCAGGTTCATGTAGGCGTAGGCGTGGGAGGCCGCCCAGCGCACGCTCTCGGGGCTGCTGTTGCCGGGGAACCACACGGGAGGGTGGGGTTTCTGCATGGGCAGCACCCACGGGTTCACGGCCCGGTAGTGGTAGTGCTTTCCTTCGTACCGGAAGGGTCCGGGCTCGGTCCAACACCTGATGATCAGGTCGTGGGCCTCCTCGAAACGCTCCCGGTTCTCGGTGGGGTTGATGCCCGCCTGGAGGGTCTCCACGGCCCCGCCCCGGACGAACCCGGAGATTATCCGTCCGCCGGAGTAGCAGTCCAGCATGGCGATCTCCTCGGCCAGACGGACCGGGTCTCCGATGGGGATGATGTTGCCCAGTATCGCGATCTTGACCCTGTTGGTGATCTTGCTGATCACCGCGGCGTCCAGGTTGGCCGAGGGCTTCATATTGCCGTAGTAGGAGTGGTGCTCGTTGGTCATGATCCCGTCGATGCCCACCTCATCGGCCAGCGCGTACTGCTCGTGGTACTGGTTGTAGAGGTCGTGGGCCTTGTGGGGATCGAAGTAGGTATTCGGGAAGAGCAGCCGCCCCGCCCCGTACCGGTCCAGGTCCTGGTCCGACACGTGGACGTAGGGCTGCTGGGAGTGGAAGTAGACTTCCACGCTGTCCCTGGGCGGGTTGAGCTTCACAACCATGGCGCCCTCCCTCGGAAGACCTGGGATGCGGTCAGACAGCGGCCGGCAAAGACGGGCTCGGACGGAGCAATTGTAGCACGTAGGCTCAAGATATGGGCGGCAGGCGCTCCCGCCAGGGCCTCGCCCGCTCGAAGGCCGCGGAAGCCCTGAGCACGGTGGCCTCCTCCTCCCGCCTGCCCACGATCTGGAGGCCGATGGGCATACCGTCGGAGGAGAAGCCGCAGGGCGCGCTGGCGGCGGCGTGCATGGTCATGTTGAAGGGGAAGGTGAAGGGGGTGTAGCCGAAGAAAGGCTCTACCGGCCGGCCGCCGATGACCGCCGGGTGCTCCCCGACGGGGAAGGCGGGGACCGCCATAGTGGGCGTGAGCAGCAGGTCGTAGGCCTGGAAGAGGTCCTCCATCTGGGCCTGGAGCTGCTGGACCCTGAGCAGGGCGAGGGAGTAGTCGCCCACCGACCGGGTGCTGCCGTGTTCGATGGCCTCCAGCACGTAGTGCGTCAGGTCCGCGGCGTGGTCTTCCAGCAGGTGTCCGTACCCGGTGAAGCCGCCGATGGCGAACAGGTCCCAAAAGGCCGGGAACGGGTCTTCCACGGCCACTTCCGGCTCGTCCACCGAGCATCCGAGCTCCTCGAACACCCGCGCCGCCGCCGCCGTAGCCGCCGCCACCTCTCCGTCCACCGGGGCGTACCCCAGGTCGGGACTCCAGGCTATTCGCAGCCCCGGCAGACCATCCTCCAGCCCCTCGGAGAAGTCGGGCGGCTGGGCCTTCACGCAGCCCGGGTCCCTGGCGTCGGGGCCGGCCAGCACCTGCAGCAGCAGGGCGCTGTCCCTGACCGTGCGGGTCATGGGGCCCGACTGGGAAAAGGTGTTGTAGCCAGGCCTTCCGACTCCTCCGGCACGGGGTACGCGGCCCTGGCCCGGCTTGATCCCGTAGATGCCGGAAAAGCTGCACGGTATCCTGATGGACCCGCCCCCGTCGCTGCCCGTAGCCATGGTGCAAAGGCCCGCCGCCACCGCGGCCCCGGCCCCGCCCGAAGAGCCGCCCGGGGTCCGCTCCGGGTCCCAGGGGTTGCGGGCGGCGTCTCCCAACCGGTTCTCGGTGGTCCCCGAGAAGCCGAACTCGGGAGTGTTGGTCTTGCCAAGAATTACCGCCCCGGCGGCCTTGACCCTCTCCACGACCAGGCTGTCCTGTTCGGGGACGTAGTCCCGGAACACCAGGCTCCCCATGGTCGTCCGTATCCCCGCGGTCAACTCGAGGTCCTTGATGGACACGGGGACCCCGTGCAGGGGGCCCAGGGACTCGCCGCGGGCCGAGGCCTGGTCGGCCCTGGAGGCCGCCGCCAGCGCCTCCTCGGGTGTAACCGTGAGATATGCGTTGAGCCCGGGGTTCAGGGACTCGATGCGCCCCAGGAACATCTCCGTCAGCTCCACGCTGGACACCTCCCGGGAGTCCAGGAGGCGCCTCACCTCGGACGCCGGCGCGAAGGGGAGCTGGTCTTTCGTCATAGGACTATCTCGAACGCGATGGTTATCGCGGGCCTGGCGATGCGGTGGGTCGCGTAATCGTAGAGCAAGGGTCAAGAGAGTGTCAAGAACGGGCGCCATCATGGCAGCAATGGGCTTCCTCGCATGACTCTAGACCGCCGCAGCGGGAGTGTGGCATAATATAAACATCCACTAGGCAATGGGGACGCGCGGGCTCGACAGGGGGATGCTTGGCGGAATTGCAGGCCGAGGCGCCACCGCACCTCGTAAAAAGGTGGCACAATAGTAACTGGCGATCGTGAACTCGCCCTAGCTGCCTAACCGCAGCTACGTCCGCCCTGGCTGCTCCCGGAGGCCGGGAAACGGGCGCCATAACTCCGGGATGCTGCCGGCCCAACGCCGATGAGGCCGGTCCAAGAACCATCGGCTACGTCTCTGGAGATTCGGCCGGCGGAAGCTCCGGTAGGCGAAACAAATAGCCGGATAAGCCTGTAGTACATTCCAGTTGGGAGCCTTCTGGACGGGGAGTTCGACCCTCCCCCGTCTCCACCACCGACGGGCAATCATGCGCCTCCGGCCGACCAGCCGGAGGCGTTTTCACATTCTTGGCCGCCAAGGAGAACCCTGGAACGAGCCACAAGGCCACGTGATCAGTGGTCGCCGGCAGGGATAGATTCCTCACCTCGCTACGCTCGGTTCGGAATTACCCAAGGCCTTGGGAAGGCCACGTATGGGGATGAAAACGCGGTGCCCTCCTTACCGTCATTCCGGCCCCCGAGCGGGGATCCAGGGGTGGGGCGGCCTGGACTCCCGCCCCCGGACACCCTTGCACAACCGTCATACTCGCGAAAGCATGTCCTCGTACTCGATACGGGGGCGGGTATCCAATTCCGGGGCCTTAGGCACGGGCGCATCCAGTAGCTCCTCGCAATTCGACCCACACCTGGGCGTCGCGACTGCGGCTTGCGGTTTTCGACAAAACCCAGCGCGATTTGTGTGTAATCCAATCCGTATATGACGGTGTCGCTCATTACGAAAGGGCTATCTAGATATGCTAAATCAAGTTATATTGACATGAGTAATCGCCACGTGATACTTTTGTCGTGCTATCTACCATGGCCGCCGGCCCATGGGACCAGGCGGCCCTCTTGGTGGGATAGGTTTGCAAGAATATCTGCCTGATACCGGAGGTGACGCAATGGGTCGTTCAAGGCTGGCTAGCTTCAGATGGTGGATTCTGGCTCCCCTATTGACGTTGCTCGTCCTGGCGGCTGCCTGTGGAGAGGCCGCAACGCCGGAACCCGCACCCACCTCGCCTCCCGCGCCGGTGGGCGTTACCGCCGAGGACGTGGCCGCCGCGGTCCAGGCCGCCGTAGCGGGCATGCAGCCCGGAGCGTCGGGCATGTCCCCCGAAGAGATGATGGCCATGGTGGAGCAGGCTGTGGCGGCCCAGGCCGAGCCCGGCGCCTCCGCCGCCGAGATAGACGCCATGGTGAGGGCGGCCACCTCGGCCGCGGCCGAGGGCGCAGTCTCCACAGAGGATCTGCGGGCGGCCATCGACCAGGCCGTGTCCGACGCCGTAACCCAGGCTGTGGCGGCCATGCCCACCCCGCTGCCGACCTTTACCCCCGTTCCCATAGCCACTCCCGCGTCGGCCATGATCACGGCCCCGTGGTTCAGGGAGGGCAGACGAGGCGGCGTGGTGCCCATGTCCAACACTTCTGACCAGGGGTTCACCGACCCGCACGCCGAGCCCGGCACCGCCGGCCTCACCTCCAAGCTGATGGCCCAGGTGCTGAGGTACGACCACGTGGACACGGGGGTCATCATCGGAGACCTGGCCAAGACCTGGGACGTGAGCGCCGACGGCCAGGCCTACACCTTCGTGTTCCACGACGCGAAGTGGCCCGACGGAAGGGACATCACCGCCGAGGACGTGAAGTTCAGCCTGGACCGGATGGTGGAGGAGGGCAGCCCCAGACCCCGGGCCGGCAACCTGAGGCCCTACTACGCCGGCTCCGAGGTGGTAGACGCCGAGACGCTGAGGGTGGACACGACCATAGCCTACGCGCCGGGCTTTCTCCAGTACCTGGCGATAAACTACATGAAGATACTGCCCAAGCATATCCTGGAGCCCATGGAGAACGACGAGGCCCGGCAGCGGTTCCTGAACAATCCCGACAACCTCAACAGCGTGGTGTCGGGCCCCTTCAGGGTGCAGTCCTACCTGCAGGACAACTTCTGGGAGTACGAGAGAAACCCCGGCTACTTCAAGGAGGGGCTGCCCTTCCTGGATGGAATCCGTGTGTTCATCATCAAGAACCTGACCAAGCTCACCACGGCCTTCAGGACGGAACAGGTGCTGATGAACCACAACGCGGATATGGGCCTCACCCTCAGGGACCTGGTCGCCTTCCAGGAAGACATGCGGGGGACGGTCACGGTCCACTTCCTGGGCGCCACGGCCTTCGACGGCTTCACCCTCAACCACACCAAGCCGCCCCTAGACAACCCCAACGTCAGGAGGGCCATCTACCTGGCCTTTGACCGCCTGGACTTCATAAACACGAACCACCAGGGCCAGGCGAAGATGGGCACCCCGTTCCCGCCGGGCAGCTGGATGACCCCGCCGGACGAGGTGGTGGCCACGTGGCCCGGCTTCCGGTACGTGGACAGTGCCGGCAACCCGCTGACCAACTACTACGACGTTCCCGACGCGGTGAAGGACCCCCGGGACCTGGAGGAGGCCAACAGGCTGCTGGATGAGGCCGGCTTCGACAGGGACCAGACCTTTGTCTGGCTCATGGGGAATGCGCCCCTGCACAAGAACATGGGCACCCTGGCCAAGCAACAGCTAGAGAAGAACATAGGCGTGAAGATCGAACTGGAGCTCCAGGAGTTCGCCACCATCTTCGAGCGCGCCATCTCGGGCAACTACGACTTCTTCTTCCTCTGGCACGGGATCAACATCTCGGACTCGGACGAGCTGTTCAACCAGATATACGTCACCCCCGGCGGGTCGAAGAACCGGCTCAACTGGGAGCACCCCAGAATACAGGAGCTCTTCTACGAGTCGGCCAGGGAGCCAGACCCGACGGCACGCCAGGCGCTGATCTGGGAGGCGGGCGACATCCTGCGCCAGGGGGAGGACCACTGGTTCGGCATCGACTGGCGGCAGAACTACGTAGCCGTGAACAGCAAGATCCAGAACTTCTTCCCCGCCCAGACATACCAGCAGGGGAACCACCACGAAGCCATCTGGCTGGCCGAGTAGTCCGAGCAGGGGAAGCCACAAAACCGGGAAGGCCCTCCCGGTAAACAACCGGCCTGGGAGAGCGGCTCCGCCGTGTTCCCAGGCCGGTCCTGAGAGAGGGGTGCATGGGAGCGTACGCGGTAAAGCGCTTGCTGCTCTTTGTCCCGACGCTGATACTGGTCTCCCTGCTGGCCTTCGGAGTGATGCGCATCCTGCCCGGGGACCCTGCGATAATGGTCCTCATAGGGCTGGAGGGAGAGGGGACCTACACGCCGGAGGAGCTGGCGGAGACCCAGCGGCGCCTGGGCACCGACAAGCCCCTCTACGAGCAGTACGTCAGGTGGGTCGCGGATGCGGTGCGTGGGGACTTCGGCTACTCCTACTTCCGCAACAAGGCCGTCTCAAAAGAGCTGCTGGAACGGTTTCCCGTCACCATTCAGCTCACGGTTATGTCCCTCATTCTGGCCGTGGTGACGGCCGTGCCATTGGGCGTCGTATCGGCCGTCTATCAAGACAAATGGCCGGACTACGCGGCCAAGATATTCACCGTCGTCGGAATATCCCTCCCCACCTTCTGGGCCGGGATACTCATCGTGTTTTTCCTGGCCCAGCTCTTCAACTGGGGAGCCCCACTGGGCTACGCCAAGCTGTGGGAAGACCCCCTGAAGAACCTCTCGCAGCTCATATTTCCCGCCCTGTCCCTGGGCTACTTCAACATGGCGTTCACGGCGAGGATTACCCGTTCCGCCATGCTGGAAGTGCTGAGGGAGGACTACATCAGGACGGCGCGGGCCAAGGGTCTGGCCGAGTCGCTTGTCCTAGTTCGCCACGCCCTCCGGAACGCCCTGCTGCCGGTGATCACCGTCGCCGGGTACCAGTTCGGGATCCTCCTGGGCGGAGCCGTGGTCACGGAGGACATATTCCTCGTACCGGGAATCGGACAGGCCCTCATACTGGCCCTTGCCACCAGGGACTTCAACATCATTCAGGCGATAGTCCTGGTGGTGGGGGTGTTCACCGTGACCCTGAACCTGGTCGTCGACATTCTGTACGGACTGATCAATCCAAGAGTCCGGTACGCATGATGAAGCCGGACCGTGGACGGCTGCCTTGTTAGGAGTAGGCACAACGGGAGAAGCCTTCGGCTTGGTCCGTAGGGGACTGTTGCACACCACGCCTGTGCTGCGGGGCGCCGTTGGGTTCTCCAGGCGAAAGCCCCTGGGCGCCATCGGCGCCGGGATACTGCTTGTCCTCATCCTCGTCGCGCTCCTGGCTCCCCTTATCTCTCCCCACGATCCCGAGGAGACCCACGGCCACCAAAACGTACACGTCCCGCCGTTCGAGACCACGAACCTCATTCTGGGAAGTGACCAGATCGGCCGCGACGTGATGAGCAGGCTCTTCTACGGCGCCCGTGTCTCTCTGTACGTTGGCGTCGTGAGCGTGCTCATAGGAATCACCCTGGGCTCTCTGCTGGGTGTCGTCAGCGCCTACTACGGGGGTCCCTTCGACCTCCTGATGCAGCGTGTGGTGGACGCTTTCATGGCCTTCCCTTCCCTCGTTCTTGGACTGGCGATTATGGCGCTTCTCGGCTCGACCCTGAACAACGTGATTATCGCCCTGGTCGTCGTTCTGGCGCCGACCTCGGTGCGGACCGTGCGGTCCCAGGCCCTGGCCATCAAGGAGATGGACTACGTGCTGGCGGCCAGGGCCGTGGGCGCCAGAGACTTTCGCATCATCTTCATCCACGTGGTCCCCAACTGCCTGGCCCTCTTCATGATCCTCGTCACCATCCAGCTTGGCTTCGCCATCTTGGTGGAGGCGTCCCTCAGCTTCCTGGGAGCCGGCCTGCCTCCGAACATAGCCACCTGGGGAGGAATGCTGTCCGAGGCGGGGACCGCCTACATACGCGTGGCCCCCTGGCTGTCCATACTCCCCGGCCTGGCCATATCCCTGGCCGTATTCGGCATCAACATGTTCGGCGACGCACTGCGGGACGTGCTGGACCCCCGGCTGCGAGGGGCGGGCTAGAGACTACTTCGGAGGAGTCGAATGAACCGGGACCTCAGGGGGTACGGCAAGACGTACCCGGTCATCTCCTGGCCAAACGACGCCGTCATAGCCGTGTCCCTGGTAGTCCATTTCCAGGAGGGCGCCGAGCGAACTCCGCTGTACGGCGATAATGGGCCCGAGCTGAGCGCCCAGCCAGTGCGGCCCGCGGGGTCCGGACGAAGCTGGAGCGTGGAATCCATCTACGAGTACGGTCCACGCCGAGGTTTCTGGAGGCTGATGCGCATATTCGACAAGCACGACGTGAAGGCTACGTTCTTTTGCTCTGGACAGGCCGTGGAGGGAAACCCGATAGCCGCCCGCAGAATCACCGACGGAGGGCATGAGATAGCCGGACACGGTTATCGGTGGCTACCATCCTACGAATTCACCCGTGATGCGCAGAGGGCCGATATAGCCAAGGCGGTTGAAGCGATCGTGAGCACGTCGGGAGAGCGTCCCCTTGGTTGGAACAGCAGGGCTCCAAGTGTTCATACCCGAGAGCTGCTGGTCGAGGAGGGCGGTTTCCTCTACGATTCCGACTCCTACAGCGACGACTTGCCATTTTTCGCCCAGGTCAACGACCGACGGCTCCTCACAATTCCCCATAGCCACGACACCAACGACGAGAAGTTCTGGCCAGGTCCCCTTGTACCAGGGTTCACCAGGCCCGACCACTTTTTCGCCAGCCTGAAGGCGACCTTCGACGACCTGTACGCCGAAGGGTCCAAGCACCCGAAGATGATGTCCGTGGGACTGCACTTGCGGCTCTCCGGGAGACCGCCGCGAGCAGCCCAAGTAGACAGATTCATCCAATACGCGAAGGGGTTCCCGGGGGTATGGTTCGCACGCCGCGTCGACATCGCCCGGTGGTGGCTGGAGCACTACGGCGACCTCTAGAGCTCAGGGCCATCGACCAACGCGGCGGAGCCGGTCCACGGAACGAGGAGAACAAGGATGCTGACCTCAGAACGAGATCTCATCGGCTATGGTGACGAGTACCCTCGGATAAAATGGCCGGGCGGCGCCCGCATCGCTATCTCGCTGGTGATCAATTTCGAAGAGGGCTCCGAGCTTAACCCCTTGCTTGGAGACCCTGTGGCCGAACCTACTGGCGAGGCGTTTCCCGACTCCCGTGGTGAACGCCGGCTGATCAACGAATCCCTGTACGAGTACGGCAGCCGGGTCGGATTCTGGCGCTTGTTGGAGATTCTCGACAAGAACGACGTAAAAGCGACCGGCTCTGCGTGCGGGATGGCCCTGGAGCTGAACCCGGAATCGGCTCGGGAGATCACGGCCCGCGGTCACGAGATAGCCAGCCATGGATACCGCTGGGCCCCGGCCTCCATTGACACAATGGAAGAGGAACGGGAGTATATCCGAAAGTCTGTGGAGGCGACCCTGAAGACAACCGGAGAGCGCCCGCTGGGTTATCATGCAACGACCAGCAGCGGCCATACCCGCGAGCTCCTTGTGGAAGAGGGTGGTTTCGTCTACGACACCGACTCCTACGCCGATGACCTGCCCTACTTCGTAAACGTCCATGGAAAGAAGTGGCTCGTAGTCCCCTACGACGTTACTACCAACGATATGCTCTTCTCACATCTTCCCGGTTACGCACAACCCGAGGATTTCTACTTTCAGCTCAAAGAGGCCTTCGATTGTCTGTACGAGGAAGGGGCCACCCACCCGCAGATGATGTCGGTGGGTCTACATTTGCGCTTTGCCGGGAGGCCGGGTCGGGCCAGGTATCTCGACGAGTTCATCCGGTACGCCAACGGCTTCCCAGGAGTCTGGTTTGCACGACGAATCGATATAGCTCGCTGGTGGCTTGAGGAGTACGGTGACCTACCCGCCCTCCCCAAGCCGCGTCGCTAAGATTCTCGCGGGTATTCACAGGTGGGTATTCACAGGAGGTAAGCAGGGATGAGCTCTAGTCTGATACGGGGCAAGTACGTCATCTGCAAGATCACGGGGGCCGACTCGGCCCAGGTGGTCTCCGACGGGGCCGTCTACCAGCGGGACGGGGCCATAGTGGAGGTCGGCCCGTACGAGGACCTGCGGCAGCGGCACTCGGACGCGGAGGTCATCGGCTCCCCCAGGCACGTGGTCATGCCCGGGCTGGTGAACGACCACTTCCACGTTGGCTTCAGCCCATTCCAGATGGGCTCGCCGGACCTGCCCCTGGAGCTGTGGCAGGCGTCCAGGATGGGCGCACGGCGGATAGACCCGTACCTGGACCAGATCTACGGGGCCATTCAGATGATCGAGTCGGGCACCACCACCGTGCAGGCCATCCATGGAGGGGCGGCGTGGTGGAGGCCGATGGACCTGGAGGTCGCCGACAAGGCGGTCGGGGCCTTCCAGGACTCGGGCATGCGGGTGTCCTACGCTCCCTCGGTGGCCGACCAGGACGCCACCGTGTCCGGGGCCAGGGGAGGGGAGGCGGAGCTGATGGCCCAGATGCCCCCCGAGCTGGCTGAGCGGTACCTGGCCCCGCTGCGGGCCCGGTACCGCCCGGTGGAGGACCTGATGGCCGCCCTGGACGAGATCTGCCAGAAGTACGGCAACGACCGTTACGAGCGGGTGCGCATCACCATGGCGCCCAGCAACGTGCACAGGTGCTCCGACGCGCTCCTGGACAGCTTCAGGCGCATGGCCACCAAGTACGGCACAGGCATTCACATCCACCTCCTGGAGACCATCTACCAGAAGGAGTACGGTGTACGCCTCTGGAACAAGAGCCCCCTCCAGCACCTGTACGACCTGGGGTTCCTGGGTCACGACGTGGTGTGCGGCCACAGCGTGTGGGTGAGCGAGGATGACATCGACATCATGGCGTCCACGGGCACCAACGTCTGCCACAACGCCAGCTCCAACCTGCGCCTGCAGAGCGGCATCGCTCCCGTGGGCCCCCTGCTCCGGAAGAACATCAGGATCGCCATCGGCAGCGACGAAGCGGGCCTCAACGACGACAAGGACCTGTTCCAGGAGATGCGCCTGGTGCTGAAGATACACCGGGTGCCGGGTGTGGAGAACGTGCCGCCCACGTCGTATCAGGTGTTCCAGATGGGCACAGAGCACGGGGCCTACGCAAGCTGGTTCGGGGACAAGGTGGGCACCCTGGAGCCCGGCAAGCGGGCGGACATCGTGCTGCTGAACCTGCGGAACATCGAGGAGCCGTACCTGGACCCCGATGTCTCCATAGTGGACGCCGTGGTCCACCGGGGACGCAGCATCGACGTGGACACGGTGATGGTGGACGGCGAGGTCGTCATGCGGGACCGAAAGCTGACCAAGATCGACAAGGATGCTCTGTACGCCGAGTTCAAGAAGGCGCTGGACCGTCCCCTGGAGCAGGTGGAGGCCGACAGCCGGGCCCTGGGCCGGGAGGTGATCCCGTACATGCAGCGCTTCTACGAGGGGACACTGCCCGACAACCCCGTAAGCCACTCCATGTACAACGCCCGCCGGTAGACCTGATCCCGGCGGCCGGTCGCGGGCGGCGGGATGCCTAGATGTTCAAGCGGACGTCCTGGTAGCTCGGGTCCTTCTCGTAGAACTGGAGCCTGTGGTGCCGCGCCTCGACGATGACGATCTTGTAGTCGTCACCCACGTCCACCGCCACCGGCCTGCGCAGCAGGGTATCGGGGGTCATGTCCACCCTGGCCCTGGCCTTGACCAGGTCCGGGCTGCCCCGCAGGGTTAGCTGCAGCCACGGCGTCACCTCCGTGGCCTCGCCGGTGATGGTCACGAGGAAATCGCCGTCCTCGTCGTATACGTTCAGCCTGTCGTTGCCCCAGTCACAGACGTAGACGTCCCCGTCCTTGTCCACGGCAACGCCCGCAGGACGCCGCAGCTCTCCCCGCCCCGTCCCCGGGCTCCCGATGGTGGACAGGTACTCGCCCTGGGGAGAGAACTTCTGCACCCTGTCGTTTCCCCAGTCCCCCACGTAGAATGCCCCGTGCCGGTCCGTGGTTATGCCCCAGGGCCGGTCGAACAGGCCCTCCCCAGGGCCCGGCCCGCCCCACGTGGAGACGTACTCGCCCTCCCTGGTGAACACCTGCACCCGATGGTTCAGGCTGTCGACTATGTGGAGGTTCTCGTCGGCGTCCATCGTCACGCCCGCCGGCGCGTCGAGCTCGCCCTCGCCCGTGCCGTGCATGCCCCACCTGCCCAGGAAGGCGCCGTCGGCAGCGAACCTGTGCACCTGGTGGGTGGCTTGATCGGTGACGAAGAGGGTCTCGTCACTGTCCATGGCCAGGCCTCCCGGCCACAGGAACTGGCCGTCCTGGAGCTTCTCCACCGTCAGGACATTGAAGCCCGTGCCCGGACCGGGTACACCGATGTCCTGGACCCACTCGTGGTCCAGGGTGCACTTGGTGATCCGAGGGGAGTTATTGCGCTCGTCGCTGGCGTTGACGACGTAGAGTAAGTCCCCCGACCGGACCAGGTCGGCGGGGTGCTGGAACGAGGTCATCGAGTTCCCGAACCGGCCCATGGAGTAGAGGTACGTAAAGGCGCGGTTCCCGGCAACGCGAGTAGTGGGCACGTCAATGACCTCCCGCTAGCAGAACTGGTACTCCTTGGTCGCGCCGATGAGCTGAAGGACCTTGGCCACCCGGTCCTCGAAGGCGTCCGGGGCGTCCTCGGCGTGCCCCACCACCTCGTCGTACGTCTCCTCGCCCAGGCGTACCGAGCCCAGAAGCTCCAGGCAGCCGTCGACCAGCTCCCGGGGGGAGCGGCCCTCTCGCTCCTTGAGCCTGGCGATGATGTCCCTGACGCCCGGCAGGCCGGGATTGCTGAGGCGGTCCGCGCAGAAGTTGATCCTCCGGACCAGTGAGCCGCCGTCGATCCACTCCTTGCCCGTGTGCCAGCCCTCGACGCTGGGGGGGTTCAGCAGGTCCTGCCCCTGGTACACGGACTCGAAGGCAAGCTCCATCACGCCGTGCTTGAGCTGACCGTACTCTCCCACCAGCCGCACCGTGCTGACCACCACCTCTGCCGGGCTCCTCACTTTGGTGAACCAGACGGCCTCATCCTTGAAGAAGTCCGAGTTGAAGAGGAAACGCAGGGTCTCGGCGATGTCGTAGTCCGAGGAGACCAGGGCGGCGGCTATCGCCTCCACCGCCCCTGGGTCCTGCGGGGGGATGTCGTTCCAACTGGGTACCTGGACCTCGTCGGCGACGAAGAAGTTGTAGAGATGGCGGGCGATGAACCGCGACGTGGCGGGGCGCCTGGCTATTATGTCTATCACGTCCTCGCCGTTGAACCGGCCGCGCTCGCCGAGGAACACCTTCTCATCGAAGTCGTGGTCCTCGGGCCTGTACTCGAAGCTCCACAGGTTGGCCCCGGGCACCTTGGGCGAGATGGTCCAGCCCGTGAAGGCCCGCGCCGCCTCGAACACGTCCTGCTCGGTGTAGTTGCCCTGGCCCATGGAGAACAGCTCCAGCAGCTCCCGGCCCCAGTTCTCGTTGGGCGAGCCCTTGTGGTTCTCGTTGTTGTCCAGCCAGAAGATCATGGCCGGGTCCATGGCCAGGCGCACCAACAGCTCCCGGTAGCTGCCCATTCCGTAGCGTCGGAACATGCCGATCTGGTGGACCATCTGGGTGATGTTGTCCACCTTGGCGTCCCCCGTGGCGAAGACCATGTGCCAGAAGAGGACCATCTTCTCCTCCAGGGGGCGCGGCGTGGTGAGCAGGTGGTACATGAAGTTGGACGCCCCCAGGTAGGGGGAGGTGGGGTACTCGTGCCCCGGGTAGTACCGGTCCATGGCCAGCTCGTCGAACTCGGGCACGCCGTTGGACCCCGGATATACCAGCTCATCCACGGTGGCCTCGTATCCCCGGGCCGCCCGGGCCGCCAGCTCGCCGTAGGACGCCCCGAAACCGGCGCGCCGCATCAGATGGGCCATCAAGGCGATACGCTTGTCTGTCATGTACACGACCTTTACCAGCGGGCTTGCCGGCCGTCCGCCACCCGGCTTTTGCAGCTACGCCCGCCGCATTCTTATGGGCCTACACTATATCACCCAGGATTTGCCAAATCAAAGAGGTATCTGGATATCCTCCATACTTTACGAATGGAGATAACGAGCCTAGGAAACCCGGCCAACCAGCCGCATCGCAATGGCCTGCCGGGAAGGGATTTCGGCCTCGCCGGGCCCCCAGATTGACATGGTGCCCGGGAGCAAGTACGCTACCCGCAGACCCCCTTCCGTAGCTGGCGCAAGGAGGTGTGGCAGTGGCTTCGTCGTTGATAAGGGGCAAGTACGTCATATCCAAGATTACCGGGCCCGACTCGGCGGAGGTAGTCTCCGACGGGGCCGTGTTCCAGAGGGACGGCGCCATCGTCGAGGTGGGCCCGTACGGGGACCTGAAGGCCCGGCACCCGGACGTGGAGGTCATAGGCTCCCCCAGCTACGTGGTGATGCCGGGGATGGTCAACGACCACTTCCACGTGGGGCTGAGCCCGTGCCAGATGGGGGCGTTGGACAACACCCAGGAGCTCAGGGCCCTGATAAGGATGGGCGCCAGGCGCATAGACCCGTACCTGGACCAGTTGTACGGGGCCATCCAGATGATCGAGACGGGCACCACCACGGTGTGCGCCATACACGGCGGAATCACCAGAACAAACCCAGCCGAGATCCCGAATGTGGCGGACAAGGCCCTGAAGGCCTACCAGGAAGCCGGAATGCGCGTCTCCTACGCGCCCACCATCGCCGACCAGAACGCCCACATCGTGGGGCCCCGGGGGGACGAGCGAGATTTCGCCGCGTTCATGCCCGGAGACCTGGGCGAGCGGTTCGCCAGCTACGTGGGCCGGGCATACGGACGGGTGGAGGAGTGGATGGAGGCCCTGGAAGAGGTCTTCAGGAGATACGGCAACGACCAGCACGAGCGAATTCGCGTCACCCTGGCGCCCAGCAACGTGCACCGCTGCTCGGACGAGCTGCTCGTCGCCTTCAAGGAGCTGGCCACCAAGTACCGGACGGGTATCCACATCCACCTCCAGGAGAGCCCGTACCAGAAGTTCCACGGCATGAACGCCTACGGTAAGACCCCCTTCCAGCACCTGGGCGACCTGGGCTTTCTGGGGCCTGAGGTGGTGTGCGGCCACAGCGTCTGGATCACCGACGAGGACATCGAGCTGATGGCGGCCACGGGCACCAACGTGTGCCACAACGCCAGCTCCAACCTGCGCATCCACAACGGCATCGCCCCGGTGGGGAAGCTGCTGCAAAAGGGGATAAGGGTCGCCCTGGGCAGCGACGAGGCGACCATCAACGACGACAAGGACATGTACCAGGAGATGCGCCTGGCCCTGCGCCTGCACTACCTGCCGGGCATAGACAACGTCATCCCAACGCCCTACGACCTCTTCAGGATGGCCACCGAGCACGGGGCCTACGCCGCCTGGTTCGGGGACCGGGTGGGCACCCTGGAGCCCGGCAAGCGGGCCGACATCGTCCTTATGGACCTCCGAAACATCGAGTACCCGTTTATCGACCCGGAGATAACCCTCATCGACGCCCTGGTATACCGGGGGCGTAGCCAGGACGTGGACACGGTGATTATCGACGGCGACGTGGTGATGCGCGACGGAAAGCTGACCCACGTGGACAAAGAGGCGGTGCTCAAGGAGATCAGCTCGGCCCTGAACAGGCCCCTGGACGCCAGGGAGATGGAGGCCCGCGACCTGGTGAGGCAGGTCGAGCCGCACATGAGGCGATTCCTCCAGGGCACCTTCCCCCAGGACCTGACCCCCCACTCCGTGTACAACTCGCGGTACTAGCCCCAGTGGTCAAACCGGCACAGGCCCCGCAAGACCGGCACAGGCCCCGCAAGACCGGCATGCCCCCATAAGACCGGCACAGGCCCCGTAAGACCGGCACGGGCCCCATAAGACCGGCACAGGCCCCATAAGACCGGCACAGGAGGGAGACCCATGGCTTCATCGTTGGTACGGGGAAAGTACGTCATCCGCAAGGTAACGGGCCCCGACTCCGCCGAGGTGGTGTCCGACGGCGCGCTGTTCCAGAGGGACGGCGAGATCGTCGAGGTGGGGGACTACGAGCGGCTCAGGGCCAATCATCCCGACGTGGAGGTCATCGGCTCCCCGCGATACGTGGTGATGCCCGGGCTGGTCAACGACCACTTCCACGTCGGCCTGACCCCCTTCCAGCTCGGCGCCCCCGACCTGCCTTTGGACCTGTGGGGCCTGGTTACCATGGGCCGGGCCTACGCCCGGCGTCTGGACCCCTACCTGGACCAGCTCTACGGCGCGGTCCAAATGATCGAATCGGGCACCACCACGGTACAGGCCATACACGGATCGAACAGGGGCGCCCGGCCCATGAACCCGGAGGCGGCGGACAGGGCCATCACGGCCTTCCAGGAGTCGGGGATGCGGGTGTCCTACTGCCCCTCCGTGGCCGACCAGAACTCCCTGGTCTCCCTGGGCACCGAGGCCGGCTTCGCCGCCACCCTGCCCCCGGAGCTGGCGGAGCGGTTCACGTCGTTCATGGCGGCCAGCTACCGCCCCGTCGAGGAGACGATAGAGGCCTTCGAGGAGATAAGCGAACGGTGGGGCAACCGTTACGAGCGGGTCCGTCTCACCCTTGCCCCCAGCAACGTCCACCGGTGCTCCGACGAGCTGCTGGTGGCCTTCAGGGAGCTGGCCAACAAGCACAAGACCGGAATACATATTCACCTGCAGGAGAGCATCTACCAGAAGCTGGAGGGCCTGCGTGCCTGGAACAAGACCCCCCTGCAGCACCTGAACGACCTGGGATTCCTGGGCCCCGACGTGGTCTGCGGCCACAGTGTCTGGGTCACCGACGAGGACATAGAGGTGATGGCGGCCACGGGCACCAACGTGTGCCACAACGCCAGCTCCAACCTCCGCATCTCCAGCGGCATCGCGCCCATAGGGAAGCTGCTCCAGAAGGGCATCCGGGTGGCCATAGGCAGCGACGAGGCCGGCATCAACGACGACAAGGACCTGCTCCAGGAGATGCGCCTGGTGCAAAAGATCCACAAGGCCCCCGGAGTGGAGACGGCGCCCCCCACCTCCTACCAGGTGTTCCAGATGGCCACGGAGAACGGCGCCTACGCAAGCTGGTTCGGGGACAGGGTGGGCACCCTGGAGCCCGGGAAGCGGGCCGACGTCGTGCTCCTGAGCCTGGACAGCATCGAGGAGCCGTACCTGGACCCCGAGGTATCCATCGTGGACGCGGTGGTACATAGGGGCACCAAGTGGGACGTGCACACGGTGCTGGTGGACGGGGAGGTGGTCATGCGGGACCGCAAGCTCACCAAGATCGACAAGGAGGGCCTCTACCGGGAGCTGAAAGAGGTGCTCAACAGGCCCAAGACCGACTATCAAATCGAAATGCGGGACATGACCGACCAGCTCATGCCCTATCTGAGGCGGTTCTACGAGGGGACGATACCCGAGGGCATGACGCCCCACACCATCTACAACGCCAGCCGGTAGCGGCCGGCCGCCGGCGCGGCCTCAAATCCCGACGGTACGCTTGACGCTCCTACGAACTCGCTGTATCCTAAGACGCGCTTGACTCGGATTTGATTCTGTGGAGGAAGCAATGACGCATGTTTTGCGGGCTGGTTGGAAGTGGCTACTGTTGGGAGCCCTGCTGGCTGTATTTGTCGTAGGCGCTGCCTGCGGCGAGGACCCGACCCCGGCGCCAACGCAAGCCCCCGGCATAACGTCGGCGGACGTAGAGTCGGCAGTCAGGTCCGCCGTCGGAGAGGCTGTTGGAGAAGCCGTAGGCGAAACCGTGTCGGCTGAGGAGATCGCGGGGATGGTCAACGAGGCCGTCGCCGGGATAGACATCCCCGAGGGCGTGTCCGCCGACGACGTCAGCATGCTGGTGAACGAGGCCATCCAGGGCATCGATATCCCCGAAAGCGTTTCCGCCGAGGAGATCGACAGGATGGTCAAACAGGCCACCGCCGACGCCGTCGCGGGGGCGGAATCAGGCGTCACCTCCGAGGAGCTGGCGATGGCCATCGACCAGGCCGTGGCCGACGCTGTGGCCGACGCCGTAGCCCAGGCCTCGGAGATCCAGATAGAGGAGATACTGGACCGCATCGCGACCCCCGTGGCCATGGCCGAGGCAGCCCCGGTGCCCGACTGGGTGGGGCGGGGCAAGTACGGCGGGACGATAAACTTCGCGTCCACCTCGGACCCGGGGTTCATCGACCTGCACTTCTCGGCAAGCATCAACTCCGGCCTGACGGTGGCCGGCAACCGGTTCAACCAGCTGGTGGAGTTCAACCCGGTCAACGCCAGCGAGGTCATCGGTGACCTGGCAACGACCTGGGAGGCGAGCCCGGACGGGCGCGTCTACACCTTCACCATCCACCCCGACGCCAACTGGACCGACGAGGCCCGCACCCCCGTGACGGCTGCCGACGTGGTGTTCAGCCTGGACCGGGTGGTGGACCCGGACGCGATCAGGCCACGGGCCGGAGCAGCCCTGAAGCCCTTCTACGCGCCGGGCAACTCCAGGGTCATCGACGACAAGACGGTGGAGGTCACCATCAAGTTCCCATCCGCCGCCTTCCTGCCCTGGCTTGCCTTCGACTACGTAAAGGTGTACCCCAAGCACATCGTCGAGAACCTGACCCAGGACGAGGTCAACTGCTGCTACGAGAACCTGGTGGGCTCGGGCCCCTGGATGTTCAAGAACCTCGAGCGGGGCGTAGTCATCGAGTGGGAGAAGAACCCCAACTACTTCAAGGAAGGCCGTCCCTTCTTCGACGGCTGGAAGGGCATCCTGTTCAAGGACCGGCTCAGGGCCGTCTCCGCCATGCAGTCGGAGCAGGTGATGGGCTGGACGGCCACCTACCAGAACGCGCCCACCTTCGACGTGTATGAACAGCTCGAGGAGGACACGGGCGGTAAGCTCAGGGCTTTCCAGCTCCCGGGAGCCGGCGCGCCCGGAATAATGCTCAACTGGACCAAGCCGCCCTTCGACGACCCCAATGTGCGAAAGGCCGTCATGATGGCCTTGGACCGTGTCGAGATAATCAAGACGGTGTTCAAGGGAATCGGGCGGCAGGGGACCTTCCTTCCCGGAGGCTCCTCCGTCTCCGAAGCCGAGGCCAGCTGGCCCGGATGGAGGTACGTGGACGCCGACGGCAACCTCATCACGACGGACCCGGTGAAGGTCGTGGGCTCCCAGAAGCACCCCGACGACATCGCCGAGGCCCAGAGGCTGGTACGGGAGGCCGGATACGAGAACAACTTCTCGGGGGACGTCCTCTCCTTCGACGACGCCTCCAGCGTGAACATGTCCGACCTGATCAAGAGGCAGATGAACGAGACCTTCGGCTGGGACCTGTCGGTGAAGGTGCTGGACCTCGCCGCGGCGTCCATCGAGCGCAACGAGGGCCGGTTCGACCTCCACCAGGAGAGCCACGGCGTCGAGCTGAACGACCCCAACGCGTTGCTGGGCCAGATGTACCTGGCCGGCGGCGGCAGGAACTCCCTGAACTGGCACGACCCCAGGATAGACGAGCTGGCCGAGCGGCAGTCCAGGGCCGGGTCTACGGAAGAGCGCAAGGCGCTGGTGCTGGAGATCGAAGCGATCCTCAGGGACGAAGGCATCGCCCAGTGGGTACCCCTGGGCTGGATACCGGTCAACGGGGCCCTGAACGTACAGATCAGGAACTTCCACCTGCCCAAGGCCAGTGACGTAGGGGCGGCCTGGAACGTGATCCACAAGAAGGAGCACCTGTGGTACGACCCCGACGCCCAGCCTGACTGGGGCCTGGGGCAATAAGGCAATCCGATCGGTTGGTGGCCGCTGTGGCCGAAAAGGACCGGTCTCAGGGCTGGGGTCGCCGACCCCAGCCCTGTTTGGATGCCTGGTGCGGCGGCGTACCCCGCCGCTGGGGGTAGACGGTGGAACAAGGAGCCAAGATGACGACGGAAAGCATCGCTCTTATGGCTCATCTATTCAGGCGCGCCGGGTTCGGGGCCACCATAGAAGAGCTGGAGAGACATGCGGCCAAGGGATACGAGGAAACGGTCGAGGAGCTGCTCCACCCGGAACGCCAACCCGAGTGGGACGAGGAGCGCCTGTTCAGGGACTTCCCCGAGCTCCAAGACCGCACGGCCATCGAGCCCGGCCAGATATTCTGGACCCACAAGCTAATAGCGACCCGCCGCCCCCTGGAAGAGAAGATGGCCCTGTTCTGGCACGGCGTCCTGTGCACCGGCGCTGGCAAGGCCGACAACGTCCGCCAGGTTACCATCCAGATCGACATGTTTCGGAGGCTGGGGCTGGGCCGCTTCCCAGATGTCCTGGTGGAGCTGTCCAAGGACCCGGCCATGCTCTACTACCTGGACAACACCGAGAACCACAAAGGAGCCATCAACGAGAACTACGGCCGCGAGCTGCTCGAGCTGTTCTCCATGGGCGTCGGCATGGACGGCGAGGCCAACTACACGGAGGAGGACGTCCAGGCATGCTCCCGCGCCTTCACCGGTTGGGGGATCAAGCCCCCCCTGCCCACGGACCCCTACGGGCCCCACACGTGGACCTTCTACTACGACGCCACCGACCACGACGACGGGGAAAAGACGTTCCTGGGCGAGACCGGGCGCTGGAACGGCGAGGACGTGATAGAGATACTCGCCCGGCAGCCCGCCACGCGCCGGTTCATCGCCCGTCACCTATATAACTTCTTCGTCGCCGACGAGCCGATTGTGCCCGCCTGGAAGGACATCCCTCCCCGGGACCCCCAAGCGATAGAGACCCTGGAGAGAGTGTTCATGGAGAGTGACTACGATATGCTCCAGGTCATGCGGGTACTGCTAAATTCCGACTTCTTCAAGGACGCCCGCTTCCAGAAGGTCAAGAGCCCCGTGGAGGTGGTGATAGGCACGGTCAAGCAGACGGGGGAGTTCGCCGCAAACAAGCCGGGGGCCCTGGACCTGGTCATGGAGATGCGGTACATGGGCCAGGACATCCTGAATCCCCCCACGGTGGAGGGGTGGCACACCGGTAAAGACTGGGTCGACAGCGGTACCCTGGTGGAGCGCATCAACTACACCGCGGACCAGATGGGCAACCTGGACCATCCAGGCGTCCGCTCCATCGTGGACCGACTAGCCTCCACGGGCCCGGCGCTGTCGCCCGAGAGTCTGGTAGACGGCTGCCTGGACATCCTGGGAGGCTACCGTCTGCCCAGGGAGACCCGGGACAAGCTGGTCTCACACCTGGCCAAGGGCGGAGACCTGGACACCTCGGGCGAAGAGTTCGGTCGACGCGTGGCGCAAACGCTGCAGCTAATAGTGGCGACTCAGGAATACCAGTTCGCTTAGGGAGAGGCAGATGGGTGCAGGCGACAGAGACCGGGTCCTGGTAGTGCTCCAGCTCTCCGGGGGGAACGACTCCCTCAACACCATCGTCCCCTATGGGGACCCCCTGTACGCCGACAACAGGCCGTCGGTGAGGATAGCCGAAGAAGAGGTGCTACCCATCGACGACTACATCGGGTTCAATCCCGCGATGGCGCCCATCAAGACCCTCTACGACCAGGGGAAGGTGGCGATCATCCAGGGCATCGGATACCCGAACCCCAACCGCTCCCACTTCCGCTCCATGGACATCTGGCACACGTGCGAACCGGAGAAAGTGGGGACCGAGGGATGGCTTGGCCGGGCCATCCGGGAGATCGACCCCCGCTCGGAAAACGTGCTGACTGGGGTGAACTTCGGACGGGGTCTGCCCCGGGCCCTGGCCGCGCCGGGCATACCCGTGGCGTCGGTGGGCAACTTGGAGACCTACGGCCTGCTGACGGGCATCCAGGGCGAAGACCAGAGGGCGGAGGCGCTGGACGTGTTCGCCAACATCTACGCTCCCATGATCGGGAGAAGCGAGGTGTCCGACTACCTCTCCCAGACGGGGACCGACGCCCTGA
>JAGWBJ010000017.1:38441-69287 GCA_021295955.1 Dehalococcoidia bacterium | reverse complement strand
GTAGGTGAGATCGACGCCAAGAATCCTGTGCACTTCGCCGCGCTGGAGCAGCACCGATCCGCCGGTCGCTTGGCACTGCGTCGTTCCAAGGTTCCCTAATCATTCGGTTGTTCACGCTGGGCAGTGTATCAATCCCGTTGTCTCTACTGTTGTTGATCTTGCCGGCGCTGGCAGTCGGAGTCTTCAGTTTTCGGATCCATCGGGTGTTGGACCGAGCCTTCAGAGATACATTCATCTCCGGGTCTAGCAGACCGACGGCTCATTGGGAAGACGGCTCGAAGGAGGATTAGCAACGTTGGGTCACATCCACCTGGCAGTGGATCGCAATCCGATGACGAGCCGACCCAGCTTCCGCCCATTCCTCCGACATCCTCGACAGTCGAGCGCGTACCGGAATCCGACCAGACACCTTATCTGCCGTTGGGGGAACCTGATGGAAAGGGCGCAGTTGATGAATCGGCCCCTATTGGCGAAGCTTCCAGCGAACATGACGGGGCTCGGTAGACATCCCTGGGCTCTCACACAGAAGGGGGCATGAGTCAGCCTTTTCGACCAATCACTGGAGTCTTCCGTTCAGGCACATGACAGTTGCAGCCGCACTTCAGGCGATTGGATAGGCGACCGCAAGTGCGAAGGGAGGCGACAGGTCTACAGCCCTGGAAGCGTCACCTAGGCCTGGTGAGCCAGACCGTAACCCTTTGCAGGTTGCTGGGAAGCATCCCTGGATAAGAAAACGCCAGTAACGGGGAAACACCGTACGCTCATGGAGCGGGTCCGTAGTCAACTGCGTGTACCTGCCCGTCCCGGGAGGCATAATCTTTGAACAGGCTGTCTCGCCAAGACACTGATTGTCGTAGGAGGAGCTGGCTGGTTGAGCTCCCGCATCCTGGCGTGAGGATATCGGCTACGGGGAAATGGGGAGTGAGTTGTAATGGATGAACCAGACTTCATGGGAGGACAGGAGCGCCAATCTGCTGAACAGCGTCAGGCAATATCGCTGGACGAAGCGGAGCAGATAGCCGACAAGGTCCACCAGCTAGTCAAGGCAGGCGACACCCACTCTGCTTGGCAACGTCTCCGGAACCTACATCCGGCGGACATGGGGAGCATTGTAGCCGGCCTGCCACGAAGCAGTAGGCATGCCATGGTCCGCGTGATGTCTCCTGAGACCATCGCGTGGATACTGCGGCAGATGAACCCGGTTGAAGCGGGACGACTGGGAACCCGACTGGGGTCCCAAATGCTCTCTTTAGTGCTTGACCAGATCCACCCTCGGCTGGCGATGGACACTCTGCGACGGCTTCCAACCATCCGAACCCGCGAGGTAGTGGACGCCTTGGACCTCCCGCTCGAAGACGCGGACATCCTGGCCCATCCACCGGACACAGCGGGCTCCCTCATGGTCCCGCAGTTCCCCGCAGTCAGGGTCCATGGGCGGGCCAAGGAAGCCCGAGACAGCCTCAGAATGCAATCGGACGGGGTACACAAATATACGCATGTCCTAGTCGTTGATGACGACGGCGGTCTTATCGGTGAGATCAGTATGGTAGAAATGGCGCTGACCGAAGACGGAACCCCGGTTCGCTCAATCATGTCATCTATAGTGGCGACTGTCACCGTTGACACCCCCGCTGACGAATGCGCCCGACTCCAGCGCCACTACAACCTAACTCAGTTACCCGTGGTGGATGGAGACCGGCCGATAGGGGTGATTCTGGCCGAATCTCTGCTGAAGGCAACCGTAGAGCAGGGGACTCGCCAGATGCTGCAAGTAGCGAGCATCGCTGGTGAGACCGTAGATGGTCCTTTGTCCGGCTCGATACGAGCACGGCTGCCCTGGCTCACGGTGAATCTAGGCACGACATTCGTGTCGGCTGCGACGGTGGCACTCTTTGAGTCGACCCTGTCCCAGGTAGTCGTGCTAGCCGCATTCCTGCCGGTCGTAGCGGGTCAGGGCGGGATCGCTGGAACCCAGACCCTGACCCTTATTGTCCGTTCGATGGCCCTTGGGGAGCTTGTCGGTGTGGGGGCGCGCCGGCTCCTCGTTCGGGAATCTCTTCTCGGTCTCCTCCACGGAGTCTGGTTGGGAGTCCTAGTGGCGGCCATCGCGGTCCTGTGGAAACAGAACCTTGGTCTGGCCATGGTCCTAGGGTCTGCAATGTTCGGCAACATGATCATCGCAGGTTCGATTGGAGCGGCGATACCACTGATTCTGAGGCGGATCGGTGTAGACCCTGCGGTCGCCTCGGCGGTTATTGTTACCACGTTTACAGACGCGCTCGGTTTTCTCCTGTTTCTTGGGGTCGCAACCGCCGCCATCAACATGATTCAATAGCCTAAGGCCGATATGTTCAACTCTCTACGTCCAAGCCCCACGTTGACCCAGGACGATGTGGCACGCAGCCTTCGCATGATGGTGTTGGAGGGTGTTGCGTCGGGTGCCTTGTTCAGCCTGGGAAGCGGCGGTTTCATGGCGGCGTACGCGATCGCGTTAGGGGCCGACAACCTCCAAGTCGGCGTCCTGGCCGCACTGCCGTTTGTCACTCAGATGCTGCAATTGCCGGCCATCCTAGCCATCGAACGGTTTCGGGTGCGGAAGGCACTGGGAATCCCTGCACTGATCGCCTCTAATCTCATGTGGATTCCCATCGGAGCAGTGCCGTTCCTGCTGGATACCCCGGGAGCTTTCGCCGTTGTTGCGGTGATTGGGCTGCTGGCGGTCCGGGGACTGTGTGCCCCCATGTGGGTGACCGCCTGGACCAGCTGGATGCGCGATCTTGTCCCTCACAACATCTTGGGAAATTACTATGGCCGCAGGTTGGCGGCTATTACCGGTGCCACTGCTGTGGTTGGCTTGAGCGCCAGTTTCTTCGTTGGCTGGTGGGAGGGTGCTTCGTCTGATGGGAACGCGATACTTGCATACTCCTTCCTCCTGATAGCAGGCTCGCTTACCTTGGGGGTTGCCAGTCCCTGGCTTGCGTCTAGTGCCAAAGAGCCCCTGATGCCCGCGGCCCCCGAGTCAGGGCAGTCGGCTGTCGCGACCCTGGTGGAACCGTTGCGAGACAAGAACTTTTCCCACCTCGTGCGATTTCTGTTCGTCTGGAGCCTGACCTCCAACTTGGCCATACCCTTCTTCGCCGTCTACATGCTTTCTGAACTCGGGCTGTCGCTTCCTGTCGTCATTGGATTCACAGTCCTAAGCCAGATTTCGAATGTATTGTTTGTGCGGGTTTGGGGGCCGATGGCAGACCGGGTTGGGAGCAAGACTGTGCTGGCCCTGTCTGCGTCCCTGTATTTGCTGGTAATCCTCGGGTGGGTGTTTGCCACCTACCCGGAGCGCCATGTTCTGACGGTGCCGCTACTGGTGGCGCTCCACATATTTGCCGGTGTCGGCGCGGCGGGGGTCACACTGACCATCAGTACCATCACACTCAGAGTGGCCCCAGAGGGGAAGGCCACGCCATTCTTGGGAGTTGCTAGCATAGCAACCAATGTTGGCGCCGGAATCGGACCGATCGCTGGGGGTATGTTGGCCGACTATTTTTCGGTGAGGGCGCTTATTGTCGACTTTGGGTGGATATCCCCCAGCGGAGTGCTGGAATTGCAGGCAGTGTCGCTGAGCGGGTTCGACTTCCTGTTCGTCATCGCCTTCGTCGTTGGACTGTTGTCGTTGAACCTGCTGGTCGCTCTGCATGAGGAGGGAGAACTACCTCGTGACATGGCGCTCAGCGAACTGACTAGTGGCCTGGGACCCATGGCCCGGGCGGTCTCGTCGGTCCCGGGCCTAGGGGCTGTTTCCGCTTTCTCCTACGGATATCTGAAGCGTGTGCCCGGAGCCGACGTGGCTATTGGGGTCGCGGCATATCAGTTGGCTGCCTCATCTCAGGCAGCCGTTACGTCTGCCATCCGAGGGCGCCTATTGGTCCGTGAAGTTGCGCAGGCCGTAAGAGGAGCCGTAGACGAGGCGATTGACGAAATAGAGGACAGCGCTGGGCATGGCCTCGAACTGGCGCGCCATTCAACACGGGGGGCCGTTCAGGTCGGTGACGAGTTTGCCGATCAGATCGGCAGGGCCGTTCACGGCGCTGTCCTCGGCGCTGTCAGGGCCCTGAACGAACGGCAAATTGAGCCGTTGGAGGCCTTGCGGGGCGCCGGGTATGGAGTGGTGCAGGGGGCTGTGGAAGCGGGTCAAGACCCGGCCGAAGCGGCGATCGAAGCCGCGGCGGCTGCGCAGGTAGTGGCGGATGAGTTGGGAATGGCTCAGGATGAGGCCGCCAACGCGCTGGCAAAAGGGCTTCTGGAAGCGTCGATGGCTTCTGGCGAGGAAGTACACTCGACTGTCAGGCGAGCCCTGCTGCCGGAATTGACGGGGAGCGATGCAAGCGAATGCTCAGATGGCAACTAGCGAGAACGGCCCGATATGGGCTGTCTCGACGATCAGTCGTCCGGTGGTCGCGCTGTAGGCCTGAGTTCCCCAGCCATCCTTGCTACAGCCGCCCCGTACAGGAACATTAAGCCGGCTATGTATCCCCACATCATCAGGGTCACGACGGATGCCACTGGTCCATAGACGGCGCTCCTCTGGGCGGCCAGGGTTGTGAACCAGAAGAAAATGTGTTTGGAAACCTCAAACATTATCACAGCAACCATGGCGCCGAATGCAGCGTCTCGCCAGTCCACCCGAATGTTGGGCAGGTGGTGATAAACCACTGTGAAGACAGCTGCCGTAAGCCCAACGGGCAGCGCCGTGGAGACGATGCCCCAGACGAGGACTGGAACCATCGAGATGTCTCTGTTTGACTCGACAATCCCTTCGCCAAAGCCTACGACGGTCTCAAAGAAAGCGGTGATTCCTACTGACAACAGGAACAAGATAGCTACCAAGGTCGCGACCGCCATCTCGGTAACCGTCGCCCCCACCAGCCTCCTCGTTTCGGTCCCAAAGATTCTGTTGACGGACCTGTTTGTGGCCAAGAACAGAGCGTTTGCCCCAAGCACAACGCTGACTGATGCCGCTAGGCCGACTCCAAGGGACCCGCTGAGCAAGTTCTTCACAGCCTCTTGGATCAAGTCTCCGGACACGGGAAAGTAATAGGCTAGAATCTCGGTGAGTTCCTTGCTGACGCCTTCAGGGGCGGCAAAGATGCCTACGACCATGATCACAAGGGCTATCATCGGGAGGAAGGACAATACGGTGAAATAAGCCAGGGAGGCAGCCAAGTCGATTCCCCCTACCTGAAGAAGTAACCGTGCGGCCCTGATCAACGCTCTGCCTCGCCACGCCGCCCTTCCCTTGGGCAACTCGTTCGACAGCTGGTCGGCAATCTCCACAAGCCGGTGTTGGAGATGAGGCGCAAAGGCCAATCGAGAATCTACCAGCCTCTTGTACACCGATTCCCGTACGCGATCCCCATGTGATTGGCTGACCTCGTATGCGGCTTCCACTACACCAGTTGCCGCCGCCTCAATTACTCGGTCGACCTTGTCTACGGCGCCGTCCCCGGCTTCTACAATAACGGCGTCGACGACACTTCCGGCCACACCTACGATTTCGTCGATGTCTCTTTCAGCCACAGCAGCATGAGTGATCAGGGTATGGGCAGCATCTCTCGTGACCGCCGCCACGTCACCGCCGGTTGAGGCTACGCCCGAGACCACTCCACCAGCTGTGGCCTTTGCCGCGTCCTCCAGGTCACCTACCGCCTCTGTCACCGCTTCTACTATCCCCTGAACCGCGGCCGACGCTGGCTCAGCAGCGTCGATCCCGACGGAGTCTGCTCCGACTATGGCCCCCTCCAGTATGTCCCTGCCGATATCTTTCGCTTCCGGGGTGGCCTCGTTGGAACCCCTTACCGCTCCGATTGCGACTTCCTTAAACGCAGCCGTGGTAATCGTTACCACCTGCTCTGTGCCTTCGACGACGCCTATGACAGCGTCTCTGACGAATGCCCCTGTCTCATCGCCAACGTATGCGACAGCTCGGACCGTTCCTTCGACGGCCTCTCTGGCTAGATTGCCCGCTCCACGGCCCACTGAACGGCTTCCTGATACGGCTGTGCGAGCGGCAGAACGTACGGCTAGCCGAGTGACTCGGCGACGTCGGACGTGGCCGTTTGTTGTTAGAGTCTTTTCGACCTGTTGGGCGATCTGTTCTGAGAGGCTATCGGACTGATTCATGGCACAAATATCCCATCAATTCGTCCGGGAATGGGGCCGGCCAGCGCCGGCGACAAGCTGATGACCCTGGTGGCCTCCACCCTGGCTGGGGGCGACTGCATCGACGACACCGACGCGTGCGTTCCGGCAGCACCGGGCGAGTCCTGGGCTGCACGGTCAAGGCGCCGTCCACCCAGGGCAGAACTGCCAAACCGAGGGGCGCCAACAGGCAGTTGGTGCGGTTCAGCGGCCAGTCGTCACCCAGAAGTCGTCGGACTTCTTGTCAAACTTACCATGTCCTGCCAGATCGTCCAGCCACACCCAGGTCTTGTTCAACCACCTCCACCGGAAGTTCCGGATAAAGAAACGAGGTATGGCATATGCTTTGCGGGGCGGCTTGGTCCAGGCGCACCTGCGGACGCACGTGCTGCAGGTGGTCCCCACCCGGTTCTGGAAGGTCATGCACTTGGTTGCATCTACCTTCCACGTAAGCACTCCCCCCGAGTTACTCCCGTCCAAGGGCTCGAAACTTCGCTCACCGGTTGTGATGGCCTTCGTGCCGCACTTGGGGACGCATTTCAGACACGCGTTGCAGAACTCGGTGATGCCCGAGTTCACAGCCCCTGCGGGCTCCAGCGGGAGGTCGGTGAAAATCTTGGAAATACGGCAGCGCGCCCCCACCTTGGGGTTGATCAAAAGACCGTGTCTCCCCAGTTGGCCGAGGCCCGCGTCGACAGCCAGGGGGATGCTCAAGCCCGTGTCGTTGGCCGCGGGTATGGCGTTATACCCTAGCCCTCGGATAAACTCAGCTACCATCCACAGCGCCGGCGCCATTCGCGCGTATGCCAGCGTGCTAAGCCCCTCGGTAAGAAGGGACGGGGCATGGTCCGTGCCGTCGATGTCCTTACCCCACTCGTGGAGCATCACCACCACATACTTCATCTCCTTGGGGATGACCCGAGTCCCATCTTCCAGGCGGGCGGGCTGGTCGTACTCCTCGTAACCGGGTTCATCGGAGAACTTGATGGGGTAGTCCTTCTTCGTCTCCTGGTCGAAGTAGTGGGAATACACCCAGCGACGGTCCAGCTCGGCGAAGCCAACCTGGTCCGCTCCCAACAACAGGGCGGCCTTCCGCACAATCTGGGAGGCCTCCTTGGGAGAGGTTTTCGGTCGACCCGTCGGCGCCGGCTCCACGTCGCTCTGCCAAGCGTTGGCTCTCGTATCCGCCTGGCTCTTTGAGAAGTTCATCACGGATAGCAAGGAATCTGCCGCCGAGTCCAGGCTCCACGCAGCGGCCTCGAAGCCGGGGCGCCCCTTCTCCATAAGCTGCCGCTGCTTGACCTTTAGTTTGGCCCGCTCAGCCTCGGCCTGGGCATCCCAAATCATCTGCGAGCCCACATTGTCCTTCTGATTGAACCGAACGTAGGAATCTTGCACTTCGTACATTTCGGCCGCCGTAACTCGACCATCTTGGTTTGAGTCCTTTTGGGACTGGGATTTGCCACGCCGCCTAAGCTCGAGTTTCATGCCACCATACCTCCTATCGGTAAGGGCTGGTCACATAATATAGCACGCCTTCCACGCCGTGCAACGGGAGGCGCCGGTCCGGATCGATCCACTACCCCCTTGGGACTCGCGACCCACGGGTCCCCGGTTGGGGGCTCGGGAGCTGGGTGACGCCACTGCGGTCGGCCCTCCCGTCGCCATGCGGCATTGGTCTCGGAGTCGAGCCATTTCATGCGGTTGTATCTACCGTAGGTTGGGCACAGGACGGGGGATTGACAGGTGCTTTGACGCCATGAGACAAATACGGGGAGCCGAGGTTGTCCACCCATCCTACGGTCTTGGGTCCCGGCGATGGACCCCTCGGCTCCTCGTTGAAGCCACACCGCACACTCGGGTATCGTATCCCGGCGATGGCCCCTTTGGCTCCTGTTCCGATGCTAAGCAAACAGGTCCTGCGCTCCGGTGCCGGGCTGGCCTGCAGTCGAGGGAGCCGCCTTGGACGACGCCAAGAAAATGACCAAACAACTGCTTGGAAAATGAGCCAGATCGAGCTGGTTAGCACTGAATCACACCTGGCCGAAGTCATCGATCGTATATCGAAGGCGCCCCGAGTCGCGGTCGACATCGAGTCGAACGGGTTCTTCAGATACCACGAGCGCGTCTGCCTCGTGCAGCTCGCATTGGGCGAGACCGCCTTCCTCGTCGACCCGTTGGCGATCGACGATGTCCGACCACTTGGCGACCTTCTCGGTGACCCATCGGTGGAGAAGGTATTCCATGCCGCCGACTACGACCTTCGTAGCCTCGACAGGGACTGGGGATTCCGGGTAAACAATTTGTTCGACACCGGCATCGCTGCCGCCTTCGTTGGCTCCGAGCATTTGAGCTTGAGGTCTGTGGTGGAGGAGCACGCGGGCGTGGAGTTGACCAAGCTCCGGAAACTCCAGCGGTCGGACTGGACGATGCGGCCCCTAAGTTCTGAAGCGCTGAAATACGCCGCAGACGACGTTCTGCACCTTCTGCAGGTCCGCCAAGCGCTATCGTCACGGCTAGAGGAGCTGTCGCGGCTCCCATGGGCCAAAGAGGAGTTCGCGCGTCTGGAAGACGTGCGGCATACTCCTCCCGACCGCGACCTGGCCTTCCTTTCGATCAAGGGCAGCCGCGACCTGGATGGAAGGGGGTTGGCTGTCCTGCGCTCTCTGTTCCAATTTCGCGAACAGGAGGCCAACCGTCTCGACCGTCCGCTCTTCAAGGTGATACCGGACGCCACACTGGTCAAGCTGTCGTCCGAGCCCGCGAGCGATCTCTCTACGGTCAAGGGGCTAGGCCGGTTTGGCCGCCCGCCCGCCAGCAGACGCCTGAAAGCCGCAATTGACGAAGGTCTCAGGTCTCCCCCCGTGACGCGGCCAAAGCGGACCCGAAGTGAAGAGACATGGAGTCCGGCAGAACGAGATAGCGTCAGGGTTCGCTCTCGGAGTCTCAAAGCGTGGCGCAACGAGTTGGGTAAGGAGCTACGATTGAACCCAGGCATGTTGTGGCCGGCCGCGAGTCTGGAACGCCTGGCCCGGTGTCCCGGTAGCTTACACGCCGAGCTCACTAGTCCAGAGGTTCGGCGTTGGCAGGAGCTTGAGTTCGGCACGGCGCTCCGGGGCGTCATAGCAACGCTCGGTTAAGCCGGCACAGCAGATGACCACGGATTTGGATTACCAGGACGGGCAACCGTCTGGACCACCTGAGCTACAATCCCCTTATACCCCTTGAGAACGCTGGACCCGTCGGCAGGTGCTGCACTTGGGGGCAGGTCAACCTCCCCATGCCGGTTCTGGTCGAATGAGATAGCCTCCGCTCGCTACGTCGGAGTGGCGGTCTTGAAGTCCTCAACCTCGATTTCCTTCGCTCGTCCTCGCGCCTGCCACAGGTCATAGGCCATCTGCATTCCCAGCCATGTCTCTGGAGTGGAGCCAAATGCCTGGGATAGGCGCATGGACATCTCCACCGATACGCCGGCCTTTTCATTCACCAGGTCCGACAGTGCCTGGCGCGTTACTCCCAGGCCTTGCGCCGCCCGCGTGACCGTCAAGCCTAGTGGTTCTAGGCACTCGTACCTTACGATCTCGCCCGGATGGGGAGGGTTGTGCATACCCATTGGTCCCGCCTCCTCAGTGGTAGTCCGTATAATCGACGTCTGCCGCGTGTCCGTCCTCGAACCTGAAAGTCCCCCGCCAATTCCCTGACACAGAGACGTGCCCTCTTGGCCTATACCCCATGCCCTCTTCGAACTCTCGCGGGAAGAGCTGCACGTGGCCGGTTTCGACTATGTTGGCTGCGCATCTGTTGTGCGGGTGTGGTTCCTGTTCGCCGAAGCTGCTCCTCCCGAGTAACTCGTGCCGCAGGTGTTCCAAGACATGCTTCTTCGCCAACTCCTGCGCCAGCCATGTAATCTCCTGATGGAGTTTCGGGTTGCCTTTGGCGTACGGCCTTAGCTCGTCGGCTTCTTTCGCCCAGGCCAAGGCCATCGTCTTGGCCGTTTCCTCCGCCGCCGGCAGGACCGTTCGTCGTATAGGCTCCTCATCCCCTTTTCTCATACGGACAAGGCTCCAGCGGGAGATGATCTGCTGGAATATCTGGTCCTCGCGCATCTCCTCCCTCGTGCTGAACTCGCCTGTGGCATACAGCAGGTATCCGAACTCGCCCTCCAGAGTTCGGGATGTCCGGATCAGCTCGCCCCTTGTGTTGGTGCAAGACGTGAGGTGCCCCTTCAGGGCATGTGTCTGCTCGTCGTTCAGACCAATCGCTTTTGCCCATGCTCCCATCATGTCTGCGGATGCTTTTTCGAGAGCGGCCGTGATCTGGGGTTCCAACCGGTCGCAAACGTCGAGGATTACTGACTCCTTCTCGGTCAGCAGGGGCTGGATGGCGACCCTGAATGCCATTTGGTCCTGCGTGCAGTAGCCGCAGCCACAGCTTCTCAGGTCATGGCCCATTCCCAGGCCTTGGCGGTTTCGGTGGTAGGCCTTGCGTCGTGTTTCCCGGTGGGACTCCCCCGCGAACTCGGATGCCATTATCTTGCGGAATATGGGCATCACAGTCTGGGATGACGGGCAAATCTCTGCAACCAGGATTGGCACTCCGAGCTCGTCGGAGGTCCTCTCCCCTAACTCGGACGTCTCGCATATCCGGCATATCCTGCAGGCCCCGCCGAACATCGTTATGGCGAAGTCATGCTGTGGGCAGATGAATTCCTCCAAGGGTCTCTGCGCCGGTTGCTCCACCGGCTCCCAGGGCTCGGTTCCGTCGTACCTGTTCGATTCCTGCAGTCTCCGGAGGAGGGGGTCGTCGGTTCGGGCCCGGTCCGGCCATTCGAGTATCCAAGCGGCATACAGCAGCTCCTCTTTGCTGAAGATCTGGGAGTCGTCTTTGTTGTCCTGAGTGGTTCCGGCGTACAGGTGGGCAGGATGGACGCAGTAAGGCCGGTTGCAGAGGTGGTTGACCTGTCTAGCCTCGGGGATCTGTCCCCGGGTCTGGATGAAGGCAGCCCGGTGGGCGAGTTCCTGTTTCCCATCTATTGTCAGGGTGCCATAGCCGTCGCGGTTAAGGCCATATTTCCACACCATGCAGTGTCCATAGATGATGAAGGGAGAATTTACCTGCATGGGTATGCCAAAGCAGTCGGCGGGGATGATGGGGCCATCCTTCCAGCTTCTGTGGGGCCTTGGGTTTCTCCCTTGGGGGTTCCCGCCGTACCATCTTTGGACGATCGCGTCCCGCTCTATACGGTAGTCTCTAGGCATCGTCTAGCCCCCTGGTCGGCGTCCTATACCCTGGTCTTTCGACGGTTCAAGGATTGCGTCCCTACATCCTACAACAGCACGGCGGACCCGGCGAACCGATGAGGTAGCGGTTGCCCGGCACCTGGCCGGAAGTGGGCCGGTGGCTAGGGAAGCAGGCGCGGGGGCCGGAGGCAGGACCGTGTCTGAAGCCTTCCCGACGATGCGGCGGCGCCCACCCTCCCCACCGGGGACAGGGATGCTCTACTCCCTCTGGCCGGCATCCTCAGGTGACGAGCGCCGCATGGGGCCGTGCCGGGCGTATAGGCAGGACCTGACACGACACGCGGACACAACTTACGTAAGCTCGGGGACCACGTTCGGCTCCCCGACGGCTGGGGAGCTATTCCTTGCCGGCATCCCCGGTCAGGGCGTTTAGAGCGGCCCCAACCTTCATGACCAGGACGAACACACCCACAGAAACCAAAAGCGCGCCAACCGCGACCACAAGCCCGGCAAACGCCGTAACCAATGTTGCAGCCTCCGACATTCGACACCTCCTCAGCGTGTTGGACTACGAGCTAGGGCGTCCACTGGTGGCAAAGTAGCCCCATCGTAACACTCTTGGGGCGTGCCTGTCCACGTGAAGACGGGCAATCGGAGCAGGCCGGCCTGCGGCCAACGCCCGGCGCCGTCGCAGACTGCAGCCGGGCTCGAGCTGCCGGAGGAACGGGACTGCGCCCCCGTCAGGGCCCCGTGGCCTCCTTCCGTCCCGGGATCAATACCGCCCCCGTGTTCCCTGACCAGGACCCCGGTACGACCGGCGAGCAGACGGGACAGGAGCGCGAGATAGCTGAGAACACCGATTCCGGGGAGAACATCGGGGCGCCTATTGCGGCGACCGACCCGAGTGACGTGCTCACGTATGCATTCGAGGGCGCCGACAATGCTACCGACGAGCGTTGTTCGACATCGACAGGCGCGGGAGCGGCCCGTAGCCCGTGAGGTGGTCGCCGGTGCTCCCGGCCCCGCGATGACAATAGGCCCTCGGGATGTCTAGCGAGGGGCATAGGGGGTGACCGATGCATAGGTTGGCTATCGGGCCGTGCTCAAACCGAGCGGCCTCCCTAGGTCGCCATAGAGTACGCTATGAATGCAGCAACGCCTATGAGTGCGGCCACCCCCATCCACTCAAAAAGCACGGTTATTCGGCGCGGGTGGTCGTGGCATTCGCATTGGCATTCGTCCGGCGCAACGTGGGCCATATGTAGGCAACAGGCCGTCACCCTCCGCCGCTCTGCCTCCCGCTCCGCCTCCCGCGTCTTCTCTCGCTTTGCCTCCTGCGCCTGCCGCGCCGCCTCCTGCGCCTCCCACTCTGCCTCCTCCGCCTCCCGCGCCGCCTCCCGTATGCTGCGCGCCACCTCCTCCGCCGTCCTACGCATTCCTTTATTCCGCCTCACACCGTGTCCACCGTCAGTTGGCAACGAAAGGGCCTCCTCTCGCAATCAAACTCCCGACACGTTCATACGCTGCCCATAAGGGCAACCCCAGTCGGTATGGTGGCGGTTATCTGCCTCGTGCAGGGCTGAACGATAGCTCCCTGCCCTAGCGGTACTCGTGCATCCCGTTCTACTCCGGGGGCCGAGTTGCGGGAACCAGAGGGTGCTGTCGGGAGTCTCGGGCTATTCGGCCGTCCCGCCTGCCGCTCCGGCTCCCCGGTACGGCGGTAGGCCCTCGGGGCGTCCCAAGGGCCTCCCCGTTGCCCGTCGGGCGGGCCTCATCCCTGGGGCCGTGGGCTGTGCCGTACCCCGTCCTTGGGCTTCCGGAATATGAGGATATACTCGTGGACCTTGTTGATGCGGAAGACGGCGGGGTGGCCCAGGGGCCGCAGGTTGTTGTATTCCTGCCCCCGGTCCCAGATGATGATGTCGTCGAAGATGAACCCCACCCGCTCCATCCGGCGGGCCAGGTCCGAGTGCAGGGGATAGAACCTGTCCCTCTTTCGGATGTCCATCACCACGGCGCAGCAGTATTTGCCGGGCTTTAGCGCCGTGTACACCTTGTCGAAGACCTCCGCCAGGGCCTCCAGGAACTCGTCGTAGTCGTCGATCTTCCCCAGGTCCCTCTCCGAGTCCCCGTAGTGGCGGACCTCCTTGTGGTCCGCCGTGCGCCTCTGCAGGAGAATGTTCCAGTAGGGCGGCGACGTGACCACCAGGTCCACGCTCTCCGGCGCCACGTATCGGAGGAGCTGCCTGGCGTCCGCACGGTGGATGCGGCGCTCTCCCCTCCCCTCCCCGCCGTCCGCTGGTCCGGACCCGTCCATGGCCGGAGAGGGCCTCTCCCGCGCCTTGTCCACGTACTCTTCGGACACGTCGAAGCCGATCCCCGTCTTCCCAAGCGCCTGCGCCGCCAGCAGCGTCGACCCTGCCCCGGCAAAGGGGTCGAGGACGGTCTTCTCCTCCCTTGTCGTGAAGCACTGGATCAGGCGTCCCGCCAGCCGGGCCGGAAACATGGCGGGGTGCTTCAGGGAGAGCTCCTCCGCGCTCTTGTGGATGTCGCTCCACACGCTGATGGAGTGTCTGGTCCAGGACGCGCCGTCCAGGTCGTTGGCCCGGCGTCCCGCCGCCCGGCGGGAGCGGGTCGACCCTCCTGATGGGCCCTGTGCCTGGTCCTCTTGCTCTCTCATCTTGCCTGGACGCGCCAGTCGTGCCTGGGAGACAGTTTACCACGGCGCCCCCTCCAGTCCTCTACCGGCCCATCTTCCATCGGCCCGCCCTCCATCGCATTGACGGTCATACCCAAGACTATTAGAATGCCCCGTCCTCCATCGCATTGACGGTCATACCCAAGACTACGAGCGTGCCCCATCCTCCGTCGCATTGACGGTCATACCCAAGACTAATAGAATGCCCCGTCCTCCATCGCATTGACGGTCATACCCAAGACTACTAGCGTGCCCCATCCTCCATCGCATTGACGGTCATACCCAAGACTAATAGAATGGATTTGAAATGAGAAGGCGCGGCGCGGGGACCGGGGGCCGCGCCCGCGGAAGGGGCGTGGGGCGATGAGCCAGGTTGAGCTGATGGCGCACCTGATGCGCCGGGCTGGCTTCGGGGCCACCCGGGAGCAGTTGGACGCCTGCGTGGCCAGGGGGTACGAGGCCACCGTGGAGGAGCTGCTCCACCCCGGCCACGAGCGGAGGATGGGCGACGACCTCATCCGCCGCTTCCACCCCGAGTTCTGCAGCATGATGGGGCCCCAGGGCAACGGCGGGAACTGGCTGTACCGCATGGCCACCTCCACCACTCCCCTGCGGGAGAAGGTAGCCCTCTTCTGGCACGGCATCTTCGCCACCGGCTACCCCAAGGTCATCCACGGCAAGGCCCTGTCCGACCAGATACGGATGTTCAGGCGGCGCGGTCTGGGCGACTTCCGCACCCTGCTCGTGGAGCTGTCCAAGGACCCGGCCATGATCATCTGGCTGGACAACCAGGACAACCACAAGGGCTCCATCAACGAGAACTACGGCAGGGAGCTCCTGGAGCTGTTCTCCATGGGCGTGGGCAACTACACCGAGCGGGACATCAAAGAGTGCGCCCGCGCCTTCACCGGGTGGACCATCCACAACCGTGAGTACATGGAGCTGCGCTCCCAGAGGGACTCCGACTGGCCCTACGGCCGCATCTCCTGGCGGTTCCGGTACGACCCCGAGGACCACGACGACGGGGAGAAGGAGTTCCTGGGAGAGCGGGGCCGGTTCAACGGAGAGGACGTGGTGGACATCATCTGCCGGCAGGAGGCGACGGCCCGGTTCATATCCCGGCACATGTACCACTTCTTCGTGGCCGACGAGCCCTCGGTCCCCCAGTGGCCCTACACGCCGCCGGCGGACCCCCAGGCCATCGACGTGCTGTCCCGCGCGTATTTCGACAGCGGCTACGACATCCGGGCCATGCTGCGGGTGCTGTTCAACTCCGACTTCTTCCGGTCCCGGGCTTGCTGGTACGCCAAGGCCAAGAGCCCCGTGGAGCTGGTCGCCGGCGTGCTCCGGCTCACGGGCGAGCTGGACCGGCCCAAGCGCGAGCTGGAGGAGCGGTTCTTCCAGACCATGTTCATGGGCCAGTGGCTGAACAACCCCCCCAGCGTCGAGGGATGGCGCCAGGGGACCGAGTGGATAGACACGGGGACCCTGGTCGAGCGGGTGAACTTCGCGGCCCAGCAGATAGGCGACGGCCGTATGCCCGGCGTCCGCGACATGATCGACCGGGTCGTCTCCGCCGGAGGGGACGCCCTGTCCCCCCAGGGCCTCGTGGAGGCGTGTCTCGACGCCATGGGGGCCCTGGACGTGTCCGACGCCACCAGGGATGCGCTGGTGGACTTCGCCGCCGCCGCTCCCGGACCGGCGGGCGACGCCCGCCAACGGGTCGGCGGAGTCCTGAGGATGGTGGCCTCGACCCACGAGTTCCAGAGGCTGTAGGGGGGAGTCCCGATGGTAGGCGCTTTCACGGCACGGCAGAGCTTCCTGGAGTACGACCTCACCCTGGGTATGACCACCATGGAGGGGAAGGGGTTCTACTATCCCATCGACACCGCCATCTCCCAGGACGGGCGCATCTACACCGTCAGCCGCTCCCCGACCACCGCCGGCCGCGGCGTGCGGGTCACCGTCCTGAACGCCGAGAGCGAGTACTTCGGCACCTTTGCCGCCTTCGGAGAGGGCGAGGGGCAGCTCATATGGCCCTCGGGCGTCGCCGTGGACGGGGGCGGGCGCGTCCACCTCTCCGACATCCACCTCCACAACGTCTCCTGTTTCGACCCCTCCGGCGCCTTCCTGTACCGATGGGGCGCGCGGGGCGCCGGTCCCGGCGAGCTGGACACTCCTTCGAGCCTGGCCTTCGACGGCGAGGACAACCTGTACGTGTCGGACACCTACAACAACAGGATACAAAAGCTCACCCCCGGGGGAGAGTTCATCCTGGGCTTCGGCTCCCGGGGAGACGGCCCGGGGGAGCTGAGCCTGCCCTGGGGCGTCACGGCGGCGCCGGACGGAGACGTGTACGTGGCCGATTGGGGGAACGACCGTATCCAGAGGTACTCGGGGGACGGGGAGTTCCGCGGAAGCTACGGAGCCCCCGGCAGGGGCGACGGCCAGTTCCACCGGCCCTCCAGCGTGGCCGTGGACCGCCAGGGCTACGTGTACGTGGCGGACTGGGGGAACGAGCGAGTGCAGGTGCTGGACCCCGAGGGCGGGTTCGTGATCAAGCTGAGGGGCCAGGCCACCCACTCGGAATGGGCGGCCAACTTCTTGAGGGTCAACGTGGAGGAGGCGGAGGCGCGGGGCCGGGCGGACCTGGAGCCCGACCTGGAGTTTCCCGACGACGACCCCCACGAGGAGTCCTCCCACATAGAGAAGCTGTTCTGGTCGCCGGCGTCGGTGGTCCTGGACGCCGCGGGCAGGGTCTACGTAACCGAGACCAGCCGCCACAGGATCCAGGTGTACAAACGTGGGGCATGAGCTGAAAGGACAGGCTGTATGAGCGCGAACGCGAGGGACCGGAGCCTGGTGGTCATAGAGCTGGCCGGGGGCAACGACGCCCTGAACACGGTGATACCCTACAACGACGGGCTGTACTACGACTATCGGTCGGGAGTGGGCATACCCCAGGACCAGGTGCTCAAGATAGACCCGGACCTGGGCCTGAACCCCAACATGGCGCCCCTGGTGGACCTGTGGGACGAGGGGAACATGGCCATCGTCAACGGCATCGGCTACGCCAACCCCAGCCGTTCCCACTTTCGCGCCCGGGACATCTGGTACACGGCCGAGCCTGAGCAGGTGGTGCCCGAGGGATGGCTGGCCGGCGCCATCCGGGACCTGGACCCCGCCGCGGAGAACGTGCTGACCGGCGTGAACTTCGGCAGGGGCTTGCCCAGGGCGTTGGTGGGCAGGGGCGTGCCGGTGGCCTCGGTCGGCAGTCTGGAGACCTACGGGCTCCTGCCCGACGTGGTGGACGAGATGGCCCGTGAGAGGTCCCTGGAGGCCTTCCGTCGCATGTACGGGCCCGATGGCGGCAAGGACGTGCTGGCCCAGGCCTTGAGCCAGAGCGGGAGCGACGCCCTCAAGGGCGCGGACATCCTCCGCACCGCGCCTGGGCTCTACAAGTCCGGCGTGGAGTACGCGGACACGCCCCTGGCCCAGAGCCTGAGAGGCGTCGCCCAGGTGATGTTCGCCGACCTGGGCGCCAGGGTCTACTACGCCCAGCACGGCAGCTTCGACACCCACAGCGCCGAGACCCTCGCCCACGCCCGCCTGTGGCAGGATGTCTCCAGCGCCGTCAGCGACTTCTGGGACGACCTGAAGGAGCACGGCCGCGATAAGGACACCCTCATCCTGCTCTGGTCCGAGTTCGGCCGGCGTATCCAGGACAACGGGACCGGCACCGACCACGGCTCCGGCGGCAGCGCCTTCGTCATAGGCGCCGGCATAAAGGGCGGCTTGTACGGAGAGTACCCCTCCCTGAAGGAGCGGGACCACCTGGAGGGCGACCTCCACTTCAACAACGACTTCCGGTCCACCTACTCCACCATACTGGATGCGTGGCTGGGGCTGGACCCGGTGCCCATAGTAAGGGGCGGGTTCGAGCAGATGGACTTCGTCCGGGACCCCGCCTAGCGCCCCGATAGCCTCAGGCCCGACCGAGCAGGCCCCGCTCCACCGCGGGGCCTGCTCGTTTTACCGGCCATCCCGACGGCCCTTGGGAAAGGGCGCCATGCCCCCCCGCGCCCCCATGCCCGGGATGCCGCCCGTGCTCCCGAACCGAAACTGCCAGAGATGGTAGAATCTCATTCGTGACGGATGGGACGTCGGGCATCGGGACCACGGCCGCCGCCGGTTGCAAGCGCCCGGGCGCCGGGACGGCGCTGCGGCTGGCGGCCCTCGTCGTGGTCGTGGGGATAGTCGTCGCGGTCTTCCTCCTGAAGGACATGCTGGACATGGACCGGGTCGGCTATCCCGCCATCGCCGCGCTGTCCTTCTTCGCCAGCGCCGGTATGGTCATACCCGTCCCCGGCATGGCCTCCGTCTGTGCCGGCGGCTGGCAGCTCGACCCGCTGACGGTGGCCCTGGTGGCTGGTACGACCGGCACGGTGGGGGAGCTCACCGGATACATGCTGGGCTACAGCGGGAGCGGGATAGCCGGCAAGGGGAGGATATACCAGCGCATAGAGGGCTGGATGAAGCGCAGGGGCTGGCTGGTCATCTTCCTGCTGTCCGTTCTTCCCAATCCGATATTCGACCTTGCCGGGATATCGGCCGGCGTCCTCCGCTATCCCGTCAGGTGGTTTCTGGCGTGGATATGGGTCGGGACCTTCTTGAAGTTCCTCATGGTGGCCTACGCCTGCGCGTTCAGCGTCGACAGCGTGATGGAGTTCTTCGGCGTGGGCGGTTAGCCGCGGCCGCTTCCCCTGGGCTGGGACGCCGTCCGGCGTCCCAGCCGCCTCCGGCCCGGTGGCCCGTGGAGAGGGAATGCCGTATAATCCGCCCGCGATGCAAGATTCGAGGAGCCACGGGATGCAGACGGTCGAAAAGCCGCGGCGCAGCGTATGGATGTACGGGTACGAGTCCGAGGAGCCCACGGAGGAGCAGCGCCGCGCCTACGCCCGCGAGATGTCGGCCAGGCTTGGCGTCGACATACGGCCGCCGCCCAAGCCCCGGCTGGAGGACCTGCGGCTCAGACCGCCGCGGGTCACGCCGCCCGGGACCGTCGCCGAGTTCTCCTTCCAGGACACCTACGAGCGGGCGCTTCATTCCCACGGCGGCTACCGGGAGCGGGCCCTCCTGGGCCGCTTCCCGAACCCGCCCGACGTCGTGGCCCATCCGCGCTCCGAGCAGGAGCTGGAGGCGGTGCTGGAGTGGTGCTCCAAGGGCGGCTACGCCGTCATCCCCTACGGCGGCGGCTCATAATTTAAATAAGGGTTTGAACCTCTCACTGTGAAAAATTTGTCTACATACATGGCTAGCTACTAGGATTGTTCGCTCAGTTATCTACAGTTTAGCCAGTGAAGTGAGCAGAAGTGAAACTTTCTATGATCACTGCTCATATACAGTGCTTAAAAAATGTAATATTCATTAATCACTAAGCCATTTTATCACCCTGGGCGGGTGGATAGCGACCCGCTCGGGAGGCCACTACGCCACCAAGGACACGCACATCGACGACCTCGTGGAGTCGGTCCGGATGCTCACCCCCGCGGGCTGGTGGGAGTCCAGGCGCCTGCCGGGCAGCGGCGCCGGTCCCAGCCCCGACCGCCTGGCACTGGGCAGCGAGGGTGTCCTGGGAATCATCACCGAGGCGTGGATGAGGGTCCAGGAGCGTCCCAGGTACCGGGCCACTGCGGGAGTGACCTTCCCCTCCTGGGAGCGGGGCTGCGAGGCCACCCGGCGCATCGTCCAGACAAAGCTGTGGCCCGCCAACCTGCGCCTGCTGGACCCGGACCTAGCGGGGGGGAGCGCCGGGCTGGACGGCAACACCGCGCTCCTGATCATCGGCTTCGAGTCCTCTGAGATTCCCCAGGACTGGCCCATGAGCGTCGCCGTGGACATCGCCAGGGAGTGCTCGGGCAGCGTCGACGACGCGGACATCGTGGTCTCCGACGGCGCCGGGCAGCCCACGGGCCGTCGGGGCGCTGTGGGGGCCTGGAGGAACGCCTTCATCCCGCCCAACCTGGGCATGGCGGCCGGCCTGGGAATGGTCATCGGCACATTCGAGACGGCCATAACGTGGGACCGGTGGCCCGAGTTCGACGCTCAGGTGCGGTCCCGGGTGGCAAAGGCCCTGGAAGAGGTGTGCGGGGGCGGCGCCGTCAGTTGCCGTTTCACCCACGTCTACACCGACGGCCCGGCGCCCTACTACTCCTTCGAGGGCCCTCCCAAGCCGGGCTCATGGCTGGACCAGCACGCCGAGATCAAGCACGCCGCGTCCGAGGCCATCATGAGCGCCGGGGGCACCATCACCCACCACCACGCCGTGGGACGCCTGCACCGGCCCTGGTACGACAGGCAGCGGCCCGAGCCCTTCGCGGCGGCCCTCCGGGCGGCGAAACGGGCCCTGGACCCCAACGGCGTCCTGAACCCCGGCGTCCTCATCGACCCGTAACGGCATTCCCCAACCCCGGCGTGCTCATCGATCCGTAACGGCATCCGGGAGCCCCACAACCCGTCATACCCGCGAGAGCATGTCCTCGTACTCGATACGGGGGTGGGTATCCGGGAGCCCACAACCCGTCTTTCCGGCGAAGGCCGGAATCCAGGGGTGGGGCCCTGTACTCCCGCGTACGGAGACTCCTGCATAGCTGTCGTACCCGCGAGAGCATGTCCTCGTACTGGATACGGGGGCGGGTATCCGGGAGCCCACAACCCGTCTTTCCGGCGAAGGCCGGAATCCAGGGGTGGGGCCCTGTACTCGCGTACGGAGACTCCTGCACACCCGTCATACCCGCGAGAGCATGTCCTCGTACTGGATACGGGAGCGGGTATCCGGGAGCCCACAACCCGTCTTTCCGGCGAAGGCCGGAATCCAGGGGCGGGGGTCTTGGGTGACTGCTTTCGCGGCAGTGCCGGAGGCGTGCTGCACCCTCCCTGATCCGGAGGCGCCGCGGTGTTACTCCCCGGGTATCACCGGCAGTAGGATGTGGGAGGGGTGCGCTTCGTCGTGGTACACCGTCTGGTGGGCCACCCGGAGGTCCGTGTCCTGGCCGAAGGGGTGCCCCGTGTTGGGGTTGCGGTCGAAACGGGGAAAGTTGGAGCTGGCGATGTCCACCCGCACCCGGTGTCCCCGGAGGAACACGTTGCTGGTGGGCCACAGGTTGATGGTGAGCTCGTACACCTTGCCCGGCTCCAGGAGCTCCTGGCTCCTCGTCGATTGCCGGTAGCGTCCTCGGACGATCCCGTCGCACAGGTTCACCGCGTAGCCGTCGGGATGGACGTCCACCAGCTTGGCGGTGAAGTCCGTGTCCGGGCAGTCGGTGCTGGCGTACAGCTTTATGACCACCGGCCCCGTCACCTCCAGGTCCTCGTTGAGGGGCTCCGACGTGTACACCAGCCCGTCGTGGCGGCCCTCCACGGGCCGCTGGTCGTAGGCCCCCCAGGCGACGATCTCGGGGTTGCAGCAGTTGCACCCTCCCCGTGTTGGCGTCGGGAAGGCCGGGTCGTACGTGTAGTGGTCTGGGGCCCCGCTCCCGGGGCCGTGGGGACCCAGGCTCCCGTCCCCCGACAGGGAGTTGGCCGACCCGTGGCTGTCCAGGTAGTAGGGCACGTATACCGTGCGGGCCAGCGGCCACTCGTGCTCGTCCCGCCACCGGTTGGCTCCCATGACGAAGATGCGCAGGGGCGGCTCCTCGTCGATGCCGTTCCGTTGGCCCTTCAGCCACCGGTCGAACCACCTGAGCTCGATGGCCCGCAGGTCTATCATGGAGTCCTTCCCGAAGTCGACCTCTCCGGCGTGGGTCAGGGCGCTGGCCTGGTGGACCCACGGCCCCATGATCGTCTTCTGGTTGGAGCGGGCCAGCTCCGACCCGCCCTTCTCCATCATGCCGGCCAGGTTGAGGAGAGTGCCGGCGGTGAAGAAGTCGTACCAGCCTCCGATCTGGAACACCGGGACCGTCACGTCCCGGTACCGCTCCTCCACGGCCAGCGCCCTCCAGTAGTCGTCGTAGTCCGGGTGGGAGACCCAGTCGCGGATGTACTGCAGGTCCTTGCCCCCGGCCTTGTCCAGCTCCTTCAGAGGCAGGTGGCTGAAGACCTGCTCCCAGTTGTACTGGTCGATCCTCTGTGCGATGCGCCCGGACATCCGGTAGGACCACGTGGCGGTCCACCCAAGCTGAAAGGCCCCGCCCTGGTAGTGGGGCGACTCGTACAGGTTGTTGCCGATGACCCGGGGGATGATGGTCTTCAGGTAGCGGCTGCCTCCCACGGCCGCCTGCCACTGCACGTTGCCGACGTAGGAGGCCCCGGTCATCCCCACGTTGCCGTCACACCACTCCTGGGCCCCGATCCACTCGATGGTGTCGTGCCCGTCGTCGAACTCGTGGACCCATGGGTAGAACTCCCCCTCGGAATCGTTGCGGCCCCGCACGTCCTGGATCACGTGCACGTACCCGTGCTGGGCGTAGAAGTACCCGTTGTCCACCAGCAGGTCGGTCATGTTGTCGTAGGGGGTCCTGGTCAGTATCACCGGGTAGGGCCCGCCGCTCCCCCTGGGGAAATAGATGTCCGCCGACAGGCGGACGCCGTCCCTCATGGGCGCCATGACGTTGTATTGGACCTCTACACCCTCGGGCAGGAACGCGCTCCGAGACATGAACGGCCTCCTATGAAGTCCTGGCCATCCGGGTAACTCCCTGGACCCTTAGATCCGCCTCTCCCGACCCTGCCACTCCCTGTCCCGCAGGACGTATTTCTGGATCTTCCCGGTGGCCGTCTTGGGCAGCTCCCCGAACTCCACGTGCTTGGGCGCCTTGAAGTGCGCGATGCGCTCCCGGGTGAAGGCGATGATCTCGTCCCCGGAGACCTGCGCGCCGGGGGCCGCCGTGACGAAGGCCTTGGGCACCTCGCCCCAGCGGTCGTCGGGGACGCCTACCACGGTGACCTCCAGCACGCCCGGGTGCTCCATGATCACCTTCTCCACCTCCTGGCTGGAGATGTTCTCCCCGCCGGAGATGATCACGTCCTTGGACCGGTCCCTCAGCTCGATGTAGCCGTCCGGGTGGCGGACTCCCATGTCCCCCGAGTGGAACCAGCCGCCCCGGAACGCCTCGTCCGTCGCCGCGGGGTTGTTGAAGTAGCCGGACATCACGTTGTTCCCGCTCATCACCACCTCGCCCATCGTCTCCGCGTCGTTGGGCACGTCCCCCATCTCCTCGTCGACGACGCGCAGTCCCGGGGCCGTCATCACGAAGGGCACGCCCTGTCTGGCCAGGAGCAGGGCCCGCTCCTCGGCACTCAGCCGGTCCCAGCCCGGCTGGATGGCGCAGATCGTGTGGGGCCCGTAGGTCTCCGTCAGACCATAACCGTGGAGGACCTCGGCGCCCATCGCCTCCATGGTGCGGAGCACCTGGGGCGCCGGGGGCGCTCCCGCCGTCGTAATGGTGAGCCCCGACAGGTCCTGGCCCTCCGCCGCGGGCGAGGAGTACATGGACGTCAGCACCGTGGGAGCGCAGCACATGTGGGTGACGCCCCTCTCGCCGATCAGCCTGTAGATCTCCACCGGGTCCACGCGTCTCAGGCAGACGTGGGTCGCTCCCATGGCCGTGACCCCCCACGTGAAGCACCAGCCGTTGCAGTGGAACATGGGCAGGGTCCACAGGTAGGTGCTCCTCCACGTGAGCCCCGCCTCCATCACCTCTCCCAGGGCGTTCAGATAGGCGCCCCGGGAGTGGTACTCCACTCCCTTGGGCAGCCCCGTCGTGCCCGACGTATAGTTGATGGCAATGGTGTCCAGCTCCGACTCCGGGTCGACGAAGTGCCGCCCTTCGGGGGCCGCGTCCAGGAACGCCTCGTAGTCGGGTCCGGCGATGTCCTCCGCCTTGGGCGCCGCGTCCACGACCTGTACCACCGTGGATACTCCCTCGACCCCCTGCAGCGCCTCGCGGACCGTGGGCGCGAGCTCCGAGTCGAATACCAGGACCTTGGCCCCCGAGTGGTTCAGGATATGCCTCACCTCCCGGGGAGACAGCCGGATGTTGATGGCCACGAGGACCGCGCCGAGACGCATGGGCCCGTAGTGCCCCTCCAGCATGGGCGGCACGTTGGGAACCAGGAAGGCGACCCGGTCCCCCTTCTCCACCCCGGCGGCTTTGAGCGCGCCCGCGAGCCTGTTCACCCGTTGGCGGAGCTCCGAGTAGCTGTAGGTCCGCTCTCCGTAGACCACGGCGGGCTTGTCGGGGTATACGTCCGCGCTCCTCTCCAGGAACGTCAGGGGTGTCAGGGGATAGAAGGATACTCCCTTGGTCATGGCGACCTCCGCGGCGGGGTTTGGGGCTACCGGCTCATCGTATTGCCGCTCCCAAGGGCAGTCAAGGGCGTGTCAGGGCTCGCTGCGGTCCCAGTCCGGGAGGGTCCAGTACCCCTCCTCGGGCAGCTCCACGACGGCGGTCAGGCCCTGGGCGCGCTTGAGCCGCTGGACGTTGTACAGGTGGGTCACCACCTCGTAGTACAGGTGCCGGAAGGTGGCCTCCAGGGTCAGGTACGTGAAGCCGGCCTGGGACTCGTCGTAGCGCACCCCCGTCGGATGGGCTTGGATGAACTGGCGCCAGTGGGGAGGGGTGTCGGGCCGGGGCACCTCCTTGGCCCTGAGCGAGCCCGCCGTCTCCGCGGCCAGGACCCGGCCCGCCAGGTCGGAGCCCCGCCCGATGGCCTGGAGCACGTCTCCCATGGTCGGGTAGGTGGCTTCGTCCAGCCACGACCCCTTCGCCGAGTGGACGTACTCTCCCGCGGACCCCAGGGACGAGACCCCCTCGGGGAAGAGCTGGTCCCGCCAGCGGCCGAGCAGCCAGGAGGGGACCACGTTGGCTATGTGGCTCACCTGCTGCCGTATGCTCCAGCGGCTCCACTCCCAGCGGTCCGAGGACCAGTCGAGCTGGGCGTCGGTCAGGCCGCGGACCTCCGGCTCCACCAGCTCCCTCAGACCGGCGAACTGGGGGAACAGCGAGGTCCCCGGGGCATCGTCGCGTATATCCGGGCTGGACATGGCGGCCTCCCGTGGAAGGATGAGGCAAGACTACAGGATGCCGGGATGGAGGTCAACCGAGGGCCTCTGGGCGCCTGGCCGCGAGGTTGCGGGCGGGCGCCGGCTCTGACTATACTGCGGCCACGGCCCGGGGCTGAGTAAGGGGCCGAGAAGGGGGCCGGAGATGACCATAAGCCAGGAGCTCGCCCGGTTCATCGTGGACACCGAATACGAGGACCTGCCCAGCCAGGTGGTGGCCGCGGCCAAGCGATTCCTCATCGACACCCTGGGTCTCGCCATAGGAGGAGCCACCACCTCCCAGGGCCGGGCCATTCAGGCCTTTCTGGGCGAGACCGGCGGGGCCCCCGAGGCCACGGTGGTCGGGACCCGCCTCAGGGCAAGCAGGCTTGGGGCGGCCCTGGGTAACGGGACTCTCATGCGGGCCCTGGAGCTGGAGGACACGCTGGAGGAGGCCTTCTTCCACTCGGCGCCGGGTGCCATCGGCTCCACCCTTGCCCTCCTGGAGCGCCACCCGTGCTCCGGCCGGGAGCTGCTGGCCGCCGTGGCCGTGGCCTACGAGGTCGGAGTGCGCATCGCCCGCGCCGTCTCCCCCTCCCACGCCAACCGGGGATACCATCCCACCGCCACCATCGGCAGCTTCGGGGCCTGCGCCGCCTCGGCCCGCCTCCTGGGGCTCGACGAGGCCCGGACCGTCCACGCCCTGGGAATCGCGGGCCTCCAGGCCGCGGGGATCATGCAGAGCAGCCACCCGTCCTGGCGCTACCTCACGGCCATCAACGGAGGGCGCGCCGCCCATCTGGGAGTGACCGCCGCACTGATGGCCGGAAGCGGGTTCCCCGGCGCCGACGACATCTTCGAGGGCCCCCTGGGGTTCTGTGCCATGCACTCCGACGCCGCGGACCTGGCCGTCATCACCGACGGCCTGGGCTCCGACTATGTCATGCCCATCGTGGGCATCAAGCTGTTCCCCTCCTCCAGGCCCACCCACAGCCCCATCGCGGGGGCCCTGGAGTTGAGGGAGCGCCACGGCATCGATCCCCAGGCCATAGACGGCGTGCAGGTGAAGACCTTCGCGGAAGCCCTGGCGTCCGCGGACAAGCCCGCGCCCACCTCCGAGCTGGACGGGCAGGGCAGCATCCAGTACCTCGTCGCCGTGGCCCTGGCCCGGGGGCGCTACGCCCTGGACGACGTGAACATGGATACGGTCGGGGACCCGGCCGTGCGGCGAGTCCTGGACCGTGTGACCCTTCAGGGGGACGCCCAGCTCGACGCCCACCGGGCCCGGCGCCCGTCCACCTGGCCGGCGGTGGTGGAGGTCCGGGTCGGCGGACAGGTCCACACGGCCCGGGTCGACTCGCCCCCCGGGTCTGCCGAAAACCCCCCCACGGCCCGGCAGATGTGGGACAAGTACCTGTCCACCTCGACGCGGGTCATCCCCTACGCCCAGGCCGAGGAGCTGTGGCAGACCGTCGACCGTCTGGAGCGGGAGGACGACCTGGCCCGGTTCATCCGGCTCTGGGAGGCCCCCGCCTAGCCGGTAGCTACGACCCCCCTAGCTCTTGCATCAGGTCGTTGTTCCACTCGCCCTCCGCCACCAGAATGGCTTTGGCGTCGTATAGGAACGCCTCGATAAGGTTATGGGATAGGTACACGTAGGTTCCCGGCTGCCGTATCGTGTGGATGGACGCCCCCGCCGACCCTGCCGCGATCTCCCACGTTTCCAGGTCCAGCTTGGGCGGGTTGTTGAATCCCCCGCGCTCCCATACGTAGTCCCCGTGCCCGCCGATCAAATGGGGGTAGGATTGCCGGTTCGACTGGGCGTGGATGATAAGCACGTTCTCCCCTACTTTGGCCGTAAGCTGGCCGTCCCCCTGCAAGGAGCCCGCCACACCGTTGAATACGATGTGCGTCGGGGCCAGGGTCTTCATGGCCGCCGTGTCGTCGGCGAGAGATGCCACGGGCGATTCGTAGCGCACGAAGGCCCCGGATTCGTCCCCTGGGCCCGGATTCGTCCCTGGGCCCGGATTCGTCCCTGGGCCCGGATTCGTCCCTGGGCCCGGATTCGTCCCTGGGGATGTAGTAGTCCTGCTCCCCGATGTAGTAGGCCCGGTCGTAGGTAATAGGGTTGCCCGCCGGGTCGCGGAGGCCGTCCCTGGGCAGCACCATGATTGCGCCGTTCATGCCGTGCGTCACGTGCCAGGGCACCATCCCGCCGCCGGGGGCGCAATGGTAGACGAAGACGCCGGGCTTGACGGCGCGGAACCTGAAGGTCTTCTGCTCCCCGGGGGATACGTGGGTAAGCTCCCCGCCGCCCAGGGCTCCGATGGATGAGTGAAAGTCCACGTTGTGAAGGAGGCCGCTGGTGGCCGGGTTGGCCAGGGTTAGCTCCACGTAGTCGCCCTCGTGGACGACGATGATGGGGCCTGGTACGGAGCCGCCGAAGGTAAAGGCCCACACGAAGACGCCGGGCTCGATCTCGATCTCCTTCTCCTCGATTTCCAGGCGTACCTGCACCACCCGGCTCGCGCCGGTCCATACCTGGGAGTGCGAGGGCAGGTAAGGGGGCGGGGCCGGTTGCTGGTGAACGCGCTCCAGGGAGTCCACGTCCTCCGGCTCCCACGTGGCGGGGCCGCTCCAGTATGCGGCGTCCGGGGCCGCCGAGTCGCCGTCGCCGCAGGCTAGGGCGACGGCCAGGACGGATATCAGGGCCACGGCCAGGGTCATTCGGATGATCATGGTGGGCCTCCTTCTCGGCTAAATCTAACCTGGCTGCTGATCTTCTCATGCCCCGTGCCTCATTGGCAAACCGGGCGCGGTGGGCGTGACACGGTCTCTATAGCTGTTCCCGCTCCATCTGCGGCCATGTTCAACACTTGTTGCCCTCGCCACCAGCCGTATGGCCGGGTGCCCCGCCGGTACCCCTATGTTATAATCAACCGCGCTTGGGCTTCGGGAGGCTTGGGCTTCGGGAGGACTCTATTGACGGCGGCCGGCGGGGAGTTGGACCTGGGTACCTGGGTGCTGGGACGGGACTTCGTGGAGGCCTATCTGAAGGCGGTGGGAAACACGTCGGCCGTCTATCGTGAGACCGGCGCCGTGCCGCCCATGGCCGTGGCCGCCCAGGCCCTGGGGGCCTTCATCCAGGCCCTGGACCTGCCGCCCGGCGCCATCCACGCCTCCCAGGAGCTGGAGTGCGGCGGGGTGCTGCGGCAGGGGGACCGGGTCCGTTGCGTTGGGCGCGTCTCCCGTCCCAGAAAGCGGGGGGACTGGAGCCTGATGACCGCGGAGTTTCAGGCTGGCAGGCCCGGGGGCGGAGTCGTGGTGACGGGGAAGAGCACCGTCCTGGTCCCCGCCTCCGGTGCCGTGGGTGAGTGACCCGGCCGTGGGCGAGGAGCTGCCCGTGGTCGAGAGGACGATAGACGCGGAGCAGATCGCCCGCTACGCCGAGGCCTCGGGGGACCGCAATCCCATACACCTGGACGCGGAGTTCGCCTCTACGAGCCAGTTTGGGGGCATCGTGGCCCATGGCATGCTGACCCTGGCCTTCGTCTCCGAGTCCCTGTGCCTGGCCTTCGGCAAAGACTGGCTCGAGAGCGGCAAGCTCAAGGTGAGGCTCAAGGCCCCGGCCTATCCCGGCGACGTCGTCCGGTCCTGGGGGCGCGTGGTCAAAGAGGACGCATCCGGCAGCGGCGGCGGCCGCACCCTGGAGTGCGCCGTGGGCCTCAGCAACGGCAAGGGAGAGGAGCTGATCACCGGTGTGGCCACCGTCACCCTCCCGTAGAGGACGGTCCGGCCTGTGGGGGATGCTCCCGAACGGGCCGGGACCCCGCCGGGACCCCCAAGTAGAAGAAGGGCAGGGCATATGACCATCGAATCGAAGGGCGCTCCGCGGGACCTCATCCGGATCGCCCTCGACGCCATGGGCGGCGACTTCGCACCGGCCGAGACGGTGAAGGGCGCGGTACAGGCCGCCCGGACCCAGCCCGTAAGCCTCCTCGTCGTGGGAGACCGCGACGTCGTCGAGGCCGAGCTGGCCAAGGAGGACACCGCCGGCCTCGCCATCGAGGTCATCCCCTCCAAGGGCAAGATCGAGGAGGACGAGCACCCGGTCAGGGCCCTGCGCCACAAACCCGAGTCCTCGGTGGCGGTGGCGACCCACCTGCTGAAGCAGGGCGAGGCCGACGCCCTGGTGTCCATGGGCTCCACGGGAGCCACCATGGCCGGGGCGTCCCTCATCCTGGGCACCCTGGGGGGCCTGGACAGGCCCTGCCTTGGGGGACCGTTCCTGGGACTGGCCCCCAAGACCGTCGTCGTGGACATGGGCAGCAACGTGGACTGCCGGCCCGCTCTGCTCCTGGGGTTCGCCGCCATGGGCTGCGTCTTCGCCCACCGCTTCCTGGGCGTGGAGAACCCCCGCGTCGGCCTCCTGAGCACCGGGGCGGAGGAGGCCAAGGGCAACCGGCAGGTGCTGGAAGCCTCGGACATGTTCAGGGACAGCGGCCTCAACTTCGTCGGCCACGTGGAGGGAATGGACTTCTTTACGGGCAAGGCCGACGTCATCGTCTGCGACGGGTTCGTGGGGAACGTCCTCATGAAGTTCACCGAGGGCTTGGGCGCCACCATGGCCGGCTACCTGCGGACGCTTCTGGATGGGAAGCTCCCCGCCAACGAGCTGGACGGGTTCGTCTCCCGGGTCTGGGAGGTCAACAACCTGCCCAAGAAGATGGGCGGCCCTCTTTTCGGCGTCAACGGCGCCGTGGTCATCGGTCACGGCGCCTCCAGGGGAGACAGCGTGGCCGGGGCCATCGACACGGCCAGGAGGTGCGTGGAGCTGGACCTTGTGGACGGTATGCGCACCGAGCTTGAGGCCTTGCTGAGCGAAGCCCCGTCCACGGACTAGGTCCCGGAGGTAACGTTTGAATCTCGAAGGCCGCGTGGCCCTGGTGACCGGGGCCTCCGGGGGGATTGGCCGGGTCATCGCCCGGCGTTTGGCCGCCGCGGGGGCGCGGGTGGTCGTCAACTACCGTACCGGCTCCGAGGCCGCGGCTGAGGCCGCCGACGCCATACGGGCCGCCGGCGGCGAGGCCATCTCCATCGGGGCCGACGTCTGCGATGCCGATGCCGTCGAGGCCATGGTGTCCCAGGTCGTCGGGCGTTGGGACGGCGTGGACATCCTCGTCAACAACGCCGGCGTCACCCGGGACAGGCTGCTCCTTCGGATGACCCCGAAGGAGTGGGACGAGGTGATCAGCGTCAACCTTCGGGGCTCCTTCCTCTGCACCAAGGCCGTTCTTCCCCACATGATGAAGCGGCGCCGGGGCCGCATCGTCAGCATATCCTCCGTGGTGGGCACCTCGGGGAACCCGGGACAGGCCAACTACGCCGCCTCCAAGGCGGGGATCATAGGCTTCACCAAGGCGATGGCCCGGGAGGTGGCCTCCCGTAACATAACCGTAAACGCCCTGGCCCCCGGCTACATCACCACGGCCATGGTCGAGCAGCTCTCCGAGGAGGTGCGCAAGGCGGTCCTGGGCCGGATACCCATGTCCCGTTTCGGCGCCCCCGAGGACGTGGCGGAGGCCGTGGTATTCCTCTGCGGCGACGGGGCGGCCTACATCACCGGCCAGGTGCTGGGTATAGACGGAGGCCTCGCGGTCTGATGCAGGCAA
>JAGWBJ010000017.1:2302-38418 GCA_021295955.1 Dehalococcoidia bacterium | reverse complement strand
GCGGCCTACATCACCGGCCAGGTGCTGGGTATAGACGGAGGCCTCGCGGTCTGATGCAGGCAAAGCGCTGCCAGGGCAGTACCTTGGCGTACCTGATGGTCGAGCCCGACGGCTACACCGCCGAGGTCGACTACCCCCTGGTGGTCCTGCTGCACGGCTTCGGCGCCAGCATGGACGACCTGGCCGGCCTGTGCCCCGCCATCGACCGCGGCGGATACCTGTACGCCTGCCCCAACGGGCCGCTGCCCTTCGCCATAGCCCCGGGCGTTACCGGCTACGGATGGACACCGCCCCGGGGCCAGGCCGCCGCCGAGGACGCCGGTAGGGCCAAGGACCTGCTGGACGCCTTCTTCCAGGAGGTGATGGAGCTCTACAACGTGCCCCCGGGCAGGGTGCTCCTCGGCGGCTTCTCCCAGGGCGGGGGGATGACCTACCGGTGCGGCCTTCCCCGGCCCGAGACCTTCCGGGGGCTGGCGGCCCTCAGCTCCGTCATGCCCGAGCCCGCGGAGCTGCGGCCTACCCTGCCCGGCCCGCGGACCCAGGCCATCTTCATCTCCCACGGCACAAGCGACGATATCCTGCCCGTCGAGGAGGGGAGGAAGGCCCTGGAGTTCCTGCAGGCCGAGGGGTATGCTCCCGACTATCGCGAGTACCCCATGCGCCACGAGATCAACGCCGCCGTGATGGGCGACCTGGTGCCCTGGATCAGGGACCTGCTTCCCCCCGCCACACCGTGAGGCCGCCCCCGCCCGCGCAGGCTCCTGCATAACTTCCCACCCAACCGGTCATTGCCATGAGAATAGCTTGTAGCACCCCTCTTGGCGAATCGCCCACGCGTCATTCCCGCTCGGGGGCCGGAATGACGGTGGAGAAGGACATGGCAATTCCGAGCCCCCCGATACCATCCCGAGCCGCCCATCTGTCATCCCGAGCTGCGGGCGAGGAATCCAAGGGACCCTGCAACGGCTCTTCATCTCTTGACCCGCTGGTGGCGTGGTGTATAATAAGTACCGGCGTAAGTTAGGTTGCCGTACCACCTTGGCACTGGATGACCTCAACTGAGCTACAAGAACACGGAAAGGAGGTTGTCCAGTGACGTTATCCGACAAGACGCTGACCTGTTTCGACTGCGGTGCTAACTTCACGTTCACCGTTGGTGAGCAGGAGTTCTTCGCGGCCAAGGGCTACACCAACGAGCCCAAGCGCTGCCCCGCATGCCGAGAAGCGCGTCGAAGCCAGCGCGGCTACGGTGACGGGGGCGCCCGAGAGATGTACCCCGTCGTCTGCGCCGAGTGCGGCATCGACACCACCGTCCCCTTCCGCCCCCGGGGCGACAGACCGGTGTACTGCAGCGACTGCTTCAGCCGTCAAAGGGGCACCAGCCCCCGAGGCTTCTAGAGCACTGTAGACCAGCTTAGAGAGGGCCCCGTGCAGACGGGGCCCTCGGCTTTTCAGGGGGGTGGCCGTCATGCGGCTGCGCCCGCTGTCCCGCCCGCGGGGCCGGCGCCGGGCTCGGCCCCCGGGGCCGCCCGCCGCCCGGTCCCCCGGCATCCGCCGCAGATGAACTGGCGGTTGTTTATCCGAAACCCGTTCACCCGCCAGTCGTCCCTCTCCGTCTCCCCGTCGCCTCCCGACGAGCGGCGGCAGACGCAGCACACCGGGTGGCAGTCCGGGCAGAAACGGTAGCGGGCCGACACCACGATCGTGTCCCCCGAGGGGAGGCCGCACCCGTCACAGGTGCGCGGGGCCATCCTACTCCGCCGCCGTCCCATTGCCGTCCAGGGCCCGGCGGGCCTCGTCGTCGCTCAGCCCGTAGCTCTCCGTGGCCGCCCGCCGGCTGATCCGTCCCTCTCTCAGGTCCCGGACCACCTGCGCCCTGTCGCGCTCCCGGGGGTCCCCGTACCCCCCGGCCCCGGGTGTGAACACCGCCACCGAGTCCCCCTCCTCGAGGTGCAGGGGCTCCGACCGCCGGGTCACGTCCTCCTCGGTGCCGTCGCCGCGGCGGACCACCAGTCTCGCGGAGGCGCCCCCATGGCCGCCGAAGAGGCCCCACGGCTGCGAGAGCCGCCTCGTCATGCTGGGAGAGGTGGCGGCCCTGCCCCTCACCACCCTGTAGCTCCGCTCGAAGCCCATGCCGCCCCGGAAGCGGCCCGGGCCTCCCGAGTCTGCCACGAGCTCCAGCCGGTCGGCCAGAATGGGAAACTCCATCTCCAACGCTTCGATGGGCAGGTTCGTCGTGTTGGTGACGTGCACCTGCACCCCGTCCAGGCCGTCCTTGGTGGCCCGGGCGCCGAACCCGCCGCCCAGGCTCTCGTAGTGGAAGTAGTAGCCGCCGGTGGCGGGGTTGGTGCCGTATATCTCCATGCCCGTCGTGGCCCCGTTGTGGGCTGCGGTCACGCCCCCCCGCAACGCCTGGGCCAGGGCGCCGTGGACCAGGTCCACCACCCGCTGCGCCACCTGCGTGCGCCAGCTCACGGCCGCCGGGGAGACGCAGTTCACGATGGAGCCGGGCGTCGCGGTCACCTGGATGGCGCGGTACATCCCGGCGTTGGGCGGCAGCGCCGGGTCCACCAGGCTCTTCACCGCGTAGTACACGGCCGCCAGGAGCCCCTGCCACAGCAGGTTCAGGTTGGCCGGCACCTGGGCCGGGTTGTTGCGGAAGTCCAGGTGCATCTCGTCTCCCGACACCTGGACCCGCACGTGCATCTCCAGGGACCCGGGCAGCTTCTCGCTGTCGAACAGGTCGCTGAACTCGTAGGTGCCGTCGGGGATCCTGGAGATCCCCGCCCGCGTCCGCCGCTCCGTATAGTCCAGCAGCTCCTCGATGGCCTGGAAGAGGAGGTCCCTGCCGTACCGCTCGCACAGCTCCACGAACCTGCGGGCCCCGAGCCTGGTGGCGGCGAACTGTGCCCGCAGGTCCCCCAGCCTGTCGTGGGGCGCCTGGCAGTTGGTCAGGATGATGTCCAGGACCTCGGCCCGCACCTCCCCCCGCTCCATGATCTTCATGGGCGGGATGCGCAGCCCCTCCTGGAAGATGTGGCGGCCCTCCCCGCGGTCGATGAAGTCGGCGTGGTGCCCCAGGTTGGCCAGGAAGGCCACCAGGTCGCCGTCGTGGAACACCGGGGCCACTATCGTCAGGTCGGGCAGGTGGGTCCCCCCCGCGGTGTAGGGATCGTTGCCGATGAACATGTCCCCCTCGGCCATCGTGTCCCGGGGGAACCGCTCCAGCACCGACTCCACGACCCCCAGGAAGGAGCCAAGGTGCATGGGTATGTGGGACGCCTGGGCCAGGGTCCGTCCCTGGATGTCGAAGATGCACGCCGAGGTGTCCTTGCGCTCCTTGATGTTCGAGGAGTAGGCCGCCCGGATCAGGGCCTCGCCCATCTCCTCGGCGACGGAGAGCACGGCGCTGCCCAGCACCTCCACCACAACCGGGTCGATCGGCGGGGCCTCCCCCGGGCGGCGGTCGGGAAGCGAGTCTGGCTGCATCTCTCACCTCCGCGGGTCTGGGATTGGGTCCGGCGACGCATCCAAGTGTACACCAGGGGCGGCCTTGGCGCGCAAGTGCGCCCCTGAACGTTTGGCGCGGGAAGAGTGACGGACGGGCGCGCCGCGATCATTGTCATGGCAATGACGGGTGGCGTGAGGATGACGCGCCGGGAATGTTTCAGGCCGCGCCGTCGGCGGTTCGCGTGGAGAGCTACGCGTTCACCGGGCCGCCGCTTTCGGCGGCTCCGGCTTGGGCATGCGGTAGCCGACCCGGGGCTCCGTGAAGACGTAGCTGGGGTTGGCGGCGTCGTCTCCCAGCTTCCGGCGGAGCCGCTTCACTACTGTCCTCAGCAGCCGGCCGTCTCCCGAGTTCCCAAGGCCCCACACCCTTTGCAGGAGCTGGTGATGGGCCAGCACCCTGCCGCCGTTGACCGAAAGCTCGAAGAGGACCTGGTATTCGGTGGCGGTCAGACGCACGGGCCCTCCGCCCACCGTCACCAGGCGTTCCGCGTAGTCGACGGCCAGGTCTCCCACCACGTAGGGCTCCAGCGGCTCCGACTGGTCGCGCCCCTGCGGCTTGCGCAGCGCCGCCTTGATCCGCGCCACCAGCTCTGTCGGAGAGAAGGGCTTGACGACGTAATCGGAGGCCCCCATGTCGAAGGCCTTGGCGATGATCTGGTCCTGCCCGTAGGCGGAGAGGAAGACCACGGGCACGTCCGCAATCTCGAAAATGCCCTTCATGAGCCCGATCCCGTCGGTCCCGGGGAGCACCAGGTCCAGCAGGACCAGGTCGGGGCGGGTTGTCTTCACCAGCTGGTAGACCTCCTCCGGGTTGCTGGTGATGACGGGCGTGTAGCCCGCCCTCGCCAGGGAGTCCCGAACGTACCGCAGCGTCTGGGCGTCGTCGTCTACGGCCAGGATGCGCTCCCGGGTGCCCGCACTCACCTCCGGTTCCGCGGAGCCCTCGTCCCCTCCCTCCGGCATGGCCGCATACACCGCCAACGGGAGGGTGAAGGTGAACCGCGCTCCCAGGCCCGGCCCCTCGCTCTCCGCCCATATACGGCCCCCGTGGGCCTCGACGATCCCCTTGCAGATTGCCAGGCCCAGGCCGGTCGGGCTCTCCTGCTCCTCGGTCTCGCTGCGGGAGAACTTCCGGAACAAGTGGGGCAGGCGTTCCGCCGATATGCCCTTGCCCTCGTCGGAGACGGAGACGCAGACGTACAGCTCCTCCAGCACCGCGGTCACCCGGATGGCGGAGCGCTCCTCGGAGTTCTTGGCGGCGTTGAACAGCAGGTTCACCAACACCTGGACGATGCGCCGCGGGTCCGCCATTACTGGGGGCAGGTCCGGGGCGACGTCGATGCGGAGCCTGTCCCCGCCGCCTCCCAGAAGGAACCGGCTCCTGGCGTCGTCGATCACCCTGCCCAGCTCGATGGACTCGGGATTCATGGACAGGGTGCCCATCTCGATGCGCGCCACGTCGAGCAGGTTGCCGATCAGGTCCCGCATGTGGTCGGCCTGCTCCCGGATGATCTTGAAAAACTGGTGCATCTCGGCGGGGTCCAGGTCGGCCCAGGCCTCCATCAGCGTGTCTGCCGAGCCCCTGATGGAGGTGAGGGGCGTCCGCAGCTCGTGGCTCACCACGCCCAGAAACTCGGCCCTGAGCCTCTCCAGCTCCTCCAGCGGCGTCATGTCCTGGACCGTGACGACCACCGACTCGACGCAGCCCTCCTCCGAGTGGATGGGCGTCGCGTTCACCAGGGTGGTGATGCACCGGCCGTCCGGCACCTGGATGACGATCTCCTCTGCCCGTATCGCCTCGCCTGTGCTCAGGGCCTGGGCCAGTGGAAACTCCGCCAGGGAGACCTCGTGCCCATCCGTCCTCCGGAAGGTCAGCACCTCCAAAAGGTCCTCCGCCGAGTCGTCGGGCCCGTGCAGCTCTCCGACTATCCTCCTCGCCTCCCGGTTGACCGACCTCGGCTGGCCCGTCCTGGCGTCGAACACTGCTACGCCCACGGGCGAGGTGTCGATCACCGCCTCCAGGTGCTTCCTGGCGCGGTGCTCCTCCCGGTACCGCCGGGCGTTGGCGATGACCAGGGCGGCCTGGGAGGCGAAGGTCACCAGGGTCTCCTCGTCTTCGAGGCTGAACTCCCCGCCGTCCTCTTTCTCGGCGACGTAGATGCCGCCGACGCGCTGGCCCCGGTGCCTGATGGGCGCGGCCAGGAAGGCGAAGGGGGAGCTCACCGGCACCGGAGGGCGGAGCTCGGGAAGCCCCAGGGACCCGGCGTGACTGTAGAAGTCCCGCAGTCGGAGGGGCCCGGGAATGGTGTTCAGGTACTGGAAGAACCTCGTCCCGTCCGGCATGTCCCAGCACCCCCGGGCCTGCTCGGGGGTCAGCCCCGAAGCCAGGAGGTCCTGGACCTCCCCCGAATCGTCCAGAAGGGTGATCACGCCGTACCGGGCGTCCGTCAGCGACCGGGCGCTGTCCAGCGCGTCCTGCACCACCGTGTCCAGGTCGAGGCTCTCGTTGATGCGGAGGCTGGCCTCGCTCAGGCGGTTCAGGCGCTCCCGGAGGGTCTCTATCTCCTGTTGGAGGCTATCGGGCCGGGTCATCGTCCCTCCCTCACCGGGCCGGGTGCGGGCCCGGGGCAAGATTGGCCCCAACCTCTGTCCTAAAGGTCACGGCCAAGTCACACGGGTCCTGTACACCGTAGCCTAGTGAGTATAGCACTAGCGTCACTCCCGCGCCCGGGAGAACGGCCCTGCCGACCCCACCCACCCGTCATTCCCGCGCACGCGGGAATCCGGGGGGGCCGCGCCTCCCTCTTGCCATCCTGCCGCCCGACCTCCGCGTCCCGCCCGACCTCCGCGTCCCGCCCGACCTCCGCGTCTGCCGTGCCTCCCCACGGTTCCCGTCCTGTCATTCCGAGCACAGCGAAGCGGAGCGAGGAATCCATCCATGCGGGCGACAAGCAGGGGCCGAGGCGTGGCGCGGCCCTCTGGACAACTCCAATGGGTTTTAGTATAAAGTTGATGCCCCCTTATCAAGTCCATTACGGTGGCGTCATGGCCGCTGCGGATCGGGTAGACGTGTCCCTTGGCTGAAGCGCGCGAAAACGAGAGCGTCCGGTACGAGCCGGATGAGAACCCCACCCCCCTGCTGACCTTTGGCGCAGGCCTCCAGGCCGCCATGCTGATCGTGGCCCCGGTGGTCCTGACCGTGGTCATCGTGGCCAGGATCGCCGAGCAGCCCGATTCCTACCTGTCCTGGGGCGTGTTCGCGGCCCTGGTGATCAGCGGGATCACCACCATTCTCCAGGCCGTCCGCGTCGGGCGGGTGGGGGCCGGGCACGTGCTCATCATGGGCACCTCGGGGGCCTTCATCGCCGTCTGTGTCGCCGCCCTGGTCCAGGGCGGCCCGTCCACCATGGCGGGCCTCGTGGTCATATCCTCCCTCTTCCAGTTCCTCCTGGCGGCGCGCCTCTCGTTGCTGCGCCGGATATTCACCCCCGTCGTCTCGGGTGCCGTGATCATGCTGATCGCGGCCACGGTGATGCCCATAGTGTTCGGGACCCTGACCGACGCGCCCGAGGGCGCCCCCCGGGCCGCGGCCCCCGCGGCGGCCTTCGCCACCCTGGCCACCGTGGTCGCCCTGGTGCTGCGGGGCCCTCCGACATGGCGGTTGTGGTCGCCCATCATCGGCATAGCCGTCGGCAGCATAGTCGCCGCGCCCTTCGGCCTGTACGACGTGCAGCAGATAATCGACGCGCCGTGGGCGGGCGTGCCCGTGGGCTCCTGGCCGGGATACGACCTGACCCCCGGCAGCGAGTTCTGGGCCCTCCTCCCGGCCTTCGTCGTGGTCACCTTGGTGGGCGCCATAGAGACCGTCGGAGACGGCGTGGCCATCCAGCGGGTGTCCCGGCGGAAGCCCCGCGCGACGGACTTCCGGGTGGTGCAGGGCGCCCTGAACGCCGACGGCGTGGGCAACCTGCTGTCGGGCATCGCCGGGACCCTCCCCAACACCACCTACTCCTCCAGCATCTCCCTTGCCGAGGTCACCGGAATCGCCGCCCGGCGGGTGGGGGTGGTCATCGGCGCCCTCTTCATAGTGGTGGCGTTCCTGCCCAAGTTCACGGCGCTGGTGATCGCCATTCCCGCCCCGGTGGCCGCCGCCTACATCACCGTCCTCATAGGGATGCTCTTCGTGCAGGGGATGAAGATCATCATCCAGGACGGCGTGGACCACCGGAAGGCCGCCGTCGCCGGGCTGGCCTTCTGGATCGGCTCGGGGTTCCAGAACCAGTGGATCTTCCCCGACCTGCTGGGAGACGGCTTCCTGAGCGTCCTGCTGGGCAACGGCATGACCTCGGGCGCCCTGGTCGCGGTGATCATGATGGTGTTCCTGGAGCTGACGGCCCCCCGGCGCAGGCGCATGGAGGCCGCGTTGGACTCGGAGGTCCTGCCCAAGCTGAGAGAGTTCCTGGGCGAGTTCGCGTCCAGGGCCGGGTGGGACCGGGCCTCGTCCCAGCGGCTGATGCTGGTGGGGGAGGAGACCCTGGCCAGCCTCTCCTCGGAGGCGGGCGACGAGCTGGACGGGGACAGGGGACGACGCTTGATAGTGACCACCCGCCGCAGCGGCGGAGGGGCGGAGCTGGAGTTCGTATCGGCCTCCGGGGGCGAGAACCTGGAGGACCGGCTGTCGTACCTGGGAGGGACGCCGGACATCTCCGACGGCCGGGAGATATCCTTCCGCCTGCTGCGTCACTACGCGTCGTCCGTGCGCCACCAGAAGTACCACGACGTGGACATCGTCACCGTGCAGGTGGACGGCTCGCGCTAGGCTTCGCCGCCTTTTCCCCCGGCCGCCGGTCTCCGCCGGCCCTGCCTTCATCGGCCCGGCATAATGGACATAAAGGCCGACTAGTCATATAATATGACTATATTGGCAGAGGGGTGACGAATGAAAGAGATCGGGGCCGCAAGGTTCAAGGAACAGTGCCTGGCGTTGTTGGACCAGCTTGACGCCGACGGCCTTGTCGTCACGAAGCACGGCAAGCCTGTTGCCCGTGTCCTTCCATACGACAACCAGGGAGCCGAGCTGATAGGGAGTCTGCGGCACAAGGTGAGGATCAGGGGGAACATATTCGACACCGGCCTCGACTGGGATGCCGATGCTAAATCTTGATACACACATCCTCATATTTGCGCTGAGTGGAGGGCTTCGGCCCGCTGAGGAGGGCCTGCTGGCCGGGGGCAGATGGTCTGTGTCGTCCATAGTGTTCTGGGAGTTGGCCAAGCTCGTCCAGCTCGGCCGGGTGGATATGGTCCTGGACGACTGGGAGGTGGTACGCATCCTGGGGCAACTGCACGTCTGGCCCATCGACCTCGCCGTTGCCCGCGCGTCGACACACCTGGATTTCAGCGGCGACTCCGCGGACGAGATCATCGCCGCTACCAGCGTCGTGCACAACATCCCTCTCGTTACCCGCGACCACGTCATGCGCAGCTCGAAGACCGTCCCCCTGGCCTTGTAATCGACACGGCTCAACCCTTGGCCCAAGATGGACCAGGCGCTTCGAGGGCCACGGCCACCGCACGGGGAATTGATAAGGACCCTGAATGGATGTAGACTAGATGTGACCGGGCACCGAAAGGAGAGCAAATGTCGTCGACAGATATCGCGTTGATGGCCCACCTGATGCGCCGGGCCGGCTTTGGCGCCACCCGCGACGAGCTGGAGAGGTACGTCGACGTTGGCTACGAGGCGATGGTGGAGCGGCTGCTCCACCCCGAGGAGGCTCCCCCCGCCATCGACGACGACGACATCCTCCGCCGCTACCACGTGGGCATGAACAGCTTCTTCGCCCCCGCGCCCACCCAGGCCCACTGGGTCTACCGCATGGTCCACACCCGCCGGCCCCTCGAGGAGAAGATATCCCTCTTCTGGCACGGCGTCTTCGCCACGGGGTATACCAAGCTCAGCCAGCCCAGGGTCATCGCCAATCAGATCGACATGTTCCGTTTCCACGGCCTGGCGAGCTTTCACACCCTGCTGCTGGAGCTGTCCAGGGACCCGGCCATGATCTTCTGGCTGGACAACAAGGACAACCACAAGGACGGCTACAACGAGAACTACGGCCGGGAGCTGCTGGAGCTGTTCGCCATGGGGGTCGGCAACTACACCGAGCAGGACGTCTACGAGGTCTCCCGGGCCTTCACCGGCTGGAGCATAAGGAACCCCTCCCTCCACACCGCCAGGGCGGAGCAGATGAACGTCGAGCCCTACGGGCGCCAGGACTACCAGTTCGAGTACGTGGACGGCGACCACGACGACAGCGAGAAGACCTTCCTAGGCCACACTGGCCACTTCAACGGCGAGGACATCATCGACATCGTCTGCCGTCAGCCCGCCACCGCCCGGTTCCTGTCCCGCCACCTGTACAACTTCTTCGTCGCCGACGAGCCGCAGGTGCCGGCGTGGAACACCGTGCCCCCTCGGGACCCCGACGCCGTACAGGCCCTGATGGACGCCTACTTCGAGCACGGATACCAGGTCCGGTCCATGCTGCGGACCCTGTTCAACTCGGACTTCTTCAAGGACGCCGCCTTCCAGAAGGTGAAGAGCCCCGCGGAGATGGTCGCCGGCGCGGCCCGCCTCTCGGGGGGCCTCAGGTTCCCCGAGGTGGACGACGAGCTCATAGGCGGCCAGCCGGGGATCATGGGACAGAGTCTCGGCGACCCCCCCAGCGTGGAAGGGTGGCACACCGGCGTGGAGTGGATCACCACCGGCAGCCTGGTGGAACGGGTCAACTTCGCCGCCGGACAGTTCGACAACGCCGACAAGCCCGGGGTCCGGTCCATCGTGGACAGGGTCAGGGCGCGGGGAGAGCGCGTGTCCGCGGACGCCCTCGTGGACACGTGCCTGGACCTGATGGGTCCCCTCCAGGTGTCCCAGCGGACCAGGAGCGAGCTGCTGGCCTACACCGAGCGCGGCGGCGACGTCCGGTTCGGGACCCCCGACGAGGACCGCGCCGCCGCCCGGCGGGTCACCGAGACCCTCCAGCTCATAGTCGCGACCAGGGAGTACCAGCTGGGCTGACGCACCCTCGGGCGCCCGGAGAGATGCGATGATGACCAAGGCCCCCTATCGATACACCCATACTGTCGGCTGCTATGCCATCAGGGGGTTCGGCTTCACCAACCCGGTGGACGTCGCCATCGGCCGCCACGGCCTCCTGTACGTGGTCAGCCGGGGCAACCTGGACTTCGAGGGGAACCGCTCCACCAAGCGCGTCACCGTATGCAACGTCGCCGGTGACTTCCTCGGGGAGTTCTCCACGGGCGGCTCCGCGGACGGCGAGATCATGTGGCCCGCGTGCGCCGCCCTGGACTCCGACGGCAACCTGTACGTCTCCGACGAAGCCCTCAGCCGCATTACCGTCTTCGACAAGGACAGGCGGTTCCTCACTAGCTGGGGCGCCCGGGGCAGCGGCGACGGCGAGTTCGACCACCCCGCCGGCATCGCCTTCGACAGCGACGGCAACCTCCTGGTGGTCGACGGGCTCAACTGCCGCATCCAGAGGTGGACCAGGGACGGAAGGTGCCTGGCGACCTGGGGCGGGAAGGGCAGCGGCGAGGGAGAGTTCGACATGCCCTGGGGCATCTCCGTCGACCACGACGGGAACGTATACGTGGCCGATTGGCGGAACGACCGCGTACAGAAGCTGGACGCCGAGGGAAGGCACCTGGCCACCTTCGGCTCCTCCGGCCACGGCGACGGAGAGCTCCACCGGCCCGCTGGGGTCGCGGTGGACCGGGAGGGCAACGTCTACGTCGCCGACTGGGGCAACGAGAGGGTGCAGGTGCTGGGCCCCGACGGGACGTTCATCGCCAAGCTCCGGGGCGAGTCGGGGTACTCCAAGTGGGCCCGGGAGTGGTTCTTGGCCAATGAGGACATTCTGGAAGAGCGCGACAACGCCAACCTGGAGCCTCCGGTGGAGCGGACTCCCTGGGGCGACTTCGTCCGGGACGAGTCGGCCAACGTGGAGAGCAGGCTGTGGGGTCCGACGGCCGTCAAGCTGGACGCCGATGGCAGGGTGTTCATCGTGGACAGCCTCAGGCACCGGCTCCAGGTCTACGAACGCCGCGACGGCTGACCGACCCGGCTCCCCCGTCGGTCGGCCTGGCGCTTCGTCGGACCGGCCCCTCGTCCAGGGCCTCGTCCAGGCATGCCCTCCCCACGATTTTCCCAATATGTCACCCGCTTATACCAATGAGCCCACGCCCGAGGGCCTGATATAATCCACGCTTGTCGGTAACCTCGGGCCGCCGCCTATACCATGTCAGAGGACTTCGCACTAGTACGGGACTTCGCAATCATCATGGCCGTCGCGGGCGGGGCCCTGGTGCTCTTCCGGCGGCTCAACCTTCCGCCCATCCTGGGCTACCTCCTTGCCGGGTTCATCGTCGGCCCCTTCACCCTGCCCGACCCTCCCATCCACAACGTCGAGACGATACGGCTGCTCTCCGACCTGGGGCTGGTGCTGCTTCTCTTCGCCCTGGGCCTGGAGTTCGGGTGGGAGCGCATACGCCAGGTGGGCTTCCGGGTGGTCCTCATCGGGGTCATCGAGATGACCTTCATGCTCGCCGTGGGCTACGAGGTGGGCCTGCTGCTGGGGTGGTCGGGCAAGGAGTCCTTCTTCCTGGGGGCCGCCCTCTCCATCAGCAGCTCGGCGGTCCTGGTAAAGATGCTGCGGGACAGCGACCAGCTCCTGACGACCCGCGGGCAGCTCATCATCGGCATCCTGGTGGTCGAGGACTTCGTCGCCGTCATACTGCTTAGCATACTGTCCGGCGTCGCCACCACGGGCACGGCCAACGCCGCGGGCGTCGGCGTCCTCGTGGTCAAGCTGGCCGTGTTCATGGTCTCCGCCCTGGTCCTGGGCGGGCTCCTGGCCCCCAAGCTCATAGACTACGTGGCCAGGTTCAAGTCCCGGGAGACCCTGCTCATCACCGGGCTGGCCCTGTGCTTCGGGCTTGCCCTCGTGGCCGGGGAGCTGGGCGTATCCGCGGCCGCGGGCGCATTCATCATCGGGACCGTGCTGGGGGACAGCGAGCACGCCGAAGAGATGCTGCAGGTCATGGGCCCGGTGCGGGACATGTTCGCCGCCCTGTTCTTCGTATCCGTGGGCATGCTGGTCGACCTCTCCCTCTTCTCGCAGTTCATCGGCCCCGCGTTGATCGTTTCGGTCGTGTTCGTGGCGGGCAAGGTCTTGGCCGACACCCTGGGGACCTTCGTGACCGGTCACGACGGCCGGACGGCCCTGCAGGTGGGCACCGGGATGCCCCAGATCGGCGAGTTCTCCCTTGCCATGGTGAAGGTGGGGGCCGACCACAAGGCCATTGCCCCGTCCCTCTATCCCATCATAGCCGTCACCACCGCCATCACCTCCGTCGTGTACCCCTTCATCTTCCGCTCCTCCGACCGTACGGCCGGCCTGCTGGCGCGCAGGTCTCCCCGCCTTCTCTCCTACTACGTTACCCAGCTCTCCTTCTGGCTGGGCGCCCTGCGCCGGGCGTTTACGTTCAGGAGCGAGGTCACCGAGGTGATCCAGCAGTCCGGCCGCGTGATCATACTCAACCTGGGCATCATAGTGGTGCTGATCACCGCGGGGACCTTCCTGGTGCGGTTCGTGGAGCCGCTGGCCGAGCTGGTCAACCTGCAGAAGGGCGTGCTGGGGCTGATCGTCGGCTCCGCGACGATAGTCCTGTGCGTCCCCGCCGGGGCCATCCTCTGGCGGCAGCTCAGGGTCATGGCCGACGCCCTCAGCGCCAACATCTTCGGCGACCGGGTCGACTCCTCCACCATGTGGCACAGGGGCGCCTTGCGCAACATGTTCCGGGACAGCCTCCTGGCGGTGATCCTCATCATGACGGCCGTCTGGACCATCCCACTGGTCACCGAGCTCCTATCTCTGGGGCCCCTCTCGGTGCCTGTTCCCGTCCTTTTGCTCCTCGCCGTGGCCGTGCTCACCGGCAGGACCATCATCAAGGTCCACGGCCTCCTTGAGGAAACCGTCAGGCGCACCTTCCTGGGGCAAAACGGCGACGAGGCGTCCAAGGGGTCCGGGTCTGCGGAGTGACCGCCCGCCGGAGGCCGCCGGTTGCTCCTCTTTCGAGGACCCGGCGCACCGCCGTCAGATCATGAACACGGGTTCCCGGTCGGTCACCAGGCGCTGCTCCTCCGCAATGCTCCTCCGCAGGTACTTGGGAAGGGCGAACATGCTCCGGTGGGTGAGCCCGTCGTAGTACCGGGGCTCCGTCGCCATCCTCTCGCCGATCAGGCGGTCGATGTGGCCGGGGTCCGGGTCCTGCGGGCTGGGGGTCGGAGAAGCCGAAGGGCTGTCTGCAAAGGCCGTCACCATGCCCCACAGGGTGGTGAAGGCGGGGATGTAGATGCCGTAGGGATAGGTCCGAGGGAAGACGGCGGACAGGGTCCTGGCCACCGCCGTGAAGCATTCGCCGTAGTTCAGCAACCCCGCGGGCCCGGCCTGGGTCACCAGTACGCCGCCGGGTTTGAGCTTCGATTTGGCGATCTCGTAGAACTCCCTGGTGTACAGGAGGTAGGAGGTCCCCCCCTCCAGCGGGTCCACCAGGTCCAGCACGATGACGTCGTAGGTATCGGCGGTGGAGGCCAGGTACTCCCGGGCGTCCGCGTGGCGCAGGTCGACGCGCGGGTCGTCGAAGGTCCCCCGGTGGTGCCGGGGCAGGAAGCGGCGGCACAGGTCCACCACCTCCGCGTCCAGGTCGACCATCGTCACCCGCTCCACGCTCCGGTGCGCCAGCACCTCCCTCAGGGTGGCCCCTTCTCCGCCGCCGCCGATGAACACCGACCCGGGTCCCCCGTGCAGGAGTAGGGAGGGATGGACCAGCGCCTCGTGGTACACGTGCTCGTCCACCTCGGTGGACTGGGTCTTGCCGTCCAGGACCAGGCAGCGGCCGAACGTCTCGGTGTCCAGGATGTCCACGTCCTGGTAGCTGGTCTTACCCGTGTGGACCACGTCCTTGATCCGGTAGAGGACCATCATGTCGTTGGTGACCAGCTCGAAGTGCCACTTGCCCGGGGTGTCCATGGCTAGGAGCTGGGCACGGTCTGGGGAAGGACGCCTCGGCGCAGCTGGGTTATGGTGTGGTCCCTGGACTCCAGGCCGTCCACTAGTATCTGCGCCGCGTCCCGTGGGTCGAAGGAGGTCCCGCACGTGAAGATGTCTGCCGCCGCGTACCCGTACTCCGGCCACGTGTGGATACAGATGTGCGACTCGGCGATGGCGAGGACTCCGGTGACGCCGTGGGGTTGGAAGTGGTGGAAGGTGTCGCCTACGATGTGCGCCCCTACTTCGGTGGCCGCCCTCTTGAGGGTCTCCCGAATGTAGGGTAGGTCATCCAGTAGCTCCGGGTTGCATTCCCTCAACTCTAGCATCAGGTGAATTCCAAGGACATTCAATCACCTGCCCCCCTGTTCGGATTTTTCGCAGCAAAACTGTATTCTAAACGCATAGCTCCCGCTTATCAATACCTCGGCTATGGACAGACGGCGTAAAACCGGGCGTTTCGGCGGGCCTTACAGCCCCAGCAGCTCTTCGGCGGCGTCCAGGAGCGCCTCCACCTTCTCGGGGCTCCCGGCTTCGGCGTACGTCCGCAACAGCGGCTCCGTGCCCGAGAACCGCATCAGCACCCACTCGTTCCCGGCGAGGGTGTACCGCCGCCCGTCCAGGGAGTCGGCGCGGACCACCCGCGTGCCGGCGATCCGGTCGGGCTCGGCCTGCTCCAGTCTGGCCGAGAGACGGTCCCTGTCCTCTGCGGGGAAGGACCTGTCCCTGCGCCGGTAGTGGTGGGGCCCCACCAGGCCGTACAGCTCCTCCAGCAGCTCCGACGGCCGTTTCCCCGACCGCGCCATCTGCTCCAGCACCAGGAGGCCGCTCAGCAGGCCGTCTCGCTCGGGAATGTGCCCCCGAAACCCGAAGCCCCCGCTCTCCTCCCCGCCCATCAGCGCGTTCTCCCGGATCATGATCGGACAGATGTGCTTGAAGCCCACCGCCGTCTCGAACACCGGCACTCCGTAGCGCTCCCCCAGGGAATACACCATGGAGGTCGTCGTCAGCGACTTCACCAGGGCCCCGCGCTCCCCCCGGGCTTCCAGCAGGTACAGGGCCAGCAGCCCGTAGGTCTGGAGGGGCGTGATGAACCGTCCCTTCTCGTCCACGATGCCCACCCTGTCGGCGTCTCCGTCGAAGGCGATGCCGACGTCGGCGCCGCGCTCCAGCACGGCCTGGGACAGGTCGGCCAGGTTGGAGTCCACCGGCTCCGGCCGCTCCAGCCCGGGAAAGGCTGGATTGACGTGCCCGTGGATCTCGGTCAACGTGGCCAGTCGCGGCAGCAGCGCCGCGCCGTACCCGGCGCCGGCTCCGTACATGGCGTCCACCACGACGTGGATGCCCGACTGCGAGATGGCCTCCAGGTCCACCAGCCGGGCCACCTGCTCCAGGTAGGGAGGCGCGGGGTCGAGGTCACGGACCAGTCCCCGGCCCCTGGCGGTCTCCAGCGGCAGCGACCGGACTCCCGCGGCCTCGGCCTCGCCTATCTCCGCTTCCAGGCGGTCGGTTATCTCGGGCGTGGCGCTCCCGGCGTAGTCGGGCTTGAACTTGAAGCCGTTCCATCCGGCGGGGTTGTGGCTGGCGGTGATTATGGCCGCGCCCGGGGCCTTCCGGTGCAGCACGTTGTAGCTGACCACCGGCGTTGGCGCCGGAGACGACGTGAGGAGGGTGGGTATGCCGTTGCCCGCCATCACCTCGGCGACCCGCTCCGCGAACTCCCTGGACGCGAAACGGGTGTCGTAGCCCACCACCAGGCTGCCGTCCACGGCGCCCTGTTCTTGGAGGTACCTGGCCACCCCTTGGGCGCACAGGGCAACGTTGTCGAAGGTGAAGTCGTCGGCTATGACGCCGCGCCAGCCGTCGGTGCCGAACTTGATGCTAGCCATCACGTGTTCCCGGCCTGCCCGCCGTCCTTCCGGCCCCCGAGCGCCCGGTCATTCCGGCCCCCGGGCCCGCCGTCCTTACGGCCCCCGGGCCCGCCGTCCTTACGGCCCCCGAGCCGGAATCCAGCCGCGCCCCTTACAGCCCGGCCGCGGCCCGCAGCTCGGCTGCCTTGTCCGTTCGCTCCCAGGGCAGGTCCAGGTCGTCCCGGCCGAAGTGGCCGTAGGCCGCCACGTCCTTGTATATGGGCCTTCTCAGGTTCAGGTCCTCGATTATGGCCGCCGGCCGGAGATCGAAGTGGCTGACCGCCAGGTCGTGGATGACCTGGTCGTCCACCTTGCCGGTGCCGAAGGCCTCCAGGCTCACGGAGGTCGGCGTGGCGACCCCTATCGCGTACGACACCAGCACCTCCATCCTGTCGGCCAGTCCCGCCGCCACCAGGTTCTTGGCGACGTAGCGCGCCGCGTAGGCCCCGGACCGGTCCACCTTCGTCGGGTCCTTCCCCGAAAAGGCGCCCCCGCCGTGTCTGGCCAGGCCGCCGTAGGTGTCCACCAGTATCTTTCGCCCCGTCAGCCCTGTATCCCCCGCGGGGCCTCCGATGGCGAACCTCCCGCTGGGGTTCATGTAATACTTCGTGTCCGGGTCCATCAGCTCTTCGGGCACGATCTCGCGGACCACGTGCTCCATCAGGTCCCTGGAGATCACGTCGTTCTCCACCTCGGGCGAGTGCTGGGCGCTGAGGACCACCGCGTCGATCCGCTTGGGCTCCCCGTAGGCGTACTCGACCGTGACCTGGGACTTGCCGTCCGGCCTGAGATAGGGGATGAGTCCCTTCTTCCTCACCTCGGCCAGGCGCCGGCACAGCCTGTGGGAGAGCGCGATGGGGAGGGGCATCAGCTCCGGGGTCTCGTTGCAGGCGAAACCGACCATCATGCCCTGGTCGCCCGCGCCGATGGCGTCCATGTCCTCCCGGTTCGTGCTGGACTGGCCCCTCTCCCGCAGCTCCAGCGAGCGCGACACGCCGGCGCTGATGTCCTTCGACTGCTCCTGTATGGACACGCTGACGCCGCAGCTCTTGTAGTCCAGACCGTAGTCGGCGTTGACGTACCCCGCTCCCTTGATCGTCTCCCGCACCAGCAGCGGGACGTCCAGGTGGGTGTCGGTGGTAATCTCGCCCATCACCACCACGAGCCCGTTGGTGACGCAGGCCTCACAGGCCACCCTGCCCATGGGGTCGTTGGCGAGCACCGAGTCCAGGACGGCGTCGGATATCTGGTCGCACAGCTTGTCCGGGTGTCCCTCCGTGACCGACTCCGAGGTCAGAAGGTAGCTGGGCGAGTCGCTAAAGCTAAAGGCCATGTAGCCTCCTCCTTATTGGCCTCTGCGGTCCCACTCCCAGGGGGGCCGCAGAGGGGTCTACGTACCCTCTTCCCAGCTCTCCAGGTAAACCTGTTGCTCGGAAGATAGGCTGTCGATCTCGATGCCCATCGAGCTCAGCTTGAGCCGGCCCACTTCTCGGTCCGTCTCTTTGGGGACGGGGTAGACTCCCGGCTCGAGGGTCCCCCCGCTCTTGGCCAGGTACTCCACGCTCAGGGCCTGGTTGGCGAAGCTCATGTCCATGACGCTGGAGGGGTGTCCCTCCGCCGCCGACAGGTTGATCAGCCTGCCCTCCGCCAGCAGGTATATGCGGCGTCCGTCCTTGAGCCGGTACTCCTCCACGAAGGAGCGGATCTCGTGCTTGCCCTCGGACATCTCCTCCAGGGCCGGAATGTCTATCTCCACGTTGAAGTGGCCGCTGTTGGCCAGGATCGCCCCGTCCCGCATCAGCTCCAGGTGCTGCCGCCCGATGGCCTTGAACCCCCCGGTGACGGTGATGAACACCTCGCCGGTCTTGGCGGCCTCCATGCTGTTGGTGACGGAGAAGCCGTCCATGATGGCCTCCAGCGCCTTCACTGGCTCCACCTCGATCACCGTTACGTGGGCGCCCATGCCCCGGGCGCGGTTGGCCACTCCCCGGCCGCACCACCCGTAGCCGAAGACGACGACCTTCCTCCCCGCCCACATGATGTTGGTCGCCCGCGTGATGCCGTCCAGGGTGCTCTGTCCCGTGCCGTAGCGGTTGTCGAAGAAGTGCTTCGTGTCCGCCTCGTTCACCGCGATTATCGGGTACTTGAGGGCGCCGTCCTCGGCCATGGCCTGCAGCCGGATCACCCCCGTGGTGGTCTCCTCGGCGCCCCCGACGATGCTCTTCAGCAGGTCGGTCCGCTCCTTGTGGATCGCCGTCACCAGGTCCGCCCCGTCGTCCAGCGTTATGCTGGGACCGTGGTCGAGGGCCGAGTGGATGTGGCCGTAGTAGGTCTCGTTGTCCTCGCCCTTGATGGCGAAGGTCGGGATGCCGTACTCATGCACCAGCGCCGCGGCCACGTCGTCCTGGGTGCTCAGGGGGTTGCTGGCGCACAGGACCACGTCGGCCCCCCCTTCCTTCATGGCCAGGGCGAGGTTGGCCGTCTCCGTGGTGATGTGAAGGCACCCGGAGACGCGCAACCCCTTCAGGGGCTGCTCCTTCCGGAATCTCTCCGAGATTCGGGCGATCACGGGCATCTCCCTGGCCGCCCAGGCTATGCGCCCAACCCCCTTGTCGGCCAGTGCCGGGTCCTTGATGTCTCCGTTGGGTCTCGATGCCAAGCATTCCTCCTTTCGGGTCGGAACGGCGTCTCGCGGGCCGTCGGCCGTCAGAGGGCCGCCGCCCCGTCGCGCCAGGGCAGCGTCTCGTTGCTCTGCAACGGCGCGAACTGGCTGATGTTTCCGAAGTCCCGGAACCGTGCTGCTATGTCCGTCTGTTTCAGGGCGCCGAGGCGCTCCACGCTGAACGACTCCACCGCGAAGGAGCCCATGACCGACCCCACGACGGCGGCCCGCCGGAACGCCTCGGGGCCCAGGTCGCCCGTCGCGGCCAGGTACCCGACGAACCCCCCGGCGAAGGAGTCGCCCGCGCCGGTGGGGTCCACCACCGTGTCCAGCGGATAGGCGGGGGCCGCGAATATGGAGTCCCCCATGAACTGTATCAGCCCGTGATCGCCCCTCTTCACGATGACCGTCTCCGGCCCCATGTTCTGGATGAACCGGGCGGCCCTGACCACGTTCACGGCGCCCACGTGGGCCGCCGCGAGCTGGCGTATCTCGTTCTCGTCCACGAACAGCACGTCCACCGAGCGCACCACCTCGTTCAGGGCCTCCATCTTGCCGTCGATCCAGAAGTTCATGGTGTCCGCGGCCACCAGCTTGGGCCGCTCCTCCATCTGGCCCAGGACGTTGAGCTGCAGCTCCGGGTCGATGTTCGCCAGGAACAGGTACGGCAGGGAGCGGTGGTCCGGGGACAGGCGCGGGTCGAAGTCGGCGAAGACGTTGAGCTGGGTGTCCAGCGTCTCCCGGCTGTTCACGTCATCCCGCCCGTAGACTCCCGACCATCTGAACGTCTTTCCGGGCGCCCTCTGGAGCCCGGATACGTCCACCTCGTGCGCCTTCAGGAGGTCCACCGACTCCGTGGTGAAGTCCTCCCCCACCACCGCGACCATGCCCACGGGGGCGAAGTAGCTGCCCGACACGGAGAAAAAGGTCGCGGACCCACCCAGGGCGTCCTTACGGCTGCCCGCCGCCGTTTCCACCGTGTCGTATCCCACGGACCCAACTACCAGAATCGCCATGTCCGTCCTTTTAACCGGGGATCGTCCCCGCCCTGAGAGACTGTTCCGTAACCGTCATACCCGCATCACCCCGTCATGCCCGCCAAAGCGGGTATCCAATCCCGGGGGCCGTTCCCGGACTAGGGGTCGTTCCCGCCCCGGACTAGGGGTCGTTCCCAAACGACGTGGGATGGTTCTTCTCGATCCACACCGGAGTGCCGTCCTCGACGTTGTACAGCTCCTCCGGGGAGAAGCCCATGGCCGCGGACATCTCGCAGGCCAGCCCGCTCCTGACGCCGGCTGCGCAGATGAACAGGAGCTTCTTCCCCGTGGGCAGCTCGTCGATCCTCCCCAGCAGGTCGTCTATGGGGATGTGGACCGCGCCCGTCACGTGGCCCGACACCCACTCGTCGTCGCGTCTCACGTCCACCATGGCGACGCTGTCCTTGCCCTCGGCCAGCATCTGGGCGGCCTCGTCCGAGTCTATGCGGTAGTACGGTTCGCCGGGGTCTTGCCTGGGCATGATGGCGCGCTCCTTACTTCAGGTATTTCCCGGTTATGGGCCGCATCTTCTCTTTGACCTCCGGCGGCACCGTCTCCCGGGAGGTGATGATAGAGTCCTGGAGGGCCCGCGCGCAAGCGCAGCTTCGCCCTTCCGGGACTCCCGGGACCGTCCTCCGCAGCACGTCCTTGGACGTGGCGGCGTTCCGGTTGAGGTTGGCCACGACCATCTCCACCGTCACGTCCTGGCCGGACTCGTGCCAGCAGTCGTAGTCGGTAACGCAGGCCAGCGTCGCGTAGCACATCTCCGCCTCCCTGGCCAGCTTGGCCTCGGGGAGGGCGGTCATCCCGATCACGTCCGCGCCCCACGAACGGTACAGCGCCGACTCGGCCCGGGTCGAGAAGGCCGGCCCCTCCATCACCACGTAGGTGCCCCCCGGATGGACGGACGCGCCGTTGGCCTGGATTCCCCGCAGGAGCCGGGCGCTCAGGTCCGCGCAGAAGGGGTCGGCGAAGGCGATGTGCGCCACTATGTCGCCGTCGAAGAAGGTCCCGGCCCGCTGCCTGGTCCGGTCGATGAGCTGGTCCGGGACCAGCAGGTCCAGCGGCCTCACCTCCTCCTTCAGGCTCCCCACCGCGCTGACGGAGATGACCCGCTCCACGCCCAGGGTCTTCAGTGCGTAGATGTTGGCCCGCACGGGTATCCGGGTCGGGTTGATGCGGTGCCCGCGGCCGTGGCGCGGCAGGAAGGCTACGGAAGTCCCCTCCAGGTCTCCCAGGACCACGGCGTCGCTGGGCGGTCCGAAGGGTGTCTCCACCCCCACCTCCCGCACCCCGGTCAGGCCCTCCATCTCGTAGAGGCCGCTTCCGCCGATGATGGCTATCCGTGCCTCGGCCACCCGCCCGCTACCTCTCGTCACCGCGCGGGCCCGTCACCGCCCGGGCCAGGCTCTCGGTGTAGGGCTCCTTCAGAATCCCCACCTCCGTGATGATCCCGCCGACGTACCTGTGCGGGGTGACGTCGAAGGACGGGTTGCGCACCCCGATCCCCTCGGGCGCCGTCCGGACGCCTCCGAAGCTGGTGACCTCCTCGGCCCGCCTCTCCTCTATGGGTATCTCCGCCCCCGACGGGAGGCTGAGGTCCACGGTGCTGGTCGGAGCGGCGACGTAGAAGGGGACCCCGTTCTCCTTGGACAGCACGGCCAGGGTGTACGTGCCCACCTTGTTGGCCACGTCCCCGTTGGCGGCGATGCGGTCGGCCCCCACCACCACGCAGCTCACCTCGCCCTGGTTCAGCAGCACTCCCGCGGAGGAGTCCACGATCAGCGTGGAGGGGATGCCGAGCTGCACCAGCTCCCATGCGGTCAGCCGCGCCCCCTGCAGGAAGGGGCGCGTCTCGGTGTGGAACACCTGGAAGCGCTTGCCCTTCTCCCACCCGGCCCTGATGACCCCCAGGGCCGTGCCGTAGCCCGCCGTGGCCAGCGCCCCCGTGTTGCAGTGGGTCAGGACGCCGCCGCCGTCGGGTACGATCTCGCTGCCGAACCCGCCGATGCGGCGGTTGACCTCCTCGTCCTCCTCCTGCATGGCCCGGGCCTCGTCCAGAAGCCGGCCCGGCACGGCGGACACGTCGGACTCGGCCTCCGCCAGGTCCAGCAGGCGGCGCACCGCCCAGGTCATGTTCACCGCGGTCGGCCTGGCGGACTCGATCTCCCGTCCCGCCTCCTCCAGCCGGGTCAGGAAGCTGCTCCGCTCGTCCCTGGGTATGTCCCTGGCCGCCATCGCCACCCCGTAGGCCGCCACGACCCCCAGGGCCGGGGCGCCCCGCACCCGCATGTCCTTCACCGCCCGGACCACGTCCCGGTACTGGCCCGCCTCGAAGACGGCCGTCTCCACCGGGAGCTTCGTCTGGTCCAGCAGCCGGAGCTTCCGGCCGGTCCACTCTATGGCCTGGACTTCTGTCATCTATAGTGCCCTACAACAATAAAGCTTCTCTGTGTGAGAAGCTTGTGGTCTCAAGCCCCCCTCATCTCCACCTGGATGGCGGCCGTCGGGTTGCCCCCGTGCCGGCCGCCCTGGACCCTGGACGTGGCTCGGCCCCGTTGCCCGGCTTATCGGCGCCGGTCCCCCCGCCACTCCAAATAGGGTCGGTGGAGCAATAGGTCTTCGTGAGACAGCCTCAATACTACTAACGCCCAGCCAGCCTGTCAAGAAAGCCTGATTGTTGGTAGTGTCTCAGTTTGAAACCGGGGTGGTATAGCACATTTGGGTCAGGTGTGCTATGGTTCTCGATCCAGGAGGGGCATGGCCACGACCGAGGAACGCTTGGAGCAACTGGAGAAGGTCGCACACCACCACCCCGACACTCTGGCGACCAAGGATGACCTGCGGACAGAAATTAAGAAACTGGACGACAAGATAGAGGCCCGTTTCCAGTCTTTGCATACCCTCATCTTCCGCTATCTCCTGACCGACGACCAACGTGAGGACTGGAACCGGCGCAAGAACGGCTCCACCTAACACACTTCCCCCCACCACTGTCACGCAGCCGCGCTGTACACGGTCTGGTACAACCTCTCCCAGGAGACCCTAACCCGTCATACCCGCTTTCGCGGGTATCCATATCCCCGGGGGCTTTAGACACGAGCGCATCCAGTCGGCCGTCGCAATTCGGCCCATGCCTGGAGTTACGCAAAGGCCTCCGTGGGTGGTGCGCGGCTGCTCTGCTAGCTCAGCAGGGAGATGAACACCCCCGCCACGACGGCGGAGCCGATCACCCCGGCCACGTTGGGGCCCATGGCGTGGGGCAGAAGGAAATTGTTGGGGTTGGCCTCCTGTCCCACCATGTGGGAGATCCGCGCCGCCATGGGCACCGCCGACACCCCGGCCGAGCCGATGAGGGGGTTCACCTTGTCCTTCACCACCATGTTCATCACCTTGGCCGCGATCAGGCCTCCCGTGGTGCCGCAGGCGAAGGCCGCCAGGCCCAGGCCCAGGATGGCCAGGGTCTCCAGCTCCAGGACCCTGTCCGCCGAGAGCTGGGCGCCAACGGCTATCATCAGGAAGATGGTGACCACGTTCAGCACCTCGTTCGATGCCGACTGGCTCAGCCGCGGCACCACGCCGCTCTCGGCGAACAGGTTTCCTATGGCGAACATCCCGATGAGGGGCGCGGCCTCCGGCACCAGGAGGATCACGATCACCATGAGCATCACGGGAAACACCAGCTTCTCCAGACGGCTGACCTCCCTGGAGGGCCGCATCACGATCTCCCTCTCCGCCCTGGTCGTGAGGAGCCGCATGATGGGAGGCTGGATGAACACGACGCCCGCCATGTAGGAGTAGGCCACCACCGCCGTGCGTCCCAGCAGGTCCGGCGCAAGCACCGCCGACGCGAATATGGTGGTCGGACCGTCCGCGCCGCCGATGATGCTGATGGCGGCCGCGTCCTTGTTGCTGAAATCGAAGCCGGGCGCCAGGTCGAGGCCCAGCGCCCCCCAGAAGGCCACGAAGATGCCTATCTGCGCCGCCGCTCCCAGCAGCAGGGACTTGGGGTTGGCCAGGATGGGCCCGAAGTCGGTCATGGCCCCCAGGCCCAAGAAGATCAGCGGGGGCAGCACGTTCCAGAACGACAGGGCGAAGTGGAAGGTGAGGCCCAGGATGCCCGACTCCTGGATGGCGCCGGCGTCCAGGGGGTCCCCGGCGGCCAGCTCGGTGAGGGCGTTCTCCGGAAGGTTTCCCAGGACGATGCCCAGCCCTATGGGCAGCAGGACGTAGGGCTCCTTCTTCTTGGCTACGGCGACGAGGACGAACCCGATGCCCACCGCCAGCAGGAGCAGGGAGCCCCACTCCAGGTGGTAGATGCCGGTCTCTCGAAAGTAATCGTTGAGGTCGGGCACCGCCTGGGCCTAGGCCTCCTCGGCCGTTCCTACTCGGCCGCCCCTTCCCGATTCCGCCAGGGCGATGGTCACCCCGATGGCCGAGGCGAGGGCCCTGTCCCGCTGGGCCGGGTCGGACTCGGGGACCGGGGGCTCGGCGACCAGCCTGCTCACCGGCCCCCAGGCCAGCAGCCGCCGGAACAGCACCAGCAGGACGACCAGGAGTATGAGGAGTACGAAGACCGTGGCCAAGCCGCCAACCGTCAGCTCGACGGCCTCTTGGATCTGGGAGGTCACCGGTTCAGGGCTTCCGACGCGGTCCTGTCTGCAGGCCCGGCATGATGGGCGCAAGTATAGCACGAACGGTAGGCATGCGCTATAATCTTGGTGGCTGCACAGGTCCCTTGCCTGACAGGCCGGGAGACATGGGGAGTGCGGAGGGGCGTAGCCCCTGTGCCGGGTGCCCGAGGGTGTTCCTCAGACACATTCTCCTCCCTCCCCGAAGGGGGAGGGGCCCAGAAGAATGGGGGGTGTCATAGGAGGTCGGGAGACATGGGGAGTGCGGAGGGGCGTAGCCCCTTTGCCGGGTGCCCTGTGCCGGGTGCCCGAGGGTGTCCCTCAGACACATTCTCCTCCCTCCCCGAAGGGGGGAGGGGCCCAGAAGAATGGGGCGTGTCATAGGAGGCCGGGAGACATGGGGAGTGCAGAGGGGCGTAGCCCCTTTGCCGGGTGCCTGAGGGTGTCCCTCAGACACATTCTCCTCCCTCCCCGAAGGGGGAGGGGCCCAGCCCTTGGGGCCGTCCCAGGAAGATAAAGACCTTTTCAGGAGGCATCGACAGTGGACGCTAAGATCGACTTCAACTGCGACATGGGCGAGAGCTTCGGGATGTACAAGATGGGCTACGACGAGGACGTGATCAAGTTCATCACCTCGGCCAACGTGGCCTGCGGCTTCCACGCCGGGGACCCCGGCTGGATGCGCAAGACCGTCGAGATGGCCGAGGAGAACGGCGTCGGCGTGGGCGCCCATCCCAGCTTCCCGGACCTCCAGGGGTTCGGGCGGCGGAACATGGTCGTCTCCCCCGGGGAGGCCAAGGACGACGTGGTCTACCAGATGGGGGCCCTGGCGGCCTTCACCCGCACCAAGAAGCTCCAGCACGTGAAGCCCCACGGGGCCATGTACAACATGGCGGCGGGCGGCGGCGACCTGGCCAAGGCCATCTGCGAGGCGGTGCTGGAGGTGGACCCCGAGACCGTGCTGGTCGTGCTGGCGGGCACCCCCTGGGCTGAGGTGGCCAGGGAGATGGGCGTGAGGGTGGCCCAGGAGGCCTTCGCCGACAGGGCCCTGAACCCCGACGGCACCCTGGTCGCCCGCTCCAAGCCCGGCTCGGTCATCCACGACCTGGACGAGGTCGTCGAGCGCAGCATCAGGATGGTGACCCGGGGCTCCGCTACCGCCGTCAACGGCGAGGACATCGAGGTCAGGGCCGACACCTTCTGCCTCCACGGCGACACCCCCGGGGCCAGGGACATGGCGGTGGCCCTCAAGTCGGGCCTGGAAGCGGCGGGGGTCGAGATCGTTCCCCTGAGCAGGCTCGTGTAGCCCGGGACCGGCGGCCCCTCGGATGTACCAGCGACCCACCTATCTGCCGGCGGGCGACAGGGCCCTCTCCGTCGAGTTCGGCAACGCCATATCCCCGGACATAAGCTCCAGGGTCCGCGCCTTCTACATGGCCGTCGAGGCCCGGGACCTGCCCGGCGTCCTGGAGCTCGTGCCCACCTACCGGGCCATCCTGGTCTACTACGACCCCCTGGTGGTCGCCTACTCCGACCTGGTGGACCGCCTGGAGTCCCTGGAGGCGGCCCAGGCCGCCGCCCCCCCTTCCGCCCCCTCCGTCGTGGAGATACCCACCGTCTACGGGGGAGAGTACGGGCCCGACCTGGAGCACGTCTCCCGGCACTGCGGCCTTCCCCAGGACGAGGTCGTCCGCATCCACGCCGGGACGGACTACCTCATCTACATGATGGGCTTTACCCCCGGGTTCCCCTACCTGGGCGGCATGTCCGAGCGCATAGCGACGCCCCGCCTCCAGACGCCCCGGACCATCATACCCGCCGGGTCTGTGGGGATCGCCGAGAAGCAGACGGGCGTGTATCCCATCGAGAGCCCGGGCGGGTGGCAGCTCATCGGCCGCACCCCCGTCCGGCTCTTCGACCCGGGGCGGGACCCGCCGGTGATCGTCGAGGCGGGGGACTACCTTCGGTTCGTGCCCGTGACCGAGGACACCTTCCGGCAGCTTGAGAGACAGGTCGAGTCCGGCCCGTACCAACCCGTCGTCAGGGCCGCCGGCGAGTAGCCCTGTGGACGTCATCCAGGTCGTAGAGCCGGGCATCCTGACCGCCGTCCAGGACCGGGGACGTTACGGGTACCAGCGCTACGGCGTGCCGTCGTCGGGCGCTCTGGACGAGTACTCCCTGAGGGTTGCCAACATCCTCGTGGGCAACGACGAAGGCGACGCGGTCCTGGAGGTCACCTTCGCGGGCGCATCCCTCTGCTTCCTGGAGCCGACGGTGGTCTCCGTCACCGGCGCCGACCTGGGCCCGGAGCTCAACGGCGCGCCCGTTGCCCGGTGGGAGGCGGTGCCCGTGGCCCGGGACGACGTGCTGGCCTTCCGTCAGGCCCGCGCCGGCATGAGGGGCTATCTGGCCGTGGCCGGAGGCATCGACGTTCCACGGGTGCTGGGGAGCAGGTCCACCTATGGCCGCTCCAGGCTTGGGGGGGTCGACGGCCGCCCGCTCCAGGCCGGAGACGTCCTGCGGTGCGGCCCCCCCGGCGGCGGGCTGCGGGGCAAGAAGGCCCCCGGGCAGGCCGTTCCGGACCTCGGCCGCGGTCACGATCTGCGCGTCGTCCTGGGCCCCCAGAACGACGCGTTCACCGAAGAGGGCATCCGGACCTTCCTCTCCTCCACCTATAGCGTGACCAACCTGTCCGACCGCACCGGCTACCGCCTGGAGGGGCCGGCCATACAGCACGTCACGGGCGCCGACATCATCTCCGACGGGATCCCCCTGGGCGCCGTGCAGGTCACCGGCGACGGCATGCCCATCGTGCTGCTGGCCGACCGCGGCACCACCGGCGGATACACCAAGATCGCGACGGTCGTCTCCACCGACATACCGGAGCTGGCCCAGGCGGCGTCCGGGGACACGGTGACCTTCACCTCCGTGACGGTGGATGAGGCCCACGAGGCTCTGAAGGAGCGCGAGCGGACGCTGGAGGAGCTCAGGGGGCTGCCGTATGTCCGGTACCGGGAGCACCGGTATCGGGCGCGCGCCGGCGGTTCGGAGCACCAGGCCGTCTCGGGGCTCGTGGAGGTGGACCCGAAAGCCCCCTCGACTTCGGCCTACCCGGTGGGCCGCACGGTCCGTGTCACCGTCGGCGGCGCCTCGTACACCTTCGACGTGGAGGTGGAGGCGGAGTAGCACGCCTCAGCCCGGCACCTTCCCCCAGTGGAGTCCCACCGCGCCCAGCCCCGCCTTCCGGTGGCCCACCTCCGCCAGCCCCGCCTCGGCCATGAGGACCTCCAGCTCCTCCGCCGACAGGAACCCGTCCACCGACCGCGGCAGGTAGGTGTACGCGGCCCGGTCGCCGGCGAACACCTGTCCCATCAACGGCACCACGTGGTGGAAGAAGAGGCGGAACCCCCGGCTCCAAGGCGTCCCCTCCACCGCGAAAGAGTCCAGCGACACCACCATCCCCCCCGGCTTGACCACCCGGACCATCTCCGCCAGCGCCTCCCTGGGGTCGGGCATGTTCCGCAGGCCCCACGCGGTGGCGGCGCAGGCGAACACGCCCGAGGGGAAGGGCAGGGACGGGCCGTCGGCCACCGCGAAGCTCACCGCGCTGCCCGTGTGCCCGTTGCGGGCCTTGGCCCGCGCCAGCGCCACCATCTCCGGCAGCAGGTCCACCCCCACCACCCGCGACACCTCGGGGCGCCGCGCCAGGGCCAGGGCCAGGTCTCCCGTGCCCGTCGCCACGTCCAGGGCCGCGCCGCCCACGCCCCTGGTCGCCGCGGCCGCCGCCTCCCGGCGCCACCGGTGGTGCATGCCCCCCGTCATCAGGCCGTTCATCAGGTCGTAGCGGGGAGCGATCCGCGTGAACATCTCCGCCACGTACCGGCGCTTGGCGTTGTCCCGAAGGCCCACCATGGTCAGGACGAGGGACCCAGGTACTGGTACTCGCGGGGGAGGCTGTCGTCCAGGCCGAGGGCGACCATTATCCTGCTCACGACGAACCCTACGATGTCGTCGACTCCCCGGGGCCTCAGATAGAACGCCGGCTCGGGAGGCAGCACCGTCACCCCCATCCGCGCCAGCGTCAGCATGTTCTCCAGGTGCACGGCGTGCAGAGGCGTCTCCCTGGGCACGACCACCAGACGGCGCTTCTCCTTCAGGCTGACGTCCGCCGCCCTCAGCAGCAGGTTGGTCGCCAGCCCCCGGGCCATGGCCGCGATCGTGGCCATGCTGCAGGGCACCGTCACCATGCCCCGGACCGGGTGGGTGCCGCTGGCGATGGGCGCCTTCATCTCCCCTATGCCGTAGGACGTGAAGTGCGGCGTCTCGCTCCACCGGGACAGCACCTCCGAGAACGGCTCGTCCATCTCCTCCTGCCACACCAGCTTGGCGTCGTTGGAGCACACCAGCGCCACCGGCACGTCCCTGTCCAGAAGGGTGTCCACCGTCTGCCGCGCCAGCAGAGAGCCGCTGGCCCCGGATATGCCCACCACCACCGGTCCGGGGGCGCTCACAGCGTCACCGCCAGGGACGTGAAGAGGAGCAGGGTCAGGGAGATGTAGGCGTTGATCGTGAAGAAGGCGAGCTGCAGCTTGGACAGGTCGTGCGGCTTGATCAACGTGTGCTCGTAGGCCAGCAGCGCCGACGCGATCGCCCAGCCCACGTAGTACAGCACCCCCAGGTCCATCCAGATGCCGACGGCCAGAAGGGACGCCGCGGTCAGGACGTGCATGCACCGGTACCACCGGAAAGCCGCCTGCACCCCGAAGCGCCGCGGTATCGAGTGGACCCCGTACTTCTCGTCGAACGCCAGGTCCTGGCAGGCGTAGATGATGTCGAACCCGCCTATCCACATGGCGACCCCGAAGGACAGGAGCACGCACTCGGGGCTCAGGCTGCCCGCCACCCCTACCCATGCCCCCGCGGGGGCGATGGCGTCGGCCCAACCCAGGACGAAGTGGGTGCTCCAGCTATGGTACTTGACGTAAGAGTACGCAACCACCACCACGGCGGCCACCGGGGCCAGGAAGAGGGCCAGCTCGTTTAGCTGGGACGCCGCGAAGAAGAAGACCCCCAGGGAGACCAGGAGCAGGGCTGCCATCTCCCAGGGCTTGATGAGCCCCCGGGGCAGGTGCCTGCCCGCCGTGCGGGGATTGGCCGCGTCCTCCTTCCGGTGGATGAGCCGGTTGGAGGACATGGCGATGGTCCGCGCTCCCACCATGGCCACCGTGATCCAAATGACCTGGGACACGCTCGGCAGCCCGTCGGCGGCCAGGAACATGCCGATGTACGCGAAGGGCAGGGCGAACAGGCTGTGCTCGAACCGCACCGCCTCGTAGAAGAGGTGCGCCTTGTGAAGGACCGCCGAGGGCTTGGCTAGCATGGCCGTCGGGCCGGGGGTCCGCCCTCGCCGTGGCTCACGACCCCTCCCCCCGCGTCTGGGAATCCATAGACCGTGTCTGGGAATCTACAGCCCGTGTCTGGGACCCTGTAGCATGGCTCTGGGAATCTATAGCCCGTACTCCGCCCATTTGCCGTCCACCAGGGCCTTCACCTCGGGCGTCATGACGATGTCCGGGGGCCACTGGCGGTCGCGGCCGTCCATCGGCCCCTTGATGGTGGCGTCCACTCCGACCTTGCTGCCGAACTTCGCCGTGGGCGACGCGTGGTCCAGGTCGTCCACCGGCCCGCTGGCGAAGAATATGTCCTGGGCCGCGTCCAGGTTGTTGGTCACCCGCCAGGTGACCTCGGACAGGTCGTGGACGTCCACGGACCCGTCCACCACGATGATGGCCTTGGCCAGAGACATGAGGCCCAGGCCCCACAGGCCGTAGACCACCTTGCGCGCCTGCCCCGGGTACTCCTTGTTGATGGAGACGATGACAAGGTTATGGAACACCCCTTCGGCGGGCATGTTCATGTCCACCACCTCCGGGAGGACCATCCGGACTACCGGGAGGAACACCCGCTCCGTCACCTTTCCCATGTAGTAGTCCTCCATGGGCGGGCGGCCAACGATGATGGTCGGGTAGATGGGGTCCCTGCGGTGGGTGATGCACGTGACGTGGAAGGTGGGGTACGTGTCCGCCATGGAGTAGTACCCCGTGTGGTCTCCGAAGGGGCCCTCCAGCCGCTCGTCCCCCGGAACTACGTACCCCTCGATGATTATCTCGGCGTGGGCCGGCACCTCCAGGTCCACCGTGCGGGCCTTCACCAGCTCCACCCCCTCCCCGCGTATGAAGCCCGCGACCATCAGCTCGGGCACGTCGGGGGGCAGGGGGGCCGAGCCCGTCCAGATGGTCGCCGGGTCGCCGCCCAGGCACACCGCCACGTCGATGCGCTGGGCGCCCTCTTCGGCCCCCTGCCTGTAGTGGCTGGCCCCCACCTTCTGGGTCTGCCAGTGCATGGCGGCGGTGCGGCTGTCGTACACCTGGACCCGGTACATCCCCAGGTTCCGCACGCCCGTATGCGGGTCCTTGGTCATCACCAGGGGGAGGGTGATGTACCGCCCCGCGTCCATCGGCCAGCACTTCAGGATGGGGAACCGCAAGAGGTCGACCTCGTCCCCCTCCAGCACCACCTCCTGGCACGGGGCGCTGCCCACCACCCGGGGCTGGTACGACGCCAGGTCCTTGAGCTGCCACAGGGTTCGGAGCTTCTCCCGGAAGCCCTGGGGAGGCCCCTGCATCAGTCCCAGGAGGCCCTCCACCCGCTCGGGCAGCTCGTCGAGACGCTCGGTCCCCAGGGCCCAGGCCATCCGCCGCTCGGTGCCGAAGATGTTGATGAGTACGGGGATGTCGTAGCCCTGGACGTTCTCGAAGAGGAGGGCGGGGCCCCCGCTCTTCACCGTCCGGTCGCAGATCTCGGTGATCTCCAGGTCCCAGCTAACGGGGGCCGTTATCCGCTTCAGGTCGCCGCGGTCCTCCAGATAGGCAACGAAGTCCCGCAGGTCTCTGTACGCCATAGCACATCATTGTAGGCGCACACGCGCCGGTCCTGTCAAGGGTGGCTGCGCACCCGTAATTCACTCCCCGGCCGTTCGCTCCCGTAGTCCCGCTTCTCCCGTCGTCCCGCTTGCTTCGTCGCCCCGCTTCTCCCGTCGTCCCGGCGAAGGCCGGGACCCAGGGGCGGTGTGGGCGCCCTCCAGGACCACTTCACCCGTCGTCCCGTCCCCCTTCTCCCGTCGTCCCCTTTGTCTCGTCGTCCCGGCGAAGGCCGGGACCCAGGGGCGGCGTGGGCGCCCTCCGGCAACCTGGACAGGCCCCCCGCTCTCCCCGCCCGCTTGCGTGCCCGTCCCTTTCGTGACACAATATCCGCCAGAGAGCCGGCTGCCCTCGCGCGGCGCCGGCCAAGAGCAGGAGGATATGGAATGCGTACAGGGCTGGCCGCGCCTGTGGGACTCGTCAAGGCCATGGGCTCACTCTCCGCCGGGGCCATAGTGATGGGTGTAGCCGTGGCCTACGCGGGGCCCTTCCTCAACGTCATTGCCGTCATAGGCTCCATCATGTACGGGACGGTCATATCGCTCCGCCTCTTCGCCCCCAAGAAGTTCCGGGAGAACATGAAGAGCTGGAACGCCTAGGCGGCCTGCCGGCGCGGGCTGTGGGCCCAACGATCATGGAGCGCCTGGCCCGGGGGGACGTCCTCATCTCCGACGGCGCAACGGGCACGTACCTGCAGGCCCGCGGGCTGGAGCCGGGGGGGTGCCCCGAGGAGCTCAACGCGGGCCGGCCGGGCCTGGTCCGGGGAATGGCCGCCGACTACTTCGAGGCCGGCTCCGACATGGTGCTCACCAACTCCTTCGGCGGGAACCGGTTCATGCTCGAGAAGTACGGCTACGGCGACAGGGTGGCGGAGTTCAACCGCCTGGCCGCCGAGCACGCCAGGAGCGCCGCTCCGCCCGGCGGCTACGTCGTGGGCTCCGTGGGGCCCAGCGGGGAGTTCCTGGAGCCCCTGGGAGAGGTCACCCAGGGGGAGATGCTCGAGGCCTTCGTGGAGCAGGTCACCGCCCTCGAAGCGGGGGGCGCCGACGCGGTGGTGGTCGAGACGATGACGGCCCTGGAGGAGGCGGCCCTGGCGGTCAGGGCCGTCAAGGAGAACACCAACCTGACGGCCATCGCCACCATGGTGTTCGACAAGGGGCCCCGGGGGTTCTTCACCATGATGGGAGTCACCCCCGCCCGCGCGGCGGTCGAGCTGCGCGCCGCCGGGGCCGACGTGGTGGGGTCCAACTGCGGCAACGGCATCGAGGGCATGCTGGCCGTGGCCGGGGAGATGCGCCGGGCCACCGACGGCTACATGCTCATCCACTCCAACGCCGGCCTTCCCGAGCTGCGCAACGGGGAGGTCGTGTACCCCGAGGGGCCCGATTGGATGGCGGAGAGGTTCCAGGCGCTGGTGGAGGCCGGGGTGAGCATCGTCGGCGGATGTTGCGGCACCACCCCCGACCACATCCGGGCGCTGTCCGGCCGGCTGCGGGGGTAGGGCCGTTGGCCGGCGCCGGGGGAGAGCGATGATCCATCGAAGCGAGGCGGTCCCCGGCCGCGCGGCCCAGGTGGTCGGGGAGTACGGCCGGTGCCTGGAGCTGGTGCCCATGGACCCCCACTTCCACGGCATCAGCGTGGGCCTCTACGCCAGGGACGGCGTTGCCACCGTGTGGAGCTTCAGCCGGCGCCCGGGTGTGGAGGACCGCATCCGGCAGGTCCGGGACCGGCTGGTGGAGCTGGGGGGGATGGCCCCCGTCCAGGGCAGCCACAATCAGGCGGCCTTCCCCTGCGGCGACCTTCACGGCCGTCCCCTGAGGTTCCTGATCATGCAGGCCGTCGAAAAGGCCCCGGACTACTCGTTCCCCGACGGCCCGGTCAAGGACACCCGGTCGGCCCTGATGCTCAGCATCGCCGGGGCCGAATCGGGCGGGCGGTGGGTCTACCGGGTATCCGCCGAGGGAGACGCCCCCAACGCGGCGGCCCGGGTGCGGGCCGTGGCGTCGGGCTTCAGACGGTACGGGGAGGCCGAGGTGGTCGGCGAGGGGGAGGTCTCCTTCCCCTGCGGCGGCGAACACGGCCGGCTGGCCCGCCTCCTCCTCCCCTACGCCCGCAACGTGAGCATGGTGGAGGACATGCTGGAGTCCGCCGCCCTCCGGGGCCAGCTCACCACCGGCACCGCCGGGTTCACGCCCACGTAGACCGGGGAGTGCAGAGGGGCAAAGCCCCTACGCCGGGAGTCTGAGGGTGTCCCTCAGATACAAGTCCCCTCCCCTCCTGGAAGGGGAGAGGGTCTAAAAGATGCTCGGGAAGGATTCTCCCGCAGCCTGTTGGATGCCGGAGAGACCAGGGAGGTGTACCCCATGGCCCTTGTCGAGACCATGAAGCCCCGGGAACGGGTGCTGAACGCCCTGGCGGGAAAGCCCGTGGACAGGACTCCCGTGTGCAACCCCACCAGCGTCGCCACCGTCGAGCTCATGGACCTGGTCGACGCCCCATTCCCCGACGCCTGCAGGGACCCGGAGATGAACGCCCGGCTCGCCGCCACCGGCTACACGGAGCTGGGCTTCGACAGCATCATGCCGGTCTTCTCCATCATCCAGGAGTCCTCGGCCCTGGGCTGCGAGATGCAGTGGGAGGAGAAGGACAACTGGCCCACCGTCCGCATGTACAACCCCATCTGGCGGGGGCCCGAGGACGTCCGCATACCCGAGGGGTTCCTGGACCACCCGGACAACCGTTGCGTGCTGGAGTCCCTGGAGATACTCAAGCGGGAGTACGGCGGCGAGGCCGCCATCATCGGCAAAGCCATGGGGCCGTGGACCCTCGGCTACCACGTCTTCGGCGTCGAGAACTTCCTGCTCATGTCCATCGACGACCCGGACAAGACCCGCCGTTGCCTGGACCTGATGAAGGAGATATCCGTCCTCTTCGCCCTGGCCCAGGTCGAGGCGGGGGCCGACGCCCTCACCTTCCCGGACCACGCCACCGGCGACCTGGTCAGCGGCGAGTACTACCGCAAGTTCCTGCTGGAGATACACCGGGAGATGGTCGAGCGCATCCCCTGCCCCCTGATCCTGCACATCTGCGGCAACACCCTGGACCGTCTGGACTACATCGCCCAGACGGGCATGGCCTGCTTCCACTTCGACTCCAAGAACGACCCCCAGGAGGCCATGGACATCGCCGCCGGGCGGGTCAGGCTGGTGGGCAACGTCAACAACCCCGAGACCCTCTACGCCCGGGGCCCCGAGCAGGTGCGCGCGGAGGTGTACCGGTGCATGGACGCCGGCGTGGACATGATCGCCCCCGAGTGCGCCATACCCCTGGCAAGCAAGCTGGAGAACCTGCTGGAGATCCCCAGGGCCGTCAGGGACTGGTGCCGGGAGCACGAGTAGGCTCCGGCAACGCACGGATTAGCCGCTTGTCATCCCGAAGCCCTCTCCCATGTCATTCCGAGCGCAGCGAGGAATCACAAAACAATGCCAGTAAAGCCGCTCCACGCATACTATGTGTACATACTGACCAATAGCACCAGGACCCTCTACGTTGGCGTCACCAACGATCTTGTGAGACGTGTATACGAACACAAACTCAAGCTCGTGCCGGGCTTTACTGCGAAATACAACGTGACCTGGCTTGTATACTACGCCCAAACCCCGGACGTCACATCAGCGATCGCCCGAGAGAAGCAAATCAAAGCATGGCGTCGCAGCAAGAAAACGGCCCTTATCGAGGCGCTCAATCCAACGTGGATGGACTAATCGCTTGTGTGGTACGATGACACTGACGAAACATTTTAGGTTCCTCGTCGCTCCGCTCCTCGGAACGACATTGGCGGACGCTGTGGAATGGCACACTGAGGGTTGCAAACAACGAGTTCAGGGTAATTCCAAAATGAGAGTCCTGCTCCTGTTGACCCTGGCCCTTGCGCTCCTCCCGGTCATCGCCTGCGCCGGCGAGGCCCCCACTCCCGCCCCCACCGCCCCGCCGACGGCCGTCTCCACGGCCATGCCGGACCTGGAGGCGACTATCCAGGCCTCCGTGGCCGCCGCCCTGCCCACGGAAACGCCCACCCCAACGCCGGACATCGACGCGACCGTCGAGGCCCGCATGACCGCCACCATCGCGGCCATGCCCGCTCCCACCGCGACCCCGACTCCCACACCAACCCCGACACCAGTGCCGACGGCAACTCCGACGCCGACGCCCGTCCCCACGCCCACCCCCACCCCCACGCCCGTCCCGACGCCGACC
>JAGWBJ010000017.1:0-2288 GCA_021295955.1 Dehalococcoidia bacterium | reverse complement strand
ACCCCCACCCCCCTGCCGCCGCCCACGCCAACCAGGGACCCGGCCGTACTGGTGACCGAGATGCTGAGGCAGGTCAGGCCCGCCGTCGTGCGTATCGAGACCGGTTCCGGGTCCGGCTCGGGGGTCATCTTCGAGGCGCGGGGCAGCGTCGGGTACGTCGTCACCAACCACCACGTCGTCGAAGGCGAGGCGCGCGTCAGCGTGACGGTGAGCGATTCGGCTACCTATAGCGGCTCGGTCCTGGGGACGGACGGCGTTCGCGACCTGGCCGTGGTCAGCATCTGCTGCGGCAGCTTCCATGCCCTGCCCTTCGGCGACGCGGCGGCCCTGCAGCCCGGGGACGAGGTCGTGGCCATGGGCTACCCCTTGGGACTGCCGGGAGAGGCCACGGTGACCCGTGGCATCGTGTCGGCAGTGCGCTACGACCGCGAGTACCGAAGCTTCGTCATCCAGACCGACGCCGCCATCAACCCCGGCAACAGTGGCGGCCCCATGCTGTCCTTGTCGGGAAGAATCCTGGGCATCAACACCTTCAAGATCTCCGAGACCGGCGTCGAGGGACTGGGCTTCGCCATATCGGAAAGCACCGTGCGGGAGCACATTCCCACCCTTCAGGCTGGCACTCCCGGCCCCACGCCTGTGCCGACCAGCCTCCCCACCGCCACGCCCGGACCGGGGCGGACCGGCGACTTCGGCCCCATCAACGGCGAGCTGCGGCACGACCCGTCAGACGGCTTGATCAAGGGCGAGTTTGCCGAGGTTTCCATCGCCGACTTGATGGTCGAAGCTACGTTTGTAAACCCGTATTCGGCGGCGTCCAACGATTGGGACTACGGGTTCATGCTTAGACGCTACTCCACTGGTAAACAAATCCAGGTCGTAGTTACCAGCAGCCGACGTTGGAGTGTCATGTGGCGGGAGACATCGGACGCCGAGAGCCAGCCACTTGGAGGCGGGACCCTCGCGACCTTCGACACCGGCTCCGGGGGCCGCAACCACCTGAGCGTCGTCGCTATCGGAGAGCGCGGCGGGCTCTTCGTCAACGGCGAGTTCGTCTCCAATCTCGATTTGTCGGACGTAACCGGTGCGGGCAACGTTGCCGTCATTACGGGCGCATTCACCGGCAACCAGGCGGCGGGAGCCGTCACCCGGTTCGAGGACTTCAGGGGCGAGCGTCTGGTCAAGCGATACGGCCCCGCCGGCGGGAAGTTGGAGAGGGAGCCTGGTAGCATTGGCGCACACTGGAGTGGGGTAGAGACCCGGGACTTGGTGGCGGAAGCCGACTTCATTAGCCCCCGGGGCAGCGACTGGAGCTACGGGTTCTTGATCCGCAATCCGGCAGTTAACCGGCTTGAAGTCATCGGCCTCACCGGCAACGCATGGTGGTTCCATTACACCCGAGACCTTGGTGACGACGAGTACACCGACGTGGCGTCAGGCTATCTCCGGGATGCAGGCATAAGCCTGCGGAGTCGAAATCACCTGATGGTCATCGCCTTCGAGGAGTCCGGCTGGTTCTTTGTAAATGAGCGCCTGGTTGCCAAGCTGGACCTGGGCCACAACCTCGATTCAGGCAGAGTTAGCGCGATGGGCGGCTTCTTCAATGACCACACCGGGGAACCGCGTTTCGAGAATTTCAACGTGTGGGCGCCATAGCTGTCCACACGGTGCGCATGGCCTACACCCCCCCGACTCTGCTGATCATGTCATCGATTGCCGGCGACGCATTGAGTGGAATGATGTCGATCTCCGGGTGTTCCCGGTGGAAGACTCTGGGAATTATACCGTTGACTTCGCGGAGTAGGCAGGTCGGTGCGTTGGGGGTAGTGTCTCAGTTTGTAGCGTTCGAAAGCATGGGTCAGGTGACCTATGTTGTCGAACGCCGCGATGCCCTCATAGACTACGAGAAACGGCGACTACGAGAAACGGCATACATGGGACGGATAGTCAGAAAAGTCACGTTGGCAGAAGGCGCAGATGTTCGGTTCGATGATGCGTATCTCGTAGCCGTAGTCCAGGATGTACTTGGGGGAACCGGGGTTCTCAGCATCACGGGGAACAACGTGTACTTGGGGGCGCAAGGGGGCCCGCTTTCCGCCAGCGGGCCTTGACCCGGTGGCTGGTTTTTGAAACCCCTGTTGGAGCAGGGGTTTCCTCATTCTAGCACAATCCGCTCCTTCAGTACCTGTCGCAACCACATGACGGGTCAAAGGCTCGGTTCATGGACTCCAGTTGGTGGTCCTCGATGAGGTCACGAATCTGCCTCTCCAGATAAGCATCGTCGTAGT
>JAGWBJ010000016.1 GCA_021295955.1 Dehalococcoidia bacterium | reverse complement strand
CGACGGCGAGTACGTGGCCAGCATAGGCCTGGGCTCCGGCGACGGGCCCGGGGAGCTGAACCGTCCCAGCGGCGTGGCCATAGACAAGGACGGGGACGTCTACGTGGTGGACTGGGGGAACTACAGGCTGAACGTCTACGCCGAAGACGGAGACTTCCTCACCAGCTTCGTGGGCGACGCCGACAAGCTGCCCAAGTGGGCTCAGGACTCGGTGGACGCGCCGCAGGGTGGACCTGTCGCCCGAGTACCTGTTCCGCCGGCCCGTGGCCGTGAACGTGGACGACGAAGGCCGCATCATAGTGCTGGAGACCATCTCCGGCCGTATGCAGATATACGTCAAGGAGCAGGAGTTCGTCGACGCCCCCGTGAACCTCTAGTCGGCGGCGGTCCAAGGACGTAATCTCAAGCCGCCCGCCCGGTGGGCGGGCTGGTTCCTATTGCCGTCGCGGCATTTCCAGCCAACGTCGCGTTCCTGCGGCGGTGTGGCGATGCCGCAGTAGGCCGCGCCCCGGCATCGAAGGCCTTCCAGGGGAGCAAACGCTTGGATTTTGATTTCACTTCCGATCAGGAGAGGTTCCGGCAAGATGTCCGGTCCTTCTTGGAGAGGGAGGTGCCCCCCGAGCGCCAGGCGGTCTTCGGAGTAGAGGGCGAGGACCAGTACCGGTTTGCGCGGTCCATAGACCGCAAGCTGGCCGAGCGGGGTTGGCTGGTTGTTAGCTGGCCCAGGGAGTATGGCGGAGGCGGCCTGAGCCAGATCGAGCACTCGATACTCAGCGAGGAGCTGGGCTACCGGAGGGTCCCCAGCACGGGAAACGTCGGCCGAGGCTACGTGGGGCCTGCCCTGATGGCCTTCGGCACCGCCGAGCAGAAGGAGCAGTACCTCCCACCCATAGCCAGGGCGGAGGTGCAATACTGCCAGGGCTTCAGCGAGCCCAACGCCGGGTCGGACCTGGCTGGCCTGGAGCTCCGGGCCGTGCGGCAAGGCGATGAGTACGTCATCAACGGCTCGAAGATGTTCACCAGCTTCGCGTACCATGCCGACTACATCTACCTCCTGGCAAGGACGGACCCCGACGCTCCTCGACACCGGGGCATAAGCCTGTTCATCGTCGACTTGAACACGCCCGGCGTCAGCTTTCGGCCGCTCCCCTACATCAACGGAGACATGGCCGCCCAGACCTTCTTCGACGACGTGTGCGTACCCGTGTCGTGCTTGATCGGCGAGGAGAACCAGGGATGGTACCATGCGATGACCACCCTGGACTACGAGCGGTCCGGCTTGGAGCGGTACGCCGGCGTCAGACGGACCTTCGACGACTTCGTAGACTACTGCAAGGCGTCCCCCACTTCTGGGCAACCGGACAGAGCGGTGCTTCGGCACAGGCTGGCCGAGGTACGTGTGGGGATGGAGGTGTGGAGGCTGCTCTGCTGGAAGGTAGCCTGGCTTCAAACCAGCGGCGCCGTGCCCAACGCCGAGGCATCCGTTGCTTTCCTGTACGGGACCGAGCAGCGCCTGAGATTCGCGCAGATGGCGATGGAAGCCGTGGGCCCTTACGGTACCCTCGGCAACGAGTCGGCGGCGGCGCCGCTGATGGGCGCCATCGAGGGCATACATAGGGAGAGCATGCACCTCCACGGGGCCGGCACCTGTGAAATACACCGCAACATCATCGCCCAGAGGGGCCTGGGCATGCCACGGTAGACAGACATGGACCTTGGACTCAATGAGCAACACCAGCTCCTCAAAAGCACGGCCCGGGAGTTCCTCGAGGCCGAGTGCTCCACGTCCCTGGTGCGGGAGATGGAGGGCAGCGACAAGGGCTACTCGGAATCGCTCTGGACGAAGATGGCCGGCCTCGGCTGGCTGGGGCTTGCCCTCCCCGCGGAACATGGAGGTTCAGGTGGGGATGCCACGGACCTGGTAGTACTCGCCGAAGAGATGGGCCGGGCCTTGGCGCCCGGTCCGTTCTTTTCGTCCAGCGTCCTCTGCGGTCAGGTCCTGGCTCGATGCGCCAGCCCATTTCAGATGGAGACGCTGCTTGGCGGAATATGCCGAGGCGAGCTGGTCGCGGCCATGGTCGGCGCCTTTCCCGGCCACGGTTCGGTGACCGCCGTGAGGACGGGCGGTTGGTCGGTCCTGGACGGCAAGGTGAGCTTCGTGCCCTATGCCGGCGTCGCGGCCTGCTTTGTGGTCGTCCCGACCTCGGCCTCCGGTGGCCAGGGCACGCCAATGTTCGTCAACGCGAGCTCGCCCGGAATCGTATCCGTGCCCATGAAGTCAGTCCCCGCCCACCGGCAATGCCAGGTCGAGTTTCGCGACGTCAAAGTGCCGGAGAGCCACCGTCTAGCCGGCGTCGCCGGGGGATGCGGCGCCCTGCAAGAGGCGCTGGAGTGGGCCACCGTGGCCCAGTGTGGAGAGATGGTCGGCCGCGCCGAAAGGGTGCTGGAGATGGTGGTAGACTACTCCAAGTCGCGGGTGCAGTTCGGCCGGCCCATCGGCAGCTTCCAGGCGGTCCAGCACCGGTGCGCGGACCTGACGGTGGCGGTGGACGGCGCACGGCTGCTGACCCACCAGGCGGCGTGGAGGCTGTCCAAGGGGATGCCGGCGGGGGACGACGTATCCATGGCAAAGGCCTACTGCGGGTCGTTGAGCCGCCGGGCTACGGAAGCCGGCCACTCCATCTTCGCCGGCATCGCCTTCGCCGTAGAGCACGACATGCATCTCTACACCGCCCGGTCCAAGATATCGGAGGCCAGCCTGGGGGACACGGACGTCCATCTGGGCCGGCTCGGGCAGACCCTGGCCCCTTGATGGGAGCACCCATAGTCCGGCCAGCCTTGGAAGACGCGCTCTAGAGGTTGATTTGGTTGCACAGATGACACCCGCGGACCTGAACAACATCCGGGACAAGGCGGCCATCGTGGGGGTCGGCGAGACGGAGTTCTCGTGGGACTCGGGCCGCAGCGAGCTTCAGCTTGCCGCCGAGGCGATCAAGGCCGCCTGCGACGACGCGGGGATTTCGCCCCACGAGATAGACGGCATCGTGCGCTACGAGATGGACAGCAACAACGAGACGATGCTGGTGCAGTCGCTGGGGATCAGGAACCTGCGTCACTGGGAGGCCATCGCCTTTGGGGGAGGCGCGGGCAACGCCACCGTCGCCCACGCGGCGGGGGCCATCTCGTCCGGGTATTGCAACTACGTGGTGTGCTTCCGCGCCGCCAACCTGCGCTCGGGGGTCCGTCTGGGCCAGGCCCGCGGCTCCGAGCGCATCACGGGCGGTCAGAGAGGCTTCCTGGCCCCCTGGGGCGCGCTGGCGCCCGCCCACTCCTTCGGCATGTTCGCCCGCCGGTACATGTACGAACACGGTGCCACCAGCAGGCACTTCGGCTGGGTGGCAGTCACCCTGCGCCACCACGCCAGCCGCAACTCCAGGGCCCTCCGAAGGCAGCCCATCACCATAGACGATCACCAGAGCTCCCGAATCGTGGCCGACCCCCTTCGACTGCTGGACTTCTGCCAGGAGAACGACGGCGCCGCGGCCATCGTGATGACCACCCCCGACAGGGCCAGGCACCTGCGCCACGGGGGTACCCCGGTCCTGGTGGAGGCGGCCGCTCAGGGCTCCGGGCCCATGAACGAGGGCATCGTGTTCCGTCCCGACCTGGCCGTGGCCGAGTCGGCCCACACCTCCCGAGACCTGTGGGCCCGGGCCAGACTGCAGGCCCGGGACATGGACGCCTTCATGTTCTACGACCACTTCACGCCCTTCTGCCTCATTGGGCTGGAGGCCTACGGATTCGTGCCCCCGGGAGAGGCCAAGGACTTCGTGGAAGGCGGAGACAACATCCGCTTCGACGGGCCCCTTCCCACCAACACCCACGGCGGCAACCACTCCGAGGCGTACATCCACGGCCTGACCCACTGCCAGGAGGCGGTGCGGCTCATCCGGGGCACGTCCACCTCCCAGCCGCCCGAGAAGGAGATCAACCGCGTGCTGTCCTGCTCCTCGACTGCGCAGCTCAGCGCCGCGGTGATCATTCGCAGGGGATGATTCCATGACCCAGACCGACGCCACGACGGAGAAGTCCCGGCCCATGACGGCGCCCCTGGAGGGGATCCCATTGCCGGACGTGGACGCCCTGCCCGACTACGAGCGGGGTTTCTGGGAGGGCACGGCGGCTAGGGAGCTGCGCATCCAGCGCTGTTCTGACTGCCGGGTATTCAGGCATCCGCCGGTGCCGATGTGCCCCCGCTGCCACTCACTCGGCTATCAGTGGGCCCCCACGACAGGGCTGGGCCGCGTCTACTCGTTCCTCGTAGCCTGGACTCCGGTCCACCGGGCGCTGCGGGAGAAGGAGCAGACTCCCTACAACATCTGCCTCGTGGAGCTGGAGGACCAGCCGCAGCTACGGGTGATCAGCAACGTCCTCCACGTCCCGCCAGAGGACATCCGCGTGGACATGCCCGTCCAGGTGACCTTCATGCCCGCCGCCGACGATCCTGAGGTGGTGCTGCCCATGTTCGTGCCCAGGGCCCGCTGACCCGGCGCGGACTACTCGTAGGGCTGGAGCTTCACCTCGTGCAGGGCGGGTATGACCTCGGCGCCGAGGAGCTCGATGGAGCGCATCGCGTCGGCGTGGGATATCTGGCCGTCGCTGCCGCAGAGGAGCAGGTATCCGGGACTCAATAGGTCCAGGGTCTCGGTCAGCTTTCGGGTGACGGTGTCCGGGCTCCCCACGACGAAGTAGTTGATGGCCCGGAGCTCGTCGTAGCTCACCAGGGCTCCCCCTTCCACGTCCCCGCTGCCCGGCCTGCTTTGCTTGAGCTGCCTGGCCGCCTGGGACTGATAGCCGGGAGGGTCTATGTGCTCCCTTGGCCCCCTGTACTTGTGGCGCCCGGTCCACAGGAACTGGCGGCCCAGCTCGATGGCCCTCTCGTCCGTGTCGGCCACCAGCGCCCGGAGGAGGTAGCCAAAATGCCCCGGCCCGGCCTTGTAGCCCGCCTCGGTGGCCGTGTCTATATAGATCTGCTTCAGCCGTTGGGTGACGTCGGTCAAGGCGCCCAGGTTCATGTAGGGATGGCCCCGCCGGGCTGCCCACATCACGCTCTCCGCGCTGCCCCCTCCCGGGAACCATACGTCGGGATGGGGCTTCTGCATGGGGAGCACCCACGGGTTGACCGCCCGGTACTGGTAGTACTTGCCCTCGAAACGGAAGGGCCCGGGAGACGTCCAGCACTTGAGAATGAGGTCGTGGGCCTCGTTCAGGCGCTCCCAGCTCTCCGATGGGTCCACGCCCGCGTGCAGGTACTCCACGGCGCCGCCCCGCACGAAGCCGGAGACTATCCTTCCGCCGGAGTAGCAGTCCAGCATGGCGATCTCTTCGGCCATCCGCACCGGGTCGTTCACGCCGATGACGTTGCCCAGCATGGCGATCTTGACCCGCTTGGTGATCTTCGAGATGACCGCCGCGTCCAGGTTGACCGAAGGCTTCATGTTCCAGTAGGCGGCGTGGTGCTCGTTGGTCATGATCCCGTCGAAGCCCACCTCATCGGCGAAGGCGTACTGCTCGTGGTACTGGTTGTACAGGGCGTGGGCCTTTTCCGGGTCGAAGTAGCTGTTGGGGAAGTCAAGACGCCCCGATTCGTACCTGGCCACGTCCTCTTCCGTGACGTGGGTGTAGGGTTGCTGGGTAAACCAGTACACCTCGGCCTGGTCCACGGGGCGGGCTAGCTGTTGGGACATCCCTACTCCTCCTGAAACCCCACGTCGAGGACATGGCGGTGGCGGCGCATGGGAGTCACGGGCCCAGGACGGCCAGGGCGTCCAGCGCCTTGACTCCGCGACCTGCGGGGAGGACCGTCAGGGGATTGACGTCCAGCTCCCTGATGCTGTCCCGCAGATGCACGGCCATGGTGGAGACGTTCATCAGAGCGTCGGTCAGGGCCTCCACGTCGCCGGTCGGGATGCCCCGGTATCCCTCCAGGACCCGTGCCCCTCTCACCTCCGCGATCATCTCTCGGGCGTCCTCCCTGGTTATGGGGCACACGCGGAGGGCCACGTCGCGGTAGAGCTCCACCAGCACTCCCCCCATGCCCAGCAGGAGCACGGGGCCGAAGTGGGGGTCCCGGGAGACGCCGACGATGACCTCCGTCCCTCCCGATACCATCTCTTGCACCAGCACGCCGGAGACCCGTGAGCCGGGGTGTTGGGTACGTGCATCGGCCAGGAGCGTGTCGTACGCTTGCCGGAGGTCCGCCACGCCGCCGAGGCCAAGCGCGACCAGTCCGGCGTCGGTCTTGTGGAGGATATCCGGGGACTCCACCTTCAACGCCACCGGGTACCCCACCTCCGCAGCGGCGGCGCAGGCTTCCTCCAGGGTATCGGCCCGCTTCTCCCTGGTCACCGGGACTCCCCACAGGGCCAGGAGATCCTTAGTCTCGTGCTCCGACAGGGTGTGCTTCCCCAGGGACGACAGTCTCTCCGCCTCCTGCCTCTGCTCGGCGGAGGGCTCCCCCGAGGACGGCGGACCGGCCGCGACGTGAATGTCCCTCCTGCGGTGGTAGTCGATAAGGGCCTTCACCCCACGGGCCGCCGTGCCGGGCTGGTAGAAGACGGGTATGTTGGAGGACTTCAGCAGGTCGAGCCCGTCGGTAGCCGACTGGCTTCCCGTCCAGAGGAAGGCGATGGGCTTGTTCATTCGGTCACGGAGATCGACGATCTGCTGCGCTTGGTTGTCCGACCCGGCGCTGGCCACGACTACGGTCCCCATCTCCGGGTCGGAGGACATCAGGTCCAGGATGCGCGGGAAATTGTCGCTGTTGGCATGTCCGGTCACGTCGGCGGGGTTGGCCGCCCAACCGAAGCCCTTCAATACCTCGTTCAGTCCCTGCACCGTCTCGTCGCTGAGGGGAGGCAAGGAGAGCCCCACCTGTCCGCAGTTGTCGGCCGTGAGGGAGCTTATCCCTCCCGAGTGGGATACCACGGACACGCCCGGCGCCATGGGGGCGGTGCTGTAGGCCATTAGCTGGGAGACCTCGATAAGGTCGTCGTAGTCATCCACACGGATTATCCCGAGCTGCCGGAAGGCGGCGTCGTGGACGGTATCCTCGCCGGACAGGGCCGCGGTGTGGGACCCGGCGGCCCTGGAGCCCAGCTCGGACCTTCCCACCTTTATCATCACGATGGGCTTGCCTCGCTGCCGGGCGGCCCGCGCCGCCTCCATGAGCCTCGCGCCGTCCTTGAAGCCCTCTATGAAGCAGGCGATCACCTTGGTATGGGGATCGTCCACCAGGTACCTGATGAAGTCCGCGGAGCCCAGATCGGCCTCATTCCCCGTGCTGACTATGTAGGAGTACCCGACCCCCTTCTCTAGGGCCCGGGCCAGGAACGGGCCGAAGGCCGATGCCCCGCTCTGGGACACCAGGCCTATGGGCCCGCTCTTGCCGTCGGCGGCCAGCGACGAGGCCGTCGCCCATATCCCCGTCCTCAGGTTGGCTACGCCCAGGCAGTTGGGTCCGCACACCCTTACCCCCGAGGTGAGGGCGAACTCCCCCATCCTCTTTTGCAGGTCGCCTCTCTCATCGATGCCCCGCTCGGCGAACCCGGCGGAGATGACGATGGCGGAACCGGCCCCGCACTTGGCACACTCATCGAGCACGTCCATCACCCGGTCGTAGGGGACGACTATGCCGACCAGGTCGGGGCTCTCGGGAAGGTCTGCCAGGCGCGGGTAGCATCGGACCCCCATCACCTCGTCGTATCGGGGGTTTACGGGGTAGACGCGGACGCCGTCGGGCGAGCGGAGGGCCGCCTTCAGGAACCTTCCTCCGTACTGGAGGCGGGGGGTCGCGCCCACCACCGCTATGGAGGCGGGGTTGAGCATGCGATGGATGGATCTCATCGCGCCATCGGTGGGGGCGCTATCGGCGGAGCGTGCCATCTGCTCCTCCATTCCAGTGACACTCCAAGAACGACACCGGTCAGGGGTCTAGGAGATACGTCCCATGTCTATCTGCCGCGTAATAGAGGGCGCGTTGGAGCGGGCCTTCAGCCTGCGAATCAACACGGGCCTGGGGCTCCCTGCGCCTCCTCCCGACAGGATGACCACGGATTCCGGGCTGCCGCAGACGGGGACCGTCTCCTCGCCCGCGACGGCGGGAAGCTCCGTGTGGTTGGGGTTGATCAGGGGCCACTCCCGTGCCGGCTTCCGAGCCTTCTCGAACAGGAACCGCCGGACCATGTCTTTGCTCCACGACGCCTCCCCGAAGATGCTGCTGATCTCGGGCGGCATCAGCAGCATCATCTCTCCCTGGCCGGGGCCGAACACCAGCATGCCCGCCGCTATGCGCTCCAGGATCGGCTCCGGCCTGCGCGGGATGCGCTGGAGGTCGAGCTGGAAGGGGCCGAGGCACGTGGATACGGTGACCGTGCTGGCGTCGGGGGCAAATCCGCGTTCGACGTGCAGGGGTTCCCAGGGGCTGCTCTCCTCGTCCTCGGCGATGCAGTAGCTGTATTTTCCCGGGTGTCCCATGACTGCCCGGTCCAGCACCCCAGGGCGGCTGTCCAGCACGTTGAGGAGCATCAGGCGGATGGCCCTGCCCACGGTGGCGTTGGCGCGGCGGTCGTGGGCGGGCCCGAATATGTTGTGGCCGCTGGCGAACCCCAGGGCCCCGCGCACCGGCCCGTTGATTAGCAGGAGGGGAGCGAACCCGCTGGTGCTGGCCAGGCTGGAGTGGAGGTTGAACTCGGGCTGCACCATGCACTCCGCCGCGGCCAGGACCACGGGCATGTACTCGGGAAGACAGCCCGCCATCACTGCGTTGATGGCCACCTTCTCCACCGTGACGACCCGGGCTCTGACTGGCTCGACTCCGATCACCTCCGACGGGTGGCGTCCCGAGCGCTGCACGAACCGGAGCACCTTCTCCTCCGTCGGTGGCACCACGGGGAGGCCGTCGGTCCAACCCTGCCGATAGCAGTACTCCACCGCGTCGTCGATGGTGCCAGTGACCGCGAACCGGTTGGAGCCGAAGGCGTCGGCATCGAGGGGCATGCTACGCGACCTTCTCCAGCACCCTGGCGATGCGCTCGGCGCCCTCCAGGACTCGGTCGGCCTGGGAGCGCATTAGCGCGATGCGGAAGTGCCCCTCGCCCGAGTCTCCAAAGCCCGAGCCCGGGGTGACCGACACCAGGGCCTCGGACAGCAGCCGCTCCACCAGGTCTGCCGACGTGAGGTTCCCGGGAAAACGCGGGAACAGGAAGGTGGCGCCCTCGGTCTGGGGGCAGTGCACGTCCGGGACCGCGTTGAGCATGTCGGCGACCTGCCCCCGGAGCTCGGCGCACTCGTTCCTCCAGGCGGTAATGTGGTCCTGGGGGCCCTCCAGTGCGGCCAGGCCGGCCATCTGTATGAAGGGGGACACGAAGCTGGCCGTGTGCTCCTGTACCCTAACCAGGGGCCCCAGGACGTCCGACGGGGCGACCATGCACCCCAGACGCCAGCCGGACATGGAGTAGGCCTTGGTGAAGGTGAAGCTGGTTATGGTGCGCTCCCACATTCCGGGGAGCGACGCCAGGCTCAGGTGTCGGTTGGAGTCGTAGACGAAGTACTCGTAGGTCTCGTCGCATACCACCAGGAGGTCCCGTTCCAGGGCGAACCGGGCCACGTCCTCCAGCTCCGAACGCGTGTACACACGCCCCGTGGGGTTCTGGGGATTGTTTAGGATCACCATGCGCGTCCGATCCGTGGCGTGCCTCTCCAGGACCTCGTAGGAGAGGTGGTACTCCTCCTCGGCGCTGAGGGGCACGGCCACCGGTGTCGCCTCCGAAAGCTCCACCTGCTCACGGAAACTGACCCACGTGGGCTCCACCAGCAGGACCTCGTCTCCCGGCCCGGTGTAGGCGTTGGCGGCGTAGTAGAGCCCCTGCTTGCTGCCCGGCACCACCATCAGGTCGCCGTCCGGGTCGGCCCGGAGGCCGTTGTCCCGGGAGAGCTTCTCGGACAGGGCGCGGCGGAACTCGGGGATGCCGAGGGTGGGGGCCTGGTTGGTCAGCCCGTCCCGGAGGGCCTTCACCCCCGCCTCTATGATGTGCCGGGGTGTCGTGTAGTGGGGGCTGGAGGGGCCCAGGTCGATGACGTCCTTTCCCTGCTGGGCCAGCTCCCTGGCCCGTTGGCCTGCCGCCAGGGTCGCCGGGGGCTGGACCCGGTTGACGCGGGCGGCTGTGGACCTGGCCATGCACCTACCTCCTGCCCGGGGCTGAAGGCGAGTCTATCACATCGCCGCAGCCTGTGGTATCCTTCGTCCTGCCGTAGGGCAGTGCAACGCAGCTCCTTCCCTACCGTCATTCCCGCCGTACCGTCATTCCCGCGCACGCGGGAATCTACACCAGGGCGTACTGGACTCCCGCTTTCGCGGGGGAGACGGGGTTGGGCAGTCGAGTTTGCGCCGGCCTTGCGCTGTAGCAGTCCCGGGAGGTGATGCCGAGACATGTCCCCAGGGCCGGAGACCTATGTGGTGGGCAGCGACATTGGGGGCACCTTCACGGACCTGGCTCTCCTGAACGAGGCAACGGGTGAGGTGACCATCGCCAAGGTCGTCACCCATCCGGCGGACCCCTCTACGTCGGTGCTGGCCGGGGTCGAGGCTCTGGGCCAGGGCGAGCCCGGGTACGTGTCTCGCACCTCGGAGTTCATACACGCCACCACGCTGGTGGCCAACGCGGTGATCCAGCGCAAGGGCGCCAAGACCGCCCTTCTGGCCACCAAGGGGTTTCGCGACGTACTGGAGCTTCGCCGTCACGTGCGGGTCAAGAACACGGAGATGTGGAACGACCCGCCTGACCCCCTGGTGCCCAGGTACCTGCGCATACCGGTCACCGAGCGCGTCTACAGCGACGGCAGGGTGCTGGTGCCTCTGGACGAGGAGGAGGTCCGGCGGATAGCCGCGTTCTTGTCCCGGGAGTCCGTGGAGTCCGTGGCCGTCGCCTTCCTGCACTCCTACGTCAACGACTCCCACGAGCGCAGGGTGGGAGACCTGCTCACGGAGCTGCTGCCCGAGGCGACGATATCCCTGTCGTCCCAGGTGATGCGGGAGTTCAAGGAGTACGAGCGCACGGCCACCACGGTGGTCAACGCCTACGTTCAGCCCATTGCCCGCCAGTACCTGCACAGGCTGGGCGACGGCCTGGACCAACGGGGGTTCCGGTCGAGCCTGCTGGTCAACCTGTCCAGTGGAGGCCTGGCCTCGGTGGGAACGGCCGTCGACTTTCCCCTGAGGGTTATCGAATCGGGGCCGGTGGCGGGTGTGGTCGCCGCCCGGACCTATGCCGGCCTCGCCGGGCTGGACCAGGTGCTGTCCCTGGACATGGGCGGGACCACGGCCAAGGCGTGCCTCATCATGGACGGCGAGGTCCCCGTCACCTCCGAGCTGGAGGTGGCCCGCTCCGAGCGTCTGCAGAGGGGCAGTGGTTACCCCGTTGGAGTCCCCTCCGTCGACCTCATCGAGGTCGGGGCGGGCGGCGGCAGCATCGCCCGCGTTAACGACCTGGGACTGGTCCAGGTTGGCCCCGAGAGCGCGGGAGCGGACCCCGGCCCCATCTGCTACGGCTTTGGAGGCGGGGAGCCCACGGTCACCGACGCCGACCTGGTGTTGGGGTACCTGGACCCGGACTACTTCCTGGGCGGCGAGATGCGCCTGGACCCGGAGGCCGCCGTCCGGGGGCTGACCGAGCGCCTGGCGCGACCCCTGGACCGGGACCTTGTCGACGTGGCCAGGACGGTACACCGGGTGGTCAACGAGACCATGGCCTCCGCCGTGAAGATGCACGTCATCGAGAAGGGAGGAGACCCCGCCCGGGCCGCGCTGGTCGCCTTCGGGGGCGCGGGTCCCGTTCACGCGTACAACCTCGCCCGTGCCCTGGGCATGAGGCGTGTGATGGTGCCGATGCAAGCCGGTGTCATGTCCGCCCAGGGGCTCCTGCACTCGCCCCCCGCCTTCGACCTGACTCGCACGTACAAGACCCCCTTCGACGACCTGGACCACGACTCCATGAAGGACGCCTTCGCAGAGACCGAGAGGGAGGTGGCCGGCTTTCTGGGACAGGTGGACGCCGCCGCGGAGGTCCACTTCAGCCGCTGGCTGGAGGTGTGCTACATCGGACAGGGGTACCAGATACCCTTGAGGGTCTCGGAAGAGGACCTGGGCCCGGAGCTCCGGCAGACCCTGCGCGGCCGGTTCGCCGAAGAGTACCGCGCCAAGTACGGCTACTTCTACGACGACGTTCCGGGCGAGGTGGTGAGTCTTAAGGTACGAGGCACCCTGTCGGCCCGGACCTACACTCCCCGGCCCCTGCCTCGAGGCCCTGCCGACCCGGCCCCGGCCCACAAGGGGGACCGGGGCGCCTACTCGGAGACGGGAAACGGGATGGTGCCCTTCGCGGTATACGACCGGTACAAGATGGAGCCGGGCATGGTGGTCCACGGCCCCGCCATCATCGAGGAGAGGGAGTCGACCACCGTGGTAGACGCCGGGGGCGTGGTCGAGGTGGACGATTTCGGGACCCTGGACATCTCGGTGGGCCAGACCGGCGCCCCAGAATCGACCTCCAAGGACCTGAACCTGGACGTGGTGTGGCCGAGGCTCATCTCCATCGCCGACGAGATGGCGGTCACCCAGATACGCACGGCCTTCTCCCACGACGTGATCGAGGTCCACGACATGTCCACCGGCATCTGCGACGCCCGGGGCTACCTGGTCGCACAGACCAACCTGGGCGCCACGGGGCACACGGGCACCATGCCCCCCCTGGTCAAGACGATCCTGGAGGAGGTGTCCCCCGAGCGCATGAGGCCGGGCGACGCCTACGTGACCAACGATCCCTGGGTACAGTCGGGGCACACGGGGGACGTGTTCGTGGTCACGCCGGCCTTTCATCGCCGGCGGCTGGTCGGGTTCGCAGTCACCAGCATCCATCATCTGGACATCGGCGGCCGGGCCGGGTCGGGCCTGACCCAGGAGGTGTACGAGGAAGGGCTCATCATCCCCATCCTTCCCATCATGCGGGAGGGCGTGCCCAACGACGATTTCTTCAGCATCCTGCGGCGCAACGTCCGGTTCAGCGAAAAAGTCGTGGGCGACTTCCGGGCCCAGGTGGCCACCGGCTACGTGGGCGCCAGGAGGCTGACCCAGCTCCTGGACGAGCGGAACTTGGAGTCCCTGGAGGGGGTGGCCGACGAGATCGTGGCCCGCAGTGAGACGGTGATGCGGCGCGGCATCGCCACCCTGGGGGACGGCACGTACAAGGCCGGGTTCAACCTGGACATGCTGGACGACTCGGGCGCCCCCCTGAGGCTGGCCCTGGGCCTGACGGTGAGGGGCGACGGGCTTCACGCCGACTTCACCGGCACCTCGGCCCAGGTCCGCCGCCCCATCAACGACCCCCTCAACCACGTCCGCGCCTTCTTCGTGGAGGCGGTGAAGACGGTATGCGCCCCGGACATCCCCAACAACGAGGGCTCTCACCGCCCCATCACCACCACCGCCCCGGAGGGGTGTCTGCTGAACCCCACCTACCCGGCCCCCGTATTCTGGCGCATCGCCACGGGAACACCGGCCTCGGACCTTGCCTTCATGGCGCTGAGCCAGGCGGCGCCGGACCGGACCCCCGCAGGCTCGGGGTCTCTCCCCATCTGCCAGTTCTACAACTCGGGGCTGCGCCGGTCCGGAGAGCCCTTTCTGCTCCACCAGCACGCCTTCGGCGGCATGGGAGGCCGTCCGGGCAGGGACGGCCTGGCGTCGGTGAGCTTTCCCAACAGCGTGCGCGAGGTCTCCACCGAGGCCGTGGAGACGGAGACGCCCCTCCTCTACGAGAGGAGGGAGATCATGTGCGACTCGGGCGGCGCGGGACAGTGGCGGGGCGGCGCCGGCGAGGTGCTGGTAATGCGGGCGGTGCCGGGCGGCGACGTGGCCCCCGGCAGCGTCATCGTCTTCTCCGGGTCGGGAGGCCGGTTCACCGAGCCGCCCCACGGGGTCCTGGGCGGGAGTCCGGGCGCCATCGCCCGCATCCTGGTGGACGGCGAGGCCGTCGACCCGGCGTCTCTGGGCAACTCTCCCGAGGTCCACTTCCGGGCGGACCAGGTCCTCACCGTGGAGCTTCCCGGCGGCGGTGGGTACGGCGACCCCCGACGCCGGGACCCCAGGCTGGTGCAGGAGGACCTGCGGGGGGGCTACATATCCCGGGAGAGGGCGCTGCGGGACTACGACTACCAGCCGGAGGTCGAGACCGGACCGGCGTGACCCGCCGGCGCCGCCCGGGCCCCCGCGCGCCCGGCCCGAAGAGGGTCAGGAGCCGGGCCTGCGGGCCGCTTGGTCGTAGCGGCGGCGGTTGTGGGCCGTGACGGGGGTCGTGCCCGAGGCGATGTCCCGCTTTATCGTCTCCTCCATCTGATTGAACCTGCGGGCCCAGCGCAGCACCTCCAGCACCGCCTCGGGCGGCACCACGACGACGCCGTTCACGTCGGCGAAGACGAAGTCCCCCGGGTTGACGGTTACGTCCCCCAGCTTCACGGCTGAGCCGTGCCCCTCGAACCCGATGCGGCCTCGGACCGAGGTGTTGACCACGCCCCGGCCGTAGACCGGCAGGGCAAGGTCCGCCATCTCGTCCACGTCCCGGGTGGAGCCGTCTATTACGCAGCCCTGCATGCCGTAGTGCCGGGTGGAGAAGGCTGCAATGCCCCCGTAGCTGTTGATACCCGGCCGTCCCCCGTTGTCGATGACCAGCAGGTCCCCGGGGGCGCTGGCCTGGACGGCCTCCAGGGTGCCGATGACGGTGGAGTAGGTCGCGGTGGGGCTGAGCTTCATGGTCATGGCGGGGCCGGCCACCTTGGGGCACCCCGCCCACAGCGGCAAGATTCCCTGCACCTGCCCCGTCATTTCGAGACGGTCCAGGGCGTCGGAGAGGTTGCAGGTGGACAGTCCCTGGAAAGCGGCCCTTATCCGTCCGGCGCTGGGACTCTTTGGCATGGGTTGCGCCTCCCTTTCAGGACATTGGAGCATGACCGGCGGGCTGGCGGCCCGGCGGCGTCGGGGTCCGGGACCGGCTACACCGTCGGCGGCCCGAGGCCGCCCTCCCCGGCCGGTTGCGCCTCGTCCTCGCCGGGCCAGGGGGGAGTCGTGAAGCACAGGAACCGCAGGGCCCCGGCGTCGGATGCCCCGAACTGGAACCGCCAACGCGGCGGTATGACCAGCGCGGCGCCGGGGCTTACGTTCGCCACTGTCCCCTGCTCCGGCCCTATGTCGGGAGGGCAGCGCCACACCGACCCCGTCCCCTGCAGCACGTACCAGGTCTCCTCGACCTTCCTGTGCCACACCGGCCGCGACACCCGGCCCGCCTCCAGTGTTACCTCGCACAGGCTGGCCCTTCCGGCGTGGGTCAACAGGCGTATTTGGGACCCGTCCGGCGCGGTTACGTCCGGCTCCGGGTGTATTCGGGCCACGCCCGGCGCCGTGTGTCTGTCACCTCCCAGGTCCACGCAGCCCATGGAGCCTCCCGAACCTTGCTCGATGCCGAGAGTATCAGCGCAGGGGGGCGGTGTCAACGGTGACCCCGGTCCTCCGGGATTGACACCTGGGACAGGCGCCCAATACACTCACCTCGACCCCTGAGCAGTGGGCAAGGCCCTAGGTCGAGCCCTAGGTCGAGAAGGAGGTAGCTATGCCGGTCGTAAAGGTGTCGTCCGGGCTGGACCGTATCATGGACTCGAGCCAGGACGTGGAGGAGCTGGGGAGCGGCTTCGGCGGCGAGTACGGGCCTGCCGAGGGCCCGCTGTGGTGGAAGGAGGGCGGCTACCTACTCTTCAGCGACATCCACAACAACCGCCGCATGAAGTGGGCGCCGGGACAGGAGACCACCGTCAACCGGGAGCCCTCCGACCGGGCCAACGGCCTGACCAGGGACGTGCAGGGCAGGCTCGTCGCCTGCGAGCACGACACCCGGCGGGTGACCCGGCTGGAGCCCGACGGCAGCATCACGGTGGTGGCCAACAGCTACCGGGGCTGGCGGCTGAACCGGCCCAACGACGTGGTCGTGAAGTCCGACGGCTCCATCTACTTCACCGATCCCATGACCATGAACGTGGTGTCCGAGCTGGACTTCGCCGGGGTCTACCGCGTCTCGCCGGACCTGGGCACAATCAACTGCATCGTCCGCGACTTCGTCCTGCCGAACGGGCTGACCTTCTCCCCCGACGAAAGCGTCCTATACGTCAACGACTCGCGCAGGGGTCACATCCGGGCTTTCGACCTGGAGGCCAACGGCGTTCTGGCCCTGGGCACGGACAGGGTGTTCGCTCCGCTGAAGGGAGACCTGCCGGGCGTCCCCGACGGTATGAAGGTGGACGTGGAGGGGAACGTCTACTGCACCGGGCCGGGGGGCGTCTGGATCTTCGACCCCACGGGAAACCACCTGGGCACGGTCCTCACCGGCGCCCCCTCCACCACCAACCTGGCCTGGGGCGGCGACGACTGGAAGACCCTCTTTATCACGACCCGGCACACTCTGGGACGTGTCCAGATGAAGATCCCGGGCATGCCCGTCCCCGCCTCCAGCTCCTAGCCGGTCGCTTCCCCTACGGGAGAAGGCTGACGCCGGGGTTGGCGGTCCCTTTCAGGCTTCCCCATGCGGGGTGGGATTCTAGCTCCACAAGGCGAGCTGGTAGTCCTCCTGGAAGTTGCTGACGCCGACTCCCACCAGCCGGAACTTCCTGCCGGGCTTGATCTCCCGACGGAGAAGGGCGCAGGACTCCCGGGCGATGATGTCCTCGTCTGCGGTGGGCGCGGGCAGCGTGATCTGCCGCGTGAAGGTCGTGAAGTCGGACAGCCGCAGCTTTACCGACACCGTCTTGCCCTGAAGGCCGTTCCGCCGTATCCGTTGGGCCACCCCATGGCCCAACCGGGAGGCTATTTCCACCAGGGTCTCCTCGTCGCCGATGTCCTCGGCCATGGTCGTCTCGGCGCTCACAGACTTGGTGCCCCGGTGGGTGCTGACGTCCTCGTTGTCCAGGCCCTGGGCACGCTCCTTCAGCTCCGGGCCCCGCTTGCCGAAGGTCCTGCGCAGCCAGTCGTCGTCGGACCCGGCTATGTCGCCGATGGTGACGATACCGTTGCGCTTGAGCATCTGGGCCGTCTTGGGCCCCACTCCCCACAGGCTGCCGGCATCCAACGGATGGAGGAACTCTTGCTCCGCTCCCGCTTCCACCATGAGCAACCCGTCGGGCTTGGCCATCTGCGAGGCTATCTTGGCCACGGTCTTGGAGGTGCCGCCGCCGATGGTCACGGCCAGCAGGGTCTCCCGTCGGACCCGCTCCTTCAGCTCCCGGGCCGTGTCCTCCGCGTGCTCCATCGACTCCACCCGGCCGATGTCCATGTAAGCCTCGTCCAGCGATAGGGGTTGGACCAGCGGCGTCAGGTCTCGGAATATGGACATGATCTGCCTGGAGACCTCGTGGTACCTGGGGAAGCGGGCCGACACCCTCACCAGGTGGGGGCACAGCCTGAAGGCCGTGCGCATGGGCATGGCGGACCGTACGCCGTAGGTCCGGGCCTCGTAGGACGCGGCCGCGACCACGCCCCGGCCTTCCGGGGACCCTCCCACCACGACGGGCTTGCCCTTCAGCTCAGGGTTGTCCCGCTGCTCGACCGACGCGTAGAAGGCGTCCAGGTCCGCGTGAAGCACGTAGCGAGGTATCGTACCGCCCACGGCCCCATTGTACCCAAGCTTCAGAGACCGGTCGACCACTGGCTGTCCGGGTCCATTCTCAACCCTTGGCGAGGGGCGTTATACTGACGGCGAAAGGAGCGCCATGAACAGATCCGACCTGCCCTTCCTGTCCGCCGCCGAGCTAGCGGACCTGATCCAGCGAAAGGATGTCTCACCGGTAGAGGCCACGGAAGCGTATCTCGAGCGCATAGACTCGGTGGACCCCAAGCTGACCTCATACATAACCGTCACCCGGGACCTTGCCCTGGCCGCCGCTCGCGAGGCTGAAGCCGCCATCGCCCAGGGCGGCTACCTGGGACCCATGCACGGTGTCCCAGTTGCGGTGAAAGACCAGTTCTGGACCAAGGGCATTCGAACGACCGCGGGTTCCAGCATCCTGGCTGATTTCGTCCCGGAAGAGGACGCCACGGTCATGGCCAACCTCAAGGCCGGCGGAGCCGTGCTTCTGGGCAAGCTGAACATGAGCGAGTACGCTATGGCGGAGATATTCCATCATCCCCACGGCACTCCCCGTAATCCCTGGGACACCTCCAGGAATCCGGGCACGTCCAGCAGCGGCTCCGGGGCGGCTACCGCAGCGTTCCTGTGCGCTACTTCCCTGGGAGAGGACACGGGCGGCTCCATCCGTACCCCGGCCAACTGGAGTGGTATCGTCGGGCTGCGTCCGAGCTGGGGCCGGGTGAGCCGGTACGGTGTGTTTGGAGGCTCCTGGTCCATGGACCAGGTGGGCCCCATGTCCCGCACCGTGGAGGACTGCGCAATTACCCTTCAGGCCATCGCCGGCCACGACCCCAAGGACCCGTACACCTGGGACGTTCCCGTGCCCGACTACCGCCGGTTCCTCGACGGTGACGTCCGTCGGCTGAAGGTGGGCGCCGTCACCGAGCGGGTCCGCTCGGACCGCCTGGACCCCGAGTACCGGGACGTGATAGGCAAGGCCATCGCCTCCCTTGGCGATCTGGGAGCGACAGTGGAGGAGGTCTCGATACCCCTCATGGAGATGTCCGGCGCCGTTAGCATGGGCATAGCCACAGCCGAGTGGGCCGCGGTGCACGACAGAACCTTCCGGGTCCACCTCAACGAGCTGGACCACAACAACCGCATCCGGTATCCTACAGGGCGGGTCCTGCCTGCCCAGGCGTATTACAAGGCCCAGAAGATACGTGCGTTGTTACGCCGGCACATGCTCGACGCTCTGGAGAGGTTCGACGTGTTGGTGCTGCCCACCGGAGTCGGCGCCGCACCGCCTGTGGAGTCGGTCCCCGGTGTGCCGAGCAAGGAGCAGGCGCTGGCGGGCCTGGGCGCCCGGGCCAGCTTCACAGGGCCGGCCAACCTGGCCGGTACGCCGGCCCTGTCCGTACCGTGCGGATTTACAGCTACCAACCTACCCTTGGGCCTGCAGATCGTCGGCCGTCCCTTCGACGAGGCCACTGTGATGAAGGTGGCCCACGCCTACGAGCAGAGCACCGACTGGCATAAGCGAAGGCCGCCGGTCTAGAGGGGTCCGCTTCGCGACATGCCCAGTATCTCGTCCCATTCTTCCCTGGTCACGGGCTGGATGGACAGGCGCATGCCCCGGCGGACCAGCAGCATGCCGTCCAGCTTGGGGTTGTCCTTGATCTCCCTTAGGGTCACGGGGCGGGGCAGCTCCGCGTCCGCCTGGATGTCCACCATGCACCAGACGGGGTTGTCGGGGCTGGCCTTGGGGTCGTAGTACCGGGAGGTGGGTTCCCAGGCGGTATCGTCGGGGTAGCTCTCCCGGACCACGTGGGCCGTGCCCACCACGGCGGGCACGGCGGTACTGCTGTGGTAGAAGAGGACGCCGTCTCCCACCTTCATCTGGTCCCGCATCAGGTTACGGGCGCGGTAGTTGCGCACGCCGTCCCACTCGGCGGTCCGGTCCTCCTCGTTCTGGAGGTCCGAGAAGGAGTAGGCTCCGGGCTCGGACTTGAACAGCCAGTAGCGTCGGTCTGCCATGGTCCTCCTTGAGGCTGGGAAGCCAAGAATGACGGCGGTCCATTACCGGTACGGGCGCGGGCCTTGATACCGTCTACTGGTACGCCGGCTCGATGAGCCGCACCTCCATCTTGGCCAGATGGCTGCCGGGAAGGTCGCCCAGGGCCTTGCGCTCGGGGGAGGCGAAGTAGGCCTCCTCCTTGGCGGCGATGTCGTCGACGCTGGCGAAGCTTCGGACCCAGATGAACTCGCTGCGCTCCATGTTTACCCAGGTCCCCTCTATGGGTATGCCCAGCTTCTCGTGTACGGGGCGGATGCTCTCGTCGAAGAGCCTCAGGTACGAGTCCATCATCCCCTTGTTGATCGTGTAGATGCGTAGCTGAGAGACCACGGCCTCCTCCTGGACTGATGTGTTTCTGGGGTTGCGGCAGGAGTGAACATGTCCCGATGCAGGGCCGTACCGCCCTATTGCCCGGCGGTACCGATTACCTCGGCGCGGCCCTGGGCGGTGACGACGTAGTGTCCGGGCTTCCCCGGCACCCGTTCCAGCCACCCGAACTTGTTCCGGGCGGCGTTTCGCAGCGTCTGCAGGAAGTCGGCCAGACGCATCCATCCCGCCAGGTCGAAGAGCCGGCCCAGGTCCTCCCCGGACACCGACGCCGCTCCCAGGTACCGCTTGGCCCCCTCGGCGGCCACGACGGTACGACGCATGTCGCCCGTGGGTGCCATACGACGGCAGAACCGTCCGAAGGCCTCCTCCGCCGCCCGGCCCGTCGCCGTCGGTGGAGATTCCGCCTCTTCGACCGGCCCGGGCGCGGAAACCAGCGCCCCAGGGCTGCCGCTGGGGGTACCGTTTGCGGTCACTGGGGCTTCCTTGGAGGCGGCCCCGTTGGTGGAGGCGGCCCCGTTGGTGCTCAGGCGCAGGATTTCCCGGGGCAGGTCTTTGAGGGCTGCGTCAACGACCTCACGCCATAGCCCGGGCTCGTCGGCCTCCAGGATGATGACGGTATCACCCGGTAGGTTGATAGAGACTCTTAGGGCCATGACTCCACCCCTCCCGTACGTTGATACGGTACACGAAGCTACCGGAGGGGTCAAGGAGGGACCGTGTAAAAAGGTAGCGCGACACTGTGCGGTCCCCCTCTCCATCTGCCTGCCGTCATTCCCGCGCACGCGGGAATGCACACGTGGGCATACTGGACTCCCGCTTTCGGATGCTCTTGCGTAACTCCGGGTGCGGGCCAAACTACGAGGGCCGACTGAATGCGCTCGTGCCTAAACACTGGGATTTGGATACCCGCCCCCGCATCAAGTACGAGGACATGCTTTCGCAGGTATGACGGTTATGCAACGGTCTCCTCACGCGGGAGAGACGGAGTCAGGAAAAGGTGAATTTTGCACCGGTCTTGTATCTATGCACCGGCCTTGTATCAAGGTAGTAGGGTGGTAAGAGTGCCGGGGCTGTGGTCCAGGAAACGCAGGGGTCGGGGACTCGCTGTTAGAGTGACTCCTTTAGCCTGGTAGCCAGTTTGCGGGTCATTCCCGGGACCGCCGCGATCTCCTCGACCCCCGCTTCCCTGATGCCCTTGATGGAGCCGAAGCGCCGCATCAGCAGCCGCTTCCTCTTGGGTCCTATGCCGGGGACCGCGTCCATGGAGCTGGTAATGGTCCGCTTGGAGCGGAGCTTGCGGTGATAGGTGATGGCGAACCGGTGCGCCTCGTCCCGTATGCGCTGTACCAGGTGAAGGGCCTGGGAGTTTCTTGGAAGCACTATCGGCTCCGGCGTCTCTGGTACGAAGAGCCACTCGTTCTCCTTGGCCAGGGAGGCCAGCGGGATGAAGTCGATCCCCATCTCCAGGAAGACCTCCAGGGCTGCGGAAAGGTGGCCCTTGCCGCCGTCTATCAGCACCAGGTTGGGGACCACTCCCCATCCGCCGTCCGGGGAGGAATCGGGCATCTGGGGGAGCTCGCGGCCGTCCGCCTCGGCGCTGCCCTTGCCCACCATCGACGCCAGCCGCTTGAACCGCCGCCGCAGCACCTCCTGCATGCTGGAGTAGTCATCGATGCCATCCACGCTCTTGATGCGGAACCGCCGGTAGTGGGCCGGCTTGGGCAAGCCGTCCTCGGAGACCACCATGCTGCCTACGGAGCTGGAGCCCTGGATGTTGGAGATGTCGTAGCACTCGATTCTCCGTGGGAGGGACGGCAGGTTCAGCGCATCCTGGAGGACCTCCATGCCGCTCTGGACCGCGTCGGTGTCCGACAGCCACTTGGCCCTGGCCTGGGACAGGCCCTGGACCGCGTTCTCCTCCACCATCTTGATCAGCTTCCGCTGGTCGCCCCTCTGGGGACGGGCCAGGGTCACGGGACCGCCGCGCTTTCCCCTCAGCCACTCTTCGATCAGGGCCTCTTCGTCGGGGACGTGCTGGAGGATGATGCGGCGGGGCACCATGGAGGCCGACTGGTAGAACTGCTTGATGAACTCCGAGATGATGTGTCCAGGCGCCTCGTCCTGGGTGCCCTCCATGATGAAGTGGTCCCGGCCTATGAGCTTCCCCTTGCGGATGAAGAACACCTCCAGCCAAGCCTCGTCCTTGCCCTCGGCCATGGCGATGGCGTCCATCTCGGCGTTGGGGTTGGAGTCGACCTTGATCTGCTGCTCTTCGATGACCTTCTGGATGTTGCGTATCTGGTCCCGCAGGGCCGCCGCCCTCTCGAACTCCAGGTCGTCGGCAGCCTGGAACATCCTGGTCCGCAGGTTGTCCATCACGCTGTCGGTCTTGCCGTCCATGAACATGATGACCTGTTGGACCACCTTGTGGTACTCGGCGCTGTCCACCAGGCCGATGCAGGGCGCCACGCACCGGTTGATGTAGTACTCGAGACACGGCCGGGGGTCCCTACCGGTGATGGTCTTGGTGCAGGAGCGGTAGGGGAAGAGCTTCTTGAGCACGTCCAGGGTCTTCCGGACGCTGCCCGCCGTGGCGAAGGGCCCGAAGTACCGGGCCCCGTCCTTGGCTACCCGGCGGGTGATGTATACCTGGGGGAACTCTTCCTTGAGGTCGATCTTGATGAATGGGTAGGTCTTGTCGTCCTTGAGCCGCGTGTTGTAGGTGGGGCGCAGCTTCTTGATTATGGTGTTCTCCAGGATCAACGCCTCGGGCTCGGAGTCGGTTACGATGAACTCGAAGTCCGCGACCCTGGAGACCATCTTTTGGATCTTGGTGTTGAGGCTGGATGGGGAGCCGAAGTAGGAGCTGACCCGGTCGCGGAGGTTGGCCGCCTTGCCCACGTAGATCACCCGTCCCCGGCCGTCCTTCATCATGTAGACGCCCGGCTTCTCCGGGGCAATCCTCAGCCTGTGGGTGAACCCGGTCCGCGCCATCCCCGAGGCTACCTTAGGACGAAGGTGAGGACGATGAGCACGGCCAGCGCCCCGGCGGCGAGTATGCCGATGCGCTGCACCTCGGACTTGACGTAGCCGTAGATGGCCGGCCTGGCTTCTGCGGGCCTGGAGGGGGGAGCGACCGCGGCCACGGGGGCCGACTCGGGGCGCCGGGGCTCCGGCTGGTGTTCGGGCGCACGGGCGACCTCGGCGTCGGTCACCACTGCGGCATCGGGGGCACCCGCCGTCCGTGCGACGGCCGCGGGCCCCCGGCCTTGTCTCTTCTTCCTCTGACCCAGTTGGGTCTGGCGCGCCGCTGCTCTCTTGGACCTACCTCGCTGGGGCATTGGGCCTTACACCTCCCCGGTTCCGTCTTCTATAGTTTAACACGGGACGGCCAGGCAGGTCGTGGTCCATGGCCTTGCGGGGCCTATGCGGGATCAGGCCCTTGGGTGGCTCCTGTCGTATTCGTGCCGGACGTGCTCGTCGGTGAGGTGGGTGTACACCTGGGTCGTGGTGATGCTGGAGTGGCCCAGGAGCTCCTGCAGGTGCCTCAGGGAGGCCCCTCTCCTGAGCATGTGGGTGGCAAAGCTGTGGCGCAGGACGTGGGGCGTGATGGGCTTGTTCAGGGATGCCTTCTTGGCGCAGTTCTTGAGGATAGCCCATACCCATTGGCGGGTCAGGCGGTCGCCCCTCTGGTTTAGGAAAAGGGCCTTCTCGGTAGGGTCCGTCTTCTTCGCAGAGCCGTTGGTGGATGCCTTCTCCCCGTTCTTCTTCCCGGCGCCTTTGGAAGCCATCATTCGCGGGCGGCCGTTTTCCAAGTAGTCCCTCAACACCTCGACGGCGCGGGGATACATATAGGCGATGCGCTCCTTGGACCCCTTTCCCATGCATCGGAGGAACCCTTCCTCCAGGTTCACGTCCAGAGTGTTCAGGGACACCAGCTCGGTTACCCGGAGGCCGGTGGCGTACAGGAGCTCCAGTATGGCGGAGTCTCGCAGGGCCTCGGGAGACCGGTCTCCCGACGCCGCCTTGAGCAGGCTGGCCACCTCCTCCTCGGACAGGAACTTTGGCAGGTTGCGGCCCGTTCTCGGCGCCACCAGGAACTCCGTGGGGTCGCTGGAGACCGCCTCCTCCTGGACCAGAAAGTTGAAGAACGACTTGAGGGCGGCCACCTTGCGGGCGGTGGTCGTGTCCCGGTAGCTCCTCTTGCCCCGTAGGTTGGACACGTAGTCAGTGAGAAGGTTCAGGTCGACCCGTTCCCATCCGTCTCCCAGCCCGGCGCCGTTGGGCGGGCCGACCTTGCCTCCCGCGAAGTCGATGAACTGGTACAGGTCATTTCGATAGGCGCCCAGCGTATTCTGTGAGAATCCCTTCTCAACGACCAGATGATTCAGGAAAGACTCTACTGCTTCTTTCACGATTCTTCCGCCTAGCTGGGATTTGGGAGCTGGTTGATTTCGGCTTCGATTCTAGCAGCGGCATCCCGCCGGAGCATTGTTAAATGGAAGCGAGATACGGGCATTTATTGGCCCCAACCCATCGTCCGATGCCCTCGCCGGATTCCCAGTCATGCTATGCTAGTATCTCTACACTTGCTCCGTTGAGAGCCTCTCCGAGAGGACGGTGAGAAGGCCGGTCAGGGGCCAAATGTCATGGACGAGATGGACATAACCGTGCGGGTGCCGGCGACCACCGCCAACCTCGGGCCGGGGTTCGACTGTCTGGGCATGGCCCTGGACGTGTGGAACGAGGTCCGCGTCACCTCCGCGGACCGGGTATCCGTTTCGCTGGAGGGCGAGGGCGCGGACACCCTGCCCACGGGCGCCGGCAACCTGGTCTACCAGTCCTTCCAGAGGCTGTTCCAGGCGGCCGGCGCCCCTCCGCCGGTCCTGGCCCTGCATTGTCTCAACCGTATACCCCTGGAGCGAGGTCTCGGGAGCAGCGCCGCTGCCATAGTCGGCGGGCTGGTGGCGGGCAGGGCCCTTCTGGAGCAGGCCCGACGGGGAGATGCGCCCAGGTTCGGGGACCACGACCTGTTGGACATGGCCGTCGATATCTAGGGCCACCCGGACAACGTGTCGGCGGCCCTCCTGGGGGGCCTGAGGCTCATCGTCAGCGACGACGGCGCCCTCCTAGCTCCGCCGGTGTCACTCCCGCCGGACCTCCGGTCCGTCATATTCGTCCCACGCAGAAAGATAGCCACCGAGGACGCCCGGGCGGTGCTTCCCCGGAGCATCAGCGTAGAGGACGCCGTGTATAATATGGGCAGGGTCGGGCTGCTGGTGAACGCCCTGGCATCCGGGCGTCTGGAAGACCTGGCGGCGGCCACGCGGGACCGTCTCCACCAGCCCTACCGGCAACCCCTCTTCCCTGCCATGAAGGTGATCTTCAGAGCGGCCCTGGATGCGGGCGGGCTTGGTGTGTTCCTCTCGGGAAGCGGGTCGACCATTCTGGCCCTGACCCGGGGCAAGGAGATGACCGTGGCCTACGAGATGGCCGAGGCCGCCCGCCAGGCCAACGTGGAGGGTGAGGTGAAGGTGACGAGCCCTACGACCCGGGGGGCCCACGTGGTGGGCGCCGGAGAGTAGCGCCGTGGACGTACGCCGCGGCGTTGGATATGGCATTCGGAGTGCGCTATGGCACTGATCGTCCAGAAGTACGGCGGCAGCTCGGTGGGGGACGCCGACATGATCCGGGGAGTGGCCCGGCGCATCGGACGCGAGAAGGGCCGCGGCACCGACATCGTTGCGGTGGTGTCCGCAATGGGCGACACCACCGACGACCTCATCGAGCTGGCTACCAGCGTTTCCGGCGGGGCCCCAGACCCCAGGGAGCTGGACCTGCTCCTCTCCACGGGAGAGCTGGTCTCCTGCACCCTGCTGGCGATGGCCGTACGGGCCCTGGGGTACGACGCAGTGGGTCTTAGCGGGTTTCAGGCGGGCATCCGGACGGATACGACCTACGGCCGGGCCCGCATCTCCGAGGTCGACACCAGCCGGATGCGCAAGGAGCTGGAGGAGGGGAATCTGGTCATCGTGGCCGGGTTCCAGGGAGTCACCGACGAGATGGACGTGACCACCCTTGGCCGCGGCGGCTCCGACACCACGGCAGTGGCCCTGGCTGCGGCCCTGGGAGCCCAGCGCTGCGAGGTGTACACCGACGTGGACGGCATCTACACCGCGGACCCGAACACGGTGGCCGAGGCACGGAAGCTGGATGAGATCGGGTACGAGGAGATGCTGGAGCTGGCCAGCTACGGGGCAAAGATGCACCCCCGGGCCATCGAGCTGGGCGCCTTCTACGACGTGCCCATATATGTGGCCTCCAGCCGCAACGAGACGCCGGGAACTCTCATACATGGAGGGGCAAGGAAGGGCATGGAGCAGCGAGTCAAGGTCACCGGCATCGCCCATGACCTCAACGTGGCCAAGATTACCCTGCAGGGGGTGCCGGACCGGCCGGGTATCGCCGCCGCCGTACTGGAGCCTCTGGCCGACCAGGCGATCAGCGTGGATACCATCGTCCAGAACGCCAGCGTGGAGAACCTGACGGACCTCAGCTTTACCGTGACGAGGACCGACGCCGCCAAGGCCCTGGAGGTCGTCAAGCCCGTGGCCGAGGAGGTCGGCGCCAGGGCACTCACCGCCGACAACGGGGTGAGCAAGGTGAGCATCGTGGGGTCGGGCATGCAGAACGCCCCTGGATACGCCTCCCGCATGTTCCGGGCGCTGGCCGACGAGGGAATCAACATCGATATGATCACCACCTCGGAGATACGCATCACCTGCATCATCGGCGACGACCGGGTCAAGGACGCGGTGCGCTGCCTCCACCGGGCCTTCCAGCTGGAGCGGGAGGAGTAGCTGCGTCCCTGGCGAGGGCCTCCCAGGGGCGGCGCAGGGTGCTTCAACCCCGGGGCTGAGGGATAAGGTTGCCCTTTCTTTCCATCGTCATCCCCACCTACAACGAACGCCGCAGGATTGTCGGGACCCTGACAGAGGTTGCCGACTATCTGGCGACCCAGGCCTACTCGTGGGAGGTCGTCGTTGCCGACGACGGCAGCACCGACGGCACGGCCGACCTCGTGAGGGAGTTCCGAGAGGACCATCCCGGAGTGCGTCTCCTCCCCCTGTCTCACGGCGGCAAGGGGTGGGCGGTAAGGCACGGCATCCTGGACGCCGAGGGAGAGTTCCGCTTCACGTGCGATGCCGACCTCTCCATGCCCATCGCCCAGATATCCCGGTTCCTGCCCCCGGACAGGTCGGGGTTCGACGTGGCCATCGCCTCCCGGGAGGTCCCTGGGGCCAGGCGCATAGGCGAGCCCGGCTCCCGGCATCTGATGGGCCGGATATACAACCTGGCCGTACGGGCGTTGGTGCTCCCCGGCCTGGCTGATACCCAATGCGGCTTCAAGTGTTACAGGGGCCAGGTCGCGGAGGAGGTCTTCTCCCTGCAGAGGTTCGACGGGTTCTCCTTCGACGTGGAGGTCCTGTACATCGCGCGGCGTCGGGGAATGGTGGTCGTGGAGGTGCCCATAGACTGGTACTACCGGTCCCATAGCAAGGTGCGTCCGGTGCGTGACTCCCTGGCCATGACCAGGGACCTGCTGAGGATGCGGTGGTACCGCCTGTCGGGCCGGTACGACCGTTCCCGGCCGTCCCGCTGAGCCGGTCATCCGGGGCCTCCGCTCTTCCGGCCCCTGGAAATGTCGGAAGAACTCGTTCTATGGAGGTGCAAAAGGTACTTGACCTCCATTGGGTTTTAGTGTATCCAGTTATGAGCAAGTAGCCGCCGGGCTGCTACGGGCGGCGCCCGGGTGGATCAGAGGCAGGTGCAAGGCTCGTCTTGCCCGACCCCCCAGGGCCCGAACTATGGTAGGGTGGATAACTCAGATGACGTTAGTGTTCCAGGAGCTTGTCTCATGATGGAGACGGTCAGGACTGAAAAAAAGGACAGGCTCCGGAGGATGAAGAGCCGGGAGGCCATCGGCTTGGCTTTGGAGGGAGACTGGGAGCAGGCCGTGGAGGTCAACCGCGAGGTCCTTCGTCTGTTTCCCGACGACGTGGAGGCGCTGAACCGGCTGGGCAAGGCTTTTATGGAGCTGGGCCGCTACTCGGGGGCCAGGTCGGCGTTCGAGAGCGCGGCCCGCATCTCCCCGTACAACTCCATCGCCAAGAAGAACCTGGAGAGGCTGCTCCACCTGGAGGAGACGGCGAGACCGCCCAAGCAGGGTAAGGTCGTTAGCCCCTACCTGTTTATCGAGGAGCGGGGCAAGTCCTGTATGACCGCCTTAGAGAAGCCCGCGGGTCTGGAGACCCTGGGCCGGATGGCGGCGGGTGACTCGGTGGAGCTGCGGGCCAAGGAGCACATGCTCCTGGTCGAAAACCAGCAGGGCGACTATCTGGGCCAGGTCGAGCCCAAGCTGGGTATGCGCCTCACACGCCTAATGAGGGGCGGCAACCAGTACGAGGCAGCGATCATAAGCGTAAACCCGCAGGACGTATCGGTGATCATCCTGGAGACGTACCGGCACCAGGACACCCGGGGCATCTGCTCCTTCCCCACCGACCGCAGGGACGAACGCCGCAAGGCCTACTGGACCGACGCCCTCCTGAGGTACGACGTGGACAGCGATCTGGACGAGGACGAGGCCCAGGTTGTCGACTGGAGAGAGAGCTACGGGGACAGCGTGGAGCTTACCGAAGACCAGGAGCCCGCGGAGTCCCTCTTTGCCGCCAAGGGCGCCAGGTCGGGCGCGGAGGACGACGAGGAGTAGGCTAGGCCCGCGTCGCTTCCTTGGCCCTGGCCAGGGCCAGTTGGAAGATCTCGTATCTCTGGGCGCCCATGAAGAACTGGTTTCCCACCAGGAACGCCGGTATGGCGTTTACCCCCAGGCTCAGGGCCTGCTGGTGCTGGGCCAGGACGTCGCTCCGGTGGTGGCCGGACTCCAGCCTCCGGGATAGCTCGGGCCAGTCCAGCCCGCAGCCCAGCGCAATCTCGCGGATCACGTCCAAGTCGCCCAGGTCCTTCCCGTCCTCCCAGTAGGCCTTGTAGGCGGCCAGGTGGAAGGCGTCGAACTGCCCCTGCTGCTGGGCGTACTCCGTCGCCTCCATGGCGTACATCGTGTTGGGCGTCCAGGAGGAACGGCGCATCACCAAGCCGGCCTCCTCGGCGAAGGTGCGCAGGGGCTCGCTGAGCTGGTCGCCGACCTCTCCGGGCCGAGGTTCCCGGGTCATGCCTTCCTTGGGAATGTCCGGCCGCAAGATGAACGCCTTGCCCTGCACGGTTACGCCCGAGTCCTCCCTGAGCCTGTCGACCCGCTCCAGGCCGACGTAGCACCAGGGTCAGATGTAATCGTACCAGACCGTTACGTTTACGGGGGTCTCGCCCATCTGCGCCTTGCCGTCGTCCGCTGCCATTGCCCCTCCCGTAGAGGTACCTCGCCCCGGCCGCCTGCCCTGGCCCCGGGTCGGTTCAAGGATACCCCCGTGGGTCAGGACCGTCAACGGGCGCCCTCAGGTTGTGTTAGCTCCGTGGGTTGGGTAGAATGCACCAGGGTTCCGGCGGAGAGATTCGCGGGCACCCCCATTTTGCTTGCCAGGAGGTCCCATTGCCCGGTCTGCTCGAAGGGGTTCGGGTGTTGGACCTGACGGAAGGTATCGCCGGTCCCTACTGCACGCGGTTGTTCGCGACCATGGGCGCCGAGACCATCAAGGTCGAGCGCCACCCCGCCGGGGACCCGTCCCGAAGGATGGGTCCCTTTCCCGCCGGCGGCGACGACCCAGAGGTCAGCGGGACGTATCTGTATCTCAACTGTTCCAAGAAGGGCATTGCGCTGGACATCGACACGCAGGCGGGCCGTGAGCTGGTCCGGGAGCTTGCCGCCTCGTCCCAGGTCGTGGTGGAGAGCTTCCCGCCGGGCTTCCTGTCCGCCAGGGGCCTGGACTACGAGACCCTGTCCCGGGACAGTCCCTCCCTGGTCATGACGTCCATCACCGGCTTCGGCCAGACGGGTCCCCACAGGGACTGGCTCGCCACCGAGCTGACCCTGTACGCCTTCGGCGGAATGATGAACATAACCGGAGAGCCCGACCGGGAGCCCTTGAAGGAGGGCGCCCCCCTGGCCCAGCTCGGGGCCGGCCAGAACGCCTTCGTGGCCGGCATGACGGCCCTGATGTACGCCGAGGAGACGGGCCTGGGGCAGCACGTGGACGTCTCCGTTACCGAGTACGCCACCAACGTGCTGGAGAACGCGTTCATGCAGTACAGCTACTCCGGCGTGGAGTTCCAGCGCGTCGGCAACCGGGGCTACGGACGTGCCGCCTGGGGCATCTACCCGTGCCGGGACGGTCACGTGGGGGTCATCTCCGGGCCCGACCACCGGTGGCCCGCCGTCGCCGATATCATGGAGCGGCCAGAGCTGGCCGATGAACGGTTCGTGACCCGCAGGGGGCGCATGGACAACGCCGACGAGGTGGACGCCTTGATGCTGCCCTGGCTGCTGGACCACGACAAGGTCGACGTGTTCAAGCGCGGCCAGGAGAAGGGGCTGGGGTTCGCCTACGTGGCGTCCATGGCCGATATCCTGGACATGGAGCAGCTACGGGAGCGGGACTACTTCGTCGACATAGACCATCCGGTGGCGGGTCGCTACGCCTATCCCGGCTCGCCGGTCAGGCCCAGCGAGCCCGCGTGGGTGTTCCACCGCGCTCCGCTCCTTGGCGAGCACACGCGGGATGTGCTGTCGAGGGTCCTGGGCCGCACGGAGGCCGAGCTGGCGGCCCTGGAAGAGGCGGGCGTGATTTGAGCCCCGACATCCCCGGCGACGCGCCCCGGTCCATGCCTCTCTCCGGTTTTCGGGTACTGGACCTGTCGCGCATCTGGGCGGGGCCTTACTGCACCAAGCTCCTGGGCGACATGGGCGCTCAGGTGATCAAGATGGAGTCCACCCGAGTCTATGACAACCACCGGGGGCCCATCAACCCGGCCCGGGGAATCGCCGCCTATCCCGACTCTGAGCCCGGAGAGCGGCCGTGGAACCGCAACGGCTGGTTCAACTGCCTCCACATGGGCCAGTACGGCATCACCCTGGACCTGACCGCCGAGAGCGGCCGGGAGGTTTTCGATTCCCTGGTCGCCATCAGCGACGTGGTCATCGAGAACTTCCGCTACGGCAGCCTGGCGCGCCTCGGGTACTCCTACGAGGAGATGCGCAAGCTGCGCCCTGACCTGGTCTACGTCTCCATGCCCGCCTTCGGCAACACGGGGCCCTGGAAGCGGTACCTGGCCTACGGCATTGGGCAGGAGCAGCTCTCGGGCATGGCCCACATCACCGGCTACCGGGGCCAGGGGCCGATGAAGTCTGGCATCAACCACGGCGATCCCATCACCGGCTCCCACGCGGCGGGGGCCATACTGGTCGCCCTCAGATACCGCCGCAAGACGGGCAAGGGGATGTTCATCGACGTCTCCCAGCAGGAGTCCGCCGTCGCGCTCATCGGCCCCCAGCTATTGGGCTACCAGATGACCGGCGTGGAGCCCGAGAGAAGGGGCAATCGCAGCGAGCTATACGCGCCCCACAACACCTACCGATGCCTGGGCGAGGACCGTTGGGTCGCCATCGCCGCCACCTCCGATGGGGAGTGGCAGCGGCTGTGCCGCGCCATGGGCAGGGACGACCTGGCCCGGGACGCGGGCCTTGCCACGGCCGTGGGCCGGAGGGCTCGGGAGGACGAGATAGACGGGGCGGTCTCGGCGTGGACCCGGGAGAGGGATCCCTACCAGGTGTCGCACCTCCTGCAGGGGGCGGGCGTCCCGGCCGCCCCGGTCCTGGACGCCCCCGGCCTCCTGGCCGACCCCCACTACCGGGACCGGGGCACCTTCGTGGAGATGGACCACCCGTGGGCCGGCCGCCACCACTACCCGGGCCTGGCGTGGAAGATGTCCAGGACCCCGGGAGACATGGGCTCCCCGGCCCCCGGCCTGGGAGAGCACAACCGCCCGGTCTTCCGCGACATGGTGGGCTTGACCGACGCCCAGGTGGACCGGCTGGAGGGGGACGGCGTCATCGGCGCCGTGCCGACGGGGTCACGCGTCATATGACGCCTCCCCTGCGCACCGAATAGAAGAACCCGTGAAGTCTGGAGGGAACGATGGCAGAGGTCGAATACGAAATAAAACATGGCATAGCTTACATAACGTTGAACAGGCCGGAGAAGCTGAACGCCATCAATCCCGAGATGCGCCAGCTACTGTGGGAGGCGTTCCAGGACGTGGACTCGAACCCCCAGGTCCGGGTCGCGATAGTGACCGGAAGGGGCAGGGCCTTCTCCACCGGACATGACCTGGTCGCCATGGCCGCCGGCCGGGCGGGCGAGGGCCTCAGCACCTCGGACCTCTACGTGGCCCAGCAGCGGATCTGGAAGCCCATCATATCGGCCATCAACGGAATATGCCTCGCTCAGGGCTGCGGCCTGGCCCTGGGCAGCGACATCCGGATAGCCTCCGAGGAGGCCCAGTTCGGCTGGCCCCAGGTGAAGCGGGGTATCGCGTCGGTCAGCGGCCCGGCGCTCCTGGCCCACGTGGTGCCGCGCAACATCGCCTTCGAGATCATGTTTACCGGGGAGTTCATCGACGCCCGGCGAGCCCTGGAGCTGGGCCTGGTGAACCGCGTCCTCCCTGCCGATGAGACCTTCCCGGCGGCGGAGGAGATGGCCCGGAAGATCATGAAGAACGCCCCGTTGGCGCTGGCGGCGATAAAGGAGGTGTCCATCAACGGCGCAGCGATGGACCTGGAGCGGCGTACCGCATACGCCCAAGCCAAGGTGGACCTCATCCGGACGACGGAGGACGCCAAGGAGGGGGTCAGGGCCTTCGCGGAGAAGAGGGAGCCGGTCTGGCAGGGACGTTAGGGTTATCCAATAGGTCGGAGGGTGCAATGGGCTGCCCCAGCTTGATCGAAAGGAAGTAGAACTCGGCGACGGCTATCGCGGGAACGAAGATGGTCGCGTTCCCAGTTTCGGCCAGCCGGAAGGCTGTGGAGGCGGCGGTTGTGAGGCGCTGAGGCGCTTGCAGGTGCCACCACAGCGCATGTGTGTCCACCACGTACCTGGCCGGACTATTCAGCATGACCGTGCTTTGCATCACCAGATGCCGCAACCCGGGGTTCCCATACCGATTTGATGCTCAGGAAGTCCTCGTAGGTTGCGTCGGGCAGGTGGGCTAGAGACCCACGCAGCGTACCAAGCGATGGCTTTCCCCCGGTGGGGTGTTGCACCGCGGTGAGCCTGCCGCATGGCCTTCCACGGCGGGTGATGATCACCTCCTCGCCGTCATCGAGGTCTCTGAGTATCTTGCTGACCTTGGCTTTGAACTCTCTTATGCTGTACGTAGTCATCTATTGTACGTGGATTGCTCATAGATATGGTTTCGTGACTACATTGTATCCCGGCACACAGGCACACATTGCCCCTACTCCACGGTCACGGACTTGGCCAGATTCCTGGGCTGGTCCACGTCGCATCCCCGGCGCACGGCGATGTAGTAGGCCAGGAGCTGCAGCGGCGCCACGGCCAGCATTGGAGTAAACATCTCGTGGCAGGCGGGAATCTCGATGACCTCGTCCACCTGGGAGGCGAGCTCCCTGTCCCCCTGCGAGACCACGGCGATGACCGAGCCGTCCCGCGCCTTCACCTCTTTGACGTTGTTGGCCATCTTACCGTGAAGGCTTCCCTGGGGCGCCACCGCCACCACGGGCATCCTGGGGTCGATGAGCGCGATGGGACCGTGCTTCATCTCCCCCGCCGGGTACCCCTCGGCGTGGATGTAGCCGATCTCCTTCAGCTTCAGGGCCCCCTCCAGGGCGATGGGGTGGGTTATGCCGCGCCCCATGTACAGGAAGTCGTCGAATCGGTGGTACCTTCTTGCCAGGGCGCCGTAGGCCTCGCGGCCGGCCAGGATACCGCCAAGCTGGTTGGGCAGCCTGGCCATCTCCTCCAGCAGCCGCCGTGAGTCCTCGGGGCTCAGGGCGCCCCGGACCCTCCCCAGGTGGATGGCCAGCAGGGCCAGCACCGTCAGGGAGGCGATGAAGGTCTTGGTGCTGGCGACCCCGATCTCGGGGCCGGCCCGCATGTAGAGCGTCCCCTCGGCCAGCCGGGTTGCCTGGCTGCCCTCGGCGTTGCAGATGGTGACCAGCCTGCCGCCCTTGCCCCTGACCGCCGCCATGGCCGCCAGGGTGTCGGCCGTCTCCCCCGACTGGCCTATGGAGACCACCAGGGTCCGGCGGTCCACGTGGATGTTGCGGTACCGGTACTCCGAGGCGCTGTCCACCTCTGCATTTACTCCCGCCAGCTCCTCCATGTAATGCCTGCCCACCATGGCCGCGTAGAGGCTGGTGCCGCACCCGACCAGGACGACCCGGCGGATGTCCCGCACCTCGGCATCGGTCAGGGGCAGGGCGTCCAGGGTCACCTCGCCCCGCTGGAAGTCGACCCGGTCCCGCAGGGCCCCGGCCACGGCCTGGGGCTGCTCCATTATCTCCTTGAGCATGAAGTGCCGGTAGCCTCCCTTCTCGGCCCACGTGGTGCCCTGGGGCACCGGCTGGGGGGTCTTGAGGACGTCCTGGTGGTCCTGCCCCAGGTACTTTATTCCCTCCTCCCTCACCACCGCGGTCTCGCCGTCCTCCAGGAAGGTGACGCTGTTGGCCAGGGGGAGCAGCGCCGCCAGGTCGCTGCTGACCGCGGCCTCGCCGGGCCTGTGGGAGAGGACGATGCCCCCGGCGTGGCCTAGTCGGGCGGCCATCAGCGTCTTCTCTTGCGCGCCCTCCATGGCGGCCACTATGGCCTGGGAGCCGAGCAGGTGCTCTTTCATGGACAGGAACGCCCCCTCGAAGCCCAGGCCTCCCTCCAGCCCCTCCTCTATCAGGTGGGCGATCACCTCGCTGTCGGTCTCAGAGGTGAAGGCGTGTCCGCCCGTCTGCAGCCGTTCCCTGAGCTGCAGGTAGTTCTCCACGATGCCGTTGTGGACCACGGCGACCCGGCCCTTGCAGTCGGTGTGTGGGTGGGCGTTGGCGTCCGTCGGCCTGCCGTGGGTCGCCCAGCGAGTGTGTCCCAGGCCCAGGTGCCCCTTGGGCCCGGGCCTGCCGCCGGGCGCCGTCAACTCGCGGACCTTGCCCGCGGACTTGTGGACCTCCAGCCGGCCTCCGGGGGTGAGGACGGCGATGCCCGAGCTGTCGTAGCCCCGGTACTCCAGGCGCCGCAGGGCGTCCAGCACCGTGGACCAGGCGTCACGGGGGCCCAGGTAGCCTACGATCCCGCACATGCCGTCCCCTAGGCGCGGACCGACCGCCTGCCGGCGCGCACGCTGTTCAGCAGGCCCATGATGGTCCTGGCGAGGGCGTAGGGGTCGTGGCGGATGTACACCCCCGCGGAGAGCAGGGGCGCCTGGACGACCTGGCCCACCAGGTCGGCGCACGCCTCCAGGTCCAGCGTCACCGGGAACTGGTCCTGGGCCGCGTAGCGCTGGAGGAGGCGCTCCTGGTAGGGTGCGCTGTTCACGACGAGATAGTCCAGAGGCTCCGTCGTGCCCAGGTACTCCCGGAGCAGGTTGGCGAAGTCCGACGACTTGAAGCCGTCGGACTCCCCGGGCTTGGTCATCAGGTTGCAGACGCATATCTTCGTGGCGTTGCTGCTCCTGATGGCCTGGGCCACGTCCTCCACCAGCAGGTTGGGGATAATGCTGGTGTAGATGTCCCCCGGGCCCATGACCAGGGCGTCGGCGCCCTCGATGGCCTCCAGGACGGGGGGGTAGGCGTAGGCCTTGGGCTCCAGGTAGATGTAGTCGATGGTCACGTCGAGGTTTTCCGAGCGCTGGTCGATGTTGGCCTCGCCCACGACCTCGGTCCCGTCCTCCAGGCGGGCCACTAGGGTGGACTTGGTGAGGGTCACCGGCAGCACCGTGCCCTTGATGGCCAGCATCCTCGACGCCTCGGAGATGGCGGTGGCGGTGTTGCCGGTGATCTCGGTCAGGGCCGTCAGGAAAAGGTTGCCGAAGCTGTGACCCAGGAGACCGTTGCCGGCGTTGAACCGGTAGTCGAACAGCCTGGCCAGGAGGGCGGTGGACCTGTCGTCGGGGGCCAGGGCCACCAGGCACTGGCGGACGTCTCCGGGCGGGAGGTGACCCAGCTCGTCCCTCAGGCGGCCCGAGCTGCCGCCGCTGTCGGTCATGGCGACGACGGCGGTGAGGTCGCACTCCTGGTCCTTGAGACCGCTGAGAGTGGTGTGGTTGCCGGTGCCACCCCCGATGACCACGATCTTCTTGCGATTCATCTCGGTGACCCTAGTGTATGGCCCCCGGGGCCCGCAGTCAAGGCGAGTCAGCGCGCGGCGCGCCCGGCTCGAGGGGGGCGCCGCCATCTGAAGTTCTTGGAAATGGACACTGCCTGACACGATAATTGACAAACAAGTCACCTTAAGCTCACATGAAACGTGTAAAATAGAAACGCGTAAGATGGAAGAAGTACATAAGGCAGGTGAGCTGTCGGACCCGCCTCCTGGCACAATCCAAGGTGCCCCGTCCAGCGTATGATGGTTTGGACAACTCTCCACGTCTTCCCTTACAATCGTTATCTGGGGGCATTTTCCGGGGGCGTTATCTGAGGGACATTCCCCGGGAGGGTATAGTGTCGAGACCATCGCCTGGGAGAGTCATCGCCGGACTCGCGTCCAAGAGGGCCGCCGTCGCCCTGGTGGCGTCGTTGGCCCTGGCGTCGTTGTTGGCCCTCGTCCCGGCGGCCTTCGCGGAGGGGGACGACCTCGAGATCGTGTCCAACAACGTAGTCTCGGACTTTCCAGAGAGTGTCATCTTTCGGGTCACAGCCACGGGCCCGGACCCGGTGGAGGAGATCCGAGTCTTCCTCCGGCCTTTGGGCAGCGACCGCAGCACCTATGGGTATTTGGACATCCAGTCTGGGACCGAGGTGAGCGGCGAGTACGTCATGCCCATCGACAGCGCCGCCACCTACACGCCCCCGGGCTCCCTGATAGAGTACTCCTACGAGGTCCGGGACTCGGCGGGCCGGGTCCTGCGCACGGAGGACCAGGAGTTCCTGTACATGGACGAAAGCCTGGAATGGGAGTCAATCAGCGACGAGAGTGGGCTGGTGACCGTCTACTACTACGGCGACTTCGTGGAGAAGAGGGCCCAAACGGTGCTGGACGCATCCCTTGAAACGATGGAGAAGATGGGCGACGTCCTGGGCATCAGGCCCGCCGAGCCCATCCGCATCGTATCCTACAGCAACTACCGGGACATGGCCCGCGGCCTTCCCTTCCGTTCCCAGGCGGTGCGGGAGGACCTGCAGACCGAGGGCATGGCCTTCCCGGACAAGCGGGTCATCATGGTGCTGGCCTCGGAGGCCAACGTCACCGGCGTGGTGTCCCACGAGTTCACCCACATCCTGGTGGCCGAGGCCGCCGGCCAGGGCTACGCGGCGGTCCCAGCCTGGCTCAACGAGGGCCTGGCCGAGTACGGCAACATCGACCAGACGCCCCAGTACGACCTGGCCCTCCGGTACGCCATCTTCACCAGGCGGCTGAAGCCCCTCTGGTACCTCCAGACCTTGGGAGGAGACCCCGAGGACATTACCATAGGCTACGGCCACGGAAAGTCCGTGGTGGAGTACCTGGCGGCCCGCTACGGGGAGGCGAAGCTGGCGGAGCTGATGGCGGCCTTCCGGACCAGCCTATCCGCCGACGAGGCCCTGCGGAGGACCTACGGGTTCGACCAGTACGGCCTGGACTCCGAGTGGCGGGAGGCCCTGGGCCTGGACCCTTTCCCTCCCCCGGGAGATCTGAGGGACCAGCTCGGCCCGCCCTCTGGCGAAGAGGAGGCCTCGGAGCAGGCGCCCGCTCCCGGTCCGACTCCATTGCCCGACGCGACGGCTGCGCCGCAGCCCTCCGGTGTGCTCCCGGCGGCCGAGGAGGAGCGGGAGCGCCGTAGGGGGAGCTGCAATGCCTCCACAGGGGGCGCGGCGGACCTAGCCGTGCTGGGCCTCCTGGCGGGCCCGCTGCTGGCGGCGGGGGCCCGCGGGAGGATGGGCAGTTCGTTGAGGAGATGGCGGGCACGCGGGACGGGCACGCGGGGCGACCCCGGCGGAAGATAGGCGCCCGGACAAGAACATAGGGCCGGTCTCCCCATCACGAGACCGGCCCTTGGCTTTTCCCTAACGCGCCCTGGGCCCTAGCGCGCCCTGGGCCCTAGCGCACCCTGGGCCCTAACGCGCCCCCCCTGGGCCCTAAACGCGCCCCTGGGCCCTAAACGCGCCCCTGGGCCCTAAACGCGCCCCTGGGCCCTAAACGCGCCCTGGGCCCTAACGCGCTCTGGGCCCTAACGCGCCCTGGGCCCTAACGCGCCCTGGGCGGCCCTAACGCGCCCTGGGATTAAAGGCGTCGTTCAGCGCGTCGCCCAGCAAGTTGAAGCCGAATATCAGCACCGTGATCACCCCCACCGGGAATAGCAGCAGGTGGGGGTCGCTCCGGAGCACGCCGATGTTCCCGTTCTCAAAGAGCATGCGGCCCAGGTCGGGGGTCGGCGGCTGGACGCCGATGCCCAACCACCCCAAGACCACGGCGGTGAAGACCAGCCCGCCCATGCCCATGGAGACCACCACGATCACGGGGCTGAGGACGTTGGGCAGCACGTGGGTCGCCAGGACCCTCAGGGTCGAGGCCCCGGTGGCTTGGGCCGCCTCGACGTACTGGCTCTCCTTGATGTACAGCACCTGGCCGCGCACCAGCCGGGCCATGCCCACCCACGAGAACGCCGACATGGCGCCGAAGATCACCACGTAGTCCACGATCCCCAGGCTCACTATCCCCTCGATGCCCGTGGCGTCTTCGAAGGCGAACACCCACTCCGTGACCCTGGGTTTCACCGTGGCCGCGATGAGCAGCACCAGCAGGATGTCCGGGAACGACAGGAACACCTCTCCTACGCGCATGATGACGGCGTCGGCTAGCTTGCCGAAGTAGCCCGATATCAGCCCCAGGGTAATGCCCAGGAGCACGAAGCCGGTGGCCATGGCCGCGACGGTGAGGATCACCAGGGTCCGGAGGCCATAGATCACCCGGGTGAAGATGTCCCTGCCGGCACGGTCGGTGCCGAAGGGGTGGCCCAGGGAGGGTCTCCCCTTGATCTCCTCGATGTCGAAGGCGTTATAGTCATAGGGCGCGATCCACTGGGCCGTGGCGCCGGCCACGTAGAAGACCAGGATGACCGCCAGGCATGCCATGCCGACCTTCTTCCGCAGCAGGCGGCGCACCGACTGGGCCCAGAGGCTCGTCCCCGTCTCCCCGGTCTCGAACAGTGCGGTCCGCTCTTCGGTGGCCATACCTGGTCCCGGCCTCAGTACCTTATCCTGGGGTCGATGAACCTGTACCCGATGTCCACCAGAAGGTTCGCCAGCACGAAGGCCGCGGCGATTATCAGCGTCAGGGCCATGATTATCGGGTAGTCCCTGGCGAAGAACGACTCGATGGCCAGGCGCCCCATGCCCGGAATGCCGAAGAAGCCCTCGACTATGAACGTCCCCGTCATCAGGGTGGCCAGGGAGAGGCCCAGCATAGTGAAGATAGGAATGAGGGCGTTACGCAATATGTGGCGGTGGCCAACGGCGAACTCGTTGAGCCCCTTGGCCCGGGCCGTGCGCACGTACTCCTGGGACAGGACCTCCAGGGTGCTGGCCCGGGTGAGGCGGGTCAGGAACGCCACCCCGGGGATACCCATGACCAGCGCAGGCATGATGATGCGCTGGTCGAAGAACCCGCCCCATCCGTGGGTGGGGAGCAGGTCCAGCCAGAGGGCGAATATGATGAGCATTCCCGGGGCTGTCAGGAACACCGGCACCGACATGAAGAGCAGGGTGACGCTGACGGTGGCGGTGTCCAGCCAGGTGCCCTGTTTCAGGGCTGTGAAGAAACCCAGGGGGACCCCCAGCCCCACGGCGATGATCATCGCGGCCACGTTGAGCTGGAGCGAGATCCACATCCTGCTCTTCAGAAGCTCGGAGACGCCCCGTCCCCGGTACTGGAAGCTCTCCCCCAGGTCCCCCTGCAGGGCGTCCTTGACGTAGATGCCGTACTGGACGAAGAAGGGCCTGTCCAGCCCGTACTGCTGCCGGAGGCGTTCGGCGACCTCGGGGTTGTTGTACTGGCCCATCCAGATCTGTACCGGGTCTCCCGGTCCAAAGCGCCCGAGGGTGAACGTCATCAGGGAGACGGCGATGAGGAGCACGGGAGTCCACATCAACCGGCGGACGACGTATGCACCCATCCTAGCGACCCATCGTGTAGACGGCGTTCATGCTTCCCACGAAAATGGCCCTGAGCACCCCTCTTCGTCATTCCCGCGCACGCGGGGATCTGCGTACCTCCGCTCCTGGGTTCCGGCTCGGGGGCCGGAATGACGATAGGAGGGCACGATTTTCGGCGCCCCTATACGGTATCGGCGAGGCCGCAGTCTGGCGGTACGGCGGGCCGGAGGCCCCTCACTACTCGGTCAGCTCCACGTACCGCAGCAGGGGTATGATGAGCTGGCTCAGGTGGTAGTTCTTCACGCTGGGCTTGAGCAGCACGTACTGCTCGCCGCTGTACCATAGGGGCACCCACGGTGCCTCCGCCATGATGACCTCCTCGGCCTGGCGGTACAGCTCGTACCGGGCAGCCTGGTCCGGCTCGACCCTGGCCAGCTCCAGGAGGCGGTCGGCCTCGTCGTTGGAGAACCCGGTGTGGTTGTTGCTGCTCTCGCTGTGGAACAGGATGTCCAGGAAGTTCTCCGGGTCGGGATAGTCGGCGATCCAACCGATCTGGAACATCTGGAACCGGCGCTTGTTCAGGTCCTGCAGGTACGTTGCAAACTCCGTCTGCTGGACCAGCACCTCTATGCCCAGGTTCTGCTTCCACATCTCCAGGATCACTTCCATGTCCAGGTCCACGCTGGAGCCGAAGCTGCCCGCGGTGGTGAGTATGATCCGCGGGAACTGCTCCATGTCGTCGCCGTACTTGGACTCCTTGAGGAGCTGGCGGGCCTTCTCCGGGTTGTACTCGTAGCCCGCGAGCCCCGCGTTGTAGGCCGGGAAGTCCCTGGGGAGTATCCCGTTGGCCGGGACCACAAGCCCCGCCATGATCTCGCTGGCTATCAGCTCCTTGTCGATGGCGTAGTTCAGCGCCTGCCTCACCTTGGGGTCGTCGAAGGGGGGCTCGGTTACGTTCATGCCGATGTAGTCGGTGCTGAAACGTGGCGGGGCCCTGTGGAGCTCGGTGTTGAGGGGGTTGGAGGGGTCCAGCACCCGGTCCAGGTCCGCCAGGCCCACGCCGGCAATGTGTATCTCGTCGTTCTCGTACATCAGCATGGAGGTCCCGCCGCTGAGGATGAAACGGACCCTTTCCAGCATCGGGGGGCCCAGGTGGTAGAGCTCGTTCTTGGTCAGGATCATCCTCTCGCCGGGGGTGTACTCGGTCAGCCGGAAGGGACCCGTGCCGTTGGGCTCGCGGAACCACCGGCGGCTGCTCTCCACGTTCTCCCGGTCCAGGACGAAAGCGGTGGGGTAGGTCAGCTTGGCCAGGAAGTAGGACTTGGCCGCGTCGATGGTGATCTCCAGGGTCTGCTGGTCCAGCACCCGTACTCCGCTGATCTCCGCGGCCTCTCCCTCCAGCTTCTCCTTGACGCCGACGATGTCTCCCAGGTACTGGTCGACGACGGGGGAAGCCGTGGCCGGGTCCGCGGCCCTCTCCATGGACCACTTGACGTCCAGGGCGGTGACGGGCTTGCCGTCGTGGAACTTGGCGTCCTCTCGAATGCGGAAGGTGTACACCGTGCCGTCCGGCGTAACGTCCCAGGTGGCCAGGTCCGGCACGATCTGCAGGTCGGGGGAGATGGTCACCAGGCCGCCGAACACCTCGACGATGATCACGGCCGACGTCGCGTCGGTGGTCAGGTGAGGGTCCAGGGTGGGCGGGTCGGCCCAGACACGGACGAAGGTCCCTCCCTCTATGGGTGTGGACACCCGGGCGGGCGCGTCCTCCGTCGGGATCTCCGACCTGGGCGCGTCGGTGGCCGTCGGCGCGGTGGTGGCCTCGTCGGTGGAGGCATCCCGGCCGCCTGTGCCGGACCTGCCTCCGCTACAAGCCGCCGCGAGGACCAGGATTGCCAGTAGGGGGAGTAAGAGTCTCAAGGTCATGTGCGCCTCGTCGTGTTGGGATTGGGGTGTCCGGGGCTCCCAAGCACGCATCCTTCACCGGATTGTTTACATTGTAGATGCGTACCCGTGCAAAATTCAACGGCGGGCCCTCCGTCTGCCGAGGGTTTGGCTTGACATCACTCCTCCGGCGACCATATCCTTTTCCCAGGGAGGCAAGTCCGAAACCGCCCGTCCTCTGTCCGCCGTCATTCCCGCCCAGGCGGGAATCCACATGCGGGCATACCGGTCTCCCGATTTCGCGGGAGAGACGGCAGACGGGCAACCCGAGTCTTGTAACTACCCTGTCAGGGGCATTCGGCTCGATATAACGTTGAGGCGTTCCCGTGAAGCTCACTAGCCGTTCATCCAAAGCGTACGTTCTCACGGCTGCCCTGGGGCTCCTCCTCCTGGTCTCGGTCTTGACGATGGCCTGCCGCCGGGCCGACCAGGGCTACTCGGGGGAGGCGGACCTGGTCTGGGAGGCTTGGTCCGTGGTCAAGGATTCTTACGTGGAGGCCGATGAACTGGATTCAGAGGCCGCCACGGGCGGGATGATCGCCCAGATGCTGGAGGCGGCCGGAATCTCCCTGTACCCCTTCCTTACGGAGATGGAGAGCGCCCGGGACGGCCCTCCCAGGGGCGTGCCCGCGGAGCTGGCCGACGTATGGAGGGCCTGGAGCCTCATACGGGCCAAGGCCCCCGAGGTGCAGGCCGCCCAGCTCTCCCAGGCGGCCATTGCCGGGATGATAGGCTCCCTGGGGGACGACTCGGTGGCCCATCTTACGCCCGAGGCCTACCAGCGGGCGACCGAGCGCACCACCGGCCCATACGGGGGCATAGGCGCCTACGTAAGGATGCAGGAGGGCCGCGTCGTCGTGTCGCCGATGCCCAACAGCCCCGCCGAGAGGGCCGGCCTGGAGGACGGGGACGTGGTGCTGGAGGCCAACGGACAGCCGCTGTCGGACAGGGGGTTGGAAGAGGTGGTCTCGATGGTCAGGGGAGAGGCCGGCACCAGGCTGAGCCTGCTGGTAGAGCGGCCAGGCGAACCCGAGCCGCTGGAGCTGCAGGTCGTCAGGGGCGACATAGAGGTGCTCTCTGTGGACCGGAGCCTGCTGCCCGGGGCCATCGGCTACGTCATCATCACCAGCTTCAGCGAGAACACCGGGGACGAGCTGTTGACCGCCCTGGAGGAGCTGTCCCGCTACGAAATGCTGGCCGTCATTCTGGAGCTGCGCAACAATGTGGGCGACTCGGTGGAAGCGGCCCAGGCCGTGGTCAGCCAGTTCCTGTCCGAGGGGCTGGTCATGTACGAGGTCGGCAGCGACGGCCGGCGTACCGACTGGAGGGTCAACGAGGGCGGGATCGCCACCGACGACCTGCCGATGGTGGTCCTGGTGAACGAGAGGACGGGAAGCGCCGCCGAGGTCGTGGCCGGCGCCCTACAGGACGCCGGCCGGGCGAAGGTCATGGGCGCCGGCACCCTGGGCAGGGGCTCGGCCAGCCAGTTCGAGGAGCTGAGCGACGGGTCGGCCCTCTACCTGCCGGTGACCCACTGGTACACGCCCTTGGGAAGGCTAATCCAGGGGCAGGGGATAGCCCCCGACATCGAGGTGGGGATCGTCCCCGAGGACAGTGTGTCCGGCGTCGACCCCCAGCTGCTGGAGGCCTACAACTACCTCAACCGGCTGCTGGCCGAGACGGTCCCCTTCCGGTAGCTAGCCCGTTGGCGGCGTACCGCTGTCTCCGGGCTCCTCGCCATCCGTCGCCTCCCGGCAGCTCAGGCAAACGTACCCTTCGGGTTGCGCCTGGGCCACCTCCGGGGATACGTTGCGCCTTCTCCCGCAGAGGGTGCACGTCACCGCCTGCAAGGGCTCCGGCTGGAGGGGGTTGTCCTCGTAATATCCCCGGAACCCGCGGTACCTGGAATTCTGGCCCTTGAGGGCCATGAAACGCTCTCTGTCCTTACGCCGGCTCACGGTTCACCTCGGTGGAGCCGCCCTTGCAGGCCCGCCGCGGCTCGAGACGCGGGACTCTGGATCGGTCGAAACTATTCGACCTTGATGGTGGCGCCCGAGGCCTCCAGGGTCTCCTTCACCTTGTTGGCGTCGTCCTTGGTGATGCCCTCTTTTACTTTGGCCGGAGCGCTCTCCACAAGCTCCTTCGCCTCCCGGAGGCCCAGGGTCGTCACCTCGCGCACGGCCTTGATGACGTTGATCTTGTTGGCCCCTATGTCCTGCAGCACCACCGAGAACTCGGTCTGCTCCTCGTCGGGGGGCGCGGCGCCGGCTCCGGCCTCCGCGGGCCCGGCTGTGGCCGCCGGGGCTGCCGCCACGGCCACCGGGGCCGCGGCGGAGATCCCCAGATCCGACTCCAGGGACTTCACCAGCTCCGACAGGTCCAGTACCGACATCTGCTTGATGGCCTCGAGAATCTCGTCCTTCGTCATGACTCCTCCTTCGTTGGGTTTGAATGTCCGTTGGATTGAATGTCGCGGGTCTATTCAGCCTGGGCTTCGAGCTGCTCCACTCTCCGTTGGAGCAGTATCGCCAACGATGCCAGGGGCCCGTTGAGGGTGCCGGCCAGACGCACCATGGGCGCTTGAAGCTGTGCCATCAGAGTGGCCGCCGGGGACTGCATCCGGGCCATGACGGTCGCCAGGAGCACGTCCTTGGAGGGGAGGGTCGTCAGGGCCAGCACTTGCCGGGCATCCAGGGCACGTCGCTCCAGTACGGCTCCGGTGATGGACAGGGGTGACCGGTTGACCCTGATGTACTCCTCCAGAACCCGGGCGACACGGACAGGGTCGTCGTACCCGAAGGCCAGGGCCGTGGGACCCTGCACGATGCCTTTCACCTCCGGGCGGTCGGCCGCGTCGGCGGCCAGGTACGTCAGATTGTTCTTGATCACCAGGTACTCCAGGTCGTTCTCCCGCATCTTTCGCCTGACGTCCGTCATAGCGTTGGCGTTCAGACCCGTGTAGTTGGTGGCCACGGCTACAGTGCAGCGCTCCAGCTTCTCTTTCAGCTCTGCCACCGTGTCGATCTTCTTCTGGGTCGGCATGGTTCACCTCTCGACAAAAAACCCCGCGTCAAAGGCGCAGGGTCTTCTTGCACTGGCGCTCGGCGCCGGGCCAGGCGCCGTTGTCCCGCATCTCCCTGACTGCCTCGGCAGGCGTGTTCTTTAACCTCGAATGTTCGAGGACCTGCTGTCTTTGGCGTTCACTCTGGGGATGGTCTTCTGTGGGTTCGTGCCTCCTCTAGTCCTCGGCCTTCAAGCTCTGCAGGGCCGCCAGGTCCAGCCTTACGCTGGGGCTCATGCTGGTCGTAAGGTAGGCGGACCGGACGAACGCTCCCTTCACCGCCGCGGGCCTGGCGCGGGTCACCGAGTCCATCAGTGAGGAGATGTTCTCCAGGAGGTGCTGCTCACTGAAGCTGGTCTTGCCCACGGGGCAGTGGATGATGGCGGTCCTGTCCATGCGAAACTCCAGGCGCCCCTTCTTCGCCTCGTCTATGATGCGGGGCAGGTCCTGGGGCTGCACCATGGTGCCGGTCCGCGGATTGGGCATCAGGCCGCGCCTTCCAAGGACACGGCCCAGCCTGCCGATCTTGCTCATGATGTCTGGCACGGCCAGGCCCACGTCGAACTCGGTCCAGCCGCCCTCGATCTGCGTGATCAGGTCGTCGTCTCCCACGTAGTCGGCGCCGGCCTGGCGCGCCAGGTCGGCGGCCTCCCCGGTGGCGAAGACCAGGACCCTCACCTGCTTGCCCAGGCCGTGGGGGAGGACCGTTACCCCGCGGACCATCTGGTCGGCGTGGCGCGTGTCGGAGCCGGTCCGGAGGTGGAGCTCGACGGTCTCATCGAACTTCAGGCTGCCCATCTCCTTTACCAGCGCCACGGCCTCCTGGGGAGGGTAGGTGGCGTCGGGGTCCACCTTCTCCAGCAGGGCCGTGTACCGCTTGCTGCGTTTTGCCATCCTACTCCTTCACCTCGATGCCCATGGTCTTTGCCGTGCCCTCGATGATGGACATGGCTTTTTCCACCGAGGAGGCGTTGAGGTCCTGGAGCTTCAGCTCGGCGATCTCCCGGACGTCGGCGCGCTTCACGCTTCCCACGGAGTTGCGCCGCGCCTGGTCGCTGCCCTTCTCGACGCCGGCGGCCTTGCGCAGCAGCTCCGACGCCGGCGGCGTCTTGGTCACGAAATTGAAGGAGCGGTCTTCGAAGACGGTGATCGCCACGGGTATGATGGTGCCGGCCTGGGTCCCGGTGCGCTCGTTGTACTCCTTGACGAAGGCCATAATGTTGACCCCGTGCTGGCCCAGGGCCGGGCCCACGGGCGGCGCGGGCGTGGCCTTGCCTGCCTGGAGCTGCAGCTTGATGACGGCTCGTACCTTCTTGGCCAACCTACTCTCCTAGATGCGCTCCACCTGGAGGAAGTCCAGCTCGATGGGAGTCTCCCGTCCGAAGAAGGAGACCAGCACGCGGACCTTGCCCTTGCCCGCGTCTATCTCGCCCACTGCGCCGATGAAGTCGGCGAAGGGGCCCGCGGTTATGCGCACCGTCTGGCCCTTCACGAACCCGACGGTCACCTTGGGCGGGCCGGACTCGATCTGCTTCAGGATGGACTCGACCTCTTCGTCCTCCAGGGGCACCGGCTTCGGCCTCTTCTCGACCTCGTCCTCGGAGGAGACGAACCCGCTCACCCCCGGCGTGTTCCGGACCGCGTACCAGCTCTCGTCGTCCAGGTTCATCTGCACCAGGATGTAGCCGTGGAACACCTTCTTCCGCTCGGGCCTGCGCTTGCCGTCCTTGAGGACGATCTCCTCCTCGGTGGGCACGACGACCTGGAAGATCTTGTGTTGCATGTCCAGGCTCTGGATGCGCAGGTCCAGGTTCTTCTTCACACGCTCCTCCTGGCCGGAGTACGTGTGGATGATGTACCAGCGCGTGTCCTTGCTCGTGGTCGCCATGTTCGATATTCCCTTCCGCGGTGGCCGGCCGCTAGACCCGGTGGTGGATCAGCCTATCACGTACCGGCCGAAGGTGCGGGTGAGCACGAAGTCCAGAAGGCCCAGCAGTGCCCCGGCTATACTGGAGATGACGATGACTATCCACGTCAGCCGCCAAGTCTCCTCCCGCGTGGGCCAGACGGCCTTTCGCAGCTCTCCGATGGTCTCTTGGAAGAACTGGACGGGACTCCCGCGACGCATCCCGCCACGGGTGATTATCCGCGACCCCGACCCTCTGGCCCTGACCACAGCCTATCGGACCTCTCGGTGGACCTTGTGGCCGTGGCACCGGGAGCAGTACTTGCGCAGCTCCAGGCGCTGGGTGTCGTTTCGCCGGTTCTTGCTGCTGGTGTAGTTGCGCTCTCGGCAGTCGGTGCACTGCATGTTGACGACTATGCGGGCGCCCGTGTTCTTCTTCGCCATGGCCTAGTCCAGCACTTTCGTGAATACCCCGGCGCCCACGGTGCGTCCGCCCTCTCGGACGGCGAACCTCAGGCCCTCCTCGATGGCCACCGGGTAGATGAGGTTGATCTTCATGGTTATGTTGTCGCCCGGCATGACCATCTCCACACCCTCGGGGAGGCCTATCTCGCCGGTGATGTCGGACGTCCGGATGTAGAACTGGGGCTTGTACCCGTTGAAGAAGGGGGTGTGCCGTCCACCCTCCGCGATGCTCAGAACGTACACCTCGGCCTCGGCGGTGAGGTGGGGCTGGACCGTGCCCGGCTTCACCAGCACCTGCCCCCGCTCGACCTCGTCGCGGTCGACGCCCCGCAGGAGCACGCCAACGGCGTCTCCCGCCTCTGAGCTGTCCAGGATCTTGTGGAACATCTCCAGGCCGGTGGCGACGGTCTTGCGGACCTGTCCGTGGCCCACGATTTCCACGTCGTCGCCCTGGTTCACCGTACCCCGCTCGACCCTGCCGGTCACCACGGTACCCCTGCCCTTGATGCCGAATACGTCCTCGATGGGCATGAGGAAGGGCTGGTCAACGAGCCTCTGGGGCTGGGGGACGTATTCATCCACCGTTGCCATGAGGTTCAGGATATTCTGGCTCCAGGGGCCGTCGGCTTGGCCAGCTTCCTGCTCTTCTAGGGCCTTGAGGGCGCTGACCCTCACTATCGGGATGTCGTCCCCGGGGAACTCGTACTGGTTGAGGAGGTCGCGGACCTCCAGCTCCACCAGCTCAAGCAGCTCCGGGTCGTCCATGGCGTCCACCTTGTTGAGGGCCACCACGATGCGGGGCACCTCCACCTGGCGGGCCAGGAGGATGTGCTCCCGCGTCTGGGGCATCGGGCCGTCGGGGGCGCTGACCACCAGGATGGCTCCGTCCATCTGGGCGGCGCCGGTGATCATGTTCTTGATGTAGTCGGCGTGGCCGGGACAGTCCACGTGGGCGTAGTGCCGCTGCTCCGTCTCGTACTCGATGTGGGAGATGGCTATGGTCAGGCCCCGCGCCTTCTCCTCGGGAGCGTTGTCGATGGTATCGAAAGCCCGGACCGATGTGCCGGTGCCCGCAGATGCCAGCACGGTGGTGATAGCCGAGGTCAACGTGGTCTTGCCGTGGTCCACGTGACCTATGGTTCCCACGTTGATATGGGGTTTGCTCCTGTCAAAACGCTGCTTCGCCATCTGGTCCTTTCCTGTTCAGTGGTATTGGGCTTGTGCCCTCTTATCAGTGGAGCCCACAGGCGGAATTGAACCGCCGACCCCGTTCTTACCAAGAACGTGCTCTACCGCTGAGCTATGTGGGCCCTATCGTGTGACTCGTGCACCGTCCTGATGGTGGAGGGGGTAGGATTCGAACCTACGAAGCCCTTCCGGGCGCCAGATTTACAGTCTGGTGGTTTAAACCACTCACCCACCCCTCCGGTCAGACACTCAGTTTAGCACAGTCGCAAGTAGCAGCCAACACCTCCGGCGGCGTCGTCGGCGAAATATGGCGCCTTGGCCAGCTGCGGTTGGAGCCCCAGAGGGGATTCGAACCCACCAACCTGCCGATTACAAATCGGCTGCGCTACCCTTGCGCCACTGGGGCCGCCTCGGACCCGGCCGGTCACGCACAACGTGGCCCCGACGAAGGGGGCCACGCTCGGGCTCTAGGCAACCGGTAATCTAGTATATGAACCGCAACGAAGAAAGTCAATAAGCGCGGCTACCCCGCCTGATGCTCGTAGTTGAGCTGCCAGTTGATGCCGAACTTGTCGGTGCAGGCGCCGAAGTACGCCCCCCAGAACATCTCCGCGGGCGGCATCGTTACCTTGCCGCCCGCGGAGATCTTGGCGAACAGGTCGTCCGTCTCCTCCTTCGTCCGGGTCGAGTAGGAGATGGAGAAGTTGCTGCCCATCACTGTGGGAGGGCCGAAGGCCGACGGGACGTCGCTGCCCATGAGCACGCTGGACCCAACGGGGTACGAGACGTGCATGACGTTGTCCAGCTCCTCCTCCGGGAGGCCCATGTCGGGCGGGCCGTTCCTGAAGGTCTCCAGGATGGTGAACTCTCCCCCGAAGACCGACCTGTAGAATTCGAAGGCCTCCCGGCAGTTGCCGTTGAAGTGAAGGTAGGTGTTTAGCGTCATACGTTCCCCCTCGAGCATTGGGTATTCGCTCAGAGTATACGCCACGCGACCCTTGGCATCCACGTACCCCCACGCCGCCCCTGGATCCCGGCTCCGGGGCCGGAATGGCGGTGGGGGGGGCATCGTCATTTTCATCCCCATACGTAGCCCTCATAAGGCCATCGGCAATTCCGGCCAATGCCGTCAGACCTACTTGGGCGAAGGGGCTCGGCGGCCTTTCCGGGACTGGGCCCGTGATATAATCCCCCCGAGCCGTCGGAACGTCCCCAAGAGCCACGGTTCTATCTCCGATACGTGCGAAGGGAGTCGCTATGCAGCTAGGAGTTGTGTTTCCTCAGACCGAAATCGGCGCGGACCCGGTGGCGGTGCGCGACTACGCCCAGGCGGCCGAGGGTCTCGGCTTCGAGCACATGATCATCTTCGACCACGTGCTGGGCGCGGACACGAGCCACCACAAGGGATGGACGGGCACCTATACCTCCAAGGACATGTTCCACGAGCCCTTCGTCGTGTACGGATACCTGGCCGCCCTCACCGAGAGAATGGAGCTGGTCACGGCGGTGATAATCCTGGGCCAGCGTCAGACGGCCCTGGTGGCAAAGCAGGCGGCGGAGGTGGACGTGCTCAGCGGAGGCCGGCTGAGGCTGGGGATAGGCACCGGCTGGAACCACGTGGAGTACGAGGCTCTGGGAGAGGACTTCCACAACCGGGGACGGCGGAGCGAGGAGCAGATCGCCTTGATGAGGGCCCTCTGGACCCAGGCGATAGTCAACTTCGAGGGGCGCTGGCACAGGGTCGACAACGCGGGCCTTAACCCCCTCCCCGTCCAGCGGCCCATCCCGGTCTGGCTGGGCGGAGGAGCGGAGCCGGTGATACGGCGGGTGGGGCGCATCGCCGACGGCTGGTTCCCCCAGTTTCCGCCCGACGACAAGGCCGCGGCGATCCTGGACCGCATGCGCGGCTACGCCCGGGAGGCGGGCCGCGACCCCGCCTCCATCGGCATCGAGACCCGAGTCAACGTGGCCGGCAGCGGCCCCGACGAGTGGTCCAGACAGGCGAAAGCGTGGGAGGGGCTGGGGGCCACCCACCTGTCGGTCAACACCATGAACGCCGGCCTCACCTCCCCCCAGGAGCACATCGACGCTATACGCCGGTTCAAGGAGGCGATGGCCGGATAGGCCCGAAGGCCAGCCTTGACGGCCCGGACACCATCCCGGACTCAATGATGAGGAGAGTCATGCCGGAGATAACGCATCTGCTAACGGGGTTCCATGTCAACACCGACCAGGGGAACCTGGGGTTGTGCACCATCGCCCTGCTGCGCGGCAGGACCAACATCCTGGTCGACGTCGGGCACCAGGGCCGCGCCAACCAGCTTGCCGCAGCGTTGGAGCGCGCCAACGTGCCCAGGGAGGACATCCACGGCGTGGTCCTGACCCACGCCCACTGGGACCACTGCCAGAACACCGACATGTTCCCCAACGCCAAGATCATGATACACCCCAAGGAGCTGGAGTACGCCAGGGACCCCAAGAGGCCCGACCTGGCCACGGCCAGGTACTTCCTGAACACCCTGGAGGGCAGGGACGTGGAGAAGGTCGTGGAGGGGGCCGAGATCGAGCCGGGGGTGCGTATTCTGGAGACTCCGGGGCATACCAAGGGGCACATCAGCGTCTTGGTGGACACTCCCGAGGGTCAGGTGGCCATCTCCGGCGACGCCCTGCCGTGGGCCAACTCGGTGGTCACAGGCCAGCCGATGATAATCTTCTGGGACGAGAAGGAGGCGGCCGAGAGCGTAAGGAAGCTGCTCAGCTCCTCCCGGATCTTCTATCCCGGCCACGACCGGGCCTTCCGGCTGGGAGAGGGCAACGCCGTGGAGTACTTCAGCGGGGATGACAGCCTGCGCATCATGCTGAGCCACGACGGCGTGGGAGACATGACCCTCCGGGTCGCCCCCGACGGCACCATGGCCCCCACCGTCATCGGGTAGGGGACGAGTCTCTTCCCACCGTCATTCCGGCCCCAGAGCCGGATTCCAGGGTTGGGGGCGGGGATCCTCGGCTACCCTGTCATTGCCATGAAATAACTTGTAGCATCCCTGTTGACGAATCGCCCACCCGTCATTCCTCCCTACCCACCCGTCATTCCCGCGCACGCGGGAATCCAGGAGATGGGAGGGGCATAGCCATCCGCCGATCTCCTCTGGTTCTTCCTTCTACGCATCCGAACGAGGCCCCCCAACCCTCCTGTGGATTCCGGCTCGTGCGCCGGAATGGCGGTCAGGAGGGGACCGCCATTTTCATCCCCGTCGTTCCGAAGGCCGGAACCCAGGGGAGGAGAGGGGCATAGCCATCCGCCGATCTCCTCTGGTCCTTCCTTCTACGCATCTGGAGGAGGCCCCCCAACACCCCTAGATTCCGGCTCGTGGGCCGGAATGGCGGTGAGGAGGGGACTGTTATTTTCATCCCCATACGTGGCCTTCACAAGGCCCTGTCATTCCGAGCCCGCAGGCGAGGAATCGTGAGTCCCCGTCGAGGGTTCCCGGGCGGCCATTGGCCAAGGCCCTGTGAAGGCCAAGGCGCCCACGAGGGGCGCCCCTACGACAGCCACCCAGCCAATGAGGCCCGCTACCGGAATATGTCCAGGGGCAGGAAGGCCGACACCACGAAATTGGGCACGTCGACCATCTCACTGAGCTTCAGGTCGACGGCCACGCTGCAGATGCAGTAGGCCTGCTCCCGGCTCCAGCCCCGCTCCATCAGAAGCTGGATCATGCTGGTCAGGGCGTTCCGCGCCGCCAGGGTGGCGTCCTCAGACTGGTTCTTGCCCTCGCTGTCGATGCACATCCCCGTCGTGGCCAGGAAGCGTTGGGGCACCGCCGTCTCCGGGCGGATAAAGTAGGTGTCCCGCTCGAAGATTGGGAAGCGGATGTTGCGGCTGGCGGCCTCGCCCTTGCGCAGCCGGAAGCTCACGTGGAGGGTGGAGTCCATCTCCACCGCGGTGCCGCAGCACTCCGAGTCTCCCTGAGCGAAGTGGGCGTCGCCGGCGGAGAACAGCGCCCCCTCGGTGAACACCGGAAGCATCAGCCGGGTGCCCGAGCTGAGCTGCTTTATGTCCATGTTGCCGCCGTTCTCCCTGGGAGGGACGGTCCTCAGGGCCTCGGAGGCGATGGGCTCGGTGGTGGGTACGGCGCCTGCCGGGTCCGGTCCCAGGACGGCGCCGCCCCGGCTCAGGAGCTCGGCCTCCCGGGCGATGGTCTCCTCGAGAAGCTGCCTGGAGGGGGCCACGCCGATGACCCCCATGAAGGAGGCGCCGGGCACCCGGACCCCGGGGAGCTGCTCCGACTCGGCGTAGTCTCCGTCGATGTTCCAGTGGACGACGTAGGGCTCGGTGTACAGGTCCCGCAGGAACCCGAAGCCGGGAATGATGGTGGTAAAGCCCCACTTGGCGGGCTCTACGTTCAGGATGTTGCACTCCAGCAGGTCGCCGGGCTCGGCCCCCTTCACGTAGACCGGACCGGTCAGGGGGTGGACCACGCCCAGGTTGGGGCTCCGTAGGTCCTCGTTCTTGGAGGCGGGCGTGACCTCGCCGTCGAAGGCGTTCCTGGTCTGTATCACCACCTCCTCGCCGGGGTCAGCCTCGACGGCGGGCGGGATGTCGGGATGCCAGCGGTTGTGCCCCTTGGAGGGCTCGTCGGCGCAACGCTTGCTGTAGTCCAGCTCGATACTCTTCATGTCCGTCCTCCTGAGATGGTCCCGTCCCTTGGGACGTGGCGGCTGAATGGGAAGTGCCTGTGGGCGGCACCGGGCGGCACCGGGCGGCACCGGAATTATAGCCCACGCCGAGGGGAGCGTCCAGCGGCCCGGACGCCGTGGGGGAGACCGTGTAGTAGAGTGTATCCCGGCCCGGGAGAGGCGGAGACGTATCCGTTACTTGGGCGGCAGCGACCGGGCGAATCGCAGGCCGCGCTCCACCCACGACTGCAACTCCTCGGGAGACTCTAGGCCGCCGGGGCCCACGTAGACCATGCCCTTCATGGGGCGGCCCGTGAAGTCCATGGGCCTGGCGTGGGGTTGGCTGACGGCGTCCTCGTGTCCCTTGGGTCCGACCCGTATGACCAGGTCGTCGTTCAACACGCCGCAGGCCATGTTTCCCGAGACCATGAAGCAGAGACCGCCGAACATCTTCCGCTCCGAGAGGCCCGGCTCCCGGGCCAGGAGGCCGCGTACTCGCTGGGCGGTGTCTTCGCTGTAGGCCATCGTATCCCTTGTCCTGACCCTCTCCCATCACCAGGGGAGAAGGGAGCTGCCCGCGGGCTCTACAGGGCCGTCCAGCCGCCGTCCACTATGAGGTGGTGTCCCGTGGTGGCCCCGGCCGATGGGCTTGCCAGGTACACGCAGGCGCCGACCAGCTCCTCGGGCTCCATGCGACGTCCCAGGGGCATGTGGAACTCCATGTCCTGGGCCACCTCCTCGTCGCTGCGGGTGTCGGCGGCCAGCATGCCCGGGGTCGAGGTGGGGCCGGGGCCGATGGCGTTGACCGTTATCCCGTGCTGGATCCACTCCAGGGCCAGGACCTTGGTCAGGTTGACCACGCCGCCCTTGCTGGCGCAGTAGGCCGCGCGCTGTGTGGCCCCCACCGTGCCCATCTGGGAGGCGATGTTGATGATGCGGCCGCCGCCCTGGTCCACCATGTGCCGCGCGGCGGCCTGGGCGCAGAAGAAGGTGCCCTTCAGGTTGGTGTCGATGACGGCGTCCCAGTCCTCGGGGCTCACGTCCAGGGCCAGACGGCGGACGCGGATTCCGGCATTGTTGACCAGAATGTCCAGGCGTCCGAAGTCGGCGACCACCTGGTTCACGGTGCCCTGGATGTTGCCCACGTCCAAGACGTCCAGGGCGTATGCCCTGCACCTCTTGCCCTTGCCTTCCACCAGTTGCTGGGTGGTCTTGGCCTCGTCCAGCATCGACGGGATGTCCGATACCGCTACGTCGGCCCCCGCCTCCGCCAGTCCGATGGCCAGCGCCTTGCCGATGCCTCTGGCCGAACCTGTGACCAGGGCCACCTGGCCCTCCAAGCTGAGACCTGCGTAGGCCATGTCGAACCCCCCTCCTCTAGACCGGGCTCTAAGCCGGGATACTGGTTAGCCGGTCGCCTGGGCGGCCTGGCCAAGGTAGAACCCGGCGCCGTGGGCCAGGAGCTCTTTGGGGGAGACGGTGACCAGGCGCACTCCCTGCTCCTTGTACCTGGCCTGGGCCGTCTTCACGTCCGAGTCCATCCAGCACACCATGCTCCCCCACCTGCCGGCCTCAGCCACCTTGACGAGAGAGTCGTCGATAATCTTCCACACCTCACTGCGGTCGGGCATCCCCATGGACTGCCATAGGTCCTTGGGGCCGAATTGGATGGCGTCCACTCCGTCCACCGACAGTATGTCGTCCAGGTTCTCTATGCCCTCCTGCTCCTCGACCTGGAGGATGACCAGGGTTTCGCGGTTGGATGCCTCGGCGTACTCCTCCTCGGTCATGCCCAGCCCGTAGCTCCCCGACCGGCCGGTGGCGTAGAAGGTGCGCTTTCCCTGGGGGTAGAACCGGCTGGCCTCCACCGCCTGCTCGGCGTCCCGCTTGGTGTTCACCCGGGGGATGTGGATGCCCTGGGCCCCGCCGTCCAGCAGGCGCAGGACCAGGTCAGGGTCGTTGGCGAGCCGCACGATGGCGGTCATGCCGAAGGCCTCCGCGGCCCGTATGCTGTGCACCAGGGCCAGCTCGTCGTAGGCTTCGTGCTCCAGGTCCAGCGTCACGAAGTCAAAGCCCAATGCCCCCAGCATCTCCACCGTCTCGGGGGAGTGGAACGTCATGAGGGCCCCCTGGGCTATCTGACCCGCCTGGGCCTTGGCTTTGGTCTTGTTGACAGGTACTCCCCTTCCGCTGGCCATGGTGCCTCCTTGCCTGGATTACTGCGTTGTACGGAACAGGCCATATTATAACACCGGCCCCCCCGGCTGGGACCCCCGGGGTCCGGTCGTTGACCGGGGCGGCGGGCCGGACCTATAATGTGGGCCAGCCCGCAGGCGGGTCCGGCTATGTCGTAATACCGGGCGAGGGTCGAAGCATGGCAGACAGGCTCAAGGACAAGGTGGCCATCGTCACGGGCGGGTCATCGGGTATCGGCCGCGTCACCGCCCTCCGGTTCCTGGAGGAGGGGGCCAAGGTGGCCGTGGCCGACCGCAACCGCCGGGGCGGCGAGGAGACGGTGTCCATGGGAGGCGAGTACGGCGACAACGTGTGCTTCGTCCCCGTGGACGTGTCCAAGCCCGAGAGCGTCAAGGGGATGGTGGACGCCACAGTCGCACGCTTCGGCAGGCTGGACGCCTTGGTGAACGCCGCGGCCATACTCATCCGTACCCCTCCCCTGGCCGAGGTGGACGAGCGCGACTGGGACCTGATCATGTCCACCAACCTGAAGGGGCTGTTCTTCTGCTGCAAGTACGCGATACCGGCGATGGTGCAGAGCGGCGGGGGCTCCATAGTGAACATCTCCTCCCAGGCGGGGCTGCGGGGCTACGGCACGTCTTTGCCTTACGGCGTAAGCAAGGCGGGGGTCATCCACCTGACGACCACGGCGGCGGCCCAGTACACCTCCCAGGGCATACGGATAAACGCCATCGCCCCCGGGCCCATCGACACGCCCCAGATGCGCGGCAGCACGGCCAGCACCATGGAGTTCGAGAGCCGGGGCCGGGAGCACCCCATGCGACGGGCGGGGAAGCCCGAAGAGATCGCCAACACGGTACTGTTCCTGGCCTCGGACGAGGCGTCCTTCGTCAGCGGCAGCACATTTCTGGTGGACGGCGGAGCCGGGTCGGGGGCACACTGATCCGTGGGAGCGGCAGCATGAGCGCTTTGGTGGAGATCGCGGGAAAGGCGATCGCGGACTACGGCTTTCGCCAGGTCGTCCTGTACAGCCCAGAAGACGTGGTTGCCCAGTGGGGCCTCTCTCCTGAGGAGGCCGGGGTCCTGCGGGGCGCCGTGCTGGATGAGCTGGACAAGCTGCCCATCCCCGTGGAGCCCGAGGACGTGCCCGCCGAGACGGAGCGTCTGGCGGGCGTCATAGACGCCGCCCTGCGCTCCGGCTAAGCGGCCCGGCCTGGAACCGGCTGACCGAAACCCGCGCTCCCAGCCCGAGACCCCGGGGACCTCTTCCTCGCTGCCTACGGTACCGGGTTCACCCTCGTGGCAAATCGCCCACCCGTCATTCCCGCGCACGCGGGAATCCAGGGGATGGGAGGGGCATAGCCATCCGCCGGTCTCCGCAGGTCCCCGCCTTCTGCGTATCCGCCCGCGTTCTGCGCGTCCGAAGGCCCCCCCACCCATGGATTCCGGTCAGGGGCCGGAATGACGGTGCGGATGGCGCCGCCGTTTTCATCCCCATACGCAGCCTTCACAAGGCCATGCCAATGCCGAGCCCCTCAATGCCATTCCGAGTCGACGAGGAATCCAAGTGACCTGCAACGGGCACGCGGGCCACGAGGCCGCAGGACCAGTAAGCGCCGGGAAGAATAGATTCCTCACGCCGCTTCGCCGCGTTCGGAATGACACACAGGGGCCGCATGCCGGGAATGACACACAGGGGACCGTTTGGGCAATGGCACAAAGGAGAATAACGCCCAGGGGATCGTTCGGAGAATACCGCCCAGGGAGTTATGCAACGGTACCCCGGTGGGGCAGGCGCGTGCGGGGCTACTCGTAGGGCTGGAGCTTGACCTCGTGGAGGGCGGGGATGACCTCCGTGCCCAGCAGCTCCAGGGAGCGCAGCATATGCTTGTGGGGGATGGGTCCGTCGATGCCGATGAGTATCAGGTATCCGGGGTCCAGGGCCTCCACCAGGTTCCGCAGCTTGCGCGTCACCGTCTCCGGGCTGCCCACGACCACCGTGTTGATGTCCTGGAGCTCCTCGTAGGTCATGGCCCTGCCCCGGGCGCTGGAGCCCGGGCGGCGCTTCATCAGCACCGAGGCCGCGCGGGACTGGTAGCCCGGCGGGTCGTTGTGCTCACGGGGCCCCCGGAGCCTGTGGTCCACGGTCCACATGAAATTCCGGCCTATCTCCTGGGCCGTCTCGTCGGTGTCGGCGCAGAAGCACCTTAGCTGGTAGCCAAAGTGCTCGGGACCCGGGGTGAACCCCACCTCCCGGGCCGTTTCGATGTACATCCTCTTCAGGTCCAGGGTCAGGTCCAGGATGGCGCCGAGGTTTATGTAGGTGTACTGGTGGGTTGCTGCCCAGTTCAGGCTCTCGGGGCTGCTGCCGCCGGGGAACCATATGGGAGGATGGGGCTTCTGGATGGGCAGCACCCAGGGGTTGACGTTCCGGTAGTGGAAGTGCTTTCCCTCGTAGCGGAAGGGCCCGGGGGTTGTCCAGGCCTTGATGATCAGGTCGTGCGACTCCTCGAACCTCTCCCGGTTCTCGCTGGGGTCTAACCCCGCCTGAAGGGTCTCGGTCGGGCTGCCCCGGACGAAGCCCGAGATGAGCCGGCCGTTGGAGTAGAGGTCCAGCATGGCGATCTCTTCGGCCATCCTGATGGGGTCGTTGATGGGGAGTATGTTGCCCAGGATGGCTATCTTCACCCTCTTGGTGATCTTGGCGATGACGGCGGCGTCCAGGTTGGCCGAGGGCTTCATGTTCCAGTAGGCGGCGTGGTGTTCGTTGGTCATGATGCCGTCCAGGCCGCTCTCGTCGGCGCAGACGTACTGCTCGTGGTACTGGTTGTATAGCTGGACGGCCTTCTTGGGATCGAACCTGTCGTTGGGGAACTGGATGCGGGAGGGGTAGTTCTTGAGGTCGTCCTCCTCCACGTGAGTGTAGGGTTGCTGCGAGTGGAAAAAGACCTCTACCTGATCTTTCATGGGCGTCCCCCCTTGGCCGCCGTCCCGGCTCCGAGCGCCGGCGGCACGCCGGAACCCGGCTGTCCAGCCACCGGGCGGCCTAGTGGGCAGACTATCACCGGGCCAACTGGGTGTCAAGAACGGCGCCGCGCCCCGAGGGGCCCTGGTCGTGGCCCCGTCGAGACCTTGACCGCGTCCGGCCGGGGGGCTATTCTACGGGTGTTCTCCCGGCGTCCATTCCCGGAGGTGAGTCATGCCGTTCAGCGTCAACAACTTCCATTTCAAGAGCCCCGACCCCCGAAGGTCCGCCCAGTGGTACATCGACAACCTGGGCGCGGAGCTCTCCTACGAGCGGGAGCTGTCCAGCATCGGCACCATCGCCGTGCGCGTGGAGCTTGGCGGGGTCCCGTTGATGTTCACCGGGTTCACCACGGGGCAGACCTCCAACCAGTGGTACGGGCTGGAGCACGTCGGCATATACACTTCGGACCTTACGGCCACCCTGGCCAGCGTCGAGGCCAGCGGCGGGCGGGTGCTGGAGCACTTCGTGAACCCCTACGGACAGAAGGGCGCCTTCGTGGAGGGCCCCGAGGGCGTGCGCCTGGAGATCACCCAGAAAGACGAGTAGCCGGCATGGGGACATGAGCATGGGTATACAGGAAGGAGGCGTCCCGTGGCCTATAGGATCCACAACCTGCATTTCAAGAGTCCCGATCCCGAGAAGACGGCCCAGTGGTGGGCGGACAACCTGGGAGCCAAGATCACCCGGAAGAAAGAGGTGGCGGGGACCGTGGGCATCCGCCTGGACCTGGACGGCGTGCCCCTTAACATAACCGGATTCGTCCAGGGACAGGAGCTGGAGCAGTTCGCCGGCCTGGAGCACATCGGCCTGTTCACCGACGACCTGAAAGAGTCCCTGGAGCAGCTCGAGGCGGCGGGCGCCAAGGTGCTGGAGGAGCTTCCCTCCGCCATGGGGCCGTGCGCCTTCCTGGAGGGCCCCGACGGCGTGCGCATCGAGATAACCGAGAACAAGGGGTAGGCCGTGCTCATAACCGGGGTCGAGCCCGTGGTGCTCCGGTGTCCCATCGGGCCGCCGGAGGCGGGTCAGACGAAGGACTGGGTCAACGTCCTGGTCCACACCGACGAGGGCATCACGGGGTTCGGACGGGGAGGGGATGTAGCCGTCATCTCGGGGGATCTGGCGCCTTTGCTGGTGGGCAGCGACCCCCGGAACATCGTGTCCCTGTGGGACCGCATGTACGAAGCCGTGTGGCGTTACCGCGGCCCCAATCGGGCCGGGATGTCCTCCATCGGCGCGGTGGACGTGGCGCTGTGGGACCTGTACGGGAAGGTGTGCGGGCAGCCGGTGTGGCGGCTGCTGGGCGGATTCAAGGACACCGTTCCCGCCTACGCCGACGGCATCGACTTCTCGGACCAGTCTCCAGAGGCCGTGGCGGCGAAAATCGAGAGCCATCAGGCCTTGGGCTTCGACGCCTTCAAGCTCCACTTCCACAGGAGCGACCCACAGGAGGTGCTGGAGAAGGTGCGCCTCTGCCGGGAGGTCATCGGCCCCGACAAGAGGCTCATGATAGACGTGTGGCGCGCGTGGTCCGGGCCCCTGGCGGTGGACATGGTGAAGAAGCTGGAGCCCTTCGGTCTGTACTGGATAGAGGAGCCCGTCCGCCACGACGACGAGCCGATGTACATGCGCATGGTCCAGGCCAGCACCAAAGCGCTGGTCACCGGGGGCGAGTCCGAGGGGACCCTCTTCGGCGTCCGCCGGCTGCTCAACGAGGGGGCGCTGCAGGTTGTGCAGACGGACATCCTGGAGGGCGGCGGCTATACGGGCCTGCGCAAGATCGCCGCGTTGGCCGAGGCGTACCACCTGCCCTTCGCGCCCCACGGCGCCCAGTACCCGGACATCAACTGCCACATGGTGGCGGCGGTGTCCAACGGCTTCATGGTGTCCACCTGCCCCCACGTGGAGGACTTCCAGATATGGTCCAGGCTCTACTCACCGCCCTTCATAGTGGAGAACGGCCAGATTGCCATGACCGAGAAGCCGGGCCTGGGCCTGGACCTGGACTGGGAGTTCATCGACAGGCACAGGGTGTAGGGGACAAACAAGCCCCATCAGGACTTGAAGGAGCTACCGGTACGCCTGCAGCGACAACTCCTCCATCGGGAAATCGCGCTCGTTTGCGGTTACCAGGGTTGCCGACTCTGTGACGGCCGTCGCGGCGATCAAGGCATCTGCGGGGGGGTTAGAGTGGTTCCTCTTCTGGCAAAGTCATACTGGTAATTGCCTGCAAGGGTCGCTACGTTCCTTGTCGTGTCATAGTAGTCCAGGCTGGCGATCAGCCGCTCTCCACGTGGTCTCTCCTCTGGGTTGAGCCCTGCGTACAGCTCAGCGACGTTAATGCAGCAGACCCCCAGCTGATGGCCTTCCAGGGCGAGCAGGGTTACCAGGTTGATCATATCTTGCCGGCCACGCATGTGATCGATCAAGACCGTGGTGTCCAGCAGGTATTTAGCCAACATCGGACCTGACCGGGTGCCGCTGGCTCTGGCGGCGGGATTCCCTCACCCAGGCGGCGACCCTCTCTGTGGTGTCCCACTCGGGATGGTCATCCTTCGCCAAGACTCCGGCAGTCGCCTCCAGGGCAGCGACCAGAGTCTCCCGCCGAAGCTTCTCTCGGACCGCCTCCTGCACAAAGCGGGTCCTCTTCCTTTTGCCTACCAGAGAATCGATGCTCTCGACAAGTTCGTCTGGTAGGACCATGTGTGTGCGCATCGGGCTACTCCGTAACTTAGTCACATATATTATGCACATTCTGAGTGGGTATGGCGATGGGCAAAGCGGTTCGTGACGGACCTGCCCTGTCGAGGCGTCCCGGGCATCCTGTTCACCCGCCCCCGTGAATTGCCCTCCATACGCGCTCGGGCGTCAGGGGCGTCTCGATGTCCCGTACGCCCAGGGGGGCGAGGGCGTTCATGACGGCGTTGGCCACGGCCACGGGGGCGGCGACGGTGGGAAGCTCCCCCACGCCCTTCACCCCCAGGGGTGTCAGGGGCGAAGGGGTCTCGATGGTGTCCAGCTCCATCCACGGCGTGCCCCGGGCGGTGGGCAGGGAGTAGTCCAGGAGACTGGCCGTCAGGGGCTGCCCGTCGGGGGCGAAGCTGAACCCCTCGGTCAAGGCTTGGCCGATGCCCTGGACGATGGCGCCGTGGACCTGGCCGTCCAGGAGCATGGGGTTCACGACGCGGCCTACGTCGTGGACGGCGGCGTACTTCACGATCTTCACGTCTCCCGTGTCCCGGTCCACCTCCACTACCGCGACGTGGGCGCCGAAGCCGAAGGCGGGACCCGGCAGGGTGAACGACCCGTCGAAGAGGAGGCCCGGCTCCTCGCCGGGCGGTAGCCGCTCCTCGTCGTAGGCGGCCGATGCGATGTCGGCGTAGGGCGCCCATCGAGACGGGTCCGCGTCTACGTAGGCTTGACCGTCGCCAAAGGCCACCTGGTCGGCGGAGCAGCCCAGCAGGTGGGCCGCGATCCTGGCCAGCTTGCCCCGGGCCTGTCGGGCCACCGTCTGCAGGGCAGAGGACCCTACGACCATCCCCCGGCTGGCGGCCGTCCCTCCGCCCAGGGGGTTAAGGTCCGTGTCCCCGTGGGTCACCGTCACCTCGGAGGGGGTGACGCCCAACTCGGTGGCCACTATCTGGGCGAAGGTGGTCTCGGTTCCCTGGCCTTGGGGGGAGATGCCGGTGTAGGCCACCACCCGGCCCGAGGGCTGGACCCGCACCTCCGCCACCTCGGTCCTCATCTCCCCGGCGCCGCCCGACGCTTTCACCACCGTCGCCAGACCGACTCCCACCAGCGGTCCGTCCGGGCCCTGTTTCGCGGCCCTCCGCCGCCAGGAGTGGTACTCGGATAGCTCCAGCGCCCGGTCCAGGGCGCGCTGGTAGTCGCCGGAGTCGTAGGTGAGTCCCGTCGGTGTGTCGAAGGGGAAGGCGTCGGGCGGTATCAGGTTCCGCCGCCTGACCTCCGCGGGGTCCAGGTCCAGGTCTCGGGCGATCAGGTCCATGGTGCGCTCTATGCAGTAGGCGGACTCCGGCCCGCCCGCCCCACGGTAGGCGCCGGTGGGAGGCTTGTTGGTGAAGACGCCGAAGACGTCCACCCTGGCTGCCGGGGTCCTGTAGGGCCCCGCTACACGGTGACCGGCAAGGAGGGGGATGGCGGGGGTCGAGATCAGGAAGTAGGCGCCCAGGTCCGCCACGAGCCTCACCCGCATTCCCTGGATGGCGCCGTCCTCCGTCACGGCGGCCTCCACGTCGACCGTGTAGCCGCGACCGTGGAAGGCCAGCATGTTCTCCTGCCTGTCCTCTATCCACTTCACGGGCCTTCCCAGGTGCTTCGCCAGGTACGGAATGCAGAACTCCTCGGGGAACATGCTGCTCTTCTCGCCGAACCCGCCGCCCACGTCCGGGGCCACCACCCTCACCCGGCCTACGGGCATGTCCATGGCGGCGGCCAGGTGCCTCCTTAGCTGGTGGGGCTCCTGGGTGGAAGACCAGACCGTCAGAGTGTCGTCGTCGGCCGCGTACCTGGCCAGCACCCCCCTGGTCTCGATGGGCGCGGGGGCAAGGCGCTGGACGTCGAAGCGCTCGGACACGCGGTGAGCGGCCCGGGCAAAGGCCGTCTCGACGTCGCCGCCCTCCTGCATGATCCGCAGGCCCACGTTGGTGCCCAGGTCGGCGTGGACTAGGGTGGCCCCGTCGTCCAGGCCCGCGGGCGCGTCTACCAGTGGGGCCAGGGGCTCGTAGTCGACCCTCACCAAGTCCGCGGCGTCCCGGGCGGCGTACCGGTCGGTGGCGACCACCATGGCCACGGCCTGACCCACATAGCAGACCCGGTCCCGCGCCAGGACCGGGTGCCCCACCGCCCGCATCTCCACCACCGCGGGCTCCCCCTCCATGCTGCGGGTGGGCACGTCGCCGAGGATGCCCCGGAGGTCTTCTCCCGTCAGCACCGTTACCACGCCGGCGGCGCTCACGGCGTCGGCGGCGTCCACCGACGTCATGCGGGCGCTGGCGTGGGGACTCCTGACCGCGTAGGCGTGGAGGGCGTCGGGGAGGCGGATGTCGTCCACGAAGGCGCCCCGGCCCTGGAGGAGCCGGGGGTCTTCGAACCGGTGCAGCGACCGTCCCAGGTAGCTTGCCACGTCAACGCCTCCTGTGGGCCGAGTCTGGGGGAGTCCAGGTTTTGCGGGTAGTATACCATCGGGCCGGAGGCCCGACGGCGGCACTGGCGATGGTCTGGTGTATAATCCATGAAGGAGCCGGGACGGGACGGCCTCAGGAGGTGTCATGGACGCGAAAGAAGGGGCTCGAGAGCTGATCCGGGGGGAGCGGGACTCCCTGATCGAGCTCAGTCACAGGATTCACGGGAACCCGGAGCTGGGCTACGAGGAGACCAAGTGCTCCGGCTGGCTGGCGGAGCTCCTGTCCGACAAGGGGTTCGCCGTGGAGACGGGCGTGTGCGACCTGCCCACGGCCTTCATCGCCCGGGCTGGAAGCGGTCCCCTGCACCTGGGCATCTGCGCCGAGTACGACGCCCTCCCCGTCATCGGGCACGCCTGCGGGCACAACATCATCGCCGCCGCCGCCATCGGGGCCGCACTGGCTGCCGCGAAGGTGGCCGACGACCTGGGGCTGACCGTCAGTGTAGTCGGAACGCCCGCCGAGGAGGTGGGAGACGCCGGCGGGAAGATAGTGATGCTGGAGCGGGGCGCCTTCGATGGACTGCACGCCGCCATGATGGTCCACCCCGCGCCCTTCGACATCGTCATGCCCAGGATCATCGCGGCCTCGATGTTCGAGGTGAACTATACGGGCAAGGAGGCCCACGCCGCGGCCTTCCCGGAGCTGGGGATCAACGCCGCCGACGCCCTGACCATTGCCCAGACGAGCATCGGCCTTCTGCGGCAGCACATTCTGCCCACCCAGAGGGTCCACGGCATCATAACCAAGGGCGGAGACGCCCCCAACGTGATCCCGTCCTACACCAGCGCCAAGTACATCGTACGGGGACAGTCCCTCCAGGAGATGGAGGAGCTGAGGCCGAAGGTCCTGAGGTGCTTCGAGGCGGGGGCCCTGGCCACCGGCAGCACCATGGAGGTGGTCGGGGGCACCAAGCCCTACGCCGAGATGCACCATGACGAGGTCATCGCCGACATGTACCGGCGCAACAGCGAGGCCCTGGGCCGTAGCTTCCCGGACCTGGGCCCCATGCTGGAGCGCGCCGCCGCCTCCACCGACATGGGCAACGTATCCCTGGCCCTGCCCTCCATACATCCCATGATCGGGATCGACTCCCTGCCCGCGGTGAACCATCAGCCCGAGTTCACGGCCCATTGCGTCAGCCCCGCCGGCGACGAGGCCGTCATCGACGGGGCCACCGCCATGGCATGGACCGCCATCGACGTCGCCACGGACACAGGCGTGCGGGAGCGCCTACTCGCCCGGGCGTAACCCCCGGGCGTAACCAGGGATCGGGAAGGGAGCCAGCGATGAACAAAGGGGATATCCCGTTCCTCAGTCTCACCCAGCTATCGGACCTTATCCGGACCAAAGAGGTCTCCCCCGTCGAGGTCGCACAGGCTTACCTGGAGCGCATCGACGACCTGGACTTCAGGTTCAACTCCTACCTGACCGTTTGTCGCAAGGAAGCCCTCCGGGCCGCGAGGGACGCCGAGGACGCCATCGCCCGGGGCGCCTATTTAGGACCCATGCACGGTGTCCCCGTGGCGGTGAAGGACCAGCTCTGGAGCAAGGGCGTCCGGTCCACGGGAGGGTCGCGCATCCTGTCGGGTTTCTTCCCCGAGGAGGACGCGACGGTCATAGCCAACCTGAAAGGGGCCGGGGCCGTACTTCTGGGCAAGACCAACATGACCGAGTTCGCCATCACGGGGTTCTCCCACCGCTTCAGCTACCCCCGTAATCCCTGGGACTTGAACACGTGCCCCGGCGGGTCCAGCAGCGGGTCCGGCGCCGCCACCGCCGCCTTCCTCTGCGCCACCTCCCTGGGTGAGGATACCAGCGGCTCCCTGCGCCGGCCCGCGGCCTGGTGCGGCCTGGCGGGGATGAAGCCCGGCTGGGGGAGGGTAAGCCGGTACGGCGTCATGCCGGGCTCCTGGTCTATGGATACAGTCGGCCCCATATCTCGCACCGTGGAGGACGCGGCGATCACTCTGGGCGCCATCGCCGGACACGATCCCAAAGACCCGTATACGTGGGATACCCCGGTCCCCGACTACAGGAAGGCCCTGGACGGCAACGTCGCCGGCCTTCGCGTGGGTCTCATTACCGAGCAGGTGGATGCCGACTTTGCCGAGCCGGAGGTGCGGGAGGCGGTGGTGGCCGCCGCCGGTGTCCTGGGAGAGATGGGCGCCTCGGTGGAGGATGTATCGGTCCCGTTGACCAGGCACATGCTTGATATCTCGGGGGTGCAGTCCGCCGTGGAGGCGGCTTCGACCCACCGGGAGTGGATCAGGGGCCGTCTTCAGGACTACGGCCACGACAACCGGATAGGGCTTCTCACCGGGAGCATCATGCCGTCCCGGGCCTACTACAAAGCCCGGAAGCTGAGGACCCTGCTCAGACGCCAGATACTGGAGGCGCTGGAGAGGTACGACGTTCTTGTGCAGCCCACGTCGGGTATGACCGCGCCGGCGGTCCGGGAGGTCGACCAGCCCCCGGCGGCCGAGGAGCCGCCGAGGGTCGTCCCCTTCAGCAGCACCGCCGCCTTCAGCCTGGCCAGCACACCTGCCGCCTCGGTGCCCTGCGGGTTCGGGTCCAACGGCCTGCCCATAGGGCTTCAGATAGCGGGCCGTCCCGGTGAAGAAATGACGGTCCTGAGGGTCGCCCACGCCTACGAGCAGGGCACCAGTTGGCATGCCAGAAGGCCGCCCTTCGCCTAGGGCAGGCCTGTACTACCCTGGGTCCGTCTCTTCAGCGGGCGGCGGCTCTTGCTTGACGGTCATACCCGCCACGGTCTTGCGAGGGCTGCGTACCGGGATGAGTACGGCGGTCCCCTCCTCACCGTCATTCCGGCCCCCGAGCCGGATCCAGGGGTGGGGGAGCTGACTCCCGCTTTCGTGGGGGTGACGGAGGGGGCGCTGCGAGCTATTTTCGCGACAATGACCGCGGGAGTTTCGTATGGCATGTTGCGTCGGGGTTACGCGGGAGGCTTCGTGCGCGAGAATGACGGCAGACAACTGGGGAGCGCCGGGCCTGTCCTTCAGTTCACGTATCTGGGGAATGGGGCATCGGTTCCCGAGGGCGCAGCGACCTTAGTGGCGATCTGCCTGGGAGATGAGGAAAGCGACCGGGGCTTGGAGGGCTCCGCCTACAGCAGGCCGCCCTGGAATATCGCGGTCTGCTTGTGGAACACCTGGACCCGGTGGCGGGCGCACTCCACCACGAACACGCGGTCCTCGTCGTCGACCTCCACCGCGATGGGCCCCTGGAAGGCCTTCTCGCGCTCCCGCAGGCCCTGGGCCAGCCTCCTGCCTTTGGACGCCAGCGGGTCCAGCTCCACACGTTCCCTTGCCCACTGGGACAGGGTGGCCTCGCCGGTCAGCTTGGTGATGAAACCGCCGTCGGGGTCGAATACCTGGAGCCTGTCGTTCTTGAAGTCGGTCACGTAGATGAGGCCCTCGCCGTCGACGGCGACTCCCGTGGGCCGGTTGAACTCCCCGTCTCCCCGTCCCGGCGTGCCGAACTTCATCAGGAACCGACCGTCCGGGGCGAACTTTTGGACCCGGTCATTCCGCCAGTCGGCTATGTACACATCCCCGTTCCGGTCGATTTCGATGCCCCACGGCATGTCGAACTCGCCGTCGCCGCTGCCCTTCCGTCCCCATTTGTCCAGGAACCGGCCGTCCCTGGTCAATATCTGGACCCGGCTGTTCCGGCTGTCTACCAGGTACAGGTTGTCGTTCTTGTCAAAGGCCAGGCCCGAGGGTCGGTCGATCTCGCCGTCCCCGTCGCCTGGCGTGCCCCACTTGGCGGTCCAGACCCCATCCTTGTCGAACACGGAGACCCGGTCGAGCCACTCGTCGGACACGTAGGTGTTGTTCTCCGAGTCCAGGGCGACGGAGGTGGGCCACATGAAGCTGCCGTTGGGGGCCATCTCCCTGGTCGCCTCCTCCGGGGGGACCTTCTGGCCGTAGTCCCTGATCAGCTCCTCGTCCGCCGTGAACACCGTCACCCGCTTGCACGGGAAGAACGCCGGGGTCTCGGTGCCCCGGCTCAGCACGTACAGCAGGCCCCCCTCGTCCTTGGTTATGGCCACCGGGAAGAAGAACCCGTTTCCACTCCGGACCTCTTGCCGCCCAATGGTATGGCTGTACTCGAAGGTTAAAGGCGGTATCTGAGTGACCATATCTCCCTCGCTAATGCGACATTCACGCTGAGTAAAGGGCACGCCGGGTAACGGGGCGCGCCGGATGACCGAGCCCGTACCCGTTGGTTAGCCCCCGTCACTTGATGAGATCGAACTGCTCGAAGGACCCGCCGAGAATGGGCTGGGGCTCCAGGCCCATCCATTTCTCCAGCAGCGTCGCGTACATCCCTCGGAAGTCGTTGTTCCAATGAAGGTCGCCTTCGTCCAGCTTGGACGGCTCCAGGGAGGGGTACTCGCCGTACAGCCCGCCCTTGACCGTGTCGCCCATAACGAAGGCGACGCTGCCCGAGCCGTGGTCCGTGCCGGAGCCGTTCTCCTGTACGCGCCGGCCGAACTCGGTGAACATCAGGATCACCACCTCCTGGTTGGCGTCGTGCTCCTTGAGGTCGTGGTACAGGTCGCTTGCCGCGTTGGACACCTGGGACCATAGCTTGGGGAAAGCCGTCGCCTGGTTGGCGTGGGTGTCGAAGGCGCCCGGGTCGAGGGCGGTGTAGAGGATGCGGGTGCCGAACTCCGCCAGGTGCACCTGGGCGATGTTCTTCACCCACTGGGAGAAGGGGTCTCCGCCGTACTCCACGGTGGAGGAGTAGGTGTCTGGGGCGGTTGCGAGGATGTCGGCGCCCTTCAAGGCGTCCAGTCCGGTCTGGGACAGGTAGTCGTTCACCGGGCCGTTGCCGATCAGGGGCGAGTACATCCTGGCGAATACGTCCAGGGCCTCGGTCCTCTGGTCCTGGCCCTTGATCCCGGTGAGTACCCCGTAGCTCTCCAGGTTGCCCACCGAGGCCACCGACACTCCGGGGGCGGCCAGGGCCCTGGGCAGTCCGCGGCCGAAGTTCACGGCCGTCAGCACGTTCTCCTTGTTGGGGTCCAGCTCCCGTATGGCCCGGCCCAGCCAGCCGTCGGTGACCATCTTCTCGGGCACGGCGGTATGCCAGATATCCATGGACCGGAAGTGGGAGCGGATGGGGTTGGGATAGCCGACGCCCTGGATGACGGCCACCTTCCCCTGGTCGTACAGCTCCTTCACCGGCGCCATCGCCGGGTGGAGGCCAACCTTGTCGTCGAGCGGAAGGACGTCCTCCGGCTCGACCTTCAGTACCGGGCGGTAGTCCATGTACAGGGGATCTTCGTATGGGATGACGGTGTTCAGCGCGTCGTAAGCCCCCGACAACTGGAGTACCACCAGCACCGGGTCCTTCTTGTTGGCCGTCATGTTTCCTCCTCCTTCCCTAATGGGGGGACCTACCCCCTGGCAAGTCCCAAGGGCCCAGGGCTGCGCCTAGGCGTAAAGGTACTCTTTCGTAGCCACTATAAGCTGTAACATCTGCCGGACCCTCTGAGGGAACTCCCCGCTGTCGGTGCGCAGGTCGCCGCCCTTCTGGGCGCGGGCCACAAGCATCTCCCGGGTCTCGTCGTCCAGCTCGTAGTGTCCCAGCAGCCGCAGGCATCCGTCCACCAGCCCCTCGGCGGAGAGGGTGGGTGCTTCGGAGGCCAGCCTGTTGACTATGGCCTCCACGCCCGGATAGCTGGTGTCGCCCACGAAGTCGGCGGTGAAGTTGATGCGGTGCACCAGGGTGCCGCCGTCGATCCACTCCTTGCCCGTGTGCCAGCCTTCGACGGAGGGCGGGTTCAGTATCTCCTGCCCCATGAACTTCATCTCGTCGAAGATGAACTCGAAGCCGGGCTTGGGAGAGGTCCAATCTCCTATCAGGCGCAGGGTCCCCATCACCGTCTCGATGGGCCCCTTTACCCTGGAGAACCGGGCGTTCTTGAAGGCGTCGGAGTGGAACAGCAGCCGCAGCATGGAGCGGATGTCGTATCCCGACCGGAAGTACTCGTCCTCCAGCATCTTGATGGTGTCCGGGTCCCGGGGCGGCGTTTCCATCCAGGAGGGCACCTGGGCCTCGTCGGCCACGAAATAGCTGTACATGTGGCGGGAGATGAACCGGGCCGTGGCCGGCTGCTTGCAGATGATGTCGATGACGTCTTCACCGTTGAAGCGCCCGGTCTCGCCGAGAAAGGTCTTTACCCCGTCGTCGTGGTCCAGGGGGTTGTAGACGAACCTCGCGTCGTAGGGGCCGTAGGGCTGCGTCGGGATGGAGTTGGCGATGGTCCAGCCGGTGAAGGCCCGGGAGCACTCCTTTACGTCGTCCTCGGTGTAGTTGAACTGGTTGTCCATGCCCACGCCCATGGAGAACAGCTCCAGCAGCTCCCGACCGTAGTTCTCGTTGATGGCCCCCTTGTGGCTCAGGCAGTTGTCCAGGAAGTAGACCATGGCCGGGTCCTTGGAGATCTCCACCAGAAGGTCCCTGAAGCTGCCCATTCCGTGGCGGCGGAACATCTCCAGCTCCACGTAGGACGTGGCGTAGCTCTGGGTCTTGCTGTCGGCGGTGCACAGGATGCCGTGCCAGAAGAGGATCATCTTCTCTTCGAGCTGGGCCTTGGAGTTGATCATGCGCCAGGCGAAGTACTCGGGGACGCCCCTGGTGAACTGGTTCCATTCGATGAAGTACCGTTCCGCCAGGTCCAGCTCCAGGCCGTTGGAATGCTCCTCGGGGTTCAGCAGCTCCTCGACGGTGGCCTCGTACCCCTTGGCCGCCCGGGCCTCCAGCTCCTCGTACCGGGCGCCGAACCCGGCCCGCCGCATCAGGTGGGCTATTAGAGCGATATCGTTGTCTGCCATCTGGCTCTCCTCCGGTTATCTGCCAACGCCGGTGTCTGCGCGTACGGCAGCCGCCCGGCACCCTGATTTTACTCCTGTAGACGCCTGGATGTACAGCCCTCCCCCTCCGCCCGGGCTGCCCCGTCGCGTCATGGTTATTCTATACCACGACTACCGTGCCTGGACAAGCAACACTCGCCCCTTGCTGCCCGCCCAGCCGGCCCTGGACTGGGCTATATTTGAGCAGCCGTGGGGCTGGCCTCTACTGCGGAAACGTAAGCGATTGTTGGGAGGGAGCAGTTGGGTAAGCTCGATGGCAAGGTGGCGGCGTGACCGGCGGGGCGTCGGGCATCGGTGAGGCCACGGTGGCGGGCAGCAACACACTGCAGTATGATACATCCAAGGCCGCAGTCACCGGACTGACGCGGGGACTGGCGAGAGACCATGCCCCCGACGGCATCCGGGTCAACGCCGTCTGCCCGGGACCAATCTCCACGCCGTTCTTCGTTCAACTTGCCGCCGAGGTGGGAAAGACCCTGGAAGAGCTGCAAGAAGACCTTGGCCGGGGCACCATGCTCAGACGCATGGGGACATCGCGAGAGGTTGCGGCGTGCGTCCTGTTCCTCGCTTCCGACGACGCGTCCTATGTCACCGGGGCTAGCCTCTTAGTGGACGGCGGCCAGACGGCGTGGTGAGGTGGACACACAGCACTTCCCGGGTGAATCGTCGAGCGTCCGGGTGTTACGAGAGGAGACGTCATGGCGGACAACGAGCTGGCCTTCACCCCGGCGACGGACCTGCTGCGCCTTATCGCGACGAAGCAGGTCTCGCCGGTGGAGCTTACAGAGCTTTACTTCGACCGCATAGACAGGCTGGACGCCCGGCTGAACTCGTACCTGCTCCTTACCCGCGATGAGGCGTTGAGCGCGGCCAGGGCCGCCGAGGGTGCAGTGATGCACGGGGAGGAGCTCGGCGCCCTGCACGGGCTGCCCATCTCCATCAAGGACACCCAGATGACCAGGGGAGTCCGGACCACCGTGGGGTCGCTGGTGTTCGAGGACAGGATACCCGACCGGGACGCGGCGGTCGTGGAACGGGTCCGGGAGGCCGGGGCGATCATGTTGGGCAAGACCAACTCCCCGGAGTTTGGCCTGGTCGGCACCTGCGAGAACCTGCTGGGAGACCATGGCCGCAACCCGTGGAACACGGACCGGACCCCGGGCGGGTCCAGCGGAGGCGCAGCCGCGGCCATGGCTGCGTGCCTGTGTCCGCTGGCCACGGGGGGCGACGGCGGCGGCTCCATACGCATCCCCGCCAGCTTCTGCGGCATCTACGGCATCAAGCCCACCCAGGGCAGGGTGTCGAGCTATACGGGACTGGAAGGCCCCGGGATGCCGAACTTCTTCGGCCAGCAGGGACCCCTGAGCCGTACCGTGCGGGACTCGGCCCTGCTGCTGCAGGTAATGGCCGGGTACGACTCCAGGGACCCCGGCTCCCTGCGCGAGCCGACCCCGGATTTCCTGGCCGCCGTGGACGGGGACGTCAGCGGCCTGCGCATTGCCTGGAGCCCGGACTATGGGTTCGCGGCGGTGGACCCCGAGGTCCTGGAGGTCACCTCCAGGGCGGCGCGGGTGTTCGAGGAGCTGGGGTGCCACGTGGAGGAGCCGGACCTGGTCATGGACTCGCCCTACGATGCCTACGGGCCCATATACGAGGTCGCCGCGTATGCCTCCTACGGACAGTACCTGGAGAGCCACGGAGACCGGCTGACGTACTTTGCCAAGGACTTCATCGAGGCCGGATCGAAGGTCACGGGCGCCGCCTACGCCCGGGCCCTCGGCCTGATAGACTCCCTGAAGGTCCAGATGACCGCACTGTTCCAGCGATACGATCTGCTGCTGTCACCCACCCTGGCCCTGCCCGCCATACCGGTGGGCGAGTTTCCCGAGCAGATCGCGGGGAGGCCGGCGTACCCCCACCGGTACTTCAGCTTCCATCCCTTCACCTACCCGATCAACGCCATCGGGCATGCCGCCGCCAGCGTCCCGGCCGGCTTCTCCTCCGATGGGCTGCCCATCGGCCTTCACATCGTCGGGCGGAAGGGCGGCGAGGAGACGGTCCTAGCCGCGTCGGCGGCCTTCGAGAGGGCCAGGCCGTGGATACAGCACCGGCCTCCGGTCTCGTGACCACCGGCCCCCGGTCTCGTAACCACCGGTCTCCGGTCTCGTAACCACCGGTCTCCGGTCTCGTGACCACCGGTCTCCGGTCTCGTGACCACCGGTCTCCGGTCTCGTAACCAAAGGCAAAGGGCTCGACGCGGAGAGGCGCCGGTCTACCCGCTGACGGCGTAGACCTTGCCGTCCTCTGAAGCCAGGTAGAGCTTCCCATCGACGGCTACGGGGCGGGACGATATTTTGCCGCCCAGGCCGAAGTCCCACTGTTGTTCTCCGGTGTGGGCGTTCAAGCCCAGGAGCCTACCGTCCTCGGTCCCCAGGACCACGGTGTCGCCGGCCACCGTGACCCCGGAGCTTATCCCGGCCCCGGGCTGGGTGCTCCAGCGCACCTCTCCGCTTCCGGCGTCCAGGGCCCACACCCGCCCCTCCACGGTGGCGGCGTAGACGGTGTCGTGGGCCGTGGCGGGGCCGTGCATCAGGGTGCCGCCAAGGCCCGTGATCCACGCGGTGCCCTTCTGGACGGGGAGCTCTGAGGTGATGCCCCACAGGAAGAAGTTGGTCTTCCAGTATGCTATCGCCCTCTCGAAGGGGTAGGTGATCGTCCGCCGGTCCACGGCCCAAACCGTGCCTCCCTGGGTGTGAAAGTAGGCCAGTTCTCCGTGGATGGCCGGTCCGCCTCGGATGTTCCTACCGAGGCTTCCGGCCCCCGCGTCATAGACGAACCGCTTGCGGCCCGTGTTGGTGTCCACGATGTGGACCAGGCTTTCCTCGTTTACGACCACCACCGCGTCGTCGGCGTAGGCCACGGGGGCCGTTATCCGGTCCAGGACGTGGAAGGTCCATCGCTCGCGCCCCGTGGCTGCGTCCAGGGCGTACAGCATCTCGTCCCCGGCTCCAACGTACACGGAGCCCTCCACCACGATGGGAGAGGCCATCAGGGGAGCCCTTATGTCCGTCTCCCAAACGACCTCCCTGGTACGACGGTGCAGCCCGACCACCCGGCCGGGCCGCACCGGGGCGATGACCAGCTCCCCCGCCACCGCTGGCGTGGCGGTCGCCGGGAAGCCCGCGTGGTGGCCGGTGTCGTACTGCCAGACGACTTCGCCGCTCCCCCTGTCCAGGGCTAGGATGCGGCCCGTCTGCGTCGTCAGGTAGAGCCGTTCTTCGTCCACGGTGGGGGCGGCCAGGAGTGGCTCGGAGGTGTCGTAGGACCAGTCTATCTTTCTCGGAACGAAAATGTGCTCCGGGCTGAAGCCACTGTTCTCGGCGGTGCGCCCCACCTGTGACCAGACCCCCCGCACGACCTCCGCGGCTGCCCTCGTCGTGGCGGTCGGCGGGTTGGGGCCCAGGTCGAAGAAGACCAGGACCCCCCACACGGTCAGGCCCACGGCCAGTACGAGAAGAGAGGGTAGAAGGACCCGCCGTTTCCTGAGAGACGCAAATCTGGGGGACCTTTCCCCCTCGGCCCGGGGGACTGGCGCGACTCCGGACAGCGCGGACCAGCAGTTGCGGCACCTGTCGGGCCCGTCCATGGGGTTGACGTGGCCGCAGCGAGCGCAGACGCGGACGAGCTCTCCCACGAGCTAGCTACACCCCTATCTTTGGTATGGCCTGGCGGCGCCTGCTCCGTTGGCGGGTCGCTGTGCCGGCGCCGGGATGGGAGTAGTCCCGTGCCCCCTGGCGCCCGTGTCCCTTAGCGCCCGTGCCCCGTAGCGTATCGCTCCAAGGGGCCGCCTGGGCTGCGTGACCGGCCCTAGCCGGCGCCCCGAAGCCGCGGGTCCAGGACGTCCCGCAGGGCATCGCCCAGCCAGTTGACCGAAAACACCACCACCGATATGGCTACGCCCGGAGCTATGGCTACCCATGGAGCCGTCTTGATGTGCTGCTGGGACGCCTGGGTGAGCATGCCTCCCCACGTGGGCGTGCCCGCGGGTACGCCTATCCCCAGGAAGCTGAGAGAGGCCTCCACGATGATGGCGAACCCCAGGGTGATTGTGGCCAGGATGATGTAGATGGCGAAGCAGTTGGGCACAATGTGCCGGACCATGATTCGAAGGGGGGAGCACCCCACCGCCTTGGCCGCCAGCACGTAGTCCATCTCCTTGAGGCTGAGCACCTGGGAGCGAATGGCCCGGACCGCGGGCGGTATCAACACGAACACCAGGGCTATGACCACGTTGGTGACCGAGGCCCCCAGTACGGCCATGATGGCCATGGCCAGGATTACGCTGGGAAAGGCGATCATCGCATCGATGAGTCGTTGAAAGGCAAGATCGACGGCCCCTCCCGCGTAGGCGGTGGCGAGGCCGAGCACAAAGCCGCCGGTTATGCCTATCAACACGCTGAGCAGTCCAACCCTGAGGGAGAGGCGGGCCCCGTGAAAGAGGCGGCTGAGGACATCCTGCCCCAGGTTGTCGGTGCCCAGGGGGAAGGTCTTGGAGGGGGGGGTCTCGACGTAGTCCACGTAGACCTCGTACGGGTCGTGGGGCGATATGATGGGGGCCAGGATGGCGATGAGCCCTATGGACGTGATCAGGACCGCTCCCAGGGCCCCCAGGGGCTTCCTCTTGCAGAACGAGGCTATCTGACCCGCCGCCGCGGGCAGCCAGGATACGGCGGACCGGGCGTTGGGAAGGGCTGCGGCTCTCTGACCTATCATCGCCAACCTGACCGGGGACTCGGCTTACGCATATCGAATCCTGGGGTCCAACCAGCCGTACAGGACGTCAATCAGCAGGTTCAGGACCAGGATCAGGCCGGCCACCATCACCATTATCGCTTGGATTACGGTGTAGTCCCGGTGGACTATCGCGTCTATGAGGAAGCTGCCCACCCCGGGCACCAGGAATATCCTCTCTATGACCACCACGCCCCCCAGCAGACGGCCGAACTGCCAGCCCGATACGGTGACCACTGGCAGCAGGGCGTTCTTCAGGGCGTGTCGCCCGATCACCGCCAGCTCGGATAGCCCCTTGGCCCTGGCGGTCGTAACGTAATCGTCCCGCATCACCTCGAGCATGGTGGAGCGGGTGATTCGAGCCGCAAAGGCAAGCTCCCCGAAGGCCAGCGCCAGCGCCGGAAAGATGAGCTGGTGGAGGTTCGTCAAAGGCTCGTCCCACGGAGGTTGGTATTGCAGGGGAGGCAACAGCCAATCGAACCAGAAGGTAAGGGCGGCCACGATGAGTATGCCCACCCAAAAGCTGGGCAGCGCGATGCCGGCCAGGGTAAAGGTCCTCACCCCGTAGTCGAAGATGGTATCCTGCTTGACGGCGGAGAGCACTCCGATGGGGATGGCCAGGACGGCGGACATCAGGATGGCCATTACGGACAGCTCGAGGGTGACCAGGAACTTTCCCTTCAGCTCGTCCATGACGGGTATCTTGTAGTACACCGAGTCCCCCAGGTCTCCCCTGACGAGGTCCCAGACCCAGTCTCCGTACTGGACGTAAACGGGTCTGTCCAGCCCCAACTGCTTTCTGAGCCTCTCCAGGTCCTCCTGGTTGACCCCCGCCTCGCCCCCCTCGCCGGCCAGGATGACTATCGCGGCGTCTCCTGGGACGATCCACATGATGAAGAACACCAGTAGCGTGACTATCACGACGGTGGGCGGGAACAGCAGCATGCGTTTGATGATGTACGCTTTCAATGCCAGTCCATCTATCGGGAGGCCGCTCTCCGTCGGCCGGGCCGGCGCCCGGGGCACCGGGCTCCCCGGGTCGCCCAGACTCTGCTCCGAGAACCCTCTGTGTCAGGGATGGGCTCGGGCCTCTCGGTCATCAGTCCGGGACATCTTATCGGGACGCATATATCTTCTGGTAGACCTGCAGGCGGTGGCGCATGCAGTCGGCGACCAGCACCCGGTTCTGAGGGTCGACGGCCACCGCCACCGGGTTCCAGAACCGTCTCTCCGGTTCGAAGTCTCGTACCAGGTTGCGCTGCCACGCTTTGTCCGGGTTCGCCTCCAGGGATAGCTCGCCCCACTTGGAGAGGGTGGCATCTCCGGTGAACGTGCTTATGTGGCGCCCGTCGGAGGTGAAGACCTGGAGACGGTGGTTGCCCCAGTCTGCCACGTAGATGTCGCCGTCCGCGTCCACGGCTACTCCCGAGGGCCTGTGGAACTCTCCGGCGCCGCTGCCGTGGGTGCCGATCTCGGCGACATACTCTCCCTCGGGGGTGAGCTTCTGGACCCGGTGGTTGTTCCAGTCGGCCACGTACAGGTAGCCTTCCTGGTCGAAGTCTATGCCCCACGGAAGGTCGAATTGGCCGGGCCCGCTTCCCGGCTCCCCGAACTTGGCCAGGAAGCGCCCGTCCTTGGTGAATTTCTGGATTCGGCCGTTGCGGCTGTCCACTATGAACAGATGGTCGTCGGAGTCGAATCTCATGCCAAAGGGCTGGTCCAGCTCTCCATCCCCGCTCCCCGCTGTGCCCCACTTGCCGAGGAAGTCCCCGCCGTTGCTGAAGATGCTGATGCGGTTCAGCCACTGGTCCGCCACGTAGATGTTCTCCATGCTGTCCAGGGCGATGGAGACGGGCCACGTGAGCTGGCCGTCTTCGGCCCCGAAGGCGCTGAACTGGTAAAGGAACTCCTCGCCGACGGTGCACACGGTCACGCGGACCCCGTTAGGTCTGTCCTGCCTCGACCGGTTGGGCACGTAGATGCGGCCGTCCTTGCCGACGGCTATGTCCATGGGGTGCCTGAACCCCTCGCCGAAGAAGGTCATGCGCCCGACGGTGTGCGAGTAGTTGAACGCCCTGCTGGTAACGCCAAAGTGTACGCTGACCATCTACGTTCCCTCGCCCCGGTCTACCGTTCTCGGAGGCTTGAACATGCCGCCCCTCCCGGCCCTATGCGGGCCCTATGTGCGCCCTATGTGCGCCCTATGTGCGGATGAAGTCGGGCTGCTCGAAGACGCCGCCGACGATGGGCGCGGCCTCCAGCCCCATCCACTTCTCCGCCAGCGATGCGTAGGTGCCCCGGAAGTCGTTGTTGAAGTGGAGGTCGCCCTCCAGCAGCCGGCTGGGCTCCAGGGAGGGGTGCTCTCCGTAGAGGCCTCCCGCCACCGCGTCGCCGATGACGAAGGCGGTGCCCCCCGAGCCGTGGTCCGTTCCCGACCCGTTGTCGCGTACCCGGCGGCCGAACTCGGAGAACAGCAGCACCACGACCTCCTCGCTGGCGTTGTGCTCCTTCAGGTCCTCGTAGAAGTCGTAGACGGCGCCGGAAACGTTTTCCAGGAGCTGGTCGTGGACCCCGGCCTGCCCCGCATGGGTGTCGAAGCTGTTGTACGGGGCGGTTGTGTACAGGATGCGTGTGCCGAAGCCCGCCAGGTGCACCTGGGCTATGTTCTTCATGTACTGGGCCACCGAGTTGCCGGCGTACTCCACAGAGGAGGTGTAGCTCTCGGGCGCCGTCCTCAGTATGTCCGCTCCCTTCAGGGCGTCGGTCCCCGTCTGGGAGAGGTAGT
>JAGWBJ010000015.1:40180-40882 GCA_021295955.1 Dehalococcoidia bacterium | reverse complement strand
GTGCCCTTGCCCAGCACCTGTCCGGTGGTGGCGTAGTGCTCCATGACGGCCTTCATGCCGAACCGCTGGATGGGGCAGACCTTCATGCAGATGCCGCAGGCGGCGTAGCGCGCCATGACCGGGCGGCAGCGCTTGGCGACGATCTTGAACTTCTCGACGCCTCTCCACCAGACCTGGTCCCTCTGGAGAGCGCGGCCGGGGCAGCGGTTGACGCAGACCTGGCAGATGGTGCAGAACTCGGGGACGCCGTAGTCAACGGGGGAGTCGTAGGTGACTGGGGCGTCCGTGGTGATGATCATCAGGCGGTGCCGGGAGCCGAAGTGGGGGGAGAGGAGGTATCCCATGGCGCCCTGCTGGCCCATGCCCGCGGCCACGAACATCGGGATGATCACGGAGCCCGGGTCAGTCGGGTTATGGACCTGGGCGCGGTATCCCAGGGACCTGATGAAGTCGGCCAGCTCCAGGCCCGCGGCGCCCTCTCTGCGGTAGGTGGCGAAGACGGCCTCCTCGGCGGGCTCGCTGGGGATGGTCTGGGTCTTCTCGTAGGGCTGCTCCATGGCCAGGCAGATGGCGTTGGGATAGGGCTTGACCCACCTGCGCTTGCTGACGTAGGTGTAGCGGTTGTCGTAGGCGGTCATGCCCACCATGGCGTAGCCGAGCTCCATGGCCTTGGCCTTGATGTCGTCGGTGACGTCCCGGCCC
>JAGWBJ010000015.1:0-40049 GCA_021295955.1 Dehalococcoidia bacterium | reverse complement strand
GGCTCTCCACCGGGTAGTTCCGGGTGTAGTAGTTGATGGTGTCCTCGTCCTTGTTGGCCCCGGGGACGCCCTCCAGCTCTTCGGGTATGGGAATGATCTCCTCTTCGGCTGGCGGGACCGGGCCTCTCAGTGAATCCGGGACCCTAACGGTGTGACCGATTTTGAGCATGGTATCTCCTTCCCTTGTATGTCGGTTCCAACGGGCAAATTGCCGCTCAACTATATCGCCGCACGCCCCCGATGTCAAGCTCGTACTCGACGGCATCGCGACAGATCAGGGCCAATTCGTTACGAATGTCGGAGCGTTGGCCCCGCGTGTCCCGACGGTACGGAGCCGGGGGCTAGGCCGCGTGGGCCTTGATGAGCTCGGACGCCCTGGGGTCGATGGCGCCCAGGTCCACTCCCGCGTCGGAGCGGGCGACCCCCAGGTGGGCATCCCGCAGAAGCAGCTCCCAGTCGGCATCGTTGCCGTACTTGCTCTTGAGTTCGTCGAATAACGCGTCCAGCGCGGTCTTATCGAACATGTGGTTTGCTCCCAATTGGGTTGTTGGCATGATACGCCAGCAGAATTCTACGACAAGCCCATCCGTGCGTCAACAGGAGGGGGAGGGAAAGAGGCGCAAAACTAGACGCCCTCCTCGTCGAATCCCGTTTCCCAGGCGGCCTTTTCGCGGCCCCGGGGCAGCGCCCAGGACACGGCGGCCTCCAGGGTCGGGAAGGTTTTCCGTTGGGTCCCCTGTACGGCCTGCCCATCCCCCCTGGAGGCCTCGGGGAAGACGCAGTACCGGAAGCCCAGCCTGGAGGCCTCGTTCAGCCGCCGCTGCCACTGGGACACGGCCCTCAGCTCGCCGCTGAGCCCGACCTCCCCCGCCACCACGGTCTGGGCCCGGACGGGGACGTTGCGCACGCTGGAGGCGATGGCCAGGGCCACCGCCAGGTCCGAAGAGGGGTCCCGAAGCCTGAGCCCTCCCACCACGTTCACGATCACGTCCAGGTTGGCCAGGCCCAGCCCCACCCTTCGGCCGAGGACCGCGGCCAGCATCAGCAGCCGGTTGTAGTCGAGCCCGTTGGCCACCCGTCTGGGCGCCGGCAGCACCGAGGGAGAGGTGAGCGCCTGGACCTCCACCAGCAGCGGGCGGCTGCCCTCCAGCACCGGCACGATGGTGGAGCCCACGGCGCCCTCCAGGCGGTTGGCCAGGAGCACCCGGGAGGGGTCCGGCACCTCCTCCAGGCCGCCGCCTCCCATCTGGAAGATGCCCACCTCGTCGGTGGAGCCGAAGCGGTTCTTGGAGCCCCGCAGGATGCGGTACTCGCCGGTCCCGTCCCCCTCCAGGTGGACCACGGCGTCGACCATGTGCTCCAGGACACGGGGCCCGGCCAGGGACCCCTCCTTGGTGACGTGGCCGGTCATGACCACGGGAACGGCGCTGGCCTTGGCCCACCTCATGATCCGCAGGGTGGACTCCCGGACCTGGGCCACGCTTCCGGCCCCCGAGGGCAGGTCGGCGCAGTAGAGGGTCTGCACCGAGTCCACCATGGCCAGGGCCGGACGGAACTCCTCCAGGTGCCTCACGATCTCGTCGGCGTTGGTCTCGGCCAGCATGTACACCCCGCGACCCGAGAAGCCCAGCCTGTCCGAGCGCGACTTTATTTGGCTCACGGACTCCTCGCCGCTGACGTACAGGACCGCGCCGCCCTCCGCCGCCAGGCCCTGGGCCGTCTGGAGCAGCATGGTCGACTTGCCGACCCCCGGCTCCCCGGCCATGAGGACCACGGAGCCCGGGACCACGCCGCCGCCAAGGACTCGGTTGAGCTCGGAGAAGGCCATGGGGATGCGGTCGTGGTGGTCGGTGGCGACCGTGGAGAGCTCCTTGGGGGCCGGAGGGGCTTCGCCGGCCCAGGAACGACGCTCCCTGCGGGAAGAGGAGGGGCTTTGGACCAGCGGGGCCCTCTCGCGGCAGGCGGGGCAGAAGCCCATCCACTTGGGGCTTTCGTAGCCGCAGGATGCGCAAAAGAAGGCGGCGCCCGCTTTGTCTTTGGCCACTAGGAGGCCCCTCGCCCGAGGTCGTCTTGCCTATCTTCAGCACAAGGAGGCTCCGAATCGCGGAGCCTCCTTGCGGGTAGCCTGATGGTCGGTGTTAAGCCGAGGGCAGGGCCGCCAGCTCCTTGATGCGGACTACCATCTCCTCGTCCTGCACGTCCAGGACGGCCACGTCGCCGGCGTTGATCCTGCCGCCCAGGAGCTCCTCGGACAGCCTGTCCTCGACCTCGTCCTGTATGAGGCGCCTGAGGGGCCTGGCCCCGAAGTTGGGGTCGTACCCCTTCTCGGCCAGATACTCCTTGGCCGGGTCGGTGGCCTCCAGGCTGATGCCCTTCTCGTCCAGCTCCTTGCGCACCTGGTCCAGCATCAGGTCCACGATGGAAAGTATGTGCTCCTGGGCCAGGGCGTGGAAGACGACGGAGGCGTCGATGCGGTTGAGGAACTCGGGCCTGAAGAAGCGCTTCACCTCGTCCAGCACCTTCTCCTTCATGCGCTCGTAGGCCTGCTTCTCGCTCTGGGCCGCGTCGGCCTTGATGGAGAAACCCATGACCGTCTCGCGCTTGATGAGGTCGGAGCCCAGGTTGCTGGTCATTATGATGACGGAGTTGCGGAAGTCCACCTTGCGGCCCTTGGCGTCGCTGAGGTGGCCGTCGTCGAAGATCTGAAGGAGGATGTTGAACACCTCGGGGTGGGCCTTCTCGATCTCGTCCAGCAGTATGGCGCAATACGACTTTCGGCGCACGGCCTCGGTGAGCTGGCCGCCCTCCTCGTAGCCGATGTAGCCCGGGGGAGCGCCTATGAGCCTTGCCACGGTGTGGCGCTCCTGGAACTCGGACATGTCCAGGCGGACCATGTTCTCTTCGCTGCCGAACATGAACTCGGCCAGGGCTCTCACCAGCTCCGTCTTGCCCACGCCGGTGGGGCCCAGGAACAGGAAGGCCCCGATGGGACGCCTCTGGTCCTTGAGTCCGGCCCGGGCGCGGCGCACGGCCCTGGAGATGCTCAGGATGGCCTCTTCCTGGCCCACGATCCGCTTGTGTATCTCCTGCTCCATGCGCAGCAGGCGTTCGGTCTCCTCCATGGCCAGCCGGGTGACGGGGATGCCCGTCCACATGCTGACCACCTCGGCGATGTCCTCGCTGGTGACGCTGCTCCGCTCTTCGTCACGCTCCTCGTGCCACTCCCGCTCCAGGCCCTCCACCTTCTCCACCAGCCGGATCTCCCGCTCCCGGAGCTCGGCGGCGTACTCGTACTGCTGGGACGAGATGGCGTCGTCCTTCTCCTTGCGCACGTTCTCCAGCACCTTCGTGACCTCTTTCACGGAGAGGGGGGTGGTGGAGTTGCGTAGGCGCACCCTGGAGCCCGCCTCGTCGATGAGGTCTATGGCCTTGTCCGGCAGGAACCGGTCGGCGATGAACCGGGCGGAGAGGCTGGCGGCGGTGGCGATGGCGTCGTCGGTGATCTCCACCCTGTGGTGTTCCTCGTAGCGGCTCTTGACGCCCTGCAGTATGTCGGTGGTCTCCTCGATGGTGGGCTCCGCCACCTGGATGGGCTGGAACCGGCGCTCCAGGGCCGGGTCCCGCTCCACGTGCTTGCGGTAGTCGTCCATGGTGGTGGCGCCGATGCACTGGAGCTCTCCCCTGGCCAGGGAGGGCTTGAGGATGTTGGCGGCGTCCACGGCGCCCTCTGCGGCGCCCGCTCCGACGATGGTGTGCATCTCGTCGATGAAGAGGACGCAGTTGCCCGAGCCCTTGATCTCCTGGATGACCTTCTTCAGGCGCTCCTCGAACTCTCCCCGGTACTTGGTGCCGGCCACCAGGGCGCCCATGTCCAAGGTCACCAGGCGCTTGCCCTGCAGGGTCTCGGGGATGTCGCCCTTGGCTATGCGCTGGGCCAGGGCCTCGACGATGGCCGTCTTGCCCACGCCCGGCTCCCCCATCAGGACGGGGTTGTTCTTGGTGCGGCGGCTGAGTATCTGTATGACCCGCTGGATTTCTTGCTCCCTGCCGATGACCGGGTCCAGCTTGTCGGACCTGGCGGCGGAGGTGAGGTCGATGCCCAGCTCGTCCAGGGTGGGCGTGCGGGCGGAGCTGCGGGCGCCGTAGCTGCCCGAGGAGGTTGGGGTGCTCTGGCTGAGTATCCGGTGGGTCTCGGAGCGCACCTTGTCCAGGGTTACTCCCAGGCTCTCCAGGACCCCGGCGGCGACTCCCTCGCCCTCCCGGAGCAGGCCGATGAGCAGGTGCTCGGTGCCTATGTAGGTGTGGTTCATGCGGCGGGCCTCGTCCACCGCCAACTCCACCACCTTCTTGGCCCTGGGGGTGAGCCCGATCTCGCCCTGGGCGGGCCTTTCGCCCCGGCCGATGATGAACTCGACGGCGGACCTGACCTTGTTGAGGTCCACCCCCAGGTTGGCCAGGACCCGGGCGGCCACACCCTCGGTCTCTCGAACGAGGCCCAGGAGGATGTGCTCCGTGCCGATGTAGTTATGGTTGAAGCGCTGCGCCTCTTCCTGTGCGAGGGACAGCACCCTCCGGGCCCGCTCCGAGAACTTTTCGAATCTGTTGCTCATGTGGGGTACCCCCTCACTGCGAGAGAGTTTCCTGGGGACTCAGCACCAAGGGGCTTCGATAGCGAGAGCCGCTTGAGTGCTGCCGGTTGGTCTAGACTCGGGGAAAGCGCCTGCCACGAACACAGGGCCTACAGCCATTATAGGCCCGAAAATTAAGGGTTGTAAAGGTACGGGCTGCGGGTTTCAGGAGTGTTCATGGCGTGGAGAATGTGAATATTTTAACAATCTCCTTGGGTGATCTAAATGTATCACACCGGGGGCGAAAATGAAAGGGGCCGGAGGGGGGCGTTTCCCGGCCTACCGTCGTGGCCCACCGTCGTGCAAAAACAAAGCCCCCCGGCGGTGGCCTATTTTCCCACTCCGTCACCGAAGCAGTATCGTCAGCGCTGGGGCGTTTCACTGCCGTGTTCGGGATGGGAACGGGTGGGTCCGCCTCGCTCTAACCACCAAGGGACTATGCTCACCCAATAGTATGCAACAGGACGCCCCGGATGGCAAGCCCCCCTCCCCCTGCTAGCGAGGGCAATAAGTCTGGACAACGGCGGCGGAAGGAGCGGTGGCAGGTAGGGGGAGCGTAACGCCGGGGGCGGGGCCCCTTACTGGATAGGACCCGGCCTGCCCGTACCTCCGGATTGCACCGCCCCAGCGCGGCGATTAGCTCCTCAACTAGCATCTCGCTAGCGGCACACGTCACCGGGGCTCTTGATGTAGCGGTCCAGCCCGGCCGTGGGGAATATCGGCACATAGGGAGCCTCAGACGTTGGTATGGTAAACGTGGTCACGCGGGATTGCAGCAGTTCGCCTATCACGCGGTTCGGCCATCTCGCTATAAGAAAGTCAAGCTCACCGTCCACCGGCGGGTAATACTCCCAGAAACGCTCGAATTCGCGCTCGTCGTACCCGCCCAGCACCGCTATGCCCCCTCCCTCTGCGCCGGGCGCGTATATGTTGCCGTACACCCTGCTCATGGATACGGACGGGCTGTTGCGGTCGCAAAACACATTGAGCACCCAAGGCCCATCGTGGTCTAGGCCGAACGTCGTATAGCCCGCCGAGCTATGCATCCAGTCTTCTGGTACCGGGGTCGGTTGCGGGGTGTAGGTTGGCCGGGGCGTGGCCGTAGGGTAGGGCGTGTACGTCGGGCCTGGGGTCGGCGTCGGGTAGGGCGTGGCGGTTGATAGAGCGCTGAGAGTCGGATAGGGGGTGTGGGTAGGTAGCGGCGATAGGGTAGGTAGCGGCGATAGGGTAGGTAGCGGCGGGTATGGTGTATGCGTCGGAGGAGACGGGTACGGCGTGTACGTCGGGTGGGGGGTTGGCGTGGGGAGCCCCTGTACTATCGCGGTCACCGTGGATTGAATGTCCGGCGTCGGCTCCGGTGGCGGCTGCGTCGGTATCGGGGCCGCGGTAGGCGGGCTGGCGGCGCAGGATACGACCAAGGCTACCAGGATAACGGCGGCAATGAACCGACCAGCTAGGGATAAGGCGTGTCGCATGAAGCCCCCTTGTGGCATTGGCTGGATAGGTGCTCTTGCCCTCGCTACCCCCTGGAGAAGGGGAGTGCAAACAGACGGGAGGCCTTGATCGTCCTTGGACTGCTTGTCATCCTGGACCGCTGAGCTCAGTCGGTAGCCCCGAACAGGCCGTCGAGGCCCAGGTCGCGCGCCAACTCTCGGAGGGCCCGGCTGGACCGCCGGTTGGGCCGGGCCTGCCGGGCCCGCCACCGCCTTATCGTGAGGGGATAGACGCCTAGAGACGCGGCGATGGCGGTCCAGGGCATGCCGCTCTTGTCCTTCACCCGCTCCAGGCGCTGTGGGAGATCGTCGGACGAGGCGTCACTCATGGGAAGCCTGCTCATCAGTCAGTCCACCAGACTCCAACGACCACCGGCACAACCCCGCCCGAGGGGGGAACCCCGCGAACCCCAACCTCACCAACGCCCCGTCCCTGGTCCATGGTCCGCTCCTCCGATTCCTGGGCTAGTCCGAGATTCTACCAACCCCGCCTGTCCCGCGCCCCCCGGATTCCCGCCCCGCTGCCCGTGGGTCACGTAGCGGATTCGGGCGCGGTTTCTATTCTGCATTCGGCTCTCCCTACAGTCCGCCCTTCAGGGTGCTGGCCCCTACGGCCATGCCGCTGGCGTCTCGGTCTCCCATCCGCACCGTGTGGGCTAAGTGGACCCATCTGAGGGCTTCCATTCAAGTATACAGGATCCATGTGATACTAGCGTGACTTTTTAGTGTATTTTAGTGGCAATATCGTGGCAATTCTGCCTGTCGCCCGGTCCAGGCCGCCGGCGCAGTCCGCTTGCGCGAGGAGGGGCCTGGGGTAGTGGAAGCCCTTCGGTGCTTCTTGGCGGTGAGGGATGTCGTCCGCCTGGGCGCGGCCCTTGTGGCGTCGGTCAGGAAGTAGCCGGCGGAGAGCCGGCCGGGAGTGTTGGGTGCGTGGGCTGTGGCGTTGGGCTATGGGCGCCGTGTATATCAGTCCCCGGGGCGAGGCCGACCTCCGCCCCGCCCGGGCGCCGTCAGGACGACGCGGGGGTGGCGGCCCGGGGCGGGGCCGGGTGCTCGTGGTCCTCGCAGGCCACCCAGTGCTCCCCGTCCTCGAAGAGCTCCTTCTTCCAGATGGGGACGGTCTCCTTCAGAAGGTCCACGGCCTGGTGGCAGGCCAGGAAGGCCTCCTTGCGGTGGGGCGACGCCACGGCGATGACCAGGCTGATCTCCCCGATGTCGACCGCGCCTATGCGGTGGGCGATGGCCACGTCCTCGATGCCGAATTGCGAGCAGACCCGCCGGCGGACCTTCTCCATCTCCCTGAGGGCCATCGCTTCGTAGGCCTCGTACTCCAGGCGGACGACCTTACGGCCCTCGGCGAACAGCCTGGTGGTGCCCAGGAAAGTCACCACGGCGCCGTTGGTGTCCTTGCGCACCAGGGCGGTGACCTTTTCGGGGTCCAGGGGGTCTCGGGTAATCTCGATCATGCCTCGGCCTCCGCTCACGGGGGGTATCAGGGCCACCTCGTCCCCGTCCGACAGAGGGACGCCTCCGCCGGCGTACTCGGCGTTCACGGCGGCCACGATCTCCACGGCGGGAGGGGCCAGCTCTGGGAACAGCCTTCTGACCTCGTCCACGAGATGACGGACCGTGGCGCCGCGCTCCAGCTCCACGGTCATGCTGCCGCGCCCCGCCCTCTCCCGGTACAGGGCGAAGAAACGCACCGTTATCTTCAAGGCGCCTCCACCACGGCCATTATATTTAAGGTAAACTGGGACTGTCCAGCGACGGGCCGGGCTGCGGGGCAGACGCGAGACTCGACCCTGCCCACCCCGCCTCTTCCGCGAAAGCGGAAGTCCAGTACGCGCAGGCGTGGATCCCCGCCCGCGCAGGCCCGAGCGGGGATGACGGCAGACAGGCGGGGAGGGCAGTATTGCGCTTCCCTCGTGCCTGGGCGGGCTCGTGCCTAGGCGGGCTCGTGCCTAGGCGGGCTCGTGCAAAGAAGGGAGCGAAGATGGATTTCGAGAGGGTCCAGGGCTTTATGAACACCCACCACCGGGCCGTGGTGAACACCTTCCAGCCAGACGGGTCGGTCCAGTCGAGCATCGTCGTGGCCGGGGCCATGGATGGCAAGGTGGTCTTCGTGTCGGTCAACGGGAGGTCGGTCAAGGTACGCAACCTGCGCAGGGAGCCCGGGTGCACGGTGCTGGCCGTCACCGCGGACTGGCGCCAGTACGTGGTAGTGGAGGGCCGGGCCGAGTTGTTCGACTCGTCCAACAGCGGGCCCGAGGCCCTCCGGGTGATGCTCAGGGACACCTATCGGGCCTGCGGGGACCACGACCACCCCGACTGGGAGGAGTACGACCGGGTGATGCGCCGGCAGGAGGCCGTTGTGGCGTGGGTGCATCCCCAGCGCGTGTACGGCCTGCTCAGGTAGCTCCATGGGGGCCTCCCACATATCACTGCCGGGAAGAAAGCCTCGCTGCTCCCCCACCCCCGGGTCCCGGCCCTCGCATCAAGTACGAGGACATGCCTTCGCGGGGACGACGGTGGGGAGGGCCGGTGGTATTGACACTACCGTGATGGCCGGATACCATCGCCTAAGCATCACCGTGCGGGGGGCACGCCTGAGGGAGGATATGGAGGAGGCGTTGGCATGGCTATCGTAGGCGGCGGCCGGTTCACTTACGAGGTGGTGGAGGATTGGGCGAAGCTGCCCCAGGGGATGACCTTCGGGCAGATCAGCGCCGCGGCGGTGGACTCCCAGGACAGGGTCTACGTGTTCCAGCGGAAGGACCCGCCCTTCCTGGTGTTCGACAGGGACGGGGGCTACCTGAGCTCCTGGGGCAACGGCTCCACCAACTTCGCCCACGGCATATTCATAGGCCCCGACGACGTCATCTACGTGACGGACCGGGACGACCACGTGTGCATGACCTACACTCTGGACGGCAGGCCGCTGATGATCCTGGGAGAGCGCGGCAAGTTCTCGGACACGGGCTGCGAGGAGGACGGAGGCACGGTGCTGCGGGCCGGTGGCCCCTTCAACAAGCCCTCGGGTATGGTCAACTCGCCCTCGGGGGACCTGTACGTGTCCGACGGCTACCGCAACTGCCGCGTGCACCGGTTCTCCGCCGACGGCGACCTGGTCTCCTCCTGGGGAGAACCGGGGAAGACGGCGCCCAACGAGCTCCACGCCCCCCACGACCTGTGGGTGGACAGGGCGGGCACGGTGTACGTGTGTGACCGGGACAACGAGCGCGTCCAGGTGTTCTCCTCCACCGGCGAGTACACGGCGATGTGGACGGACATGGGGCGGGCCACGTCCATATGGATGGACGCCGACGAGACTGTCTATATCAGCGAGCTGACCCCCGCCGTGAGCATCTGGGACAAACAGGGAAACCTGCTGCAGCGGCTGGAGTCCAAGGCGCCGCACTGGATATCCGGCGACTCCCACGGCGACCTGTACCTGGCGGGCGCGGGCATACCCACCGTCACCAAGCTGGTAAGAAAGGGCTAGAAGCCGCCTGCCGCATACCGATACCGAAAGGGATCAAGCATCCAGATGTCCGGCTACCATCCACTAGTCTCCCCCCGCCAAGGGGGGAGATTGCTTTTCCACGAAGGTGAGAGACCCATGGCTGGAGGAGAGACCATTGGTTGACCCGGAGGTCGGCGCCTCGCTGGCGGAGCTGGACCGGCAGCGTGTGACGGCCCGCATCTGGGGCCGGGACCACACCGTCTGGAAGCCCGGTCCCAGGGAGATATCCGACCGTCTCGGGTGGCTCACGGTGTGTGGCGCCATGGGGGAGCGGGTCCCCTCACTGCGCGCCTTCGCCGACGAGGCAAAGGCGGAGGGGTGCCGGCACGTCGTCCTGATGGGGATGGGAGGCAGCAGCCTGGGCCCCGAGGTGCTGCGCCGAGTCTTCGGCCCCGCTGAGGGACACCCGGACCTGACGGTGCTGGACTCGACCCTTCCCCAGGTGGTCCGGGGCGTCCAGTCGGCCATAGACCCGGCCCGCACCCTGTTCCTGGTCTCATCCAAGTCGGGCAGCACCATCGAGCCCCTGTCCTTCTACAAGCACTTCAGGGACCTGCTGGACCGGGAGCTGGGAAGGGAGAGGGCGGGCCGGGCCTTCGCGGCCATAACCGACCCCGGCACGTCCCTGGAGGAGATGGCCCGGCAGCACGGGTTCAGGCGAGTCTTCGCCAACCCCCCGGACGTGGGGGGGCGGTACTCGGTCCTGTCATACTTCGGGTTGGTCCCCGCGGCCCTCCTGGGGGTGGACCTGGACCTGCTGCTGGAGCGGGCCGGCGGCATGGCGGCGCGGTGCGGCCCCTCGGCGCCCACCGGCGACAACCCCGGGGCCGCGCTGGGGGCGGCCATAGGGGCCATGGCGGCCGCGGGCCGGGACAAGCTTACCCTGGTCGCGTCCCCCGGCCTGGCGGCCTTCGGCCTGTGGGTGGAGCAGCTCCTGGCGGAGAGCACGGGCAAGGAGGGCCGGGGGGTGGTCCCGGTGGTCGGCGAGGCCCTGTCCGGCCCGGACAGGTACGGCCGCGACAGGCTCTTCGTTCACCTGCGGCTCCGGGGAGACGGCAACGCCGACGCCGACGCCGCGCTGGAAGCCATCGAGGGGTCGGGCCATCCCGTGCTGCGGTTGGACCTCTGCGACGCCTACGACCTGGGCGGGGAGTTCTTCCGATGGGAGTTCGCCACGGCGGTGGCGGGGGCCGTGCTGGGCATCAATCCCTTCGACCAGCCGGACGTGCAGGGGGCCAAGGATGCCACGGACCGGATGATGGAGCACTACCTGGAGAAGGGACGCCTGCCCTCGGTGGACGCATCGGACGACCTCCGGGCGCTCCTGGAGGGGGCCCGCCCCGGCGACTACCTGGCCGTTACGGCCTACCTGCCCGAGGGTCCCGCCGTCCGGGAGGCCTTCGACGACCTGCGCAGGCGGGTGATGGACCGGTACGGGATCGCCACGACGGTGGGGTACGGGCCCCGGTACCTGCACTCCACCGGCCAGCTCCACAAGGGAGGGCCCAACACGGCGCTGTGCCTGCAGGTCGCCGCGGACCCGGAGGGCGACCTGCCCGTCCCGGGCGAGCCCTACTCCTTCGCGGTGCTGGCCCGGTCCCAGGCCCTGGGGGACCTCCAGGCCCTGGGGGCCGCCCGCCGCCGGGTGGTAAGGGCGTCCCTGGGTGACGACCCGGCGGAGGGCATACGGAGGCTGGCCGGTCTTGCGGCCTAGGGCGTCACCGCGCAGGAGAATGGCGCCACGGGTCCAAACGCCAAAACTTTGAACGGCGCTCTACGTCGGGGGACGGTGGACTATGGAGATCGGGATGGTGGGACTGGGCCGCATGGGCGGCAGCATGGTCCAGCGCCTGCTGGGCGGCGGCCACCGGGTGGTGGTCTACGACCGGCGGGAGGACGCCGTTGCCGCCGGCGTCCAGGCGGGAGCGGAGGGAGCCGGGTCGCTGGGAGAGATGGTGGACAAGCTGACGCCCCCCCGGGCCGTCTGGCTCATGGTCCCCCCGGGCAACGCCACCGAGGAGATCGTCACCGAACTGGCTGCCATGCTGTCCCGCGACGACGTGCTCTTGGACGGGGGAAACTCCAACTACAAGGACACGGTCCGCCGCGCCGAGATGCTGGACGGCCGGGGGATCAGGATGCTGGACGTGGGCACCAGCGGCGGGGTGTGGGGCCTGCGGGAAGGCTACAGCCTCATGGTCGGCGGAGACCGGGAGGTGTTCCTGGGCCTGGAGCCGCTCTTCAAGACCCTGGCGCCGGGGCCCGATAGGGGCTACGGCTACGTGGGCATCAGGGGGTCCGGGCACTTCGTCAAGATGGTCCACAACGGCATCGAGTACGGCCTGATGGAGGCCTACGCCGAGGGCTTCGAGCTGCTGGCGGCCAAAGAGGAGTTCTCCCTGGACCTGGCGCAGGTCATCTCCATATGGAGGCACGGGAGTGTGGTACGATCTTGGCTGCTGGACCTGGCCGAGCAGGCGCTGAAGGAGGACCCCGGGCTCGACGCGGTCCAGTCCTACGTGGAGGACTCGGGAGAGGGCCGGTGGACGGTTAACGAGTCCATCGACCTGGGCGTCCCGGCGCCGGTCATCGCCCTCTCCCTGCAGGCCCGGTTCCGCTCGCGACAGGTCCGGCCCTTCGGCGGCAGGGTGCTGGCCGCCCTCCGAAACCAGTTCGGCGGACACCGGGTGAGGGCCTCGGACTGCGAGGAGAGCTGATGGCCACCCGGACGCAGCGTCCCACCACTGTCGTGATCATAGGGGCCAGCGGGGACCTGACCAGGCGCAAGCTGATCCCGGCGCTGTTCCACCTGGGCTCCAAGGGCCGACTTCCCCCCGGTCTCAGGATAATCGGGTACTCGCGCACCGACTTTTCCGAGGACGGGTTCCGGGAGTACATGCGGGAGGGGGCCCGGGAGCTGGGGGACCTGGACGCCGGCCAGGAGGAGTGGGACCGCTTCGCCGGGAGCATCCACTACCTTCGGGGAGACGCGTCCTCGCCGCCGGACGTGGAGCGGTTGAGGGACTACCTGGAGGAGATGGACCGGGGAGGCCCCGGCTCCAACCGCCTGTTCAACCTCGCCATCGCCCCCCACCTGTACGAGGGAGTGGTGCGGACCCTGGGAGGCGCCGGGCTCGCCGCCGGGAACGGGGGATGGAGCAGGGTCATCATCGAGAAGCCCTTCGGGCGGGACCTGCGCTCGGCCGTGGAGCTGAACCGGGTGGTGGGCGGCGTCTTCTCCGAGGACCAGGTCTACCGCATCGACCACTACCTGGGCAAGGAGACGGTGCAGAACCTGATGGCGTTGAGGTTCGCCAACACCATCTTCGAGCCCCTGTGGAACCGTAACTACGTGGACAACGTCCAGATAACCGTGGCCGAAGAGGTGGCGGTGGGAGACAGGGGCGGGTACTACGACCAGTCCGGGGTCGTGCGGGACATGGTCCAGAACCACCTGCTCCAGCTCCTGGCCATGGTGGCCATGGAGCCCCCCAGCGCCAGGCACCCGGAGTCGTTGCGGGACAAGAAGGTGGAGGTGCTCAGGTCGATAAGGCCGCTGGCCGTCCGCGGCGCGCCCGGAGACGCCGTCCGGGGCCAGTACCGGGGCTACACCGGCGAGAAGGGCGTGCCCGCGGACTCGCCCACCGCCACCTACGCGGCCCTGAGGCTGTTCGTGGACAACTGGCGCTGGCAGGGGGTACCCTTCTACCTGCGCACGGGGAAGGCCCTGGCCACGAAGGTGTCGGAGGTGGACATACAGTTCAAGGCGCCCCCCCACGTCACCTTCTCTTTGGGCGCGCCCGAGGACCTGCCTTCCAACATCCTGGCGGTCTGCATCCAGCCCGACGAGGGCGCCCACCTGATGGTGGAGGCCAAGGTGCCCGACCAGGGAATGCAAATGCGCACGGTGGACCTGGAGTTCCACTACGACTCCGCCTTCGGCGGCATGTCCATCCCCGAGGCCTACGAGAGGCTGCTGCAGGACGCGCTGGAGGGGGACTCCAGGCTGTTCATCAGGAGCGACCACATAGAGGAGGCCTGGAGGCTGGTCGACCCGCTGCTCCGCGCCTGGGAGGACCCCAACGGGACGCCGATGCACGTGTACGAGCCGGGTTCCTGGGGGCCTGCGGCGGCCGACCACCTGCTGGCCCAGGACGGGCGCAGGTGGGTCCAGGCCTGCGGCTGCCACAGTTGATGACGGCTCCCGGGGCACTCCGAGAAGGGAGGGGTGAATGACGTCGAATCCTCGGCTCCAGGGCTACCCGCCCATCTCGGACTACGGGCTCATCAGCGACATGCAGTCCTGCGCCCTGATCTCCAGGTCCGGGTCCATAGACTGGTGCTGCTTCCCCAGGTTCGACAGCCCGGCGGTGTTCGCCCGCATCCTGGACCGGCTCAAGGGCGGCTACTTCCAGCTTGCCCCCGAGGGCGTGACGCGGGTGCAGCGGCGCTACGTGCCCGACACCAACGTCCTGGAGACGACCTTCGAGACGGACACCGGCCAGGCCGTGCTGACGGACTTCATGCCCATCCAGCACCCGGACAGGGCGGGGCGGCCCCCGAAAGGGGGGCTGACGCAGCAGGTGATACGGTTCCTGAAGTGCACGGCAGGCCACGTGACCTTTACGATGGAGTGCTTCCCGCGGTTCGACTACGGGACGATCCAGCCCCATTCCACCACCTACAGCCCCCACACCGGGTTCGCCCACGGCGGGGCCGACGCCGTGTCGGTGTACTGCTCGACCCCCCTGGAGATACGGGAGGAGGGGTTCGTCTCCGGGGGCAGGCTGACCTCGGGGGACCGGGTCTGCGCCTCGGTCACCTACGAGAGGCGGTTCTCCTATGCGGGAGGGGCCCCGGACGAGGCCGAGATGGAGAGGAGCCTGGCCGAGACCGGGGAGTTCTGGCGCAATTGGGCGTCGGCGTGCACCTACAGGGGGGAGTACCGGGAGGACGTGGTCCGCAGCGCCCTGACCCTGAAGGCGCTGACCTACGCCCCCTCGGGGGGCGTGCTGGCGGCGGCGACCACCTCCCTGCCCGAGGCCGTGGGCGGCCCCCGCAACTGGGACTACCGTTTCACCTGGATCCGCGACGCAACCTTCGCCCTGTACGCCCTGGCCATCATCGGGTACCACGATGAGGCCAGGGCCTTCAAGGACTGGCTGGCCTGGAGCACTGCGGGGCGGGCCAGGGACCTCCAGATAATGTACGGCCTGGGAGGCGAGCGCCGCCTGGTGGAGACGGAGATCACCGAGCTGGAGGGCCACAGGCACTCCCGGCCGGTGCGGGTGGGCAACGCCGCCTACTCCCAGTACCAGCTCGACATCTACGGCGAGATAATGGACTCGGCCCACCTGTATCGGAAGTTCGCCAATGAGATAGACCCGGAGTACTGGGAGTACCTGCGGAGGGTGGTCCAGTTCGTGATGGACCACTGGACGGAGGCCGACGACGGCCTGTGGGAGACGCGGGGGGGCAGGGAGCTCTTCGTGTTCTCCAAGGTAATGTGCTGGGTGGCCCTGGACAGGGCGATCAAGGCGGCCCGCGCCCTGGACCTGCCCGGAGACGTGGAGCTGTGGCGCAAGGTGAGGGCCCAGATCCGAGAGGACGTGCTGGCCAGGGGGTACGACGCCGAACGGGGCGCCTTCGTTCAGGCCTACGGCAGCAAGGCCCTGGACGCGGCCAACCTGATGCTTCCGCTGGTGGGGTTCATCCGGGCGGAGGACCCGCGGATGCGCTCCACGATCGAGGCCATAGAGCGGGAGCTGACGACCCCCGAGGGGTATGTGTACCGGTACAGGAACGTCGACGACGGCCTGGGCGGGGACGAGGGGACCTTCACCATGTGCACCTTCTGGCTGGCGGACAACTTGATCCTGCTGGGCGAGGTGGAGAAGGCGCGAAAGCTGTTCGACGCCCTTCGCAGCTGCGCCAACGACCTGGGACTGCTCAGCGAGCAGATATCGCCCTCCTCATCGGAGCTGTTGGGCAACTTTCCCCAGGCCTTCTCCCACATGGGGCTGATCAACACCGCCGTCCAGCTCCAGAAGGCCGGGAGCCAACGGCGTTCCCCCGGGTGAGCCGGCCATGGGTCGGCGAGGCCTGGGGCGAGGTGCGCGACCTGCAGGTCCGCTCCCAGCCTGCCCCATCAGGCCCCTTCGCGGCGGAGGCGCAACTCTCCTGGTAGCCACCTCCGGGCCTTGCATTTCTGTATCGTCTCCGGTAAGAGCTTTGGGGGGCGTCACTGAGTGAGAGCCAAGAGTGCCAGGGCAATGATGGCAAGAGCCCCCGCTGCCACGAGAAGACCACAGCCGCCACGTTGACTGCGGTACGCGCGGAAGCGCTCGTAGTAGATGGCCTGTACTTCTCGCGGCGCCCTGGTCCGTTGAGTCTCGTCGGCGAATTCATCTTGGGGAATGGGGTGATGGGGGATGCTGCCATCGGCGGGCAGAAGCCGCCAGTAGCGGCGTCGAAACTCCTCATCGGACTGAATCCCCTTTCGCATGTTGCAGGGAGTGCAGAGGAGCTGTAAGTTGTCGGTCTCGTTGCCGCCGCCCCGACTGAGCGGGTGTTTGTGGTCGATCTCGAGGTAGCGGAGGCGGTGGGTACGGCCGCAGTAGGAACACTTGCCCTTCTGGGCCATGAAGAGCTGATTCTTCACGCTCCGAGAAAAGACTATCCGGTGTGTGCCCGAATCGTTCCAGTCGTCGGTCCATTTCATAGGCCAGTTAGCCCCTTCGCGCCGTCGTAAGGCATCACGACCTGTTGTTTCCCACCTGTTGTTTCCCAATGGTAGAGTTTACTCTACGTTCGTGCCGCGCTGTCGGCGTCCGTCCAGGTGAATGTCCATGTCGCTAGGGGCGCGTTAAATTGACAAATCGCGAAGTCCCTGAATAATATGGACCACCTGTTTCAAGAACGCCGCCCGGGCCCGCGAGGTCAGACGGGGCCGGGGACGCGGCGAGGTTAGGGAGGGGTTTTCATGGCTGAGAAACGGATACTCTGCGCCTTCGGCGTGGACCTGGACGCGGTGGCGGGGTGGCTGGGCTCCTACGGGGGCGAGGACTCCCCCGACGACATCTCCCGCGGGCTGTTCGCCGGCGAGGTGGGCACCCCCAGGCTGCTCAAGCTGTTCGCCCGCCTGGGCATCAAGACGACCTGGTTCGTCCCGGGCCACTCCATGGAGACCTTCCCCGACGAGACCAGGATGATAGTCGAGGGCGGTCACGAGATAGGCATCCACGGCTACTCCCACGAAAACCCCATCGCCATGACGCCGGAGCAGGAGGAGGCCGTGCTGCTCCGGTGCATCGACCTGGTCACCAGCGTGACCGGGAAGCGGCCCACGGGCTACGTGGCGCCGTGGTGGGAGTTCAGCCACGTCACCAACGAGCTGCTGCTGAAGAACGGCATCAAGTACGACCACAGCCTGATGCACAAGGACTTCGAGTGCTACTACGTGCGGGTCGGTGACCGGTGGACCAAGATCGATTTCTCTCAGCCGGCGGACCACTGGATGCGCAAGCTGGAGCGCGGCCAGGAGACGGACCTCATCGAGATTCCCGCCAACTGGTACCTGGACGATCTGCCCCCCATGATGTTCATCAAGAAGGCGCCCAACAGCCACGGGTTCGTCAATCCCCGGGACATCGAGCAGATGTGGAGAGACCAGTTCGACTACGTCTACAGGGAGTACGACGAGGCGGTCTTCACCATGACCATTCACCCCGACGTGAGCGGCAGGCCCCAGGTGCTCCTCATGCTGGAGCGGCTGACCAACTACATCCGGGCCCACACGGGGGTCCGCTTCTGCACCTTCGACGAGATCGCCGACGACTTCGCCAGCCGCCATCCTCGGAGGTAGCCCGGGCTACCTGTCCCCCGGCTACTTGTCCCCGGGCTATTTGTCCCCGGGCTATTTGTCCCCGGGCTATTTGTCCCCCGGCCATTTGTCCAAGGTAACCGCCACTCCCAGGTGGTCCGAGGCCGTGCCGCCGAACAGGGTGAAGTCCGTGGGGCGCAGGTCTTCCGAGGTCCAGATGTAGTCGATCCGTCTGCGGGGGTCCCAGGAGGTGAAGGTGTAGCCCCCGCCGTCGTATTCCGGCGACGCCGGGAAGACGTCCACCATGCCCGCCTCCTCCAACGGGAGCATCTCGGGGTCCCCGGGCTCGGCGTTCAGGTCGCCCAACAGCACGGTCCTCTCCCTGCCGCCCCAGGCGTCCACCAGCGCCGTTATCTGCGGCGCCCGCAGGTGGCCCTCCTCCTCGCGGTGGTGCAGGTGGGTCGCCAGTACGGTCAAGGGTCCGGAGTCGCCCACGGGTATGACGGCCGTCAGGTAGCTCCGGTCCATGGGGATGTCGGCGTTGTTGGGCATGGGGTGGACCGAGCTTTCCGCTATGGGGTACCTGCTGAGGACGGCATTGCCCCACACTGAGTCCGCCGCCGGCGCCCACACGTAGGGCATGTCCAGCTCCCTGGACAGCCAGGGAAGCATGTCGAAGGTCCCGTCAATCAGCCAGCCTCGGGACACCTCCTGCAGGGCAACGATACCCGCTTCCTGGTCCTCGACCGCGCCGGCCAGGTCTCGGATGGCCAGGTAGCCGTCCTGGTCGAAGCCCTGGTGGAGATTGTAGGAGACCACCCGTATGGGGAACGCCGCCTCCTCCGAGGGTGCCGCCTCGCGCCAGTACGTCCAGTACCCCGCGGGTATCAGCAGCAGGACCAGGCTGGCCGACGCGACCGGCAGCCCCAGGGCCGGGGCCGGCCCCTCCCGGCACAGGACGGGCAAGGCCGCGGCGGTGCACAGGATGAGCGCCGCGGCCACTATCGGAGGCACGGTGGAGGCGCCTCCGGGCAGGTCCAGCTCGTAGTTGACGTAGTACAGAAAGGTCGCCACCAGCAGCACCAGCATTCCCACCCCCGATGCCACGACGGCGGGCGCCGTCCCTCGGCCGGCCCCGGGCGCGGGCGTCCGCGGGTCGGCCCCAACCCCCTGTCCCACGGAGGCCCCGACGGACGCCGCCGCCATGGCCATAGCAACGCCGCCGAACATGGCGACGAGGGCCGCCGCGACCCCCGAACGCTCTCCGACGACCAGGAGGGCCAACAGGCCCGCCAGCCCCGCGACGGCCAACCGGCCGCCGTGGACGTGCCGGGCAAGGACCGCGGCGGCGGCGAAGAGGCCCAGGACGTTCCCGACCATGAGCCACAGGAACACCAGAGGCTGGTCCCATCCCATGAGGGCCGTCTGCTGTCCGATGTTCTGGAACAGGAGCAGTTCCAGGAAGAGCAAGGGCCCCAGGGCCGCCAGGGGCGCCCACCGCAGGCGTCCCCCTTCCCCTTCCGTCGCAGGCCGGTCCTCGGCCAGCACCCGGTGCGCCAGAAACCCGTAGGCGCCCACCAGGAAGGATACCAGGAGGAGGGATGCCGGCCCGGGCTGCCACGACATGTCCAGCGTGGAGAACGCGCCCTTGATGGCCGTATCCATCGCGATGCCCAGGACCAGGCCCATGGCGAAAGCCTGGCCTCCCGATGCCCCACGGCCGCGAAGCCTGGCGGCGTAGAGGGGGACGAACCACAGGAAGGCCAGGACGCCGGCGGTCGTCAGGCCAACGTCCACTGCCGGCCAGGGCACGACCTGCTCGGCCAGCCGGGCGGCGCCGGTCCCGGCGGCCGCGATTGTCAGCGCGCCCCGTACTCCCAACAGCCTGGCCAATGGCAGGGCCAGGAACGCTCCGAGAAACAAGACGAGGGCGTAGGCGCCGGGGACGAAGGAGCTGGCGCCCAGGGACTCCCGGATGTAGAAGACCAGGCCCGCAAACAGGACCCTGAGTAGCTGCAGGCCGAACATCACGGCGAGGGCCATCAGGGCCGTCTCCTGCAGGAACCGCCTGTCCAGCCGTGGGGAGCCCGCGGCCCTGGAGGTCAGCGGCTGCTGGAGGCTGTCCCGATGAGTCGGTGTCGGGCCCATGGGGGACATTCTAGCATCGAATCGCTGGGGGGCTGCGGGTGGAGACGCCGCGAGAGGCACGGGCGCATCCAGGCGGCCTTCTTGATTTGGCCCACACCTGGAGTTACGCAAGAGCCTCCGAAAGCGGGAGTCCAGGGGTGGGGGCCTCCTTGCAGATGTGCAGGCGGCAGGACCAGCGAAGCTCGGCGGCTGGCTATGCCTCTCCCATCCCCTGGGTTCCGGCCTGCGCCGGAACGACGAGTTGGGCGATTCGCCGAGGAGGGCGCTGGGAGTTATTCTTCATGGCAATGACACCGAGGGGTCGTTCGGAGACACGGGGCCCGAGGGCGTTATGCGGGGCTGGCCGGGCGTTATAATGAAGGGGCATTCGGCAGAGGGTCCGCGGCCGGACCCGCAGGCCACCACAAGGAAGGAAGGAGACCCATGACCAGACTGCGCTACGACCTGTTCCCGACGGAGATGGGATGGGTGGCCGCCCTGTCCACGGACAGCGGTCTACGGAGGCTGGCCCTGAAACCTCTGCCTCAGGAGGCGATGGACGAGCTGGGAAGCGCGGCCTCCGGCGCCAGCCTGGACCCCGATGCCCTGGAGGACGTCCGCCTCAGGCTGGAGGCCCACTTTCGAGGGGAGGACGGTGCTTTCGACCAGGTCCCGTTGGACCTGGAGGACGCCCCGCCCTTCTTCAAGGCTGCGTGGGAGGCGTGCCGCCGGATCCCCCGGGGTGAGACGCGAAGCTACCAGTGGCTGGCGGCCCAGGCCGGGAATCCCCGCGCCTCCCGGGCGGCGGGGCAGGCGATGGCCAAGAACCGGCTGGCGGTGATCATCCCCTGCCACCGGGTGATCGGCAGCAACGGAGGCCTCCACGGGTACGGCGGGGGCGGCCTGGAGAAGAAAGCGCGGCTACTGCAGATGGAGCGGGTGGGGCCTGGGAACGGGGCTGAGCCTGCCTCCGTTCCCGGTCCGACTACTGGCCCGGAGCCGGTCCCAGCGGAAGCTGTACGCCCACCGAGCCCTCGCCCAGCATCTCCTCTAGGCGCTCGTACAGCTCGGAGCAGTGGCAGACGGTGATGCGCGGCAGCTCCATGAGCACCCGCTTTCCGTTGGTGGATATCGCCAGGTTCACCCGGTCATCGCCGGGGAACTCCAGCATCGTCTTTATCGCTTCCCGGAGCCGGTGGACGTCCTCTTCGGCGTCGGCCGTCTCCGCCAGGCTGACCTGGATGGTCACGGGACCCTGCGGTGCGGCGTCTTCCGCCGGCGCCGGCGCCTGGGCTGCGGCTTTGGCCGGTCTGCTCTTGCTGCCGTTGGCGCCGTTCCGGCCGTTCTTTGCGGCTCCGCTCTTTCCGTTGTCGACCTTGCCGTTGACGGGGGGCGAGTCCGGGTCGTAGACCTTTACGTCGTCACAGTGGACCGACATCTCGTCGCCGCGGACCTTCAATCGCCCCTTCACCATCAGCAGGTTCCCCTCCTGCCACGGCTCCTTGCCCGTCTTCTCCAGCACGTCGGGCCATGCGATGGCTTCGGTGGTGCCGGGGACGAGCTCCAGGCTGGCGATGACGTACTGGCGCAGGTCTTTGGTGTAGCGCTCGGACACCGACGACACCTGTCCAAGGACCGTGACCTTCTGGCCCTCCATCTCCGCGTCGAGCTGGTCCAGGGACGTGACCGCGCCCGACTCGTTCACCCGGGCCAGGGCGTTCAGGGACCCGCTGGACAGCGGCACGCCCAACAGCTCCTTCTCCCAGGCGACCTTCTCCCATGCCAGGGTCTCTTTGCCGTTGATGGCTATCCCGGCCACCGCTCCCACGTCCTGGGTATCGGCCAGTCCGTCGAAGAGGCTGGACTGGCCCCTCTCCCTCCGGTGGGCCTCGCTCTGGGCGAAGGAGAGTATCTGCTCGGCAACGTCCAGGATGGCGGCCCGGCTCCCGAAGGAGTCCAGGGCCCCTACCTTGACCAGGCTCTCCAGGGTCCGGCGATTGAGTCCTCGCAGGTCGGCGCGGCTGCAGAAGTCGTCTATGGAGGTGAAGGGGCCGTCCTTCTCGCGCTCCTCCAGAATGGGACGGACGGCTCCCTCTCCCACGTTCTTCACGGCGGCGAGGCCGAACCGGATGGCCTGCTGGCCTGCTTCGTCCTTGTCGATGGTGAAGTAGGCGTCGCTGCAATTCACGTCCGCCGGGTGCACCGGGATGCCAAGGCGGAAGCACTCGCTCACCGCACCGGCCATCTTGTCGGGGTGGTCGACGCGGGAGTTGAGCACCGACGCCATGTACTCCACGGGGTAGTTGGCCTTGAAGTAGGCGGTCCAGTAGGAGATGAGGGCGTAGCTGACGCTGTGGGCCTTGTTGAAGGCGTAGCCCGCGAAGGGCTCCATGAGGTTGAACACCTCTTGGGACAGCTCCCTGGAGTAGCCCTTGGCCGTGGCGCCCTCGATGAAGCCGTCCCTCTCCTGGCTCATCAGCTCGGTGATCTTCTTGCCCATGGCCTTCCGCACCACGTCGGCGCGGCCCAGGGAGTACCCGGCGAAGGTCTGCAGTATGAACAGCACCTGGTCCTGGTAGACGATTACCCCGTGGGTCTCCCTGAGTATCTCCTCCAGGTGAGGGTGGGGGACCTGGATGGGGGCCCTGCCGTGCTTGGCGTTGATGAAGGTGTCTATGTGCTCCATGGGCCCCGGCCGGTAGAGGGCGATCATGGCGGAGATGTCCATCAGCGAGGACGGCTTCAGCTCCTTGATGTACCGCTGCATCCCCGCGCTCTCCAGCTGGAAAACGTCGGTGGTCTTGCCCGAGGACAGCAGCTCGAAGGTCTTCTGGTCGTCCAGGGGCAGGCGGTGGATGTCGATGCCTATCCCCTTGGTCTGCTCCACCATCTGCACGGCCCTGTCCAGGATGGTGAGGCTGGTGAGCCCCAGAAAGTCCATCTTCAGGAGCCCCAGCTTCGCAACGGGGTCCATGGCGTACTGGGTCATGGCGAGCTGCCCGGAGTCGTCTCCCCGCACGGGCCTCTGCAGGGGCAGGTACTCCGTGAGGGGCTCGCCGGAGATGACCACGCCGGCTGCATGGGTGCTGACGTGGTGGACCGTGCCCTCCAGGCTTCGGGCCGTGTCCACCAGCTTGTGGATGGACTCGTCGGACCGGTACACCTCGGCCAGCTCCGGGTTCATGGCCAGGGCGTCGTCCAGGGTGCGGCACTTGAAGGGGACGAGGCGGGCCACCCGGTCCACGTCGGCGTAGGTCATGCCCAGGACGCGGCCCACGTCCCGGAGGGAGGCTTTGGCGCCAAGGGTGCCGAAGGTGATGATCTGGGCGACCTTGTCGTGCCCGTACTTCTCCGTTACGTAGGCAAGCACCTCGTCCCTGCGGTCGTCCTGGAAGTCCATGTCGATGTCGGGCATCTCCTTGCGCTCGACGTTCAGGAATCGCTCGAAGACCAGCCGGTACTCCAGCGGGTCCACCTCGGTCACCCCCAGGCAGTAGAGGGCCACACTGGCGGCGGCGCTGCCCCGGACCCCGAAGAGGATATCCCTTTCCCGCACGAAGGAGATGATGTCCCACACCACCAGGAAGTAGTTGGAGAACTGGGTCTGCCTTATCACCTCCAGCTCGTAGGTCAGCCTCTCCTCCGCTTCCGGTGAGGTACGGGGGTACAGCCGCTTGAACCCCTGCCAGCAGAGCTGGGCCAGGTACTCGTCTGGGTCTGCGCCGCCGGGCACCGGGTAGCTGGGCAGGTGCATCTCTCCGGTCGCCAGGCTCACGTCGCAGGACTCGGCGATGACCTCGGCGTTCTTCAGGGCTTCGGGGAAGTCCGGGAAGAGCTCCTCCATCTCGGCCGCGCTCTTCAGATAGTAGGAGTCGTCCTCCATCTTCAGCCGCTTGTCGTCCTGCTGGGTGGTCCCGGTGTGGATGCAGATCAGGACGTCTTGCAGGTACGAATCGCCCTTGTCCACGTAGTGGCCGTCGTTGGTCACCACCAAGGGGATGTCCAGCTCGCCCGCGAGCCGCACCAGGCCCTGGTTGATCTTCTCCAGGTTCTCCACGTGCTCGTGCCGCTGGAGCTCGAAGTAGTAGCCGTCTTGGCCCATCAAGTCCCTGTACCAGCGGGCGGCCTCTCGGGCGTCTTCCAGCCGGTCCTCGGCGATGAGCCTGGGGACCTCCCCGGTGGGGCACCCGGCCAGGATGACCAGGCCCTCGTGGTACTGCTCCAGCAGGTCTCGGTCGACCCGGGGCTTGTAGTAGTAGCCCTCCAGGTGGGCCTGGCTGACCAGGCGGATCAGGTTCTGGTACCCGACGTTGTTCCTGGCCAGCACGGTGAGGTGAAAGGGGCTGCGCTCCGACTGGATCTTGGAGTGGCGGCTGCCGTGGGCCACGTAGACCTCGCAGCCGATTATCGGCTTGATTCCGGCTTGGTGGCACTCGGTGTAGAACTCCACGACACCGTACAGCGAGCCGTGATCGGTGATGGCCAGCGCCTCCATGCCGAGCTCCTTGGCGCGGCTGACCAGATGCGGTATGCGGCTGACCCCGTCGAGAAGGCTGTATTCGGTGTGGACGTGAAGGTGGGTGAACATCAGCTACCCTAAGACAAAATACAACATATATGAGACCGAGGCGGTGAAGGTACCATATGACACCCCACTGGTGAAGTCAAGGCGGGGCCCCGGGAATTTGGCGGGCGGCCTGGGACCGCTAGATCAGCGACCGGCCCTGGCCGGCGTCCACCGGGATGCACGTGCCGGTGATCATGCTGGCCCGCTCTGAGGAGAGGTAGGCCACCAGGTCTCCCACCGGCTCCGGCCAGCCGAATCTCCCCACGGGCAGGTTCCTGGCGATGAACTCCTCCACCACCTCGGGAGGCCGCTCGTTGGAGAAGCGCTCCCAGCTACCTCCCGGGTGGATGATGGAGCCGGGGGCGATGCTGTTTACCAGGACGTTGTCCTTGATGAGCTCTACGCCGGTGAACTTGGTACAGGCGATGAGGGCCGCCTTGGACGCCATGTAGTCGGCGGACCCTCCGTGCTCCCGGCCGTATATGGAGGAGATGTTGACGATGCGCCCCCACTTGCGGTCCCTCATGCCGGGGATGGCCAGCCGCATCAGTCGCATGGCGCCGAAGAAGTTCACCTCGAACCCCAGCATAAAGGTCGCCTCGTCGGTCTCGGCGAAGCCGGCGCCCCTGCGTCCGCCGACGTTGTTCACCAGGATGTCCACCGGTCCCAGGGCGGACACCGCCCCGTCGTAGACCGCTTGGGCCGCCGACTCCTCCGCCATGTCGGCTATGATCCCCGCGGCCGACACCCCCAGCGCCCGCAGCTCGTCCACGGTGCCGTCCAGGGTGCTCTTGGTCCTCCCGCAGATGGCCACGCTTACGCCCTCTCGCGCCAGGGCCAGGGCCGACACCCTGCCCAGCCCGCGGCTGCCGCCGGTCACTATCGCTACCCTGCCCTGAATGCCCAAGTCCATGGTCGGTCTCCTTTGCCGGTATCGGTAATCGCCGTACGGCGGCCGGCGCCTACTCCATGTCCCCCCAGTTGTAGCCCGTCTTGAAGTCCACCTTCAGGGGCACGTTCATCTCCAGGGCCCGTGGCATCTCTTCTAAGACCAGCTCCCGCAGGTCGTCCACCTCCGTGGCGGGCACCTCGAACAGGAGCTCGTCGTGTACCTGGAGAAGCATCTTGGCCCGGAGGGGCGACTCCTGGATGCGGCGGTGGACCCGTATCATCGCCAGCTTCATGATGTCCGCCGCCCCGCCCTGGATGGGCATGTTCACGGCGGCCCGCTGGGCTGCCTGCCGCACGTTGTAGTTGCTGGAGTGGATCTCGGGGATGTACCTCCGCCGGCCAAGCATGGTGGACACGTAGCTCCTCTGCTTGGCCTGCTCCTTCACCGACTCGATGTACTCCTGTATGCCCGGGTACCTGGCGAAGTAGGTCTCGATGAACCGCTGTCCCTCCTCGGGATTGAACTCGGTCTGCTGGGCGATGCCGTAGGCGGACAGGCCGTACACGACGCCGAAGTTGAGCACCTTGGCGATGCGGCGCATGTCGGCGGTGACCTGCTCCATGTCCACCTCGTACATCTGGGACGCGGTGGCCGAGTGTATGTCCTCGCCGTTCAGGAAGGCCTCCACCATCCCCGGGTCCTCGGAGAGATGGGCGAGGACCCTCAGCTCTATCTGGGAGTAGTCGGCGGAGAAGAGGAGCCAGTCCGGCGCATTCTCCGCCACGAACGCCCTGCGGACCTGGCGGCCCAGCTCCGTCCGAATGGGGATGTTCTGGAGGTTGGGGTCGCTGCTGGATACCCTGCCCGTTGCCGAGCCCGTCTGGTGATAGCTGGTATGGAGCCTGCCCGTGCGCGGGTTGACAAGCTGGGGCAGGGAGTCCACGTACGTCGACTTCAGCTTGGAGAGCTGCCGGAACTCCAGGATCTTGTCGATGACGGGGTGGGCGCCCCGCAGACCCTCCAGGGCGTTGGCGTCGGTGGTGTAGCCGCCGGTCCTGGTGCGCTTGGTCTTGGGAAGCTGGAGCTCCTCGAAGAGGAGGGAGCTGAGCTGCTGGGGCGAGTTCAGGTTGACGATGTGGCCCACCAGGTTGTAGATGTCCGCCTCAAGCGTTGCCATCTGCTGGTCAAGGTCCAGGGACATCTCGTGGAGGGTGCCCGCGTCCAGGGCGATGCCGGTGCGCTGGAGGGAAACGAGGACGGGCACCAGGGGCATCTCCACCTGGGCAAGCAGCTCCCAGAAGCCGTCCCTCCTGACCTGCTCCTGAAACACGTCTCGGAGCCTGCCGGTCACGTCGGCGTCGGCGCAGGCGTAGGTCTGGGCCCGGTCGATGGGGACCTTGGCCATGGTGATCTGCTTGGCCCCGGTGCCGATGAGCGCCTTCAGCGGCTCCATCTCGATGTTCAGCACGTCCAAGCCCAGGTTCTTCAGGCCCAGGGCCTTCCTGCCCAGCATGTGGGCCACGATCATCGTGTCGAAGTCCATGCCCCCCAGTGCGATGCCGTAGCCCCCCATGACTGTGGCGTCGTAGTTGCCGTTGTGGGTCGTCTTACGCACCTCTTCCGACTGCAGGATGGGCCTCAACGCCGCCAGCGCCTGCTCCAGGGGAAGCTGCTCGCCCTCCACGTGGCCCACCGGCAGGTACCAGGCCCGAGCCGGCGACGTGGAGAAGCTCATGCCCACCAGGTCCGCGGCGACGGGGTCCCGGCCGGTGGTCTCGGTGTCGAAGGCGAACCTTGCCGATGCCGCCAGCTCCCGGATCATCTCTGCCAGGGCCTCCGGGGTGGTCACCAGCCGGTAGTCCAGGTCCGACGACGCCTTCTTCAGGTCCAGGGGCAGGTCCAGGGGCAAGTCCAGGGAGGCCTGGGCGCCGTTGGCCTCGGCCGCGGGTCCCTGGTTGTCGTGGGGGTCGGGCACCCGGGAAAGGATGGTGTGGAACTCCAGCTCCCGGAACAGGGCCACCACGTCGGCCCTGTTGTACGTGCCGAAGCGGCAGGTCTCCAGGTCCAGCGCCACGGGCGCCTCCCGGGAGATGGTGGTGAGCATCTTCCCCTGGAAGGCCCGGTCCCGGCTGGAGGACAGGGACTCCCGGACCCTGGGCGGCGTCACCTCCTCGATGCGCTCGTATATGCCCTCCAGGCTCCCGAACTGGCTGATCAGCTTCACCGCGGTCTTGTCGCCAACGCCGGGCACGCCCGGGATGTTGTCCGAGGGGTCCCCCTTCAGGGCCTTCAGGTCCGGCTGCCGGTCCGCCGTCAGGCCGCCGTATCGGGCACGTATCTCGTTCTCGTCGTACACCTTCCTGTCCTGGATGTTGTGGTGCAGGGCCACTCGGACCCAGGGAGAGACGAGCTGGAAGGTATCGGTGTCGCCGGTCAGGATCACCGTCTCTATGCGCTGCTCCTCAGCCAGGCGGCAGAGGGTGCCTATGACGTCGTCGGCCTCGTACCCCTCGACCTCGAATATGGGGACCCTGAACGCCTCCACCATCTCCTTTATGCGGCCGAACTGGCCCTTCAGCTCGGGCGGTGTCGGAGGACGCTGCGCTTTGTAGTCGGCGTACTGCTTGTGACGGAAGGTGGGTGCGGCGACGTCGAAGGCCACGGCGCAGTGGGTCGGCGTCCACTCTTGGAGGGCCTTGAGGAAGGTGTTGGCGAAGCCGAACACGGCCGTGATGTCCTCTCCGGTCTTGCCGACGGAGAGGTGCTGACGGACGCTGATGGCCCGCCACGAACGGTGCACCAGGGCGTGGCCGTCTATGATCATGAGCAGCGGTCTCTCCCTGGGAGAGAGCATGGGCATGGTCCCTTCCTTGCTGCTGGTCATGGCGCACCGCCCGGAGGGTTCTCGGATACCCGGCAATTATACAACATACAACACCACGCCCCCGGGCCGCCCAAGCTTCCGTCGCCATTTGACGCCTACCATGGGCTGTGCTACCATCGCCACCAAGACTGAGTAGCGAGGGACGACAACGTCCCATGTTCGTCGGGCCCCGACTGACTAGCCAGGCACGGAAGGTCGGGGCCCCTTCGTGAACCCGGCCACCCGGCGGAAGGCCCCATGACGACGCTGGACCAAGAGCTGTCCAACCAGGCCCCCAAGGGCCCCACGGCCCTGACTATAGGCACCTTCGACGGTGTCCACCTGGGCCATCAGGACCTCCTGTCCCGCCTCAAGGCCCTGGCGTCGGACAGGGGCCTCCACACCGCCGTCCTGACCTTTCGTCGCCATCCCCGTCTGGCCCTGACCCCGGGGATCGAGCTGCGGTACATCACCACGCTGGAGGAGCGGCTGGGCCTTCTGCGGGACAGCGGCATCGACCTGGTGGCCGTGGTGGACTTCACCCGGGATGTGGCCCTGCTCAAGGCCGGCGAGTTCCTGGAGATGCTCTGCCGGCGGTTGAACACGAAGGGGCTGGTGGTGGGCCCCGACTTTGCCCTGGGCAACAACCGGGAGGGGGACATCCCCACCCTGCGGCGGCTGGGCGGAGAGATGGGCTTCTGGGTGGAGCCGGTGGAGCCTGTGGTCATGGACAAGACCGTCATCCGGAGCAGTGTCATACGCAGCCTGCTCGTCCAGGGAGAGGTGGAGGGCGCCGGCGCCATGCTGGGGCGGACCTACGGGGTCACCGGCCCGGTGGTCGAAGGGGACCGACGGGGCCGCACCCTGGGCTTCCCCACGGCCAACCTGTCCCTGGACGGCGACCTGGTGCTGCCCATGGACGGCATCTACGCCACCTGGGCCGTCGTGGACGGGCGGCGTTACGGGTCGGCGACCAACGTGGGGGTGCGCCCGACCTTCGGCGGGAGCACCCGCGTCGTCGAGACGTACCTGCTGGACTTCGACGGCGACCTGTACGGCAAACAACTGACCTTGAAGTTCGTTCGAAGGCTCAGGGACGAGCTGGACTTCCCGGACGTCGGGTCCCTGGTGGAGCAGATGGAGCAGGACGTGGACGACGCCAGGTCGGTGCTGGACGGTTTGGAGGACCCCATCGGCGCGCCGGCCTCGGGGGATATCCAGGGCCGGGGCAGGGCCGGGGGTGGCTAGTATGGACCAGAGTACCCTGAGGCGGATTACCCGGCGGGGAGTGAGCGAGATCATCTCCCACGCCGAGTTCGTCAAGCTGCTGGAAGCGGGCCGTCCCCTGCGCCTGAAGATGGGGTTCGACCCCAGCCGCCCCGACATCCACCTGGGGCACGTGGTGGGCCTGCGCAAGCTTCGGCAGCTCCAGGACCTGGGGCACCAGGTAATCCTCATCGTGGGCGACTGGACGGCCCAGATAGGCGACCCCAGCGGCCAGTCCATCACCAGGCCCATGCTCACCCACGAAGAGGTGGTCGAGAACGCGGAGTCGTATATGCGCCAGTTCTTCAAGGTGGTGGACAGGGAACGCACCCGGGCCGTCTGGCAGAGCGAGTGGTTCGGCAAGTTCAGCCTGACCGACGTGATAGGGCTCACCAGCCGCTTCACCGTGGCCCAGTTCCTCAATCGCGAGGACTTCGCCAGGAGGTTCCAGGCCCAGAGGCCCATCGCCATCACCGAGCTCCTCTATCCACTGCTTCAGGCCTACGACTCGGTGGCCATCGAGGCCGATGTGGAGTTCGGCGGCACCGACCAGAGGTTCAACCTGCTGGTGGGACGCGAGCTCCAGGAGATGCGCGGCCAGAGGCCCCAGCAGTGCTTCCTCATGCCCATCCTGGTGGGCACCGACGGCGTCCAGAAGATGAGCAAGAGCCTGGACAACTACATCGGCGTCGAGGAGCCGCCCAACGACATGTACGGCAAGGTCATGCGGGTCGACGACGACCTGATGATGCAGTACTTCGAGTACCTCACCGACGTCCCCGTTGAGGAGCTGGAGGAGATGCGCGGGGCCGTTGCGGAGCAGTCCGTCAACCCCATGGAGCTCAAGAAGCGCCTGGCCAGGGAGATCACGACCCAGTTCCACGGCTTGGAGGACGCCCGGGCCGCCGAGGCCCACTTCGAGCGGGTGGTGCAACGACGGGAAGCGCCGGGCGAGAACGAGATGCCACGGTACTCCCTGGGGCCGTCCTCGGGCGGCAGGCCGGAGGTCATGTCCGTCGCCGACGCCCTGGTAAAGACCGGCACGGCCAAGAGCGCCGGCGAGGCCAAGCGTTGGATCAGGCAGGGCGCCGTCGAGGTCAACGGCGAGAAGGTCAAGACCGACAGGGTCCCCGCGCCGGCCCCGGACAGCATCATACGGGTTGGAAGGCGGTACGTAAGGGTAACCGACTGACCCGGCAGAGAACCCCCAGCAGAAAACCAAGGAGGCCCAGTGAACGTCACCGGCCAGAACCTCAGGATACCCGGACCCACGCCGTGCCCGCCGCAGGTGTTGGAGGCCACCGCAAGGGCCATGATCAACCACCGCGGCCCCGAGTTCCGGGACCTCATCCTGCCCATCACCGAGAAGATGAAGCAGGTGTTCATGACCCGCAACCGGCTGTACATCCTGACGGCCTCGGGCACCGGGGCCCTGGAGGCGGGAGTGGTGAACACCCTCTCTCCCGGCGACAAGGTGCTGGCGGTGACCGTAGGCAACTTCGGCGATCGGTTCGCGGACATGGCCCAGGCCCACGGGGCCGACGTCACGCGCCTGGAGTTCGAGTGGGGCACGGCCGCGGACCCCGGGGTCGTGGCACGGGCCCTGGGCGAGCACCGGGACCTGAAGGCGGTGCTGGTCACCCACAACGAGACGTCCACCGGCGTGACCAACGACCTGGAGAGCATCGTCCGCGTGGTCAGGGAGGGCTCCGACGCACTGCTGCTGGTGGACGCCATCAGCAGCCTGGGCTGCGTGCCCCTCCCGGTGGATGAGTGGGACTGCGACGTGGTGTGCACCGCGTCCCAGAAGGGGCTGATGGTGCCCCCGGGGCTCTCTTTCGTCAGCCTCAACGAGCGGGCGTGGCAGGCCAGGGAGAAGGCCCGCATGCCCCGGTATTACTTCGACCTGCCCGCCGCCCAACGGTACCTGGAGCGGGCCCAGACGCCTTGGACTCCCAACGTTCCCCTCTTCTACGGCCTCGACGTGGCCCTGGACATGATGCTGGAGGAGGGCATGGACGCCGTCTTCCGCCGCCACGCCCGTCTGGGAGACCTCACCCGTCGAAGCGTTGCGGACCTGGGCCTGGAGCTGCTGGCCGAGGAGGCCCACGCATCCAACACCGTGACCGCGGTGAAGGTGCCCGAGGGGGTCGACGGGGGCAGGCTCTCGGAGCTGCTTCGCACTGAGCACTCGGTGGTCGTCGCCGGCGGTCAGGGGAAGCTGTCGGGCAAGATATTCCGGGTCGGCCACATGGGGTGGGTAAGCGAGGAGGACATCCGGGAGGCGGTCCGCGCCATCGAGACAGCCCTGCCCCAAGTGGGCTTCAAGCCGCCTCGGGACAGCCGGGCGGGACGGGAGAAGGTCTCATAGGCGCTCCCCGCGTACTCGTATCGGACCCCATAGCCGAGGAGGGCCTCCGGCGCCTGCAGGCCGGGGCAGAGGTCGACGTCACGACCGGTCTGAAGCCCGACGGACTGAAGCAGGTCCTGGGCGGCTACGACGCCCTGGTCGTCCGCAGCGAGACCAAGGTGACCCGTGACGTGGTGGAGGCGGGGAGGAGGCTCCAGGTCATAGCCAGGGCCGGCATCGGCGTCGACAACATCGACCTGGAGGCGGCCACCGCCCGGGGAATCGCCGTGGTCAACGCTCCCACCGGCAACACCGTCGCCGCCGCCGAGCACACCATCGCCCTGATGCTGGCCATGGCCCGCAACGTGCCCCAGGCCCACCTGTCCATGAAGGAGGGCCAGTGGAGACGGGGCGCGTTCATGGGCATAGAGCTGCGCAACAAGACCCTGGGGATCATGGGCCTGGGCCGGGTGGGCTCCGAGGTCGCCCGGCGGGCCCAGGGCCTCTCGATGCGGCTCCTGGTCTACGACCCCTTCGTGTCTCCCGACTACGCCCGTTTGCTTCGGGCCGAGGTCGTCTCCCTGGAGGAGCTGCTGGAGCAGTCGGACTTCGTGACGGTCCACGCCGCCCTCACCGAAGCCACCCGCCACATGATTGGCGAGGCCCAGATGGCCCGGATGAAGCCGGGGGCCCGCCTGATCAACGTCGCCCGCGGCGAGCTGGTGGACGACGAAGCCCTCTTGAAGGCCCTCGACGAGGGCAGGCTGGCCGGGGCGGCCCTGGACGTCTTCCCCAACGAGCCGCCGGGAGACATCCCCCTCGTTAGGCACCCGAAGGTGATCGTCACTCCCCACCTGGGAGCGTCCACGCAGGAGGCCCAGACGGAGGTGGCCATCGAGGCGGCGGAGCAGGTGCTGGCGGTGCTGGGCGGTATGCCCGCTCGGAACACCGTCAACGCCCCTTTCCTGTCCCCCGAGGTCCACGACGCCTTGGCACCTTACCTGCCCGTAGCGTCTCTCTTGGGCAAGCTCCTGACCCATCTGGCGGAGGGACAGTTCGTCGGGGTTGACATCGAATACCAGGGGGAGGTGGCCCGCTACGACACCGGCGTCCTGAAGTCGGCCGCCCTGGCCGGGCTGATGGGGCCCGTCAGCGAGGAGCGGGTCAACCTGATCAACGCCGCCCTCATCGCCCAGAGGCGGGGCCTCACGGTGACGGAGCACACGAGCGCTGGCGCCCCCGAGTACACCAGCCTCCTGGCCGTGACCCTCAAGACGACCGCGGGAGACATGACCCTGGCGGGCACGTCCCTTCGCAACGAGGTACACGTGGTCCGGGTCAACGAGTACTGGCTGGACATGGTCCCGTCGGTCCCGTACCTGCTGTTCATAGAGCACAGCGACCGCCCCGGCTCCATAGGCGCCGTCGGCACCATCACGGGCAGGAACGACATCAACATAAGCTTCATGGAGGTGGGACGCCTCAGCCCCAGGGGCCCGGCGATGATGATCCTGGGACTGGACGACCCGGTCCCCGGGCCCGTGCTGGAGGAGATCCGGGCCGTCGGCCACATCAGCTCCGCCCGGGTCGTGCGTCTGTAGGCGTAAGCGCCTTATCCGGTGCATGCGCGCCTTGCCTTTGCTATGGGCGGATGTCTAGAATGGTCTGAATAAATCCGCTGGCCGTCCACCGGTCGGCGGGCTCCAGGACCCCGGGAGCGGTCTGGGGTTGTTCAGAGCATCCCTAGAATGCCGCAAAGGCCCACTTCGGACCGGAGGTGGGAACAATGGTCCAGATACGAGAGGCCACGGCCAGGCTGAGGCTGGTCCTGGCGGACATTCAGGGCCGCGAGGCGCAGCTCGACAGCCTGGTGCACCAGTTCCGGACCCAGCTCGACAGGCTGCCCAAGCAGGCCATCTACGGCAGGGCCCCGCTGGACATGGCGTTGTCGGCCATGGCCGAGGTCCAGGAGCGGCTGGACGACGCCATCGCCACTCGCCGGCACCTTCTGGCCATCAAGCAGCGCACCTCCGATGAGCTGGCCGCCCTGGAGCTGACCCGGAGGGTGGAGGAGACCAAGGACACGCTCCGGGACCTGAAGGCCCAGCCTCCCGCCGACACCTCCGGCGAGGATGTGGCGGCCGAGATACGCCGGCTGGAGGAGTTCATAGCCGAGTACAGCAAGCGCGCCGAGAGGTCCATCACCGGAGGCCAGCCCGAGGAGGCCTAGACCCAGCCCTCCAGCGGGTTCATCACTATGCCCGTGGGCAGCTTGGGATAGAAGAAGGTGGACTTGGAGGGCAGCCTCTCCCCCCGGTCCATTATCTCCTTGAACAGGTCCAGGGGAAAGGGCTTCAGGAAAAAGCCCATCTGGGCCTCGCCGCTCCTGACCCTATCCACGACCTCCTCTCCGTCGTGGACGTAGCTCAGGCATCTCTCCAGCGACTCTCCCAGGATGGGTTTCAGGACCAGGTCCTCCAGGACCCACGCCTCCGACCCGCCCAGCAGGCCCCATCCCTCGGCATCGACGCCGCCACTCAGGGTGAGGCTACTGTATCCGGCGTCCCCAGGCTCCAGCAGGCCCATAGCGAGGCCGTCCGCCCCGAGACGCTCCACCTCCGCCTGAAAAGCGGCCGTGGAGTCCACCCCTGAGGCGGCGTAGGGGCTGGAGTCGAAGGTCTCCCCCAGCCGCGCCCTGACCCGCTCCAGGGTGTCCGCGGCCAGGCCGCTCACCACCCGGTGGTAGGGAAGCACCAGCAGGCCCGGGTCGGAGAACTCGATGAGGCCCATCATCACGAACTCCGAGGCCGCTTCGGGGGCGCCGGCCCCCGACTCCCGCCGGTAGTTCAGGGCAGTCTCGTACCGGTGGTGCCCGTCGGCGATGTACAGGGGTCTCGACTCCAGGGCCTCCCGTATGGCCGTGATGTCCTCCGGTCCGTCCACCCTCCACTGGGCGTACTCCTGCCGGCCCGGGTCGGAGAAAGAGTCGGCGGGAGGCGATGCCATGACTCGGGCCAGCACCGCCGCGACCCGGCCCTCCACGTCGGAATAAAGGCTCATAATGGGACTGATGTTGGTGCGGCAGGCTTTCATCAGGGCCAGCCGGTCCCGCTTGTCCTCGTCCCGGGTGTACTCGTGGGGGAGGACCACCCGGCGGTCGTACTCCTCCAGGCGGACGGCGGCCATCAGCTCGCGGCGCTCCGCCCGCTTGCCCCGGACCGAGAAGGAGTGGCGCATCAGGTAGAAGGCCGGCGCAGAGTCGCGTACCAGCACCCCTTCTTGGGACCACCGCTCCATCGCCGCCGCCGCCCGGGTATACCGGTTGTCCTCGCCGCTGTCGGTGGGAAGCCTCTCCCCGCCCTCCAGTCGGACCACGTTGTAGGGGCTCCGCCCGTAGAGGGACCGCTGGAGGTCGGCGGAGATGGTGTCGAAGGGCGGGGAGACTATGTTGTCCAGCCCACCCACCACTTGGGAGTCGTATCTCAGGGCCCTGAAGGGTCGAACGTCGGCCATCGCCCTTTTACTCTTGCCCTCTCAATCTTGCTCTTTAAGTTTTGCCCCTTAAATCTTGCCCCTTAAGTCCTGAACGTGTTCCAGCTACCAGCCCACCGCGTAGGAGTCCCGGCGCGGGTCGGCGCCGCCGACGAGGATGCCCCGCTCCCGGTCTATGACGATGCCGCACAGCCCTCCCGCGCCCGAGTTCCACTCGGGCCACCACCTGACGTCGTGGCCCAGCTTGGCCAATGCGTCGCCCACCTCACGGTCTATACGGCTTTCCAGGTTCAACCTTCCGGGCAGGTAGGTGTGGGGCCAGAAGGAGTCGGGGAAGCTCTGGGACCGGGCCCGGGGAGCCTCTATCGCCTGCTGTGTGTCCATGCCGAACTCCACGATGTTCAGGAGCATTTGCACCATGGCGGGCACCTGCATGTCCCCGCCGGGGGTGCCGAAAGGCATGAACGGCTTGCCGCCCTTGAAGACCATGGCCGGATTGGGAGTCAGCCTGGGCCGCTTCCAGGCAGCCAGGCGGGAGGGGTGCTCGGGGTCCAGCCAGGTCTGGCTGCCCCGGCCGGAGATGATCATCCCCAGTCCGGGCACGATGGGTGTGGTCAGGAAGCTGTCGCTGGGAGTTGCGGAGAACGCGTTGCCCCAGCGGTCCACCACGCAGGTGTAGCTGGTGTCCGGCTCCGAGGCGCCCGAGAGCGGTTCCGCCTCCACCCGATTGCCGTTTCGCGCCTCGCCCTGGAAGGGCCAGGGGTCGCCGGCCTCGGGCATCCGGGGATGGGCCCGGGCTGGGTCCAGGGCGGCCCGCCGGTGGGCCGCGTACTCCTTGGACAGGAGTCCGGCCAGCGGCACCTCCACCAGGTCGGGGTCGCCGTAGTAGCTGTGGCGGTCGGAGAAGGCCAGCTTGACGGCCTCCACCAGGGTGTGCAGGTACTGCACGGAGTTGTGGCCCATGGACCTCAGGTCGTAGCCTTCCAGGAGGTTGAGGATCTGGACCAGGGACGGGCCCTGGCACCAGGGGCCGCAGGTATACAGCGTGTAGTCGCCGTAGGTGCCTGACTGGGGAGTCTCCTCCTTGACGCCGAACCGGGCGAAGTCGTCCATGGTGAGCATGCCGCCCTGCTCCTGGCAAAACCCCACCATCTTCTGGGCGATATCGCCCCGGTAGAAGAAGTCCCTCGCGGCCGCTATCGCGCCCGGCCGGCCCCGGTGGGTGTTGGCGTACTCCACCTCGGCCATCTGCCTGAACACCTGCGCCAGGTCCTTTTGAACGACTACCTGGCCGGCAGAGAGAGGCGCGCCGCCGGGCATGAAGGTCTCGGCGGAGCCGGGACACCCAACGATGAAGTCCCGCTGGGACTCGATGGCCTGGCACATGTTGTAGGACGCCGGGAAGCCCCGCTCCGCCAGCTCGATGCTGGGGGCCACGACCTCGCCGAAGGTCATGGTGCCGTAGCCCCGGAGGGCCGTCAGCCAAGCGTCACATGCCGCGGGCACCACGCTCCGAGGCATGCCCACGGGGATGTCTCCGCCGTGTTCCCTGGTGAACTCCTCCAGGTCCGCCGCCTGCGGCCAGCGTCCCAGCCCGCTGATGGTCACCACCTTGTCGGCCCCGGCGTCGTACAGGACGATGGGCGCCACTCCGCCGAAGCTGGTTAGGTGGGGCAGGGTGACGTTGAGGGCGATGCCCGAGGCGACGCCGGCGTCGATGGCGTTGCCTCCCTGCTCCAGTATCCGGTAGCCCGCCTGGGCCGCCAGGTAGTGCCCCGAGGCCACCACGTGGGTGGTCCCCATGAAGGGGCTTCTGTATGACCGGACACCCTGTGCCATAAGCACCTCCTGCCTTGTGACGCCCTGGTGGAAGGGCGGCGCTTTGCCTCCCGTCCTGCCGTCGCGCCGCTCTACCCGCCCCCCGACGCCCGGGCCCTCTCGGCTACCTGGTCGACGATGTCCAGCCCCACCATCTCGCTCCAGGCGGCCAGGAGCTGCCTGGTGACGGGTCCGGGCACCTTGGACCCTATCTTTCGGTTGTCGGCCCGGCCTACGGGGAGCACCGAGTAGGGTGTGCTGCAGAGGAACGCCTCGTCTGCGGTGTACACGTCGTAGGGCTGGAGGTCCTCCTGGGAGGTGGGGATGTCCAGCCGTTCGGCCAGCTCCAGCAGGGTCATGCGGGATACTCCATGGAGGATGCTCTTGCCCCCCGGCGTCCTGAGCACTCCCCCGGTGACGATGCAGAAGTTGGCCCCGATGCTCTCGGATACGTTTCCATCCGGGTCCAGCAGCACGGGAAAGGCGTTCGGGTCCACGTCCCGGGTCTCCAGCTCGGCCATGACGAAGTTCAGCCGGCTGTAGTGCTTCACCTTGGGGTCCACCTGGTCCGAGGAATAGCTGCGGGTTCGGGGAATCACCACGTGGGCGCCGCTCTCGTACAGGGGTGCGTATCGCGCGAAGTCGATGGGGTCGATCCATATGGACACGTTGGCCCGCGCGGCGCCGATGGCGGCTCCCTCGCCCCTGGTGACGATTTGGGTGACCATGTAGTCGTCGTTGGCCGCCCTGCGCACCTCTTCGTTGCGCCGGACCACCTCCAGGGTCAACCGCTCCATCTCGTCGATGGACATGCCCGGGTCGATCCTTGTGTACTTCAGGGAGCGGTACAGCCGGTCCAGGTGGTCACGCAGGCGGAAGACCTCTCCGTCGAAGGTCCTGGAGGTGTCGAACACCACGTCGCCCAGCCTGAACCCCCGGTCCGTCATGCTGATCTTGGCCTCGCAGCGAGGCACGTATTCTCCATTGAGCCAGATATGGTAGTCCACCTGATGCCTCCCCGGGTCCATGGTCCTTCTCGGGCGGGGGCGCGTAGCGTCGCACGCCCCGTTGGGTCCGTCGTCCTAGCCCAGATGCCCTTGTACGAACTCGCCTATGCGGTCCACCGCCCGCTGGGCCTCGGGCAGCATGTGGGCGTACATGGGCCAGTTGTGGGGCATGTCGTCCCATATCTCCAGTGTGGCCTCTACCCCCGCCTCCTGGGCCCTCTGGGCCAAGCGTACCGAGTCGTCCCTTAGTATCTCTACGGAGCCCGCCATGATGAGCATGGGCGGCAGGCCCCCCAGGTCGGCGTAGACGGGAGACGCCAGCGGCGTTTTCGGGTCCCTGCCCGCCAGGTATAGGCGGGCCATCTCGGCGCCTCGCTCCAGGGTAACCGTGGGGTCCACCGCCGCGTTGGAGGTGATGGACTCGCCGGTGTGGGCAAGGTCGGCCCACGAGGAGATGCACACAGCGGCGCCGGGCAACGGGTCTCCCATGTACCGCAGTGCCACGCACGCCGCGGCCGTGAGCCCTCCGCCGGCCGACTCGCCGCCGATGGCTATCTTCTTCGGCTCGATACCGTTGGAGATGAGCCAGCGATAGGCGGCCAGGGTGTCCTGCAGCGCCGCGGGAAAGGGGTTCTCGGGGGCAAGGCGGTAGTCCAGCCCCAGGAGCCGGGCGCCGGTGGCCCTGGACAGCCGGGACAGGTAGACGCGGTGGGTCCTCATGGAGCCGATGGCGTAGTACCCCCCGTGGAGGTACAGCATCACCCGGTCCCGGGCCGTGCCGGGAGTGGACACCCACTCGGCGGGCACGCCTCCCGCGCCCACCCGCTCCGTCGTAACGTCGGCGTCCAGCTCCAGGCTGGACATCCGCAGCTCGTAGGAGGCCCGGGCCTCCTCGATGGTGGCCCGGGGCTCGCCGCCGGCCGCCTTCAGGAGACGTATCAGCTCTTCAAGCTGGGGCGTGACGGCCATAACCTAACCTCCCTCAAGCACTGCTCGGTCTGTGCCTGTACGCCATTGTACACCGTTGCCGGTGCCGGGGCCACCGTACCCACTACAGGGGCAGGCGCGGCGTGACCCCTTGCCACCGCCGTCCCGCCGAAGGCATGTCCTCGTACTCGATACGGGGACCGTAGGGGTTACCCCGTGTTACCGGAGCACTTTTCCGTCGGCCCCCCTCCGAACCGGACGTGCGGCTTTCACCGCATCCGGCTCTCTAGTGTCGATGTGGGTAGTGTCAGTAAAAGCAAATACCGCGCCGGGTGGCGCGGTACGTGTGGTTGCGGGTCGTTAGGCAGGTCAGCTGGTTGGGAAACAAAACCCCTGGCTGTACGGGTCTATGCGGTACGAGATGGTGACATCGATAGTGGTTTCTTCTCCCCCAAAACCCGCGTGGCGGGCCGCTAGGGCCAAGATGCCCGACTCTTCTATTGCTATGGAACTGCTATAGTCGTCGGAGCTGTCCATAGTGACGTGACCCCTGGCAGGGTCACGGTACCCTAGCCCCACCATGTTGGAGGCGACCACATGGAATTTCACTTGCTCGCATCTCTCAACGAGGATTTCCACGAGGTGAGTGTCGAGCCACTTCAGGGAGAACTCGACCGTCTCCTCCCATTCCGGCACCCTCGTTGCGCTAGTGACATCGGGGGCGCTGGTGCTGGACGGGCCGCCACAGGCGGTCAGGGCCAGGGCTAGCGCAGCCAGACCAAGCAGCAGGACGAGGATGGGCGATTGACGGCCCTGGGCCTGCTGCGGGGAGCGTTGCCCATTCGTATGCTCGGATTCAGAAGTCGTGCGCTGTCCTCCCTGTGCAGGGGTAACTGGCATTATACCAGAGTACGGCGGAAGGGTCAGTGGTAATGGCGTGAACGCCGGTGGCACTAACAGTGTCCATTCCGTGACTATGTGCCTGGTGGGGAGAACGTTGCTGGGGCGTCAGTCGTCCGAGTCGTGACACTACCTACTGTTGCTTGCGCGGGTTCCAACTGCCGTCGTGGGCGTTCAGGTGACACGTCCGGCAGACCACGAGGGTCTTGCGCTTTCGCGCCGCCATGATTTGCACCCACTTGGGCTTTTCCCGTTGGCCTTTCACGTTCAGGTCGCGAAGTGCGCGGACATGGTGAACTTCTACATCCACTGTTGAGCCGCACATCTCGCATGTGTCCGCTAGGAGCCGTTTGATAAGCTCGTTGCGTTCAGTC
>JAGWBJ010000027.1:12934-13296 GCA_021295955.1 Dehalococcoidia bacterium | reverse complement strand
CACCTTGGACCCCCTGGCGGCCTCGCTCACCTTGCACTCCCTGGGGGCCTTGCTCACCTTCGACTCCCTGGGGGCCTTGCTCACCTTGGACTCCCTGGGGGCCTTGGACCCCTTGAGGGCCCGCTGGACCGGACCGCCCCTCGCAGGCCACAAGCCCAAGCGCGAGTAGCAGGGCCAAGAGTAGGATACCGAAGACATTCCGCATGTTGTCCTCCTACCTTAACAGGCTGCTGAAGAATGGACTTCACTGTTTCGAAGAAGCTGGTTTGAGTTGAGTTTGACGCTTTCGGTGAGCCGGAAGGCAGTTTGGGGACCCCTGCCAAGGGCCCATGAGGTGATGAGTAAGGGCTGGGAGGGCCCGT
>JAGWBJ010000027.1:0-12747 GCA_021295955.1 Dehalococcoidia bacterium | reverse complement strand
CACCTTCTGGCTCGCTCTGTAGCTAGAGTGCCTCGTGGTGCGTCCGTCTATAGCCGAGTGTGTCCTCCGCGCCACGTGAGGCGTCACACCTCGATTGCGCATGGCCCTGACACCCCCCCCGCAGGAGTCAACCCTTTGCCCCCCGCAGGCCATGCCCCGTCATGCGCCCGCCGTCGATGTCGTGGTATCCTTATACCGCTCATGCTGGGAGATGACAAGTACTGTCCCCGTTGCGCCTCGCTCTTGGAGGTGCGCCACGTGCAGGGGAGGGAGAGGCCGGCCTGTCCGAGCTGCGGCAGGGTGGTATACCATGACCCCAAGGTGACGGCCGTGACGGTGGTGGAGCGCGACGGCAGGGTGCTGATGGTGAAGCGCGGCCTGGAGCCGGGCATCGGCCTCTGGAGCCTTCCCGGAGGATACGTCGACCGGGGGGAGCCTGTGGAGGCCGCGGCCGCCAGGGAGGTGCTGGAGGAGACTGGGCTGGAGGTGGACGTCACCGGACTGGTGGGTGTATTCTCCCAGGAGGGCCAGCCGGTGATCCTGGTGACCTACGACTCCCGGATCAGCGGAGGCCGCACGGCCGCCGGTCCGGAGATACAGGAAGTGGGCTTCTTTCCCCCCGAGGAGCTGCCGCCGCTGGCCTTCTGCCGAGACCGGGAGGTCCTGCGGGCCTGGAAGATGCTCCGGGAAGACCGCCGCCACTCGACCGTAGGAGGATAGAGGAGAATGACCCCCGCCATAGGGTTCGTCGGACTGGGGATCATGGGCAAGCCCATGGCCAGGAACCTGATGAAGGCCGGCTACTCGCTGACGATCTACAACCGCAGCCGCAGCGCCATGGACGAGCTGGCCGCCGAGGGCGCCGAGCCGGCGGGCTCATCCATGGAGGTAGCCGAGAGGACCGATATCTTCATAGCCATGGTGCCCGACTCCCCCGACTCCGAGGACGTGGTCATAGGCCCCAAGGGGGCCCTGAAGGGAGCGAAAGCGGGCTCGGTGATAATCGACATGAGCTCCATCGCTCCCCTGACTTCCCAGAAGCTCGCCGCCGAGGCAGCCAGGATAGGCGTGGAGATGCTGGACGCCCCGGTGAGCGGCGGAGAGCCCGCGGCCATCTCGGGCAACCTGGCCATCATGGTGGGGGGAAAGCAGGAGGTGCTGGACCGGTGCAGGCCGATCCTAGACGTGATGGGCGCCAGCGTGGTGCGCGTGGGCGACGTGGGAGCGGGCAACACGGTAAAGCTGGCCAACCAGATAATCGTGGCCGCCAACATCGAGGCGGTGGGGGAGGCCTTCGTCCTGGCCCAGAAGGCGGGGATAGACCCGGAGCTGGTGTTCCAGGCCATCCGGAGCGGCCTGGCCGGCAGCACCGTCATGGAGGCCAAGGTCCCCATGATCATGGACCGCAACTTCAACCCCGGCTTCCGCATCCGCCTGCACCAGAAGGACCTGCACAACGCGCTGCTGACGGGCAAGGAGCTGGGCGTGCCCCTTCCGGTGACGGGCCTGGTGCAGCAGATGATCGGCGCCCTCATGAACCAGGGCAAAGGCGAGAACGACCACTCGGGCATCGTGAACTTCATAGAGGCCCTGGCGATGACCGAGGTCTCCAAGGAATAGGGAATCTCCGAGGCCATTCATAGATGAAGGTCCACGAGCACCAAGCCAAGGCGATACTGAAGAGCTACGGCGTGCCCGTCCCCCGGGGCGGGGTCGCCTCCACCGTAGCAGAGGCAAAGGCCCTCACCGGGGAGCTGGGCGGGAAGGCGGTCCTGAAGGCCCAGGTCCACGCGGGGGGGCGGGGGAAGGCGGGAGGAGTGGTGTTGGCCGGCTCCCCGGAAGAGGCGGGGAGCACGGCCTCCACGCTGCTGGGGAAGCAGCTCGTGACCGCCCAGACGGGACCCGAGGGCGTGCCGGTGCGCAAGCTCCTGGTGGAGGAGACGGCCCAGGTGTCCGGGGAGCTGTACCTGGCCATCACGGTGGACCGGGTGGTCCAGGGCCCCGTCGTCATCGCCAGCGACGCCGGCGGCATGGAGATCGAGGAGGTCGCCGCCAGGGAGCCGGAGAGGCTGCACCGGGAGGCCGTCGACCCCCTTCTGGGGTTCCAGCCCTTCCAGGGACGACGATTGGCCAGAGCCCTGGGCCTGGATACGGCCCTCTCCCGGCCCCTGTCCGGGATCCTGGGCGCCCTCTACCGCGTGTTCGTGGAGAAAGACTGCACCCTGGTGGAGATCAACCCCCTGGCCATCACCGGCGACGGCCGTCTCGTCGCCCTGGACGCCAAGGTGGAGGTGGAGGACGACTCCCTGTTCCGTCATGACGACCTCACGGACCTGCGGGACCCGGAGCAGGAGAACCCCTTCGAGGCCAGGGCCCGGGAGTACGGCATCGCGTACGTCAAGCTGGACGGCGAGGTGGGCTGCCTGGTCAACGGGGCCGGCTTGGCCATGGCGACGATGGACGTGATAAGCGCCGCCGGGACGAGCCCGGCCAACTTCCTGGACGTGGGCGGGGGGGCCAGCGAGGAGAAGGTGGCGGAGGCCTTCGGCATCATCCTGTCGGACTCCCAGGTGAAACGGGTCCTGGTAAACGTGTTCGGCGGCATTCTCCGGTGCGACATCGCGGCCAGGGGCATCGCCAGGGCCTGCCGGGAGCACAAGAAGAGCCCGCCCATCCTGGCCAGGATGCTGGGGACCAACGTGGAGGAGGGCAAGGCCATCCTGGAGGAGTCGGGACTGGACGTGACCTTCGCCGACTCCCTGGAAGAGGTGGCGGAGAAGCTGGCGGCCGGCGGAGAGACGGCGTGAGCATCCTGGTGAACGAGGAGACCAGGGCCGTGGTGCAGGGGATCACCGGCAGCGAGGGGGGCTTCCACGCCGGCGCCTGCCTCGCCTACGGGACCAACGTGGTGGCGGGGGTGACGCCGGGGCGCGGCGGCCAGGTGTTCGAGGACCGGGTCCCGGTGTTCGACTCGATGGACGAGGCTGTGCGGGAGACCAACGCCGACACGTCGCTGATATTCGTCCCAGCGGCCTTTGCCACCGACGCCATAGTGGAGGCGGCGGACTCGGGCGTCGGGCTGGTCATCTGCATCACCGAGGGCGTGCCCGTAATGGACATGGTGCGGGTGCTGCCCTACCTTCGGAGCAAGGGCGTCCGGCTCATAGGCCCCAACTGCCCGGGGGTGATCACCCCCGGCGGCCGCTGCAAGCTGGGAATCATGCCCGGACGCATCCATCTGCCGGGCAGGGTGGGCGTGGTATCCCGCAGCGGCACCCTCACCTACGAGGCCGTGAACCAGCTCACCGGCCTCGGGATCGGCCAGTCCACCTGCGTCGGCATCGGCGGCGACCCGCTCATAGGCACCAGCTTCGTGGACGTGCTGGCCCTCTTCCGGGAGGACCCGGATACGGACGCGGTCGTCCTCATCGGAGAGATCGGCGGCACGATGGAGCAGGAGGCGGCGGAGTACCTGGCCGGCGGCTTCGGCAAGCCCGTGGCGTCTTTCATCGCCGGGACCACGGCGCCCCCCGGGAAGCGTATGGGGCACGCCGGCGCCATCATCACGGGGGAGGCGGGCACGGCCAGGGCCAAGACCCAGGCCCTCAGGGATGCGGGGGCGCGAATCATACCGTCCCCCGGGGAGATCGGCGCCACCGCCAAGTCCCTGCTGGAGTAGTAAGTGTCCGGCCCCGTGGGAGGCGCCGGGAGGCGCCCACCGCGCCTTGACCCGAATTTCCGCCGTTCCTATAATTAGTCGTCGTAAATCGTGGCCCACCGCCGGAAGGGCAGCGCTCCGTCCCCATGCAACCCACAGTCACACCGGAAGCCATCGACGAGATACGGGAAGAGGCCCTGGGCAAGCTGGACTCCCTGGAAGACCTGGACGAGGTGGAAAGCTGGCGGGTGGCCTACCTCGGCCGGAAGGGACGCCTCAGCAGCATCCTCCGGGACATCGGCGGGCTCCCCCAGGAGGAACGGCGCGCGGTGGGGGCCGTCGGCAACCGCTCCAGGTCCCTGCTGGAAGAGCGGCTGTCGCAGCGGCTGGAGGCCATCAAGAGCGCGGGGCTGGCCGGGCTGGCGGACACGGACCGCATCGACGTTACGCTGCCCGGGCGGCCGATAGCGGTGGGGAGGCTCCACCCCACGACCCAGATCGTGCGGGAGATATGCAGCGCGTTCATGGCCATGGGGTTCCAGGTAGTCGAAGGCCCCGAGGTAGAGTGGGACAGGTACAATTTCGAGCTTCTGAACATCCCGCGGGACCACCCAGCCAGGGACATGTGGAACAGCCTCTGGATCGATCACCGCAACGAGAGGGGCGAGCACAACATGCTGCTCCGCACCCACACCTCGCCGATGCAGGCGCGGGTGATGGAGAAGATGCGCCCGCCCGTGAGGGTGATCGTCCCCGGAAAGTGCTACCGCTACGAGGCGACAGACGCCACCCACGAGTGGCACTTCTACCAGGTGGAGGGGCTCGCGGTGGACGATGGGATAACCTTCGCCGACCTGAAGGGGACGCTCTACGAGTTCGCCCGGAGGGTGTTCGGCTCGGACCGCAGGGTCCGATTTCGGTGCGACTACTTTCCCTTCGTGGAGCCCGGCGTGGACATGTCCATCGACTGCTTCTCCTGCCAGGGCGGGGGGTGCCGCATCTGCAGGGACACCGGGTGGATCGAGATAATGGGCGCGGGAATGGTGCACCCCAAGGTCCTGGAGGGGGTCGGCTACGACCCGAGGGTGTATACGGGCTTCGCCTTCGGCCTTGGCCCCGAGCGAATCGCCATGCTAAAGTACGGTATCGACGACATCCGTCTCTTCTACTCCAACGATCTTAGGTTTCTCCGGCAGTTCTAGCCCAGGGTGATGTCAGAGGGAGCGGCATAGTCCGGCCATGAAGGTCCCCATTTCCTGGCTCAAAGAGTACGTGGACATGACCGTGCCCGCAGAGGAGCTGGCGCGGCGTCTGACCATGGCCGGGACCGAGGTGTCCGAGGTCACCGCCATCGGGGGCTGGAAGAGCTGCTACGTGGGCCTGGTGACCGGCGTGGAGAGGCACCCCAACGCGGACCGTCTCACGCTGTGCGCCGTGGACCTGGGCAGCGAGACGGCCAGGGTCGTATGCGGCGCGCCCAACGTGGCCCCGGGCCAGAAGATCGCCTTCGCCAAGGTGGGGGCCGAGCTGTTCAACACCCACAGCGGGAAGGTCGAGGCGCTGAAGGCGGCCCGCATCCGGGGCGTGGTCTCCGAGGGGATGATCTGCTCGGAGCTGGAGCTGGGCCTCGGGGACGACCACGAGGGAATCCTGGTCCTGGCCGAGGAGGCCGCGCCGGGCATGTCCCTCTCCGACTACCTGGGGGACCAGATACTGGACCTGGACGTTACGCCCAACCGGCCGGACTGCCTGTCCATGCTGGGTGTGGCCAGGGAGGCCGCCGCCCTTACGGGCATGACGGTCCGGGAGCCGGACATATCCTACGCCGAGGAGGGCGACGGCATCGACTCCATCGTGTCGGTGGAGGTCCAGGACCCGGACCTTTGCCCCCGGTACACCGCGAGCCTGGTGTCGGGGATCGCGGTCGGGCCCTCGCCCCGCTGGCTCCAGGACCGGCTGACGAAGGCGGGGCTGCGGCCCATCAACAACGTCGTGGACGTCACCAACTACGTGATGCTGGAGTACAACCAGCCCCTTCACGCCTTCGACTTCGATACCCTGAAGGGCAAGGCGGTTATCGTGCGCCGCGCCCGGGCGGGGGAGACCCTCACCACGCTGGACGGGGTGCAGCGCAGGCTGTCCCCGTCGATGCTGGTCATCGCCGACGCCCAGGACCCGGTTGGGTTGGCCGGCATCATAGGCGGGGGCAACACGGAGATGACCGAAGGCACCACCGCCGTACTGCTGGAGTCGGCCAACTTCGACGCGGTAAACAACCGCCGCACCAGCCAGGGGCTGAAGCTGCCCACGGAGGCGTCGATTCGCTTCGAGAAGAGTCTGCGGGCGGACCTGGCGCCCCTGGCGCTCCGGCGGGCAACCCGTCTGATACAGGAGGTGGCCGGGGGCACCGCCGCCAAGGGTATCGTCGATATCTTCCCCGGGAGGGACACGTTCAGCCCACCGGTGGTAACCCTCACGGCAGCCCGTCTGCGTAAGGTGCTGGGAGTGGCTCTGCCCCCCGGGAGAGTGGAGGAGGCGCTGTTGTCCCTGGGGTTCGCGGTCCAGCGGGAGCCGTCCAACGATGGGGAGTGGCAAGCCCTCCACGCGACGGTCCCCTACTGGAGGAGCGACATAGAGGTGGAGGACGACCTGGTGGAGGAGGTCGCCCGGCTGGTCGGATACGACGAGATTCCCACCAAGGCCCTCTCCACCTCCATTCCCCTGTCGCAGCCCCAGCCCCTCCGCGAGCTGCGGGAGCGCATCAAGGACCACTTGGCAGGGTGCGGGCTGCAGGAGGTCATAAACTATCCCCTGACCAACCTGGAGGAGCTGGAGAAGGTGAGGGCCCCGGACGCCGATGGCGCCGTGGTGAGGGTTGCCAACCCCATGAGCAGCCAGCAGGAGTTCCTGAGGCCCACCATCGTGGCCAGCGTCCTGTCCACCCTGGCATCCAACCGACCCCACCTCCAGGGCCCGGTCAGCGTCTTCGAGGCGGGCAGAGTGTTCCTTCCCAGGCAGGGCGACCTTCCCGAGGAGCGGGAGATGGTCGTCGGGGCCCTGTCCGGACCCCGGTCCCAACCGCACTGGATGTCCGAGGGGAACGCCCTGGACTTCTACGACGCCAAGGGTGTCGTGGAGCGGCTGCTGGAGGACCTGGGCATAAGCGCGTCGTACGAAGGGGGCGAAAGGGGAGGGGGCCAAGACCCGGCGCTCCATCCCGCCCGGAACGCGACCATCGGCGCCGGGGACACGGTCCTCGGCAGGGTCGGAGAGCTGCACCCCGGCGTGGCCGAGTCCTTCGGTCTGAGCGACACGCCGGTGGCGCTGTTCGAGCTGGACGTGGAGCGTATTCTGGAGGCGATGCCCGAGAAGGGCCGCCGCTACGAGGCGGTAGGACGGTTCCCCAGCGCCATCCGGGACGTGTCGGTCCTGGTGGACGCCGGCGTCCCTTCGGACCGGGTCCAGGCGGCCATCGCCCGCCATCCGCTGGTGGCCGGGGTGGTCCTGTTCGACGTGTACTCCGGGGAGAACGTTGCTCCGGGCAAGCGTTCTCTCGCCTACCACGTCCACTTCCAAGCGCCGGACCGGACCCTCACCTCCGAAGAGGTGTCCCGGGCGCTAAAGCGGGTAGTCGGCTCCCTGGAGCGGGAGGTCGGGGGGGAGCTGCGGGAGTGACCGCCCTGCAGGCCGGCTCGTTGCCCCAAGACGTGCAACAGGTGGTGCAGGACCTGCTGCCCTACGGTCCGGAGCGGGTCATCCTGTTTGGCTCGGTGGCCAGGGGCGACTCCGACGAGTACAGCGACATGGACTTCATAGTGATAAAGTGGAGCTAGCCATACAGTGCAACGGTCTGGATGACAGGTTCGGTGAAGCCGTGGAGTGGGGCAAGGTGCTGGACAGGTACTACGTCACGACGCGATATCCCGACGCTCTGGCGCCGCCGGCGGTGCCCTTCGACTCGTTCACCGAGGCCGATGCGGTGCAGGCCCGCGGATACGCCAGGGACATGGTGCAGCTCGTCGGAGGGGCCGCGGAGGCAGACCCGGGGCAGGGAGGAGGGGTGATATGACAGGAGGCCACGGGCACGGACACGGGCACGCCGACATGCTCAGCGTCGAGGACGCCTTCGAGAGGGTCATGGCCTACTTCCACCCGCTGGAGGCGGAGGAGAAGCCGCTGCTGCAGGCCCTGGGCCAGGTGCTGGCCGAGGACGTCCAATCGCCGATACGGATACCGCCGATGGACAACTCGGCCATGGACGGGTACGCCGTCCGCCACGAGGCCATCGCCGGGGCGGGAGACGGCTCGCCCAAGCGCCTCCGGGTGACCGGGCAGGTGGCGGCAGGACAGGCGCCCCAGGGCCGCGTGTCGGGGGACTGCGCCTTCAGGATCATGACCGGGGCTCCGGTCCCCGAGGGGGCCGACACCATCGTTCCCTTCGAGGACACGGACGAGGTCGAGAGGGTCCAGAGGGGGCTGGGGCTGGACGAGATCCAGGTCATGCGGGAGCTTCCCCCGGGAGCCCACGTCCGCCCGGCCGGCGAGGACGTGGCCGAGGGCGCCCTTGTCCTGAAGGGGGGTACGGTGCTGCGGCCGGCGGAGATCGGGGTGCTGGGCTCCCTGGGCAGGGAGCGGGTAAAGGTGATCCGGCGCCCCGTGGTGGCCATCCTCGCCACCGGCGACGAGCTGCTGGAGGTGGGAGCGCCGCCCGAGCCGGCCAAGATATACGACAGCAACACCTACAGCATGGCGGCGTCGGTCCTGAGGTGCGGGGGCGTGCCAAACGTCCTGGGGATCGCCCGGGACAACCTGGAGGACATGCACCGCAAGCTCTCCGACGGGACGGCTTCGGACCTCCTCATCACGTCGGCGGGGGTCTCCAAGGGCGACTACGACATCGTCAAGGACGTCCTCATGGAGCGGGGAGAGATCAACTTCTGGTCGATACGAATGCGCCCGGCCAAGCCGCTGGCCTTCGGGGTCATCCGGGGGCCCGAGGGCCGGCACATTCCGCACCTGGGCCTGCCCGGAAATCCCGTCAGCACGATGGTGGCGTTCGAGGAGTTCGCCAGACCGGCCATACTCCGGATGCTGGGGAAGACCAGGCTGGCCCGGCCGTCGTTGGAGGCGGTCCTCGAGGGGCCGGTCCACAACTTCGACGGCCGGAGGGTGTTCGCCCGGGTCGAGGTGACCAAACGGGGCGACACGTACTACGCGAACCCGACGGGACCCCAGGGGTCCAACATCCTAACATCCATGTCCAGGGCCAACGGACTGGCCATCTGCCCCGAGGACGTCTCCATGGTGGACTCCGGGGAGCGGGTACGGGTGCACATGCTGGACTGGAACGAAGAGGTGGAGATTTGACGCTACCGGAGAACGCGCTCAGCCAGGAGCCCAACGCCGCCCCGGAGGGCGCCCCGAGCTACGTGGTCGACCCGTCCAAGGCGGACGCCCTGAACCGGTCGCTGGCCGTCCTCCTGGCCAGCAGGCGCTGCGCCGACTGCCTAGAGCAGCTAGAGGGCCAGGGCGGGAACATGTCCGCGGAGGAGCACATCCGGCACATCGCAGAGTGCTGCTCCCAGCAGGAGGGGTTCATACAGCCCGAGATGCCCATGCAGGAGATAGTCTTCCGGACGCTGCTGGCGGGGGGCAACAAGCCGGCGACCCTGTGGCACCTCCACAACGAGGTCACGGAGACCTGGTACACACCCATGAACCCCAGAAGCCTCAGCGTCGACAACGTCAAGCGGGTGCTGGACGGCGACAACTACTATGGCTTCGCCCGGGTGGAAACCGCCGCGCCCTAGCCTCCCGAGCCGGGGAGCGCCGGGGCGAGGGGGCGCTACTCCTTGGGCTCCCTGGCGGCCTTGCCCTTGGTGACCACCTCCACGGGCGGGTTGGTCACGACAGGGCTGGTCGTGACCTTCTCCGCACCCTTCCTGGGCTTCCTCTTCTCTTTTCGCCGCACGTCTTTGTTAGCCACGACGCACTCCTGAGTGAAGATTCGGACCAAGCAGCCTACCGCTATTGTACCACCGTGGAGACCCCTGCACTAACCGAACTTGAACAGCTTCACCGCAGCCGCCGACGAGACCACGAGCCATCCCGCCAGCATGGCCAACTGCCTCCACACCTCCCATGGCTGAAGACCGTCGATGGCCACCCCCCGCATGGCGTCGAGCATGGGCGTGAGGGGCAACACCTGGACCAGCTCGGGGAGGACCGAAGGGAGGCTTGCCGTGGAGAAGAAAGCCCCGGAGAAGAACACCATTGGGACCGCCACCACATTACCCAGTCCCGAGGCGGCCCGGGGGCTGTTGGCCCAGCTAGAGATGACGAAGCCGATGTTGAGGAATATGGTGTTGGCGAAGGCGGCGATCAGGAACACCCAGAGCAGGTTCCCCCTGAAGCTGGCGTCGAAGGCCAGCACGCCGATTCCGATGACCACCGCCGCCTGCAGCAGGGACAGCAGCGTATGGGCCACGACCTCCGAGGCGAAATAGTTGCGCACCGGCAACGGCGTGACCAGCAGACGCTTGAGGATGGACTGGTTGCGGTACAGGCTGATCTTCACCGCGATGGAGATCATGGAGTTTGTCATCATTCCGAGACCCACCAGGCCTATCAGGACCACGTCGAAGTAGCCGGCCCCATCGGTGTCGACCGTCCGGGCCTCCAGCTCCAGGGCCGGGGGCGCGTCTCTCAGGCGCTGGTCCGCCCGACCGACCACGTGGCCTATGGCCTCGATGACAAGCCGGCTGCCCCGGTCCTCACCGCCGCCGTGGAGCAAGGGCAAAGCGACCGGAGCGGCCCCGCCGGAGGACGGCGTGCCGAGGGCCGCAAAGGACTCGGGTATGACCAGCAGGAAGTCCAGGCCCCCGTCTTCCAGGTCGGCCTCGGCCTCGGACCGGGAGGCGTAGTCCGACCGGACGTCCAGGTACTCCAGGCCCTCCAGGTCGGTCCGCAGCAGGCGCGAGCTCTCGGCGCCGGCCAGGTCGACGACGCCCAGGTCGGCCGAGCCAAGGTCGCTGGGGTCGAAGACCCCAAAAACCACGACCAGGATGACGGGAAACGCCACCGCCCATACCAGCGTCTGCCTGTCGCGAAGCAGCATCTTCAGGTTCGCCGCCAGCAGCGGAAGCACGGCCTAGTCCCTCAGCTCCTTGCCGGTGAGCTCCAGGAACACGTCCTCCAGGGTGGCATGAACCACCTCCAGGCGCTCCAGGGTGAGGCCGCTGCCGGAAGCCCAGTCGAGGACGTGCCCCACGGCCCGGGGAGCATCCTTCACCCGGAGCCGGCACGAAGCCCCGTCGGCGGCGACCACGTCGTCGGGGGTTGGTCTGAGGGACTCCGCCTCCTGGGGCGACAGGTCCCTGTCGGTGGAGAGCTTCACCAGGTAGGGCCTCTCGACGCGGAGCAGAAGGTCGGAGGGTGTGTCCAGGGCTACGACCCGGCCGTCGTCCATGATGGCGACCCGGTGGCACAGGGCCTCGGCTTCCTCTATGTAATGGGTCGTGAGGACGACGGTCTTCCCGTAGGAGTGGATCAGGCGGATGAGGTCCCACAGATTGTGCCGGGCCTGGGGATCGAGGCCGGTGGTGGGCTCGTCGAGGATGACCACCTCGGGGTCGTTTACGAGGCTGGCCGCCACCGTGAACCGCTGCTTCTGCCCTCCCGAGAGCTTCTTCAGGGTGGTCCTCGCCCGGTCGGCCAGACCCACGGCATCCAGGAGCTCGCCCGCCGGGAGGCGCCTGGGGTAGAAGGCGCCGAAGAGGGTCAGGATTTCGTGAAGGGTCAGGTAGTCGAAGTAGGCCGACGCCTGGAGCTGGACTCCGATGCGCCCCTTGACCTTGAGGTGGTCCCGGCGGGTGTCCATCCCCAGGACCCGCGTCTCCCCCTCGGTAGGGGGCTGCAGCCCCTCGATGATCTCCAGGGTCGTGGTCTTCCCGGCGCCGTTGGGCCCCAGGATTCCGAACACCTCGCCGCGCCGCACGGTGAACGAGACGCCGTCCACGGCGGCGAGGCGGCCGTAACGCTTGACGAGCCCCCGCACCTGGATCACCTCGTCCATGGCGCCCGGATTATAGCACAGGGAGCAGGACGGACTTGAAGGCCGGTCCGCCAGGTGTTAACGTGTCCCCACATTTCTTGTCCCGGGCATATCCCAGGCACGTCCCGGGAAAGGCGGACGGAAGGTGGCCACACTGCACGCGAGGACATCGTCCTTCGATTCCATCCGGGTTGGGGACGAGCTCCCCATACTGGTGAAGCACGAGGACCAGCAGTCCATAGACAACTACGCCAAGTACGCGCCCGTGGGCCTGAGGGAGGGGTGGCGCAACCTGCATACCGAACCCGCGTACGCCGAGCAGGGCATCTTCGGCGGCACGGTGAACATGGGCGTGGCCACGGTGGCCTACGTCGCGGAGCTGTTGGAGAAGGCATTCCCCCTACGCAACCTGATGGCCCGGGGGAGCCGGCTGGAGATGCGGGCCACCGAGCCCTTCCGGGCGGGCGACACGGTCACCTTCACGGGCGAGGTGATCGAGGTGTCCGAGGATGGAGGCCTGGGCCTGGTCCGCTGCGAAGTGACGGGGGCCAACCAGCGGGACCAGGTCGTGGCCCGGGCCCGGGCCACCGTTCCTTTCGTTCGCTAGCACCCTTTCACGGCCCTAGCACCCTTTCACGGGGCGCATCCCTCGCCTCATACGGCCAGGAGCGTCTCCAGGTGGTCCTCGTCGGTGAGGCCGTCGGAGTCGGGCGTGAGCAGGAGCCACGGGTTCAACGTGAGATGGGTCCCGCCGCACCTGGGGCACCTGGGGGAGGGGCCGTCGGTGCTGAACCAGGGGAACTCGTGGCGGCAGGTCCGGCAGGCGTACTCGGCTATGGCCATGGGGTTCTCAAACGTAGCACCCTCACCTTGCCCAACATAGCACCCTCACCTCAATCCTCTCCCATCGAGGGAGAGGAGGTTAGCGTAGCACCCTCACCTCAATCCTCTCCCGTCGAGGGAGAGGAGGTTTGGATAGCGTAGCTCCCTCACCTCTATCCTCTCCCATCGAGGGAGAGGAGGTTTGGATAGCGTA
>JAGWBJ010000026.1 GCA_021295955.1 Dehalococcoidia bacterium | reverse complement strand
TCCAAGCTGGCGTATTCATCTGGAATCGGCTGTGATCTTCAGTGAATCTGTGATTTATCTCACAATAGTAGGCAGATTACAGGCCAGCTATGGAATGCCTCAGCAGATTCCCAAGATAGAGCGGCATCGGGACTAATGGGACGGAGGTAAGAGTCATGTGGCATCGGGTTCTGCGCAGAACACGACGATGGATTGACCTTCGATTGATAGTGGTCCTCGCTTTCGCGATGGCCTGTGGAGGGGGCGCCACGGCAACACCCACGACGCCCGACGCTACAACGGCTCCGCCGCCCACAGCGACCTTTCCGGCCCCGGAGACCCACACGCCCATTCCCGCGGCGGCGGAGACTGCTACTCCCGTTGCCATGCCTGAAGAGACGGGCATGTTCATGTTGAGGGCTCCCGAGGCCGACCCCAAGTACGGTGGGCTCCTGCGGACGGCGGGGCTCTCCGAGTCCGCGCATTTCGACATTCACCAGGCCTCGAGCTACGCCTTCATCTTCCCCCAGATCAACAGGTACGACCAGCTTGTCCGTTACGACCCCTTCGAGATAGGCCTGTCGGTGGTCATACCTGACCTGGCCCACTCCTGGGATATCTCGGACGACGAGCTGACCTATACCTTCCATCTCCGAGAGGGAGTGACCTGGCACGACGGGACCCCGTTTACCTCCGCGGACGTCAAGGCCACCTTCGACCGTGTCGTCGACCCCCCGCAGGGTGTGGTGATGATCCGGGCGGACCTGTTCGAGGCCGTGGAGTCGATCACCACCCCGGATGACTACACGGTGGAGTTCAAGCTGCGGTCACCCAGGGGATTCTTCCTGAACGCCCTCGCCCTGGGATGGAGCACCATCGAGCAGAAAGCCGCCCTGGAGGAGTGGAACGGGGACCTGAAGAGGGCCAGGGACCGGCCTGGCACCGGCGCGTTCAAATTCGTCAGCTACGCTCCGGGTGAGGTCTGGGTACACGAGAAGAACGAGGACTACTGGAACCCGGACCTGCCCTACGTGGACGAGATCAACCTGTTCGTCGCCGAGTCCGATACGCCCACCGGCGCCATATTCCTGGCCGGGCAGGCGGACTTCGCCTCCAGCATCGGGACCATAGCCTACAACGAAGCGCAGAACAAGCCCGGCCTGAACGTGGCGTTGCACCCGCACCCGATGATGGGAGCAGTCTGGATCAACCAGGAGCGCGAGGCCTGGCAGAACCCCAAGGTCCGCAAGGCCATGCACCTGGTCACGGACTACTTCGCCATGAGCGACGCGACAAGGGACATGGCTCCCCTGCCGGTGGAGGGTTGGCTGGTAACGGCCGACGTCCACTGGCAGGAGTATTTCGAGACCGCCCAGAACGAGCCCGGCTGGAGACGCCCCACGGATGAAGACATTGCCGAGGCCCAGCGCCTGATGGCCGAGGCCGGCTACGCGGACGGCATCAAGGACGTGGACTTCCTGGTACGCAGCAGCGAGTGGATGACCACCATGGCGCCCCTGGTCCAGCGTTGGCTGAAAGAGTACCTCAACATAGATTCGACGATCCGGACCCAGCCCAGCGCCGTTTCATTCGAGGATATTCACCGGGGCGAGTTCGACATCACCATCAACGCCACGTCGCTGAACCTGCCCATAGTCCAGTCCTACTGGGCCATGGTCTTCCGGACCGACGGCTCTCAGAACTTCGGCAAGTTCTCGAATGCGGAGTTCGATGAGAACTTCCAGATGATCCTGGAGGAGTCGGACCCGGAGAAGATCAAGGAGCTGATCTATAAGGGTGTAGAGATACTGGACGAGGAAGTGCCCATGCTCACCGCGGTCGGAATCTCTATTACGGTGGGCTGGACCGACCGGCTGAAGGGCGCTGATTATACTTTGAGACGCAGCGCCTACGAGAACCTACGGTTCGATCATGTGTGGCTGGACAAGTAGGTTGGCCTGGCTCCTGGGAGGTCCGGCGGAACGCACTTTGACCGGCTGAGGTTGGGACCAACGGGCGAGCCCTCCCCCCCCCGGGGAGGGCTCCGTGGGAGATGGACAGCCGGCGATACGACAACGGTGAGGAGAGATGCAAGGATATATTATCCGAAGGCTGATATACGCCGTCCCCACCCTCATCGGCGTCACCATAGTCATCTTTCTGGCCATGCGCATCATCCCCGGGGATGTGGCGGCGGTGATGTTCGGCTCCGAGGGCGTAGGGAGGCTCAGCGACGAGGACCGAAGGGCTATAGAGGCCAGCCTGGGGCTGGACAGGCCGCTGTACGAGCAGTATGGCGCGTGGATCAAGGACATCGCCACCCTGAAGTTCGGCGAGTCCTACTGGCGCGGCGACAGCATCATGGACCTGATGAAGCGCCGGGGCCCGGTGACTGTCGAGATCGCGGTACTGGGAATGATATTCTCCTGGCTGGTGGGAGTCCCGGTTGGGATTCTATCGGCCCTGTTCCAAGACACCCTCTTGGACTACGTCGCCAGGGTGGGCACCATTTTCTGGCTGGCCGTGCCCGGCTTCTGGGTGGGGTCGATAATCGTCATGGTCCTGCTGATCCAATGGGGCTGGAAGGCGCCTCCCATCATATACAACGTTTGGGAAGACCCATGGAAGAACGTCCAGATCGTCCTGGGCCCCGCCGTAGTCCTGGGGCTGGCGGTCTCGGGTTACGTCGCTCGGATAACCCGGTCATCCCTTCTGGAGGTGATCCGGGAAGACTACATACGTACCGCCAGGGCGAAGGGGTTGGCCGAACGCGTCATCGTGGTGCGGCATGCCCTTCGCAACGCCCTGCTGCCGGTGGTAACCCTGAGCGGCGTCACATTTGGCTTCCTCATCGGCGGTTCCGTGGTCATCGAGCAGGCCTTCGCCGTCCAGGGTCTGGGCAAGACCCTCGTGACCGCGTTCAACGAGTTCGACTTCATGGTCATGCAGAACTTGGTCTTGTTTTACGGGTTCGCCTTTGTGCTGATCAACCTCATGGTGGACCTGACCTATGGCTGGCTCGATCCCCGGATACGGCTGTCCTGACGCCGTAAGAGCGCCTACCTAGAATGCTCACATAACCCGACAACGGAGCGATGCCAAAGTGGCGGAGCGGACTGAAAGTCCAACAATCGGTGGGGCGCCGGCTACCGAAACGGCCGTAAGGACCATCAGAAGATCGGCCCGATGGATATCGGTCTTTGCCCGGCGGCGTCCCCTGGGGGCGGCCTCCGGGGCGATCCTGCTGGTCCTCGTGTTGGTCGCTGCGACCGCCCCCCTCATCGCCCCCGAGGACCCCCTGGACCCGGACGTCTACAACATGAAGGGCGGCCTCTCCCTGATAGCCCCCCTGGGGACGGACTACCAGGGTAGGGACCTTCTCAGCCGGGTAATCTACGGCACCCGCATCTCGATAGCGGTGTCCATCCTCGCCATACTCCTGGGGACGACTACAGGCTCCATATGGGGCGTGGGCACCGCCTACATCGGGGGCAAGTTCGACCTCATCGGCCAGCGGTTCCTGGAAGTCATCATGGCGTTCCCCGCCCTCATCCTGGCCATGATCCTGGTCTCCGCCATGGGGCCCGGGTTCTGGGTCGTGGTGATCGCCATCGCGGCTACCCGCGTGCCCTACGGGTGCCGGGTCATCCGTTCGGTGGCCTTGGCCGTCAAGGAGAATGACTACGTCCTTGCCGCCAGGGCCATAGGGGCTTCCCAGCTTCGGATCATGGTCCTGCACATCGCGCCCCAGTGTATCGCCTCCTACCTGGTCCTGGCCACGGCGCATCTGGGAGTAGCCATCGTAATCGAGGCGTCGTTGGGCTTTATCGGAGTGGGTATCCCGCCTCCCACGGCAACGTGGGGCAACATGCTGGGCGGCGCCGTAGCCTCCATCCTGATCCCACACTGGCCGCTGGTGTTCTGGCCGGGAGCCGCCATTACCATCACGGTGCTGGCCTTCAACCTGTTCGGTGACGCCATCAGGGACGTGCTGGACCCGCGGCTCAGGGGGACCGCATCGGGATAGCGAGCGCCCCCCATCGCTAGGCGGCGGCCGCGGGCCCATCAGGTGTCCGATGACGGAGTGTTGTGGACCCCGATGCCTGGTGATAGCATTGCTTGAGCCATGGGCCGGTCGACAAGCGGCAACGGTATAGCTAGGAGGAGCAGATGGCGGACAACGACATAGCCCTGATGGCCCACCTTCTACGTCGGGCGGGCTTTGGGGCTACCCGCGAGGAGCTGGAGGGGTATCTGGTCAAGGGCTACGAAGCTACGGTGGAGGAGCTCCTGCACCCGGAGAGAGCCCCCGCCGCGTTGGACGACGAGGACCTCATCAGGCGCTATCACATAGATGAGAACGCCATGCAGAACAAGGACAGCGCCCAGGCCTACTGGCTGTATCGCATGATAAACACCCGGAGGCCTCTGGAGGAGAAGCTGACGCTGTTCTGGCACGGCGTGTTTGCCACCGCCTATTCCAAGCTCGAAAGGGCCAGGGCCCTGCTCCGGCAGCTCGAGATGTTCCGCAGCTTCGGGTTTGGCAGGTTCGACACCCTTCTGCTGGAGCTGTCCATGGACCCGGCCATGATCTTCTGGCTGGACAACAAGGACAATCACGACAACGCCTACAACGAGAACTTCGGCAGGGAGCTGTTGGAGCTGTTCTCCATGGGGGTCGGCAACTACACCGAGCAAGACGTGTACGAGGCGTCCCGTGCCTTCACGGGGTGGACGATGCGAAACGCATCCTACATAACCGCCCGCGTTTCCCGGGCCTCCAACTGGCCCTATGGGAAATTCGATTGGCAGTTCCTGTACAGGGACGAAGACCACGACGGCAGCGAGAAGACGTTTCTGGGGCATACGGGCCCCTTCGACGGTCAGGACATCGTCGAGATAGTCTGCCGGCAGCCGGCCACGGCCAGGTTCCTCTCCCGGCACCTGTACAACTTCTTTGTCGCCGACGAGGCTCAGGTCCCGGCGTGGGAGACGGTGCCTCCCCGTGACCAGTCGGCCATCGACACTCTGATGGAGGTCTATTTCGAGTCCAATCACGATGTCCGGTCGATGCTCCGGACTCTGTTCAACTCGGATTTCTTCAAGAACGCCAGATTCGCCAAGGTCAAGAGCCCGGCGGAGGTGGTGGTCGGGACCGTTCGTCTCGCCGGCGGGTTCAGCTTTCCCGCGGTGGAGGACATAGAGCTGGCCAACCAGACCTCCGCCATGGGGCAGGAGCTCATCAACCCACCCAGTGTGGAGGGCTGGCATACGGGCTCCGAGTGGGTTACGACGGGAAGCCTGGTGGACCGGGTTAACTTCGCCGCCAACCAGGTGGGGGACGTAAGCAGACCGGGAATAGCCTCGATCATCGAGAGAATAGGGGCCCGGAGGGAGAGCATGTCACCCGAGGGTCTGGTCGACGCCTGCCTGGACTTGGTGGGCCCCCTTGCCATGGATGAGAGCACCCGCCAGGAGCTGATAAGACACGCGGCCACCCAGGACGAGATACGATTCGGCTCCGAGGAGGAACGCCGCTCGTCCAGCGTCAAGGTGGCCGAGGTCCTGCAGCTAATCGTTTCCACCAGGGAGTATCAGCTGGCTTGACGCGCGGCCGATGCCCCCGCGCCGGGTCTGCCAGTGGGGAGCACTCAGATAGGCGCCGAAGTCGCATACCGGTACAGTCATACCGTCGGGTTTTACGCCGAGTACGGCAAGGGATTTCACTTTCCCATCGACCTGGCGCTGGACCGTGACGGCGTCATGTACGTCGTAAACCGGGCCGGGTTCGACGCCGCGTCGAGGATGTACTGCAAGCGGGTCACCGTATGCACGGTGGACGAGGAATACCTGGGCAGCATCAGCTACGGCGGCACCGGGGATGGGCAGATCATGTGGCCCGCCGCCATCGCCATCGATGGGGATGGGCTCCTGTACATATCCGACGAGGCCCTGCACCGTATCTCAGTCTTCAACACGAAAGGGGACTTTCTGGGCAAGTGGGGCGTACACGGTGAGGGGGAAGGTCAGCTCAACCGCCCGGCGGGCATGGCCTTCGATGGGGAGGGCAACATCCTCGTGGCGGACGGCCTCAACAACCGCATCCAGAGATTCACCAGAGAGGGCCGCTTCCTGGGCGGATGGGGCCGCCCGGGCAAGGGAGAAGGCGAGCTCGACGTTCCCTGGGGCATAAGCCTGGACCATGAGGGGAACGCATACGTGGCCGATTGGCGCAACGACCGGGTCCAGAAGTTCGATGCCGAGGGGAATTACCTGGCCACACTGGGAACGTCCGGGCAGGGTGACGGCGAGCTCCGGCGCCCGGCGGGGGTTGCCGTCGACGGGGACGGCGACGTCTACGTAGCGGACTGGGGGAACGAACGGGTGCAGGTGTTCGGCCCCGACGGCGGGTTTCGGGCCAAGATTCGGGGTGAGGCGACCCTCTCCAGTTGGGCCGAGGAGTACTTCATCTCCAACCAGGACGAGCTGGAGGAGAGGCTCAGGGCCGACATGGAGCCCCCGCTGGACCGGCTGTCGTCCGGGTCTCTCCACGACCGGTCGGCCGCCATCGAGAAGCTGTTCTGGGGACCCACCTCGGTCAAGCTGGACGGCAGGGGCAGGGTCTACGTGGTGGACAGCCTGCGCCACCGGATCCAGATATACGAGAAGGACCATTCCCGGCCCTAGATCACCGGGTCGCCCAGCTGCCACGTGTCGGGCAGCTCGGGGGTTGGCAGGGGCCTTATCATGACCTCCACCAGGGCGGCCTGTCCGTCCTGGGTGGCCTGGATGGCCCGCCGGTAGGCCGGAGCCAGGTCGCCGGGCACCTCGACCCGTTCCGAGTGGGCGCCCAGGCCGCGGACCACTTCGGCGAAGTTGCCGCCCAGCTCCACCACCGTCGCCGGGGGAGCGGAAGGGCTGTCCATCGCCATCAACGAGCCCCCGATGCCCCCATTGTTCAGGACCAATGTCAGGGTCGGCAGCTTCATTCGCACCGCCGTCTCCACCTCCATTCCCACCATCCCGAAGGAGGAGTCCCCCAGGACGTTGAAGACCAGGTGGTCGGGGCGGCCCAGCTTTGCGCCGATGGCCGCGCCCATGGACCATCCCATGGCGGCCATTCCGCCCATTCCCACGTAGCTGCGGGGCCTGGTCGCGGGCCAGAAGGGGCTCACGTAGCCCCGGGAGCCCCCCGCGTCGTGGAGGGCGATGGTCTTGTCCAGGTCCACCACCTGTTGGAGGTCGTAGACGGCCCGGTAGCCGTTGGTGGGAGTCGAGGCGTCGGTCATGGTCGGCATCCACGCCTGCATCCAGCGGGACCGGGCTTCGTGGACCTCGGCGACCACCTCCTCCCTGAGTCCGCCGCGCCCGGGGCCCAGGCGGTCCCTGACGGCGTCGATCAGCTCCCGCAGGGCCAGCTTGGCGTCGGCCAGGATGGAAACGTCGGCGTGGTACCTCTTGTTCAGGTCGGCGGGGTTGGCGTTGATGTGGACCAGCTTGACGTCGGGCGGCATGGCCCGCCCGTCGGTGGCGTTGGGCAGCCGGAAGGAGTTGCCCACGGCGAGGACGGCGTCGGCCTTGCGGTTGATGTGCAGGGCCGCACCCGAGGCGTACCGGCTCCTGGGGTATACGCCTCCCCCAATGGACAGGGGATGGTTCTCGGGGAAAGCCCCCTTGCCCACCAGGGTGCTGGCCACGGGCATGGACAGGAGCTCGGCCAGCTCCCGGGCCTCCTCGGCGGCGTCGGCCGAGAGGACTCCGCCTCCCACGTTCAACACCGGGAAGGCGGCGTTGACCAGGACCTCCGCGGCCGCGTCGATGTCCCGGCGGTCGGGGGCGGCCCTGCTGGCGGGTCCCACGGGCTCGTATGCGAGGACGTCATCCGGGGCCTCCCGGGTCATGACGTCGGTGGGCATCTCCAGTACGACGGGTCCTGGGGAGCCCGAGCGGAGGGTGTTGAAGGCCCGGCGCATGACGCCGGGGACCTCCTCGACCCGCCCGATGGTGCCCCTCCACTTGACGAAGCTGTCGAAGATGCTGAAGGGGACCTCCTGCTGGATGCCCTTCCCCATGTTGCTGAGTGGGTGCTGGCCCGCCAGCAAGAGGACGGGGACGTTGTCGGCGAAGGCCCCCGCTATCCCCGTGAGGGTGTTGGTGGCCCCGGGGCCGGTGCTGCACATGGCCACCCCGACCTTGCCGGTGGCCCGGGCGTAGCCGTCGGCGATCTCCACCCCCTGGCGCTCGTGGCGGGCGGAGAAGGCGGTGATGGACGACGTACGAAGGGCGGGCCAGAGGGGGGGCAGCCCCCCGCCGGAGAAGCCGCTGATGTACTCGACGCCCTCCTTCTCGAGGGCCCTGACAACCGCATCTCCTCCGCGCATCTCCAACCCCCTTCCACCTTGCCGGCACTGGATATTGCGATTCTATGCCGGGGGGTAGGGGGTGTCAAGGAAGACAGGGTACCCGCCCTCGCCCGCCGCCTTAGCACGCCGTTCGGGGCCGGTACAACCTTCGCACCGCCCCCTTGCCGGAGGCTACGCCTGGTGGAGGCGCCTGACGCCAACGGTGGTAGGTGCCAGCCCAAGGAGCCGGGGGACTCATGCCGCCATTTCCCATATGATCGATCATGCGGGCGAGTCGCCCGGTACCGGGCAAGGCCGGCCTGACTCTACGTGGCCTGGCCGCCCCGGGGCCCGTCGCCCCAGGGGACGTCGGCCAGGTTGTGACGGCGGCGGACCTCGTTGATGGTGAGGACCCCGCGGTCCAGGAGCTTCACGTCCCGCTCCACCCGGGCCGTCTGGTCCTCGCGAAGGGCTTCCACCGAGCTCAGGTCGAACTCCAGGCGCAGGTCCGGGTAGCCCAGGAGGGGGAGCAGCTTGTGGTTGAGCTGCTCCTCCAGGAGCACCATCTCCGGGACCATGGTGTTGCGCCAGAAGAACCGCTCGGCGGCGTTGACGTTGGAGAAGGTGGCACGCTGGAAGTCGGAGAGCAGGGGCATGGGCACTCCGTAGGCCCGGCTCACGTCCTCCAGGCTCCACCGGAGCCCCTGGATGAACTCCATCTCCCGGTGGCTCATGCCCAGGGTCTTGATGTCCTTGATGAAGTTGGCGATGGCGGGCCTGTGGGCGTTGCCCGGCCCCCTGTATCGCTTCTCCCAGCGCCGGTAGAAATCGTCCACCTCGTCGTCGCTCATGGTCTCTTCCGTCGTGAATATGAGGTCGGGCTGGGCCGAGTTCCTGAAGAAGTTCCTGTTGAACCGCGTCGCGTCGCTCCCCATGTCCACCGACAGCCGCAGGGGGGCCATGGGAGATAGGCCGGCGTGCTCCTCCAGGGGGTTGAAGTAGCGTATCCACACCATCTCGGCCGCCGTGTATGCCACCGGGCCCAGGGCGCCCACGTAGACGAATCCGCGCACGTACCTCTCCCTGTCGGGGAGCACGCGCACCCTGTCCGGCCGCAGGGGCCAGAGCTGCCACCCGGCCGTATCGTCGCGTTCCAGGGCCCAGAAGGCGGAGCCCCACAGGCTCAGGTATGTCTCCGTGGCCCGCCAGAGCTGGCCCCGGGTGTACCAGGGGTTGACCCGGTCCAGAAGACGCTGGACCGGGTGAGAGGGGCCGACGGGGACCCGGGAGGCGCCCTCCCTGGGGCCCGGACGCTCTGTCCCGCCGACGCCGGCGCCTTTCGCAGGCCCGTAAGCCACCAGGAGAGGGCGGGCCAGGGCCTCGCTTCGGACCCTGATGGCCGAGTAGACGGGCACGGAGGTGGCGTAGTACCTGCCGTATTCCTGCCGCGTCCAGCCGTGGCCGGCGCCCTCCGTTTCCATGAACCGGTCCACGTCCACGGAGGCCGCCCGGCTGCCCTTGCGGCGGGCAATGCTCCGGCCGCCCCCGGGGCGCAGGCGGCGCGCTGCCGCCATCAGCCCGGGAGCAGAGTCGATTATCCGGGCCAGCCTGCCCCTTACGCTGTCCACCGAGCCCTTGTCAGACACATCGTTCCTCCTTTACTTGCATTGTGGGAATCACGCCCAGAACCGGGGCTTCCGCTTTCCGGGGAGGAAAGCGAGCATGAGGGCGTCGGCCTTGTCGGGAGAGGGGACGCCTCTCTTGCGCATGTCATCCTTCTTCTCCATGACGAGCTGTTCGAGGTTGTTGAAGTGGTACCTCAGCGCGGCGATCTGGCCAATCAGGTCGTTGTCGGGCGGGATGCGGATGGCGCCGTCTGCGAATAGCTGCCGGAGGGTCCAGTAGCCCTCGGCCCGCAGATTGGAGTAGTGCTTGGTATCCTTGGCCGCCATCCCCACGTTGACTCCGTGCACCCGGTGTCCCAGCTCCCTCAGGCGGTCGACGACTCCTGCGCCGATGCCCACCTCGTCGACGAGGACCTCGTCGGGGTGCCAGTCGTCGATGGCCTCGGCGACTTTCCGGGCGACCTGCATCGTATCCAGGCCGTGGAAGGCCTGGACCTCCTCCACGGCCATGCCCCTGCGCCTCAGGATCACGCTCTTGTCGGAGCCGAACCGGGCGACGTCGACGGCCACGACCACCGGACCCTGGGAGTCGTCGGAGGCCGCGCCGCCGGCGGGCTCCGCTAGCCCTGTCGCGAGACCGGCGGCGGCCTCGACCTGGGACAGGGCGATCAGGGTGTCCTCTCCCCGGTCCGGAAACTCCCCCAGCACCCTGGCCCGAAAGATGGAGTTGTCCTTGCCCCAGACGGATTCGCGCTCCTCGACCCACCTGCGGGTGGCCAGCCCCCTGTACACCACCCGGCCTTGGACGACGTTGGGGCTCTCCATGGCGGAGATGGTGATGGTGCTGTACAACTCCCGGTGCTCATAGAAGGCCTTCCGGAAGGAGCCGCCCATGGTCGTGGGGTTGCCGATGAGGAGGAGACGGCAGTTCTCGGAGGTCATTACGCCTTCGATGGCCTCGTAAATCTCCTCGTCCACGCCCTCGGCCTCGTCCACCACGATGAACATGTTGGGGCTGTGGAACCCCTGGAACTCCTCGTCGCTGTCGGCGGACAGCCCCAGGGCGAACCGGGTGTCGGATATCTCCAGCCGCGTGTGCAGGAGGTTGCCTCCCAGGTCGTAGTTGGCGTTCCTGTAGCGGCGGTGGACCTCCCTCCACAGCACGTGCCGGACCTGCCGGAAGGTGGGCGCCGTGCTCAGCACGACGGCCGGGTCATGGCAGGCCAGGAACCACAGGATAGCCGCGGAGGCCGAAAAGCCCTTGCCCAGCCCGTTGCCGGACTTCACCGCGACCCTCGTGCTGCCCGCTAGGGCCTCCAGGACCTGCTCCTGCTTGCTCCAGAGGCTCACTCCCAGCACCTCGCGGGCGAAGGCGACGGGGGACGCGCAGTGGTCTGCCCTGGGCTCGTAGAGGGGGCGTCTTGCCTTGCTAGCCGCGGGCATCGTCGTGCCGGGGGCGCCTCTCGACGGAAACCGCCGGGACGGGTCCGGGCCCGGAAGGCCCGGGTTTGGAAGGCCCGGATTTGAAAGGCCCGGGCTTGGACGGCCCGGGTTTGGACGGCCCGGGTTTGGACGGCCCGGATTTGAAAGGACTAAAGATGTAGCCGCACTCTCCGCATCGGTAGACGTCGTTGTCCTCCCGGACCCGTTTGTCCAGCTTTATGAGACGGTTACCCCCGCAACGCCTGCAGCCCAATTCTCTCTCCCCTGGCTCCCCTGGTGGACGCCGGTGGGACTCCAGTCCCAATTGGGTGAGGTCCCGAAAAAGGAGGGACGGACCCAACCAAAGGCCGGGTCCGTCCCTGACTATCCTCAGACTACCCCTCGCGCCACGGAGCGGTCAACGATGGGATGTCACAGTGGTCCCGGTATGGAGTGACAGGAGTGCGGCGGCGAAGCGGTACAAACCGTCCCCACCGTCATTCCGAGCCTCACGCACATGTCATTCCAAGCCGCAGGCAAGGAAGTTCAGGCGCCCTACAACGGAGTACGCTACACACAAGGCCACGGGCGCAGTACTCGCCGGCATGGATAGATTCCTCCCTCCACTTCGCCCCGTTCGGAATGTCCCAGGGCCTTGTGAGGGCCAAGTAAGAGTATGAAACCGAAGGGGACTTAACCATCGTCGTTCCCGCGCACGCGGGAATCCACTATCGGGCGCCGTGGACTCCCGCTTTGGCGGGAGAGACGGATGGAGTGCTGCGAGCCTATTCTCAGAGTAGTGACAGGAGGGGGGGCGTGCAATGGAATGACAGGGGCGAGCGTGCAACGGAATGACAGCGAGGGCCGCGGCGTTCGGAATTGTCATGGCCTTGTGAAGGCCAGGGATGGGGATGAAGATGCCGGTTCACTCCCTACCGTCATCCCGGCCGCCGAGCCGGAATCTCCGGGGCGGGGGGCCTCCTACAGATGCGCAGAAGGCAGCGTCAGTGCAGCTCACCGTCTGGATGGGCCGCTCCCCACCCCTGGGTTCCGGTCTTCTCCGGAACGACGGGTTGGACGATTCCACGGCGGGAGGCATGCGCCAGGGTCTTTTGGCGACAATGGCAAGAGGGCGGCCGCGCGGCCGCCCTCTTGCAGGACCGTTCCTGTTTGCGAGTCCCTAGAACTCGTCCATGTCGGCTTCGTACTCGGCGTACATGGCGTCCTCGGGGCCCCGGACGTACTCGCGTATCCGCTCGCGGAAGTCCTGCCACACCCTGTCCCCCTCGGGGCCCTCGGGCACGTCTCCGGCCTCGATCTTGCCCTTCAGCTCCTGCAGGAGGTACGAGTCCCCGTAGCCTTCGGGGATGTGGAAGAAGTCGGACCCGAACCTGGGAAGCTCGCTGGGGCCGAAGTAGCCCAGCCCGTGCATCTCATAGCCTTCCAGGTGGTGTGTGCCCTTGCCCAGCACCTGTCCGGTGGTGGCGTAGTGCTCCATGACGGCCTTCATGCCGAACCGCTGGATGGGGCAG
>JAGWBJ010000005.1:318925-332606 GCA_021295955.1 Dehalococcoidia bacterium | reverse complement strand
ACCATTCCTATATCGATGGGGTCAAGATTGAGGCGGGTGTACAGCGAGAGGTTCCACATCCTGACCACAGCCCAATCCCTAGTGAGTGGACAAATATAGCTAGTTCGGACGCACTCAATGCTAAACAGGGCACACTCGTAGTGTGGTCCAGCATTGACCGGATTCGGGCTCAGGCAGAAACCATCTTTGATAGGGTGGAAAAGGAGGTTGGGCGCATTTACCGCCACTTTATCAACGACAATGAACTGACCATCAGAATGGCCGCCTTTCGAGAGGGTCAACCGATACCGCTGACCGACAGAGACAGGTATGTTCGGCCAAACGACCCACTGTTCCTAATGCGCGACAGTTCAACTAGTGAACCTTGGCAAGAGGAACCGATGTTCCAATTCTCCCATCAGAAATCATTCGAGATCGACGTTGGTGGCCGACAGGAACTAGTGGAACTAACCTACTCCATCGTAAAGCAGGATGCTTTGGGTACCCAAGCGCAGAACCCCGGAACTCTTCCTCATGGACAAGATGCCCGAGAGAATATGGGTGTGTCAGTGATCCGTGAAAACAGGGAGATTCTGGTGGACAATTCGTTCGTTAGAGAGGGAGGTAGGGGAAACATACCTCAGAATCGCTGGTGGGGGTGCGAGGTTAGATTCAACCGGGGATGTGATGATCTCTTCGGTATCGACCATAACAAACAAATGGTTGTTACCTTCTCCAACGCCGCCAGGGAACTATTGAACAGTGAGGGCGACACGTCGGCCATTTTGAGAAACCTCGGGGCTGAAGACGACCAACTTTACAACATAGTAGCTGACATCCGTGACACCACGCGTAACATGATGAATGACATATACCTCATGTTTGAACGGCGTAGAAAGGAACGGCGTAACGGAGATGGTTCCGATGGCCCTGAGGAGCCTACTTCTCCAGAAGATGAAGCAAGCAGACTAGCCACGCAAAACACCAATGATTCGCTTAGTGACAAGAGGGAGGACCCGACTAGGACAGATATAGACCATGAACAGTTAGATCAGGGAACCAGACAGGAACAGATTGCTAGCTTCCTTACCAATGAAGGCTTCGATGGGAACGAGGCCAAACGTCGCGCCGGAGAGATTATACGAAATGCCTTTCGCTATGACATCATTTCGACAGAGCTTGATGCCTTTCAGATGTTTAACGGTCGTAGCAGAGGTGGGGTGTTATTCGTTGGACTGAATATTAACCACAAATTGTATGAATTCCTCAATATCTTAAAAGCGAACGCTGATGAGAACGACGATCCGGTTGCTCGGAAGGCTGCGGTAGGGGTCATGACACTGGTACTAGCCTGGGTGCGCATGGAGGACCACATTGAGGACCCAGAGCGAAAGCAACGAATCCAACAGATTGCTCAACAATGGGGCGAACAGGCGAACGACGTGCTACGTCAGCTCAACGAACAATCCGTGTGAGATCATGTCGACTCCTTGGAACATATTGGAGCGACACTGCCAAAACGCAGCTGACGTTGTAATCGCCGCGCCAAATATCAAAGAAGACGCGTTGAAACGGTTCTTATCGTTGGTCAGGAAGCCAGCCTCAATATCCTGTTTCACCCGGTGGTCTCCAAATGACATAGTTGTCAGAGCTTCTGATCTGAGTTGCAGGCTGTTGGTTGCCGAACTCGGCGGCGTCTTCAGACTACACTCTGGTTTGCATGCAAAATACTATCGCTGAGATAGTACAATCCTCGTCGGTTCGGCGAACCTTACGGCCAGCGGCTTAAGCTACGGGTTTCCTGGCAACTTGGAAATTCTTTGCGAGGCACCAGATTCCTTCGACCACATATCTTTTGAGACGGCTTTGCGCGAAAGGGCTAGGGACCTTACTGACGAAGAGTTCGCACGTTGGGAAGCACTTGGAACAATAGACATGCCTTTTGGGCCGGCATTGAACTCCTCTCATAAGGCGGAAACCGCCGCTTGGAGACCATCCGCTCGTGACCCTGAGCATGCTTGGCTTCACTACTGCGGATTGCGTTCAAGGATTGTCTCAGATGATGAGAGGCGACTAGCCGAACTGGATGTGAGTACATCGCGAATACCGAAGGGCCTTGTTCGGCGAGATTTCGACGCCTGGATGGCTGCCCAACTACTTGCCTCGCCATTTGTCGAATCGGTCATCAGAGCAGAACACATGGAGAAAGGAGCCCTTTGGACGAGAATCGCCGAATTGTGGAATCTCTCGGAGAGGGAATCTGCCCGTTCAATCGAGACGGTTCACAACTGGATCACTGTCTTCATAAAGACGTAACTCACGCCCCTTCCCTCTCTGTTGCCGCCTGGCTTCTTGGGGGTGGATCTCAACGCCCGTCATCAACGCTTCACAAGGAGTGTATATCCGGTCTTTGATGCCAAAGACAGGGCCCCGTGCTCAGCAGCGTGGGATGGAGTCAACCATCTGCAGCAAGCAGTTGTAGGTTTGAGGAGTAAGGCTCTTCATAGGGTTCTCCGAATCGACACGGGCCGTTCCGGTTCTCAGGCCATTGATCGTGCCCCCGGCCATCCTTGGGCGCCGGTGTATAATGGTTGTCCTGCTCGGGCGGGAGACATTCAAGAAAAGAGGGGTGCGATGGCTGCTTCCATCGGCATTGTCGGCTGCGGAGCCATAGGGAGGTCCCTGGTGCGGGAGGCCCAGTCGGGCGGAATTCCTCCTGTGGCCGGCGTCGCAAGCCGGAACGCCGAGAAGGCCAGGGCCTTTCTGTCCGAGCTCAGCGAGCCGCCGCCCTACCTGGACCTGGAGGACCTGATCGACAGGTCCACACTGGTGGTGGAGACGGCGGGGGGGCACGTGGTGCCCGACCTGGCCAGGCAGACCTTCGACGCGGGCAAGGACCTGATGGTGATAAGCGTGGGGGCGCTCCTGGACCACCCGGAGGTCATGGACCGGTCCCGGGAGACCGGATGCAGGCTGATGGCGCCCTCGGGGGCCATCGCCGGTCTGGACGGCATCAAGTCGGCGTGCGCCGGCGGCGTGGACCGGGTGACGATGGTCACCCGCAAGCCCCCCGAGGCCCTGGAGGGAGCGCCGTACCTGGTGGAGAACGGCATCGACCTGGAGGGCTTGGACCACGAGATGGACGTCTTCTACGGCACCGCGCGGGAGGCGTGCTGGGCGTTCCCGGCCAACGTCAACGTGTCGGCCGCCGTGAGCCTCGCTGGGCTGGGGCCCGACAGGACGATGATCAGGATCATGGCCGTGCCCGGCCTCGGGCGCAACTGCCACGACGTGGAGGTCGAGGGGGAGTTCGGCCTGCTCACCATTCACATCGAGAACACGCCCACCGAGAACCCCCGGACAGGGCGGCTGACGGTCCTGTCCATCATACGCTCGGTGAGGGACGCGGCGGACCCGGTGCGCATCGGGACCTAGAGGACACCCGGGTCGCCCATAGCGCCCCCTAGATGCCCATGGCCGGTGTCACCCGGCCTTCACCCCTGTCCCTGGTCGAAGTCCTGTCCCCACGTCTGGCCGAACTCGGCCCTGGCGACCATCTCGCCCGTCATCGAGGAGGCGTCCTGCAGGGCCAAGTACACGGCGGAGGGCCCGACCACGGCCGGGTCCACTCGCTGGTGCCAGTCGTGCTGGGCCCAGGGGATCACCGACGACCCCTCGCTGGCCAGGCTGCCCGGGTTCAGGATGTTGACTGCGATGTTGTGCTCCCGGAGCTCCTCGGCCAGGATGCGGCTGAACATGTGCAGGGCAGCCTTGCTGGAGCTGTACAGCACGCCGCCGCCCCTGAGGTGGTCGTAGCCCATCCTGGACCCGATATTGATGATGCTGCCCCGCCGCTGCTCCATCATTACCGGCACCACCCCGCGGCACATCAGGTAGGGGCCGCGTACGTTGGTGCCCATGGACAGGTCCCAGCGGGCCTCGTCGATCTCCATCAGGGTCTCTCCGATGACCATGATGCCGGCGTTGTTCACCAGCACGTCGACCCTTCCGTACCGGTCCACCACGGTGTCGACCAGGGCGTCCACCTGGTCCTTGGCCGAGACGTCGCAGGGAACGGAGATGGCGGAGCCTCCCTCGGCCTCTATGGCCGTAGCGGTGTCGTCGGGAGTCCCGGGAAGGCCCGTGGGCGACTTGGGGCGGGCGGAGGCCACCACCGTAGCCCCCTCTCGGCCGAACTGCCTTGCGATGGCCCTCCCCAAGCCCCTGCTGCTGCCGGTCACGATGGCTACCATGCCGTCCATTCTGCCCATCTGAAACTCCTGCACCGTTGGGATGGAGAGAATGTATCAGCGTGGGGCCCTGCGGTCAAACCGGCCCGCCCGCGGCCGCTGCCGGGTTTTCGGGTTCCCTGACTAAGGGGCCCGAGATTCCTCACCTGCGGCTCGGAATGACAGTTTAGGCGGCTCAGAAACAAGTTGCGGCTTGGAATTGCCATGGCCTTGTCAAGGCCACGTGTGGGGATGAGAATGGCGGTCCCCTCCCCACCGTCTGTCCGGCGGAGGCCGGAATCCAGGGGTGGACGTGGATTCCCGTTTACACGGGAATGACGGACAGGGGAGCTGCAACTCGTCTTCATATCAGTCTCAGGTTGGGTGGAGAGCCATGGCCCACGCGACGGGGTTCGGCTTCAGGTGACATAACAAAATGGTGAGCTGGTTGTGGACAGGGGCGGGACAGCTCCCTTGCCGCTCTTGCGTGGGGAGGCATAGAATGGCTCTGGCGGAGTCCGGCCCGCGGTGTCAATGATGAAGTACGACGTGATCGTGGTTGGAGGCGGCAACGCCGGGTGCGCCCTGGCGGCGCGATTATCCGAGGACCCGGCCCGGTCGGTGCTGCTGCTGGAAGCCGGGCCGGACTACCCGGACTTCCAGAGTCTTCCCGACGACATCAAGTACAGCAACAACCAGATGGCGTCGTCGGTGGACGGTCCCCACGTCTGGTCCTTCGACGGTTGGCCCACGCCCGACCAGCCCGGACCGACCCCCATGGTGCGGGGCAGGGTGATGGGCGGCGGCAGCGCCGTCAACGGCGCGGTGCTCCTGCGGGGGAGTCCCCACGACTTCGACGGTTGGGCCGCCGCGGGCAACCCCCGGTGGTCCTTCGTGGAGGTCCTGCCCTACTTCAGGAAAATGGAGAGGGACCTGGACTACCGCGACGACTTCCACGGGTCCGACGGGCCGGTGCCCGTCAGACACCACAAGCGGCGGGACTTCCTGCCCTTCCCAGAGGCCTTCTACCGCTCCTGCCTGGACGCCGGGTTCCCCGAGCACCTGGACATCAACCACCCGGAGGCGACGGGCATCAGCCCCCTGGCCGTCAACAACGTGGACGGCGTCAGGATGAGCGCCGCCCTTACGTACGTCAACCCGGCGCGCCACCGGTTGAACTTCACGGTCAGGGGCAATGCTCTGGTGACCCGCATCCTGTTCTCGGGGCGGAGGGCCACCGGCGTTCGCGTCGAGAGCGGCGGCCGGGAGTTCACCGTGGAGGGCCGGGAGGTCGTGCTCAGCGCCGGCGCCATCAAGTCGGCACACCTGCTATTGCTGTCGGGAGTGGGGCCCGGAGACCAGCTCAGCCGCCTCGGCATACCGGTGGTCCAGGACCTGGCGGGCGTGGGCAAGAATATGAAGGAGCACCCACAGATAGGTGTCCGGCTCGCCGTCGAGGAGGGCGTCGTCATGGACCCCGACGCTCCCCGCCGCCAGTGCGCGCTGCACTTCACGGCCTCGGGCTCCGGCAGTCCCAACGACCTGATGGTCATGCCAGCGTCCTTCGCCATCAAGCTGGGCCAGGACCCGAGGCAGCACGACGGGCTGCGTCTTACGCCGTCGCTGTACAGACCGGCCGGGTCGGGCGATCTCACCCTCGCCGCCGCCGACCCCCACGTCCAGCCGAACCTGGACTACCGGTTCCTGGAGCACTCCTGGGACCGCCAGAGGCTGCGGGAGTGCTTGCGCCTGTGCGTCCGACTGCTGGAGCACGACGCGTTTAAGGGCATCGTGGCGCGGAGGCTGGAGCCCGCGGACGAGGACCTGGAGTCGGACGGCGCGCTCGACCGCTGGATGGTGAGGACGGTGGCATCCACCACGACCCAGCACATGTCGGGCACGTGCAAGATGGGGCCGGCGTCGGACCCGACGGCGGTGGTGGACCAGTACTGCAGGGTCCACGGCGTGGAGGGCCTGAGGGTGGTCGATACGTCCATCATGCCGGACATCGTCTCCGCCGGCACCAACGGCACGGCCATCATGGTCGGCGAGAGGGCCGCCGACCTGATGAGGGAAACCGAGGGTCGGTAGCTACTCCACTAAGCGTGGGGCGGCCTCATGGTGTGCCAGGGTGTGGCCTGCTCGTAGGCGTGGGCCACCTTCAGGACCGTCTCCTCGGCTCCCGGGCGGCCCGTAATCTGCAGGCCGATGGGCAGGCCGGCGGTGCTGAAGCCGCACGGTACGGAGACCGCCGGGGTGCTGGCCAGGTTGAAGGCGCTGGTCCGCATGAACGGGAGCTGCTCCGCCGATGCCTTGTCCGTGATGACCAGGTCCGACTCCTGAATCCTGGGAGCGGTCCTGGCCGACGTGGGCAGGGCCAGCACGTCGTACTCCTCCAGCGCCTTCAGGATCTGGTCCCGGAGCAGGGTCCGCAGCTTCTGGACTTTGTAGTAGACCTGGGCCGGCACGATGCTGCCCGTCAGCAGGCCTATTTGGTTGTCATGGCCGTAGTCCTGCAGACGTTCCCGGACCGATCTGTGGTGGTAGGCTGCCGACTCCACGCGGATCAGCAGGCCGGATATGTCCGTCATGTGTCGCGCCAGGGGTATGGAGACCTCCTCCACCGAGGCGCCCAGCCCTCCGAGGACCTTCGTGGCGGCTACCACGGCGTCCAGGACCTCGGGGTCGGCCACCTCGCTGTGGACCTCCTCGGATATGACGCCGACCTTCATGCCGCCTATCCTGCCGTCCAGGGCCGCGGCGTAGTCCGGCACGGGGGTGTTCCACGTGTAGGGGTCCTTGGGGTCGTAGCCGGCGATGGCCGCCAGGGTTATGGCGGCGTCCTCGACCCCGCGGGATATGGGCCCCAGGGTGTCCATGGACCAGACCCCGGGCATGACTCCGTAGCGGCTCACCCTGCCCCATCCCGGCTTCATGCCGACGAGCCCGGACCAGGCCGAGGGGCGCCGCAACGACCCACCCGTGTCCTCGCCGACGGAGGTGGCGCACAGAAAGGCGGCGGTGCCTGCGCCGGAGCCGCTGCTGGACCCCCCGGGCGAGAAGTCCAGGTTCCACGGGTTGTGGGGGATTCGGAACCGGTGGGAGAAGGCTGTGATGGCGAACTCGGTCATGTTGTGCTTGCCCAGGAGGACCGCCCCGGCCCTCTTCAGGTTGGCCACGGCCGTGGAGTCCTCTTCGGGCACGAAGTCGGCCAGGATGCGCGAGCCCCCCGTGGAGCGGACCCCCTTGCTCCACATCTGGTCCTTCACCGCCACGGGGACCCCATGCATGGGCCCCAGGTAGCCGCCCCTGGCGATGGCCTTTTCGGCTTCACGGGCCGCCTGAAGGGCGTCGCCGCGGCACACCGTGAGATAGGCGTTGAACCTGAAATCAACGTCGTCGATGCGGTCGAGGTAGGCCTCGGTGGCCTCCACGGGCGACACTTCTTTGTCGCGGATCAGCCGAGACAGCTCGGCGGCGTTCAGGAACGGGATGTCGGCCTTGTCCATGGGATTCCCCCTTTTCGTGCTCTGCTGGGCCAGGAGGCACGATTATACCACCGCCCGACGCGGTGGGGGCTCTGGTTCGGGCCGTGCGAGGGGTCTTGGGACGCCGGGATGGCGTCAGTTGCGTCCGGCCGGTGGGGGTGTTCGCAAGATAGTAGCCGCTAGCGACGGGGTGTCGCTTGGCTGAAGCGGTTCTCACCCCAGCATACGACAGTGCCGTCGGCGCGAAGGCCACAGGTGTGGCTACCGCCAGAGCTGATCGATACGAAGACCTCGTTGGCTGGCGGCGATGCCTGTCCAGACGAGTTCCAGCCCCAGCACACGGGGGTACCGTCCGAACGGAGGGCGCACGTGTGATGCGCTCCGCTGCTGATGCTAGCAAAGGACTCCTCAGGCGGCGACGCTTGCCCATCCTCGTTCAGGCCCCGGCATACGGGCGTACCGTCCACGCGTAGGGCGCATGTATGGGCACCACCGCTGCTAATGAATGAGAAAACTTCCCCAGTGGACGCCGGTGTCCGGGCCGAGGCAAGATACCCCCAGCACACAGCGGTGCCGTCGGAGCGGAGCCCACAGACGTGGAGCGAACCGCTGCTGATGGAGCTGAAAGTCTCCTCTGGTGGCGACGCTTGGCCATAGTTGTTCCTGCCCCAACATGCGACGGTCCCATCATCTCGGAGGCCACAGGTATGCTCGCCGCCACTGGTGACTGAGACGAAGGTCTCATCCGGCGGCAACGATTGGCCTAGATCGTTGGCTCCCCTGCAGGCTACAGTACCGTCCAAACGGACCCCACAGGCATGGGCCCCTCCGCTGCTGATGGAGGCGAATCGATCGGCGAATCGGCCTTTCCACCAGTTGGGGCCCCAGCAAACGGCGTCGCCGTCCGAGTCGAGGGCACAAGTCTGAAAGTGGCCGCTGCTGATGGAGACGAGGCCCACGGGGGCTTGATCCGTCACCTGGTGGTTGGTCAGGTTAATGCCTGAAGGTGGTGACGCCTGCCCATGCCGGTTCCGGCCCCAGCACGCCGCGGTGCCGTCGGCACGCAGGGCACAGGCGTGTTGGGATGACGAACTGATGGACGTGAAACGTTCGCCTTCCGGAGCCGGCACCAGTCCGGACTGGTAGTTGGTCCAGCACACCGCCCTACCGTCCACCGTGAGGCCACAATAGGGGTCCCCAGCCAGAGACGCGAACCGTTCACGTTCCGGCGGCGCTAAGGGAAGGTGATCCACTGTCCCAACACTAAGACAACTATAGAAGCCACCGGGGTCGCTAGTGCATATGCTGAGAGCGTCTCTCCCGCCCCAGCACGCAGTCGATCCGTCCTCGCGCAGCCCACAACTATGGTCTTCGCCGACTGCGATTGCAACGAAACGCTCGCCTTCGGGCACCCGCAGCCGCTGATGGTAGCCTGCGCCCCAGCACACCGCTGTGCTATCCTGGCGGAGGCCGCAGGAATGGATGCTCCCGGCATCGATGGACAAGAACTTCTCACCAGGCGGAGGAGATGCCTTTCCATCCTGGTCGCTACCCCAACAGACGGGCGTCCCGTCCTGGCGCAGCCCGCAGGAGTGTACCCAATCGGTACTGATGGACGCAAGTCTCTCACCGGGCGGTGGCGTCTGATCGTAATAGCCGGCGGTGACCCAAACTGACCGTACGGAGACCGCCCCTCCATCCAGGTCCGGGGGCCGGTCGGTCGGGCTCTCCTGGTCGTCGAGCCGGCAGTAGGTGCCGCCATCCTTGGGTCCGCATGTGTGCTTACCCTCCTGTTTGAAGTCCCAACACACAGGCGTCCCATCCTCGCGCAGCGCGCACGTATGGGCTCCTACGCTGATCGACGCGAATTTGCCGTCGGGCGGAACCCATCCTCGTCCTTCGACGTTTCGCAGCCCCCAACACAGCGGGGTGCCATCCAAGAGCAGGCCACAGGAGCGGTTACCCGAGACACTGATTGACTTGAACCTATAGGGCGGCGGGGGTGTGGGCTGGTTGGCGAGCGTGAACGTGAAATCGCCCGGTGACGCACGGTTGCGGGTGACGACCTCGGCCGTGTACTCGCCGGCCGGCAGGGGGACATGGGCCCAGTAGAGACGGCTCTCATCGGGTACGCCATGGCCACCCTCAAGGTATCCGGCGGCCTCCGGTTCCACCATCTCGCCGCCGGAATAGTTCTGCTTCCACAGCTTGAGAAGTGCATCATCGGCAGACGCCACATCGAAGCGGACAAACGACCAGCCGTCCAGGGAGAACCGGTAGGACCGAGCATACCCCTCTATGGCGAGGCACTCCCGGTGCCAGCTTTGGGATACTCGCACGTATCCTCCCAGGGGGTCTAGGGACTGTGCCTCGCAGCTCTCTATGAAGTCGGAGCCGTGCCGTACTGCATCCGGCAGGGCAAAGTAGGTCCCGTACCGACCGCCGGTCGCTTCGATGCGGTATGCTTCGCACCCGTCGCCCCGAAGCCTCCACTCCATGCCGTAGTCGGATATTGTGTAGGTCTCCTCATCGATGGTCACGACGACGCTCACGCTTTCGACAGGCGCGGTAGCGGGCCCGCGGACCCTGTCCAGCTGAAACTGGAGTCTGGCCCTCCCGTCCGCGTCCACCGAAACACCGGCATCGGTCCAGTCGGCGTGATACAGAATGCTCTCGAGCATGTGATGGGGGTCGGACAGGTCTCCACGCCAACCGGATAAGGCATCGGAAAGGTTGTCAAGACTCACCCCCGACCATCCGGTGGGCAACTGACGCCAGTACTCGGACTCATCTGGAAGGGGCTGGAGTACGTAGATCAGGTTGTCGTCGTCCTCGATCCTTACCCAGACGAAGTATGGATGAAAGCGAGTCAGGTTACCCACCTCGTAGTCAGCCCAACCGAACTCTGTAGAGCAGTCCGGGAACGAAGAACGGACCCTGAAGCTTGCGGTCGTAGCCTCGCGGAGCTCTCTATACGCGTTCGATGCCAGCTTCCACGCCGTCAGTCGAGGGTCCGGCGGCCGAGGATCGATAAGATCGTCGTTGAACACGATCAGACCTTCCAGCTCAGCTATCGTCATCCCCGGCCTTGCCAGTCGGTGCCCGTGCAGCCTCAGCAACGCTTGGTCCATGGGACTCAACTCCGCCCTGAGGTGGACCGCGTCGTTCATTATGCTGAGGACCTCTGTCCGATGGTTCATTCGGCTGAGGGCATGCACGGCCTCGTGAATCATCGCCGCCTTGAAGCGCTCCCTGGTCTGCTGGTCGAACTCGCCCAGATCAGCGCCCTCCTCGGGCCACAGGTTGTAGACGATGATTTCGCCGCTCTTGACCCTGCCTGCTCGTCCATCAATCAGGGTATCGGCGCACCCGAAGGCATCGGCGCGAAAACAGAACACGTCCTGCGAATGGAGGTCCGAGGCCGTAAGGCCAATGTGGGCGGCAATGTTGGCTTCGGAGTCGGTGCCGACCCATTCGAACTGAAGGTTCAGTATGGGGGATAGATCGTTGAGCACGTTTTTGAATTCCTCCGCGAAGCCATCCGGTCCGTTGATCGACACGGTTACCGGCAACGCTTGATCCCACTTCAGAATCGACTCCTTCGCCCAGGCTGCGCAACCAATGCCCTCGTCCTCCTCCCAAACTGTGTCTACTTTGGACGTATCACTGAAGCAGGCCCACACGTCCCGATCGACGCCCAAGATACGCTCAGGCACGTTCAAATCCAGGCTCTGAGTCCCGGCCTCGCCGTATGCGAAGCTGAAGGACACGTCCCCGGCTGGAACCCGAAGGGTGACTGTGTCGGATGTGGACGCATATCCATCCGCCAGCGACACGCTCATCTCATGGCCGCAATCATTGACAACCTCACCATCGTGGTTGCAGGCGACGGCTATTGGCACGGCCCCGTCTAGCCGACGTTCACTTTCGTTGCGAATCGATAGTGCAAGCTCCACGTTGGCGGTGTTATCGGACCAGTAACCGACCACCGTCGCATCGGCATCCAGTGCAAGCTTCACCGGCGGAATGGGCGTGCTGGTCGGCAGTGGGATGGGCTTGCCGGTCGGCTGCGGAGCGGGGGTGCTGGTCGGGAGCGGGGTGGGCGCGGTGGTTGGCAGGGCCGCGAGTGTGCTGGTCGGCTGGGGAGGGGGCGTGCCGGTCGGCTGAGGAGTGGGGTTACATGCCGACAGCGAGGTGACACCCAGCAGGCATACCAAGCCTATTCCGAATATCGTGGAGTAAACTCGTAGTGTTTTCGTGAATACGGGACAGCCGGTGCCCATCAGGTGGCCCTATCTTCAGCTTCTTGTGTGGGATCATGATAACTGGCCTCTGCGATGGAGTAAAGCCCAGCCAAGCGTTGGCTCCTTGGGGTGACTGGGACGGATGGGGGCGTCTGTGTGTTCCAGGGCCCGGTCAGCAACGACCGTCGATGTTTTCGAACTTCACCTTGTCGCCGACTCTGATTCGGAGCCGGTCGGCTTCCCCGGCGTTGACTTCGAGGGTATAGGTGGCTGTCGGGTAGGGACGGTACCTGCGCATCTCGTCGTCGGGCGTGCCGGGTGTGGGGACGTTGGCGTATGTGTTGACGTCCGCCACACGGCAGTCACGGCCGATCCAGATGAAATCGAGGGGAAAGAGCATTCCCTTCATCCAGAAGGGAGCTACTTCGGGCCCGTCTGGAATGAAGAGCATACCCTTGCGCTCCTCCAAGTACGGCCGGCCAGTCAATCCCCTCTGCCGGAGCCGCTGGGTATCGGCGACCTCCACTTCGAACCTGACATCCTCTATCCTGACCACGGGTGTTTCGTCGCGGTCACGGGAGACCGATATGTCGACGTTGACGCAGGGGGACAGTACCACCAGGGCCAAGGGCAGAATCCACCATGTGAGGAACATGACTACCTACCTTCCCGGAGCTGCCTTGATGCCGCCGGGGGACATGCGGTGCGCGGGCTCTGCCCGTCCATTCTGATGTCGGACGGGGTTGCCAACATGGACGCCACTGACCCATTCGCGATCCTGGAGAGCGCCGGCGACTATGATAGCAGCAACCCGTTGCGGCTCATCACCATCGGCGTGGGCATCGAGAACTTCAACGACTATCTGCTGGAGCAGCTGGCCCAGCATGGGAATGGCTGGTACCGCTACCTCACGGACGTTGGCCAGGCCCGCGCAACCTTCAGCCGGGAGAACTGGCTGGCCCTGTCCATACCCTTCGCCGACCAGACCCGTGCACAGGTGACCTGGGACTCCAACGTGGTGGATGCGTGGCGCATTGTGGGCTACGAGAACCGCGTCACCTCCGACGAGTCCTTCACACAGGCCCGCAAGGAGTTCGCGGAGATACCCGCCGGATCGGCCACCACGGTCTTCTACGAGCTGGAGCTCAAGGACCCGTGGTTTGCCAGCCCTCTCAACCTCGGCGACGTGGAGCTGCGTTGGTCGACGCCGTCCACTGGGGAGTCCAACCGTCAACACACCAACATCACGGTTCAGGACAACATGGAGTTTGGCGCGGCCAACGACCCTCTCTTGCGACTGGGGGCAGTGATCGCACTGGCCGGAGACCGGTACGGCAGCCTGCCCTTCGTCGACTCAGCCAGCCAGTCTGTGCACCGCGACCTGCTCTCCCTGCTGGACCAGGCCCAATCGCTGGAAAGAAGCCTGGGGGACCTGGTCGCCTATCAGGATCTGGCCTTCCTGCTGGATCACATCACACGCAATTCACGGGAGGCAGTGCGACCCTCGGGCTATAGTAGGTAGTCGCCAACTCGATTCCCACGCTGGTAGCACTGCTCGTGACCCGCGAAGAAACGCGGTGAGGACGTTCTTGGTGGGCCGCTACCTGATGTCGTTGGACGTATCGACCGGCGTCTTGAACTGGCAGTACTGGGTGGACAGGTCGACTAGTACCCCGGGGGTGCTCGAATGGCGAAGACTATCCCAACCGGCTTCGGCCTTAATTGGGACATCCGTGCTAGC
>JAGWBJ010000005.1:106596-318812 GCA_021295955.1 Dehalococcoidia bacterium | reverse complement strand
TGGCGGGAGTGGGAGGGAGTCGAACCCACCTACCCCGTGCTAACGAGGCACAACGGATTTGAAGTCCGCAAGAGCCACCGGGCCCCATCCACTCCCTTGTTGGGACGTCCTACTCTAGGGCGGAGTCGATCTTCTTCTTCAGGGCGCCCTTGGGGACCGCGCCGACGATCTGGTCCACGGGCTGGCCGTCCTTGAACACCAGCAGGGTCGGGATGCTGCGCACCCCGTAAGTCATCGCCGTGGTGGGGTTGGCGTCCACGTCGAGCTTGGCGAACCCCGCCTTGCCGTCGTACTCCTGGGAGAGCTCCTCGACGATGGGCGCTATCATCTTGCAGGGCATGCACCAATCGGCCCAGAAGTCGACCAGTACGGGCAGGTCCGACTGTAACACCTTTTCCTCGAAGTCCTGATCGGTAACCGGGTATGTCCCCGCCATTTTGCTCCTTCCCTCCGTGGGGTTGTCCATTTTGGATGGCGGCAGAGGGCCGGAGATTCAAGAGGCCGCCCGCTCGGTTCAGTTTATACCCGTGGGCCGGAGTCCTGTCAAGGACGGCGTAGGTTCCTTGGCACCCGATACGGGTTGCGTTATATTGGTATGGACAGGGTCAATAGAAAGGAATGGTGACGAGTGGACTTCCTGGGCATCGGCGTCCTGGAGCTTCTGGTCATACTTCTCATCGCGGTGGTCGTCCTGGGCCCGGCCGGAACGGTCAAGGGGGCCAGGAGCATCGGAAGGATGCTGGGCGAGGTGAGGCGTTCCATGACCGACCTGTCCAAGGCCGTGGAGGCGGAGGAAAGGGAGCTGGAGAACAGCATCAACCGCCCCGAGCCGGTGGACCGTAGAGGACCGGAGGAGCCGGGGCCGCCCAGGTGAACGTCACGGAAACTCCCCTGCGAAAACACCTGGAGGAGCTTCGCAAGAGGTTGATCATCTCGGTGGCGGCCGTGGTCGTTGCCATGGCCGTGGCCTTCGTCTTCCACGAGCGGATCATCCGCCTGCTCCTGCGCCCCTCGGAGCTGGAGGCCGCCGCCGACGGCGGGGCTGGCCTCATATTCGTCGAGGTCACCGAGATGTTGGCCGTGACGATGAAGGTCTCCCTGCTGTCCGGCCTGGTGCTGGCATTCCCCGTGGTGCTGTTCCAGGTCATCATGTTCGTCGCGCCGGGGCTTACGTCCAGGGAGAAGCGTTATGTGTTCGCGTTCATGCCTGGGGTGGTGCTGGCCTTCGCGGCGGGGGTGGCCTTCGGGTACTTCGTGATGATACCCCCGGCCATCAGATTCCTGGTGGGCTGGGGTAGCGACATCGCGACGCCCATGATCCGCATCGGCAACTACGTCAACGTGGTGGTGACGCTGCTGTTCTGGTTGGGGGTGGTGTTCGAGACGCCCGTAGTGATGTTCCTGCTGGCCAAGCTGCGGATAGTGTCCTGGAGGGGGTTCGCCCGGTGGCGCAGGTACTGGGTGGTGGTGTCCTTTATCCTGGGGGCTCTGATCACCCCCACCTTCGATCCCCTTAACCAGGGGTTGGTGGCGGTGCCGCTGATACTGCTGTACGAGCTGGGGATATGGCTGGCGAGGCTGGCTGTCCGGCCCGGCTCATCGACGTATCCGGAGGCGACGGCCGAAGGGGGGTGACGGTCCCGATGAATGGGCGGCCGGAGAGACCTAGCTGGACTTCTTCGACCCGGACTTGACCTTCTTGGCGTCCTCGTCGGTGTCTTCCAGGTCAATGACCTCCTGACCCGTCACCGCGCCCTTGAAGGCGCGCAGCCCCTGACCCAGGGACGCGCCGATCTTGGGAAGCCGCGTGGCGCCGAACAGCAGGAGGATCACGACGGCTATGATGGCGATCTCAGGTCCGCCGATGCCCCGGAAGATCAAAAGGGGCGGCTCACCCAGCAAGCTCATCGTACCTCCCTGTGCTCGTGCCTAGGGTCCCCTAATATCATATCAGCGCCGCTCGACCCAGGCAAGACGCCCGCTTACGAGAAGCCGGCGCAACAGCCGATGAGAATGCTGGTCCTTTTCCCCACCGTCGTTCCGGCCATCCTCCGTACCGTCATTGCGCCCCTCCCTACGCGTCATTCCCGCGAAGGCCGGAATCCAGGGGTGGGGGCGTGGATTCCCGCGTACGGAGACTGTTCCATAACCGTCATACCCGCGAAAGCGGGTATCCAAGTCCTGGGGCTTTAGGCACGAGCATATCTAGTCGGTCTTCGTGATTTGGCCCGCATCGGTCTTCGTGATTTAGCCCGCACCGGGAGTTACTCAAAGGTCTCCGTGCGCGGGACTGACGGGCTGGGTGTCGCGAGCGTAGTCGAGCATGGCGGTAAGCAGGGCAGCATGGCATCCCGCCGCACGGGCCTCCTTTCTGTGATACTCGTGTTGGGCCCGGTGCCCGTGGCCCTGAACTCCCCAACCTTGTCAAAAACACCCTTGGAACTTAAGATGGGGCTATTCTCGCCTGGGGTTGAAGCATGCGCCAGACAGCCGTGGCCTTCGATGCGGAAGACCTGAAGCTGGAGGGAGTCCTGGGGCTTCCCGACCAGGGGCCGGGCCCGTTCCCGGGAGTCGTGCTGTGCCATCCCCATCCCCTGCGGGGCGGGAACATGAACAACAACCTGGTGCTCTCCGTCTACCACGGTCTGGTGGAGGCGGGGTTCGCCGCCCTCAGGTTCAACTTCCGCGGCGTGGGCAACAGCCAGGGCACCCACACCGAGGGAGAGCTGGAGGTCCGGGACGCCGAGGCGGCGCTGCGGACCCTGGGGGAGGCCGAGGGCGTGGACCCGGCCCGCCTGGGGATTGCCGGTTACTCCTTTGGGACCGGCGTCATTCTCCGGAACCTCTCCGGCTACCCTTCGGCCAGGTCCATCGTCCTGTTCTCGCCGCCCGTCCGGTTCCTGGAGCACGCCGAGATCGACGCCGACCCCAGGCCCAAGCTGTTCGTGTGCGGCGACAGGGACGAGTCGGTGCCCGTGGAGCCCCTGAAGGAGCGGCTGGAGTCCATGGGAGGGCCCGTGGAGTGGCGGATAGCAGAGGGAGTGGACCACTTCTGGTGGGATAGGGAAGCCGAGGCGGTGGCGCACGCCGTGGAGTTCTTTGCCAGGACCCTCGGCCGGCCTTCGGCCCGGGAGGAGTCATGACCGATATCCTGATACGCAACGGCAGGGTCCTCGACGGCACGGGGAACCCCTGGTTTCGGGGGGACGTCGCCATCACGGACGGGCGCATCGAGTACGTGGGCAAGGCGGGCTCCCAGGGGGCCGCCAGGGTGATCGACGCCCGGGACATGTGCGTCTGCCCCGGGTTCATAGACATGCACGCCCACGCGGACCTGACGGTGTTCTACAAAGACGTCCAGGACTACAAGCTCAGGCAGGGGATCACCACCGAGGTCGCGGGCAACTGCGGGTTCACGGCGGCGCCCCTCGACCCGGACACCGAGGAGATGCTGAAACGGTATATGGCCTTCATCACTCCTCCCAGTGGCGTCTCGTGGGACTGGCGCACCTTAGGCGAGTACCTGCACGCGGTGGACGCCTCGTCGCCCTCCACCAACATCGCCCCGCTGGTGGGCCACGGCACCGTGCGCATCGCGGTGACAGGGTTCGACCAGAGGGCGCCCTCGGCCGCCGAGCTGGAGCGCATGAGGGCGCTGGTCGCCGACGCGATGGGCTCAGGGGCCTTCGGTCTCTCCACCGGCCTGGTGTACGTTCCCGGGACCTACGCCGAAACGGAGGAGATCGTCGAGCTGGCCCGCGTGGCGGGGGAGTACGGCGGGATATATGCCACCCATATGCGCAACGAAGGTCAGGACCTGGTGCAGTCGGTGGCGGAGACCATCGAGATCGGGCGCAGGGCCGGGCTGCCCGTCCAGGTCTCCCATCACAAGGCCGTCGGCAGGGCCCACCACGGCAAGGTGCGCGACTCCCTGGCTCTCATCGAACGGACCAGGGCCGAGGGGCTTGACATAACCATCGACCAGTACCCCTATCAGGCCAGCAGCACCACCCTCCAGGCGGTGTTGCCTCCCTGGGCCCAGGAGGGCGGCGTGGACCAGGTGGTGGCCCGGCTGGAGGACGCCGATGCCAGGGAGCGCATCAGGGGCGAGGTGCTGAACGCCGAGGGTGAGACGCGCATGGGCGCGACGCTGGATAAGGTGACCATCTCCTCCCTGCCGGGCGACGCCAACCAGCGCTTCATCGGCCGCAATATCCAGGAGATCGCCGGCATGCGCGGCCAGGACCCGGTGGACGCCATCTTCGACCTGCTGCTGGAGGAGCGGTGCGCCGTAGCCATGGTGTCCTTCTCCATGTCCGAGGAGGACGTTCGTACGGTGATGGTTCATTCCACCATGATGGTGGGCACCGACGGCCTGTACACCCCGGGCAACCCCCACCCCCGGGTGTACGGCACCTACCCCCGGATACTGGGCCGCTACGTTCGCGAGGAGGGCCTGCTCAGCCTGGAGGACGCCGTGCGCCGCATGACCTCCTTCCCGGCGCGAAAGCTGGGGTTGGCGAGCAAGGGGATGCTGCGGCCCGGCGCCGACGCCGACGTGGTCGTCTTCGACCCGGATATGGTGATAGACAGGGCCACCTTCGAAGAGGCCAGGCAGTACCCCGAGGGCATCGAGTACGTCCTGGTCAACGGACGGGTCTCCGTCGAGGGCGGGCGGTTCACCGGCGACACCGCGGGCCGGGTGCTCCGGCGGGGCCGGGCCTAGGGCCGGACCCGCCGCGGGAAGGCCGGACCGGCGTGAGCAGGATGGAGGGACGATCGATGGCTGGAGACGCGGTCTATAGCGAGCTGGACCGGTACCTGGAGACCACGCCCAGGTCCAGGGAGATGTGGGAGGAGGCCAAGCGGTACCTCCCGGGAGGGGATACCCGGAACAGCATCTTCTGGGCGCCCTATCCCATCTACATCCAGGACGGGGGCGGCTGCCATGCCGTGGACCTGGACGGCACGGACAGGCTGGACTTCATCGGCAACATGACCAGCCTGCCCTTGGGCAACGCCTACCCACCGGTCGTCAAGGCGGTGCAGGAGCAGGCGGCCCGGGGGCTGGTCTACAACGCACCCAACGAGCACCAGGTGCGCCTGGCCCGGTTGCTGTGCCGGCGGGTGCCCTCGGTCGAGCTGGTCCGCTTCACCAACTCGGGCACCGAGGCGACCCTGAACGCCGTGAGGGCCGCCCGGGCCTTTACGGGCAGGACCAAGATCGCCAAGTGCGAAGGCGGCTATCACGGCACCCACGACGCGGTGTCCGTCAGCGTGCGGACCGACCCGGCCATGGGAGGAAGCCCGGAACGTCCCACGGCGGTCCCCAGTGTGGCGGGCCTCCCCCCGTCGGTGGTCGAAGAGGTGGTGGTGATGCCCTTCAACGACACGGCGGCGGCCCGGGCCATCCTGGAGGACAACGCGGGCGAATTGGCCGCGGTCATAGTCGAGCCCGTGTTGGGCGGGTCGGGGATGGTCCCCGCGGACCAGGAGTACCTGGACGCGCTGCGGGAGTTTACCGAGCTGGACGGCAGCGTCCTGATATTCGACGAGGTGATCAGCTTCCGGGCGTCCCATGGCGGTGCCCAGGAGCACTACGGCATCCGGCCCGACATGACCACCTTCGGCAAGATCATCGGCGGGGGATTTGCCGTGGGCGCCTTCGGGGGTCGAAGGGACCTGATGGACCTGTACGACCCCACCACGGGACCCGTGGTGGGCCACGCCGGCACCTTCAACGGAAACCCCATGACCATGGTGGCGGGCGCCGTGACGTTGGAAGACCTGACCCCCGACGTCTACGACCGGCTGGGGCCTCTTACCGAGGGCCTGCGCCAGGGCGTCCGGGACGCGTGCGCCGAGCTGGACGTCCCCGTGCGGGTGACGGGCCTGGGGTCCCTGTTCGGCATCCACTTCCTGGACCGTCCCGTGCGGACCTACCGCGACGTACACTCCAGCGACAGGGACCTCCGCCAGAGGGTCTTCTGGGGGCTCATGAACGAGGGGATTCTGTCCACCGCGAACCTGGTGGGGGCCGTGTCCAACCCCATGGCCCAGGGTGAGGTGGACGCCTTCGTGGAGGCCTTCCGAACGGTCCTGGCGCGGAACGCGGGATAGCCTCCTCCCTGTCCGTCAGCTTGCCGTCATTCCCGCGCCGGGAGACTCTTCCATAACTGGCGCCGTTTCTCCGAACGGTCCCCTGCATGTCATTCCGAACGCCGCGAAGCGGCGAGAGGAATCTATCCATGTCGGCAAGTACCGGTTGGTGGCCTCGTGGCGTGGCGTGCTTGTTGTAGGGTTCCTTAGATTCCTCACCTGCGGCTCGGAATTGCCAATGGCCTTGTGAAGGCCACGTATGGGGATGAAAATGGGGGTGCCTTCCTTACCGTCATTCCGACCCCCGAGCCGGAATCCAGGGGTGGGGCGGCCTGGACTCCCGCCTCCGTATCGAGTACGAGGACATGCTTTCGCGGGAGTGACGGGATGTCGGGCAGCCCGAGGTTTGCACCGGCCTCAGTTCGATGCCCCAAGTTGTTACGTCCCGTACTACGTGATATAGTAGCAACGTTGGGGGGACCGTGGCGCCGAAGGGGAGCATAGAGCGGGACCGGCGTGACCTTTTCCGGAGCCTCAGACGGAAGATAGGCGACGAAAGGGTCATCGCCGGGATGGAGCGCGTCCCCCGGGAGGCCTTCGTGCCTTCGGAGAGCCGGTACCTGGCCTACAAGGACATAGCCCTCTCCATAGGCCAAGAGCAGACCATCTCCCAGCCGTACATCGTGGCCCTCATGACAAGCTGCCTGGGTCTGCAGGGCTCAGAGCGGGTGCTGGAGGTGGGCACGGGCAGCGGATATCAGGCCGCTGTCCTCTCGCACCTGGTGCCACGGGGGCACGTCCTGACAGTGGAGCGCATTCCCGCGCTGGCCGAGCGGGCCCGGGTCGAGCTGCTGCGTCTGGGATGCGACAACGTCGAGGTGCGCGTGGACAGGCACGTACTCGGCTGTCCCGACAGAGGGCCATTCGACGCCATCATCGTAACTGCCGCGGCCCCGGCCCTTCCCTATACCCTCATGGACCAGATGGCGACGGGAGGCCGCATGGTGATACCGGTGGGCACCCGTCTGCAGCAGGAGCTGGTGAGGGTGCTCAGGACCGACGAGGGGCCTAGCGTCTCGCTGCTGGGTCCGTGCCGTTTCGTGCCCCTCATAGGCCCGGACGCATGGCCCGAGGAGTGAGGCCGGGGCCGGTCCCTTTCGTTGTATTCCCGTCGGGGGCCCTGATATACTGGTAGCCGCGCCGCGCGTGTGGATGCACCGGTGGTCGGAAAGGCAATGGAATACGAGCCTGTAATCGGACTGGAGGTCCACGTACAGCTACTCACCCGCAGCAAGATGTTCTGCTCCTGCCGCGCGGAGTACCAGTCTGCGGACCCCAACAGCCTCGTCTGTCCCGTCTGCCTGGGCATGCCCGGGACGCTGCCCGTGGTCAACCGGAGGGCGGTGGGCCACGCCATAGTGACGGGGCTGGCCCTCGACTGCGACATCGCCACGTACACGAAGTTCGACCGGAAGAACTATCTGTATCCGGACCTGATGAAGGGGTATCAGATCTCCCAGTACGACGCGCCCGTGGCCACCGGCGGGCGCCTGGAAGTGGACGTGGGAAGCGGAGACCGGGCGTATACGAGGAGCGTGGGCGTTGTCAGGGTCCACCTGGAAGAGGACGTGGCCAAGCTGCAGCACTTCCGGGACACGGAAGACCGGAGTGGTCAGTACAGCCTGGTCGACGTAAACCGGGGGGGCGTTCCCCTCATGGAGATCGTCAGCGAGCCGGACCTGCGGTCCGCCGAGGAGGCTCGTCTGTACCTCACGGGGCTCCGGTCCATCCTCCGCTACCTGGAGGTGTCCACGGGCAACATGGAGGACGGGAGCTTTCGCTGCGACGCCAACGTGAGCGTCAGGCCCCGGGGGAGCCGGGAGTACATGTCCCGGGTGGAAGTCAAGAACATGAACAGCTTCAGGGCCGTCCACGACGCCCTGGAGTACGAGATCGCACGCCAGGCCCGGGTGGTCGGGGAGGGCGGCACGGTGGTGCAGGAGACCCGAGGATGGGTCGAGGAGCGGCGCGCCACCGTTTCCCAGAGGAGCAAGGAGTACGCCCACGACTACCGCTACTTCCCCGAGCCGGACATCCCGCCCCTGGTGATCGAGCCCGCGTGGGTCGAGGAGCTGCGCCGGTCGCTGCCGGAGCTTCCCGAGAAGCGCCGCGGCCGGTTCGTCAAGCAGTACGGGCTGCCGGCCTACGACGCAGCTCTGTTGACCGGCGCCAGGGCAACGGCAGACTACTTCGAGGAGTGCATGTCCCTGGGCGGGAGCAGTGCGGGTCCGGCAAGGGCCAAGACCATCGCCAACTGGGTCTTGGTGGAGCTGGCGCACCTGCTGGGCCGGGAAGGCGTCGGCATCCAGGAGAGCAGGGTCACGCCGGCCCACATGGCGGACCTGGCCCGGCTGGTGGAGTCGGACGCCATCAGCGGCACGCTGGCCAAGCGGGTCCTGGAAGAGTCCTTCGACACCGGGGAGCTCCCGTCCGTGGTCGTCCGGGAGCGGGGATACCTTCAGATCAGCGACTCGACAGCCGTGGAGTCGGCGGTGGAGGAGGCCGTGGGCGCACATCCCCAGGCGGTCGCCGACTACGTCAAAGGCAAGGAGACGGCCGCCAGGTTCATCGTGGGGCAGGTGATGAAGCTCACCGGGGGCAGGGCCAAACCGGCCCTGGTCAACGACCTGGTGAAGAGGAAGCTCGAGATGGTGAGGGTGGCCAATGGCTCTTAACATTCTGCAGATACTGATCTCCGGCGTCCTCATAGTGGTGATCCTCATGCAGGTGAGGGAGTCGGGTTCCGGGCTGTTCGGCAGCGCCCAGGCCAGCTACCGCACCCGGCGAGGCCTGGAGAAGACCCTGTTCCAGTTCACCATCATCCTCGCCGCGGTGTTCCTGTTGGTATCCATACTCAGCGTACGGTTCTTCTAGCACGGTTGCCAGGTTCGCCCTCCCCGGGAGGTAAATGGCGGCTCCCCCTCCGATCATCACCCTGACCACCGACTTCGGAGTTCGTGATCCCTACGTCGGCGTGATGAAGGGCGTCATCCTGGGAATCAACCCCCGGGCGACCATCGTGGACTTGAGCCACGAGGTGGAGCCCCAGGCCATCGCCCAGGGGGCCTTCATCATCGGCAGCAGTCACCGCTTCTTTCCCAGCGGGAGCATCCACGTGGTGGTCGTCGACCCGGGTGTGGGGACGTCCCGGAGGGCGGTCCTGCTGGTGACGCCCACGGCGCGGTTCCTAGGGCCGGACAACGGGGTCTTCACCCACGTGGCGAGGGCGGGTTACGCCGACGGCGAGGGGCTGGCGCCGGGCTACGAGGCCTACGAGATGTCCAATCGCGGGCTGTGGCTGGGCCCACCCAGCGACACCTTCCACGGCCGGGACGTGTTCGCGCCGGTTGCGGCCCACCTCTCGCTGGGCGTACCAGACCGGGAAGTCGGGCCGCGGCTGTCACGGCTCACGTTGCTGCCCCAGGCAACGCCCGCCTGGGACGGTCCGGTCCTGGAGGGCAGCGTGGTCCACGTGGACCGGTACGGGAACCTGATCACCGACATTCCCGGTAGCCTGCTGCGCGGCGTAGAGGGTCTGGTGTTCCGGGTGAGGGGGCGGCCCATCCATGGTCTGAGCCGCTCCTACTCCGAGGCCGGGTCGCTGCTGGCCATCGTGGGCAGCACCGCCACCCTGGAGGTGGCGGTGAGGAACGGGAGCGCGGCGGAGGCCCTTGGCGCGGGCGTCGGTGACCCCGTGCGCGCGGAGGCCCCCCTCTTATCCGGTCCCGGATAGGAGGTACGATGGCCCCCGTCGCCGCTGGGCAGCGGCCATTGACACGACCCCTGGCCGTGCTAAGATTGGGGCGTTGGAGCTTCGACACGTTACGTGCTTGGGGGTGCCATGGAGCTTAGCAAAGATACCCTTCGGACGCTGTACGTCACGATGGTTACCATCCGGCATTTCGAGGAGCTGGCCTCCAACGCGGTGGCCCAGCGGCAGATCCCCGGGTCCATGCACCAGTCGGCCGGCCAGGAGGCGGTGCCCACGGGGATCTGCGCCCACCTCCGGGACGAGGACTACATCGCCAGCACCCACAGGGGCCACGGGCACTGCATCGCCAAAGGGGTCGACCCCAAGCTGATGGTGGCCGAGCTGTTCGGCAAGGCCACCGGCTGCAACAAGGGCAAGGGCGGTTCGATGCACATCGCCGACATGAGCAAGGGCATGCTGGGCACCAACGGGGTCGTGGGTGCCAGCGTCCCGCTGGCCGTGGGCGCGGCCCTCACCAGCACCGTCAACGGCACCGACAACGTGGCCGTGGCCTTCTTCGGCGACGGCGGCGCCAACCAGGGGGTCCTCCACGAGAGCATGAACCTGGCCTCAGTATGGAAGCTCCCCGTGATATTCGTTTGCGAGAACAACCAGTACGCCGAGTCTACCCCCGTGGAGTACGCCACGGCCATCCCCAACGTGGCCGACCGGGGAGCCGGATACAACATGCCGGGCGTCGTCGTGGACGGCATGGACGTTTTCGCCGTTTACGAGGCCGCAGGGGAGGCGGTGGCCCGGGCCCGGGCCGGCCAGGGGCCGAGCCTGCTGGAGTGCAAGACGTATCGTTTCTACGGACACCATGGCGGGGACGACCGCTACAGCTACCGCACCCTGGAGGAGGAGAAGCTCTGGCGGGACCGGGATCCCTTAGTCCTGTTCCGGAACAGGGTAATTGCAGACGAAACGTTCAACAAAGAGGAGTTGGACGGGATCGACTCATCCGTCGAGCAGCAGATCCAGGACGGCATCAAGTTCGCCGACGACAGCCCCTTTCCCTCCCCCGACGAGCTGTATACGGACGTGTACGTGGACTATCCCCTGGAGGCCCTGCGTCGCGGGACCAACATGGCGGTCTGAGCCGGAGGCGGACCGGGAGGAAGGGCTCGCAGCGAGAGGAGACCGATGACCACCACCGCCACTCGGGAGATCCCCTACAGGCAGGCCATCAACGAGGCGTTGGTCCAGGAGATGGAACGGGACGCCACCGTCATCTACATGGGCGAGGACGTAGCGGGCGGCGCGGGCAGGGAGGAGCAGGGGTTCATAGACTCCTGGGGGGGCTCCTTCCGGACCACCAAGGGCCTGATCACCAGGTTCGGCTCCAGGCGGGTGATGGACACGCCCCTGTCCGAAGCCGGGTTCATCGGCACCGCCATTGGCGCCGCCTCCACGGGGCTCCGGCCCGTCGCCGACCTGATGTTCGTGGACTTCGTGGGGGTGTGCCTGGACCAGATCCTGAACAACGCTGCGAAGATGCGGTACATGTACGGCGGGCAGGTGAAGGTGCCCTTCACCCTGGTGACCCGCATCGGGGCCGGCACCGGCTCGGCGGCCCAGCACTCCCAGTCCTTCTACTCGATGTTCAGCCACATCCCCGGCATCAAGGGGGTCGTCCCCAGCGACCCGTACTCGGCCAAGGGCCTGCTCATATCGGCCATACGGGACGACGACCCTGTGGTCTTCTTCGAGCACAAGCTGCTGTACCCTGAGACCGGGCCCGTGCCCGAGGAGCCCTACGCCATACCCCTGGGCAAGGCCCGCGTGGTCCGGCCGGGGAGCAGTATCACCCTGGTGGGGGTCTCGCGCATGACCAGGCTCTGCCTGGAGGCGGCGGAGACCCTGGCGGCCGACGGCGTAGACGCCGAGGTCGTGGACCTGATGAGCATCTCCCCCATCGACTACGACCTGGTCCTGGAGTCCGTGCGGAAGACCCATCGGGTCGTGGTCGTGGACGAGGACACGCCCCGCTGCAGCATCGCCACGGACATCTGCGCGGCGGTGGCCGAGGAGGCCTTCGACTATCTGGACGGGCCGCCCATCAAGGTGACGGCCCCGCATACGCCCGTACCCAAGAGCAAGCCCCTGGAGTCGTCCTACATACCCGACACGCCGCGCATCGTGGCGGCGGTAAACCGGCTCCTGAGCTCCTTGTAGGGCGAAGAGAGTAGGGCGAAGAGGCTCGATGACGGCGCAGCGGGAGGTCCTCGACATATCGGGTCGCCAGGTGTCCGAGTCGGCGGTACGGCGGTTCGAGGCACGCCTGGGCGGTCGGCTGTTGCACCAGGGGGACGCCGGCTACGACGGCGCCCGCAGCGTCTGGAACGGCATGATAGACAGGCGTCCGGGCCTCATCGCCAGGTGCGCCGGCGTTTCCGACGTCATCGACGCCGTCCGTTTCGCCCGAGAGCAGGAGATGCTGGTGTCCGTCCGCGGCGGCGGGCACAACGTGTCCGGCGCGGCCGTGTGCGACGGCGGGCTCATGGTCGATCTCTCCCCGATGAAGGGCGCCCGCGTCGACCCCTCCGCCGGCACGGCCCTGGCGCAGCCGGGGCTGACCTGGGCGGAGCTGGACCGGGAGGCCCAGGCCTTCGGTATGGCCACCACCGGAGGCACCGTTTCGGACACCGGTATCGCGGGCCTGACCCTGGGCGGCGGCATCGGCTGGTTGGGACGCAAGCACGGCCTCACCTGCGACAATCTGCTGTCCGCGGACGTGGTGACCGCCGACGGCCGGTTCGTGACCGCCAGCCGCACCGAGAACGAGGACCTCTTCTGGGGGCTCAGGGGAGGCGGCGGCAACTTCGGCATAATCACCTCCTTCCAGTACCGCGTGCACCCCGTGGGGCCGTTCACGGGCGGACGGGCGTTTTACCCCTTCGACGAGGCCAGGGAGACGCTCCGGTTCTACCGGGACTTCTCTATGGAGATTCCCCGGGAGATGAACACCATAGGAGGGGTCCGAACGGGGCCCGACGGGCTTCCCGACATCACCATCGGCGTCTGCTACAACGGACCGCTGGAGGCGGCGCAGCGAGCCGTGGCGCCCCTGCGCGAGTTCGGCCCCAAGGAGGACGCCATCCGGCCCAGGGAGTACGGCGACATCCAGTCCATGATCGACTACGCCACGCCTCCCGGGGTCCACTACTACCAGAAGTCGTGCTTCCTGGATACGATCAGCGACGAGCTCATCGACGTCATCCTGGACCACTTCGCCCGTGTAACCTCTCCCAGGTCGGGCGTGTTCTTCCAGCAGATGGGCGGCGCAATGCGGGACGGCGGCCCCGATGCGGGAGCGTTTACTCACCGGGGGGCCGAGTACGACCTGATCGTCAGCTCGGCTTGGGAGGGTCCTGGGGACGGGGAGGCCCACGTCAAGTGGGCGCGGGACCTTGCCCGGGCTGTACAGCCGTTGTCCACGGGCGGCATATATGTCAACGGCCACAGCCCCGAGTCCGGCGGCCCCGTCGACCAGGCGCGGGCGGCCTACGGGGCCAGCTATGACCGCCTGCTTGCCCTCAAGGGGAAGTACGACCCCACCAACTTCTTCCGCCAGAACCTGAACATCCCTCCCGTGGCGTCTCGCTAGGGGACGCCCGCAGTGTGCCAGACTGTCGCATAACCGTCATACCCGCGAAAGCGGGTATCCAAACCCCGGGCCGCAGGCACGAGCTCATCCAGTCGACCCACGTAAGTTGATCCATAACGGGAGGCATTCTAAAGGTTCGCAGTGTGGTGGGGCCGCCGGTGTGCCGGTTGAATCGTTGCCGGCGGTCGTGCTATGCTATCCGGTGAGGGGATGTGCCAATCCCCTTCGCACTATCCCGTGTGTAGCAATACGATAGTCTAGAGACCGGTGTCTGGCCTCGAGCTCCGAAGGCGGGGTGCGAGGCCAGTTGTTTTTTCGGCTTCACCCGGTAGTAGGAGGATGGGCCACAGGGCTGGCACACCATGGAAACCGGTGACCTTTGGAAGTTGGCGGTCCTCGCTCTCTGTCTCCTCCTGTCCGCTTTCTTCTCCGCCTCCGAAACGGCGTTCATAGCCCTCTCCCGGGTCCGCCTCCTGCAGCTCGAGGACGGCGCCCGGCCCGGTGCCCGGAGGGTGGCGCGGCTGATGGAGCGCCCCCAGAGGATTCTCGCCACCGTGTTGCTGGGAAACAACCTGGTGAACACTGCCGCTGCCGCTCTGGCCACCGCCGTCGCCATCAGCCTCGTAGACAACCCCGACATAGCCGTCTTGGCGGCCACCGTGGGGGTTACCCTGGTGCTCCTGATATTCTGCGAGACCCTCCCGAAGACCCTGGCGTGGAGCCGGTCCGAGGAGGCCGCCTTCGTCGTTGCCAGGCCGTTGGCCATGGCGGGGTTGGCCCTCGCGCCCGCCGTGACGGTGCTCCAGGGGATCAGCCTTCTCGCCAGCAAGGTCCTGGGAATCGACAACGCCAAGGCGCAGGTGACCGAGGACGAGATACGCACCATGATCTCCGTGGGGGCCCGGACGGGCACGGTGGAGCCCACCGAGGCCGAGATGCTGGAGAAGGTGTTCCACTTCGGAGACCGCCAGGTACACGAGGTTATGACTCCCAGGACAGAGATCCGCTGGGTGGAGAAGGGCACGCGGCTGGACGAGTTCCTCGAGATATACGCCCAGCAGACCCATACCCGCTTCCCGGTCTACGAGGGCGATACCGAGAACGTGGTGGGACTGCTGTCGGTCAAGGACCTAGTGCAGACCATGGCCGAAGGGGAAATCGGTCCCGACGCCAGCGCGACCGAGGTCATGCGCACCGTCTACTTCGTGCCCGAGACCAAATCGGTAAGCGGGCTCTTCGAGGAGATGCGCGAGAGCGGCCAGCAGATGGCCATCATCATCGACCAGTATGGCGGTGTGGCGGGCCTGGTGACCCTCAAGAGCCTTCTGGAGGTCATCGTGGGCCCCGTCAGGGAGGAGGGGGAGGATGGCAGGGACGAGTTCGAGGCCATCGGAGAGAACGTCTACGATGCCGATGCCGGGATGGGAGTCATGGAGGCCAACGAGGAGTTGGGCCTGGACCTTCCCGAGGGGAACTATCAGACCCTGGCAGGGTTCATTCTGGAGCAGCTAGGGCACATCCCCCAGGAGGGCGAGTACCTGTACTACCGGGACCTGCGCATGCAGGTGACCGAGATGAAGCGGGTCAAGATCGAGCGGGTGCGGATCCACGTACTCGGGCGCGCCAACGGCCGGGTACGCAGCGGAGACCCCATCTCCACCTAGGCCGCCCGGGAGGTCACGCCTCTTTCTCTCTACAGGCCGCACCGCGCCTGTCATCCCAGCCGCAGGTCCCATGTGTCATTCCACCCCCCGCGCAAGCGTATCGTTCCGACTCTCATCCCACAAGTCATTGCCAAGAAGATAGGCTCCCAGCGCGTCTGTCCGTCATGCCCGCGCACGCGGGCATCCACGTATCCCCACCCCGCCTCTGGATTCCGGCTCGAAGGCCGGAATGACGGTGAGGATGGCGCCGCCGTTTTCGTCCCCATACGTGGTCTTGTCAAGGCCATTGGCAATTCCGAGCCCTCCCACTTGTCATTCCGAGCCGCGGGCGAGGAACCTTAGGGACCCTACAACGAGAACGCCACGCCACAAGGCGGTGGGCGGAGTGCTCTCCAGCACGGGTAGATTCCTCTCCGCTTCGCTCCGTTCGGTATGGCAGGAGGGGGACGGTGCGAGTGGATGGCGGGGGGGGGGAGAAACGGCTCCCACGGGCGTCATGCAGGGGTTTCCGGGTGCGGGAGTGACGGGGTCAGGCAACCTGGATCATGCTCCCGCTGTTGGGCGTACATAGCGTCGATTGACAGCCACGCGGCGCCTCAACATAATAGTACCGACATGCCGTCTAGGGACAACTGGAAAGTGCCGTTTTCCGGCCTCTCGGAGCCCGGTCTCGTGACCGATCTCTACGAGCTGACCATGGCCCAGACCTATTTCCAGCACGGGATGTCGTCCCGGGCCACCTTCAGCCTGTTCATCCGGAGCTACCCCCCAAACCGGGGCTACTTCGTGGCGGCCGGGCTGGAAGACGTGCTGCGATACCTGGAGGAATGGCGCTTCCCCGAGGAGTCCATCGACTACCTGGTCTCCACCAGGATGTTCCATGGGGACTTCCTGGAGTACCTGTCCGGGGTGAGGTTTACCGGCGACGTCTGGGCCATGCCCGAGGGCCGGGTCTTCTTCTCCGACGAGCCGGTCCTGGAGGTGTCCGGTCCGGTGGTGGAGGCACAGGCGGTGGAGAGCTACGTCATAAACCAGGTGAACCTGCAGACCATGATGGCCACCAAGGCCTCCCGTTGCGTCCGGGCTGGTCAGGGCAGGCCCATCGTCGACTTCTCCCTTCGCCGCACCCAGGGCGTCGACGCGGCCATGAAGGTAGCCCGCTGCAGCTACATCGCCGGCTTCCAGGCGACCAGCAACGTCATGGCGGGAAAGGCCTACGGGATGCCCCTGGCCGGCACCATGGCCCACTCCTTCGTCTCCAGCTACGAGCACGAAGTGGACGCCTTCCGCGCCTACGCCGAGAGCTTTCCAGACAGGGCCATCCTGCTGATCGACACCTACGACACCGTCGCCGGGGCCCGCAACGCCGCCCTGGTGGGGAACGAGATGAAGGCCCGGGGGCGGGCCCTGGACGGCGTGAGGCTGGACAGCGGCGACCTCGAATCCCTGAGCCGGGAGGTCCGCGCCGTGCTGGACGACGCCGAGCTACCCGACGTGAGGATAGTGGCCAGCGGGGGCCTGGACGAGCTCGACGTGGACAACCTGGTCGGTAGGGGCGCCCCCATCGACGCCTTCGGAGTGGGTACGAAGATGGGTGTTTCCGCGGACGCTCCCTGGACCGACATGGCCTACAAGCTGGTCCAGTACGGCTGCCGCCCAGTGCTCAAGCTGAGCACTGGCAAGGTCTCGGTCCCAGGGGAGAAGCAGGTGTTCAGGCTGCGCGACGCAGCCGGCAGTCTGGCGGGGGACGTCATTGCCCTGCGTGACGAGGACGAGCCCTCGGCCGGTGCGGAGGGCCTCCCCCCCGAGCCCTTGCTGCGAAAGGTGATGCAGGGAGGCAGGACGATGGAGGAAGCCCCCGGATTGGATGAGGCTCGTGAGCTCCTTTGCCGGGACCTGGAAGCCCTGGATGACGGTGTCATGGCCCTTCGAGACCCCGCCGTGTATCCGGTCCACCTGAGCCCCCGGCTGGATAGGTTGCGGGTGGATATGGAGGTATCCCTCGCAGCCGAGTCGGCGGACCGGGTGGCCGCAGGAGGCACGCCGGGTCCCGTTTGCGAGGCGCGTCCATGCGAATAGCGGTGTGTGTCAAGCAGGTGCCCGTCCTCTCCCGGATTACCTTCGATTACGAGTCCAAGACCATTGTCCGTGAGGGCGTTCCCCTGGAGGTCAACTCCTTCGACCTGCTGGCCGTGGACAGGGCAGTCCAGCTTGCAAAGCAGGTCGGGGGAGAGGTAGTTGCATATACAATGGGGCCGCCCCAGGCGCGGGACGCCCTGGTCCAGTGCCTGGCCATGGGCGCGGACCGGGCCGTCCACCTGACCGACCGCGCCATGGCCGGGTCGGACACCCTCGCCACCGCCCGGAGCCTGTCGCTGGCGCTGGACCGGGAGGCCCACGACCTGGTTCTGTGCGGTCGGCACAGCACCGACGCCGAGACGGGCCAAGTGGGGCCCGAGCTGGCCCAGCTCCTTGGCCTGCCCTACGTGGGCAACGTCCGCAGGCTGGACTGCCCGTCCGAGGAAGGTCCCATACGAGTGGAGCGTGAGACCGACGAGGGCCACGAGGTCATCGAGTGTCCTCTGCCCACCGTGGTGAGCGTGACCGAAGGGATCACGCCGGAGCGGTTCCCATCCCGTCAGAATATGCTGGCCGCCAGGGAGGCCCCTGCCATCGAGGACCTGGGCGCCCGCGACCTGTCCGCGGACGAGTCACTGTTCGGGGCGGCCGGCTCCCCCACCTCCGTGTCGGAGATACGGTTCGTAGCCTCCCAACGCGCCGGCGTGGTCATCGAGGAGGAGGACCCCCAGGAGGCGGCCAGGAAGCTGGTGCAGGCCTTCAGCGAGAGGCCCCCGGCTCCCATACAGGCTCCACGCACCGGCTGGGAGAGGTACGAGGGCGGCCATGGCGCGGCCCTGTGGGTGGTGGGTGAGCGTGTCGCCTCGGGATTGAGGGCTACGACCTTCGAGATCCTGGGCAAGGCCCGTGACCTGGCGGACATGACCCGCGGCGAGGTGGTCGCGGTGCTGACAGGCGCCGGACCCGCCGAGGAGGTCCGTGAGCTTGCGGCCCACGGAGCGGACCGCGTCATCGTCCTGGCGGCGGCGGAGTCCTTGCACCCGGCGGGCCTGGCATGCGTTTCGGCCCTGGCCGGAGCCGTACGAGAGCACAGTCCATACGCCGTCCTGTTCCCGTCGACCGCCAACGGCCGGGACGTGGCGTCCCGGGTGGCGGCGGCCCTGTCCCTGGGGCTGACCGGCGACTGTATCGACTTGGAGATTGACGGGTCGGGGGGCCTTGTCCAGCTAAAGCCCGCCCTGGGCGGCAACGTGGTGGCGCCCATACTATCGAACACCCGGCCGTACATGGCCACCCTGCGTCCCGGCCTCCTGAGCCCGGTGGCTCCCGACCGAAGTCTGGAGGCTCCGGTGGAGGTGGTCGACGTCGACGAATCCCCGGCGCCGGACATGCGGTTGCTGGAGGTCCACCGTGAGTCGGACGCCGGGGGTCTGGCCCTGGAGCGGGCCCCGGTCGTGGTGGGAGTCGGCATGGGAGTCGGCGGCCCCGAGAAGCTCCCGGTCGTTCGCTCCGTCGCCCATCGTCTGGGAGCGGAGGTTGCGGCCACCCGCAACGTTGCCGACGCGGGCTGGCTGCCCAGGCAGCTCCAGGTGGGCCTGACGGGGAAGGCCATCGCTCCCAGGCTGTACATAGCGGTGGGCATACGCGGGGACTTCAACCACATGGTGGGCATCCAGAAGGCGGGGACCATAATCGCCATCAACACCAACCCCAACCCCCGCCGCAGTCCAATCCTGCAGGGAGCGGACTTCTCCATCGTCGGCGATTGGGAGACCTACCTGCCTCCACTGGCCGACGCGCTGGGGCCCTTGCTGCTCCCAGACCGCTCGTGACGGTTGGGTGGAGTCCCCACCCGCAACTACGTCCCCAATACCGGCCTGTGCGGCGCTGCCGTCGGCGCCTGTGGAGGCGTGCTCGAGTCGGCGGGCAGAGCGGGCCGCCTTGACAGTCCCGCAGCACGAAGGCAGAATGAGGGGGCCCAGATACAACCTGTGAAGCCGGGCCAAGGCGCACCGGCCGAGCGGGCGAAGAGGTGGACCATGGACTTCGGCTTCACCCCGGAACAGGAAACCCTGCGGGAAGAGGTGCAGGGGTTCATTGCCGAGCACGTAACCGAGGAGCTCATCTCGGAGATCGACGACTTTGGCGAGAACACCCGGGGCCCGCTGGCGCGAGAGCTGTACAAGGAGGTCGCCTCCCGCGGGTGGATCGGCATCAGCTGGCCCAAGGAGTACGGCGGCCAGGGTGGGAGCCGCATCGATCAGTACATCGTCGAGGAGGAGTTCGCCAGGGTGGGGATATCCGTGGGCGGCGCCGGCAGCGGCGCTCCGGCCATCCTGGCGGCGGGGACGGAGGAGCAGAAGAAGCACTTCCTCCCGGGGCTCATCAACGGGGAGATCATCTTCGCCCTGGGGTTCACCGAGCCCCAGGCGGGGGCGGACCTGGCCGGACTTCAGTGCCGGGCAGTCAGGGACGGCGACCACTACGTCATCAACGGCCAGAAGATGTTCACTTCGGCCGCCCACTACGCGACCCACATCTATCTCATGGCCCGGACCGACCCCGAGGCGCCCAGGCACCGGGGCATCTCCATCTTCCTGGTGCCCATGGACCTGCCCGGCATAACGGTGCGCCCCCTGTGGACCATCCAGAACGAGCCCCTCGCTCCCACCGGCACCACCTACGGCACCGCCCGGACGAACGAGGTGTTCCTGGAGGACGTCCGGGTCTCCTCCGACGCCCTCCTGGGCGAGGAGAACATGGGTTGGTACGTGGGCGCCATGGGGCTGAACCTGGATAGGGTCGGCGCCAACCGGTATCTGATATCCGTCCGGCGGGACGAGGACATCATCAACTGGGTGAAGGAGAACCGGTTCGAGAGCTACTCCCCGGCCGAGGAGGACTCGGTGAGGGACCGTCTGGCCGAGCTGTGGATCGAGGCCCAGGTGTGCCGCCTCATGACCATGCGCAGCATGTCCATCGTCGAGCGCGGGGGCGAGTTTACCTACGAGGGCTCGGCGGAGAAGGTGTGGGCCCCCGAGCACGGAGTCCGCACCACCGAGACCATTACCCAGATACTGGGACCCTATGCGCAGCTCCTGCAAGGGTCCGAGGACGCCGTCGAGGAGGGGCTGTTCGCCCACAACGTGATGGGCTCCTTCCAGTCGGGAATCAACCATGGCAGCGTCCAGGTGATGCGGGACCAGATGGCCCGCCGGGGCCTGGGACTGCCCAGGGGGTAGCAGCCGGCGCTCCGAGCCCGGCGACACGGCCCACTGCCGGCGCCGGCGGACAGCCCTGCGAGAACATGGACGTACTGCCGAACGAAGAAGAGCAGATGCTCAAGAACGGCGCCAGGGAGTTCCTGGAGGCCGAGTCGCCTCCGAGCCTGGCGCGGGAGATGGAGCGGGACGACCTGGGCTACCCGCCCGCCCTCTGGAAGCAGATGGGAGACCTGGGGTGGCTGGGCCTGGCCATCCCCGAGGAGTACGGCGGGCAGGGGGCCACCCTGACCTATCTGGGGATAGTGCTGGAGGAGGTGGGGCGCGCCATCTCCCCGGTGCCCTTCCACAGCACCATGGTCCCGGCGCTCACCGTGGCCTCCGACGGCACCGAGGAGCAGCGCCGGGAGCTGCTGCCCAGGGTCTGCAGCGGCGACCTGGTGATGAGCTGGGCGTTCACGGAGCGCGACGCTCGCTACCGGCCCGAGTCGGTCCGCATGGAGGCCGTGGAGGAGGGCGACTACTTCCTCCTGAGCGGGACCAAGACCTTCGTGGACTCCTTCGGGGCCTCCGAGAAGTGCCTGGTGGCCTGCCGCACGGCCCCGCCGTCCCACAGCGGCGAGGGCATCACCCTGTTCCTGGTCGATACCGACAGCCCGGGTGTGTCCCACGTGCCGCTGGTGACCCTTGCCAAGGACCGCCAGAGCAAGGTGACCTTCGACCGCGTGCGGGTGCCCCGGTCGAGCATTGTAGGCGAGCTCGACCAGGGCTGGCCCGTTGCCGAAAGAATGCTCGACCGGGGGACGGCCCTCCTGTGCGCCCAGATGGTCGGCGCGGCCAGGAAAGACGTGGAGATGGCCGTGGAGTACGCCAAGCAGCGTGTCGCCTTCGGCAGGCCGATAGGGGCCTTTCAGTCCATTCAACACATGTGCGCCGACATGGTCCTTTGGGTGGACGGCGGGCAGCTCCTGACCTACGAGGCCCTGTGGCGCATGGACCAGGGACTGCCTGCCGCCGTCGAGGTGTCCCAAGCCAAGGCCTTCTGCAACGATAGGTGCGAGGCGGCGGTGCGGTCCTCCCAGGTCATCCACGGCGGGATCGGATTCATGATGGAGTTCGACCTGCACCTGTGGTTCCGCAGGGTCTCCGCCTGGACCATGAGGATGGGCACCAGCTTCGAGCACCGGGCCCGCGTGGCCCGGGCGTTGCTGGACGCGCCGGGCAGGGTACGCCTGGGTAGCTAGTCGCGGGCAACCGGGATACCGGTAGCTCCAAGACCGAGGGATGAACGATGGCAATGGACCCCGTTTGCGGCAAGGAGATGGACGAGGCGGCCGCCAGGGTGGAGACCGGTCAGACGAGATATGGGGCGACTGAGGTGGACCCCCAGAGGGGGACCCGCCAGTTCCACGACGGCAAGTGGTACTACTTCTGCAGCCTGGAGTGCCGCAGCAAGTTCATGGCCCAGCCTGGAGCCTATCTGGGGCAGGACGCCGGCTGACTCGTCTAGGAAAGAAACGATGAACGTTGGCTTCATAGGGCTGGGACGGATGGGAATGCCCATGTCCCGCCGCCTGCTGGAAGCCGGCTTCCCTCTCACGGTCCACAACCGCAGCCGCCCGAAGGTCGATGAGCTCGCCGCCGCGGGCGCGGTGGGAGCCTCCTCGGCGGCGGAGGTTGCCGGCGCCTCGACTGTCGTCCTGACCTGCCTCCCCGACGTATCCACCGTGGAGGAGGTGTTCCTGGGCAAGGATGGCATCGTGTCCGTGGCCAGCCCCGGCCAGGTCCTGGTCGACCACAGTACGGTGGGCCCGTCGACTTCCCGGGCCATAGCAGAGGCGGCGGAGGCAAGGGGAGCGTCCTTCCTGGACGCGCCCATCAGTGGAGGCGTCGAACGGGCTGCCGAAGGGACGCTTACCATAATGGCGGGAGGCCCCCCCGATGCCTTCGAGACGGCCCTTCCGGTGTTCCGTGCCTACGGAGGGAACGTTCGACGTGTCGGAGGCGTGGGCTCGGGCAGCGTCTTCAAGCTGATCAACCAGCTTCTGGTGAGCGTACACTCCCTGGCCGCGGCGGAGGCCATGCTGCTGGGTGGCCGGGCCGGTGTGGACCTGGACGCCCTGCAGGAGGTGCTGGCCACGAGCTGGGGCTCCAGCTTCATGCTCTCCCGCAACGGCCCTGTCATAGCCAGCCGGGACTTCGACGATGCCCGGGCCCCCCTCAGGCTGTTCGTGAAGGACCTGGGGCTGGCCCAGGAGTACGCCCGGGACCTGAACGCCAACAGCCCCCTGGGAGAGCGGACGCTCCAGGTGGTGGAGCGGGCCATCTCAGACGGGCTGGGGGAGCTGGACGTCTCCTCGTTGGTCTTGCCTCTCGAGGGGCCCAAAGCCTCCTGATCCTCTGTGCCGGACCCGGGGATGCCTTGGGCCTGGAGCTACCGTACTCCCTCGGAGTCCAGCAGGGCGCGAAGGCTCACCAGCGCCTGTCCATGGGTGTCCAGGTCCATGGCGTCCACGGCGTACTGGCTCTTACCAACGACCCCGTCCACGGCTCCCAGGTCGACCATGCGGGTTATCAGCTCCGTCTCCTCGTCGGGGTCTGGCAGGAGGTTGCGCTCCACCTCCCGGGAGATGGCCGCCACTAGGCCGTAGCCCCCCCAGTTGGAGGTGCTGGCTATGACCAGTCTGGTCGTCTTGGTTAGGGCGGGATAGTCCACGAGGGTCCCCACCTGCGGCACGAACTCGGCCACGTTCCCCATTCCGATCTCGTTGCCGCCGTCGCCTATCCCCACCGTCCGGGAGTGCTGGAGGAAGAGGTGGTCCGTGCGGGCCGTCTGGGGGGTGATGTCCAGGCCCCGCATGTTCAGGTACATGCCGTTCTCGTTGAGCCCGCACCGTTCGATGGCGATCAGGACCGAGGGGTCGTGCTCGGTCAGCAGCCTCGATGCGAAGCGGCGGCTGCTCTCGTCGTCGGTTATCGGAAAGTCGATCACCTCCGTGTCGGAGGTGACGAAGGGCTTGATTATCGGCACCGTGTACCTGTCTGTAACGTGGACGACCCTCCAGCCCAGGGACGCCAGGGCCCTGCCTATGGCGATGGCCCCGGGAGGGCCGTCGGACTCGGGAGCGTCGGCCGCCCGGATGTAAAAGCCCGTGGCAATGAACACCGCCCCGGGGTTGGCCAGCACAAGCTCCGCGGCCTGGCGGCAGAAGTCCGGCGGCAGGTGTTGTCTCAGGTGAGAAACGCCCCGCAGGTCGTTTCCCAGGACGATGTCCTCGATGGTCGTCATAGCGCCTCCTCGGTCGGGGGCTACAGGACGGCCATGTCCTCGTCCCGCCAGTCGGTGATGAACATGTACCCCGGAGAATGGGTGATCATGAAGGGGGGCTTGCTCTTGGCCGCCACCGCCTGGGGGGTGACCCCGCACGCCCAGAAGATGGGTACCTCGTCCTCCCTGATCTCCGTGGGGTCGCCGTAGTCGGGCCTGGTGATGTCCTCTATGCCTATCGCCTCCGGGTCGCCCACGTGCACAGGGGCGCCGTGAGTGGCCGGAAACCGGGAGGTTACCTGCACGGCGCGGACCACCTGGCTGTGGTGCACCGGGCGCATGCTGACGACCATGGGGCCCGAGAAGGGGCCGGCCGGCGTGGTCTCGATGTTGGTCCTGAACATGGACACGTTGTGTTGGCGCTCGATGTGGCGAAGGGGGATCCCGGCGTTTAGCATGGCGTTCTCAAAGGAGAAGCTGCACCCCAGCAGGAAGGACACCAGGTCGTCCCTCCAGACGGACCGGACATCGTCCTCGTCCCCCGCGGCCTCGCCGTTGTTGTAGACCCGGTACTTGGGGATGGTCGTGCGGATGTCCGCTCCCGGGGCCATACTCTTGGGCTCCACCTGGCCGGGCTCTATGACCTCCAGGACGGGGCAGGGCTTGGGGTTGCGCTGGCAGAAGAGAAGGAAATCGAAGGCCTGCTCCTTGGGCAGGATTGCCAGGTTGGCCTGCACGAATCCGGGAGCGACGCCGGCGGTGACGCCCCTCCACTCCCCGGTCTCGATCATGTGCCTGACCTCGGCAGGATTCCCAGGTAGAGTGCGCGTGCTCATGCTCTTATTCCTCCATAGAATACGGCGAGGCGTCGGGACCGGGACCACCCGTGCGGGCGCGGCTGGGAGGGCCCGTCGACGCACCAGCCATCATATCGCAGGCCATGTGGCCAGTCAATCCCAGGAGTGCCTACATGGGCATGACCGTCTGCGGCCGGCTCCGGTTGACACCCCCAAGGGGCGGACATATAATACCCTTGGGTTAGCAGGATAGCGACAGACGGTCCGTCCATGGGGAGGAGAGACCCGCTTGTCCGACGTACGGCTCGCCGAAGGCGAGACCTTTGAGAGCCTTCTGAGAAGGTTCAACAAGAGGGTGCAGCAAGACGGCATCCTTTCGGAGATCAGGCGCCGGGCCCACTTCGAGTCGCCAAGCATCAGGCGCAAGAAGAAGGCTGCGGCCAAACGCCGCAAGAGCAGGCGCAACAGCTAACTTTACTACGCCACACCGTTCGTGGGGTCCCTTGACCCCCTCCGATTGCCGGGAGAAGATGTGAATGCGCTTCGGCATCGTGGTGTTCCCCGGCACGTGGAGCGACGGCGACTGCCATCACGTTATCGATACCCTTCTGGGTCATACCGCGGACTATCTGTGGTACCGGGACCGCCCCGATCTCGCCGCGGAGTATGACTGCGTCGTCCTCCCTGGGGGGTTCTCCTACGGCGACTATCTGAGGGCTGGGGCCATCGCGCGTTTCTCCCCGATAATGGGGTCCGTCGCGGACTTTGCGGCCTCGGGCCGTCCCGTGATCGGCATCTGCAACGGGTTCCAGGTCCTCTGCGAGGCCGGCTTGCTGCCCGGCGTGCTCATGCGCAACAGCCATCTCCAGTACCGTTGCCAATGGACCAACCTCAGGGTCGAGCGTACCGACACGGCCTTCACCCGGGCATGCGCCCCGGGCCAGGTGCTGGAGGTGCCCATATCCCATGGGGAGGGCAACTACTTCGCCGACGAGGACACCCTGGCCCGTCTTGAGAACGAGGGCCGAGTCGTGTTCCGCTACACGTCTCCCGGCGGGGACCCGGCCCCCGAGGCGAACCCCAACGGGTCCGCCCACAACATCGCCGGCATCTCCAACCCCGAGGGCAACGTGGTGGGAATGATGCCCCATCCCGAGCGGTGCTGCGAGGAGATCATGGGCGGGTGCGACGGCAGGCTAATCTTTGAGTCGGCCGTTGGCTGGGCCGCCGAGAAGAGCGGCTGACCACTTGGCGCGGCGCCCGACCCCGGCGGGCGGTGAATCATGGCATTGGTGGTGGTGTGGACAAGAAGGTCCTTGACGAGATCGCCCTCAGCGAAGACGAGTACCGGCTGATAGTCGACCGCCTCGACCGGGAGCCGCGACCCGTGGAGCTCGGCATGTTCGGGGCCCTCTGGAGCGAGCACTGCGGGTACAAGCATTCCAGGCCGCTGCTGGGGCTGCTGCCGTCGGAGGGCCGGAGGGTGCTTCTTCCGCCCGGGCGGGAGAACGCGGGAGTCGTGGACATCGGCGACGGGCTGGCCGTCGTCTTCAAGATCGAGTCCCACAACCACCCCTCGGCCGTGGAGCCCTTCCAGGGGGCCGCCACGGGGGTCGGCGGGATCGTCCGGGACATCCTGGCCATGGGGGCGCGGCCCATCGCCCTGCTCAACTCCCTTCGCTTCGGCCCCCTGGACGACCCCGCCAACCGGCACCTGTTCGAGGGCGTGGTCGCCGGCATCTCCTGGTACGGAAACTGCATCGGCGTGCCAGACGTGGGAGGCGAGGTGGTCTTCGCCGACTGCTACTCGCGGAACCCGCTGGTCAACGCCATGTGCGTCGGGCTGATGCGGAAGGACCAGCTCATAAGCGCCTCGTTGGGGGCCCCGGGCAACGTCCTCCTGCTGGTGGGCGCGGAGACGGGGCGGGACGGCATCCACGGGGCCTCGGGGCTGGCGTCGCGGACCTTCGAGGAGGACCGGGAGCTGCGCTCCACGGTGCAGGTCGGAAACCCCTTTCTGGAGAAGGTCCTCATAGAGGCCTGCCTGGAGGCCGGGCACAGCGGCTGCCTGGAGGGGATGCAGGACCTGGGGGCCGCGGGGCTGACCAGCGCCGCCATGGAGTCGGCGGCCCGCGCCGGGACGGGACTGCGGCTGGACCTGTCCCGGGTGCCCCGCCGGGAGTCGGACATGGACGCGTATGAGGTGATGCTCTCCGAGTCCCAGGAGAGGATGCTCCTGGTGACCACTCCCGGCAACAAGGCGGCCCTGGAGGAGGTGTTCCGCCGGTGGGAGGTGCCCTGCGTCGAGATAGGGTCGGCGGATGCGACGGGCTACGCCACGGTGGAGGACCGGAGCGTGGCCGTGGCACACCTGCCCGTGGAGGTCCTCACCGATGCTCCGGCGTACCGGCCCACGGGGACCAGACCCAGGGAGCAGGACCGTCTGGCCGCCTATCCGTTGAGCGAGGTGCCTCTTCCCCAGGCCGGCCCTGGGCAGGTGCTGTCGAAGCTGCTTGGGACGGCCAACATCGGTAGCAAGGAGGCCGTGTACCGGCAGTACGACCACCAGGTACAGACCAACACCGTCGCGGCTCCCGGGTCCGACGCCGCCGTGCTGCGGATCAAGGGGACGCGCAGGGGCATCGCCCTGTGCACCGACGGCAACGGCCGCTACTGCTACCTCGACCCCTACGCCGGGGGGGCCATCGCCGTGGCCGAGGCCTGCCGCAACCTCTCGTGCTCCGGGGCCGTGCCCATTGCCCTGACCGACTGCCTCAACTTTGGCAGTCCCGAGGTGCCCGAGAACTACTACCAGCTCGAGTGGTGCATAAGGGGGATGGCCGCCGCGTGCAAGGCCCTGGACGTCCCGGTGGTCAGCGGCAACGTCAGCCTGTACAACGAGACCCAGGGTCGACCCATATACCCCACTCCCATCGTGGGCGCCCTCGGCCTCTTGGAAGACGTGACGAGGCACGCGACCTCCGGCTTCCGGACCCCCGGAGAGACCGTGTTCCTGTTGGGTCGCGGCGAGGTGCGCGGAAGCGCCGCGGACCTGGCCGGCAGCGAGTACCTGGAGACGGTGCACGGAATCGTGGCGGGAAAGCCGGAGATAAGCCTCGCGGTGGAGCGCCGGGTCCAGGAGCTGTGCCGCCGCGCGGTGGCGGAGCGCGTGGTCACCTCGGCGCACGACTGCTCCGACGGCGGGCTGGCGGTGGCCCTGGCCGAGAGCTGCATGGCTTCGGGTGTGGGGTTCGACGGAGTGTTTCCCGTCTTTGGGCGATGGGACGCCGCCCTGTTCGGGGAGTCCCAGTCGCGCATCGTCGTTTCCACGCCCCCGGACCGGGGGGACCTCCTGGTGCGCATGGCGGAGGAGGCGAAGGTGCCGCTGACGGAGCTGGGGAGGGTCTCGTCGGGAGGCCGGTTCTCCATAGACGGCCTCGTCGACGTCGGTGTGCACGATCTCTCCAGGGCCTGGCGCGGCGCCCTGGGTGGTTTGTAGAGGACGGGCGGCGGCTGCCGCCGTGTCCTTTCGGGCTCCCCAAACATCGGATATAATCTCAGGAAACGACGGAATCCAGGGACCCATAAAGGAGATTCACAGTGAGGGTTATCTTTCTCGAAGACGTTCCCCAGCAGGCCAACGCCGGCGATGTGAAGGACGTGGCCGACGGCTACGCTCGCAACTACCTGGTGCCCAAGAAGCTGGCCATGGTGGCGACCCCCGAGGAGATGAAGCGCATAGAGCGCATCAAGAGGGCCGGGGACGACCGCAGGATAAGGGAGACCCAGCAGTGGGAGGTTCTGGCCGGCCAGCTCGAGGGCACCGCCATCACCGTCAAGGCTCGGCTGACTCCGGCGGGCATGTTCTACGGCGCCATTACGCCGACCCAGATCGCCCAGGAGCTGGGCGCCGTCATCGGTCGGGAGGTGGACCGGAAGCTGGTCGACGCAGTGGAGCCCATCCGGGCCCCCGGGGAGTACGAGGTGGTGCTCCATCTGGCTGCCAACATCCAGGCCACCATCCTCGTTACCGCGGAGGCGGAAGAGTAGGGAGATGTACCAGGAGAAGCTCCTACCTCACGACGTGGAGGCCGAGGAGGCGGTCCTGGGCTCGTTGCTCATCGACGGGGAGTCCATCACCAAGGTGGCGCATTTCCTGAAGGCCGACGACTTCTATCGCGAGCGGAACCGCATCTGCTACGAGGCCTGTCATTCCCTCTTCCGCCGCGGTGATGCGATAAACCAGGTCACCCTCGCCCACCAGCTCTCCATAGACGAGCGGACCGAGCAGGTCGGCGGCATGGCGTATCTGAGCCACCTGGTGGCCAACGTGCCCACCCCGGTGCACATCGACCACTACGCCCGCATCGTCACCAAGACCTCGGTGATGCGTCGCATCATCGACTCGGCGGCCAGGATATCCGACATAGGCTATGAGGGGACCGACGACGTCGAGGGCGCCCTCAGCAGGGCCGAGGACATCCTTTACCAGGTCCGGACGGGACAGGTGCGCCGGGACTTCGTGCCCATCCGAGAGGTGCTGGACCAGTATCTGCAGGAGCAGGCGGCCGCCATCGACGAGCCGCTGGGGGGTATCGGGGCCCCCATCATGACTGGGTTCGACCGCCTGGACGAGCTCCTGGGCGGACTCCATCCCTCGGACATGGTGGTGCTGGCGGCCCGGCCCAGCCTGGGCAAGAGCACCCTCGCCATGAACATGGCGCTCAACGCCGCCCGCAACGGCGCATCGGTGGGTGTGTTCAGCCTGGAGATGAGCCGCGAGCAGCTCGCCCTGCGTCTCCTGGCCGGAGAAGCCGCGGTGGACTCCCAGCGTCTCCGGCTGGGCCTCTATACCGAGGCCGAGGAGCGGCGCATCATCGGCGCCATAGGCGGCCTGTCGGAGCTCCCCATCTACATCGACGACACACCCTTGCAGTGGATCGTGGAGATGCGCAGCAAGGCCCACCACCTCCACGCCGAGCGTGGTGTGGACTTCCTGGTGGTGGACTACATACAGATCATCCAGAAGCCCAACTCCCGAGGAGACAACCGGGTCCAGGAGATGAGCGAGATCACCCGGTCCATAAAGGGGCTGGCGCGGGACCTCAACGTCCCCGTCCTGGCCGTATCCCAGATGAACCGGGCCGTGGAGGGCCGCACCAGCCACCGGCCCCAGCTCTCGGACCTGAGGGAGAGCGGCAGCATCGAGCAGGATGCCGACGTGGTGATGTTCATCAACCGGGACGAGATCAACTACACGGAGGAGGAGTGGTTCGCCAGGTACGGCGACGAGAGGCCGTATCCCCGCCACGTGGCCGAGATCGTCGTGTCCAAGCACCGCCACGGTCCCGTGGGCAGCGTAAAGCTCCTGTTCAGGGAGAACCTGGTCAAGTTCGAGTCGGCGGCCCTGGAGCTTGAGGGCTTCTAGGGATGCCCTGTCCCGAGGGAAAACGAGGGGGCTTCCCGGCCGGCACCCTCTACACACCCGTGCCCGACCCGTTGCTGGGCACGCTCCTGGAGGAGGTCCAGGACCTGGCCGAGCTGAAGTGCACCATGAGGGTAACGTACCTGCTGCACCGGCGCCGGGGGGCCTCCCGGTGCATCCCGGAGGGGGAGGTTCTGGCGGACCCGGTGCTGATGGCGGGCCTGGGCGGCCCGGCCCCTTCCACGCGGGACGCCATCCGCCGCGGCCTGGGACTGGCCCTGGCAAGGGGCACTTTCCTTGCGGTGGGCCGGGGGGACGATGACGGGACGCGGCGGCTCCTGTTCCTGAACGACGAAGCAGGGCGCAGGGCCGTGGAGCGGCTCCGGAGCGAGGGCGGCCTGGCGGAGGATGACGCTCAAGATGAAACGGCGCCGGCAGGCCCCAGACCCAACATCTTCAGGCTGTACGAGGAGAACATAGGGATGGTCACTCCCCTCTTGGCCGACGACCTGAAGGACGCGGAAAGAGAATTCCCGGGGGAGTGGATAGAGGATGCTTTCAGGCTGGCGGTCGCCCGGAACGCCCGGAGCTGGCGCTACATCCAGGCGGTCCTGAGGCGGTGGGCGAGCGAGGGTAGGGACGATGGAGAACCTGGGCGACATACTGCGAAGACTCCCAGCCCGGAGGGATTTAGGGAGTACCTCCGTAAACGGGGACGCCTACCCGGCTCCTGATGTGGAGGAGCCAGCCTGTCCCGTCTGCAACGGCTCGGGCTGGGTCGGCCGGCGCGTGCCCATGGGGCATCCCGACTTCGGGGAGGTCTTTCCGTGCCGGTGCCAGGAGAGCGTCGCGGAGACGGCCCGTCACTCCAACCTGCTGCACTACAGCAACCTGGGACCCCTGGGCCGCATAAGCTTCGATGCCACCGACGCCCAGGGAAAGCTGGGCGATTCCCGGAGCAGGGCCCTCTTCGCCGAGGCCCTCAGGGTCGCGAGGACGTTCGCCGAGGAGCCCCAGGGTTGGCTGGTGCTCACCGGCCCCGGCGGCTCCGGCAAGACCCATCTGGCGGCGGCCATAGCCAACCGGTGCATCGAGCGGGGGCGGACGGTGCTGTTCGTGTTCGTCCCCGACCTGCTGGACCACCTCCGTGGCGCCTACGGCCCCCAGAGCTCCGTGTCCTACGACGACCTGTCCCAGCAGGTGCGCAACGCGCCGGTCCTGGTGCTGGACGACCTGGGATCCCACAGCAGCACCCCCTGGGCCCAGGAGAAGTTGTTCCAGGTTATCAACCACCGGTTCAACTCCATGCTGCCCACCGTCTTCACCGTCCGCGGCCCCCTGGAGCGTCTGGACGAGGGGGTCAGGATCAGGCTGGAGTCCATGTCTGTCATATATCCCGTGGGTCAGCCCGACACCGACCTGTTCCAGGGGAAGCTCGGCCTGTCCGAGCACATGCTGGAGCGCATGACCTTCGAGAGCTTCAAGATGGGCCGGGAGGTCCGGGGCGACCGGCAGGAGCGGGAGACGCTGGCCAAGGCCTACGAAAAGGCGCGGGGCTTCGCCGAGTCGCCCAAGGGGTGGCTGCTGCTCATCGGCCTGAACGGCCGGGGCAAGACCCACCTGGCGGTGTCCATCGTCAACGTGAGGCGGCGGCTGGGCCAACCCGCCCTGTTCGCCTTTGTGCCGACCCTGCTGGACCACCTGAGGGCCGCCTTCGGCCCCGACAGCCTCACCGGGTACGACGAGCTCTTCGAGCAGGTCAAGACGGCGCCCCTGCTGGTCTTGGACGATTTGGGAGCCGAGCGCAACACCCCGTGGGCCGAAGAGAAGTTGTATCAGCTCATCGTCCAGAGGCAGGACTCGGGCCTCCCCACGGTCGTCACGTGCCTTCACGCGTCTCTACAAGAGCTCGAGAAGGCCAACCCCGGCATCCACTCGCGGATCAACGATAGACGACTGGTGGATTGGGCGCCGATTTGGACCCCGGACTATCGCGTCCAGGAGCGTCCGAACACGCCTGGCGCCAGGGACCGGCAGGCCAGGAGCTAGGCGCTAGGCGCCTCGGGCATGGACGCAAGAGAGGGCTGCGTGTTCTGTGCCATCGCGGCCGGCCGGGAGCCGGCCAAGGTACACTACGAGGACGAGGAGATCATCGTCATCGACAACGTGCTCGACTGGGTGCCGGTGATGCTTCTCGTCATGCCCAAGCGGCACATGTCCCAGCAGGACCTGTGGAGCGACGGCCTGGTGGCAAGGGTGGGCAAGAAGGCCGTGGAGATGGGAGAGCGGTTCTGCCCCGGAGGGTACCGCCTCCTGTCCAACTTCGGCCGCGACGGCCTCCAGAGCCAGGAGCACGGCCACGTCCACGTCATCGGCGGCATCTACCTGGGTCCCTACGCGTGAACGTATAGCCGCCGACACGCGGCGGACATGATGGACCCGACTACGCGCCTGTGCGCCCAGTCTTAGGAGGACGGATGTCCACATACGAATACTCCGATCCCGGAGAGACGGTGCTGTACGAGAAGCGGGGCGACGTGGTTGTCATAACGTTGAACCGTCCCGAGGCCCTCAACTCCCTCAACCGTCAGCTACGGCGGGAGCTGGGCGGGGCCATTCTTCGCTTCGACGCGGACGAGGACAGCCAGGTGGCCATTATAACCGGCGCCGGGCGGGCCTTCTGTGCGGGTCGGGACCTGAAGGAGCGGGCCCAGGACAACGCCGAGGGAGTCCAGGCCAGGGCTGCCGACAGCATGAGCCCGGAGCGGCCGTACATGTGGCCGCAGACCTGGAAGCCCCTCATCGCCGCCGTCAACGGGTACGCCCTGGCCGGGGGGTGGTCCGTGGCCCAGATGTGCGACATTCGCCTGGCGTCGGAGGATGCCCGGCTTGGCATAACCGAGCCCCGGGTGGGGCTCTTGCCCCCCTTCGCCGTCCTTCTTCCCAAGCTGCTGCCCATGGCGGCTGTCATGGAGCTGGTGCTCACCGCCGAGCCCGTCACCGCCCAACGGGCCCTGGACATGGGTTTCCTGAACAAGGTCGTTCCGGGGGAGCGGCTTATGGAGGAGGCGATGGAGATGGCGGCCACCATTGCCAGGAACGCCCCCCTCTCCCTCCGGTACTTCAAGGAGATGGCCTACCGCAGCCTGGACATGGGTGTGGCCGGCGCGTCCTCCCTTACGTACCACATGTACGACCGCATGCTCCTCACCGAAGACTCCAAGGAGGGCCCCCTGGCCTTCGCCGAAAAGCGCCGGCCCCGCTGGAAGGGCAGATGAGGACGACATACCCTCCGGGCCGGCCGCCGTGCTGAGCGGGCTCATCGAGAGAAGGTACTTCTTCTTCCCCGTCAGGGAGATGGAGGGTACCCCGTCCAACTGGGGCCTCTCCTACGAGGACGTGAGCTTCCCTGCCGCCGACGGCGTCGGGCTGCACGGCTGGTATCTCCCCGGCCCCACGGAGACCACCGTCCTGTGGCTGCACGGCAACGGGGGCAATATCAGCCACCGCCTGGAGAACCTTATGCTCATGCACAGGTACCTGGGGGCGGGCATCTTCATATTCGACTACCGGGGGTACGGCAGGAGCCAGGGCCGGCCCTCGGAAGTGGGCACCTACCAGGACTCTCAGGGGGCGTTGGACTACCTTCGGTCGCGGCCCGACGTGGACGCGGACCGCATCGTCTACTTCGGCAGGTCCCTGGGCACGGCGGTGGCGGTATGGCTGGCCACCCAGCATCCGCCCCGGGGCCTCATACTGGAGTCCCCCTTCTCCTCGGTCCAGGACATGGCGCGGAAGGTGTGTCCGCGTCTGCCTCTGCACCGCCTTGTCCGGAACAAGTACGACACCCTGTCCCGCATCAGGGAGGTGTCCTGCCCCGTGCTGATAGTCCATGGCGAGCGCGACCCGCTGGTCCCCCTGGAACAGGGGCGCAAGCTGTTCGACGCTGCAGAGGAGCCGAAGCGGTTCCACCTGATCATGGGCGCGGCCCACAACGACACGTACCAGGTTGGGGGAGAGCCCTACTTCCGCGTCCTGGAGGAGTTCCTGTCGTCCCTGGGGTCCGACCGGCGTTGACGGAGGCCGGGCGGGAGCTTATGATTCCCCACAAACACGGGCCCCGCAAAGATGGGAGAACGCGCAAGGGGGTGTTCCATGGCCGAGGGCCGAAAGCTGGCGATCGAGATACTCTACTGCCACGATTGACGCCACGCACTGAGAGCTGCCTGGATGGCAGGTGAGGCCCTTACCCGCGTGGGAGACCACATCGACAACTTCAAGCTGGTGCCCGGACCCCACGGCAAGTTCGACGTCCGCATAGACGGCGAGCTGGTGGCCGAGCATCGCCACGAGCCGGACGCCCATATCTTCCCCGACCTGCAGGACCTGTTGCAGGCCATCAACCAACGGGTGGGGACCACGGCCAAGGCCTAGACCGGCGCCCGCCTCTCTTCCAGAAACGCTGCCGGTTCCTACCATCCGCACAGGGACCGCAGCATGAGCATGGCGACGCCCTTGTCCAGTGGGCTGTTGTTGTTCCCGCACTTGGGAGACTGGATGCAGCTTGGGCATCCGTCCTCGCAGGGGCACTGGGAGACCGCCCTGAGGGTCGCTTCCCACAGGTCTCGTATCACCTCGTATCCGCGCTCTGAGATGCCGATCCCGCCGGGATGCCCGTCATAGATGAAGACCTGGGGCTTCTCCGTGTCCGGGTGCAGTGGGGTGGAGACGCCGCCTATGTCGTTGCGGTCGCACAGGGCGAAGAGGGGCAGGACTCCGATGGCCGCATGCTCCGCCGCGTGCAGACCGCCGGCCAGGTCCATGCGCTGCTCCCGCACTGTGTCCAGCACGTCCAGGGGCACGTCGAACCAGAGGGCCACGGTGTTGAAGCGGCGTTCGGGCAGGTCCAGGAACTCCTCTCCCAGCAGCTCTTCGGTCATGGGTCGGCGCAGCCGGTATCCCAACACCCGGTTGGTCACCTCCACCTCCCCCACGCACACACTGACGCCTCCGGCTTTTTTCGACGCCCGCACTTCACGGATCTCGATGTCGGTCATGTCGCGCACCTGCGTGTAGTAGGAGCCGTCGTTGGGCTCCACGTGGGCTATCCCGGACTCCAGGTCCAGGTCCGTGACCAGGTAGCTCTCTCCCTGGTGCAGGTAGACGGCGCCGGGATGGAGCTGGTGGAACACCGAGGCCTCCTCCACCTTCTCCAGGACGGCCCCCGACCGCTCATCCACCACCAGGTATCCCCGGGACGAGGTGGAGCGGATGTTCACCGACTCCGCCGGGTATCCGACGGCGGTCGAGGCGTACCACCTGTCCCCCTCGTTGTTGAGCAGCCCTCCCTCCTCCAGCCGCGCCAGGGCCTCCGGCAGCTCAGGCCCGAACAGCTCGTCGTCTCTCGGCCCGAGGGCGGACTCGTAGGCGGCGCAGAGGACTTGGGGCTGGAGGATGTAGGGGTTCCCGGGCGATATCAGGGCGTGCTCCACGGGCTTGCTGAAGAAGGTGTGGGGATAGTTCATCAGGTACTGGTCCAGGGGGTTGCCCTGGCCCACCAGCACCGCCAGGGACTCCTCGTTCCGCCTGCCGCTGCGTCCCGCCTGCTGCCACGTGCTGGCGATGCTGCCGGGATATCCGGCGATCACGGTGGCGTCCAGGCTGCCCACGTCGATGCCCAGCTCCAGGGCGTTGGTGGTCGACACTCCCATCAGCTCCCCGTCGAACAGGGCCCGCTCGATCCTCCGGCGGTCCTCGGGCATGTAGCTGGCGCGGTACGGGCTGATCTTGTCCACCATGGCCGGCCGCGTTTCGTTGAGCTGTTCCCTGGCGTACAGGTAGACCAGCTCGGCCACCTTCCTGGTCCGGACAAAGGTGATGGTCCTGATGCTGCTGCCGACCAGCTCGGAAAAGAGGGTCGAGGCCTCGATGTTGGTGCTGCGCCTGGAGGTCCGATTGGCGTCCGTCAGAGGGGGGTTCCAGAAGACGAACCGTTTCCCCCCGTATGGCGCCCCGTCTACCTCTATGGCCGTGAAGGAGAGGCCGGTGAGCTGCCGCGCCAGCTCTCCGGCGTTGGCGATGGTCGCCGAGCAGAGGATGAACTGGGGTGAGCTGCCGTAGAGGCGGCATAGGCGCCTGAGGCGCCTTATGACGTTGGCCACGTGGGACCCGAACACTCCCCTGTAGACGTGGGACTCGTCCAGGACGACGTAGCGGAGGCCTCGCAGGAACCGCGTCCAGGTTCGGTGGTTGGGCAGGATTCCCAGGTGGAGCATGTCCGGGTTGGTCAGCAGCACCTGAGTCGACCGCTTGATGCCGGGTCGGTCGTGTCCCGGTGTGTCGCCGTCGAAGATGTCGGCCCGGAAGCCCAGTCCCTCGCCCATCTCCCGGAGGCCCCTGAGCTGGTCCTGGGCCAGGGCCTTGGTCGGGTAGACGTACATGGCCCGGCTCCCCCGGTCGGCCAGCACCGCGTTCAGGACAGGCACGTTGTAGCATAGGCTCTTCCCGCTGGCGGCCGGAGTGGAGACGACTACGTGCTCGCCCCTGGCAAGGGCGTCGATGGCTTCGGCCTGGTGAACGTAGAGGGGCCACAGGCCGCCCCTCTCCAGGCAGCGGTACAGGTCCGGGTGGATGAAGGAGTCGAGCCGGCCGTGGATGGCCTGGCGCGGGGGAATCTGGCGGACGTATACGATCTGATCCTTGTAGAAGGGCCTACCGCGAAGGTAGTCGAGAAAGGCGGCGGCGTCCATGGGTGGAGGTCACACCCCCGGCACCATCTCCACCTCGTAGTCCAGCAGCTCGGCGTCACGAGTGGTGTCCTCGATGTAGCGGACCACCGTGGACAGCATCTGGTTGGCGTGGCCCCGGTCGTTGCTGACGCAGGATATGCCGATGGTCAGCCGTTGCCACAGCTCGTTGTCCTCCACCTCCGCTATGGCCACGTTGAAGCGGGACCGGACACGGTCGATGACGGACCGGGTGATGCGGCGCTTCTCCTTGAGACTACGGTTGCCGGGCAACCGGAGGAAGACTCGACACACGCCTATGTGCACGCTGGACTCCTGGCGGGGCTGCGACAAGCTCACCTTGAGGGGAGGGTGCTTGTGGTCCGGGGACGCGGCTAGAAGGACTGCTCTGCCCGGACGGTCCTGAAGCAGTCGTTGCAGTAGACGGGTCTCTCCTGGCGCGGCTGGAAGGGGACTTCCGTGTCAATCCCGCAGGAGGCGCATACCGCGGGGTACATGGTCCTGGGCCGGTCCGAGGTGTAGCCCGACCGGCGCCGGGAGGCGCGGCACTCGGGGCATCGCCCGGGCTCATTCAACAGCCCCCGGCTCTGGTAGAACTCCTGCTCGCCCACACTGAAGATGAAAGAGTCGCCGCACTCCCTACACGCCAGCGTCTTGTCCTCGGAGGGAACCATGGAGCCTCCTTAGTGAGCCCGCATGCCTCATCGACCGCCGGCGGCCTGGCACACTTGGGAGGACACCGGACTCGTCCGAGGCTGGGGCTGGACTAGGGGTCGCAACAGCCGACCAAATGCAGCGGTAAGTATAGCAAAGGGCCCCGTGGCCCGCAACTCGAAACACCGGGCCCGCAGGCGCCCATACGGCCCTCGCAGCGGGCCCGCGGGACCACAATGCGGGTGCAGACTCCACCTCCCTGACCCCCGTCTCTCCCGCGAAAGGAGACCTTTGGGTCACCTCCCTCTCGACGTGTAATTGCCATGAAAATACCTCCCGGCGCCCCTCTCCGTCATGCCCGCGAAAGCATGTCCTCGTACTTGATATGGGGGCGGGCATCCACGCACCCCCACCCCGGCCCTGGATTCCGGCTCGAGGACCGGAATGACGGTGAGGAGGGGACCGTCATTTTCGTCCCCATACGTGGCCGTTACGCAAGAGTCTCCGAAAGCGGGCGTCCGGTATGCCCAGGTGTGGATACCTGCCTGCGCGGGGATAGCGAGATACGGACGGGGCGGGAAGTAGGCGGTCTTGCACTTCCCTCGGGCGACGCTCTGGCATTGACGATGGTCGGCGGCCCGGCTACAATAGTTTCGCTTCCGGGGTCTGGCTTCGGGCCCGAAGCCTCCTTCCATGGCACAGCTGTTCGACATGCACGTCCATACCACCCGCGGCAGCAGCGACAGCAACCTCACCCCCGAAGAGATGGTCCTGGAGGCCGAGCGCCTCGGCTTCTTCGGACTCTGCATCACCGAGCACAGCGGACCCTGGGACCGGCATGAGTTCCAAAAGTTCGCTCGGGAGCATAGCCAGGTCCTCATCAGGGCCATGGAAGTGGAGACGGACATGGGCCATATCCTGGCCTTCGGGTTGGACAGCTACGTTCCCGGCATTGCCGATGCCGGCCGCCTCCGGAAGGCCGTCGACGAGGTGGGCGGGTTCATGATTAGCGCCCACCCCTTTCGGGGCCTCCACAGCCGCGTTTCCTCCTACAGTCAGCTTCTCTACAAGGGCTCGGCGTCTCCGCCCGCCACATTGGAAGAGGCGTCGCAACATCCGGTGTTCGGACTCGTGGACGCCGTGGAGGTGGCCAACGGCGGCACTGCGGAGTCTGAGAACCGCTTTGCCATGGGGGTAGCCCAGCACCTGGGCCTCAAGGTGACCGGCGGCAGCGATGCTCACTCCCGACACGGCCTGGGCCGCTGCATTACCGCCTTCCAGGGCCAGATACGGACGGAAGAAGAGTTTATGAACTCCCTTCGCTCCGGGGCCTTCTACCCCTCCAGACTCACCGAGAACAACCGAGACCCCAACGGCTCCTGGGTCCCCGTGCCCCAGCCCTTCACTCTGGAGGGCGGCTGATACTTCGACGGCGAAGGCTGAGAGCCAGGTGTTGACCGGAAGAGAGGACCTGTGGGGTGGGATGGAGCCTGGGGACTCGGCGGCCAGATACGTAGCACTGGACCTGGAGACCACCGGACTCAACGCCGAACGGGACGCCATCATAGAGGTGGGGGCCGTCAAATTCCAAGAAGACCGGGTCTTGGACGTATATCAGACTCTCGTAAACCCCTACCGAAAGCTCCCAGAGTTCGTCCAGAGGCTCACCGGCATCGGCCAGCGTGAGGTAGACAGGGCCCCTGCCTTTGCCGTCGTGGCTGGGGATGTCCAGGAGTTCGTCGGCGGCCTCCCGGTGGTGGGACACAACGTGACCTTCGACCTCGACTTCCTTTCACGGAACGGACTGCCCCTCCCTGGTGACGCCTACGACACCTGGGACCTGGCATCGATCCTGCTGCCCTCCACCACCAGCTACTCTCTCGCCAAGCTGTCGGTGCAGCTCGCCGTCGACCAGGCCCGTTCCCACCGCGCCCTGGACGACGCTCAGGCGACGCGGCTGGTGTTCCTGGCCCTGCTGTCCATGGCGCGGAAGCTGGAACCGGGCACTATGGCGTCGATACGGGACCTCGCGAGCCGGGCCAAGTGGCCCGTCGCCCGGCTCTTCTCAGCGCCCGCCCGGCTGCCGGTCCCGCCGGCGTCCGGTGTGGGTCTGGACGGCCTGGACGTGGGGACGCTGGAGTCCCGTCTGTCCCGCTCAGGCCCGGCGTTAAGGCCCACCCAGCCCATGGTCCCCGTGGACGTGGAGGAGATGGAGGCGCACCTGGGCCCCGGAGGCCTCCTCTCCAGGACCCTTCCGGGGTTCGAGTGGCGGCCCCAGCAGGCGGAGATGATGAAGGCCGTGGCGGAGGCCTTCAACTCCGGCAGCCACCTGATGGTCGAGGCGGGCACCGGCGTGGGCAAGTCCCTGGCATACCTGCTGCCGGCTATCTCCCACTCGGTGAGCAACGGGTCCAGGGTGGTCGTGTCCACCAACACCATCAACCTCCAGGAGCAGCTCCTGAACAAGGACGTACCTGCCTTGAGCAAGGCCCTGGAAGACAACGGGGTCATCCCCCAGGGGCAGCTACAGGTGGCGCCATTGAAAGGGCGGGCCAACTACCTGTGCCTGCGCCGGTGGGGTCTCCTGGCCCGTGGCGAGGACCTCACGGCGGAAGACGCCCGCCTGCTGGCCAAGACCCTCGTATGGCTCCAGGGCACGCGCACGGGAGACAGGGGGGAGATCAACCTGTCGGGGAGGGACGGCCCCGCATGGGGCCGCGTCTCGGCAGCCGACAAGGGGCGCTGCCCGGGGATGCGCGGCGAGGGCCCCTGCTTCCTCCGCTCCGCCCGGGACCGGGCCGAGGCCGCCCACGTCGTCGTCGTGAACCACGCCCTCCTGCTGTCGGACCTGGCGATGGGCGGAGGGGTATTGCCCGCCTACGACCACCTGATCGTGGACGAGGCCCATCACCTGGAGGAGGAGGCGACCCGGCAGCTTGGCTTTCAGATATCCCAGGGCAGGCTGGGGGACGAGTCCGACGCCCTGGGGAAGCTCGTGGCCGGCGCAGTGGCCGCGGCCCGGGGCTCGGGCCTGCCCGAGGGCCAGGCGCGGCGGGGGCAGGAGGCGGCCGACCGGCTTCAGGCCCACTGGTCCCGTCAGGTGAGGGGTTCGTGGGACAGGCTGTGGAGCATGGCCGACCGTTTCCTGGCACAACAGCAGGAGGACCGGGACCGCCTGCCGGTGACGCGGAGCACCAGGGCCCAACCCGGCTGGTCGGAGCTGGAGGTGGCGTGGGAGAACCTGGACGTTGTCCTGGACGAGGCCGTCCGCCATGTGAACAGTGTAGCGTCCTTCCTGGAGACCCTCCCTGCCGACGGACCCGCCGACGTGGAGTCGATGGCGGTGGAGCTGGCCACCTGGCAGGATGGCCTGGAAGAGCTGCGAGAGAAGCTTCGGACCTTCCTGGTGGCGCCCGCCGACTCCCAACGGATCGACTGGATGGAGCGTGCAACGGACTTCGGAGGCGGCCCCGAGGGTCAGTACAACATCGTCCTCCACTCGGCGCCCCTGAACGTGGGAGTGGACCTGGACGAGCAGCTCTTCTCCAAGAAGCGCTCCGTGGTGCTCACCAGCGCAACGCTGGGCTCCCAAGGGACGCTGGACTACATGAGGGACCGGGTCGGCCTGCAGGAGACCGGGGAGTTGATAGTCGGATCGCCCTTCGACTACAAAAGGGCCGCGGTGATACTGATACCCAAGGACATCCCCACCCCGACGAGTCCCGGATTTCAGCCGGCGGCGGACCGCCTGGTGGTCGGGCTCGCCCGGGAGCTGGAGGGCCGTACCCTGGTGCTGTTCACCTCCCACGCGGCGCTGAGGGCCACCGCCAGGGGAGTCCGGTCCCAGCTGGAGGCGGAGGGCATCAGGGTGCTGGCCCAGGGCGTGGACGGGTCGCCCAGGCAGATAGTGCAGGAGTTCAGCGAGTCCCCCTCGTCGGTCATTCTGGGCACCAGCAGCCTGTGGGAGGGCGTGGACTTGGCCGGGGGGATTCTCAAGGCGTTGGTCATCGGCCGACTCCCCTTCCACGTGCCTACGGACCCCATCTTCGCAGCCCGGTCGGGAGAGTACGAGGACGGGTTTCACGAGTACGCGCTGCCCCAGGCGATTCTGCGCCTCCGCCAGGGGATAGGACGCCTCATACGGGGCAGCCAGGACCGGGGGGCCATCGTCGTGCTGGACAACCGTATCGTATCCCGTGCCTATGGAAGGGCCTTCCTGGAGTCCATGCCTCCATGTACGGTCAAGCAGGGACCCGTCTCTTCGATCCCGGAGTATGCTGGCCGCTGGGTCCGGCGTGAAGTAACGGTCTAGCATGGACGGACCGACTACTGTTCCAGGTACGGCCCGGCTCGAGGTCGGCCACTCCTTCGACCTCGAGGCCAGCGTCCATAGCGGCCAGTCCCACAGGTGGCGCAGGGACGGACATGGGGCCGAATGGCACTGGGGCATCGTGTACGACAACCTGGTCAAGATCAGGTCCACGCGCCTGGGCCCGTCGGCGGCCGTCTGCCTGGAGTTCAGCCCGGCTATCGCCGGCGGGCATGACCTGGCCCCCCAGATAGGGCGCTTCTTTCGCTTGGACGACGACATCGAGAGCATCCGCACCGACATCTCCCGCGACCCCAGGGTGGCCGAGATGGTGGGACTGTATCCCGGGCTGCGCCTCCTCCGGGTGGACCCCTGGGAGTGCATGGTCTCGTTCATCTGCTCGGCGAACTCGAACCTGGCGCGCATTCACGCCAACGTGGAGTCCATAGCGGAGGCCTACGGGCGGCGTCTGGTGGTGGACGGGCACGTCCGGTTCACCCTGCCGGGCCCTCCCGAGCTTGCCCAGGTCGGTGAGCGGCGTCTCCGAGGCTTGGGACTGGGCTTCAGGGCGCCGTACGTGGCCGCGGCCGCCACGGCCGTGGCCGAGGGAGCCCTGGACCTGGAGGCCCTCAGACGAATGGCCTACCCCGAGGCCCATGAGCGGCTGATGGAGCTGCCGGGTATCGGGCCCAAGATAGCCGACTGCATACTGCTCCACTCGCTGGACCAGCTTGAGGCGTTCCCCGTGGACGTGTGGGTCCGGAGGGCGCTGAGGGAGTGGTACTTCGATGGACGGAAGAGCCCTCCTGACGGGAAGATGGCGGCATGGGCCCGGGACCATTTCGGGCGGTGGGCCGGCTACGCGGAGTTGTACCTGTTCCACGGGCGAAGGCTCATGGGCAGGCCGAGGCCCGGCTAGGCGTTCCAGGCGCTTCCTCCCCGCGGAGCACTACGGTGGGAGACGGCCGGTCCGCCGGCGGCTGGTTATGCGGGGGCGACTGGAGGCAGCCCGGCGCGCTCTCGGACCATGTTCAGGTAGTGGGTCATTCCGCCCTCCATGGTGTACCGCGCCCTGAACCCCAGCTCGTTGACCAGCCGGTCGTTGTTCAGCAGGGGGGTCATGGTGGTGGGGGTTGAGCTTACGCTGATCTCCGAGTCGGGCAGTATATTACGCAGGTGGGCGGTGACGTCGCCGATGCGCCGCCGCTCGGATACCATGTTGAACATCCGGTGCTTGGGGTCCTGAACGGTGAGGACCAGGTGCCACGCCTCCGCCGCGTCAGCGGCGTACATCCAGTCTATCATCTGGTGGGCGGGAGGCATCTCGATGGGCTGGCCCAGGGCGGCCAGCTCGGGCAACACCATGAAGTGGGGGGTATCGGCCAACCCCGCCAGACCGCTGGACCAGGAGCCTCTCTGCCCACGCCCCAGACCGAACACCGAGGCGGGACGCAGGCCGACGGTATCCAGCCCGTACCTGCGTTGGTACACCTGGGCTATATGGTCGCCCCAGTTCTTGCACGCACCGTAGATGGTGTCCGGCATCGGCGGGTCGTCGTCGTGGAAATCCCGGTCCTGGTCCGGATGGCCGGCGAACACGGCGGCGGAGCTGGCGAAGCACACTCTCTTTACGCCCTGCATGAGGCACGCCTCGAAAACGTTGATCATTCCCATACACTGTACGTCGACGTAGGGCCGCATCTTGCCGTCGGCCGGTTCGCTGAGGATGTAGGCCAGGTGGGCCACCCGGTCCACGTCATGGCGCTGGATGGCGGTGAGGACCTCCAGAGGCTCCAGCACGTCGCCCTGGACTACGGTTACCCGGTCTCGTATGTCGTCCACCCGCGAGAGGTCCGGGTACTTCTCGAACAGGACCAGGTCCGACTCTCCCTTCTCCTCCACCAGGTGACGGGCCAGATAGGATCCCAGGAACCCGGTGCCCCCCGTTATCATTATCGCCATCTTGCCGGCCTCCTCCCGTCCTATTGGAGATCGTCAGATCTTCCGCCTGGGCCAATGTACAAGCGGTGTGCGCCCGGCGCCCCCGACGCAGGTACTACTGCACCAGCAGAAGCTTCCCGAAGAAGTTCCGCTCCTCCATGGCGCGATGGGCGTCGGCGGCGTTCTCCAGGGGGAAGGTCCGGTGGATGGTGGAGTGGACCTTGCCCCGGTTCACCATCTCCACTATCTGCCGCATGTCTTCCTTGGTGCCCATGAAGACGCCGAACACACTGAGATGCCTGGTGAACATCGCTCCCATGTGCAGGTCGTACTTGTATCCCGTGGTGACGCCGCAGTTGCCGTATCTGCCGCCGGGCCTCAGCGCGCTGTACGCGGCCGCAAAGAACTCGGCGCCCACGTGGTCGACGACCATGTCCACCCCCGCTCCCCCCGTCAGCTCGCGGGCCCTCTTGGTGATGTCCTCCTCGGTGTAGTTGATCACCTCGTCCGCGCCCGTCTCCCGCGCTCTGGCCGCCTTGTCCGCCGTGCTGGTGGTGGCGATGACCCTTGCGCCGATGACGTTTTTGGCCACCTGTATCGCGGCGGCGCCGACCCCTGCAGACGCCGACAGCACCAGGACAGTCTCCCACGGTTTCAGCCCTCCCCGCCGCACTAGCATGTTCCACATGGGCAGAAAGGTCGTCGGGACCGCCGCGGCGTCCTCGTAGGAGACGTGGTCGGCGATTGGGTGGACGTTGGCGGCCGGGACCACGACGTACTCGGCGTAGCTGCCGTCCAGGGCCGAGCCCAGCATTTGGATGGCCGGGCAGAGGTCGTCCTCACCGGCCAGGCACCGGGCACAGTCGCCGCAGGTGATGTTGGGGTTGACCACCACCCGGTCGCCCGCGCCGAGTCCCTGCACGCCGCCTCCGACCTCCGCGACCTCCCCGGCGCAGTCGCCTCCGAGCACCAGCGGAGGCGGAAACTCCCGGCGCATGCCCCGGACCCCGGTCCTAGTGTAGACGTCCAACCGGTTCAGGGAGCCGGCCTTTACCCGGACCTTCACAAGGCCGTCTCGTACCATGGGCTCCGGCAGCTCACCGGAGGTCAAGACCTCCGGTCCGCCGTGCTCTTGTATGAAAACCGCCTTCATGCCCTGTCCTCCCGTTGCGGGCCCAGTCCCCTTTTAAGAGCCTTCTTGAAGCGCCTGATAGCAGTTGTGGCAGAGGAACACCAATGCCAGGGCCTCGTCGTGGCTGGCGATACGGCCGCACTGGGGTATATCCACGTCCACGCTCCAGGGCTGGTGGAACTTGCCCCCGCACATCTGGCAGGAAGCCTGGTGGTGCTCGTCCAGCGGCCCTGAGCAGACGATGCAGGTCTCGTCTTGTTCGATCAACCGGCTCTCCTCGATGCGAGGTATCCCTCGGCGGTCTTGATCTCGTCGTCCCGGGTCGTGACCAGGCCGTCCAGCCGGGCCGACTGCAGCTCCCGTAGCGCGTCCCCAACCAGGGGACCCTGGGGGAACCCGATGGAGACCAGGTCGCCCCCCTTGAGTAGTGGCTTTACATAACGCATATCGTCAAGGTACGACTTCAGGGCCCTTCCGACGGCAGGGTCCTCGGCCATGATGGCGTTTACCCGGAGGGCCTCGGGTGCGTAGGGCTCCAGCACCAGGTACAGGGCCGACCTGGTGTAGTCGGGTCCACCGGCGATGTTCGGGGCCACGTCGAGTCTCACGGCAGCGGTGTCCTCGACGACCTTCTTCCATGTGGCGGGCATGCGAAGGCGATGGACCAACGACATCCCCTGCTCCTTCGATGACGGAAAGGACAGTGCGGCCAGGTACTCCAGGGGCGAGAAAGCTTCCCCGGACCCGGCGAGGGCGGCGACGGCGGAGTCGTTCCCCATGGCCGGGTGGATGGCCGTCAGGACGGCTAGCTCCGCGCAGCGGCGGAGGGCCCGGTGGGGCTCGGCCTCCCGGAGCACCGCCGACAGCTCTTTCCTGAGGCGGTCTCCGCTCAGGGTGTCCATGGCCCCCGTGTCCAGGGCTTCCATCAGCCGCCGCTCCGTGGCCTCATCCAGCCGGTAGCCCAGCCTCTGCTCGTAGCGGAGGGCCCTCAGGACGCGCGTAGGGTCGTCGATGAAGCTCGCGTGGTGCAGGACTCGGATGACCCCCGCCGAGAGGTCGGCCCGCCCCCCATGGGGGTCCAGGAGTCCGCCCTTCGCCGGTCCCGTCAGGGGAAGGGCCATGGCGTTGATGGTGAAGTCCCGGCGGGCCAGGTCGTCCTCGATGGAGCTGGGTGTGACCTGGGGCAGGGCCCCGGGCCTCGGGTACGTCTCGCGACGGGCGGTTACCAAGTCCAGCGACTGCTTCCCCAGACGCAGGGCCGCCGTGCCGAACTGGGAGCGGGCAACGAGGCGGCCCTCCAGTCTCGCGGCCAGCGTGGACGCCAGGGTCTGGGCGTCGCCTTCTACCACCAGGTCCAGGTCCTTGACGGGCTTCTCCAGCAGCAGGTCCCGCACGGGCCCGCCTACCAGGTATAGGGAAAGGCCGGCGTTGCGGGCCTCCGCGCATATGGGGGCCAGCAAATCAACCGCCTCCAGTGGCAGGGACCGATGGAGGGAGGAGGGGATGTCTGCCGGTGGCAGGGGAGTACGCTGGCGTGTCATGAGGGACGGGCCAATTATAGCATATCTGCCACGTGATATAATTCACCAATTGAATTCGTCTCTGGTATAGGGGGCATGATGGCAGGGAGGTCGGTGGCTCGGCAGGCCGGACCGGGAGGGGTCCCCGAGGTCGTGGTGATGCGCCTCCCCCAGTACATCCGGGTCCTGAGCTCCCTGATGGCCCAGGGGGTCAACATCGTCAGCTCTCAGCGGCTGGGCGAGATCCTGCAGGTGACGCCCGCGCAGATCAGGAAGGACCTCAGCTATTTCGGCCGGTTCGGCAAACAGGGCCGCGGCTACAGGGTCAGGCACCTGATCATGGAGCTCAAGGAGATCATGGGACTCGACCGCCGCTGGAACGTGGTGCTGGTGGGCGTTGGACGGCTGGGACGTGCCGTGCTGAGCTACCCGGGTTTCGCGCCCGAGGGCTTCCACGTCGTCGCGGCCTTCGACGCCGACCGCCGCATCATCGGAAGAACGGTGGGAAACCTCAAGGTGCAGCCGGTGGAGGAGCTGGACGAGACGGTGATGGAGCGGGGCATCGGCATCGGCATCGTCGGTGTGCCCGGACCCCACGCCCAGGGAGTCGTTGACCGGCTGGTGGGGGCGGGGGTGAAGGCCATTCTCAACTACGCGCCCATCGCGGCCCAGGCGCCCGACGGGGTGAAGGTGCGAAACGTCGACCCGGTGCTGGCCCTCCAGACCATGACCTTCTACCTGCTGGGCGAGGATGACGAAGCCTGAGCGGCGACTAGGCCCCGGGGGGAGGCGCGGCGCGGGTCCGCCGCCGGCGCGCTATCCTCAAGCGGGTCTCGGCACGCCTGAAGGCACTGGCGGCCTGCTCCAGGTCCAGGTCCGCGGTGCGGTTCGCAATCCGCTCCTGGGCCCGCCCCATCGCTTCCTGGGCGCGTTGCTCGTCGATCTCGTCGGACCGCTCGCACGCGTCGGCCAGGATGGTCACCCGGTTCCCCATCACCTCCAGGAACCCTCCGCTCACCATCAGGTACTCGTCCCGGCCGTCCTTGCGGATCATCAGCTCCCCCGGCTGGAGACTTGTCATCAGGGGAGCGTGATGGGGTAGTATCCCCAGGTCTCCCTCGACCCCGGGGGCGTTGACCGCCTCCACGTCGTCCGAGTAGACCTCTCGCTCGGCGGTCACTATCTCCAGGAGCATCGTTACCATGAGCGCCCCCTAGGCGGCAGCCATCTCCTGGGCCTTCTCCAGCGCCTCGTCTATGGTGCCGGTCATGTAGAAGGCCTGCTCGGGGACCTCGTCGTGCTGGCCCTCCAGGATCTCGGTGAAGCCTCGGACCGTCTCTCGCACGGGCACGTACTTGCCCCCCATCCCCGTGAACGTCTCGGCCACGTAGAAGGGCTGGGTGAGGAACCGCTGGATCCGCCGGGCCCGGGCCACCGTGACCTTGTCCTCCTCCGACAGCTCCTCGATGCCAAGAATCGCGATGATGTCCTGGAGGTCCCGGTAGCGCTGCAGGACCTGCTGGACGCCCCGCGCCACCCGGTAGTGCTCGTCGCCCACGATTCTGGGCTCCAGCATCCGGGAGAAGGAGGCCAGCGGGTCCACCGCAGGGTAGAGGCCCTGGGCGGCCAACGCCCTCTCCAGGGAGACGACGGCGTCCAGATGGCCGAAGGTGGTGACAATTCCCGGGTCGGTGTAGTCGTCGGCCGGCACGTAGACCGCCTGGAAGGACGTGATGGAGCCCTTGGTCGTGGAGGTGATCCGCTCCTCCAGCGCCCCCATCTCGGTCCCCAGGGTCGGCTGGTAGCCCACCGCCGAAGGCATCCGGCCCAGAAGCGCCGACACCTCCATGCCCGCGAGGATGTAGCGGTAGATGTTGTCAATGAACAGGAGCACGTCCTGGTTCTGCTCGTCCCGGAAGTACTCGGCCATGGTCAGGCCCGTCAGGCCGATTCTAGCGCGGACGCCCGGGGGCTCGTTCATCTGCCCGAACACCAGCACCGTGCTGTCCATCACCCCCGAGTCCCGCATCTCGTGCCACAGGTCGTTTCCCTCGCGGGAGCGCTCACCCACGCCGGCGAAGACGGACACCCCCTTGTGGACGGCGGCGATGTTGCGGATGAGCTCCATGATGATGACCGTCTTGCCGACGCCGGCCCCGCCGTAGGCGCCGACCTTGCCGCCTTTCATGAACGGGGTGATGAGATCGAACACCTTGATGCCCGTCTCCAGGATCTCGGTGGTGGTCTCCTGCTCCTCGAAGGTGGGCGGCGGGCGGTGGATGGGCCAGCGCTGGGGCGGCTCCACGGGACCCAGGTTGTCCAGGGGCTCCCCGGTGACGTTGAACAGCCTGCCGAGGGTCTCTTCCCCCACCGGCACGACCACCGGGCTGCCGGTATCAACGGCATCGACACCCCGGGCCAGGCCCTCGGTGGGGCCCAACGCCAGGCACCGCACCCAGTTGTTGCCCACGTGCTGCTCCACCTCCAGGGTGAGCTTCTCACCGCCGTTGTCTATCTCGACGGCGTTGAACAGCGTGGGGAGATCGTCCGGCGGGAACTCCACGTCGACCACCGTTCCGATCACCTGTACGACCTTGCCTGTACCCATTCTTAGCTCCTTCTGTCTCCTGTCCTACCTTACGCGAGGAAGACAAAGGCGTTGCCCTTATGCCAGCACTTCCGAGCCGCCCAGGATGTCCAGCAGCTCGTTGGTGATGCTCTCCTGGCGGACCTTGTTGGCCAGGAGTGTCAGGTCATCCACCATCTCTCCCGCGTTCTCGGTGGCGTTGCGCATGGCCACCATCCTGGCCGACTGCTCGCTGGCTATCAGCTCCAGGAGGGCATGGTATATCTCCATCTCTACGAACCTGGGCAGCAGGGAGCCAAGCACCACCTGGCCGCTGGGCTCGTATATGTACCCCACCCGCTCGTAGGCGGTCAGCTCGGCGGGCACTATGGGGAGCAGGCGCTTGACCACGGGACGCTGGACGGTGGTGGACACGAACTCCACGTAGGACAGGTGCACCTCGTCGACCTCGCCCTTGGTGTACTGGTCGATCACCATGCTGGATATGGCTATGGTGTCGGCCAGGGCTGGTCGGTCGCCCAGGTTGATGAATACGGCCTTCACGTCCTGGCCGTATCGGACCATGAAGTCCCTGCCCTTGCGTCCGACGGCCACGATGGTGGCCGGCACCTGCTGCTCGATGATGAACTGGCTCACCCGCCTGTTCAGGTTGGAGTGGAGGCCGCCGCACAGGCCCCGGTCCGGGGTGATGTGCACGAGACCCACCCGCTGGATGGGCCGGGCCTCCAGCAGTGGCTGGGAGGAGGTGCCGTCCTCGCTGGGTTGGGCCGCCAGGTCGGCGATCACCTGCTGGATCTTCTCCGAGTACGGGCGCCCGGCCAGCACGCTGGCTTGGGCGCGGCGCATCTTGGACGCGGCGATCATCTCCATCGCCTTGGTCACCTTGGCGGTGTTCTCGATGCTCCGGATGCGGCGCCTTATCTGCCGGATGCTTGCCATTTCCTACCTGTCGGGACCTGCTGTGGAGACGGGGCCAACGTGAGTCACGCGCCCCGGCGGTCCGATTCCTACTCCGTTAGGTTGAAGGTGGACTTGAACTCCTGGATCGCCTCCTTGAGCGCCGCTTCGGTGTCGTCGGCTATGTCCTTGCTCTCGGAGATGGCCCGGGCGATGTCGGGCTTGGTCGATTCCACGTACCTCAGCAGCCCGTCCTCGAACTCCTGGCATCTGGTGACGGGAACGTCGTCCAAGTCCCCGTTGTTGACGGCGTAGAGGACTATCACCTCTTGCTCCAGGCTCATGGGCTGATATTGGAGCTGCTTGAGGATTTCGGTGCTCCGCTGCCCCCGTTCGAGCTGGGCCCGGGTGGCCCGGTCCAGGTCGGCGGTGCCGAACTGGGCGAAGGTGGCCAGCTCCCGGTACTGGGCCAGGTCCAGGCGGAGCCGTCCGGCGACCTTGCGGATCGCCCTGGTCTGGGCCGCGCCCCCCACGCGGGACACCGAGAGGCCCACGTTCACTGCGGGACGGATGCCCGAGTTGAACAGCTCGGGCTCCAGGTATATCTGCCCGTCGGTGATAGAGATAACATTGGTGGGAATGTACGCGGAGACGTCTCCAGCCTGGGTCTCGATGATGGGCAGGGCGGTTATGGAGCCGCCGCCGAACTCCGGGGCCAGCTTGGCCGCCCGCTCCAGGAGCCGGCTGTGCAGGTAGAAGACGTCCCCCGGGTAGGCCTCCCGGCCTGCGGGCCTGCGGAGCAGCAGGGATAGCTGCCTGTACGCCCAAGCGTGCTTGGTCAGGTCGTCGTATATGATCAGCGAGTCCTTGCCCTCGGCCAGGAAGGCTTCGGCCATGGCGCAGCCGGCGTAGGGGGCGATGTACTGGAGGGGCGCCGGGTCCGATGCGTTGGCGGCCACCACCAGGGTGTGGTCCATGGCGCCGTTCTCCTCCAGGCTGGCCAGCACCTGGGCCACCTTCCCCTGTTTCTGGCCGATGGCCACGTAGATGCAGATCAGGTCCTGGCCCTTCTGGTTGATGATGGCGTCGATGGCGATGGCCGTCTTGCCGGTGGACCTGTCGCCGATGATGAGCTCTCGCTGCCCCCTGCCGATGGGGATCATGGAGTCTATGGCTTTCACCCCGGTCTGGACGGGGGTGTCCACCGACTGTCGGGTCACGACGTTGGGAGCGATGCGCTCCACCGGCAGGGTCCGGTCGGCGTTAACGGGACCCTTGCCGTCCAGCGGCCGTCCCAGGGGGTCCACCACCCTGCCCACCAAGGCGGCGCCCACGGGCACCTCGATGATGCGGCCCGTGGAGCGTACCGTATCGCCCTCCTTGACGGCGTTGGGGTCCCCCATGATGGCCGCGCCCACCGTGTCCTCTTCCAGGTTCAGGGCGAGGCCCATGACGCCGTTGGGAAACTCCAGGATCTCGTTGTACTGGGCCCCCTGGAGCCCCTGGATTCGGGCTATGCCGTCTCCCACCTCGACGACGGTGCCCACGTCGACGAGGGTCAGCTCGGATCCGAACTCCTCTATCTGCCTTCGGATGACGGAGACTATGTCTTGGCCTCGGGTAGTCACCGGTTTACCTCCTGAGTGCCGTCGGCGCCGCTCCCATCGGGCAACGGCGCCGGCTCGACTGGCTTATGCGCTCGCCTCGATAGCTCCCTGCTGCAACCGCTTGCCCATCTCGGCCAACCGGGTCCGGGTGCTGCCGTCGATGAGCCGGTCGCCTACGCGGATGACCAAACCTCCCAGAATGGAGGGGTCCACGCGGGTCTCCATGACCACTTCCTTGCGGATTAGTCCCGAGAGGAAGTCGGAGATGTTCTTCTGCTCCGAGTCCTCCAGGGGTACGGCGGACGAGACCTGCACCTGCTCCCTGCCCATGTGAGCGTCCAGCAAACGGCGGTAGCCCTTCTCCACCTCGGGGACCAGCTCGGTCAGGCCCCTGTCCACCAGAACGCAGAGGAGGTTCCTCAGCAGTGGGTCCACGTCCGGGAGGGCCTCCCCGATGGTGCGGACCTTCTGGGGCATGGTCACCTTGGCGTGCTCCAGGAACCCGAACATGTCCAGGTTCTCCATGGCGCGGCACAGAGCGCCGAGGCCCTCCGCCCACTGCTCCAGGCGCTCCCGCTCCAGGGCCAGGTCGAATACCGCCTGGGCGTACCTCTTGGCTGACGCGCTATCAGGCATACATTGCTAACCCCGGCGAAGGGTCTCGCCCTCCTCCAGTACCCTGGCGATGAGGTCGCCGTGGGCGTCCCGGTCCAGGGAGCGCTCGATGACCTTCTCGGCGGTGGATATGGCCAGATCGGCGAAGTGGGACCTTACCTCCTGGACGGCGGCGTCCCGCTCCCTCTGGATGTCCTCCCTGGCCCTGGCGACGAACGCCTCAGCCTCCTGCCGGGCCTTCTCCTGCTCCTCGCTGCGATACTTGTCGGCAAGCTCCCTGGCCTGGTCGATGAGCTTCTGGCCCTCGGCCCGCGCTTCTGCAAGCTGCCTTTGGGTATCGGCCTGGGACCGGTCGGCATCCTCGCGGGCCCGCTCGGCCGCCTCCAGGCTCTCCCTGATCCGCTCCGACCGCTGGTCCATTATCCGAAGGATCGGCTTGTAGGCGAACAGGTACAGTATCCCCAACAGTATGAGGAAGTTGACCAGAAATATTATCAGGCTGGGGAAGTTGAGTCCCAGATCCTCCAAGGCTTACCCCCAATTTCCCAAGGCGCCCAGTCTTTGCAAGGCGCCCAATGTTCCTCGGCTATCGAGCTTCGTGCCGGCCCCCGCCTACACCACGAACAGCAGGATGGCGGCGACGACCAGGGCGTAGATGCCCAGCGCTTCGGCAAAGGCGATGGCCAGGATCATGTTGGTCAGGATGGCGCCCCTCGCCTCGGGGTTGCGTCCGATGGCGTTCATAGCTGCCGCCCCGAGTATTCCGATGCCTATCCCAGGGCCTATCACGCCTAGGCCGATGGCTAGGCCCGCGGCCAGCAGCTTCATCGTGCCTTCGCTGATGGCCTCTTCCTGGGCCGCCGCTGCGGCAGCTACCGACATGAGAACGTCGAGCATTCCTCTCTCCTTACGGGACCGAGCCCGCGCTCGGACCCTGGCTTAAGATGGTCCGTGTGCTAGTCGTTGCGCATGAGCCCGGCGCTCGCCACTCCCAGTGCTGCGGCGCTCAGACCGATGGACACAACCAGCAGGCCTATGATTATGAAATCCATGTCACCGTCTCCTTCGGTGCAGCTTGGCTCAGTGTTCCTCTTCGTGGGGCGTCGTTGCCACCGTCACGAACACCAGGGTCAGGCCCGCGAAGATGAGGGCCTGGACCGCACCCACCAGCAGTTCCAACCCGTACACGGCCACCGTGGCCACAAAGGGTACCAGGAAGGCCGCCATCAACACCAGGACCTCGCCGGCGGTCATGTTTCCAAACAGCCTGAAGGTGAAGCTCACCACCCGGACCAGCTCGCTTATCCCCTCCAGGAAGCCCACGAACAGGGAAATGCCCGCCTGGAATAGCTGTCCCCGCCGGACGTTGCGGAAGAACTGGCCGACGGGGATGAACTTGCCCAGGTACCCGAAGCCCAGCATGCGCAGTCCCCAGTACTCCACGAAGACGAAGGACACCAAGGCCAGGGCCAGGGGCATGTTCAGGTCGGTGCCTGCCGAGCGCACCAGGTGGGCCGCTATGTCTCCGTCGCTGTCCTTGAACCCCAGGGACGGATAGATGGGCAGCAGGGCTATCCACGCATTGAAGGCCACGAAGAGGAACACGGTGGCGATGAGGGGGAAGACCCGTCGGCCCATGTCCCTTCCGATAACTCCCTCCACGAACCCCAGCAGCGCCTCGACGGCCATCTCCACCAGGTTTTGCAGCCTGCCGGGCACCATCTTGGCCTTTCTTACGCCAAACAGGAAGATGCCAAGCAGCACCAGGGTCGTGACCCAGGCCGATAACATGGTGTTGGTGATGGCGAAGTCGAACATGCCCAGGGGCGTGAAGTGGTACGGCTTCTTCCCTATGGCTTCGTCCCCCGACCCGTGGCCCTCGTCGGCCTTGTTGGGCGCAAAGTTGTGCTCGCTGCGGGCCTCGGCGGGGAATATGGGCTGGGGCGGAAGGTGGACCTGGGGCTGGGGCAGAAGCGGGTCCTGGTCCTCGCCTCTGAGGATGGCCGTCCCGATGGCCCCGGTGATTAGGCCCGCGACGAAAAGGGCCAGAAGGGCGAGACCGCCCAGTAGCAGGAGCCGCCGAGCTCCGGCGCCGGAGGGCACTACCCATCCCTCCCGCTCGGGGGCCCGTCACTCCCGTTGGAGATGAGGAGGGGGGACACCATTTTGTAAGTCCCGTAAAACGCTGAGGCGCATCCCAAGATTAGACCCACCAACAGAAAGATAACCTTGGTGCCCAAGGCCCTGTCCACCAGCACTCCCCCCACAATGCCACCTACGGTGCAGAGGGCTATGTAGAACCCCAGCCCCGACAGTCGGAAGGCCAGCACCCACCATGGCATACCCATCTCAGGCCTAGTGAATCCTATCACTAGTTACATCGGGCGTCAACCGACTTCTCCTGCCAGGGAGCCCGGCAAAAAAACCCCCGGCCAAGGACGGCCGGGGGTCTTTCTCGGTTGACTCTGGGGGTCCGAGGGGTACGCTATCTCTCCTGTTGCTGCTTTCCGAAGTCCTCCAGGTCCAAGCTGTTGATGAAGTCGGTAAAGGCCGACATCCTGCGGAGCTCCTCCTCCTTCACATCCGGGGACTTCTCGGTCTGGTCCGCCGCGTCCTCGGGTAGCAGGGGCTTGCCCGTCTCCTTGTCCAGGAGGATGCCGGCCTTCTCCAGGACCTGCTCCTCTACGAAGATGGGCACCTGGACCCGAACGGCCAGGGCGATGGCGTCGCTGGGACGGGAGTCCACCTCCAGGCTCTTGCCGTTGACGTTTATGATCACCTTGGCGTAGAAGGTGTCGCTCTCCAGGTCGTTCACCAGGATGTGATGGACGGCCCCGCCCAGGTCGTCGATGACCGTGCGTAGGAGGTCGTGGGTCAGGGGTCTGGGAACGGATATGTCCTGGAGCTTGACCGCGATCGCGTCGGCTTCCGCCGGCCCGATCCAGATGGGTAGGTACCGGTCCGATTCTTTCTCCTTCAGAATCACGACCCGCTGGTAGTTCATCAAGCTCACTCGGATGCTGTCGATTACTACTTCCAGCATTGACCGGTGTCCCTCCTCTCAGAGGCCCTATTGTAGTCCCGCGCCAAGAAGGGTGTCAACCCGAGCCGTCACCCTCCGGAGACACGTAGGAGAAGAACTTGGAGTCCCACCACTGGTAGTCCAGCCGGCGGAAGAGGAAGTAGTCCATCGCGTCCTTCCACGACTGCCCCGCTGTCACTTTGTCGACGATGAAGCGGGCGTCCTCCTTCAGCTCCGCGGGAGACCACTGCTCCTCTCTGCTGGCTCCCGGACGGCGGTATGTGTCCTCGGGGAACCAGAGGAGGTCCTTGAGAGGCCCCGAGGCCTGGTGTCCCTCCAGGTGGCTCCTATACCGTTTGGCGTGGCCCTCGATGAGAAGAATGGCCCCGGTGGAGGGCGGCTCGCTCACGGGACTGCACCAGGGCTGGTAGTCCGCGTCGGTCTCCGATTTGTAGCAGCGGAACTCGACCGAGCCCTCCCGCTGGGACTGTCTCACGTACCAGTTCATCGGGTACCATATCTCGTAGTCCATCTCCACCGCGGGCCGGGCCGCCTCGTCGGGAATGACGCCCTCCCGCTCCAGGTCGTCCAGGACTCTGACGAGGTCGGCGCTGCCCTGGGCGTATACGAGCATCTCGACCGGCGTGTCGTCGTAGCTGTAGGTGACCCTGAACCCGACGAAGGTGCTGAATCCGAGCATGAGGGCGGCGACGCCCAGGCCGGCCAGGGACACCCCCACGCGGGGACGGCTGCGTAGCAGCAGGAAGGCGCTTCCGGCCAGCATTGCAGCTATGGCCGCCGCCAGCCCCCAACCTTGCCAGTCCAGGCCTCCCTGGTCCAGCGATCGTTTCAGGAGGTATATCCCGGCGACCAGGACCAACGGCGCCAGCCCCAGCGGCAGGGCGGAAGGGCTGCGCAGCAGCCGTCTCCAGTCCAGCCGGTCTATCAGCTCGCCGATGAGCTTGCCCGACAGCAGTATGAAGGGCACGGTGATGTTGACGATGAGCCAGGGCATCTTCTCAGACGCGATGGTGTACGCGAGGAGGGTCAGGAGGGCCCAGAGGGCCAGGACGAGGCCCAGCAGGTCGGCCCTTCGGACGAAGTAGACGATGGCCGCCAGGCCGAAGAACAGCGGGAGGAACTCGTACAGGGACCCGGTAATGAAGTGGTAGTACCATGGCTGCCCGCCGCGGGCCACCTCCTGCTGGGCCAGCCAGTAGCCCAGGCCCTGCCAGGACCCGGTGAATACGCCCCCTACCTTGGCGCACAGGGTGTTGAGGGCGGCGCCCGTCTCGGTGGGGCAGTAGCCGTGGGGCTGGACGAACAGGCCGAAGAAGGTGGTGTAAAGGGCCGTCCATATCAGGTAGAAGATGGCCGCGCAAAGTAGCCATACCTTCCATCGCCACAGCATTCCGATGGCCGCCGAGGCGACCAGGGCAACGGCAAGGGCGGCGAAGGCGATTAGCCAGTCCCGGGCGACGAAGCCGTCGGGCAGCGCCAGGAACGCGTAGCAGAGAGCGCCCGCCGCGCCAGCCCCCAGCAGCCACGGAGCCCGCCTGCGGCCCCCGCGGGTGACCGCCGCCACAGCGGGCAGCGCCACGAAGCTGGCTATCACGAGGGCATCGGCGGCCAACGGGAGGTCTGCCATGGGAAAGATGGCGTAGGGAGGACCCCACAGGGGCAGCCCCACCTCCCCGGTGCCGCCGTCGCCGTTGGCCAGCACCAACCCCAGGCTCTCCTGAAAAATGCTGACGCCGGCCGCCCACTGGGGCAACGTCAGTGTGACGATGAGAAGCAGCAGGGCGGGGGCGCGACCCATCTCGCCAAGCCTGGTCCTGCCCGTCGCGACGGCCACCAGCTCGGGGAGAGAGACGAGGAACAGAATGCCGCCGAAGATCACGGCCACGATGTAGGCCGTCTCCTTGGTGGCGAACATGAGGGCGAGCACCGCCGAGGCCATGTACAGATACCGGTCCCTGCCCTCGTGGAGGTAGCGCCAGAGCATTATCAGAAGGGCCACCGTCCACACCGACATGATGATCTCGTTCCGCCCGAAGCGGCTGAAGTAGAGCAGGGACGGCGACAGGGCAAGGAGCAGGGCAACGACTATGGCCCCGGTGGTCCCCAGGTGGGTGCGGAAGAAGAAGGGCAGGAACACCAGTGCCGTGCCGAACAGGACGTAGAGCAGACGGGCGGTGAAATCCGTGTCGGAGAACAGCCGGAAGATGACGGCGGTGAGCTCCACCTGGAAGGGGCCGTGCATCCAGGGGCTGTGGGAGTAGCCTTCACCGTTGGCCAGACGCCAGGCGTAGTGGACGTGCAGGCTCTCGTCGTAGTGCATGGTCCGCCCGTCCAGCTCCCATAGGCGGAGGGCCATGGCGCCCAGGGCGATGACCAGGAAGGCCGCTGCCTCCCAACCCAGCTCCGGGCGTCGAAGCCGGGGTAGGGATGGCCGGGTCAGCGGGAGCCTATCCAGCGTCTGCACGGTACGTCTTTACCAGGCCTGGGGGCTGGGTTTGCGCCCTCTGGTATATGACCACTTCCGAATTGCGGAACACGGGCTTCAAGAACGAGTGGAAGGCCCCGAACCGGTCGGGCCCGTACCGGGCCCTCTCCCGTGCGCCGACGTAGACGTATCGTACGTCGTACGTCTCCAACAGCCGATGCACCATGGTGGAGTCGCCGGCCGTGTAGATCTGCTCCACGTCCCCTTCCCGCCCGTCGAACTCCCTGGTGGATCCCCTCCACTGGTGCTCGTGTCCCGGCCAGCCGAGGATGGTGGGAAGCCCGGTGGAAGAGGAGATCCGGCCGTGGTCGGTGTAGCTGCCTCCCACCGCCTCGACGATGCGTCCCCGGGGCGCTTCGTCCCTCAGCCACATTATCGCTTCGTACTCCCCGGGATGGTGCTCTCGCAGAAAGGCCAGCCCGTCCAGGGTGGCCTCCCTCGATTGGCCGGCGCGGTCCAGGGCGGCGCCCACAGGGTAGTAGAGGGACGCGATGGTGAGGGCGCCGACCAGCCCGAGCCAGACGCACGGGGTCATCTTTCTGGCTCTCTCTACCAGAGGCAAGAGTCTTGAAAAACGGCCGTGCATCCGGCCGAGGGACGGAAGGGGGTTGGCGTAGCCGTAGTAGAGGCCGTAGGCGGAAACGATTGCCAGCAACAGCCAGGCCTGATAGTAGGTCTTGAACACGGTGTTCATTCGCGTGCCGAACAGGTCTACCAGGTAGAAGAGCTCTGCGCCCAGCAGCAGGTAAAAGGCGATGCCCAACATCAGCAGCGGGAAGACGGCCGCAGTGCCGCCGCCCTCCCTCATCCTGGAAAGGACGCCGGCCAGGGCCAGGGCAACTATGGCCATCCCCGGCAGAAGTTTGCCCAGGCGGCTGCCTACGGTGCCCAGGGCGTCGGCTACTCCTCCTTCGAAGGGGCTGACGACCATCTTGATGCACGCCCACAGTACGAAGGGGAACACCGCCACCGCCAGGGTGAAGCCCAGGGTCCCCGCGTTCCGGCCTAACAGGCTCCCCGAAGTCGCTAGCTGTGCCAGCAAGAAGTACCCCCCGGCCAGGAGGAATAGTCCCCATATCAGGAAGAAGAAGAAGGGCCGCGTGGCCATGGCGTCGCGGGTCGGGAGTATCCCCGCCGCCTGGCTGTCCAGGGTCAGGTAGAAGGGTAGGTACAGCAGCACGGCGCCCAGGAGCACGGGCGCCATGAAAGACGCGGTGGAGAGCAGCGTCCTGGCCACGTTGCCCGACCGGTCCCCGTAGCTCTTGGCCAGTACCGTGACTGCCAGAATGGCCGCGAAGACCGGCAGGTCCCAGATGTTTATGAAGGCCAGCGCGCCGAGAGACAGGGTGATGGCCGCCGTCTCCCACGGTCGTTGCAGGAACCACGAGGGCTCTATCCTACTCCGGGAGCCGAGCAGATTCAATGCCAGGGCCAGGTTCAGGACCAGGAAGGGGAGGGAGGATGCGTGGGGGTGCAGGTCTCCCAGCACGAAGCTGAAGAAGGGGAACTCTGTGATGGTGTAGTCCAGGCTGATGCCGTCCCTTACCGTATCGATGATCCTGGTGGCGCGCCACCACCACAGGTGGTCGCCGGGGAACAGGCCTCCCTCCGCCGATCCGCTTGCCAGCCCCTTGATCGACACCCATCCCCAGAAGCCCTCCGACCCCCACCCCCTGGCCTGCACAAGCTCCAGCACCCCTTCCAGGTTGCCAATCAGCACGACGAAGACGGGCGCGGCAAGGGCGAAGAGCACGGCCCGAAGGGTATCGGCGCCGGAGCGGCGGACCAAATTGTAGACCAAGCTGAAGGCCCCCATACCGGCCAGGGCCGGTAGAATGGCGATGGACAGGTTGTAGGAGATGTTGGAGGGGATGGCGGTGAGCTTGGTCAGAGTCGCCATTATGAAGTGGCCGAAGTAGTAGTAGCTGATGGAGTGTCCCGACAGCCAGGGGTCCTCCGGCGGGAAGTAGGTGGACTTCAGAATGGCGTTGAGGAAGGCAAAGTCCATTGGCTTTTCGGTGTGGTTTATGGCGGGGGTGTGGTACACGATGGCGACCCAGAGGGCGAACAGGGCCAGGAACACCGCCTCCGCCGCCAGCAGAGGCAGCCTCTCCGCCTTGACGAAGGAGACCAGGTCGGGTAGGCGGCGGCGCATCAGGCCGTAGGATACGCCGGCCAGCACGGCGGCGATGGCGATTACGGAGTACTGGGTGTTGGGCAGGATGTGGGACGTGCCCAGGACCCACAGCAGATAGGACACCAGGAGCAGGGCCAGGACCTTGGACAGGACCAGCCCTCGGTCCGGCAGCCGCCGGAATAGGGCATACGTAAGGGGCAGCACCGCCAGCCCCAGAAGCTCGACGCTCAGAAGCCAGATGATGGCGTGGTGCACGGACTACCCTGGGTGTACGCCGTGGCCTGGATGGTCCATCTTGGAAGACCCTGTCATTTCCTACGTGCGGGGAGGCGGAGCCGGATGCGCCGGGGCAGGCGCCAAAGGGGCTCAGGAGGCCGCGGGCGCCGGTTCCAGGAGCGCCTCGACGAATCCCTCGGCGTCGAAGGGCGCCATGTCCTCCAGCCCTTCGCCCGTGCCTATGAAAAGGATGGGCACGTCCAACTGCTCTTTGATGGCCAGTACGATCCCGCCCTTGGCTGTGCCGTCCAGCTTGGCCAACACGATCCCCGTGCAGCTCACCGCCTCGGTGAAGTACCGTGCCTGGCCGAGACCGTTGTGGCCGGTGGTCGCGTCGAGGGTCAGCAGGACCTGGTGCGGGGCCGACGGGTCCAGCCTGTTGATTACCCTGCGAATCTTCTTGAGCTCATCCATCAGGTTGGACTTGGTGTGGAGGCGGCCCGCCGTATCGACGATCAGCACGTCCGCCCCCCGGGACTTGGCCGCCTGGAAGGCGTCGAACGCCACGGCTCCCGGGTCTCCCCCGGGCTGATGGCTGACGACGTCCACCCCCACACGCTCGCCCCAGAGCTGGATCTGGTCGATGGCTGCGGCCCGGAACGTGTCTCCCGCGGCCAGGATGACCTTCTTCCCGGCGGCCTTGAAGTGGTACGCCAGCTTGGCTATGCTGGTCGTCTTGCCCGAGCCGTTGACGCCCACGACCAGGACTACGAAGGGTGCGGGGTGGTCGGTGGACTCGAGCCATACGTCCTCCGCCCGGTCGTCGGCAAGCCTGGCCGAGATGTCGCGCTTGAGGACCTCCATCAGGTCGCTATGCTCCCGGACGCCCCGCTCCCCGGCCTCGTTTCTAAGCCTCTCTATCAGACTCAGGGAGGTCTCCACGCCGACGTCGGCGGACAGGAGCGCCTCTTCCAGCTCCTCCCACACTTCCTCGTCCATGCGGCCCGCCCGCAGAAGCCGGGCCACCCGGCCGAACCAGGACTCGCGACTCCGTTTGACCCCCGCCTCTGTAGCCTCCCGGGACTTTTGCCGGTTCCGTCGAAGCAGCCCCAGCATGTCTACGTACGAACACCTTCCAGCCGTCTCAGGGCTTCCCGAGCGGCCTGCCTCTGGGCGTCGACCTTGCGCGTGCCCCGTCCCCTGCCGAGGACCTCGCCGTTCATGAGCACTTCCGCCTCGAACTCCTTGCTGTTGTCACGGCCCTCTTCGCCCACCGTGCGATAGCTGGGAGGATTGTTTCCCATGCGCTGGGCCACCTCCTGGAGGCGGGACTTGGGGTCTTCGGGTATGCCCGAGGAGAGGACTCGTTGCGTCTCGCCATCCATCAGGCCGATTACGAGCTTCCGGGCCTGGTCGAATCCCCGGTCGAGGAAGGCGGCGCCCACGATGGCCTCCAGCGCCGCCGCCAGGTTCGTATCCCGGTTCGCGCCGCCGCTGGCCGCCTCGCCCCGGCCCAGTCTGAGGTACTGCCCCACCTGCAGCCCGCGGGCCACCCGGGCCAGAGTGTTGCCGCTGACCAGGGACGACCGGAGCTTGGTCAACTGTCCCTCTGGGAGGTCGGGGCAGCGGTGGAACAGCTCTGCGGTCACCGCGGCGCCCAGCACCGCGTCTCCCAGGAACTCCAACCTATCGTACGAAACGAGGGCCGACCCCGACGGGCCGGCCTCGTTTATGTACGATGGGTGGATCAGGGCCTGCTCCAGCAGGGCCGGGTCCCTGAACTTTAGACCCAATGTCCTTTCCAGAGGGGTCGCGCGGCGCACCACGGGGTCCCTCTAGGCGAACACTCCCTTGGGCCAGGGAGGCTGGGGGCGCTTCACCTCGCCGATGAACTTCCATTTGCTCATGACGTCGGTGAGGTCCTCGAACATGCCTACTGCGTCTTCGTCGGGCGGGACGTAAGCCTTCAGGAACGCGGAAGCGCCGTTGGGGAAGATGAAGGTGGGCACGCCGAACACGCCGTGCTCCTCGACGGCTTCTATGTGGCTCTTCCCCGTCTCGGGTATGATGGTCGGGTCCTTCATGTCCTCCCGGAACCGGGCCATGTCCAGTCTCGCGGTCTGGGCGGCGTCCAAGATCACGTTCTCGTCCGAGAGGTCCTTCCGGTCCTCGTGCCTCGCCCTGAGCATCGCTAGCATGAACCCCTCGAAGGCCGCGGTGCCCTGCCGGGCCGCGGCCTCGGCCGCCGCGAAGGCCTGGAGTCCCAGGGTGGCGCTGTCCTCCTCCTGCTCCCACGCCTTCCACTCGGGTCCTTCATTGCTGTTGGCCTGGGCCAGGTAGAAGGGTTTCCAGTCTATGTCCAGGTTGTCACCGTACGTCTCTCGCACCTTCGCAAGCCACACGGCCGCGTTGTAGACGTAGGGTCAACGGAAGTCGTAGTAGGCCTTCACTTTCACAGGTTCCATAGAGCACCTCCTATCGAGCGGATTGTACCCGCCGGGCGTCCAAAAGTCAAAGGCCGCAGGCCCTGCGGGACCCTCGCCCGGCCCGGGTCCAGCCAGCGGAGGCGTTTGACAGAAACGGCCCGGTTCCCGTATCTTCTTCCCATTCTCGGACTCCTTATTTGGGAGGTGCTTCCTTGCCTCTAGGATGGGCCATAATCAGTCCCGGACACTATCCCGAGACCACCTTCGCTCCCAGTATTCGGGCGGCCGATGACGCGGAGCTGGTGGCCGTATGCAGCAGGAACATGGGCCGCGCCCAGGCTTTCGCCGAACGCCACGGGGCCTCGGCGGCCTACGACTCGGTGGAGGAGCTGGTGACGGACCCCAGGGTCGACGTGGTCTACATAGCGTCTCCCAACAACCTCCACAGCCCCTACACGCAGACGGCCGCCAAGGCCGGCAAGCACGTGCTGTGCGAGAAGCCCATGGCCCTGACCCCGGAGGACGCCGCGGACATGATACGCGCGTGCCGGGCCAACGGTGTCAAGCTGGGCCTGGGGTTCGAGTCGGTCCACCATCCCGGTTACCAGAAGTCCCGGCGGATGGTAAAGGACGGCGTGGTGGGCACCGTCTCCCTGGCCCAGGCCCAGTGGGCCGGAGGCACCCGGGGCATGCTGGAGCCGCCCGCCCGGAGTGGAGGCCTGAACGAGTGGTGGGAGACGCCGGAGCTGGTGGGCGGCGCTTCGGCCATGATGGGCCAGGGAGTCCACGCAGTCAACGCCCTCCGGTACCTGCTGGACAGCGAGGTGGTCGAGGTGGCGGCGATGACCGACGGCCAGAGGGCGGAGAAGGCCCTGGAGCACCTGGCGACCATCCTGCTGCGGTTCGACGGCGGCGCCATCGGGATGGCCGTATGCGGGCGCAAGATGCCCGACATGAGGGCCGACGCCATCGTCTACGGAAGCGACGGCCGGATCGTGCTGGAGAACACCATGGGCATACCCCTCCAGGGCAAGCTGGAGGTGGTGAGCGAGACGGTGAACAGCGTCGAGGAGTGGGAGACCGACCTCCTGGGCACGACCAGGGAACAGGTCGAGGCCTTCAACCGCGCCGTGCGTCAGGACACGGAGCCCTATGCCTCGGGAATCGACGGGCTCAGGGTCGTGGAGGTGACGGTGGCCGTCATCGAGTCCGCGACCACGGGCCGGACCGTCAAGGTCCAGCGGATGGACGTGTAAGGGACCGGGCCCGCGGGGCCTGCGTCCCCGCCCCCGGCTATCTGGACACCACGGACAGGCTGATGTGGGAGGGGTGCTGGGAGTCGTGGAACACGGTCTGCAGCGCCGGTTTGGGGGCGGCCTCGGAGGCGATGGAGCCGCCCGTGTTTGTATTCCGGTCGAAGCGCGGGAAGTTGCTGCTGGAGACCTCCACCCGGATCCTGTGCCCCGCCTTGAAGACGTTGCTGGTCGCCCACAGGTCGATGGTATACCGGTAGGCCCGGCCGGGCTCGATGAAGCTGGCCGACTCGGTGGAGTCCCGGTACCGGGCCCGGATTATGCCGTCGGTGATGTTGCGTGTGCAACCATGGTCGCACACGTCCACCAGCTTGGCGGTGAAATCGGTGTCGGTGGCCGAGGACGCGGCCCATAGAGTTACCGTCACCGGCCCTGTCACCTCCACATCCTTTGCCAGCGGCGGGGTCGAGTAGACCAGCACGTCCTCCCGCGCCTCCACGTCGCCCTGGTCGAAGGCCCCGTAGGGCATGAAGTACGGGTTGCAGCACAGGGCGCCTCCCTGGGTGGGCGCCGGGTTGGCCGGGTTGTACAGGAACACGTCCGGCGGCTCGTGGCCGGGGGCCTCGGTGCTGAGGCTGCCGTCGCCCCGCACGGAGTTTGCTCCGCCCCCGCTGTGGAGGTAGTAGTCGACGGCACGGGCCCTGGCGGGGGGCCACTCGTCCTCGGAGCGCCACGCGTCGTCCCCCATGACGAATATGCGGACCGGCGGTCCGTCCATCACGCCGTTGTCCATCCCCTTCAGCCAGTGGTCGTACCACCGGTAGTGAAGGCCGTCCAGGTCGATGCTAAGGGCGTCCGCCGCCAGCCCGAAGTAGTGGCTCCCGGCCGTGCTGCCGCTTCGGGAGCCGTGGACCCAGGGCCCCACGATCAGCCTCTGTCCGTTACGGCCTTCGTCCCCAGCCGCCTTCTCCCGCATCCCCAGGTAGTTGCGTATCGTCCCTCCCAGGAAGATGTCGTACCAGCCGCCTATGTGATAGGCGGGGACGTTGAGCCTGGAGTGGTTCTCCTCGATGCTGAGGGCCTTCCAGTAGTCGTCGTATTCCGGGTGGGCCAGCCAGTCGTAGAAATAGTCGGCCAGGCCGCCCTTCAGGTGTGGGAGGTCTCCCATGGGGAGGTACCGGAAGGTTTCCTCCATCCCGTCGACGGCCCGGACCAGGTCTTCGCGGGTCTGGTCCGAGAGGCCCAGCCTCCCGCCCAGGTTCTCCAGGTTGGCCAGGGTGAGCTGGGCCAACGTCCAGGAGACGTTGAACCCCAGCTCGAAGGCGCCCCCCTGGTACGTCCAGCCCTCGTGGTAGTTGGAAGCCGTCACGTTGGGGACGATGGTGGTCAGGTGCGGCGGCTTGGAGAGGGCCGCCAGCCACTGGGTGGCCCCCACGTACGACGCGCCGTACATCCCCACCTTGCCCGAGGACCAGGGCTGGGCCGCCGCCCACTCGACCGTGTCGTACCCGTCGTTGATCTCGTCCCGGAAGGCGTAGAACTCTCCCTCGGAGGCGTACCTGCCCCGGACGTCCTGGATGACCGTGGCGTATCCCCGCTTGGCGGACTTCAACGGGTCCAGGCTTAGCATGCCGCCGGGGGCGGTCTTGTCGTAGGGTGTCCTCTGCAGCAGGACCGGGTACGGACCGGGTCCGTCGGGACGGTACAGATCGGCCCGCAGCACCGTTCCATCGCGCATGGGCACAGCCAGATCGGTCTCCACTCTCAGGGCGTGGGAGTCGGCCATGGGGCACCTCCGGAGGTCCGAGTAGGGACAGCTAGGAGCCCGGCTCCATGACCTTGTAGATGGTGTGGGAGCGGTTCTTGGTGAAGGGTCTCACCGTATCCTTCCACGTTCCGGTGTCCGAGGCCTTCTTCCACTCTGGGGAGCTGGGAAGGTCGGGGCTGTCCATCTCGTATAGGGCCGCGTACTTGGGCATCCCCTCGGTGGCGGTCTCGTACCGTGTGACGTTTCCGACCCCGGGCACTTTGCTGATCTCCGGGATGTGCTCCCTGTCGTAGATATCGTTGAAGTGGGCCTCCTTGTCTTCGTCCACGTCCATTCTTACCAGGTACAGGTACTTCGCTGCCAAAGCTCTTCCTCCGCTCTCCTTGTCTCCCACCGGCCGGCGCGCCGGGGGGGCGGCGGCTCCGGGTCGTGTGGAGTGCATATAATCTAACCCACCAGGCCGGCGGTGGCAAGGCGGGTGCGGGGGTGTGCTACACTTGCACGGTTCTTGTATGCGTAGTCGCCCTTTTCCCGTTGCCCTCATCGTACTGGTTGCCGGTTGTCTGTGCCTGCTGGCTTCCGGGTGCAACGCCCGGCCGATGTCGGGGCCTCAACCGACCCGCACGCTTACCGTCCCCGAGGTGTACACCGACGTAACCGCCCGGGACCTGAAGATGATCTCCGTAATCCCCAAGGACGCCATACGGGCGGTGCTGGACCCGTCGTACCTCAGCGCCGAGGAGGCGGAGGACCAGTTCTCCGACGACGAGATGGTGATAGGCGTATCCATCGACGGGGGGCCCCGGGCCTACTCGGTGCCCCAGCTCAGCCGCCACGAGATCGTCAACGACGTCCTGGGTGGGACCCCCATCGCCGTGACCTGGTGACCCCTCTGCTACACGGGCATCGTGTATGCCCGTGAGACCGGGGGGCGCACCCTCACCTTCGGAGTCTCGGGAAACCTGATTATGAACGGGCTGGTCATGTACGATCACCAGACCGACAGCCTGTGGAGTCAGGTTCTTGGAGAGGCCGTGCGTGGGCCCCTGGAGGGCCGTCGTCTGGAGGTGCTGCCGGCCCTCCGGACGACCTGGAGCTCGTGGCTGGAGCTGTATCCCGACACCACCGCCCTGGACAAGGGAGGCGGGTTCAAAAGGGACAAGTACACTATCTACTACTCCATCTCCCGGGCGGGCCTCCAGGGTGAGTGGCGCAAGGACGACCGCCTGGGCGCCAAGGAGCTGGTCCTGGGTCTGGAGTCGGGCGGCGAGGCGCGGGCGTACCCCTTCGGGCGGTTGGAGGAGGAACCCCTGGTCAACGACCGGTTCCAGGGAAGGCCCGTGCTGGTCGTATTCGACGCCGGGTCGGAGACGGGGGTGGTCTACGATCGACGGCTGGATGATAGGGTGCTGACTTTCCGGTTGGAGCACCGGAGGGGCGGTCCAGGGGCCATGATGGTGGACCGGGAGACGGGGACCCGCTGGACCGCCGTAACCGGAGAGGCCGTGGAGGGGGAGCTGGCGGGCGCTCGCCTGGACAGGGTCCCCTCCCACTACTCCTTCTGGTTCGCCTGGAAGGACTACCACCCGGAGACCGAGGTCTACCAGTAGGTCGGAGGGATCATGGCCCTGTCAGGCTATGCCCTTTATCCCCGCTAGGGTAGGCGTGCCTTCTACGCCAGATCTCCGATGGTTAGCCAGTAGTAGGCCAGGTAGGAGCCCGCCGCGATCATGAACACCGCGCTGAAGGGCTGGAACAGGGGGAGGGCCTTGCGAAGGGCCGTGACCACCGCCCTCTTGAACAGGGCCATGCTGATGGTGAGGACGAGTATTACCAGCCCCATTCCCAGGGCGTACAGCAGGAACTGGCCCAGGGCCTGCAGCACGGAGGATGTGGCCTGGGTGGTGAAGACGACCGTCAGGAATATGGGAAGAGAGCAGCCCAGGGATGCCAGCCCGTAGCTGAGGCCGAAGAGGAAGTAGCCCCGAACGCCCACCTGGTTGGGGTTGCCTACGTGGGAGGCCGCACGACCGGCCAAGCTCACGTACAGCTTGCCCCCGCCCAGGATCCACGACCCTACCAGGGCCAGGATGACTCCAATGCTGAAACCCACCCAGGAGAAGGCGTCGACGATGGATCGGATGCCCTGGTCTATGGCCATGCCGATGGCGCCGAAGAGGATGACGAACCCCGCCGTGACCGTCAGCCCCACGAGGAAGGCGTTGGCCAGCATGCGCAGGGGGGTGCGGTCGTCTTCCGCCTGCCCCTCGGCCCCCAGATACAGGCCCAGGTATGCCGGAAGCATGGCGAACCCGCACGGGTTGACGGCGGAGGCCATCCCAGCCACGAAGGCGAAGCCCAGGGGCGCCAGGGAGATCTGCCACCCGCGTACTTCGAAGCCGCTGCTGAGCCCGTCGGTCGCCCTGCCCGAGAGGGTCTCCACGAACCCGTTGACTCCCCCGGTGGCCGCCGACTCCCCCGTTAGGAACGCGCCGATGACGGCGGCTCCCAGGGCCAGCAGTCCCACAGCCATGGGCGCCACGTAGCTCCGCAGGTGTGCTGCGCTCGGTAGCTGGATCGTCTTCAGTGTACTTACCATAACCCACTCGTTCGAAAGCTGGGTCGAGGGCCTGCCGTTCGGGCGCTACCCGGTGGCCGCGCCCGGGCCATCGCTCGACGGGGCGAGCATATCCAACGCGATCTCGACGACCTTCTCCTTGTTGATGATTCCCGACCACTTGCGGAACACCTTGCCGTCGGCTGTGATGAACACGGTGGTGGGCATGCTGAACACCCCGTACTCGGTAACCACCGAAGCATCCTCGGTTGAGCCCGTGGGATACGTGATGTTCAGGGCCTGGATGAGTCCCCGGCCCGTCTGGTTGGAGCCCAACCCGGTGAAGGGTCCCACGTCGACACCGAGGAGGATAATTTCGTCTCCGTACTCGTCGTAGAACTCCTGCAGGTCGGGCATCTCGGCCCTGCAGGGCGGACACAGCCCCGCCCAGAAGTTCAGTACGATGGGCCGGCCCAGCAGGTCCGACAGCCGGACGGAGTCCATCCCCTCGAAGTCGGCGCCGCCGTAGGGAGAGATCTCGAAGTCCTTGGCCGGGTCCAGCTTGGCCTCGGACTCCGCAGACCCCACCGGCTCCGGCTGGAAGGCCGCGTCCGACGTGGGCTCGGCCTCCCTGCCGCCGCACCCGGCCAGCGCCGTCAACCCCGCCAGCGAGACGATGGCTAGGGCCGTGATGAGGCCCTTTCTCCCTATCCGGTCCGTCGTCTTGATGTCTCTACCGTATCCGTGAGACCTGGCTAAAGTAGGAGGACAGGGCCCTGATTCCCCCGGATGCCTGGCCCCAGTCGTAGTGCTCGTTGGGCCCGTGGTAGCCGTGGTCCGGCAGGCTGAAGCCCATGAGGATTATGGGCGCCTTCAGATAGTCGCGCATGGTCACGACGGCTCCTATGGAGCCCCCCTCCCTGATGAACGCGGGGTCTCGATCGAAGCCGAAGCGGATGGCCTGCCGCGCCGCGTCGGCGTAGGGGCCGCGAAAGTCGCCCAGGTACGGCCGCAGGGAACCGGCGGCGTGCACCTCCACGTCGGGGTTGATCTCCTTGACGTGGGCCGTCAGCAGCTCCATCGCCTCTTCGGGTTCCTGGTCCGGCACCAGTCTCATGCTGACCTTGGCCTCGGCCCTGGGCGGCACCACCGTCTTCACCCCGGGTCCCAGGTAGCCTCCCGTGACGCCGTGGACCTCGAAGGTGGGCCGGCACCAGATGCGGTCCATGACCTCCCCCGCGTCCCGGGTCCGCAGCTTGTACAGGCCGTGGGCCTCCACGAACTTGCCCAGGTCGAAGCCCGAGGAGAGGAAGCTCTCCATCTCCTCGCCGCTGGCGGGCGCCACCCGGTCGTAGAAGCCCGGTATGGTGACCTCGCCGGTCCGGGCGTCGTAGCAGCGGCCGATGACCTGGCACAGCTCGCCGACGGGGTTGCGGGCGGCCCCTCCGGTCAGTCCCGAGTGGGCGTCGTTCCGGCCCGTCTCCAGGACGAGCCTGGCGGCCTGGAGGCCCCGGAGGCCGTACGGGATGGCCGGGGTGTCCCTGGATAGCCACACCGTGTCCGAGACCACCACCGAGTCGGTGTCGACGCCGGACCCCTGGCCCTGAACGAACTCCTCGAAGTGGGGGCTCCCTATCTCCTCCTCCATCTCCCAGATGAAGTGGACGTTCACGGGGATGCCGGCCTCTCGGGCGTACCGGGCGGCCATCAGGGCCGTGAGGGCCGGGCCCTTGTCGTCGGTGCACCCTCTGCCGTCGTAGCGGCCGTCCCGGGCGCCGAAGGAGAACGGGTCGCGGGTCCACTCGGGCTCCTGGGCCGGTTGCACGTCCAGGTGGTTGTAGACGGTGACGGTCGGGTCGGCGGGGTCCGATAGGAATTTCCCCAGCACGACGGGGTTTCCCGACGTTTCCACCACCTCGGCGGAGGTGGCCCCGGATGCGCGGAGGTACTGGGCGGCCAGGGCCGCACCCTTCCGTATGTCCTCGGCGTGCTCCGGGTCGGCGCTGACCGTCGGCACTTCCACTATGCCGCCCAGCATCTCTTCGAAATCGGCGCGAACCCCGGGTACGTAGGAGCTCAGGCGATTCAGAGCGGGGTCATCCATGGTGACGGCCTCCTACCCGTTATTACGCCCGGCCCGGGCGATCAGTTCTTTGGGTCCGGACAAGGCGGTTGGCTGCGACGGCCCCCTGGCTACGGGGTGGCTGGCGACGATTCCAGGATCGAGGAGAAGAAGTCCAGGACCATGCGGTTGAACAGGTCGGGCTTCTCGAAGTACACCGAGTGGCCGGCCCCCGGGACCCTCTCCAGCCTGGAGCCCGGGATCAGGTCCCGGGACCGCTCCATCGCCGGCGGGGGCATCACCTGGTCCTCCTCGCCGACGATGAGCAGGGTGGGGACCCGCATCGCGGCCAGGTCCTCGGCCTTGGGCCCCTCGCCGCTGGTGAACCCGTTGGGCTCCGGGTCCCGGGGCGGGTTCAGCAGGTTGATCTCTTTGTACAGGAACGCCCCCGCGGGGGCGCCGTCCCGGAAGCCGGCGGACATCGCCCGCAGGGTCACGTCCTTCGGGGCCTTCCGGTTCCGGATGGTCTCCACCACCGCGGGGTCCCCGATGCCCCCGGTGGTGTCCGCCAGCACCAGCCCCATGGTCCTCTCGGGATGGGCTAGGGCGAAGCCCAGGCACGTAAGGCCGCCCATGGACTGGGCCACCAGAAAGGTGCGTTGGACCTCCAGGTAGTCCAGCAGGCCCCGGAGGTCGTCCACGAAGGCGTCCCGGCCGATGGAGCCCTTGGGGTTGAGGGACCGTCCCCAGCCCCGGTGGTCGAAGGTTATGCAACGGAAGGTGCTGGAGAACACGGGCACCTGCTGCCACCAGCTAATGTGGTTGCCACCCTTGCCGTGAGCGAACACCACCGCGGGACCCTCTCCGGATGTCTCGTAGTAGATGTCTATTCCGTTGACGGGTGCGGTCGGCATTCCTCGCTTCTCCCGGACGGTGAACTCGGGCTCCTTCGGCGGCGGTCCATGGGTCTCCCAAGAAAAACACGAAGAGGCAGGTCTGGCCTCCTGCGCCTTCGTGTCTTTGGGTGCCGGGGGCTATCCCCGTGCCTGAGTCGGACGCGTCAGCGGTAGTTCTTCAAGGTAGAGAGGTCTTTGTTCTTGAAGTAGTCGTAGTTGAGGGGGATGAAGCTTTCCCACTCCTCTGGCACCGAGTCCTCGGCGAAAATCGCCGTCACGGGGCACACAGGCTCGCACGCGGCGCAGTCGATGCACTCGTCTGGGCTGATGTAGAACATGTTGTCGTCGTCCGTGGTGTAGATACAGTCCACCGGACAGACGTCCACACAGGCCCCGTCCTTAACATCGACACAGGGTTCGGCGATGATGTACGTCATGGGCTCCCGCTCCTCCTTAGCTGTAGGTCATATCCAGGGTGTACGGTAGGTCGCTGACTCCACGCCTCTATAGGCGCGAGTATTATAACATGCTCTACGGCTGTTGTGACCCCTGTTCGGCGCGCTCCGCGGCCTTTAGCCCGTCCAGGTACTCCTGAAGGATGACCGCGGCCGCCGCCGCGTCCACCCTCTCCCGCTCCCGTGACGGCTCGACTCCGGCTTGGCGCAGCCGCCGCTCGGCCTCGGCCGTGGAGAAGCGCTCGTCGACCCTGTGAATGGGGAGGCTCGTCCTCCGGCCCAGGGCTTGGATGAAGCTATTGACCTTCCTGGCCTGGGGTCCCACCCGTCCGTTTAGAGAGAGGGGCATTCCGACCGCCAGCCGGTCGGCGTTCCGCTCCGTGGCGTGGCGGATGACGGCGTCGATGTCGCTTTCGCGCCGTGTACGCCGTATGGCCCCCAGGGGAATGGCAAGGAGGTTGGACGGGTCGCTTACGGCGAGTCCGATGCGCCGGTCTCCCACGTCCAGGCACAGGATGGTCAACGGGCTATCCCGGCGGGCTCAGGACAGGCCCTGGCGCACCAGGCCGGGAACTCTGCCCAGGGCCTCCTCCAGTTTGTCGGCTCTCTTGCCCCCGGCCTGGGCCATCTCGGGCCGTCCGCCGCCGCCTCCCCCCATGACCTTGGCGGTGTCCCTGGCGATGGCGCCCGCGTTAAGGCCCCTGGCAACCAGGTCCGGTGTCACCATCGCCACCAGCGAGGGCCGTCCGTTCTCCAGCGCGGCCAGGACGACCACCGCGCTGGACAGCTTCTCCTTCAGCCAGTCGCCCATCTGCCGCATGCCCTCGGTGTTGGTCGCCGAGGTCCTGGCGGACACCACCCTCACCCCGTCAACATCCGCCGCGGAGGAGAGGAGGTCCCGGGCCTCCCGGAGCAGGCTCTCGCGCTCCAGGGTGGCCAACCGCTTTCGCATCCGGTCGACGTCCTCGATGAAGCTGTCCATGCGCTGCTCCAGGTCCACCAGGGGGGTCTCCAGCTTTCGGGACAGGGACTCCAGGGTGGCGGTGCGCTGGAGGAACAGCTCCTCGGCGGCACGGCCCGCCACCGCCTCGACGCGGCGCATGCCTCCGCCGATGCTGGACTCGCCGACCACGAAGAGGGGCCCTATCTGGCCCGTGGCGGCGATGTGGGTGCCGCCGCACACCTCCACGCTGAAGGCGTCTCCGTCGGACATCTCCACGACGCGGACCGTCTCCCCGTACCGGTCGCCGAAGAAGGCCAGCGCCCCGTCGTTCACCGCCTGGGTAAGGGTGCTCTCACGGGTGCTCACCGACAGGTTGTCCCGGACCTTCGCGTTGACCAGCCCCTGGATCTCCCGGAGCTCCTCCCCGGCCAGGGGACTGACGTGGCTGTAGTCGAAGCGCAGGCGGTCGGGGGTCACCAGGGAGCCGGCCTGCCTCACGTGGGCTCCCAGCACCTGGCGGAGGCCCGCGTGGAGGAGGTGGGTGGCGCTGTGGTTGCGAGCGGTGTCCAGGCGCCGCGACGGGTCCACCGAGGCGGCCACAAGGTCTCCCAGGGACACGTCGCCCTCGGCGACCACTCCCCGGTGCACGATGAGCCCGGCCACCGGGGCCTGGGTGTCCTCGACGCACACCCGGCCGTTGGGCCCCCTGATGGTCCCGGCGTCGCCCACCTGGCCTCCCCCTTCGGCGTAGAAGGGCGTGTCCCTGAGCACCACCTCCACCGTCTGCCCAACGGTGGCATACCCCACTGGCGCGTCGTCCACCAGCAGCGCGGTGACCACCGATTCTCGGTGGAGCTCGGCGTATCCGACGAACAGTACCCGGTCCACCCCCAGGTTCTCGTACGTGGTAAGCATCTCCATGGCCCCGGAGAAAGCCTGGGCGGCCCGGGCCCGCTCCCTTTGGGCGTCCATCTCCCGCTGGAACCCCTCCATGTCCACGTCGAAGCCGTGCTCTCGGGCAATCTCGGCCGTGAGCTCCGGCGGGAAGCCGTAGGTGTCGTAGAGAGTGAACACGTCGGTTCCGGGCACCGGCGCCGTATCGGCGGCCCGTCCCGTGCCGTCTGCCAGGGAGGCCAGAATCCCATCGAGTATCCCGCTTCCCCGCTCGAAGGCGTGGCCGAATCGCTCCTCCTCCAGGTTGACCACGCGGATGATGAAGTCGCGGTTGGTGGCCAGCTCCGGGTAGGGCCCCTCGAATCGTATGATTGCGGCGTCAACCACTCGCGCTAGGAACGGGCCGTCCAGGCCCAGCCGGCGGCCGTAGCGTATGGCCCGGCGTATCACCCGCCGCAGCACGTAGCCCCGGCCCTCGTTGCCGGGGACGACGCCGTCGGCGATGAGGAAGGCGGCGGCCCGGGAGTGCTCGGCAACCACCCTCAGGGCGTAGTCGGCGTCCCGATCCCGGCCGTAGGTCTTGGCCGCCAGGCCGCAGGCCACGTCAAGGATGGGCTGGAACAGGTCCGTCTCGTACAGGTTCTGCTTGCCCTGTAGGATGGCCGCGGCCCGCTCCAGCCCCATGCCCGTATCGATGCTGGGTGCGGGAAGGGGAGTACGGTTCCCCTCCAGGTCCTGGTAGTACTGCATGAACACCAGGTTCCACAGCTCGACGAAGCGTTCGCAGTCGTGGTTGGGGTGGCACTGGGGGTCGCCGCAGGCGTACTCCTCGCCGTTGTCGTAGTGGATCTCGCTGCAGGGGCCGCAGGGCCCCTCCTTGCCTGCCGGTCCCCACCAGTTGTCCTCGTTCCCGTACCGGTAGATGCGCTCCTCAGGCAGCCCCACGTCATCCTTCCAGTGGTGGAAGGCCTCCTCGTCGTCCAGGTAGATGGTGGCGTAGAGGCGGTCGGGGGGAAGCCCGAAGTGCCGGGTGACGAACTCCCAGCAGAAGGCTATGGCGTCCTTCTTGAAGTAGTCGCCGATGCTGAAGTTCCCAAGCATCTCGAAGAAGGTCAGGTGCTTGTGGTCGCCCACCTCGTCGATGTCGGTGGTCCGGAAGCTCTTCTGGCTGGACGTCAGCCGTTTGGACGGGGGTGTGGACTCGCCCATGAAGAAGGGCTTGAAGGGCACCATGCCAGCGCTGGTGAACAGCAGCGTGGGGTCTCCCGCGGGCACCAGGGAGGCGCTGGGCATGGGAATGTGGCCCAGGCCCTCGAAGAACTCCAGGAACGCCTTGCGAATCTCGTCTCCGGTCGTCACAACGTCACCTAATATATACCAACGTCCGCGACACGGTCTACAACGGCGGCCCCGATGGTGGGCTCGATTTCGGCCTTGCGGGCCCTCCGGCCGGGGGGGATCCAAGGGCCGGAGGGGCTGGTTGTAGATTGACCATACGGGCCCGTTGCCTTAGAATCATCTTGTGGGGAAACCCCGAAGGAGAGGGAATGCACTCGAGTATAATCAGCCGGATAGAGAAGGCCCGCACCTACGCGGAGGAGAAAGAGCGCGTTAACATAACGACCCTCAACGCTACCTTCCGCGGCAACCACAGCAAGTACGAGCTCAGCCTGGACGAGGCTGGCTGGCACTGCTCGTGCAGCTCCTTCGGCGTCCGGGCCATGTGCAGCCACACCATGGCCGTGGAGCGGATGCTGGAGGGGATGGTGAGGGCCCAGGAGACGCCTTCCATCTCGTAGGTTCGCAGGGGCCCGTGGAGGACGGCCCCAGTCGCGCGGCCGAGTCTTCCGACCTTCGGTCCATTTCCTTTACTGCGGGCGGGTGTAACTCAGCGGTAGAGTGTTTGCTTCCCAAGCAAAAAGTCGTGGGTTCGAATCCCATCACCCGCTCCAACCACCCGCCAATCGCCGGGCAGCAGCTTCGCTGGGTGCCTACGCGCGATACAGGCCGTCGGTCGCTCCTGTCTTTCTCGACCTGGGATTGAATCCCCGGCAATGGTATTCCGTGGTCAGGAAGGTGCGCGGGAAGGCCACCAGTTCCATCGGCCCACGAGAAAATAAACGTGTCGATCAGCACTCCGGCCGCAACCGCGAATCCGAGCTGGAGCAGGTCCTGGAGTGGAAGAGTCATCAGAGCAGAGAAATGTGCCGGCAAGGATGATCCCCGCGGATGTGATGACCGGACCGGTCCAATGGGCTTCTGCACAATAGCTACTTCAACGGCCCGCCTTTGGCGGCGACGAGACTTCCGTCTCCATTCTGCTCAACCAGAATTCTGCCATCTGAACCGTCCCGCGCCACAGTGTAGAGCACCACACCAGGCTCGCTCCTTTGAGTGTAAACCGCTATCCTGGAACCGTCGGGGGACCACGAAGGGTCGTTGACCGGGGTCGGAAGACTCCGCATTGCAGAACCGTCCGCTTTGATGATGATGGACCCAAATACTATGTCGGAGCCGTCCGGAGACCACGAGATGCTATCTACCCAAGCCGGACCCAGGTGGGGGGGATGGTCGGGGAATGCGAATATCTCCCGCGGCTCGGAGCCGTCGACCCCGACGGTGAATATCGCGACCGGGGTGTATCCGCCCTGAACCTTGCGCGTGGCAAACGCTATACGACGACCGTCGGGGGACCACGCCGGCAGCCCCGTCTCATCTGCGATCTTCACCAAGCCCGACCCGTCCGTCTTCACCACGTACATTAGCCTTCTTGCGAGTGGAGACACACTTACTGCGAAGGCCAAACGACTCCCGTCGGGGGACACTACTGGAGATCCGTCGACCGGGAATCCCACTACGCTTACGACTTTAGATACAGAACTCGAACCGGAGCCATCCACCGCCGTCACGTAAATGCCTTTAACGTAATTCGTGCTTGACTCGAAGAAAATGTGAGTAGCATCTGGAGACCAGGCGGGGTTAGTACTTGGCGCGTCGCCATCCGTTAGCCTACGCTGATTGGAGCCGTCAGGCTTGGCCGTCACTATCTCCCAGCCATCAGATTCGCTGTAGGCAGAATATGCTAGTAGAGAGCCGTCGGGCGACACGCTTGGACCATAAGCGAATTCCTGTTCCCTGGCGCCCCCACGTACCAAGGCGCCTCCATGTACCAACTGGACACGTGACCCGTCGGAGTCAACCACGTAGACCCCTCCGATGTGACTGAACGCTATGCGATCCCCGTCCGGGAACCATCGGGGCGCCATCGCCTGCGACGCCTTTCCAAAAGCCTCGCCACTCACTCGGGGATCGGTGCGATTGGATAAACCCCAAACGAAATAGGCGGTAAAGAGCTGTGTAAGGATGAAAACCACTCCGAGAATGACCAGCACGACCAGTACAACCTTGAATACCGTTCTTCTCACCCATGTCCCGAATCCCGTTTTGCAATTCATCACGGCACCATCGGGGTCAGAAGGGTATTACGTACGATAGATAGACCCAGAACCCCTTATCGAACAGCGCTTCGCTAATCTCCATCAGGATGAAAACGACTCCAAAGAACGCCAGCACACCCACCAGAATCCTCGAGAGGTATGGGGGCAACACATGAGAGCAACACCGGGTCGCGGGTCTTTCTACAGATGGCTCTTTCTTCATCTCTCCAGCCTTCACGGAGTTACCGTTTGGTACAACGCCTCGATGGCCATGACGTCAAATGGGTGCGGAGAACAATCTGGCTCGTTCAATGGCAAAGGGGCCCACGTTGCCCAGTACCGCGGCACATCGTCATCATAGTTCATCACGGTATCTGGGATAGTTGGGTGGGCGATATGATCCGGTTGTGTCACGATCTCGATCGGGTTCAACACATTCAAGGTAATGGATGACAAACCCAGTGCATGCCCTGCTTCATGGACCATAAGTCTGTAATTGGAGAATCCATGGTCCGGATCTGCGTCGCGAGGCGTCGGCTGACATGTGTTGCCTGGCCTTGGCGGCATCCGTTGGCTACGTAGGTGAACGTCCTGTTTATCCTGCCCGTGATCGTCCCACTCTTGTTACGATCGGTGCAGCCAGAGTTGAAGCCCAGGGCGCTAGAAGTGCTAATCGTGGACACGGTATATGTTTTATTCACGTCGAGTCCATCGGCCCGGACGTGGAACACGTCTGTACGGCCCCCCTGAAGAGTCGAACCGAGACCGTTGATTCTTACCCGCGGAGTAGCAGCCCCTCCTATCCCACCCGGTTCGCTACCATCTTGGGCTGCCTCGTTTTCGCTGGGAACGCTAACGGTCACGTTCACCTTGTCGAGGGGGGCTCCGGTGTCCGACGCCACCAGCCGCACCCAGCCCTCTCCCATGGAGCAGGCTTGCAGCGTAACCCACGTGGGAGCGACGGTAACTGGGGAGGCCCCGCCCGACGGGGAGTCGCACGATTCGCCCTCCAGGGCGAAGTGCTCGCTGTACTCTATCTTCACTTCGACATCGGAGGGGATGACCTCGTATCCCACGACGTCGAACAGTTCACCCAACACCACCTCCCCCGGTACCCCCAGTCTCCCCTCGGTTGTCGGAGTCTGGGTCGCGTCCTGGGCCAGGGTCACCCCCCAAGGTCGCCAGTATGACCACCACCAAGGTGGCCCAGATTATGCCGTGACGCCGGAGACGGTTCGACAACAGATACTACCCATTTGGTGGTACATAATTCGTAGCATATGTCCCATTTGAGACCTATTATAAGGTAATATATCAATAAATCAGCGTGACAACAAGCAGTCCTTCGCAAATCCCAGCTGTACCCTTTCGTCCGGCTGCCGGCGTCCCAGGGGAAACTGCAGCAGTCCGGACATGCCGATGCTGCCGGCCAGGCTTTCCAGGGCCTCGGGGTCCAGGGTCTTACGGGGTTGCCAGAGGTTGTCGTCGATCAGGTCTGGGGCGATGGTCTGGCCGGCATCGGCTGGCCGGTCTGGTCCGGGGACAGCCGCGTCCTTTCCCGGCGCCCGGATAGCCCCCGCCGCTTGCGCCAGGAGTTGAGACTGTTGATGTTGATGCTCAGGGCCTTGCTGACGGCGGCCGGACCCATCTCCTCCAGGACCTGGGCCACGTCCTCCCGGTGGGAGTCCAGCCAGTCAGTTCATAGTGAAGATGGCGGGCAGCCTCTCCTTCAGCCGTTGCAGGGTCTCCTCTGCGCGTTCCTTTGTAGTAACCACGGTTGCTGTTCGTTGTCCATGACGTTACCGTTACGCATGGCTCACCCTTCCTTCAGCGATGGTCTTCCAGCTGTCGGAAACCATGTGGTTTCCGACACCCTGCAAAACCACAGGACGATGTAGATTTGCCACAGAACAACGGTGGTGTTTCGATTAGAACCTTTGTACCTAGGCAATCGGCGACGGGAAGTCTCAACAACCACAGCGCGGTCACAGTTCTCGAGTACAGCGGAGTAAAAGCCCTGATACCAGGAGACAACGAGTCGGGCTCTTGAAAGGAACTCCTGACGGTCGCTCCTGTCTTTCTCGACCTGGGATTGAATCCCCGGCAATGGTATTCCGTGGTCACGAAGGTGCGCGGGAAGGCCACCAGTTCCATCGGCCCACGAGAGAAATAAACGTGTCGATCAGCACTCCGGCCGCAACCGCGAATCCGAGCTGGAGCAGGTCCTGGAGTGGAAGAGTCATCAGAGCGGAGAATGTGCCGGCAAGGATGATCCCCGCGGATGTGATGACCGGGCCGGTCCGCGCCAGGGCATGGCGTGTCGCCTCCGTGAGCGTGGCCCCCCGCGCCTCTTCGCGGATGCGTGACATCAGGTAGATGTTGTAGTCGACGCTCAATGCGTTCAGGAACACGAACAGGTAGAACGGGACTGCCGGCCCAACACCGGCATGACCCAATATGACGACAAAGACCACAACCGCAAATCCGAGGGTGGCAAAGTACGTGAAGGCGATTGTTGCCATCAGGTACAGCGGCGCGATCAAAGATCGGAGCAGCAGCGCCAGCACAACTCCGATTCCCAACAGAATCAGGGGAAGCACCACGAACGAGTCTCGATCGCCCGCAGTTCGCGTGTCGTAAGCCTCGGCGGAATCTCCGCCAACGAGTACGCTCCCGGCGGGGAAGCCAAGTTCCTCTGCTTTCGTTCGAGCGAAGGTGCGGAGCTGGGGTACGGCATCGAGCGACCCTCGCGAGAAGGGATTGTCTTTCAGCACGACGTCGATGCGCGCCGCCCGTCCGTCGGCGGAGACGAATCGTTGCGCCATGGACTCCGGCAGCAGGGATGCTGCGGGGCCATCAACGCCCAGGGGTCTGCTGGGACCCGAGGCGTCGGCGACGGCCGGGTGGCTGACCATTTCGAGAGTAAGCATGTCGAACCGCTCGATTGTGATGGGGTCGAGCCCGTTGGCGGCCGGAGGCAAAGAGACGTAGAGTCGTGTCGGTGAGAGCTCGCCGGCCGGAAAGCCGCTCCGAAGGAGCTGGAAGCTGCGGACGGACTCGGAGTTCCCTGGCAGGCTCTCAAGCTGGTCGTAGTTGGCGCGGTATGGGATCAGCCCCGTCAGCAGCAATCCGAGGCCAATGACCGTGGCGGCAAGAGTGAGGCCCGGACGGCGCAGAACGACGGCGCCGACCCTGCCGTACACGCTGCGCCTCCAGTCGACCTGAGCTGTCGTGGAGGGTTGCAGTCGAGGCTTCATGGGCCAGAAGGCTAGCCTTCCAAAGATCGTAAGGACCGCCGGGATGAGGGTGAGCGCCGCCAGCATCATCAGTGCCACGGCAAGGGCTATGACGGGACCGAGCGCCTGGTAGGAACGCAGCGTCGCGAACCCCAGTGCCGAGCAGGCAACGAGGATCGTTACCCCCGCCGAAGCGACGGCGCCACCGACGCCGCGCATGGTCCTCCTCATCGCCTCGTGACGGTCGTCATGCCGGGTCAGCTCTTCACGGAAGCGTGCCGAGACGAAGAGGACGTAGTCGGTGCCGGTGCCGAATAGCACTACCGTCATGATGCCCGTTGTCTGCCCGGAGACCGGCACATCTAGACGAAGGGCGTACCAGGCGGCGATTGCGCCGGCCAGTTGCAAGACGAGACCTACTCCCAGTAGTGGGATTGCGGCCATGATGGGCGAGCGGTAGATGATGACCAGCAATGCAAGCACGAGCAGGGCCGTTACCAGCAGCAGCAGGGTGTCGATCTGCGAGAAAACCCCGACCAGGTCGACAATCAACCCGCCCGGGCCGCCCACGGCGACCTCCACGCCGGGCAGGTCGAAGGACGCTGATCGGTCTCTGATGGCCTCTACCGTCTCGAGGAACGGGGGTTCGGCAGGCTCTCCGACGACTTCCGCGAATGCGTACATCGTCGTGCCGTCAGCGGACACCAGGCCGGACTGGGTCCCCGTGACTGCGTCCGGACTGAGCACCTGCGTCACGTTTTCCGGCCCGTCGGGACCCGACAGCCAGCTCGCCATCTCGGCCACGGCCGCGTACGCGGCAGGACCCAAGCCGCCAGGTTCGCGAAACACGATCAGGACGGGCGTACCGGTCGATGGGAAGTGCTCCCGGGCGAACTCATAGGCCCGGGTCGCCTCGGCGTCCCTGGGCAGGAAGTGCGCCTGTTCGTTCTCCATGGCTTCTTCCAGCCTCGGGAGTTGTGTGATGAGTAATCCGGCGACGACCAGCCAGGCGACGAGCGTTATCCACTTGCCGCGAGGACTGGACACGAAGTCGGTCAGGCGGGCAAACACGGTCCTCTCCCATTCCCTTGCGGCGTCATGGACCTATCGCCAGTCCCATACGCCCCGTATAGTCCAGAAAAGGTCGGCAGGCCCTCGGACCGGAATCCGACGTGCGATTCGAGGCCAGGGCGCCGCCGTCCACTCAGAGCTCCTGTGTTGCCTCATTAACGGGATGCCAGCAGCTCGCCCATGGGCATATCCAGGGCGTGGGCGATCTTTCGCAGCGCGCCGACGGTGAGGTTCTGCTTCCCCTGCTCAACTGCGCTGATGTAGGTCCGGTCCAAACCTGAAACGTCGCCCAATTCCTGCTGGGTCATCCTGTGGCGCTTCCGAATCGCCCTGACCCGCCCGCCGAGCAAGGCGAGGTATTCCTGAAGTGTCAGCCTTCCGTCGGTCACGCCAACGAGGCGGCGCGCCTCCTTCACGGCCTCCAGGGGGTTTCCAGCAGTGGCGTCGCACCCCAGGACAGCCGGGTCCAGTCTCTGTCCCTCAAGGGCCCTTCCGCCCAGGAGTATCTTCGGAGTTGGCTCATCCTGGGATCGGATCGCCCTGGTCGTCGCCGCGACGTTCGGGAGGCACTCGGGCAGGGTTGACGAGAGCGCCACGAGGTCGTAGCCACGCTGCCGAACAAACTCTCCAAGGTCCCCCGCCGGGGTGTCGTTGCCAAAACAGTCGACCTCCCAGCCGTCCATCTCCAGGAAATCGGCCACGAATCTCGCGCCGATGGTGTGCCTGTCTCCCTCCACGGGTGTGACCAAAGCCCTGAAACCGTTATCCGGGCCTTGCTCCATGCCTCGCTTCAAGAAGTCCATTACCCCCATCGTTATCGTGGTCGCCAAGTGCTCTTCGGCGATGCCTATGGCGCCCCTGTGCCAGCATTCGCCGATCCTGGCCTGGCAGGGCGCGAGCACATGCAAGTATATCTCCGCGCGACTGGCTCCCCGACTGAGCGCGCGGTCGATCACCGATTGCGCCATGCCGGGCTGACCCAGGGCCAACGCTTCGTAGTATCTGCCCCTCGTTTCAGCCAGTAGATCAGCGACGTCCATGCGAATCACACCCTGCAAGCTAACCGTGGATATAGACCATTATACACACTTAAATGCAGAATCTGATAGTATTATACAACAGACATTCTACACGAGACTGGCAGCTACGTCGATGCAACGACTGTGCCGTCGCCCACGCCCAATCCTACTTTGAGGCCACCTGACCTAGCCACGCCTCGGTGGTCTCCGCCGGGTAGGCTTTTACGAAGCAGCCGTTGCTGTGGGGCAGGTCCAGGACGAAGTAGTGGGCTCTCTGCTGAGTGTGGCCCGCCGGATGGGACAGCGGTACGAATACCTCCCTGGTCTGGCGGCAGTGCCGCCTTGCCTAGTCCTTGACCAAGGTGTACTGGACCAGGGTGTACTGGCCGCCGAACCCGTACTCGTCCCGCAGCCGCTCGAAGATACGCTGAGCCGTGTGGTGCTGCTTGGGGCGACCGCCAGGATGGTAAGCCAACCACAAAGCCGGGCAATAAGAAGGACCGCAGGCCCCGGGGCCTGCGGTCCTCTGTCGACCTGGGACTTCCGGGCCGGGCTATCTGACCTTGGGGGCGATCTCCGCGATGAAGTTCGTGGCGGTGCTGATGCCGTGGTGCTCCCCGATCCTCCGCATGGAGTTGCTTAGCTCGGGCCGCTTGGCCACGTACTCCCTCACCTGCTCCATCGTCAGCCCCTTCTCCTCCAGTAGCTCGTCCACCTCCTGGCGGGCCTTCATGCGGGCCTCGTACAGCTTCATCTGGACGCGGCTCTTCACGTTCACCTCTCCGTCTCCCGAGGTCTCGATGGGGATGAAGATGGCGTCCTTGTAGTCGGCCACCACCCGGCTCTGCACGCCGTCGCTCATGGTGCTGGGCATGCAGCCGAAGGGCTTGAGGGAGACCACCATCTGGGCGTGCTTGTCGGCGGTGGCCATGATGTTCTTGCCGATCTCCAGGTGACCCTCGCCGCCCTTCAGGTGGGTGTCGTAGTAGGCCCTGGCGTAGTCGGCCAGCTTCTGCTGGTTGGGCAGGGAGTCGGTCTTGAAGCCCAGGGCCCACCGGTACAGGTTGTACCAGTTGCGGAAGAAGACCTTGGCCAGCTTGAGCTTTCGTATGGTCTTCCTCTTCTCGGGTTCGATCCTCAGCCGGTCCTCGGCCCCCTGTTTGGCGGCCCATATTAGGTACTCGATCCAGGTGCCTATGGGCTCGACCATCACCTCGGCGCCCTCGGACTCCAGCCAGCGGAACATGTGGTAGTTGCCGTCGCCCTCGGTGGTCTGGGCCCAGAACTCCCCGGTAATCTTCACCTTGGGCTTCACCCGGGTGTAGTCCACCGGGATGGCCTTGAACATCTTCCTTACTTTGCGCAGGGAGCGGAACACGGACTTGCCGTCGCGGAGGGCGTCGCCCATGATCCTCTTGGCGTCCTCGATCACCTGGTCGGTCTGGCCCCTGTTCACCTCATAGGGGCGTATCTTGTACCCCAGCTCGTTGATCATGTCCCCGACCATGATGGACTTGAGGAGGGTGATGGCGAACTTGGCGTTGAGCTCCAGCGCGTCGTCTCCGCCCTCCGTCTGGTTGAGGCCGCCCGACTGCTGGAACAGGAGGACCCGGAACTTGTCGAAGCCGGAGTCCCGGAGCGCCTTGCGGTACTCGGACTCGTACATGCCGAATCGGCAGGGGCCGCAGGCCCCGGCGGTGACGAACACGTACCTGTCCTCGATATCCTCTTCGCCCGCTTCCTTGAGCTCCTTCAGGTATTTGACCAGGTTGCCCACGGTGTAGTAGGTGGGGTTGCACTGGCCCCGGTTTCCGTACTCCTTGCCGACGGCCAGGCTGTCGTTGTCCGGACACGGAAGGGGACGCAAGTTGTAGCCCAGGCCCCTCATGGCGTCGGCGGCAAGCTCTTCGTGGGCCAGGGTCAGGCCGCCGAAGAGGATGGTGGTGGACTCCTTCTGGTCCTTGGTCCAGCGGCCCTCCTTGGGCTTGTGGAAGTGCTTGCCGTTCTTCTTGCCCAGGCCCATCTCCTCCCGGAGCTGCCTTTCGTAGTCACGGGTCTTGGCCTCGATCTCCTCTTTGTCCATCACTTTAGCCATGTCGCTCCTCCTGAGATGGTTGGTGTTCCGGTTGCCTGCGAGGTCGCGCCTAGTCCGCGGCGACTTCCTCCTCGACCTTGGGCTCGACCTTGGGCTCGACCTTGGGCTCGACCTTGGGCTCGACCTTGGGCTTCTTGGGCAGCTCGATGCCCAGGAGCATGACGGGCCGCGGCTCCTCACCCTCCACCGGCGGAGGCACGGCGTAGTCGGGCAGCTCGTCCAGCTTCAGGAAGGCGTTGGGCGAGGAGTCCCTGCCCGGGGCCCCGCAGGCGGCCGCGCCGCTGGCGAGCTCCTCTTCGGGGGCGTCGTTCGCCGTATTCTCGGAGCGGATGCGGTCGTAGGCCGCCGTGTCATGGCTCTCGACCAGGGGGTCCCCATTCTCGGCGGGCCCGTTGGACCGCAGGGCTGCCACCGTCATGGGCGCATGGTTGCCGTTGCCGTTGGCTTTCGCCGACGCCAGGTCGAAGGCCACGGGCTCCCAGGCGTCCTTGCCGTGGTGGGCCATGCCCAGCTCGTCAACCGGGTGCTCGTGGTGCCTCCGTACGAGCCTGGACGAGTTGCCGCTGATCTGGACGTGACCGGAAGCCGCCTCCACGTCCTTGGCCGCCTTGCGGGCCGCCCTCTCGGCAGCCTTTTGGCTGGCTCGTTCCAGGTGGGCCTTATAGGCGTCCACCATCTGCTGCAACTCTCCCTCGGAGCCCTTCTGCCGCTGTAGGTACTCCTGGTATCGCTTGAGGAAGTAGTCGATGGTCTCAACCCGGATCTTTATGGAGCCGGTGGGCTTGTTCTCGTCGATGTCGTGGAAGGTGAAGTAGGGGGTGCCCGACGACTCGATGATGTTCTCTATGGTGTTGTAGACGGGGGCGTCGTGGCCGCACTTGAAGCTGGACAGGTCGATGGCCACCAGGTTGGGGTGTCGGGCCACGTACTTGGCCCCCCACACCTTCATGTTGGTGTTCTCGCTGTAGCAGTTCTTCCACACGTCGGTGATGTCCTTGGGGTCGGTTATCACGCCCTCCTGCACCTCGTCGCCGAAGAGCCGGTCCAGGAGGTCCTCGTCCTGGGGCAGCGAGTCGACGCTGAAGATGGGGTAACCGTGCTTCTGGATCTCCGACATGATCTCGTGGTTGAGTCCCGGGTCGTTGTGATAGGGGCGGCCCAGCATCACCACGCCGACCTTGCCCTCGTCTTCCAGCTTCTCCAACACCTTGCGGGCCTCGCCCCGGAGGGAGACGTTGAAGTACCGGCGCCAGACCTCGAAGGCGATCTCAATCGCCTCCCTGTTTTCCTCTTCGGTGACCTCCAGTACGTCGCTGAAGCAGTCGTACATCTGGAGGTCGAACATGGGCAGGTCCTTCATGTCGAAGCCGGGGGCCACGTAGCGGATGTTGTTCTCGGCGAAGGTGTCGCCCTCCTTGGTGAAGGCGGCCTTACACACCTCGGGGCTGATGGATACCGTGGGGCAGGCGGCGCTGTCCTGGGTGTTGACCAGGCTGGTGGGCAGCTTGTTGATGATGGGGAAGAAGATGATGTCCTGCGGCCGCTGGACGGGGGCCTCGGGTTCCGGGACCGCCTCCTGCTCCGCGGCCTTGGCCTTGTGGGGCGCGGCGCGCTCCGGCGCCGTCAGCTTCTCGATCAGGTTGTGGATGTGGGCGATGGCCACCTTGCTGGGGAAGCACTGGTCGATGGAGCCCCGCCGGGAGCCCTTGTACCACATCAGAGGGTCCGTGTAGTCCGAGTACATGATCTGCCGGAAGCTCACGCCCAGGGCCTCGAAATAGGCCTGGAAGAACGGGGCCAGGGTGTACATGTTGAGCACCCTGGGCATGGCTATCCGCACCTTGGAACGCATCTCCCGCACCTGGGCGGGCGCCTTGGCCTTGGCGGCGGGCGCGATGGGAGTCTCGGCCTTCTGGCGGCGGAACAGGGAGCGGAGGCCCCTGCGCCTCTCGGGGCGGGCCGGGGTGGAAAGGCTGTCTGCCTCCACCTCCTCGGGCTCCTCCTGGATCGAGCTGACCTTGGGGTGGCTGAAGCTGCGGAAGGCCTCGGTGGAGGCTTTCTCCACGAAGTTGGGGTTGGCCTTCTTGATCTGGTCCAGCTTGGCCTTGATGACCTTCATGTCCTCCATCTTCTCCACCGTGCCCTTCTCGCAGGTGGCGATGATGAAGCGTCGGCTGTCACCCTGGGGAGTCTGGGTGTCGATGTACGTCCGCAGGCACTTGTTCTTGCAGAAGGAGCAGCGGGTGGACTCGTCCCTGGTGGAGGTGAACTCCAGGTTCTCGGCGGCCTTGAGGCCTATGAAGCTGGAGTCCCGCTCCGAGATCACCCGTATGGCTTCCAGGGCGGCCCCGATGGCCCCGCTCTCCCCGGTGAACTGGTGGACCCGGACGGTGGAGTTGGGCACCCTGGACTTGATGAAGTCGTACTGGGACTTGACTGCGGCCAGGTTGTGCTGGGTGCCGCCCTGGAGCACGAAGGTGGTCCCGAACTTGTTCAGGTTGGGCTCGGCCACCACGTAGAGCCAGATGTTCTTGGGCAGCACCTTGGCCAGGCCGGCCATGATCTCCCGCTTCTCCCAGCCAAGCTGCTGGAAGTTGACTATGTCCGTCTCCATGAACACGGCGCACCCGTATCCGAAGACGGGAAGCCTCTCGGCGTCGAAGGCCACGTCCGCGAACTCCGCCACCGAGTAGCCGAACTTGGCGGCTGTGCTCTGCAGGAAGTAGCCGTTGCCGGCGGAGCACTGGGTGTTGAGCTTGAAGTCCTTTACCTTGCCGTCCTTCAGCACGATGACCTTGATGTCCTGGCCGCCCACGTCCACGATGACGTCCACGTCGTCATAGTAGTGCAGGGCGGACTTGGTGTGGGCCACCGTCTCGACGATGGCCACGTCGGCTTCCAGGGTCTCCTTCAGCATGTCCTTGGCGTAGCCCGTCGTGCCCACGCCCAGCACGTTCAGGGTGGCTCCCTGGTTCTCCACATACTCCCTCAGGTCTGCCAGGATGTCCTGAGTGTCGGCCAGGGGATTGCCCTTGGATAGCTGGTACGCCTTGGCCAGGAGCTTGCCATCCCGGTCCATCAGCACGCCCTTGGTGGAGGTGGAGCCCCCGTCGACGCCAATGAACGCTTGGACCTCCTCGCCGGGGGAGAACTCCACCGGCTCCCATGGCGTGATGGCGAACAGCTTCCTGAACTCCTCCAGCTCCTCGGGGCTGCGGGCCAGGCCCACGTCTCCCGAGGCCTCGCGCATCTTGGTGCGCCCGAACTCTATGAAGCTCTCCAGCTCGTCGGTCCCTTTGAATATGCCCACGTCCGGGTCCTCGCTCTTGCCGTAGAGCACGGAGCCGATGGCAGCGTAGTACTGGGCGTTGTCGGGCACCACGATTAGGTCCGCCGGGTCGACCCCCTCGGGCAGCTCGACCTTGCGCTCCTCCCAGATCTTGGGGATGTTGTGCTTCCAGCAGTCCCTCATGGCGGGGATGAAGGTATTGGGCCCTCCCAGCAGGAGGACCGTGGGCCGGAGGGTGTTGCCCCGGGTCAGCACGCTCAGGTTCTGCTGGACGATGGCCTCGAACAGGGAGGCCATCAACTCGGGCGGGTTGACGCCGCTCTTCTGGAGCCCGTTGATGTCGGTCTCGGCGAAGACGCCGCACTTGCCCGCCACTGGGTGAAGCTTGACGTCGTAGTATGTCAGGTCGACCATCTCCTCGCCGCTGAGCCCCAGCTTGGCGTTGATCTTGTCGATCACGGCGCCGGTGCCCCCCGCGCACTTGTCGTTCATGCTGGGGACCTTGCGCTTCTTGCCCGTCTCCGGGTCGGTGAACCAGATGATAATCTTGGCGTCCTGGCCGCCCAGCTCGATGACCGAGCCCGCGTCGGGGTACAGGTGCTCCACCGCCAGCGAGACGGCATTGACCTCCTGGACGAACTTGGCCCCGATGTAGTCCTTGAGTATGTTGCCGCCGCTGCCGGTGATGAAGATGCGGATACGGTCGTGGGGCACGTCGGGGAAGGCCCCGGTAATCCGGTTGAGGAAGTCGAACACCTTCTCAGGCTGCTTGGTCTGGTGGCGTTCGTAGTCCTTCCAGAGGATGGTGTCGTCCCTGGGGTCCATGACGACGGCCTTCACGGTGGTGGACCCTACGTCCAGGCCGATCAGGACCTCGTCGTAGCCTCCCGCGGCGCCCGTTGTCGCGCCGGTGGTTTGCAGCTCTGGACTTGCGGTTATATCAGCCATGACTACCCTCTCGACCCCATCGGGGTGGGTTTTCTCGGGGTGGGTCCTCTAAGCACGGCCCGCGGCGCTCGCGACCGGCGGCCGCCGAGCGCTCTCCACCAGATGGGCCTGGGAGTTGGTCAGGAGCCCCCGTATTCCGAACTCGATCAGGTCCTGCACCAGCTCCTCCGTGGGAGGCTGGCTCTGGCCCTCGGAGGTGATCTGGAGCACCACCTCTTTCACCGCTCCGATCATCGAATAGGCGGTCACCCGGGTGTTGCAGGGTCGGACCAGGTTCATCGCCATGCCCAGCTTCAGGGACCGGTCGATGAGGTCGGCGACCTGGGAGTAGAACTCGTTGACCTTCTCCTCCACGGCCGGGTCCGAGCCGATGCCGCCGTGCAGCAGGATCCGGCTGAGGTGGCGTTCCTTGAGGACCAACGTCAGGACGCGGGTGAGGTTGTCCCTTATCTGGGAGAGGGGAGGAGGGGCCCCAGGCCCCAGGGTCACCGGTCTTATGCAGTCTCGGAGGCGAAGGAGGAAGGAGTCCAGGATGCTCTGGAATATGTGCTGCTTGTTGTCGAAGTACTGGTAGAAGGTGCTCCTGGAGATGCGGGCCTCGGCGACGATGTCGGAGATGGTGGTGGCGTGGTAGCCCCCCCTTGCAAAGGCTCGCTCTGCGCACTCCGACAGGAGCTGCCTACGTCCGTCCTTTAGCTGGTTGTTCATCGAGGGGTTGCCTCCGAAACGAGGACGGTAACCCGATGCATTGACTGCATGTTAGGTATTGGCTCCCGCCATTGTCAAAACAAAAGTCAACAATGTGACCAAATTTGGGCTTGTCGGCTAAATCTCAAACGGCGGGCTGGTAGGGAACCCAACGGGGCCAGCGGTCGAGGGGCGGATGCCGTCGCGGGGGCGGGCGCCGCCCTGGTCACGGCGTGGAGAGGCGGCGGATGCTGTTGCCTTCCCGCCGCCAGCGGCTGCGGAGAAAGTCGCTGGCGTCCAGGAGGCCCTGGAGGTTCTTGAACCTGGAGGAGCTTACCTTGGAGACTCCCAGCACCTTGGAGGCGTCGGCGGCGGCCTTGGAGCCGGACAATAACCCCCCGGGCACCCGCGCCCACGTCTCGTGGAGCCGGTAGTCCCAGCCTTCGGCGTCATGGGGCCCTTCGTCGCGCGGCGTACCGTCGGTCCGTCCCCGGTGGTTGTGGTTGGAGGCCAGCTCCACCCAGATGTCGGTCCCGCCCTTGGGGCGCCGGGTCTTGACCGAGGGGGACGAATTGAGGAACTGGGTGAAGGTGCGGTAGCCCAGCGCCCGGAAATCGAACCCGGGGTCCATCCGGCGCAGGGTGTTGTGGAGCTTGCCGGCGACCACCTCTCCGTGGTCGTCCATGGAGGCGTCCATGGCGCGGTTCAGAAGGGACTCGGGGTCGTCCAGCGCGTTGTGGTCCCGGGCCGGGGGCGCCCCTTCGTCCAGATAGATGTACCGGTCGCAGGAGCGGATGAGGGCCGGGGAAGCGACCCCCCGGCGGCCGGCTCCTATGACCGTCTTCCCCGACGCCCTGAGGACGCTGACCAAGGGCAGGAAGTCCGAGTCCGAGGAGACTATGGCGAAGGTGTCCAGGGGCGACTTGTAGAGGAGCTCTATGGCGTCGATGGCCAGGCAGATGTCGCTGGCGTTCTTGCTGGACCCGGGGGTCCGAAAATAGTGCTTGGCCTCGATGCCCAGCTCCAGCATCTGGCTCGCCTTGTCGCCGGCCTTGGACCAGTCGGCGTAGGCGCGTTTGACTATGAGACGGCCCAGGTCGGATAGCTGGTCGAAGAGGGAGAGAACGGGCGATAGGCCCACGTTTTCGTAGTCGATCAGTACGCCTATCTGTGCCTCGGCCACCGTTAACCTCCCACCCTCTTGTCCAGCCATCTAGTCCAATACGACCCTGTGCACCCTGCCCGGTCGGGGCAACCCCGCGTATGAGTCCGCCCGGGCTCGGCTTTGGCGCCCCTCGCCCGGCTCAGGAGCTGCGCCGTTGCTTATACCGCTTCCTCTTGGGGATCCGCTTTCGCGCATCGAGCTGCTTCAGCGCCTGTTTGGCGATGGATGGGTTGGCGGGATAGTGGACGCCGATCTTCCATCTAGCCACCGTCACCCGCTTCAGTCCCAGATCGTCCGCGATGGCGGCTACGGTCCAACCCTTGGCCTGCAGCCGGGACAGGACCTCCTGGATGTCGTTCATGCCGCCTAATATATTACACCTGGTATCGGTTGTCAATACAGTACGGCCAGGTTTCTGGTCGGCAAGAACGTTACGGGCCATATCGTTTGGTCCCCCCGGAACGCCCTTTCTTTCAATGGCTAGGTTACCAGTAACGGGTCCCGTGAGCCGCGTACTTCCAGTGGCTACGTCACCAGGAGCGGGTCCCGGGAGAAGGACATCACCCGGAAGGCCTCGGCGTACTCGAAGCCGGTCCCGTGGGTCTGGGCCACACGCCGGGCGGACTCCCGCACCCGCGACCGGACCCTGTCGGGGTCGGTCATCTGAGAGGCGTGCTTGAGCAGGGTATCGATCTTCCTATCCACCGTGGTGCTCACGTCCACGAAGGTGTCCGGCGTCTCGCTGCCCCACAGGTAGACGTGGGGCGCCTGGTGAGGGGCCAGTCCCTCGTCGGCCATGTGGTTGGGAAAGTACAGCGGCCGCCAGGCGTAGGTGGCCACCGCGTCCACGGTCACCTGGCCGCTGATCCGGTGGTCCCTGTGGGAGTGGCTGACCAGCCGGAAGGGCTCCATGCACATGACCACGTCGGGCCTGTGGCGGCGTATCTCGCGCACCACCTCTCCACGGAACTGGCGGTCGTCCTCCAGGGCCCCGTCGGGGTGACGCAGGAACACCACGTCCTTGACTCCCAGCACCCTGGCGGCCTCTAGCTGCTCCCTCTCGCGGGTCTCGGCCAGCCGGGGCGGGGTCATCTCCAGGTCCGTGGTGCCCTTGTCCCCGTTGGTGCATAGCAGGTAGACCACCTCCGCTCCCCCCGCTATCCACCTGGCCACGGTGGCCCCGCAGCCACCCTCGGCGTCGTCCGGGTGGGGGGTGACCAGCAGCACCCTGTTTGGTACCATCGGCATGGGTACGTCTCCTGTTATCAAAACTTGGCGGCCTCGGCTCGGACCGACTCTACACCACCAACGACGCATCCTTGGGCCGGGCCTTGCCGCCGTGGACCGACGGCTCGGCGCACCACTTGGCGGCTAGGCGGCGGACTCCCTTGTAGGTATCCTCGTCGAAGCCCAACAGATCGCACACCACTCGGCGGTCAAGGAGGGCGCGATTGGGGTCGGCGTCGGCAAGGTAGGCGGGCTTTAACTCCTTGTCCCGGAACTCTTCAAAAATGACCTCGGCTGTGTACAGTTGGTCATCGGTGAGCGCACGCAAGTCCAGCACCGGGAGGGAATCTGTAGCCCGTATGGTCATGTCGCCTCGACCTGCAACTTGCCGGTTCGAGTGCCACCAATAGCATAGTAGCCCTAGTGTGCTGTTTCCCCATAGAGCGAATGCGGAGTCATGGTCACACCTGTCAAACACGACGTTCGGCCACCCTCGGCCCCCTGCCGTCCGCTGTTCAGTGGACGCTACCGCCAATGGTTGCGAATTGAAACGGAATCCTCGGCTAATGTGAGCTCGGCCAGTTGTGGCCCAGACCTCCGCGGCTTTGTCCTCCATTCCCGGCCGCACTAGCAATTGTGAGTCGGGGGCGCAGATCATTCGCGTCTCATTCTGCGCATCATGGTTCCACAGCGCGGGGTAGGTGGCCGTCGGGCTAGCAGGTGCTTTAGTAAACGGCCCCTTATGGGAGGTGCTGACGAGCAACTGGGAATCAAGGCCTAGTCGTCCAAGTTCGCTCAACTCTGCAACGGGCAATTCCTCCGAGCTTGGCTCTGCGGGCAGCCGTAGTTCCCCGGCAGACAGCCAATGGGCTACCTGCGCTACGGAAGCGTCCAGAATCCTGGACGCACCCCACCCGTCTTCATGGGCATGCAGTGGCGCATCCAGCAATTCCCCGGCAAGAGTATCTCCACAGTATATGGGGATACCGCCAAACGGCCCGTCTTCCAGGTGACGGCTCTCCCCGGCGGACGAGATAGCCTTGGAGAGTTCCAGCGCATGGGCGAAACTTGTCGGCCTGCGTCGCAAGGAAATGAATTTCGCGCGGAAGTCAGGCTTTTCGGCCAGTCCTAGCCTGCGGCCTATTATCAGGCATTCTGCCATGCCGGTCTCCGATGAGAATGACATGTCATGGCCGTTGGCCGCGATGCTTACTATAGTAAGGTCGGTATACTTCGTGGCAACCAGTTTCCTAAATTTTGCCCACGATGAGCCATTGATGGCCGTAAATGGCAACACAAACGCCACGACGCCACCACGACGGACTTTCTTATTGGCAAGAGCAGCGAAAGCAGAACCCAGGCCGGCGTGCCCGTGATAAGCACTAGCGTTAGCCAACCGCTTCAGCCGCTTTGCCATGCTTGATTGGTCAGCATCGGAAGCGTTGAAGGCGGCAAACGCGGCGTTCAGGACACCGTCGGCGGCATCGCGGTGTTTGGTATCGCTGGTAAAGGGTGGGTTCATTATCACCAGGTCGAAGCTCTCGTGACGGACCTCTGCGATGACCTGGGATGCGGTCTCTTCTCCGGAGCTCCCCGTTCGAAGGGCCGGGTTGGTGTAGTTGGCCAGGGTCATCTGCGCGTTGGAGTTGAGATACTCCAGGGAGCCGATGGCGACGCTGCCGTCCTTCATGCGCCCGTACGGCATGCTGTAGATGCGGGACTCGTTGAATCCTACGGATGGCTCGGTCCCCGCCAGGGTCGATCCCGTGATGTGCACCGCCGAGGGCATGACGTCGCAGCCGTATAGCACCTCCTCCATCATCACCCGATGCAGGGCCGCAGGATCGCCTCCGGAACGCTCGTGGCACGACGCTATCTGCTCGTACACCGCCGACAGCAGGGCGCCGGTGCCGCAGGCGAAGTCGCCGACCCGCAGCTTTCCGATGGCCTCGGAGTCGCTCCAGTCCACGCCCTTCATCTTGACCGCTGCCAGTCGCGCCAGCAGAGCAGCCGACGCCGGCAGGGTGTAGAAGGTGGCTAGGTACTTGCGGTCGGCGATGAGGCGTTGAAAGACCCGACCCGTTAGGTCGTGGGCGTTGTCTATGCCTGCGGCGGTTAGCTGACCCGCGGTGAAGTACAAGGTTCCCAGGATCCGGGTCGCCTCTCCCGATGGAAGCTGGGTCAGAATGTCCCTGCCGACTGCGAAGATGGGCCAATAGTTTATCTCCAGGATGCGGCTCCAGGCATCCACAGTCTCACCGTGGGGATTGGGGACGTCCGGTCCGCAAGTCAGCCGCAGCGATTTGACGTTGTCGTGCATCCCGGCAATTCGCTCCTGGAATACCATGGCGTTGGCGATGATGGCGCAGGCCATGCGTCGGCTCTGGGGCACGTTCTCCATTCCCAGCAACCGGGCGACGGCGGTCGTCACGGCGGAGCGGTTTTCGTTCATCTCGTCCAGTATCTTGGCGACCCGTTCTATGCCCTCCTCCATTGCGGTCGCGGCGTTGTAGACGGCCTGCCTAGGGACGGACACCAGCCGGATCATGTCGGACACATCGTCGACGGACGCCTCCAACCAGCCGGACTCAGGGAAGCGCTCCACGGCCTTCGTCCCCTGGGTGAAGATACAGTAGGAGAGGGGGGCAGACTGGAGGGCCGTAGGCAGGTCGTCGGCGTCACCAACCTCTTTGGGGTACCGGAGGGCTACGGCGGCCTCGATGGTTCGGCCGTCTTCCGCGGCCTCCATCCCAAGGCGGGACTTGGCCTCGGCTTCGACTGTGAGGGCGGGCAGATACTCCGCCTCCACCACCACGGGAGAGCGGTCCGGCGCGGTGATCAGGATGTCGGGCTTCAGTCCGGGATGACCGGCAATGGCCTGGGTATTCTCGGACCGCACCTTGCTGCGGGAGAGCATTCCCTGGAGCAGGTGGCCCATGGCGTTGTTGACGCTTGGCTCGGTCTGGTGTGGCATGGCTTCTTGTGTGGCGGAACGGACTTCCTGCTATGTTCGGCCAATTCCGGCAAATATGCAACCCGCCCACCGCCGGATTCCCCTCGGGGGACGGCGGGACGGCGGGACGGCGGGCGACCAATCACTGCCCCCGTCGTCCCCACGGCCCCTCCCCGCCGTCATCCCGGCGTAGGCCGGGACCCAGGGGCGGGGACCTGGACTCCCTCCCCACGGTCCCCGTGTATCCCGTCTCACCATCGGGTTCCCCCCTTTCATCGCCACTAAGATAGATGGATCATGCGGGCTCCAGGGTGCCCGTCCTGCTGACACGCACCCCTTCCCAATCGGAGAAGCGGCCGCCTACCATAGCATGTGGGCAAGACACCGCTAGCCTCGGCCTCCCCGACATCTTTGGTTCTCCGGCGCCGATGAAGAAAAACCGTATTGGAAACAGACCCTCCCAGCCCTCTGGCAACCCCCCGGAATCCGCCTCCGGCTCGGCCGATGGGCTTGGAATGGGAGAAAATGAGAGACAATGAAAGGGAGACAGAAAAAGTCCGGCCTTGCCTTTCGCCAGCGGTCTGACCTCCCACTCATCGCCGCCTCCCCCACCGTGGCCCGGGCCGCTCGCTGCCCTCCCCACCGTCGTTTCGGCCCCGGAGCCGGAATCCGGGGGCGGGGCGGGGGTACGTGGCTGCCCGCTTTCGCGGGCATGACGGAGAGGGGCGCCGCGAACCTTAACGGGCCTGAGCGCCGTTCCTCAAACTGGCACCAATGTTGGCGCCATGCCATCGGCAAGAAGCTGCCTCGGCGGGTCCGTGGCCGGTGGTCGGTGACTGCTCAAGATGAGGGACGGGAGGGATTCTTGACCCGCCGCCGATTTGGCCCTTATTTGTTCCAACGGAGGAACAAATCCAGACCTCCGCCGCGGCCAGTCCACCAGTCTGTTGACTGGGGCCTGGACGTGGTGTGTAATGTTGGCAGCCTGAAGTCTATGGAGGCCAACGGTGGCGCTGAAGCGATGCATCATCGAGATGGGTGTGGGTGTGGACCTGCACGGCGGAGACTACACCAAGGCTGCCCAGAGGGCCGTGGCAAACGCCCTCTGGCACAATAGCCTCTCCTTCCCCCGGGCCGTGGGCAAGGGTCCCGAGGCCATGCAGGTCGACGTGACCATCGCCGTCGCCGAGCCGGACTCGGTGGATGGCGACGCCGTCCTGAGCGTCCTCCCCTACGGCGAGCGGCGCATCCAGGTGGTGAAGGGTGGGCTGGACATCCCCAGTGAGGACGGCTCCGACGTGACCATCATGGCCAATGCGGCGGTGGTGGTGAGCATGGAGCTCTGAGCGCCGCCCCGGGCCCGGCGTCATACCGAATCGGGGCAGAATCGGGGGCGCGTATGCCGGAGGAGTTCGTGGCGGTCGCCAAGGCGGACCAGCTACCGCCGGGCAGGATGATGCTTGTGGAGCTGGGCCGGTTCGAGCGTATCCTGCTGGTCAACGTCAACGGGACCTACCACGCCGTGGATGAGCTGTGTCCCCACTCGGGCGCCGCCCTCTCCGAGGGAGACCTGTACGGCGAGGTCGTGGAATGCCCCCTGCACAGCAGCCTGTTCCGGGTCAGGACCGGTGAGTGCCTGACCCCCCCGGCCTACGAGGACCTGACGGTCTATCAGGTGCGTGTCGAGGGCGACGACGTCCTGGTCGGGCCGCCGCTGTCGTAGGCCCGCGCGCCGGGCCGGGGCTTCAAGTCCCCGGTGGAGGCCCGAGGCCCCGCTCGAACTCCCTCAGGGCCTCCCGCTGCCGGCGTCTCAGGGCCACTCCCCAGCGCACGCTCCGTATGAGGGCCAGGGCCGAGTCCATGTCGTAGCCCCGGGTCATCAGGACGCAGGCGGCCAGGGAAACGCTGCGGCCGATGCCGTCCTTGCAGTGGACCAGGGCCTTTCCGCCCTGGCCCAGCTCGTCCAGGAGCCACCCGGCGCCCCGTTGGAGCTGCTCCTGGGTCGGGGGGTACATGTTCCTCACGGGCAGGTGAAGGAAGCCGATGCCGTGGCGGGCCAGCAGGTCCGGGTCGTCACTGCCCTCCTGGCGCATGTCGACCACCGCGGTGACGCCCAGGTCCGATAGCTGGGGGAAGTGGCGGGGATGGAGGCTCCCGGAGACCGCCAGGTCATCCGTGACCCATGCCATGTCTGGGCCGGGCCTTCCCAGGGCGAGGGCGTACCTCCAGGCGCGGATGGGGGTCCTTCTGCTGGGAATCACGGGCTGCTGGGCATCACGGGCTGCTGGGCATCACGGGCGGACCGCCTAGAGGCTGGGGCTGCCCTCCTGGGAGAACTCCGGCGACCTGAACACCGTGTTGGCGATGTTCATGGCCGACCGGGCGGCGAGGATGCCCACGAAGAAGGCCAGGTGCATGAACAGCTCCAGGACCTCTCCCCTGGTTATCCCGTTGCGGAGGCCGCCCTCGATGGTGCGGCGGACCCACTGGTCGTAGCGGCCCTCACCCACCTGCACCGACAGGGCGCAGATGATGCGGCTCTTCATGTCCAGGTTGGGCCGGGTCCAGATGGCCCCCCAAAGGTACTCGTTCATCAGGAGGTCCAGGTCGTGCTCCTCCGAGGTGGGGTCCACCGTGTAGTAGCCGAAGACGTCGGGGTTCAGCTCCCTGTGCTTCCCCAGTCCCATTTCATAGAGCTCTTCGGGGGTGATGGTCTCGTCGTAGGTCGACTCGCCGACGTAGTGGATGTTCTCCTCTTCGAATACCTCCTTGGCCATCAGCAGGGCGTTGTAGCCGCTGGAGATGCCCGCGTAGAAGGTGCACTGCATGAGTATCTCGACGATCTCCTGAGGGGTCAGGCCCACGTTGAGGGCCGTCCTGAGGTGGGCCCTTATCTGCGCTTCGCTGCGCAGGACGACCACCGCCGAGAGAGTGCCTACGGCCCGGTGCTTCATGCTCAGCGCCGGCCGGTTCCAGATGGACCCGTACAGGCACTCGGTGGTGATCCTGTACAGGTCGGGGGCCAGCTCGTAGGCCGCGGGCACCGAGCCCCTGAACATCCTGCCTTCGCCACCCCCCAGGCGCGTCCGCATCTCGATGCCTTCTTGAAATCGCTCTTCCAGAGTGGCCATATTTCCTTAGTTCCTCCCCTGTCTTTGAAAGAATCTGGCGCCCCTATTCGCGGCCGGGGATAAACATAACACAAACCGTGCCTGCCGCCAATGGCCTTTCGACCTGGAGAGATGGGCAAACCACCTGTTTATGGTCCCAGCCCGGCCGCCGTCATTCACGCGAGCGGAGACTCTTGCGTAACTCCAGGTGGGGGCCGAGTTACGAAGGTCGAGTGGATGCGCTCGTGCCTAAAGCCCCGGGATTGGATACCCGCTGTCGCGGATATGACGGTTACGCGAGAGTCTCCTGTCGCGGGGTATGGCGGTTATGCGAGGGTCTCCTGTCGCGAGAGAGGCGGAAGTCAGGCAAACCGTGTCTTGGACTTCTTTGCGCCTTCAGGTCCGGTGCGCTCCTGAAGGGGCCCCTACGCCCCCAGTATTCGGGCCTTCTGGGCGTCGAACTCCTGGCGGGTGAGATAGCCGCGGTCCACGAGCCCCGCGAGCCGCTCCAGCCTGTCCACCGGGTCGCCGGCGCCGGCCCCCGCCCCCACGGGAACGACCAGGTCTCGGTCCACCTCCGCCGCCGAGGCGACGCCGCACAGGCCCATGGCGATGTCCAGCTCGTCCCTGAATATCTCCAGGACGTGGCGCACCCCCGCCTCGCCGTCGATGGCAAGGCCCCAGAAGATGGGCCTGCCCACGAACACGGCCCTGGCGCCCAGGGCCAACGCCTTGACCACGTCGGCCCCTCGACGGATGCCGCCGTCCATGTACACCTCGATGCCGCCGCCCACGGCGTCGGCGATCTCCGGCAGCATCTCCATGCTGCCCGTCGACCCCTCCAGGGAGTGTCCGCCGTGGTTGGAGACGATGAGGCCGTCCATGCCGTGCTCCATGCACAGCCGGGCGTCTTCGGCCGTCTGAATCCCCTTGATCACCATGGGCATGGAGGTGATGGTGCGCAGCCATTCCATGTCGGACCAGGCTATGGCCATCTCGTAGCTGTCGTGCATGGCGTACCTGCTGGGGGAGTCCCACAAGTCCGTCCCCTCGAAGTTCTTCAGGACCCGCTCGGCGGGCACCTGATAGGCGTAGCGGGTATCCCGCTCCCTGGACCGCGCCGGCAGGTTGTCCACGGTGACGACGAGGCCCGAGTACCCGGCGTCCTCGGCCCGCCGCACCAGGGTCTCCGTCACCTCCCGCTGCCGCAGGAAGTAGAGCTGGAACCAGATGGGGCCGGAGGACGCCCGGGCCACCTCCTCGATGCTGTAGGTGGAGGCCGTGCTGAGGCACATGACGGTGCCCATGGAGCCTGCGGCACTCACCGACGCCAGCTCACCGTCGGGGTGGGCCCGTTGGTGGAACCCCGAGGGGGCCAGCATCACGGGGAGGGCGATGTCCTGTCCCAAGACCCGGGTCGACAGGTCCCTCTTGCCGATCCCGGCCAGCACCCGGGGCCTGAGCTTCGTGGACTGGATGGCGTCCAGGTTGTTGGTGTTGGTAATCCAGTCGGGGGCCCCGTACGTGCCGAACCACCTGTTGAACAGGGCGCTGGGGATGATCTCGCTGGCCCGGGCCTCGTAGTCGAGAACGCTCAGCAGGGGTATAGATGACTCCATTCCATCTCCTTTCCACGCCTCGGCAGAGGGAGGGCTTCGGCTGGGCAATCATAAGTGCAGGGCTGGGGCGTGTCAACGAAGGCACCAGGCCCCGTCGCCGATTGACCGTACCGTCCACGCGGCCTATCATGGGCGCCTGCAAGGGCTCTCGGTGATTTCCCGGGAGACCCAGACCGACGATTAGGAGGCGCCGACGGCATGTGCCCCGCCCCGGACCGTCCATCCATGCCCGAGAGCTACGGCGTGAGGGACCCGCGGCGCGAGGCTACGCCCCTGCCGTGGGACTGGGTCGTCGATAGGATGTCCAGGGCCCGCAGCTACTGGGTGGCGACCAGCCGCCGCGACGGCGCTCCCCACGTGGTCCCCGTCTGGGGGCTCTGGTTCGAGGGGGGATTCTGCTTCTTCACCGACGGCACTTCTCAGAAGTCCCGCAACGTCCAACGAGACCCCAGGGCCGCCGTCCACCTGGAGAGCGGGGACGAGGTCGTGGTGCTGGAGGGGAAACTCGACCCTGAGACGGATCTCGGGACCGTGGATCGGGCGGCCCGTGCCTATGAGAGTAAGTACGAGGTGGACGTGGCTGCCGGCGAGGACGGGCCCGTGATGTACCGTCTGACCCATAGCAGAGTCCTGGCATGGGACGAGGGAGACTTCCCCAGGACGGCGACCCGGTGGAGGTTCGGGAGCCCTGGCCCGGGCTAGAGCAGGTCGTTGGCGACCATCACCTTGCGCAGGGCGCCACTCAGCCCCAGGAGGTCGGAGTAGTCCAGGTGGCTCCCGAAGCGCTGGAGTATGGTCTGCGCCTTCACCGGCCTGGCTTGGAGGTATAGACGCTTGCCCTCCTCCGTGGCCATCGCGTAGTAGCCGCGGCGGTCCGCTGGGAACGGCTCCCTTTGGACCAGCCCCGCGTTCTCCATGCGGTCGATGAGGCGGGTGAGCCCGCTGCGGCTCAGCATCACTGCGTCGGCGAGCTGCTGCATGCGTAGCCGCTCCCCCGGCGCGTTGGTCAGCTCCTCCAGGACGTCGAAGTAGCTCAGGGTCAGGCCGTGGGTACGTTGGAGCTCTTCGTCCAGGGACTTCATGAGGGAGCCTACCGTCCTCGCCATGGCCTGCCAGGCGGCTATGACGTGGGGCTCCAAATCTCTGTTCATGGAGGTACTATAGCACGGTGAGGTTGTGGTCACAACTATTTCCCCAACAGGCCATTCCAGGCCTCTAGTTGTGCGAGCAACCAATGGCGGGCAAGCCGCGCGAGAGCTGCCGGGCAAGCATGGGGTCTAGGCGGTCGTGGGTGAGGGCGCCTACTTCGGCAGCAGCGGCAGCACCTCTTCGGAGATGAGCTGCAGGTACTCGATCCGGGCCGCCTGCTCCGCTGGCAGGTTCAGGAAGCCCAGGCCGATGTAGCCCACGCCGTCCTCGTCGTGGGCCCGGGTGATCTGCTCCGCGCACTCCTGGGGGCTGCCCGCTATGGCCCAGTCGGCCAGGTCGCGGTCCCCCGACAGCCCCAGGTCCACCGAGCCCCGCTCCTGCATGTTCCAGCCGCCGTACATGCCCGCCTTCTTCTCCGCCGCCTCCCTCGCCTCGCGGAAGGCGGTCTCCCGGTCTCTGGCGATGGCTATCGTGCGGTTGGCCCCCAAAAGCCCGTTCTTGCCCTCCTCCGCCAACGCTTCCTTGTAGACCTGGGCCAGATGGCTGATGTCCTTCCAGCCCTGCTGGGGTCCCAGGAGGCAGGCGTCGGCCGTGATCGCGGCCCGGCGGGTGGCCCGCCGGCTCTGGGCCGCTATCCAGATGGGAGGGTGGGGCTTCTGGACCGGCGTTATGGCGACCTTGGCGTCGTGGACCTGCCAGAAATCACCCTCGAAGCTGATCTCCTCCCCGGACCAGAGCATCCTCATCAGCTTCAAGGACTCCTCGAAGCGGGCCACCCGCTCCCGGCGGTTGGTGCCGGTGGCCTCCAGCTCTGTCTCGCGGTAGCCCAGGCCCACACCCAGCACGAACCTGCCGTTGCTTATGTGGTCGATGCTGATCACCTGCTCTGCCAGGTGTACCGGGTTGTGCATGGGCAGCAGGATTATCCCGGTGATTAGCTTCAGCCCCTCGGTGGCGGGGACCATGCGGGCCAGCAGGGGTATCGGCTCCAGCCAGATGTTGGGATGGGCCACCCAGTGCTGGGGCGCGTACACGCCCATGAACCCCCAGGACCTGGCGCGCGCCAGTATGTCCGCCGCGTCTTCCACCTGCTCGTAAGTGGGCCGATCCCTCGAGTCCACGAAGTCCTTCAGGTACAGTCCTACGTCCATGGGTGTCGCCTCCCGTGATGTGCCACTCGGGCCGCTGTCGACGGATGGTTGCTACGTAAACTTTGGCAGGACCTTCTCTCCGAAGAGCTTCATCGACGCTTCGACCTTGTCCTGGGGCATCTCGCCCACGTTCACGTTGAGCATCAGGTTGCGGACGCCCGCGTCCCGCAGCTCCGCGATCTGCTCGGAGACCCTCTTCGGGGAGCCCGCCAGGAATGCGTGCTCGTACTGGTCCCGGGCGCTGACCTTCCCGGCGTTGGGGTTGACCGGCGACTTGGGGTCGGGAGCGAGGATGGAGCCGGGGTTGTACTTGACCCGGGCCTCCATGATGAAGTCGCGATACCGCTTCAGGTGGACCCTGGCCGGTTCCTCGGCCTCCTCGTCCGTCTCCGTCACATAGAGCCCCCGCTGGCACCAGGTCTCGTCCAGGGCCGCCTCCACCTCGCCCTCGGTGAAGCCCGCTCCCAGCATGGTCTCCCCGTACCTTTGCAGGCGGTCTTTCAGCGTATCCGCGGCCTCGATCCCGATGAGGATGGGACGCCCGATGGAGGCCATCTCCATGGCGGAGCCGTCGGAGATGCATGCCCTTACGATGGGGGGGTGGGGCTTCTGGTAGGGCTGGGGCCGGAGCATCGGGAAGGAGCCCTTCCAGAAGCGCCCCTCGTGGCGCACGTCCTCCCCCGTCCACGCCTTGACCAGCAGCTCCTCGGCCTCTGGCAGCATGTCCCGGGCGTCCTCCATGGCCAGGCCGAAGCCGATGTACTCGTACTCGTTGTAGGCGGACCCACGCCCGATACCCACCGTCAGCCGGCCGTGGCTCAGGTGGTCCAGCAGGGCCGTCTGGGCAGCCAGCCGCACGGGATGGTGCATGGCCATCTCCACCACCGCGAACCCGATGCGCACCTTCCGCGTGCGAGCCGCCACCGCCGCGCCGAAGACCACTGGGTCCGCGTAGGCCACCCCGCCGTCGAAGTGGTGCTCCGTGAGCCACACCGCGTGCATGCCGATCTCCTCGGCCAGGAGCACCTCCCGCATGCTGTTGTCGATGACGTCGTGGTCCTGCTTGTGGTCGTGGCTGACCGAGAAAGTGAAGGTGCCGAACCTCATCTTCCGCTCCTTTACCTGTAGGCGTCCGGCCGGCCCCGATGCCGCCTAGCCCACCCGGACGTACTTGTCGACGCTCTTCTCGTCTTCGACGGCGGTGTAGATGTCCCCGTGGCCGTCCACCCACAGGCCGTGGGCCTTGCGAGACTCCCAGGACGCCAGCACCTCGCCGTCCCTGTCGAGTATGCTGATCTGCGGAGGTCCGTCGGGCCGCACAGTGCGCCGTCCCTGGTCGTCCTTGAGGGCGCTGCCGCTGCCCGTGGGAGGAGGGTAGCCCTCGTATCGGTGGCTGATGTTGAACCCGAACTGGCTCACGTAGAAGGCCCCATCGGAGTCCATGGCGATGTCCGTGGGGGGACGGAGGTCCGTCCACACCGAGACCACGCTCCCCTCGCCGTCGAACACCTGGACCCGGGAGTTTTCCCGGTCGCACACGTAGACGCGGCCCTCTCCGTCCACCAGAATTCCGTGGGGCAGGTGGAACTGGTTGGGCTCCATCTTGCCGGGGTCTCCCCAGGAGGAGATGAGGCGGCCGTCGGCGGTGAACCGGTGCACCCGGCAGTTCTTCTCACCGTCGGCGGCGTACAAGTCCCCAGAGGGCGCGGGCACCAGGCCGGTGGGATGATTGAAGGGAGGGGCGGCCCTGGGCACCAGGTCCCCGTAGACGTCGGTGCCCGAGTCCGAGTGCTGACCCCGCTTCCCGATGATCTGCAGCATCCTCCCGTCCAGGGTGTACCGCATGGCCACCGAGTCGTCGGTGTCGGTCAGGTAGATGACGTCGTCCTGTATGTAGCAGCCGTGGGGCCGTATAAACGAGCCGTGACCCCAGGTGTCGAGGTAGCTGCCGTCCCTTTCGAACACCCATACGGGCGGCTCTCCCCGTTGGAACACGTATACGCGGTCCTGGGAATCCGTGGCCACGCTGCTGGTGGTGCTCAGGGAGAGACCGGGAGGCAGCTTCGGCCAGTCCTGGACCAGCTCGTAGGTGTACTTGCCGCGGCCGACGGTGGTCATCTCTGGTCACCTCGTTATACCGAAGTGGGGGTACCGACGTCGGGGTACCGCCGTCGGGGTAACGGTGTGGGGCTATATTATCACAGTGACACGGGGGTGGGTCCGGGAGGCGGGGGGAAGGTGCTAAACTTGGGTACATGGTCCTCTCACTGTTCCACCCACTGGTCAGAGAATGGTTCACGCGGAGGTTCGAGGGCCCCACCGACGCCCAGGAGGTGGGCTGGCCGGCCATATCCCGGGGCCGGCATACGCTGATCGCCGCGCCCACCGGCTCGGGTAAGACCCTGGCCGCCTTCCTGACTTGCATCGACTCCCTGGTGCGGCAGGGGCTGGACGGGGACCTGCCCGATGCGACCCGGGTGGTGTATGTTTCGCCTCTCAAGGCCCTTTCCAACGACATCCAGAAGAACCTGGCCGTGCCCCTGGAGGAGATAGGTGCGCTGGCCCAGGAGATGGGGCTGGACCTGCCCGAGATCAGGACCGCCGTCCGGACGGGCGATACCAAGGCCTCCGAGCGGCAGAAGATGGCCAGGACCCCTCCCCACATCCTGATTACCACCCCCGAGTCCCTGTACATCCTGCTGACGTCCAAGAGCGGGCGCGCCGGCCTCAAAGACGCGCGGACGCTGATCCTCGACGAGATCCACGCCGTGGCCGACGACAAGAGGGGCTCGCACCTGTCCCTATCGGTGGAGAGGCTGTGTGAGCTGGCCGATGGACCGGTCACCCGCATCGGGCTCTCGGCCACCCAGAGGCCCATAGACGAGGTCGCTCGCTTCCTGGTGGGCAACGAGAACGTCGCCGACGATGGGACGCCGAGCTGCACCATAGTGGACACGGGCCACGCCAGGACCGTGGACCTGGGCGTCTGCATGCCCCGGCAGCAGGAGCTGGGGCCCATCGCCACCCATGAGCTGTGGGGCGAGACCCTGGACTCGGTGGCGGACTTGGTCAGGGCCCACACTACTACGCTGGTCTTCGTCAACACCCGACGTCTGGCCGAGCGAGTGGCCCACCAGCTCTCGGTGCGTCTCGGCGAGGAGGCGGTCGCCACCCACCACGGCAGCCTGTCCAGGGCCACCCGTCTGGCTGCAGAGGAGAGGCTCAAGAAGGGCGAGGTGAAGGTGTGCGTAGCCACCGCCTCCCTGGAGCTGGGCATCGACGTGGGCGTCGTGGACCTGGTCTGCCAGATCGGCTCTCCCAGGTCCATCGGGTTGCTGCTCCAACGGATCGGGCGCTCGGGACACCACCTGGGCGCGGTGCCCAAGGGACGCCTGTTCCCCCTGACCCGGGACGAGCTGGTGGAGTGCGCCGCGCTGCTGCGGGCCGTGCGCCGCCGGAGCCTGGACACCCTCCGGATCCCGGACTGGCCCCTGGACGTGCTCGCCCAGCAGATGGTTGCCGCGTGCGCCTTGGAAGAGTGGAGCGAAGACGGGCTCTACGACATGTGCCGCCGGGCCTACCCTTACCGGGGCCTGACGAGGGAGTCCTTCGATAGCCTCGTCGGGGTCCTGTCGCAGGGGTATGCGCCGCGTCACGGGCGGGCCAGGGCTTGGCTTCATCGGGATGGCGTCGGGGGCCGCCTCAAGGGTCGCCGGGGCGCCAGGATCGCGGCCCTGACCAGCGGCGGGGCAATTCCCGACAACGCGGACTACGAGGTCGTGGCCGACCCCGAGGGGGTCTTCGTGGGGACGGTGAACGAGGACTTCGCCATCGAGAGCATGGCCGGCGACGTGTTCCTCCTGGGGAACACGCCGTGGAGGATCACCAGGGTGGAGAGCGCCCGTGTCCGTGTCGTGGACGCCGAGGGCCAGAGCCCAACGATACCCTTCTGGCTGGGAGAGGCGCCGGGACGTACCGGAGAGCTCTCCCAGGAGGTCAGCGACCTCCGAGAGGAGATCGACAGGCGACTGAAGGACCCCGGCACGGGAGAGGAGTGGCTGGTGACGGAGACCGGCGTGCCCCCCGACGCCGCCCGGCAGCTCATGGCCTACATCGAGGAAGGGAAGCGTGTCCTGGGGCTGGTCCCCACGGGGCGGCGCATCGTGGCCGAGCGTTTCTTCGACGAGACCGGCGGCATGCAGCTCGTCATCCATTCCCCCCTGGGGTCCCGTATCAACCGGGCCTGGGGGATGGCGCTCCGCAAGAGCATCTGCCGCCGCTTCGACTTTGAGCTTCAGGCGTCGGCCACCGACGACGGCATCAACTTCTCCCTGGGGCCGTCCCTTTCCTTTCCCGTCTCGGAGGTGTTCTCCTACGTGGACTCAAAACGGGCCGAGGAGGTCCTTACCCAGGCGGTACTGCAGGCTCCCGTCTTCGGGACGAGATGGCGTTGGGACGCCACCCGCGCCCTGGCGATTCTGCGGCACACCGGCGGCCGGAAGGTGCCCTCGCCCCTGCAGAGGATGCGGTCCGACGACCTGCTGGCCGCCGTATTCCCCGCCCAGGTTGCCTGCCAGGACAACGCCGTGGCCGAGGACATCGAGGTGCCCGACCACCCCCTGGTGTTCGAGACGGTCCGGGACTGTCTCACCGAGGCGATGGACCTGAAGGGCCTCGAGTCCGTGCTGGCGGAGGTCCAGGACGGCACGATAGAGGTGCACGCCAGGGACACGCTCCAGCCCTCGGTCTTCGCCCATCAGGTCCTCAACGCCATGCCCTATGCCTTTCTGGACGACGCACCCCTGGAGGAGCGCCGGGCACGGGCCGTCTCGCTGCGAAGGGCGCTGCCCGAGGATGCCCGGGACCTGGGCGCTCTCGACCAGGGGGCCATCGAGGACGAGTCCCAGAACGCCTGGCCCCCGGTCCGCGACGCCGACGAGCTGCACGATGCCCTCGCCGTTCTGGGAGTGATGCCCCTGGAGGACGCGGCCCGCGGCCATCCCCAGGGCGACTACGACCAGGTGTCCCGCTGGTTCGAGGAGCTGTCCCGTGCGGGCCGAGCCTACCGCATCGAAGTCGACGGGGAAGACGAAGACCCGTGGGCCGCGTGGGCGCCCGCCGAGTGGGTCCCTCAAGTGGCAGCCGTTTACCCTTCGGCGAAGTGGGCCCCCCCGTTGCCGGAGGCCATCTCGTCCGGGGACGGGGACGCGGACGAGGCGTTGCTGGCCCTGGTCCGCGGGCGCGCCGAGTGCTGGGGCCCCTTCACCGTCGACGAGATGGCCGCCGCACTGGACCTGAGTCACGGAGCCCTGGAGATAGCCCTGGCAAGTATGGAGGTCGAAGGACTGGTGCTGAAAGGCCGCTTCCGTCCGGGCATGGAGGTGGACGAATACTGCGACCGGCGCATCCTGGCCCGCATTCACAGGAGCACCATCGGCCGCCTGCGCAAGCAGGTGGAGCCGGTGCCACCCGCCGCCTTCCTCCGTTTCTTGTTGCGCTGGCATCACGTGTACCCTGAGTCCCAGCTTCAGGGTGAGGCCGGGCTGCTGGAGGCCGTCGAGACTCTTCAGGGTTTCGAGTCCGCCTGCGGGGCCTGGGAGCAGGAGCTGCTTCCGGCGCGGGTGGGAGCGTACACGCCCGCGATGCTGGACCGCCTGTGCCTGGAGGGCGAGGTGGTGTGGGGCCGCCTGTCCCGTCACGAGGAGAACGGGAACGGCGGCGGTCGGGGGCCTCTGACCCGGAATACGCCGGTCAGCATCGGCCTTCGCGACGCCCTGGGCTGGCTCCTACGCGACGGGTCCGACGGCGTGGCCGGCTTCGACGGCGCGGCGGGGGAGGTACTGGCCTACCTGGACCGGAGGGGCGCGTCCTTCCTGTCCGAGATCGTGGCCGCCACCCGCCGGCTGCCGGCGGACGTGGAGGCGGCGATGTGGACCCTGGCCGCGGCTGGCAGGGTCACGTCGGACAGCATGGAGCCCCTGCGCCGCCGGATCGAGGGGAAGCCGGTGCATGGCCGCCGGGGCTCCAAGGCAAGGCGATGGGTCGGGGTGCGCGGCAGGGGGTACAGCCGGTGGTCGCTGCTGGAAGCCGCCGCTCCCCTGGAGGAGGCCTCCGACGCCCTGGCCCGCCAGCTTCTGCGAAGGTACGGCGTCCTTTGCCCCGAGGTGCTGGCCCGGGAGGCCAACGCGCCCCGGTGGAGGGACTTGGTGCGCATTTTGCGGCGGATGGAGGCCCGTGGCGAGATACGGGGCGGCCGCTTCGTGGCGGGCTACGTGGGGGAGCAGTTCGCCCTGCCAGAGGCGGTGGAGATGCTTAGGGCAGAGAGGAGCCCCGAGGCTGAGGGACGATGGGTGGTGGTGTCCGCCTGCGATCCCCTGAATCTGGTCGGAGTCCTCACGCCGGGAGACCGGGTGGCCGCGACCCTGGGGAACCGCGTCGCCTTCAGGGACGGCGTTCCGATGTGCTCCCTACAGGGCGGCGCCCCGGCGCCCCTGGCGCCCCTCGACGACGCCACGCTGGAACACGCCACGTCGCTGCTGCTCGCCAAGCCCCGCGGCCGCGAGGCCCGTGGCCGTGGTGAAACTGGGGCAAGGGCTCCGGCAGGGTTCCGCTAAGCCCGGCGGCCGCTATTAGGTACGCTCGTCCTTGGGCACTGACTGATAGATGACGCTGGGCTCCCTGGCCAGGACGCGCTGCTCTACCAGGCTGGTCACGCGGGCCTCCGGCATGCCCAGGATGTCCTGGCAAACGTGCCGCGTGTGCTCTCCGAAGAGGGGCGTCGGCGACCGGTTGTCCACAACGCTGCGAGAGAACCGCCAGGGGCGTCCCGGGTACCGAAAGGTGCCCCCGTCGGGGTCGTTGACGGTGTCGTAGAAACCCCTTGCCCTCAGGTGCGGGTCGCCGTACAGGTCGGCGGCTTTCAAGACGGCCCCCGCGGGGATGCCCTGGACCTGCATGGCCTCCATCGCGGCGGTGGGGGAGCGTAGGGACGTCCAGCCCTCGATGATGGGTGTCAGGTCCTCCTGGTCCTGGTGCCTGGCTTCGGCGGTGGAGAACCTGGGGTCGCCTCCCAGGTCCTGCCTGCCGATAACGGCGCATAGACGCCTCCACTCGTCGTCGTCCCGAACGGCCAGCGCCACCCAGCGGTCCTCCCCCGCACAGCGGAACACGCCGTGGGGGGCGTACCTGGGGTGCCGGTTGGCGGCGGGCTGCTGGACCCGCTCGTTCATGCTGTAGTCCATCACGACGTCCCCGATGGCCGCCACGGCCAACTCCCGCTGGGCGAGGTCGATCCACACCCCCTTTCCCGTCCGGCGCCTGTACAGGAGGGCCGCCATGGTGAGGCCCACGGCACTGTAGGGGGTCAGGAAGTCGGGCAGGTTGGGGCCGGAGAAGTCGGGCCAGTCTCCTGGGTAGCCCGTGATGCTCATCAGGCCGCTCATGTATTCCAGGGTGGCCCCGGCAGAGCCAAAGGCCGCCTCGGGCCCGAAGGCGCCCTGGCTGGTGAGAGACACCTGGATGATGGACGGGTTGGCCCGCCGCAGGCTATCGTAGCCCAGGTCGTAGGAGTCCAATACTCCCGTCCGGAAGTTCTCCAGCACGACGTCGCTGATCCGTACGAGGTCGAGGAAGATGGCCCTGCCCTCGGGGAACTTCAGGTCCAGGGAAAGGCCGAGCTTCGACCGGTTGCGCTCGTTGATCATGCCCGAGCGGTTCCAGGGGCGTTCTCCAGGATTGCCGCCGGGGTAGATGTCCCGTGCCTGGAAACGCAGGGGGTCGGGCCGGCTGCCGGCCTCCACCTTTATCACCTCGGCGCCCATCTCGCCCAAGAACCGCCCGGCCAGGGGCCCGGCCATGAACATACCCAGGTCGAGGACTCGTACGTGAGCCAGCGGGTGGGTCATCGAGTGTCAGCCATCGTTCATCACGAGACTAGGCGTCGGGAAACCAGCACCGGGAAACGAGGCGGTCCATGGCCAGTCAGACCACCCCGCTCTCGCGCAAGTCGGCCAGGTCCGAGGGGGACCGTCCCAGCTCCCGGCAGTAGACGTCGAAATTATGCTCCCCCAGGGCGGGAGCGGGCCCGAGCTGCGGAGAGAGGTCGTCGACCTTGTAGGGCGCGCCAGGATAGCGGTGCGTCCCGGCCGCGTGGTGGGGCACCTCCTGGAAGAAGCCCCGGTATTGGAGCTGTGGGGAGAGGAACAGGGCGGGAATCTTCGCCAGGTACCCCGCAGTGACCCGTTCCTTCTGGGCAGCCTGGTATATCTCCTCCTGGGTGTGCTCGATGGTCCACTGTATCACTATGGTGTCCAGCAGCTCCGCGTTCTCCCTGCGGGCGTGGAAGGTGGAGAACATCGGGTCCGACGCCAGCTCCGGACGCCCTATCAGCCGGCAGATGCGGCCCCAGAAGGCGTCGAACATGAGCTGTATGGAGATGTAGCCGTCCTTGCACGGGTACACGAGCTGCTGGTAGCCCCGCTCCTGCATCTGCCCGGTGTAGGCGTAGCGGCAGAATAGCTCCACGTGGGAGAGGGCCAGTGCGTCCCGTATGGACACCTCGACGACCTGGCCTGTGCCGCTGACCTCCGCCTCGTACACCCCGGCCATGGTCGCGCCGAAGGCGGCGTACCCGCCGAGGAACTGTCCCGGCTCGCCGCCGAACTTCACCGGCTCCCGGTCCGGCCGTCCCAACAGGTTCACGTGGCCGCTCATGGCCATGTCGGTGAGCTCCACGCTCTGATGGTGCTCGTAGGGGCCTCCCCTACCCAGGTGGGACACCATGGTCACGACGAGCCCGGGGGTGTCCCGTCCAAGCGACTCCAGGTCCAGCCCCAGGCGTATCGCCTCCTCGGCCGGCACGTCAGTGATGACGGCGTTGACCTCCGAGCAAAGCTCTCGGAAGATGTGGCGTCCGGCGTCGGTGTCCAGGTGGAGGGTGACCGCTCGTTTGCCCAGGTTCAGGTATAGGAAGGTGCCGCTGGCATCCGGGTCGGGCCTGTCTCCGGGAAAGGGGCCCGTCCCCCGGGATGGGATGCCGCCGGGCGGCTCCACCAGGATCACGTCGGCCCCCAGGTCGGCCATCTGCCGGGCGGCGAAGTTTCCGGCGATGCCCCGGGAGACATCGAGGACTCGCACCCCCTCCAGCAGCTTTACCGCCACTTGCATCTTCCCACTCTGCGGCAGGGATGCCCGGCTACCACCGGGGAGGGCGCTTCTCCAGGAAGGCCCGCCCGCCCTCGTCCGCCTCGGCGGATGAGGCGGCGCCCCGGACGTAGGACACGTATTCCATGGAGGACTTCAGGTCCGATATGAGGGCGTTCTGTATCGCTTTCTTGGTGAACTTGAGGGCGGAGGGGGGGCCCGCTGCCAGCCGCTCCGCCACCTCCATGGTCCGGTCCATGAGCCTGTCGTCGGGCACCACCTCGGAGACCAGGTTGTACTTCAGCGCCTCACCCGAGTCGATGGTCTCGCCCAGCAGGATCTTGTGCACGGCGGGGCCAAGGTGCATGAGCCTGGGAAGGAACCACACCTCGCAGCTACACACCAGCCCCCTGCGGGAGTAGATGCAGTGGAAGGCGGCGGACTCGGAGGCGATGCGGATGTCCGCCGCCAGGGCCAGCCCGAAGCCCGCGCCGGCGGCGGCGCCGTTCACGGCGGCGACCACCGGCTTCTCCACCATCTCGATCAGGTCCTGGGGGATGGCGCTGGCCCGCTGGGGCGTGGCGCCGGGTTTGGAGTACTCCTCCAGTATCTCTCGGAGCACTCCCACGTCCTCGCCGGTGCAGAAACCCCGGCCGGCGCCGGTGATCACCAGGGACCGTGCGCCGGGGTCCCTGTTGAACTCGCGCCAGCACCGGCGTATCTCGTCCTCCATGGGCGGCCACAGGGCGTTGAGCTTGTTGGGACGGTTCAGTGTCAGGATGCCAACCCTGCCCCTCTTTTCGTACTTGATGTCGGAGTAGTCGGCCATCGGTCCTCCTTGGAGCTGGGTGCCCGGGGAGTTGGGTGCCGCCGGAAAGTCGCGCGTAGTGTACCAAATCGGAGTATGACCGTCCATGCCGGGGCACATGCGCCGCCGTCCGGTCGTCAATCGTTGACACACCCCTGCCCCCAAACTACACTCCCTCGTGTCCGGCCCCGTTCACTTTCCACTCCCTTGCCGAGAGGAGCAGCCATGAAGCGGATAGCCCTCGACTTCAGCAAGCAGTGCAGCGGCGAACCCGACAAGGGCCACAACCGGTGGCACCCCGACATCCCGCCCGCCCTTCGCGTCGAGCAGGGGGAGGAGGTCGTGATGGAGACCCGGGACGGGCTGGACCTCCAGATCACTCCCGACATGGTCTCCGCGGACCTGGAGAACGTCGTCCTGAGCAGCAGCCACGCCTTGACCGGACCGGTCTACGTGGAGGGCGCCGAGCCGGGAGACCTGCTGGAGGTGACGGTGCTGGGCATCGAGCCAGGCTCCTTCGGATTCACCACCATACTGCCGGGGTTCGGTCTGCTCCGGGGCGTGTTTGAGAGGCACTACCTCGTGAAGTGGGACATTCGGGACGGCCACGCGACCTCCACCGAGCTCCCCGGCGTCCGCGTCCCCGACGCGTCGTTCATGGGCGTGATGGGCGTCGCCCCCTCCCACGACCTTATGCGGCGCATCGCGGCGAGGGAGAGTGACCTGCTGGGACGGGGCGGCTTCGTGATGCCTCCGGACCCGACCAACGCGGTGCCGGACTCTGAGCCCATCGCCTCCCAGGGGTTGCGCACCATCCCGCCCCGGGAGAACGGGGGCAACATGGACACCAAGCAGATGACCGCGGGTGTGCGGCTCCTCCTTCCGGTATTCGTGGAGGGCGCCTTGTTCTCGGCGGGAGACGCCCACTTCGCCCAGGGAGACGGCGAGTCGTGCGGGACCGCCGTCGAGATGAGCGCCACCCTGCGCGCCAGCTTCCAGGTGCGCAAGGGGGAGGCCCGGGAGCGCAACGTAAACGTCCCCATGTACGAGCGGGACGACTTCTTCACCACGCCCGAGATGGCGGCGCCCCGCCGGTTCCTGGCCACCACCGGCTACCCCTTTTTCGATGACGGCAACGAGTCCGAGGACGTGACGCTGGCGGCCCGAAACGCGGTCCTGAACATGATCGACCTGCTGGTCCACAGGGGCTGGTCGCGGGAGCAGGCATACTGCATATGCAGCGTGGCCGTGGACCTGAAGATCAGCGAGATCGTGGACCTGCCCAACGTGATGGTCTCGGCCTTTCTGCCCCTGGACATATTTACATAACGTCTGTTGATAAGCGTCCACCGTTCCGGTATCCTGACCCGGTATCCTGCCCGTATTCGGAAAGAGGGGTAGAGAATGAAGTACGACGTGATCGTGGTTGGAGCCGGCACCGCGGGCTGTGTGGCGGCGGCCCGGCTGGCCGAGGACCCGGCGCGGTCGGTCCTCCTGCTGGAGGCCGGCCCCGACTACCCGGACCTGGACAGCCTGCCCGACGACGTGAAAATAGGCTACACGAGGGACGCCGAGGTACAGGGCGCCCCCCACAACTGGGCCCTGGAGGCAGTGATGACCCCCGAGCGGGGGGTCATCCACGTGGCCCAGGGCAAGGTCATCGGCGGCTCGGGCTCCATCAACGGCCAGACGTACCTGAGAGGACTCCCCGAGGACTACGACCTCTGGGCGTCATGGGGCAGTCCCGAATGGTCCTACGTCAACGTGCTGCCCTACTTCAGGAGACTGGAGACCGACGAGGACATCCAGGACGACTTTCACGGCTCCCAGGGCCCCATTCCCATCCTTCGACGGCTGGACGTGGAGCGGCCGCCGATCCAGCAGGCGCTTTACGACGCGGCCAGATCCCTGGGCTTCCCAGACGACCCCGACATGAACGGCCCCAACACCGGGGGAGTCGGGGCGGTCCCCATGAACAACCCCGAGGGCATCCGCATGAGCACTGCGGTCACCCATCTGAACCCGGGCCGCCACCGCCTGAACCTCACCATCAGGGGCAACGCCTACACCAGGCGGGTGGTCTTCGACGGCAAGCGGGCGGTGGGAGTGGAGGTGGAGAGTGGCGGCGAGATATTCACCGTCGAGGCCAACGAGGTGGTGCTCAGCGCCGGGGGCGTAAGGTCCCCCCATCTCCTGCTGCTGTCCGGCGTCGGGCCCGCGCGGCAACTCGGTGACGTCGGGGTGCCCCTGGTCCACGACCTGCCCGGCGTGGGCCAGAACCTGAGGAACCACCCGAACGCCGCCGTGTCGTTGAAGCTCAGGGATGGGGTCCGCATCGAGCCGGACAATCTATTCCAGAGGACCATCCTCCGGTACACCTCCGAGGGCTCCGAAGACCCCAACGACATGAACCTGATGATCAGTGCCCAGTACCTGCCCATCAGCGGCGAAGAGATACCCGAGGGGACCATTCGACTTGCCTGCTCCCTGCAGCTTCCCGCCTCGTACGGGGAGGTGAGGCTGTCCACCGCCGACCCAGACGTCCAGCCGTACTTCGAGTACAGGTACTTGTCGGACCCGTGGGACCGGCAGCGGATGAGAGACGGGATCCGCCTGTGCCTGCGGCTGGTCGAGACTCCCGCGTTCCGGGACATCGTGACCGGGCGTGTCCTTCCGACGGACGCCGACCTAGCCTCCGACGACGCCCTGGACGCCTGGCTGGTGAGGAACCTGGGCACGGCCAGGCATATCTCGGGCACGTGCAAGATCGGGCCTTCGTCGGACCCCATGGCAGTCGTGGACCAGTACCTGCGAGTCCATGGCCTGGAGGGAATCCGGGTGGCCGACGCGTCTGTGATGCCCCAGGTGCCCCGGGCCAACACCAACGCCACGGCCGCCATGATAGGCGAGCGGGCCGGCGACTGGGCGGGCCGCTGCCAGGCGTAGGCGGGCCTTCAGATAGGCGCCCCGCCGTGGGGCGGTCTATCGGGGAGCGCAGGCCCTGATGATCTCCATGGCCTCGGCCTTGGCCTGGGGCCCCGAGGTGTTGGGGAAGATGATGGGCAGGTCGATGCCTGAGGCCCGGTAGGTGTCCAGGCGGGCCCTGCACTCCTCGGCGGTGCCGACCAGCGTTACACTGTCGATCAGAGGCTTGGGCACCAGGGCCAGCGACCCGGGCACGTCTCCCTCCTCCCAGGCTTGCCGCACCTCCTCCAGCTCGTCCGCGTAGCCCGCCTCCGCCATCAGCCGGCGGTACCTGGGGAAACGGCCCACGTAGCTGGCGATGGCCATCCGCATGGAGTCCCTGGCCCGGTCCTTGTCGTCGGACACGGCGCACGGGACCATGGTTGCCACGTCCACCTCAGACGGGTCCCTGCCGGCCCGCCTGGCCCCCGCCGCCACGTGCCCGGCAGCCGTCTTGCAGTACTCCACGGTGGTCCAGACCAGAAGGGCCCCCTGGGCGATTTCTCCGCACACCTCCAGCATCCGTGGGAACACGGCGGCGGCGTAGACGGGCATCTCTTGTCTATGGGGTTCGAACCACAGCTTGAAGTTGTCGATGTCGTATATCTCTCCCCGGTACGACACCTCACCGTCCCTCAGCAGGGTCCGCACGATGTCTATGCACTCCCGCATGCGTTGGACGGGGCGCCCGAAGGTCAGGCCGTGCTCCGGCTCCACCTGCACCCTGTGGCTGGAACCCAGGCCCAGTATGAACCGTCCCTGGGAATACAGGTCTACCGTGGCGGCCGCCATGGCGATGGTCGGCGCCGACCGCACGAAGACACTGCTGATGCTGGTGCCCAGGAGAATGCGGTCGGTGGCCGCGGCGCAGGCGGTCAGAATGGAGAACTGGTCGCCGCCGTGCCCCTCGGCCATCCACGCCGACTCGTAGCCCATCTGCTCCGCCAGCTTTACGCATTCCACGACCTCGCCGGGCTGCAGTCCCTCGGCGAAGGCCACTCCCAGTCGCTCCATGTGCGTCACCTCCGTCCTTACAGGGGCCCTCGCCGGTCAGTCCTTCAGCTCGATGAGGATGTTCTTGTACTCGCTGTCGTTGCGGTTGAGGATTCGGTGGATCTGGTGGTCGGTGTGGTACTGCCACTGGCCGACCTCCGAGGAGCCCGGTAGGGTGGTCCCGTCCTCCAGCTCCAGGGTGGTGGGGTCTCCGGCCAGCCGGACCGTAATGTAGTCCCGCTCGTGCAGGTGCCACGGGCACGACCCGCCGGGTTCGATTACCAGGTTCCATATCTTGACCCGCTCGTTCTCGAACAGTACCGTGGACGCAATCGGCCCCAAAGGGTCGTTTCCCCTGGGCATATGGTCACCTCCTGCTGCGGACCGGGAGCGGTCCCGGTGGCCACGTCCGGATTATGGCAAAGCATATTATACCCATGGCCACCCGGAGGTGTCACCCGGTAGCGCGCCCATAGCGCCTGGCGCGCTCGTTGACAGCCCCGTTGGGGCGTTACTAGAATACCGGCAAACGGCGGCTACGCTGGAGGGCGGCATGACCGGTCCGCGTCTGGACCCCATTACAACCGAGGTGATCAGCAACTCCTTCGTCTCCACCGCCGACGAGATGCTGGCGGCGTTGATCAAGTCGGCGTACTCCACCAATATCAAGGAGCGGCAGGACTGCTCCAGCGTGGTCATGGACGCCAACGGCGACGTGGTGTGCATCGGGGACATCAGCCAGCCCATCCACATCTCCTCGTTCATGTTCACCGGAGGCGCCATCCTGGACCGGTACCCTCCCAACACCCTCCGGGATGGCGACGTGTTCATGGTGAACGACCCATACTCGGGAGGACCGTCCCACCTGGCCGACGTCACCTTCGTCGGACCCGTGTTCCACCAGGGCCGGTTCCTCGGGTTCGTGGGGAACACCGGGCACTGGCCCGACGTGGGCGGCAAGGCCCCGGGGCAGTGCGCCCTGGGAGACTCCACCGAGATATTCCAGGAGGCCATCCGGCTCCCTCCCATACGCATACACCGTGCCGGGGAGCTGAACCGGGAGGTCCTGGAGACGGTCCTGTTAAATGTCCGGGACCCGGGCAGCCGGGAGGGGGACATTCGTGCCCAGATAGGCTCGGTGCACCTGGGAATCAGGCGCATGCAGGAGCTGGCCGACCGCCACGGCGCCGACGTGCTGGGTCTGGCTATGGATGAGTCCCACCGGGTGTCCGAGGCCAAGATCCGGCACGGCATTCTCCAGCTTCGGGAGGGCACCTTCCAGGCCGTCGACTACATGGACGACGATATGGACAGCCACGAGCCCATCCCCATGAAGGCGAGCATCACCGTGCGCCACCGGCCGGACCCCATCATCTCCCTGGACCGGGCGGCCCCGCCCGCTGGGGGATCAACGGCCCGTATGCGGCCTCCGCGGCCATGGTCGGCTGTGTGCTGAGGTCGGTGTTGGAGCCCAGGGCGCTGGCCAGCGCGGGGTTCTGGAGGGCCGTGGACCTGACCGTACCCGAGGGCTGCCTGCTCAACGCCAGGTCTCCCTCCCCAGTGGGGGCCCGCTCGGAGGTGTGCGCTGTGCTGCCGGACCTCCTGCTGGCCGCGCTGCAGCCTGCGGTCGACCAGCAGGTGGTGGCGGGGTCCCACGGAGTCCATGGCATGGGGTTCAGCAGCCGGCGGGCCCCCAATTTCATCTACTACGAGACGGTGGCCGGCGGCGGAGGGGCGAGGGAGACCAAGGACGGCATCGACGGCATCTGGGAGACCTCCAACCTGCCCATCGAAGCGATGGAGTCCGAGTTCCCCATGATGGCCGACATGCTGGAGTACGTGCCCGACTCGGCGGGCCCCGGCCGATTCAGGGGCGGCGTGGGAGTCCGAAAGGAGTACCGTCTTCTGGTGGATGCCTACGTGGCCACCCACTCCAACCGGCACACGGTCGCCGCAAAGGGTCTGACCGGGGGCGGCCAGGGCGCCACCACCAGTATCGTGCACAGTCCGGGCTCCCTGGGGCCGGGCTCCCTGGGGCCGGGCTCCGAGGGGGCCGTGGAGCTGCCCCGGGAGGGGACGTTCATCCCCGTGGCCGGTCAGGACGTGGTAACCATCGTTTCAGGAGGGGGAGGGGGCTTTGGCGACCCCCTGGAGCGGTCCCCGGACCTGGTCTTTCGGGACGTCCTGAACGGCAAGGTTACCCGCGACGGGGCCAGGCAAGGGTACGGCGTGGTCGTAGAGGAGGAGGGGGACGTGCCCCGGCTGGACCGGGAGGGGACGGAGCTGCTCCGCCGGGAGATGCGAGCGGCCCGCATCTAGACAGTTGCCTTGGCCGTAACGCGCCTGCCCCGCCGGGCGTGAAAGGCCCGTCGACCACGCCAATGGGATATACTAGTCCGGTCATGCCCCAGGACTTCCCCAAGCTGAGGCCCCTCAACGTCCGCTGGATCACGTGGCAGGGCCAGCCCGTTCTGTCCCTTAGCGACCCCTTGCGACTGACGGGAGGAACGGCGCTGGTCCCCCAGGCCGTCGCCCCCCTGCTGGCCCTGTGCGACGGCACCCGCGACTCCGACGCGCTGCGGGCAGGGTTCATGTTGCGGACCGGCTCCAACATCATGCCCAACCAGGTAGAGGAGCTGATCCACAGGCTGGACGAGGCGCTGCTACTGGACAGCCCGAGGTTTCGACGTGTACTCTCCGAGACCCGGGAGGCGTATCGAGCGGCGCCCTTCCGGAAGCCCGCCCTTGCCGGCGGCGGCTACCCAGAGGACCCGGAGGAGCTGCTGGACATCATGAACGCCTATTGCAGAGAGGCGGAAGGCCTCGGAGGCTCCGCCACGGGCGTCCAGGGCGTGGTCAGTCCGCACATCGACTACACGAGAGGGTGGCGGACCTACGCCCGCACCTGGGCGCCCTTGAGACAAGCCGTGGAGGACGCGGAGCTTGTGATCATACTGGGCACCGACCACTCGGGCTCTCCGGGCAGCCTGACCCTGACTCGCCAAAGCTACGCAACACCCTGGGGCGCCCTCCCCACCGACACCGAAATCGTGGACCGTCTGGCGGGGGTCCTGGGGGAGGAGACCGCCTTTTCCCAGGAGGTCCACCACGTCGGCGAGCACTCCATCGAGCTGGCGGCCGTCTGGGTGCACTACATGGCCGGCCGGAAGCCCAAGCGGGTGGTGCCGGTGCTATGCGGCGCCCACGAGTCGCTGCTGGAGACTCAGGATGGTGAGGAGTCGAGGGTATGGCAGGCGGTCGACCTGCTGGCGGAGGAGGCCGGGGGAGGCCAGACGCTGGTGGTGGCCGCCGGTGACCTGAGCCACGTAGGCCCCGCCTTCGGAGACCCGGCTCCCCTGGACCCCGCGGCCAAGGCGGGGATACGCTCGTCGGACGAAAGATGGCTGGAGTCGGCCTGCGACGGCGGGGCCGCGGGGCTGGGAGACCACATCCGTACGGAGGGGGACAGGACGCGCATCTGTGGGGCCGCGCCCATCCATTTCATGGTCCGGATGCTGGGAGACGCCAGGGGCAGTGTGGTCCACTACGACCAGTGTCCCGCAGACGAGGAGTTCGGCTCCCTGGTCTCCATAGCAGGTGTCCACTACAGCTAGCCGTGGCGGGCGCTTACTGCCGTACTCGCGCGAACTTGCGTAGAGTCTTCACCTCCCGGGGCGGGTCCATATACCGGCCCCGGATGGTGTAGCCAACGTCGCAGACGTACAGGTCTCCGCGGGAGTCGACGTCGATCCCGTGGGGCGCGATGAACTGGTCCGGGCCCTCGCCCTCCTCGGGGCGTCCGAAGCGGGTCAGCAGGTTCCCCCCCTTGTCGTACACGCCGACTCTGTGCCCCAGGCCTGGGCAGTCTTCCACGTTCTCGAAGCCGTTCAGCTCGCCGATGATGACGTGGTCCTCAGAGTCGATGCATATGCAGGTAGGCCGGTGGATGTTGTTCCACATGGTGACGAGATTCCCGCGGGCGTCGAAGATCTGGATGCGGTGGTTGTCCCGGTCGCAGACGTAGACCAGGTCGTCGCCGTCCACGTACAGGTTGTGGGGGGTGACGAACTCGCCGGCGTCGATGCCGGGCGCGCCCCACGACGGGACGTGGGAGCCGTCGGGCGAATACCGGTGGATGCGGTAGTTGGCGTAGCCGTCGGAGATGTACAGGTCTCCCGTCACCGGGGAGACGGCGGCCTGGGTGGGCCTGTTGAAGGGGAGCCCTCCCCATTTGGGCGCCGGCTTGAAGGCCTCCCCTATGGTCATGAGCAGCTTTCCGTCGGGCGTGAATTTCTGGATGGTCCCCATCTTGTCGTCCACGCAGTAGACGGAGTCGTCCGGACCTATGCGGATGCCGTGGGTCCGGTCGGAGAACATGCCCTGGCCCCACGTCCGCAGCACGTTCCCGTCGCGGTCGCAGACGATTACGGGGTGCTCGCCCCGGTTGAACAGGTACACCTGGTCGCGGGAGTCCACCGCCACTCCGGGGACTTCCACGAAGGACCACCCCTCGGGGAGCTTCTCCCAGTCCTCGACGGGTTGGTACAGCAGGTCTCCGGTGCCCAGAGTCATCGTCATCGGCGTGTCTCCTCCTCTCGGGCTGTCCTGGCGCTAGGAGACCCCGGCAAGGGCGTCGACCAGCTCCCGGTCGCCTTCGGTGATGGGCAGGGTCACTCCCGCTTCCCGGAAGTCTCCGGCCCTGGACACCACCTCCTCCACGTCTCCGTAGCAGCCGAGGCTCTCCACCAGCTCGTTGGATATGAGCTTGGCGCCTTCCATGACCTGGGCCCGGGTGGCGGGGAACGGGATCACCTCCTTGAGCCGGGCGGCCAGCTCCGGGTCGACCTCGGTGGGGCCTTCCACGTGGGGCTGCTGGGCGATGTACTGGGCGATGCGCGGCTTGTCGAAGTCCAGGGCGGCCTGCCTGTCCCGGTTGACCCGCAGGGGCAGCGGCTTCACCCTCTCGATGGAGTCCATGGACCGTCCCGCGGCCTCGGCCCCCTTCCTGATCTCCTCCACGGCCCTCCTCGTGGCCGCGACGGTGTGGTTGCTGTTCAGGATCACGCCGTCGGCGATGCGCCCCGCCAGGCGGAGCATCTGCGGGCCCACCGCCGCCACGAATATCTTGACGTCGTGGCCGCCGGCTCCATCGTGGTCCAGGAACACGTCCTCCAGGTGGACGTAGTCGCCCAGGTACGTCACGGGGGCGTCCCTCTTCAGCAGCAGCCTGACGGCCTCCACCACCTCGCGCATGGCCCGTATCGCCCTCTCGCGCTTCACCCCAACGTTCGTGGCGAGAGGCTCCCACCAGGCCCCGAGGCCCAGTATGATGCGGCTTGGGGCGTTGGCGTCCAGGGTGGCGAAGGTCTGGGCGATGAGGGCGGGGTTCCTGGTCCAGAGGGGAATGACCGCCGTGCCCATCTTCATCCGCTCGGTTACGGCGGCGTAGGCGCCCAGCGGGGTGACCGCGTCGGCCGTGAGCCTCGTCTCTATGACCCAGGAGGAGTCGACCCCCAGCCGGTCGGCGTACTTGGCCAGCTCCAGGTTCTCCCGGACTCCCATGGGCGGCAGTCTCAAACCGTAACGAATGCCAGGGTCAGGCATGGTACCCTCCTAGTCCATTATCAAGGGGCCGCCGAAGCGGCGCCGGTGCGACCAACAGGTCGCCAGCCCAGAAGACACGGGGCCCGCGGGCATGCTGCGGATTGTATCGTGCAGGCGTTCCCAGGCGCAAGTTGACTGGAATGCGGTTACTGGCTAGTATGTATCAAGTTGGACCTATTCCACGTTGGCGGAAGTGACAGTTGCAAGACGCTGAAGGCCGGCTGAGGGAGGCCGTGCGGCTCACCCGGGTGGTCAGGCTGCCCAAGCAGCACCTGGCCACCTTTGGGGTCACGCGGCTCCGCTACTACGTGGTGACCAAGCCCCTGTACCAGGAGCTGGTGCCGGGCAACGATGAGACGGTGGTCCGGGAGGGCACCGTGGTGGCCGAGCGTCCCGCGATGGTCACGCCCACGTATATGCTGAACCTGGAGGGGTTCGGCGACGAAGCCCGCAGGTACATGGAAGGCCTTGTGCGGAGGCTGGGTCCCAACAGCCCGGGCCTGCTGTACCAGTACCGGAACGAGCCGGCGGGGATGGAGATCGTGGGCGACGAGGTATCGGCCGTGGCCCAGCGGATCGCCGGAGACCTGGACAGCCGCAGCGTGGACCTGGCCTCGGTGATCCAGGGGGTGGACGAGCTGTGGGACGTGTCCCTGCTGAAGTTCATCTACGAGTATACGGCGGCCTCCCTGTCGTCCAACCTGGGGGAGATGAAGTCCATGGGCCTGCTGGAGCCCGACCCGGGCACCGAGCTGCCCCGGGGAGCCGTGACGAGGATCGAGGAGATGTTCCAGCAGGTGCGCCAGGGGCTCGACCCCGCCGTCCTCAAGGCGGAGCTGGACCGATGGGGCCTGTTCGAGCAATACCAGGACCGGTTCTTCGCGGCAGTGATGGGGCGGTAGACCGAGGGCGGCTGCATCCATATAAGGAGCTGACGATGTACGTTGTTAGAGATGGAGAAGTTGACTACCGCCGAATAAAGAGCGTCCAGGGGCTGGCCACCAAGGGCGATATCAAGGTCAAGCCGATGTATGGCGGAGAGAACATGGTGATGATCAAGATGCACCTTCCGCCCGGGTCGGGCTCGCCTCCCCACACCCACGAGCACGAGTCCCTCTGTTACGTGGTGCAGGGCAAGGTGCAGGTGGTGATAGAAGACGAGACCCACGTGCTCGAAGCCGGAGACGTCTGCCGGCACCCCGAGGGCGTGGTCCACGGCATCCAGGGGCTGGAGGACTCCATCGTGCTGGAGATCAAGTCGCCGGCCCAACCCCTGGAGCAGTTCCTGGCCACCGGCGAGTAGGCCATGGAGGGGCTTGCTTTAGCCCACCATCTCATGGGGTTCGAACCCTTCAGCCAGTTCGTACGGTCGATCCAGGGAGTTTGAGGCATGGTTACCAGCCAAGGGCCCGTGTCGTTGACCCTCTCTCTGGGGCCGTGCTAAACTCGCTGGTAGTATTGCCCCGGTCGACGGAGGCGCCGCGGCTGGCGGGCGCTGGATGGGGTCCGGATGCCGGCCGACACCGCTGAGGAGGGTTTCATGGGTTCGAAGGCACGGGAGAACGCTTTCGTCGTGGTGCAGCTCACCGGGGGCAACGACGCGTTGAATACCGTCATCCCCCACGGCGAGGGCCTCTACTATGATTTCCGGCCGAACATCTCCATCCCCCAGGACGAGGTCCTTGCCATAGACGGCAACGTGGGCTTCAACCCGGCGATGCACTCCGTCAAGAGGCTGTGGGACGAGGGCAAGGTGGCGGTTATCCAGGGCATCGGATACAACAACCCCAACCGGTCCCACTTCCGCTCCATGGACATCTGGCACACCGCCGAGCCCGACGCCATCGGCACTGAGGGCTGGCTGGGGCGTACCATCCGGGACCTGGACCCCCGGGGCGACAACGTCCTCACCGGGATCAACTTCGGCCGGGGCCTTCCCAGGGCGTTGGCCTGCCAGGACGTGGCCGTCACCTCCGTCGGTGACCTGGCAACCTACGGCCTGTACCCGGACCTGGAAGGCGACCCGTGGCAGAAGTACGCGCTCGACGCCTTCTCCAGGATGTATGGGCCCGAGGGCGACAGGGGCCTCGTCATGGAGTTCCTGGCCCAGACGGGCGGGGGCGCCCTCAGGGGCGCCGAGGTCCTGAGGACCGCCTCCGAGAAGTACCACTCGACGGTGGAGTACGGCTCCAGCCCCATAGCACAGCGGCTGAGGGACATCTCCCGGGTCCTGTCCGCGGACGTGGGTACGCGGGTCTACTACACGCAGCACGGCAATTTCGACACCCACTCGGGCCTGCTGGCCGACCACGGCCGGCTGTGGAACGAGGTGGACGGCGCGGTGGGGGACTTCTGGGACGACGTGAAGGAGCATGGGCGCGAGGACCAGGCCGTCATGATGATCTTCACCGAGTTCGGTCGCCGCATCGCGGACAACGGCACGGGATGCGACCACGGCGCGGGGGGCGTGGCCCTGGTGATCGGCGGCGCGGTCAAGGGAGGCCTGTACGGCGAGTTTCCGTCCCTGAAGCCCCGGGACCAGATCGAGGGCGACATGAAGCCCAGCAACGATTTTCGCAGCACCTATTCGACGGTGCTGGAGCGGTGGCTGGGCGTCGAGGCAGCGTCCATCGTCAACGGCGGCTTCGAGCAGTTCGACTTTCTCGACAGGTAGGCATCCGAGTCCTATACATAGCAGGAGGCCAGGCATGGATGACAGAGACCTGGAGTTGATGGCGCACCTTGCAAGGCGGGCGGGCTTCGGGGCGACGCGGGGAGAGCTGGAGAGGAACCTGGCCCAGGGTTACGAAGCGACCGTGGAGGAGCTTCTGAACCCGGGAGACCCTCGGAACATGCCCGACGACCTGATACGCCGCTACCACGTGGACCAGTCGGAGGCCCGGATGCTGGCCTCCACGGGCGCGACCTGGATATACCGCATGGTAACCACCCGGTGTCCTCTCGAGGAGAAGATGGCCCTGTTCTGGCACGGGCTGTTCGCCACCGGCTACACCAAGCTGAACCAGGCCCGGACCCTCCTGAACCAGGTGGACATGTTCCGGCGTTGCGGCCTGGGCAAGTTCCCCGATCTGCTGGTGGAGCTGTCCAAGGACCCGGCCATGATCATCTGGCTGGACAATCAGGACAACCACAAGGACGCCATCAACGAGAACTACGGCCGGGAGCTCCTGGAGCTGTTCTCCATGGGAATAGGCAACTACACCGAGCAGGACATCAAGGAGTGCAGCCGGGCCTTCACCGGGTGGACGCTGAAGAACGCCGAGTTCATGGCCATGCGCGCCTCCAAGGACTCCATCTGGCCCTACGGCCGCATAGCGTGGCACTTCGAGTACAGGGACCATGACCACGACCACGGCGAGAAGACCTTCCTGGGAGAGACGGGTAAGTTCAACGGCGAGGACATAATTGACATAATCGTCCGGCAGGAGGCCACCGCCGAGTTTGTATGCCGGCGCCTGTTCCAGTACTTCGCCTCCGACGAGGTGGACAACCAGGGGCGGGAGACCATCACCCGGATGAAGGCCTCCTACTTCGACTCGGGCTACGAGATTAGACCGGTGCTCCGGACCCTGTTCAACTCCGACTACTTCAAGTCCGACCGGGCCCGCTACTCCCGGGTGAAGGGCCCCGTCGAGCTGCTGGTGGGCGCCATCCGCATGGCGGGGAGCTACCAGAAGCCGACGTTCGGCGCCCAGAAGCTGGCGGACCAGGCGCTCTACATGGGGCAGGGCCTCCTCCAGCCGCCCACGGTGGAGGGCTGGCACGAGGGTATGGAGTGGATCGACAGCGGCTCTCTGGTGGAGCGCGTCAACTTCGCCGCCAAGGAGCTGGCCGACGTCCGGAACCCGGGCGTGCGCTCCATCATCGACAGGCTGGCCGGCGACGGGGAAGGCGTGCTGAGCCCAGAGAAGCTGGTGGACAGGTGTCTGGACCTGATGGGCCCCATCTCGGTGTCCGAGGGCACTGCGTCGTCGCTGGTCGCCCTGGCGGAGCGGGATGGAGAGCTGGACCTGAGGGAACACCAAGAGGGGGATGACGCCGAGCGGCGGGTGGGAAACATGCTGAGGCTGATCGCCTCCACCAAGGAGTACCAGCTCGCCTGATGCCCCTCGCTCAGGAGAACCAACCGTGACTACACAGGCTCCCGCATTCGCCCTGGACTACGTCAAGACCATCGGTATAGTCACCGCCGCGTTCAGTGGAAGGGGATTCTCGAACCCTTACGACGCGGCCGTCGGCGCCGATGGCCGCATCTTCGTCCTCAACCGGTGTGACCCCGACCGAGCGCCGGCCATCAGGGTGGGCATATGCAACCTGGACGAGGAGTACCTGGGTGAGTTCGGGGGTGGGGGCGGCTCCGGCGACGGCCAGTTCGTCTGGCCCGTGGGCCTGGCACTGGACAGCCGGGAGCGCGCCTACGTTACCGACGAGTACCTCCATCGGGTGACGGTCTTCGATGGCTCAGGGGCTTTCCTAGCGAAATGGGGCGTCCACGGGTCTGGGGAAGGCCAGTTGGACGGGCCCGCGGGCATCGCCGCGGATGCCGACGACAACCTCTACGTAGTCGACCAGAACAACGCCCGGGTGCAGAAGTTCTCCCCTGATGGTGAGTACATCCTCGGGTGGGGAAAGAACGGCGCCGGCGAGGGAGAGTTCAGCCTGCCCTGGGGCATAGAAATCGACTCCGCGGGCTACGTGTACGTAGCCGACTGGCGGAACGACCGGGTCCAGAAGTTCACCCCGGGCGGAGAGTTCGTGGCCTCCTATGGCGGGCCTGGAGACGGTGACGGGCGGTTCCGCCGGCCCTCCAGTGTGGCCGTCGACGCCGAGGGGTACGTCTACGTTGCCGACTGGGGCAACGAACAGGTGCAGGTGCTGGGCCCCGACGGCTCCTTTCAGCTAAAGCTCAGGGGCCAGGCGACGCTATCCAAGTGGGCGGACGAGTACTACGCGGTAAACCCGGAGGAGAAGGCGGAACGGGACCGGGCCCAGATGGTGCCCGACCTTCCCGAGCACCTCAAGGCCCCGTATCACGTGTCATCGCAGACGGAGCCGTACTTCTGGGGGCCTGTGTCGGTGAAGGTCGACGCGCAGCAACGCCTTTACGTCGTAGAGAGCAATCGTCACCGGGTCCAGATATACCGAAAGAGGTAGCCTTCGGCCCGGACCCCGGCGACGAGAGACCCGACCGGTATCCTGGAGGCTCCTGCCCCATGAGGTCCTAGCTCGCGCCGTGTGGGCGTCACCGCCCCTAGCTGCCCACGATGTCCCGCATTACGCCCCTGAAGCGGACCAGCTCCAGGGGCTTGCTGCAGTAACGGCTGGGATGAATGCCAAGCTCCCGGATGAGGGGGCGCTCGGCCTTGGTTACGGTCAGAATGATGACGGGAATGTCCTTCAGCGCGGGGTCCGCTCCCATCTCCGCCAGGACCTCCCTCCCGTCTTTCTTGGGCAGGCCCAGGTCCAGGATCACGAGGTCGGGCAGAGCTGTGGCGGCTTCGGTACCGGCCCCGCGCAGGTAGTCCATCGCCGCTTCCCCGTCTTCGAGGACGCTCACGTCGTACTGGTACTCCGACTGGCCCATGGTCCTCTGAGTCAACTCGGCGTCACCTGGATTGTCTTCCACTATCAGGACCTTGACAGGTCGCTCTGCCGTTCCCAATGTCATATGACAGTCCCTCCCGCCCAATCTGCCGCCGGCCGGTGAGTGCCACCGGCACGTTGCCGGTCCCTAGGCCTGCGAGACGACGTCCGCGCGAGCCAGGTCGGTGGCCGAGTGGGCAATGATCTCCGCCAATGTGTCGGCCCCTACGTGGGCCATGTTCAGCACGATGTGGTAGAGGGTAGGGTCGTTGGGGTCCACTTTGAAGAACTTCCTGAAATAGGCTATCCTCGCCCTCTCCGTGTTGTCGGCATGCTCCTCGGCCTCCAGCCGGGTGAGATGCTCCCTCTCCTCGATGTTCCGTATCCGCGCTTCCAACGGCGCGACCAAGCCGACGTGGAGCACTCCGGGGAAGTCCTTGAGGAACATGGTCGACCCTCGCCCGATGATGACCACGTTGCCTCCGGCTGCCAGGTCCCTTATGACGGAGCCCGTGGCCTCGATGAAATGCTCATCGTTCAGGCGTTGGGCCGCGGTCAAGGGCTCTTGGGCCAGATCGGTGTAGTCCTCGCCGAGTACGTAGTCCACGTTGTAGAAGGCGTAGGGCTCCCCGGCGCCGCTGGACATCGCGGAGCGCTCCAGCATGGTCTGCAGGAACTGGGCAATGCGGGCTCTTAAAGGGATCCGACCGTGCTTGATCTCCAGGACCTGCACGGTGGTGCCCATGGTCCTGGCGGCGTCGGCGAGTATCGCGCGGTCCACGTAGTCGGCGTCCAGCAGCTTGGACACGATGACGCCGACCTCGGGCGCTCCCGCCCCTATGGGGCCTTCCACGGTTACTACAGGCATTTTCTTCCTCCTGACTACTCCCGGAAGCTACACGGGGAGCTCAACTGGTCCGGATGACACTTTCCAGGAAGGCCTTGATGCGAATCCGGTCTGGAGGCTTGCGGCAGTAGCGGCTGGGATGGATGCCCGACTCGGCAAGCTGGGTCGACTCCGCTTGAAGGGTCGTCAGCAACATCACTGGGATCCCCTTCAGGTCGGGGTCGTCGTTGATGTCCTTGAGCACTTCCCATCCGTCCTTGTTGGGCATCTTGAGGTCCAGGAAGATGGCGTCGGGGCGTGGCACGTTGGTGTGCTCGCCCTCATTTCGCAGCATCGCGATTGCCACCTCTCCGTCCTCGGCAACCGTCACGTTGTGGTCATAGGGAGCGTTCCCAAGGGCTCGCTGGGTCAGCTCGACGTCCGCCGGGTTGTCCTCCACTACGAGTATCTCGATTGGCCTCTCGGGCGTGCCTAACGTCATTTTGAAACCTCCCTCCACGATGCTGTGTCCCATTGGCTCCGTTGGCTATGTCCGGGGTCGACAGCGAACCTGGTCCGGGGTCCGGTCGCCTCTCATTTCATAACCACCGCCTCTACGGCCTCCGAAGCCGTTTCTGTTATAGCGCCCGCCCCCGGCCGCACGTCGATGGCCGGGCGTTGTTGGTGGACAGGCTCACCCCACCCGGTCTGCCGGCTCGGCAAGACCCGTCCGGCCGTTGCCCGAGTCGTCGCGAGCGCCCCCCTCCTGGACCATGGGAATCGTGAAGCAGAAGGCCGACCCGGCGCCGGGCTCCGACTCCACCCAGATTCTGCCCCCGTGGCGCTGTACCACCTTGCTGCACAAGGCAAGGCCGATGCCCGTCCCCGGGTATTCGGACCTGTGGTGAAGGCGTTGAAACATCTGGAATATGCGCTCGTAGTGGCTCGGGTCGATGCCGATGCCGTTGTCCCGGACCGAGAAGACCCAGTCGCCGTCCATCGGCGTGGTGGATACGTGAACGTGGGGCAACGCCTCTCCTCGGAACTTGATTCCGTTGCTGATCAGGTTCTGGAAGACCTGGGCTAGCTGGGTGCCGTCTCCCATTACCTGGGGGAGGGGCTCGTGGGTCACCCTGGCGCTGACGTCCTCGATGGCTCCCGCCAGGTCTCCAAGCACCAGCTCCAGCACCGCGTTGCAGTCCACCGGCTCCAGGGAGGCCGGCTCGTTTCCGATTCGCGAGTAGGCCAGCAGGTCGTCTATGAGGGCCTTCATGCGGGTGGCGCCGTCTACGATGTAGCCGACGTACCGGTCCGCGTCGCCGTCCAGCCGGTCCCCGTAGTCCTCGGTCAGGATCTGGATGTAGCTGGTAATCATCCGCAGGGGTTCCTGAAGGTCGTGGGAGGCGGCGGAGGCGAACTGCTCCAACTCCACGTTGGAGCGCGCCAGGTCCTCTTCGGCCCTTACCCGCTGGGCATAGAGCTGAGTGTTGGCGATGGCCCCAGCGATCTGCTCCCCTATCCTGGTGCCCAGTCTCAGGTCCTTGTCGGAGTAGGCGTCGTCGGACATGGACGCCAGGTTCATCACGGCCACCATCTCGCCCTTGGCCATAAGGGGTACGGAGAGGAAGGAGCGAAACCCGGCCCTGACGCTGGGCGAGAGGCCGGGAAAGCGGGCCATCAGCTCCTCCGACTCCACGCCCTGGACGATCAGGGCCTCCCCGCGCCTGGTAGCCGCCTCGGCCAGGGACCCGGGGAAGGTCAGGACGTCGCCCGTTTCCCGACCAGGCACGTCGGCGCCGCCCGACTTGTACTCGATGGGCGCCACGCCCTCTTCCTGGTTGACGACCATGATGATTATCCGGTCGAAGGGGATCAGCTTGGCCGCCTCCACGGCAAAGCTCTCGTATACGTCCTGGATGTCGAAGGTCGAGCTGATGAGGCGCCCTATCTGGGCCATCACCATGCTTTCCGCGGCCAGGTTCGATATCTGCTGCTGGATCCGGTGCCGCTCGATGGCGTAGTTGATCGAGCGGCCCAGCAGGTCTTCGTCCACCTGGCCCTTCACCAGATAGTCCTGGCCGCCTTGGCGCACCAGCTCAGCACCCACGGTCTCGTCGTCCAGGCCAGTGAGCACCAGTATGGGCACGTCGGGCACCCGTTCGTGTACCCGGTGGAAGGTGTCCGCCGCCGAGCTGTCCGGCAGGGACAGGTCCAGAAGCAGCACGTCGAAGTCGTCGGCTTCCAGGAGCTCGAATCCCGCCGACAGCCGGTCGGCGTGGGACACCCGGAAGGAACCGACCGAGGCGTACCGCAACGCCCGCCGCATGAACAGCGCGTCGTCGGGGTTGTCCTCTATCAGCAGGACCTTGACCACCATTTCAGCCGGCCTCCCCGGGGCAGGGCAGCTTGACGACGCTCAGCCAGAAGCTGTCGAAGCTACGTATCACCTTGACGAACTCGTCGGGGTCCACGGGCTTGGGCACGTAGGCGTTGGCATGTAGGTTGTAGCTCTTGAGGATGTCCTGCTCGGCCTCGGAGGTGGTCAGCACGATGATGGGTATGGACTTGAGAAGCTCGTCGGACTTGACCTCGGCGAGCACCTCCCTGCCGTCCTTCCTGGGCATGTTGAGGTCCAGCAGGACAATGCCGGGCCGCGGCGCGTCGGAGTACGGCCCCCTCTGATACAGGAAGTCCATGGCTTCGACCCCGTCCCGGACCACATGCAGGTTGTTGAGCATCCTGCCCTCGTCCAGGGCCTTTCTGGTCAGGAGCACGTCGTCGGGGTCGTCCTCCACCAGTAGTATCTCGATGGGTATGCCGCCCGAGGACATGCCTACGCTATCTGCCTTTCTCTATCTTCCGGGGCCACCGTCCCTTGGCGATGGTCCTCGTCCTGGGGGACCGTGAAGTAGAACACCGACCCCCGGTCGACCTGGGACTCTACCCAGATGCGTCCCCCCAGCCGTTGGGCGGCCTTCTTGCAGATGGCCAGCCCGATGCCAGTCCCTGAGTATTCGTCCCTGGAGTGCAGCCTCTGGAATACGCCGAATATGCGTTCCGAGTACTGGGGGTCGATGCCGATGCCGTTGTCCCGGACGGAGAAGACCCATTCTCCGGACCCCCTTTGGGCCGATATGTGGACTCTGGGCGACTCGTCGCCCCGGTACTTGATGGCGTTCTCCGTCAGATTGCGGATGACCTGGCGGAACAGGGACGAGTCCATTCGCAGTCTGGGCAGGGGGTCGTGGGTCACGACGGCCCCGGCTTCCTCGATGGTGAGCTGGAGGGTCTCCAGCTCGTCGTCGAACACGGCCTGGCAGTCCGTCTCCTCCTCGGCCACCTCCCTTCCAACCCGGGAGTAGGCCAGCAGGTCGTCGATCAGGGTCTTCATCCTGGCGGCGGCGTTGGACAGTCTCCGGATGTAGTCGTGCCCCTCCTCGTCCAGCTTGTCCCCGTACTCCTTGCTCAGGAACTTGGAGAACCCCACGATGGACCGCAAGGGAGTCTGCAGGTCGTGGGAGGCGACGTAGGCGAACTCGGCCAGGTCCGAGTTGGATCGCTCCAGCTCCCTGGCGTTCCATGCCAGGGCGTTGGAGGCCTCTACGACCTGGCGATGGAGCTGGGCGTTGGCTACGACCCCGGATATCTGGACGGTGAGCCGCTGGGCCAGGTCCACCTCCTTGGTCGAGTAGGCCCTTGGAGTGGTGGACGAGAAGTTCAGGGTCCCTATCACGCGCCCGTCGAAGGTCAGGGGGGCGTTGAGGAAGGTGCGGATGCCCGAGCGGAAGAGGTTCAGGTTGCCGGGGAACCGTTGGGCGACCTCCTCCTCGGTTTCTGCGGTGAAGAGGGCCGCTGCCCCCGATCGTGTGGCGGCCTCTATCACCGATCCCTCCAGGGGGACAACCTCGCCTTGGGGGCGGGACTCCTGGAGGCCGGTGGCGTAGACCCTCCGGTAGTATCCCTCCTCCACGTCCGCCAGCTCGCCGGTGAGGGTGATGGCCAACCTGTCGCAGGAGATCAGCTTGCGGACCTCCTGGGCGAACCCCTCGTACACCTCGTCGATGTCCAGGTTGGAGCCTAGGATGCGTCCGATCTCCGCCAGGGCCTGGAGCTCCCGGTCCCTCTCCTCCAGCCTGGCGTAGAGGAGGGCGTTGGCGATGGCCCCCGTGATGTGGGCAGCGACGTTCTTCGCCATGCGGACGTGCTCAGCCACGTAGGCGTCGATGCTGGTGGAGGTGAAGTTGAGGCTGCCGATGACCTGGTCGCTGTGGATGAGTGGGACCACCAGCAGCGTCCTTATACCGGCCCTGAAGGCGGGCAGGTTGCCTGGGAAGAGGCGGGCCACATCCTCCTCGCGCTCGGTGGAGAAGAGCTGGGTCGACCGCGAGTGGATGGCCGCGGAGACCACCGAGCCCTCCAGGGCGACGAGGTCTCCCGGCTGCCTGTGGGCCATGAGCCCCGCCGAGTAGGCCACCTTGTTGATGTTCTCCGGGATGTCGATCAGGGCGTTGGTGAGCCCGATGGCCAGCCTGTCGAAGGGGATCAGCCTCCCCACCTCTTCGGCGAAACGCTGGTAGACCTGCTCGATGTGCAGGTCGGAGGCGACGATCCGGCCGATCTCCGCGATCACCCGGTTCTCCTCGGCCAGCCACCGCTCCGCCCTCAGGGCTTGCCTCGGGTCCCTCTGAGGGACGCCGTCGTTGGCTTCCGGGCCAACGGTCCGGTCCGTTGCCGGTACGCCGGCCGTCTGGCTACGGCTCTCCAGTTCGACACCCAGGGGCTTTTCTGCGTCCACGTGAAGCGACTCCCAGGTCCCAGGGCCTCGGATTCTGCCTTGAGCTGGAGCCGGCGAGGGGATTCGAACCCTTGACCTGCGGTTTACGAAACCGCTGCTCTACCACTGAGCTACGCCGGCCGCCATATTGGAATTCTATCTGAAACGGGTGCATCAGGAAACCCCCGATGCCACCCAACCTGTCGGCCCGGGCCGGCGACCCGGCGTTACCGCGGAAATGGCTCTCAGCACCCCTCTCCCATTCCCGCGCACGCGGGGATCTACGTACCACACCCCTGGGTGTGATTCCGGCCCTGCGACTCCCCTCGTGTCATTGCCGCCAAGAGAGTCTTGCAGCACTCCTCTTCTTCGTCATTCAGGCCCCCGAGCCGGAATCCAGGAGCCGCTCGTTGACAGGCCCCTGCCCGCCGGGTACAGTGGGGCCACGTTACGCTAGGCGGCACGGCCTGGCTGGAAAGCCAACGAGGTGCGAAATGTATACCACGGACATGTACGAAGGTATGCTTGCCGAGACCGTCGGCATCCAGGGCCATAACGGCGACGTGATCAACGCCTACATGGCCCGCCCCCTGGGCACTGGCCCCTTCCCCGGGGTTGTGCTGACCCACCACGCGCCCGGTTGGGACGAGCTGTACAGGGAGTTCACTCGCAAGTTCGCCCATCACGGCTACGTCGCCATCTCTCCCAATCTCTACTATCGGGCGGGGCACGGAACACCGGAGGACGTGACCGCCAAGGTCCGGGCCGACGGGGGCATTGCCGACGACCAGGTCCTGGGAGACCTGGAGGGCTCCATGAAGTTCCTGCGTTCGCTGCCCTACAGCAGCGGCAAGGTGGGCGTGTTCGGCACCTGTTCCGGGGGAAGGCAGACGTACCTGGCCGCGTGCCGGGTGGAGGGATTCGACGCGGCGGTGGACTGCTGGGGCGGCAGGGTGGTCATGTCCAAGGAGGAGCTGACGCCGAAGCAGCCTGTTGCCCCCATCGAGTACACCAGGGACCTGTCTTGCCCGCTGTTGGGGCTCTTCGGGGAGGACGACACCAGCCCTCCGCCGGACCAGGTAGAGGAGCACGAGAAGGATCTGAAGAAGCATAACAAGACCTACGAATTCCACATGTACCCCAACGCCGGGCATGGGTTCTTCTACTACGACAGGGCCATGTACAGGCAAGAGCAGGCGGTGGACGGCTGGGAAAAGCTGTTCGCCTTCCTGCTCAAGCACCTGTCGTAAACCGTTCTGGTTCGGCGACGGAACAGCAGTGACACAGGCCGATTGGAGAGGCGCTTCATGTGTACGATGATCGTGGAGAAAAGAGAGATCCAGGGCTGCGGAAAGGGGGCCGACGGGTGGTTCCCCTTGCGCCAGGCGAACGTGTCCTACGACCACCCCTACCGGATGCCCCTGGACCACGCCCTGAGCATCGACTTTGTCAATCCCGAGCGGGGCCTGGGCGCCAGGATAGCCGTGGAGCTGGACCCGGCGTCGGCGCGGCAGCTTGCCGAGGCGATACTGTCCGCCCTCCGGCAGGGGGAGACGAGCGGGGCCGCAGGCGCCGCCATCCAGGAGACGGCTCCGCGGGCCGTCCCGATGCCGGGGTAGCCGCCCCCCATCGACGAGCACGATGGAGCAGGGCTCTTCCAGCCGGACGGTAAGGGTGTGGTAGCGGCTCGCGGGGCGTCCGGGCCGTGATCAACGTCAATCCCGGCCAGCTTTCCGTTGGACCGTGGCGGATACACTACTCGTGGGTCATGGTGACGCTGGCCGGGGTGATGTGGACGATCAGCTCCTCCATCCGGTTCGCCGCCACTCCCCTGATACCGCATCTCCAGGCCCCAGGCGGCTTTGGCTGGAGCTACGGGGCCATCGCCTTTGCCTTCACCCTGCAGTGGCTGGTCTCCGGGCTGCTGGGCCCCGTCATGGGCTGGGTCGGCGACCGGTCCGGGGTCCGGCGCACCATGGTGGTGGGGTCCCTTCTGTTCATAGCGGGCATGCTGCTCACCGGCGTCATGACCCAGCTTTGGCAGTTCTACCTCTCCTTCGGCCTCCTGCTGGGCGCGTCGATGGCCATCTTCCAGGTGCCCCTGGTCTCGGGAGTCACCGTCTGGTTCAGGACACACCTGGGGCTGGCAATGGGCGGCCTGCAGGGGTTCCAGGTGATGGGGACGGCCCTGCTAATCCCGCTGATGGCCTTCCTCATCAGCGAGTTCGGCCTGAAGCAGACCTTCTGGCTGCCCGGAATAGTGGGCGGGGCCGTGCTGCTCTTGCTGATACGGCCCTTCTACAACGAGCCCGCCGAGATAGGCCTGCGGCCCTTCGGGGCGCCGGAGACGGAGCCCGTGAAGAGGCTGCAGGCGGACGACACCGCCAAGATAAGGACCCGTGTCTTCTTCGGACAGGCCCGGCGCACCGGGGCCTTCTGGAACCTGATAGGGGTCCACTTCTGGGGGTGCATGGGCCACAACATCTTCATCGTCTTCATGATCGCCATGGCCGTCGACGCGGGCCTGTCCCGGGAGATGGCCGTGGGAGCTTACATAACCCTAACCGTCTTCAGCATGATCGCCCGGTTCCTGGTGCCGATAGTGGCGGACCGCTTCGGCACCAAGAGCGTGCTGACGGTCTGCTTCGTGCTGCAGGCGTTCCCTCCGTTGATCCTGCTCCTGTACCAGGACCCGTGGGCCTTCTACCTGTTCGCCGGCCTCTTCGGGATAGGCCTCGGAGGCGAGGTGCCGGCGTTTCCCATCATCAACCGCCAGTACTTCGGCGGCGCTCCCATAGGCACGGTATACGGCTGGCAGATGCTGGGGAACGGCGTCGGCATGGCCCTGGGACCGCTGGCAGGGGGGTTCCTGTGGGACCTGACGGGCGACCTCGCCAGCGCGGTGGCGCTGTCCGCCGTGCTCAGCCTCGCAGGCCTGGTCTCGGTCCTATTTCTGCCGCCCACGTCCCGTCGGCTGACGCCCGACTGGGAGAGGCTCCTGCCGCCGGCGCTGCGCTCTTCGGGGTAGCAGGGCTCTAGCGGACCTGTATGACCCCGACCTCGTCCCGGATGTCCAGGTCGGTGCCGAAGGGCAGTGAGAGCATCCTGAACAGGTCGAGCACCTCTTGGGCCACGTCGCCCTGTGCCAGCACGGGCCGGCCCCTCTGGGAGCGGGGACGTTTGAAGCCCAGGTCTATGGGGTAGAGCCTTATCTCCTGGAGCTCCCTGGCCTTGAAGGTGACGGTGGCCACGGCGTTGCGCCACCGGAAGGGCTGGACGGCGAAGTCCCTCCACTCGTCCAGGTGCTCCCTGCCCGACCGTGCGTCGAAGAAGTCCGCCGGGGTGGCCTCCCAGCCCAGGGACACGCGCTGCATGTTCTCCCACGGCATCCAGGCCACCGTGTCGTTCTGCAGGGTCAGGTGGGCGAGGCTGTAGAAGATGGGCTTGGCCTTGTAGACCTCTATGCCCCGGTCCACATGGGGCCCGTGGCCGGAGACCACGTCGGCGCCGGCGTCGATGCAGGCGTGGGCGAAATCGACGATGAGGTCCGACGGGTCGTCGCCCGTCTTGCCGTTCTCGTGGGTGTGCACGCTCACGATCACCCAGTCGGCCTGGCGTCGGGCGTCGCGCACCCGCTGTAGGTTCCCTTCCAGGTCCTCGTCGTTGGCCACGTGACGGGTCTCGAAGGTCTCGCCCACCACGAAGGTGCAGCCATTGGGCTCCGGGTACTGGTACTCGTTGTTCAGGTTGGGCAGGAAGAACTGCGTGTCGGTGTCCTCTTCGAACTGCCCCTGCCACGGGTTGGACCCGCGATGGGCCTTGAGCTCCTCCAGGCCCAGCCCCTGGCTCATCCGGCGCAGGGCGTCGAAGACCGGACGGTCCACGGTGTACCGGGTGGTGTACCGGAGCAGGTTGGCGCCCGGACGGCCCGCGCCGTCCCGCCACTGGTCCCCCGCCCGCATCCCCTGGGGTCCCGAGGAGGTGACGGAGATCAGCGCCACCCGGCCCCTGGCGGTGTCCAGGTACACGGGGGAGCGGGCTTCGGACAGGTTCCGCCCCGTGCCGGCGTGGGGCATCTCGTACCGGTCCAGGTACCGGATGTTGGTCAGGATGCCGTTCTCGCCAAAATCGTAGGCGTGGTTGTTGGCGCAGGCCACCATGTCGACGCCCAGGTACCGGAGCTCCCCGATCAGCTTGGGGTCCGCCCGCATGTAGGTGCCGCCGGGTCTCGCCGTGGGCGGGTCCTCGTAGTTGTGGAACAACATCTCGGCGTTGGTGACGGTGACGTCTCCCCCGTGGAGCAGGTCCACCAGCTTGAGGAACCTGGGCTCCTGGAAGGCCGACATGCTCCGGGTGATGATCGAGTCGCCGGTGACCACTATCTGAAAGTCGCCGCTCTCGGCGTTATACAGCATGGCTCCTCCTTGCTACGGTGCGGGCCCGCCGTGCGGGCCACCGTGTGGGCTCCACCATTTGGGCTCCACCATTTGGGTTCGCCTGTAGAGAGGGCTCCCGGAAATCGTCGCCCCGCCGTGCGGCGGTGACGGCACGTGTGAGCGGCCCCTAGTTGGGGACCCAGGCCAGGGCGTGGACGATGCCCCACTCCCTGGACACCTTGGACCACGAGTCGCCGGCGTCGGAGCTGACGAACACCTGGCCGTTGATGCTGCTGGCCACCAAGAAGCCTGCGTCCGAGGGATGGGTGGCGAGGTTGTGGACGGTGCCGTTGGGCTTTACCATGAGGGGTATGGCCTCCCAGGTGCGGCCCATGTCGGCGGAGCGGTGAAGGGCCCCCACACCTCCGTAGGCCCCCTCTCCGCTGCCCATGTACACGACGTTGGGATCGTCCTCCTTGACCGCCACGACACGGCAGTAGGGCAGGCTGACCTGGGGAGCGGCGCCCACGGCCTCCCAGGTGAGGCCGTCGTCTGCGCTGGAGAACACCTCCCCCGGCGTGATGGTCAGGATGGTCTTGGGAGGGCCCGCGATGACGGCCATGTGGTGGATGTCCGGGTCCGTGATTCCCGCGTGCACCGCTTCCCAGGTGTCGCCTCCGTCGGCGCTGTGCCTGACCCCGTCCACCTCGATCCCCGCCCAGATGCTGCCGTGGTCCTCCGGGTCGACCAGGAGGGCCGTGACCCTGGGCACCACAACGTTGGGGCACTCGTCGACCAGCTCCACGCTGAGCTTGTCCCAGGTCCGGCCCGCGTCCCTGGTGCGAAAGAGGGCCGACGGCCGGGTCCCCGCGAAGATGGTGTCCGGGTCCACGGGGTCCACGGCCAGGGCCCAGATGGGCACCTCGTTCATGGGGGACTCCAGCTTCTCCCAGCTATCCCCTCCGTCCCCGGTGCGGTAGACGCCGGTGTCCGTGCCCGCGTAGACGGTCCCCTGGTCCCGGGGGTGCACGGCGAAGGCGCGCACCTCGCTCTCCCCGCTGACGCCGAACCTGCCGGGCCGGACCTGCAGGCGCGATCTGTCCCAGGTATTCCCTCCATCCCTGCTGCGCCAGATACCCTGTCCGATGGTCCCAATGAAAATGGTGACATCCTTGCCCATACTCGTGTCCCCTTCCCTATGGCGGTGGCATCAATTCTAGCAGGGCTGCCGCTTCCCGGCCAATCCGGCCGCCGCGCGAAGGGACCCGGCGGCCGGGGGCTAGAGTATCCGGTCCACGGGCTTGTTCACCCAGGCGCTCATCTCGTGGGCCGCCGTGACCGCGTCCGCCTGGCATACGTACTCCGGGGTAAGCCGGTCCACCGACGTGACTCCCAGCAGGGCCATGGCTATGAGCAGCTCGTCCTCCAGGATTTCCAGGACCCTTACGACGCCCGCCCGACCGGCGGCCGCCAGGCCCCATGCCTGGAGTCGCCCGATGGCCACGGCGTCGGCCCCCAGGGCCAGGGCCTTGGCCACGTCGCTGCCCCGCTGGATTCCACCGTCCAGGACGATCCGGGCCCTTCCGCCGGCCGCCTGGACGATGTCTGCCAGCATGTCCATGGTGCCGCGGCCGTGGTCAAGCTGGCGCCCGCCGTGATTGGAGACCCATATCACGTCGATGCCGTGCTCCACCGCCAGGAGGGCGTCCTCGCGAGTCGCCACTCCCTTGAGGATGAAGGGGAGGCCGGCGAAGTCCTTTATCCGCGCCATCTTTTCCCAGGTGAGGGAGGCCGCGTGGGTCGGGTCCCACGGGCGGCGCCTGGTTGGGGGAGTCCAGCGGCTCAGCATCTGGCGCTCCCTGCGGCTGTAACGGGCGGTGTCGACGGTGAGGCAGAGGGCGGAGTAGCCCGCCTGCTTCACCCTACCGACTATGTCTTTGGTCCAGTCCCAGTCTCCGTGCACGTATAGCTGGAACACCTTGGGGCCATCGGCGCCGGCCGCGATCTCCTCCAGGGAGGGCTCGGTGACGGAGCTGACTACCTGCACCGTCCCGAACTCGGCGGCGGCCTGGGCCGAGGCGCAGCCGCCCTCGGGAGCGAAGACCTGGAGCGAGCCGATGGGGGCAAGCATCACCGGGATGCGCATGGGGTGGCCGAGGAACGTGGTGGAGGGGTCGGTGCTGGAGACGTCCACCAGGACCCTGGGGCGAAAGGCCAGCCGGTCGAAGGCCAGGCGGTTGCGCCGCATGGTCGTTTCCGACTCGGACCCGCCCACGAGGTAGTCCCAGGGGCCCTGGTCCAGATTGCGCCTGGCCGCCTGAATGATCTCTTCGTTGGTGACGAAATCCACCGTCACTCACCTCTCCTGGCCTACCGGAATAGGGCCGTGGGCCGGCCGTCTGCCCGACCCTCTGCCGGGCCGGGGCTAGGACCCGTCTGCCCGACCCCTGCCGGGCTGGCGCTAGGACCCGTCTGCCCGACCCTCTGCCGGGCCGGGGCTAGGACAAGGAGATGTTCTCCTCGGCCTTGGTCATCATCTCCAGCACCGCGGGACGGCCCTCCCGGTTGGCGGACAGCCCTCGCTCTATGGCGGGGCCGATCTCCTGGGGAGCTCGGACCTGTTCGGAGTAGGCTCCCAGCCCCTCGGCCACCTTGGCGTACTCTCCCCCCAGCCGGTTGCTTCCCCACTGCTCCGAGGCGTAGGGCATGGTGGAGTCATAGTGGGTCATCACCCCGTTGTTCAGGATGATGGTCAGGATGGGGATGCGGGACCGGGACGCGGTCTCGATGTCCATGCCGGCCATGCCGAAGGCCGCGTCGCCCATGAAGTTCACCACCTGCTTGTCTGGGGCCGCCATTTTGGCGCCCATGGCCAGCCCGAGTCCGTAGCCAAGCTGGGTGGACTTGCCCCAGCCGATATACCCCCTGGGCTTGACGACGGGCCAGAAGGGGACTAGCTGCTCCCGCGGGTACCCCGAGTCGTGGGTGACGATGGTGTTGGCCACGTCCACCGCCTGGGCCAGCTCGTGGATCACCCGATACGGGTTTATGGGCACCTCGTCGGAGCTCAGCCGCGGCCCCCACTCGGCCATCCACGCCTCCTTGACCCTTGCTATCTCCGTGGCCACGCCGTCGACGTCTCCCCGGCCGTGGTCCCCGATCTGCCGCTTGACCTCGTCGATGATCTGCCGCAGCACCACCCTGGCGTCCCCCACTGCGGCCAGATGGATGCGGTAGTCCTTGTTCAGGTCCTCGGGGCAGTTGGTGCACTGGGCCAGGGTCACACCGTCAGGGATGGGCGTCGTGAAGTTGGACCTGGTGAAGCTGGTCCCCACGCCCAAGACGAAGTCGGCCTTCTTCAGGAAGTGGCTCACCATGAGGGTGCGGGTCCGGGCCCCGGTCCCCAGGGCAAACCGGTGGTCCTCGGGAAAGGCGCTCTTCCCTGCCAGGGTGGTCATCACGGGGACGCTGATGAGCTCGGACAGCTCCACCAGCTCGTCGGAGGCCTCGGCGTAGAGGGCTCCCTGCCCGGCGTTGATGACCGGGCACGATGCCCGGAGGAGTGCGGTAACCAGGTCCCGCACGTCGTCGGGGTCAGCCCCGGACCTGAAGGGGCGCACCGGCGTGTAGTGGAAGGCGCCCTCGTCCACCTCCTGGCCGGCTACGTCGGAGGGCAGCTCCAGCATCACCGGGCCTCGGCGGCCGTGCCGAAGCTGTGTGAAGGCCATTCCCATCAGCTCCGGGACCCGGTCCAGGCGGTTGATGTTGGCCCGCCACTTGGTGACGCCGCCGTAGTTCTTCACCGACTCGAAGTTGGGATGCACCCAGGTCCTGTGTGTAGCGGGGCCGCCGGGCAGCAGCAGTATGGGGACCGAGTCCGCGTACGCCTGGGCGACTCCGGCAAAGGCGTTCTCGGCGCCCGGGCCCTCCTGCATGGTGAACACGCCGATGGCGTTGCCGTTGCTGACTCGGCTGAAGCCGTCGGCCATGTTGACCCCGGCCCTCTCCTGGCGGGCAAGGATGGGCCTGATCCCTTCCCGTGTACCCGCGTCTATCAAGGTCTGGGCCGGGAAGCAGGCCATCCAGTCCACGCCCTCGGCCTTCAGTATCCTGGCCACCATCTCGTCGCCTCTCATGGCACTCCCTTCCGCAGCGGCATGGGTACTGGGGGCCCCGACTTCCGCAGCGGTCTCTATGTTAGCCAAGAACCGGCGGCCTGAACAGACCCGACCCCCCCTGGATTTAATTCCGGCCCGCGGCTCCCAGGTGTCATTCTGAGCGGAGCGCGGAGAAGAGAGGAATCTCGCCGTGCCGGCGCCGCAGCCTTGGTGGCCCGGCGTGCTCGTTGGCGGGCGCCTGAGATTGCTCGCCTGCGGCTCGGAATTGCCAATCGCCTTGTGAAGGCCACGTATGGGGATGAAAATTCTTACTTGCCTCTCATTTCCTCTCACTTTCTCCCATTCCAGTGCATCGGCCGAGCCGGAGGAGGACTCCGGGGGGTTGCCGGAGGGCTGGGAGGGTCTGCTTCCGATATGGACTCTCTTCATTGGCGCCGGAGAACGGGAGATTTCGGTGAGGCCGGGGCCAGCGGTGTCCTGCCCGCATACCATGGTAGGCGGTCGTACCTCGGGCTGGGAAGGGGAGCGTGTCAGCAGGACGGGCGGGCCGTGATGAAGTCCGGCCCAGCACTCCACAGACACATCGCTCGCAGACTCGGAGGCTTGGGCCGTAAAGTGGCCCCCGACCCGGAATCCGGGGGTGGGACGCCTCCTTCGGATGCGTAGAAGGAAGGACCCGCGGAGTCGGCGGCTGGCTATGTCGCTCCCTTCCCCTGGATTCCCGCGTGCGCGGGAATGACGTCCTGTTGGACGAGATCACGGTGGTGGTAGCCCCTGGATTTCCGCGTGCGCGGGAATGACGGGTGGGCGATTCTCCAAGAGGGGTGCTACAAGTTATCTTCTTGGCAATGACATGTGGGGGCGGCTCGGCCCCCTCCCCCGGGTTTCGCGCTTCCAGACCGGTCTACTATTCACCCGAAGAGATGAAGGGGGCCCCGTGCTGGGAACACTATGGACACACGCCCGAGGGGCAAGGGCTGGAGATGGGCAGAGGACCCGGCGTCGAAGACGGGCCGCCGGGTTCAGGTCCTGTGGGCCTCAGGGGGGGCGCCTTCCAGGAAGGTGGTGCGGTTGAAGGGGTCGGGCGAGGGGAAGAACCCCAGGACGCGTGCGGGCACGGCGCCCACGCTGGTGAAGCCGTGGGGCTCTCCGGGAGGGACCACCAGGGTGTGGTCCGCTCCCACTCGATGGACCTGGTCCCCCAGGCGGACCTCCAGGGTCCCTTCCAGGACCACTATAGCCTCGTCCTCCTCGTGATAGTGGAGGGGAGCGCCGGCGCCCTTGTCTATGACGGCGTAGCTCAGGCTGGTGCTGGTGGTGCCGTCGCCGGGCCGGGTGATGTCCCACTTGCGGTAGTTGGGCCTCCATGGCGTCTCCGGCAGCTCGTTGTGGTCGACGATGGGCATCATGCTCCCTTCGGCCTGTGTCGAGGCGGGCTCTTCGGGCGATGGTACCATAACGGGACGCCGGGGTGTATCGGGGGCCCGGGCACCGTGGCCTTGGCCGCCCACACGCGCCTCCCGTCCCCGTATGGAGGCGATGGGCGGGGCCTGTCGGGCGTGGGAGCGCTATTGACACGGCGCACTCCTTCGACTGACAATTCTGGCAGCCAATGTGGCCATGTCAGCCACGATGGAGGTGACGAGTGACACAGGATGAACACCGGACGTGGGTCTACGTGGGACTGGGGGGTGAGGGCGAGTACGTCGGCCAGGGCGGCCTGTACAGGTTCGAAGATGGCGGCGAGTGGACGGCGGTGCAGAAGGGGCTGCCCGAGGAGCCCCAGGTGCGGGCGCTGCTGGTCCACCCGGACGACCCGCGCATAGTCTATGCGGGAACCCAGGCCGGAGTGTATCGAAGCGACGACCGGGGAGACCACTGGGAGGCGCTGGAACCGGCGGCGGAGGGGACGGACGTGTGGTCGCTGGCCTTCCATCCGGGCGACCCCGACGTGGTGTACGCCGGGTACCACCCCTTCGCCATCCGGCGCTCCGAGGACGGCGGCGCGACGTGGCGAAGCATGTCGACGGAGGGGGTGGTATTCCCCCACATCACGACCCAGGTGCCCCCCTTCGACAAGCGGGTCATCGGCATTGCCGCCGACCCGTCGGACCCCAACGACGTGTACGCGGCCATCGAGGTCGGCGGACTGCTGGCCAGCCGGGACGGCGGAGATAGCTGGGAGTCTATAACCGACGGGCCTCACACGGACATCCACACCCTGGACCTGCACGGGGTGACCATAAGCCCGGCGGCCCCCGGTACGGTTTACATAATAACCCGCATCGCGACCTTCCGAAGCAGGGACAGGGGCGCCCATTGGGAGCACGTGGTCATGGATGAGCTGTTCCCGGGGGGCTGCTACTCCCGCCAGCTACTGGTGGCGCCCGACGATGCCAGGACCATGTATCTGGCCACCGGCGCCGGAGGCGGGGCCTCCCCGAAGGGGACCGTGGAAGAGGCGGCCCTGTACAGGACGCGGGACACCGGCGAAAGCTGGGAGCGCGTCGACCTGGGCGCCTCCCCGCGCAGCCGGATGTACGGCGTGGCGGTGGACCGGGCCGAGACGTCCCGCGTCTACTGCTGCGCCGGCCTGGGCGAGCTCTTCTCCAGCCACGACCGGGGGGAGACCTGGACCATTACCCGGGTCCCCGCCGAGCTTTCCAGAAGCCGGCACGTGTACGCCACGGCGTGCGGGTAGGACCTCCGCGGCGTGACGCCGTCGGTGCGTGGCGTACAAGCGGGTTGTATAATGTACCCTGCGGTCAGGACATCCCGTTTCACGTCCGGCCGTCAGCCCACTGTGAGGTGAGAAAATGGCGCTCAAGGACAACGGCGGCGGCCTGACGTCGACCCTCGCGTCCTTCTACTCGGCTCTCGAGTACGAAGACCTGTCCCCACGGGAAGTGGACAGGGCCAAGTACTTCTGCCTCGACTACCTGGGTGTCGCCATCAGGGGGGCCGTCACCCCGTCGTCCGAGGTGATTCAATCAGCCGTCAAGGCCCTGAGCCCCGACGGGGATTCGGTGATCATGGGCTCCTCTTTGCGGGCGTCTCCCGAGTACGCCGCCCTGTGCAACGGAGCGGCGGCCCACAGCATCGAGATGGACGACGTACAGAACGACTCGTCGCTGCACCCCGCGGTGGCGACGTTCCCCGCTGCCTTCGCGTGCGCGGACCTGTTGGGCGCCCGGGGCGACCCGCCCGTGGACGGACGGCGCTTCATCGGGGCCATAACCGCCGGATACGACGTGATGGTGCGCATCGGGAAGGGCCTGGACCCCAGGAGGCACTACGCCCGCGGGTTCCATCCCACGGGTACCTGCGGCACCTTTGGGGCGGCGGTGGTGGCGTCGCGCCTGCTGGGCCTGGACGCCCGTGAGACGGCGTGGGCCATGGGTGTAGCGGGCAGCCAGGCGGCAGGCTCCCTGGAGTTCCTGGCCGACGGCGCTTGGACCAAGCGGATGCACCCGGGATGGGCCGCCCACAGCGGGATAATCGGGGCGCTCCTGTCCAGCCGGGGGTTTGTTGCGCCGACAACTATCCTGGAAGGCAGAGACGGGTTCCTTCACGGGTACACCGACGACGCCGACGAGACGAAGGTGCTGGAGGGACTGGGAGATACCTTCTACATCAACAAGGTGAGCATCAAGCCCCACGCTTGTTGCAGATACAACCAGGGGCCCCTGGACTGCATCCTGGAGATAGTCCGGGAGAACCGCCTCTCTCACGTCGACGTGGAGAAGGTGACGGTGGGGGTGCTGCAGGCGGGATACAACGTGGTGGCGGCCCCGGCGGAGCAGAAACGTAACCCCAAGAACGTGGTGGACGCCCAGTTCAGCATGCCCTTCGGCGCAGCGGTGGCCATCCTCAACGGGCGCGCAACGCTGGACGAGTACACCGAGGAGAGCTTGTCCAGTCCCCTGGTAAAGCAGCTCATGGACAGGGTCGTCTGCGTGCGGGACCCGGCGTTGGAGGCCAACTATCCCAGCCGATGGCCCGCCTGGGCCGAGGTGACCACCGGCGACGGGCGCACCCTGCGGGCGGAGATCGAGTTTCCCAAGGGAGACCCGGAGAACGCCCTCTCCTGGCAAGAGATCAAGGACAAGTTCCGCAACCTGACCGGGCCCGTGATTCCCGCAGACAGGCAGGAAGCGATCATCGCCTCCGTGGACTCGCTGGAGTCTCTGGAGGACGTGCGGGACCTGGCGGCCCTGACGGCGCTCTAGAGGCGGCCGAGGAGTCTCCGGACCGATGTCTTCCAACGACAGCAGATCCATCCCGCCCCTTGGGGGGATACGGGTCCTGGACCTTTCCCAGGCGCTGGCGGGTCCCGTCTCGGGCCGCATCCTGGCCGACCTGGGCGCCGAGGTGATCAAGGTGGAGGTGCCGGGGGTGGGAGAGGTGGCCCGCCACATGGGGACCTCCTACCTGAACGGCGAGAGCCTCTACTACATGACCTTCAACCGGAGCAAGAAGGGCGTCACCCTGAACCTGCGCACCACCGAGGGACGCCGGGTGTTCGCCGACCTGGTCCGCGTCTCCGACGTGGTGCTGGACAACTTCAGGCCCGGCGTTACGGCCCGCCTGGGAGTGGACTTCGAGACGCTGAAGGAGATAAATCCGACCATCGTCTGCTGCTCCGTGTCCGGGTTCGGCGCCGACGGGCCCTACAGCGCCCGCCCGGTGTTCGACTCGGTGGTCCAGGCGCTGTCCGGGGCCATGAGCGTCACGGGAGAGCCCGGCGGCACGCCCGCCGTGATGGGGTTCGCCGTTACGGACATCGGCGGCGGTTACGGCGCCACGGTGGGCCTCCTGGCTGCCCTCTTCGCAAGGGAGCGGACGGGGATGGGCCAGAGAGTGGACCTGAGCCTGCTGGACGTGCAGCTCACCTTTCAGGGACATCTCACCGAAGCCTACCTGGGACGGGGGGTCATCCCCCAGGCCGGGGGCTCGGTCCAGTCGGCCAACCTGCCCAACGGCGCTTTCAGGACGGGCGACGGTCGGTACGTGCAGATACACTGCGCCACGCAGAAGTTCTACGAGGAGCTGGCGGCCGCCCTCTCCGAGGCCGTCCCAGAGCTGAAGGGGCTGCCCGGGGACCGGCGGTTCGACACCATGGAGGGCCGGCGAAAGAACTGGGCCGAGCTGAAGGCGGTGCTGGACGGAGCCTTCGCCACAAAGACGGCCCAGGAGTGGATGGACGTCCTGGGGGAGAGGGTGCCAATAGCCCCGGTCAACAACGTGGCCCAGGCACTGGAGGACCCGCAAGTCGGCCACCGGAACATGGTGGTAGAGGTGGACCACCCCGTGGCGGGGAAGTACCGGATGCCGGGAAACCCCATAAAGATGGGCCAGGAAGAGGTGTTCCAACCGGCTCCGGCCCTGGGCCAGCACAACGGCGAGGTCCTGGGCGGCCTGCTGGGCTACACCGAGGAGCAGATCGACGCCATGGTGGAGCGGGGGGTCGTGTAGTCGCGGAGTCCTGGGACCGACTGCCGAGTAGAGCGCCAGCCCGAGTAAAGCGCCAGCCCGAGTAAAGCGCCAGCCCGAGTAAAGCGTCAGCCCGAGTAAAGCGCCAGCCCGAGTAGAGCGTCAGCCCGAGTAGAGCGTCAGCCCGAGTAGAGCGTCAGCCCGAGTAAAGCGTCAGGAGGTAAGGATGCCGACGTACGAGTACTACTGTAGTCCCTGCCAGCAACGCTACGAGATGCGGCGGGCCAGGGCCGAGCGTAACGAGCCCGCGCCGTGCCCCGCCTGCGGTACGTCGGGTGAACGGCAGCTGGAGGCCTTCGCCTTCAAGTATGAGGGCCACTACTACTCCGGCCACCGGGACGAGGTCCGCCGCACGGACCCCCACGACTAGCGTTCGGTCATTGGGCTTGTGGGGCCCGGGGTTGGCCCGGTATCCAGGAGAATGGTGGACCAGAGATGCCAGTGTACGAATACACCTGCGAGAGCTGCGGTCATCGCTACGAGTCGGTAAGGCCCCTGTCCCGGAGGGACGACCCCGCTCCGTGCCCGGAGTGCGGCTCCCAGGGACGGCGTCAACTGTCGGCCTTCGCGTTCAAGGACGGCCGGTTCGGCGGGTTCTTCAAGGCGGGCGCGCCGGGGGCGAGGCCGCCGGCGCCGGGCACCGGGCGGGACGCGGTGGGCTAGCCCGCCTCGGCCTCCCTCCGCGCCGCGCACTCCATGCAGGAGCACAGGGCCCTCAGGACCTCGTACGTGTATATCCCGGTGTAGTGGGCGTCGCTCCAGAGGAACTCCACGGCGTAGTTGCCTACCATCATGTAGTCCACGGCCTGCACGTCCTGGGGGACGGTGTCGGGGTCCAGGCGCGGCGCGTTGGTCCACTCGTCGATGCAGTGGGCGCAGGGACAGCGCAGGCGCAGGAAACGATGGGGGTAGAGGCTGCGGTGGCCGTCCTTCCACAGAATGCGGATTCCCCGCTCCTCGAGGGTCACTGTCTCGGGTGCGATGCTGGTGCTCAACCGGGCGCCTCCCGAATCTGCTTGCGGAGTACGTCTACGTCCGCGTTTGACCTTGGCCTTGGTGATGACATTATATATCAAGCGGGTTGATTCCTCGCCTTCGGCTTGGAATGACATGGTGGGAGCGGCTTGCAATGGCAGTTTGAGAGGGCCTGGGAATGATACGTGGGCGGCCCGGGACTGCCAATGGCCTTGTGTGAAGGCCACGTAGGGGGATGAAAACGGCGGTGCCCGCCCCACCGTCATTCCGGTCCCCGAGCCGGAATCCAGGGGTGAGGCGCCTCCTGCAACTGCGCAGAACGCGGCACCGGGGGAGACGGGCGGCTGGCTATGCCTCTCTCCTCCCCTGGGTTCCGGCCTTCGCCGGAACGACGGGTTCTAGGTGGGATGCCTCTCCCCTCCCCTGGGTTCCGGCCTTCGCCGGACTGACGGGTCCTGGGAGGGATGCCGCGCTCCCGTGGGCGGGAATTGCGGCAGACACGCTGGGAGTGGGGCTGGCAGTTGGCGCTTTGCCACATGCTGAGGCGACCGGTTGACACTGGGACTGATTGGTGTATAATCTCGTGCAACTGGTCATACCAACAGACCACCAGTCCAAACATGGTAGATTTCGCGGCCATAAAGCAGAAGAGGGTCTACGAAGATATCGTGGGCCAGGTCCAGGCGTTGATCCAGGACGGGCTCCTCAAGCCGGGAGACCGTCTGCCCCCCGAAAGGGAGCTGGCCGAGCGATTCCAGGTGAGCCGGAGCTCCCTGAGGGAGGCGATCCGGGCCCTGGAGCTGCAGGGCTTGGTGGTGAGCCGCCCTGGGGCCGGCACCTTCGTCAGCACCGAGAGCGTGGAGACCATCCTTTCCATCATCGCGGGGTCCATCAACGGGTCCAGCGAGTACCTTGCCGATATCTTCGAGGTCCGGCACCTGCTGGAGCCGCAGATCGCGGCCCTGGCGGCGGAACGGGCGACCCGTGAGGACATTCAGAGCATGGCCCGCTCACTGGAGGAGCAGGCGGAGCAGATAGACCGCGGTGAGACGGGAGTCGAGGGCGACACGGCCTTCCACTTCGCCATGGCCCGGGCCACCCACAACCAGACGCTGGTGCGAGTCATGTCCACCATCGCCGACATCGTCCGCCAGTCCAGGGACGAGTCCCTCCAGAACCCGGGACGCCCCCAGAGGTCCCTGGCCTCCCACAGGCGTATCCTGGAGATAATCACCAGGGGAGAGGCGGAAGCCGCCAGGCCCGCCATGGAGCACCATCTTTCGGACGTGGAGCCCGCGAGCGTTCAGCAGCGGCAGGCTGAGGTCACGCTAGGGGCGTAGCAATGTGCAGTAGACATAAGGAGAGCATCAAGGAGGTGAGGGCATGACCAAGGTGGCTGTGGAGGTGGTCTACCGGGGCATCTTCCAGAAGACCCTGGCCACCAACATAACCAGGGGTATCGTGTTTGCCGCCCGCAGGGAGGGCAAGGTCGGCCTTGCGTTCGGGCGCTACGGCGACTCCCCGGAGCGAAACGGGATCCCGGCCAAGCGGTTCGCCGTGGTGGCCGACAACCAGGAGGAGCTGGAGGAGAACCTGGCCATGTACGAGGCCGGGGACGTGGACGTTACGGTCGTGGTGGACGACACCCTGTGCAAGGGGGTCGAGTCGTGGGGCTGGTACGGACTCCAGCCCATCAACGCCCTTACCAGGACCAACGGCACGGTCCTGGTCACCTCTATGCAGGGGCCCGACAACCTGGTCAGAGACACCCACCAGAAGGACGCCCCCTACAGGCTGGGAGTCGTCAAGGGCACCGTCAGCTTCTCGGGTCTGTGGGTGTACAAGGACGACCACACCGACGCCCGTATCCTGGGGGCCCTTCCCAAGGTGTGCCCGGAGCTGGTGAGCATCGACTCTATGGCCGAGGCCATCCTCGAGCAGTGGAAGGATGAGGTCAAGGTCGACTCCGCCCGCAAGGCCTACGACCGGACGGATACCAGGGTCGTGGAGCCCGGCGAAGGCAACTCGGAGATCCCCTTCAGCTTCGACCTGCCCGGGTGGACCAACATGGAGGAGGGGATCGTCATCCGGGGCATCGAGCAGGGGACGGGCTTCCGGGAGGGCAGCGAGGGGTACGAGCCCAAGAGGAACCCGTACTTCAAGAAGTACAGCACCAGGAGCATGAGGCCGGTCATCGACTTCGAGACCTGCATCAAGTGCACGCTCTGCTGGCTCCAGTGCCCCGACACCTGCTTCGACGTCACTCCCGACGGCCTCTACGACGCCAACATGGACTCCTGCTGCGGCTGCGGGGTCTGCGAGGCGGTGTGCCCCGTCCCGGACTGCGTCACCATGGTGGGGGAGAAGAACTTTACGGACAACTCCAGCCAGTGGGAGGCGTGGCAGAAGGACAAGGACGAGTACAATAAGTGGATGAAGGACCTGGTCCAGGAGCAGAAGCAGGACAGCCGGTCCCACGGCTTCCACCACGTCGGCCAGTACAAGGAAGAGATCGCCCAGATGGAGGAGGTGTAATGGCAACCGCACAGACCGTAGAGCGAGAGGAGCTGATAAGCGGTAGCGAGGCCATCGCCATCGCCTGTGCGATGGCCGACGTTGACGTCATCACCGCCTACCCCATCCGTCCCTACGACACGGTGATGCAGTACGTGTCCAAGCTCGTGGCCGACGGGGAGCTGGACTGCGAGTTCATCGTCGCGGAGAGCGAGCACTCCCAGTTCGAGATCGTGAAGCACGCCAGCTCTGTGGGGGCCCGGGTCTTCTGCGGCTCCAGCGGCGTGGGGTGGTTCTACGCCTTCGAGGCGATAACGGTGACCGCCGGGCTGCGGCTGCCGGTGGTGGCCATGGTGGGCAACAGGGCCCTGGACGATCCGGGCGCCTTCGGCGTGGAGCACAACGACGCCCTGGCCGTCCGGGATCTGGGCTGGATGCTCAACTGGGTGGCGACGGCGCAGGAGGCCTTCGACACGGCCCTGATGGCCTGGAGGATTGCCGAGGACCGGCGAGTGTTCCTGCCCTGCGCCATCAGCACCGACGGCTCCTTCCTCACCCACTCCCAGGCGTTGGTGCGAGTGCCCGAGCAGGCGTTGGTGGACAAGTTCCTGCCCCAGTATGACCGGGCTGAGCTCCAGCTTCACCCGGACAACCCCATCACCATCGCCCCCCAGGTCAACGAGGACTGGCTGATGGAGCTCCGGAAGCAGACGGACGAGGCGATGCGCCGCTCCAAGGGAGTGATAGAGGAGGTCCACGAGGAGTTCAAGTCCATCTTCGGCAGGGGGGACCCCAGTCCTTTCTACGAGGAGTACATGACCGATGACGCCGAGGTGGTGTTCGTGGGCATGGGGACCCTGGCGATGCCCGTCCGCGTAGCCGTTCGGAGGATGCGTGAGCAGGGGGTCAAGGTCGGGTTCGTGCGCATCAAGTGGTTCCGGCCCTTCGCCACCGAGGAGATCAGGCAGTGCCTCTCCCGGTTCAAGGCTGTCGGGGTTATAGACAGGGACTACTCCCTGGGCGCCCCCTCCAATGGCGGCACCGTGTTCCAGGAGGTGAGGTCGGCGCTGTACCCGCTGGAGAAGCGCCCACTGGTCCTCAGCTTCATCGCGGGACTGGGCGGCCGGGAGGTCAGGGTAAACGACGTGACGTTGATGATGCAGATACTCAGGGACGGCCTGGACACGGGCAAGGTCGAGGCGGAGAATCACTGGATCGGCGTAAGGAGGTAGCGATGACTCAGATGGTGGACCTGCCAGTGGTAAAGGGAGTCAAGAACATACCCGTCGAGGAGATGTTCACGTCCGGCCACCGGACGTGCCAGGGGTGCGAGTCGGCGCTGGTGATGCGGCTGATGGTCAAGGCCGCGGGAGACAGGACCATCGTGGTGGGCAGCACCGGCTGCATGTACGTGGCCAACACCACGTACTACACGACGCCATGGGTCGTGCCGTGGATGCACACCCAGCTCGGCTCCTCGGGCTCGGCGGCTACGGGAACCGCCGCCGGATTGAAGGCGCTGATGCGCAAGGGCAAGATGAAGGACGAGCCCATCAACGTCATCGCCTTCTGCGGCGACGGCGGCGGGATGGACATGGGCCTGTCGGCCATCTCCGCCTCCCTGACCCACCCGGAGTACAACCACCTGGTGCTCCTGTACGACAACGAGTCGTACGCCAACACGGACATCCAGGTCTCGGGCGGCTCCCCATGGGGGGCAAACTCCACCTTCAGCCCTCCGGGCAAGGTGAAGCGCATCATGAACACCCGGTGGAAGAAGAACATGGTGCCCATGCTGGCGGCGGGACACCCCGAGTGCCGCTACCTGGCCACGGCCTGCGGCTCCTACGGCCTGGACATGACCAACAAGGTGCGGCGGTCCCTGACCATCGGCGGCCCCACCTTCATCCACAGCATCGATCCGTGTCCCAAGGGTTGGGACTACGATCCCAAGTTCTCCCACGAGCTGGGGATGCTGTCCATCGAGACGGGCCTGTGGGTCCTGTACGAGATCATCGACGGGGAGCTGATCCTCAACGGCCCCTCCAAGGCCATCGCCAAGGGCATGAGACGGCGCAAGCCGGTGGAGGAGTACCTGGTCCGCCAGGGCCGCTTCGCCCACTTCACCCCTGAGGACACCAAGTACGTCCAGGACAAAGTGGACGAGATGTGGGAGCGGTGGTGGGGCCCCGGGATCATCCCCATAAACATCAAGGAGGAGTGACGGACACTCCATAGGACAGAAGCTCACCGACCTTCCCCCTCTCCAGGGGGAAGGTCGGGTTCGTCGTGGGGGGCCTCGGTCCCACTGTCGGGACGCTTCGAGAAATCCGAGGCTCACCGGAGCATCCGGCCGCAGGGGTGCGACGTGTCCCATCATATCCGGCAGGGAGGCGGACGATGGTAGAGAGCAAGCTACGGGGCGATGAGATAGAGGAGCTTCACGGGCTGGCGTCGGCCCATTTCTGGCCCCACGCCCGGCAGGTCGGCGACATGTTCGGGGAGATGGGCATCAGACTGGTCGCCAGCGCCGAGGGCTCGTGGATAGTGGACGCGGAGGGGGAGCGCTGGTTCGATACCCTGGCCGGCATGTGGCTGAAGAACATCGGCCACGGCCGCCGGGAGATAGCCGACGCCGTTTACCGGCAGATGCTGGACGTCAGCTACACGCCCGGGGGCACCGTCAGCCCCGCCACCGTCAATCTGGCGGCCAAGGTGGCCAGCCTGGCCCCCGACAAGGAGTCCCGGGTCTTCTTCGTGAGCGGCGGCTCCGAGGCGGTGGAGACCGCGTTGAAGATGGCCAAGCAGTACCACAGCAACAGGGGTGAGCCGGGGCGCTGGAAGGTGATCAGCAGGAGGGGTTCCTATCATGGGGCGACCCACGGCTGCATCAGCCTTGGCGGGGGCGGGTCTCCCCCTCCGGGCAACTCCTTCGGCCCCCTGGTGCCGGGGAACATCCACGTGGCCCAGCCCAACGAGTACCGTTGCACCTTCTGTCGCGACAGGGGCGGCTGCAACCTGGAGTGCGCCCAGGACGTGGGCCGCGCCATAGAGCACGAGGGCCCGGCCTCCGTGGCGGCTTTCATCGGGGAGCCCATCTCGGCAGCGGCGGGCATCCACGTGCCCCACCCCGAGTACTGGCCGACCATCCGGGAGATTTGCGACAAACACGGCGTGCTGATGATATGCGACGAGGTGATCACCGGGTTCGGGCGCACCGGTAAGATGTTCGCCACCGAGCACTGGGACGTCACCCCCGACATATTCACAGTGGCCAAGGCGATGACCAGCGGATACCTGCCCATCGGCGGGACCATCGCGACCAAGAAGGTGGCCGACGCCTTCGCCGGCGACGCCGACACCACCTTCAGGCACCTCATCACCTTCGGAGGGAACCCGGCCTGCTGCGCCGCGGGCCTGGCCAACCTGGAGATCATGGAGAACGAGGGGATGGTGGAGAACTCCGCCCGGATGGGGGACTACCTGTTCGAGAGCCTCCAGACCCTGTACGAGTACCCCATCGTGGGCGACGTCCGTGGGGGCAAGGGCTTGATCTGCGGCGTGGAGCTGGTCAAAAACCGGGACACCAGGGAGAAGTTCGCCCCGGAAGACAAGCTGGCCGAGAAGCTTACTCCCATAGTGGCGCGGCGCGGACTCCTGGGCCGGTTCGGGGACATCGTTCCCGTCGCGCCTCCCCTGTGCGTAACCAGGGACGAGATCGACTTCCTGGTCAAGGCCATAGGGGACTCCATAGCGGAGCTGCAGAGCACCCTGTAGCTACGGAGGACGGCTTCCCTCGGGTGGACTGCGTCCGGGCCATGTATTGCCAGCCGGTTGACATAAGGCGTCGGTAGGTGAATAGGCTCGCAGCAGTCCACCCGTCACTCGTGCGAGGGGAGACCGTCGGGTAACTCCAGGCGTGGGTCGAATCACGAGGGAGACTGGATGCGCTCGCGCCTAAGGCTCCCGGATTTGGATACCCGCCCCCCCCATCAAGTACGAGGACATGCTTTCGCGGGTATGACGGGTGTTCAAGAGTCTACGAAAGCGGGAGTCCAGGCCGCCACACCCCTGGGTTCCGGCCTGCGCCGGAACGACGGCAGGGAGGGGGCCGACATTCTCATCCCCATACGCGGCCTTCACAAGGCCATTAGCAATTCCCGTGTAAACGGGAATGCACGCCCCCCAGCCGCCGGACTTCTGCTCGAGGCCCGGAGGCGCGATGGACGGACTCGGCCATTCTCGTCCCGATGGCATTGGCAGGGACACGGCGGACGTGCGTTATAGTGTAAACAGGCCCTAGTCCAGGCTCCACACGAGACGACAGGTGACTTCCAAGAGCTATGACATCATCACCGTTGGCGGAGGGTTGGGTGGCTGCGCCGTCGCCGGGGCGATGGCCCGCAAGGGCGCCCGGGTGCTGGTCCTGGAAGCCGAGACCGCTTTCCGGGACCGGGTGAGGGGCGAGGCGCTGATGCCCTGGGGGGTTGCCGAGGCCCGACGGCTGGGTATCTACGAGGCCCTCGCGGAGTCCGCCGGCCATCGCCTTCCCTGGTGGGACAACTATCACGGGCAAAGGCGGACCTCCCACGTAGACCTGCCCAGGGTCACCCCCCAGCGGGCGCCCGTGATCACCTTCTACCACCCCCGGATGCAGGAGACGATGGTCGCGTGGGCGGCGCTGGCCGGGGCGAGGGTGAGTCGCGGGGCCCGGGCGGTGGAGGTGAAACCAGGGGCAAGCCCCTCGGTGATGGTCGACGTCAACGGCCGCAGGACCGAGGTCCGCGCCCGGCTGGTGATCGGCGCCGACGGGCGGTCTTCCAGGGTCAGGACATGGGCCGGCTTTCGGGCCCGACGGGACCCGGACCACAACCTGATCGCCGGGGTGCTCTACGACGACATGCCCGTGGACGACGGGGCGGCCCACTTCTTCCTGAATTCCAGCATAGGCCGCAGCGTCCTGCTGTTTCCCCAAGGATGCGGCCGGGTGAGGGCCTACGTCTGCTACCCCAGCGCGTTGGCATATCGGCTAAGCGGAGACGGGGACCTGGAGCGGTTCGTAAAGGACTCGGCGGGTACGGGAGCGCCGGCGGAGCAGTACGCGCAAGCACGGGTGTCGGGGCCCCTGGCGACCTTCGACGGCGCCCCGGCCTGGGTGGAGCACCCCTTCCACGATGGCGTCGCCCTGATAGGGGACGCCGCCGCGGCCAGCGACCCGACGTGGGGTCAGGGCCTGTCCATGGCCCTGCGAGACGCCCGGCTGCTGCGGGACAGGCTGCTGGCGGAGGAGGACTGGGATGCGGCCGGTCACGCTTACGCGTCGGACCACGACGGCTACTTCTCCGTGCTCCACAAGATGGAAGAGTGGAACAGCCGGATGCTGTTGGGAACGGGGCCCGAGGCGGACGCCCTGAGGGCCAGGGCCCTGCCGCTGTGGAGGGAGGACCGGACCCGGCGTCCGGAGACCTTCATCAACGGCCCGGACCACCCGGCGGACGAGACGGTCCGAAGGCGGTTCTTCGGAGAAGAGTAAGGGGGACAGGATGGAACGGCCCACTTTCCAGGACGTGCTGGAAGCCAGGCACACCATCGCGCCGTACGTGGCGCGCACGCCGCTGCACCACTACGCCGCGTTGAGTGAGAGCGTTGGCGCCGAGGTCCGGCTGAAGCACGAGAACCACCACCCCCTCGGCGCGTTCAAGGTGCGCGGCGGGATAAACCTTCTGGCCCACATGAGCCAGGAGGAGCGGGACCGGGGCCTGATAACCGCGTCGTCGGGCAACCACGGCCAGTCCATCGCCTACGCCTGCCGGGTGTTCGGCGCCAGGGCTATCATCGGCCTTCCCGAGAACGCCAACCCCCTGAAGGTCCAGTCCATGAGGAACCTGGGAGCCGATATAGTCTTCCACGGCGCCCACTTCGACCAAGCCCGGGAGCACTGCGAGCGGCTGGCCAAGGAAGAGGGGTACCGGTACGTCCATGCCGTGAACGAGCCCTTGCTGGTGGCCGGGGTCGCCACGGAGACCCTGGAGATCATCGAGGAATTTCCCGACGTGGAGTACATCTTCGCACCCCTGGGCGGCGGCAGCGGGGCCAGCGGGGCCTGCATCGTCGCCAAGGCCGTCAACCCGGACATCAGGGTGATCGCCGTTCAGTCGGCCCAGGCCCCCGCGGGGTACCTGTCGTGGAAGGAGCGCCGCATCACCGAGGCTCCCATGAAGAGCATTGCCGAGGGGCTGGCCACGGCGAACGCCTACGAGCTGACCCAGGGCATCCTTTGGGACCTGCTGGACGACTTCCTGCTGGTGGAGGACGACGAGATCCGCCGAGCCATCGCCATCCTGGTGGAGAAGGCCCATACCCTGGCTGAGGCGGCGGGGGCCGCCTCGGTGGCCGGCGTCATCAAGCACAGGGAGCACCTCCAGGGCAAGAAGGTGGCGGCCATCGTCACCGGCGGGAACATCACGCTGCAACAGCTACGAGAGGCCCTGGAGGGATATCTGGGGGAGTAGGGATCGGGCTATGGGTTTCGCTACACGGCCCCGATCATAGCCTAGCAGCGCCGAGGGATAGGCTAGCCGGTCCGCCGGCCGCTGTCGAACCACCGGGCCAGCTCGTCACGCTCGAAGGACGTCAGGGGCACCAGCTCGTGAGAGGTGGTGCTTATCATGCTGACCCCCTCGCCGGGGTCGGTGACGTGACCGATCTCGTAGGCGTCGATGCCCTCCCGCTCCAGGGCCGTGACCAGCGCCGGCACGTTCTCGGGGGCCAGGGTAATCAGCAGCGCCCCCGAGGCCAGGAGGCCCAGGGGGTCCAGCCCCAGGGCCTCGCAGACCTCCAGGCACTCGGGGAGGACCGGGATGCTGCCCTCCTCCACCGCCAACCCCACCCCAGCGGCGCGAGCCACCTCGGCCAGGCCCGTCGCAAGCCCTCCCTCGGTGGGATCGTGGAGCGAGTGGACCTCCGTCGCGGCGCAGGCCACCAGGGCGTCCCGTACCACGCTTATGCCTGGGGAGAACAGCAGCTCCCTGGCCCTGGCGACGGTCTCCCCGGCGACCCCGGCCTGGTGCAGGTCATCCGGCGCATCTCGGGCCAGGAGCGCGGTGCCCTCGATGGCGACGCCCTTGGTGACCACGATGCTGTCACCCTCCATCGCCCCCCGGGTGGTGACGTGCTTGCCCTTGTCCACTTCCCCGAGCATGAAGCCGGCCACAACCGGGCGCTCCACGGTGCCGGTTATCTCGCTGTGGCCCCCCACCAGGGTGATCCCCAGGGCTTGGCAGGCCTCCAGGAGTTGGCCAAACACGGCCTCGGCCTGGGCTTCCTCGAAGTCCTGGGGCGCCAGCAGGGTGGCCAGGAACCACCGCGGCGTGGCGCCGGAGCACGCTACGTCGTTGGCGTTGACGTGCACCGCGTACCAGCCAATCAGGTCGGAGGCGAAGGTTATGGGGTCGGCCTTGGCCACCAGCACGCGGTCTCCCATGTCGATGAGGGCGGCGTCTTCTCCCAGGGCCGGACCGAGGAGCACTCGGTCGTCCGTGGATGGGACCGTGGCCAATAGCCGGTCCAGCAGCTCCGGGGGGAACTTGCCCTGCTTCATGGTGTGTGCCACGGCCCCGGGCACGTACTCGGCCGCCTAGCCATGCTTGGATATTCCACAGAGGACGTCGTCGGGCACGGCGGCCAGGCCGGCGTCGGTCATCTTGCCCAGGGCGATCATGGTCTCTAGCCGGCGGAGGTTGGATGCCGCCCATTTGCCGCGCTTCTTGCGCGGCGTGAATCTAAGGGCGTACCTCTCGCCGTCCAATGACCTGGTCATTCCGTCCACCCAGCCGAAGCAGATGGCCTCCTCCACCGAGTCGTCGTAGGGCACGGACGGCTTGCCCGTCCCCTTCTTGTAGCAGACCAGCCGGATATCCGTCCTGTACCCGTGATGGGCGGCAAGCCATTCCCGCCACGCTTCTCTGGAAGTGGCGTACAGCGTCTCGGTAATCTGCATGGTGGACTCCGGGGTGTGGCGCCGGCTCCCGCCGGCGGGCCGAAAGCTCACGACGAGATTACACGATGTGCGGGGCCCGTGTCCACCTGACAACCATGCGTTGCGCGGAGCGGGTCCACCGAGTATATTACTTGGTGGTCTTTTTTCATGGCCGGACCGGTAGACATAAAGCATGGAGTACATTTTTACCTTTATATGGAGCATGGCACCGGTATGCGAGCTGCGATGCGCCATTCCCCTGGGAATGGAGAGCTACGACCTGCCCTTCGTCGGCCACAGGGGGTACGATCTGCCTTGGTATGGCGTGCTTCCGGTAGCGGTGGCGGGAAACCTGGTACCGGCGCTCTTCTGGCTGACGGTATTGCCCGGTTTGGGGAGGCTGGTTACCGCCGTGCCCAACCCCATCGGGCGTCTCCTGCTGTGGCGCAGCGACCAGCTCAGGCGGCGCAATATGGAGCGGTACCACAGGCACGGGGCCATGGTCCTGGTGGGGCTGGTTGCCATACCCCTGCCGTTGACCGGGGTCTGGACGGGCTGCCTGGCCGCCTGGGCGCTGGAGATCCCGTTCTCCAAGGCCCTTCCCCCCATAGCCCTTGGAGCGTTGATAGCGGGGGGAGTGGTCACCGGCCTGACGGCCCTGGGAGTAGCTGCGGCAGGCTAGTACCGAGGCCGGCGGTACCCTGTTCTAATCGGGTTTGAGAAAAGTTTAAGAAGTTATTGACAAACGTTCAGGCCCATGTTACTATGCCTCTGAAGTCCAATCCACTACCTAGAGGAGGCGCAAATGGCCAGGAAGACCAAGTTGATGCTTAGGGTGGAGGAGACCTATTCGAGGCCGTTGGAGAGGCTGCTGCCGGAGATGGTTAACGAGAAGGGGCTATCGCTTACAGCGCAGGACCTGGGGGTCAGCAAGGCCACGCTGGGTTACTGGCTGCTGAAGCTGGGGATCAACGTCCGGCGAGTGGCGTTGGCTCCGGGCGAGACCCTGGAAGTGAAACGCGCCAGCTGACGATATCCAGGATCGGTCGTCAGGGTCTCCGGACCGCGACGATGAGTTTCCGGGATGGTACGGTGGCCTCCTTGGTGGGGCCACCGACTTTTTTTGTGGAACCGCCCGGTGATGAAGGTCACCCGGCGGCAGCTCCGGGCCTTCCTGGCCGCCCAGGGCCCCGTTGACGATAATCGAGGGATGCATCTATACTACAGCACACCTAGAGAGGGGGGCGGGAGATGAGACTGTCGTGCCTACAGGAGAACCTGAGCAAGGGGCTGGCCGTGGTGGGGCGGGCCGTCCCCACGCGTACCACTCTGCCCATCACCCAGAACGTTCTCCTGGCGACCGACCGCTCGATGCTGAAGCTGTCCGCCACCAACCTGGAGCTGGCCATCACGACTTGGGTCGGGGCCATGGTGGAGGAGGAGGGCAGCGTCACAGTCCCCGCCAGGCTCCTCAGCGAGTTCGTGGGCTCCCTCCCCGCCGAGCGGATCGACGTCTCGATGGAGCCTGGCCAGGCCACACTCAGGCTGGCGTGCGCCCGCAACGATGCCCGGGTCAACGGCATCGCCGCCGACGAGTTCCCGCCCATACCGACGGTGGACGAGGGCCTGGTAGCCAAGGTGGACGCCCAGGCCCTGAGGACCGCCATCAACCAGGTGGTGTTCGCCGCGGCCACCGAGGAGTCTCGGCCCGTTCTCACCGGCGTGAAGCTGGAGATGGAGGAGAGCCAGTTCACCATGGCCGCCGCCGACGGGTTCCGGCTGGCCGTACACCGGGGAGAGCTGCTGGAGCCCGTGGGAGAGCCGGTGAGCACTATCGTGCCCGCCAGGACCTTCAACGAGCTGAACAGGTTCCTGAGCGACCAGGAGGACCCCGTCGAGATGACCGTAACCCAGGCCAAGGGCCAGGTCCTCTTCCGGCTGACCGACGTGGAGGTGGTGTCCCAGCTTATACAGGGGACGTTCCCGAACTACTCTCAGCTTATACCCCAGAGCTACCAGACGCGGACGGTGTTCGGCCTGCAGGGGCTGCTCAGGGCCGCTAGGAGCGCCTCCATCTTCGCCCGGGATGGCAGCGGCATCGTCCGTCTTCAGGTGGTGCCCGGGGCCGAAGAGGGGTCCGGGGAGGACGGTGCGGGGCGGCCGGGAAAGGTGGTCATATCCGCCCGGGCCGAGGAGATGGGAGACAACCAGGACGAGGTGGATACTCTGGTGGAGGGCGGAGAGTCCAAGATCGCCTTCAACAGCAAGTACCTGCTGGACGTCCTCCAGGTTATGAATCTGTCCGAGGTGGCCCTGGAGACTAGCTCTCCTTCAAGCCCCGGCGTCTTCAAGCCAACGGACTCGGACAGCTACGTACACGTGGTCATGCCCATGTTCGTTCAGTGGTGAGGCGCGTCCCCCGCCGCCTTACCCATTAGCCTGCGCACCATCGGCTCGAAGGTCTCCAGCCCCAGCGTGTCGTAATGCGGGTCGAAGGAAGGCTGGTCCCACCGCTCGCAGAACCGTACGGCCGCGTCGAAGTAGGGGTGGCCTTTAAACCGGTCCCTGGAGTTGCGGTCGCCGCCAAGGTGGTGGGCGTAGTAGTAGGTCTGGAACAGGCCGTGGTGCCGCAGTATCCAGTGGGCCTCCTCGGACACGTACGGCCTCAGTATCGCGGCGGCCATTTCGCTGTGGTTGAGGGGCGCCAGCAAGTCCCCTATGTCGTGTAGCAGGGCCACCACCACCATCTCCTCGCCGGCGCCGTCCCGGTGGGCGCGGGTGGCGCACTGCAGCGAGTGCTGCAGCCGGTCGACCCGGTAGCCGCCCAGGGAGTGGTCCAGCTCCCGCAGGTGCCGCAGCACCCGGTCGGCAGTGCCGGCGGCGTGCTCCCTCTCCAGCCCTTCGAGCAGCAGGTAGTCCTCGCGGGTACCGTCCGCCATTCGCGTGAAGCCAACGGTTTCCATGGGTGCGTCCTCCTGGTCCATGCGACGGCATGGGAGTTGACTGCTACCGGTAATTCTACCAGAATTGGCCCTGGTACCTCCGGCAGCCCTTGGGTTGGCGCCGGGCAGCCTCACTTTTCGGCTATGGGAGGGCGGCTCCATGAGATTGCGAGACCGGGTGGCGTTGATCACCGGCGCGGGAAGGGGCATCGGGCGGGAGATTGCACTGGCTTATGCGGGAGAGGGCGCCCGCTTGGCCCTGGCGGCCCGGACCGTCGGGGAGCTGGAGGAAACGGCCCGGCAGGTCCGTGAGCTTGGGGCCGCGGTACTCGTCGTTCCCACCGACGTTACCGACCGCTCCCAGGTGGACGGGATGGTGCGCCGGACCGTGGACCGGTTCTCCGCCCTGGACGTGCTGGTCAACAACGCCGGTCTGCCCGGACCGGTGGGACCCCTACAGGAAAACGACGTGGACTACTGGCGCCGGACCATCGAGGTGAACATAATCGGTGTATTCCTCTGCTGCCGGGCGGCCCTTCCGGTCATGCTGTCTGGCGGCAGAGGAAGGATAGTCAACGTTTACGGCGGAAGAGGCCGCAACCTCACAGCCTACGGCGCATCGAAGGTGGCGGTGGCCGACATTACGGAGACGCTGGCTACGGAGCTGGCGGGCACGAACATCCGGGTAAACGCGCTGAGCCCCGGCTCCATTCACACGCGCATGTGGGAGGAGACCAGGGACGCCGCCCGGGCCGTCGGCGATGCGGAGCTCTTCGAGCTCGGACAGCGTGTGACCAGCGGGGGCGGTGCTTCCATCCAGCGGGCGGCGGAGCTGGCGGTGATCCTGGGCAGCGACGACGCGGGGGACCTGAACGGCCGGGTGGTCTCGTCGGTGACCGAGGACCTGTCCACCCTGGTCCAACGGGCGCCGGATCTCATGGCGTCGGAGGCGGGTACCCTGAAGCTGTTGGGCTCCTAGATCGGAGTCCCTCGTAGACGTATAACGTGCAGGAGGCCTGATCATGCCCCACGAGGAGCCCTACGACCTGGCGCCGCTGGACCCTCTGCGGGACTGGTACTCGAACACCATCTGGGGCAGGCGGGTGGACGATGACGACAGCTTGTTCGAGGTGATGAGCCTGCAGGTGTTCCAGGCGGGGCTCACGTGGCGGATGATACTCAACAAACGGGACGCCTTCCGCTCGGCTTTCTGCAACTGGAACCTCGAGGCCGTGGCCCGATTCGGACCCACCGAGGTGCAGTCCCTGGTGAACGACCCACGGATAATCCGCAACCGGCTGAAGATACAGGCTGTCGTGGAGAACGCCCGCACGGTCTTGTCGCTCCAGGAGGAGCACGGGAGCTTCTGTAGGTGGTTCTACGACGTACTGCCGGGCACCGAATATCCGGCCCTCCAGAAGGTGCTGCGGGCGACCTTCAGGTTCATGGGCCCGGAGATCTCACGCATGTGGCTGATGGCCTCGGGCCGCATTACCAGGGAGGAAGGCGAGAGGTACCGGCCCGCCGCCGCCCGGTAGAATAGGGACTGGGGTGGGTACCGCTTGCGGTACTGACGGTACCGATGTAGCGGTACTAATTACACATATACCGCAGGGTGTTCCGTGAGGCACGATCGATCGGCGGCCAATACCGAAAGGAGGCGCAATGACCAGGAGCCACGAGTTCTTCATGAAGATAGCCATAGAAGAGGCCCGGAAAGGGGAGTCCGAGGGGAACGTCCCGGTGGGCGGCGTCCTGGTCAAGGACGGGGAAATCGTGGTCAGGGGCCACAACACCGTCACCTCCACCCTGGACCTGACGGCCCATGGCGAGGCCGCCACGCTGCGAGAGGCCGGGCTGGCCCTCGGCGACGTGGACCTGCGCGGGTGTACCCTCTACAGCACGATGGAGCCCTGTCCCATGTGTTGCGGCGCCATCATGGTGTCCAGGGTGAGCACACTGGTCCTGGGGGCCCGCATAACCGAGGCATCGGGGAGCAAGGCGTTCGGCGGGTACCGGGTGGAGAGTATGCTGGACATGGCCCTGTGGCGGGGGGACCTGGAGCTGGTGACGGGCGTGCTCCTGGAGGAGTGCCAGGAGGTCCGGAGCGCGTGGCGGAAACAGTATCCCGACAGGAGCGTGTTCGGCTGGAGGGACCAGGTATAGGTGGATACCCTGCCCGACCACCTGAGGCACGGCCTGGACCTGGTGTTCGTGGGGCTGAACCCGTCGCCCCGCTCCATTGCCGTGGGACACTACTTCGGGAACCCGAGAAACCGGTTCTGGGCGGCGTTCAACCTTGCGAAGCTGGCGCCGGCGGAGGTGTCCGCCGAGGGCGACGGCACGCTCCTGGAGCACGGCATCGGCTTCACGGACCTGGTGAAGAGGCCGACGCCGGGAGTGTCCCACCTCAGGGCCGCGGACTACCGTGAGGGCGCGCCCGTGCTCAGGGAGAAGCTGGAGCGATACCGCCCCAGGGTCGCCTGCTTCCACGGCGTCACGGTCTACCGGCACTACCTCCGGCACGCCGAGGGCGCCGTCGAGGACCCGAGCCCGGGTCCACAGGAACGCCTGGTGGGCGAGACCAGGCTGTTCGTGACGCCCAACCCCAGCCCGGCCAACGCCCGGTTCTCCCTGGAGGACCTGGCCGGCTGGTACCGGGAGCTGAGGGCCTTCGTCCAGGGGGCCAAAGGAGGATAGGAGTGACGCTGCCCGATAACGCCTACGTCGATCTGACACCGGACATGAGGATATGCCGGCTGCTGACCGGGATGTGGCAGGTCTCCGGCGCCCACGGGGCCATCGACCCGGGAGCGGCGGTGGAGTCCATGGTCCGTTACCACGATGCGGGTTTCACCACCTGGGACATGGCGGACCACTACGGTCCCGCCGAGGAGTTTCTGGGGGAGTTTCGCCGCCGTCTGGCGGAATCCCGAGGGGAGGGTGCACTGAAGGACCTCCGGGCGTTCACCAAGTGGGTGCCCTGTCCCGGGCCCATGTCCCGCCCGGTGGTGGAAGCGGCCATCGCGCGGTCCCTGAGCAGGATGGGAGTCGAGGCCTTGGACCTGCTGCAGTTTCACTGGTGGGAGTACAGTGACGAAGGGTACTTCGACGCATTCGCCCGCATGTCGGACCTGGTGGACGAGGGCAGGATCAGGCATCTGGCGCTGACCAACTTCGACACGGAGCACCTGGACGCGCTGCTGGACGGAGGATTCCGGGTGGTGTCGAACCAGGTCCAGTACTCCTTGATAGACCGGCGGCCGGAGGTGCGTATGGCCCCCTACTGCGGCGAGCGGGGCGTGGGGCTGCTGGCCTACGGGACCCTGTGCGGCGGACTGCTCTCGGAGCGTTTCCTGGGGCGGCCCGAGCCCGGCTGGGCAGACCTGCACACGGCCAGTCTACGGAAGTACAAGCAGATGGTGGACGCCTGGGGTGGCTGGGGCCTGTTCCAGGACCTGCTCTCGGTCCTCCTCGGCGTCGCCGCCAAGCACGGCGCCACCATCGGCAACGTGGCCGTGAGGTACGTGCTGGACAGACCGGCGGTGGCGGGGGTCATCGTGGGAGCCAGGCTTGGGGTCTCCGAGCACATCGCGGACAACGCCCGCGTCTTCGACATGGCGCTGGACGGCGACGACCACGACCGGATCGAGGCGGTCCTCGGCAGGTCCAGGGACCTGTTCGGTCTCATAGGGGACTGCGGAGACGAGTACCGGCGCTGACGCTCCAGGCTTCTACCGGGCCTGCTTCTCCCACAGTGCCTCCAGGACGTTGCCGGGGGACATGGGGAGGTTGTTCATCCGGACGCCCACCGCGTTGTGGATGGCGTTGGCGACGGCTGCCATGGGCGGAACGATGGGGCACTCTCCCACTCCCCGGACCCCGTATGGGTGGCCGGGGTTGGCAACCTCCACTATGACGGTGTCGATCATGGGGAGGTCCAGGCTGGTGGGCATGCGGTAGTCCAGGAAGCTGGAGTTGGCCATCTCCCCCTTGTCGTTGTAGAAGTACTCCTCGTTGAGGGCCCAGCCCACGCCCTGGGAGACGCCGCCCTGGATCTGGCCCTCCACGTAGCTGGGATGCACCGCCTTGCCCACGTCCTGCAGGGCCGTATAGCGCAGAATGTCCACCTTGCCCGTGTCCGGGTCGACCTCCACGTCCACTATGTGGATGGCGAAGGCGGCCCCGACGCCGCCGGGCTCCACGTTGGCCCGGCCGGTGATGGGCCCGCCGGTGCCGTTGAGCCTGCGCGCCAGCTCCTTGAAGGTGAAGCGGAGCTCCGAGTCGGACTTGTGGAAGATGGCGCCGTCGGCGTAGTCCACGTCCTCGGGGGACACGTCCCAGATGGTGGCGGCCCGGTCGATCATCTGACGGCGCACGTCGTGGGCCGCCTGGTAGCAGGCCCAACCCGTCTTGAAGGCCACGCCGCTGCCTCCCGTGTTGGAGGTGTAGCCGATGGAGTCCGTGTCGCCGACCATGGGATGCACGTCCTCGGCGGGGATCCCCAGCACCTCGGCGCATTGCTGGGCGGACACGGCCCGGGTGCCCCCGATGTCCGCCGAGCCCTCCACCAGGCTCACGGTGCCGTCGGCGTTGACGGCGGCCGTGGCGCTGGAGGCGCCGGTGTTGTTGCGCCAGAAGCCGCCGGCGACTCCCCTTCCCCGGTTGGGCCCTTCCAGGGGCGCCGAGTAGTGATCGTGGTCCTTGGCGGCCTGCACGGTCTCCACGCACCCGATCCTGCCGAACCTGGGGCCGGTCACCTGGCGGGTGCCCTCTTTGGACGCGTTCAGGAGCCTGAACTCCAGCGGGTCCATATCCAGCTTCTTGCATATCTCGTCCAGGACCTGCTCGAAGCCAAAGGTAGCCGCGGGGACCCCGGGAGCGCGGTAGGCGGCGACCTTTGGCCTGTTGGTGACCACGTCCAGGCCCTCCACACGGGCGTTGGGGATGTCGTAGCAGCCGTACACGCAGGCGGCGCCGCCGCTGGCCGGGGACCCGGGAAAGGCGCCGGCGTCGTACAGGAGCTGGCTATCGGCGGCGGTCATGCGGCCGTCCTTCGTGACCCCGACCTTGACCCTGATGTACCCTCCCGAGGTCGGGCCCGTGCCCTCGAACACCTCGGTCCGGCTCATGGTCAGCTTCACGGGACGCCCGGTCTTCTTGGAGAGCACGGCGGCCACCGGCTCCAGGTAGTAGGTCAGCTTGCCGCCGAACCCGCCCCCGATCTCCATGGGGATCACCCGTATGCTGGACACGGGGATGGCCAGGATGCTGGCCACCGTGTCCCGGGCCCCGAAGTGCCCCTGGGAGCTGCACCAGATGGTGATCCTGCCGTCGGCGCCCCAGTGGGCGGTGGCGCTATGAGGTTCGATGTAACCCTGGTGCACCGCCTCGGTCTTGAACTCCCTCTCCACCACGACGTCGGCGTCGCTGAAGCCCTGCTCCAGGTCTCCGATCTCGACGGTGAAGCGGTTGGCCAGATTGCTGGACTTGCCCTGGTCGTCCTCCCTGCGCAGGCCCCCGGCCCTGGTGGAGAAGCTCGCTATGGTGGCAAGGCGCTCGTGGAGGACGGGCGCGTCGTCCTTCAACGCTTCGACGGCGTCCATCACGGGCGGCAGGACCTCGTACTCCACGTCGATGAGGGAGAGGGCTTCCTCGGCGACGTGGGGGCTGGTGGCGGCCACGGCGGCTATGGCGTGGCCCTTGTACAGGGCCTTGTCCGTGGCCAGGGTGTTGTTGCTGGTGAACAGGGGGTTCTGCATCGCCCCCTCGGCCAGGTCCTCAGCGAGGCCCAGGGGCTGGGGAAAGTCTGCGGCAGTGACGACGGCCCGGACCTCCGGGTGGGCCAGCGCCCGGGTGGCGTCGATGGACTTGATGCGCGCGTGGGAGTAGGGACTCCGCAGGACCTTCCCGTAGAGGAGTCCCGGCAGGTGTATGTCGTCGCCGTACTGGGCCCGCCCCGTGACCTTGTCCGTGCCATCGTGGCGTATGGGCCTGGTGCCCACGACGTTGTACTCCTTGGTAGCCAGAACGATGTTGGAGTCCATCTGCAGCTCACCTCCGAAGTGGGACGGAATCGGCCGACAGCGCACGGGGCCCTGCCCGGGTGAAGGCGGGGGCGGCGCCCGGCCACCGCCATTTTAGTTGCACCCTTCGGGCAGCGTCAAGGAGAGCCCGGTATACGGGCTTTACATAAGCGGTTTCCGCGCGGCCCCGGTCCTGGACGTTCAGCGTTCCGCAAGAGGGCCTAGCCGCGGATGCAGTCCGAGTTGACGGTGATTCGGCCCCACCGTAGAATGGCCCCGTTCGGCCGGAACGGCTGTTCGGGCCCGGCAGCAGCAAGAGACGAGGTGGCGGACAATGAAGAGGTTCGAGGAGTACGCGAACAAATATGAGACGGTCCGGATGGAGCGGCGGGACGGCATCCTGCAGGCCACCCTCCACACCGGCGGGCAGAGCATGGTCTGGGCCGAGATTCCTCACCGGGAGGTGGGATACGCCTTCGCCGACATCGGCAGCGATCCCGAGAACAAGGTCGTCATACTGACCGGCACCGGAGACGCCTTCATCGCCCGGGGGCCGGGGCCGAAGCCTCCCTGGGCCATGCCGCCTGAGGACTCGGACCGGGAGTGGGACGTTCACGAGCTGTGGGACAAGACCTACTGGGAAGGCAAGAGGCTGCTCATGAACCTGCTGGACATCGAGGTGCCGGTGATCAGCGCCGTCAACGGCTCGGCCCGGGTGCACTCGGAGATTCCCCTGCTGTGCGACATAGTCCTGGCGGACGAGGGAACGGTATTCCAGGACGGGGGGCACTTTCCCCGGGGCATACCGTCGGCCGACGGGGTGCACATAGTCTTTCCCCTGCTCATGGGCTGGAACCGCGGCAGGTACTTCCTCCTCACGGGCCAGGAGATCGACGCCAGCCAGGCGCTGGACCTGGGCCTGGTAAGCGAGGTGCTGCCGCCGGACAAGCTGCTGCCCCGGGCGTGGGAGCTGGCCGAGCAGCTTGCCAAGCAGCCTACGTTGAACCTGCGGTACACCCGCGTGGCGCTGACCATGCACCTGAAGAGGATGCTCCAGGACTACCTGGGGTACGGCTTGGCTGTGGAGGGCCTTGCCGCGGTGCAGCAGGAGCTGAGACGGGGAAGCTAGCCCCGGCTGAAGCGCACGGCCTGGTCGACGATGTCCAGCCCCACGGACTCGCTCCAGGCGGCCAGGAGCTGCTTGGTGACGGGCCCGGGCTTGCCGTCCCCGATGGTGCGCCGGTCCACCATGGTGCACGGGAGCACGCAGAGGCTCGTGCTGGTGAAGAAGGCCTCGTCGGCGTTGTACAGGTCGTAGGGCTGGAGGTCCTCCTCGGACACGGGAATGTCGAGCTGCCGGGCCAGGTCGAACACCATGCCCTGGGAGACTCCCTGCAGTATGCTGCGCTGCCCCGGCCACCGGAGGACTCCGTCGGTGACCATGAACAGGTTGGAGGAGATTCCCTCGGTGATGTTGCCGTCTATGTCCAGAAGGATGGGCCAAGACTCGGGGTCGACGTCGCCCGCCTCCAGGTCCGCCATGTTGAAGTTCATGCGGCTGTAGTGCTTTATCTTCGGGTCCAGGGAGTCCACGGGGTAGCTGCGCGTCCTGGGTATGACGCCGTGGAGCCCGCCGTTGTAGTACCTGGTGTACCTGGCGAAGTCGATGGCGGAGACCTTGACGCAGACCGTCGGTGGGCCGGCCGTTCGGGCCGATGAGCCGGGGCCGCGGGTGACGAACTGGGTCACCGTGAAGTCCCCCACGTCCTCCCTCAGGTGCGCGTTTTTCCGGATGACCTCCTCGCTGATCTCGGTCATCTGCTCCGGGGGGATGCCCACGTCGATGCGCACGTACTTGAGGGAGCGGTACAGGCGGTCGATGTGGTCCTTCATGCGGAAGCTCTTGCCGTTGAAGGTGCGGGCCACGTCGTAGATAACGTCTCCCAAGCGAAACCCCCGGTCGTCGGGGCTTATCTTTACCTGGCTATAGGGCATCCACTCTCCGTTGAAATAGGCTGTGTAGTCGGCCATTGCCATCCTCCTTAAGTAGCGTGGTCTAGTGTGCCTTGCCGCCGCCGAACAGACGGGGAGTAGCGTGGTCTAGCGTGCCTTGCCGTCGGCGAACAGGCGGGCGATGTTGCCGCCCCAGATCAGGTCCATGTGGTGGGGAGGGATGAAGCTGCAGTACTTCATGTACTCCCGGCACTGCCGGTAGGTGCAGTACCGCTCCACGTTGGGCATATCGCTGCCCCACACCATGTGCTCCGGTCCCAGGCGCCGGTACATTTGCCGGATGATCGGCTGGAACTCCTTGAAGGGGTAGTCCCACATCCATCCCTCGACGATGGGGAAGGTCACCTCCACCATCAGGTTCGGGGCCGACAGCGTGTCCCACAGCTCCTGGGGGAAACGCACGCCCCTCCGGCCCCGGAAGTAGCCGAATGGGAAGCCGTTGGTGTAGACGCAGGGGATGTCCGGGTAACGCTTCAGCCAGCGGCCGAGGGCGGCCATGGACGACAGGTAGGAGGCGCGGCTGGGTTCGGGTTGGGGCGTGTTCCAGAAGACCGGGACCTTCCTATCCCTGACGTGCTCCCAGAAGGGCTGGAAGACCCGGTGGTCCACGGTCTCCTGGCGCCCGTTCAGGGCGATGTTCTGGGTATCGAACCAGAGGGCATGGAGCCCCAGGTCGTCCATGGCGTGGTCCAGGGCGGCGGTCTGGCTTTTGTGGTGGGCTCTCCACTCGTCGACGCTGGCGGTACCCCAGAACCGGTCCGGGTACCGTTTCAGCGCCCGGGAGATGTACCGGTTGAGCTTGCCGTAGAGATGGCCGTTGTGGATGACCGCCCGGGACACGCCGGCGTGGTCCATCTGGGCCACTCCCAGCTCGGGCGGGGCTGACAGGTCGGTGAGGAGCGGCGGCAGGTACTGCTTGTAGTAGTCCACGCCGTCGGCGGTCCACATCAGGCGGCCGAACCCGCCCGAGCGGAAGTCCTTGTCGGACAGACCTTGCAGCGTGTAGTCCGGCTCCTGGATGAGCACCTGCTGCTGGACGACCGAAGCGTCCTCCGCCTTCCTCACCGGCAGGTGGTGCAGGGCGAGACCCCGCTGCATGTAGCGGGCGTGGTCCCGAACGCTGGGGTGTCCCGAGGCCCCGCCCATGGGCGGAAAGATGTGGAAGTGGGCGTCTGCTATCAACTGCTGGCTCCTTGAGAATGCGACTGGGGAGAATGCCGCCGGGCCGGTGTGCGCCCGTCTCCCGTCCGTCGCAAGCGGGGGGAGATGCGTTAGCCCGCCAGGGAGAGCCCGGATCCCTTCACCAGGTTGTGGAACTCCGCCCTGGTCTCCTCCCTGGTCTGGGGCCCCGGGTGCCTGACCAGCGGGCAGGATATCAGGCCCCGTTGGTGAAGGGCATACTTCCTTATGGCCACTCCGATGCCCTCCTGGAACTCGAACAGCAGCATGGGGAGGAACTTGTAGAAGACCGCTTCGGCCTTGGCCCGGTCTCCCTCGGCCATGTGGCGGTATATGTCCACCAGTACCTGGGGAAAGGCGAACCCGGTCATGGCGCCGGCCGACCCCCGGGCCAGCTCGTCCAGCAGGAACACGCCGCCCAGGCCGCCGAAGATGGCCATCCTGTCGCCGATGAGGTTCCTGATGGCGGTGATCTTGGTGGGGGTGGGAGGGTCTTCCAGCTTCAGATATCTGGCGCTGGGTATTTCCTCGGCGAGGCGGGCTATGAAGGACGGCGCCATGTCCACTCCCGAGGTCTGTGGATAGTCCTGGACAACGATGGGGATGTCGATGGCCTGGCTTATCCGCTGGAAGTGGATGAACAGGGAGTCCGGGTTGGGCTTGCCCAGGGGCGGGGCCGAGACCATCACCGCCGCGGCCCCCATGTCCTGGGCCTCGCGGCAGCGGGCGATGGCGGCGCTGGTGCTTGCGGCGGTGGCGCCGAGGGTCACCGGCATGCCCCCCGCGCTCTCTATGACCGCCCTGGCCACGGTTCTGCGCTCCTCGTCCGTGAGCCGAGCGGCCTCCCCGGTTACCCCAAGGGCGACCACTCCCTGGCAGCCGGTCCTCGCGGCCTCCTCCACCAGGGCGGGTATGGAGGCGGCGTCCACGTCTTCGTTCTCGTCGAAGGGAGTCGCCAGCATCCAGTGTACGCCCGAGAACCCGTTCTGCATGGCTTCCTCCAATGCCCGGTCCGGTACAGGGCCCGGCCGCTCTGAGAGTGTCTACCGTCGGGCGTATCTTACTTTATGGTGGGGGAGGCCGCAAGATGGGAGGCGGGCGCCCATCCAGTGCGTCGGACACGCGCCGGGGGAGACCCTTGCGTAACTCAAGGTGTGGGCCGAATTGGGAGGGCGACTGGATGGGCTCGCGCCCAAATCTCCGGGATTTGGATACCCGCTTTCGCGGGTATGACGGTTGTGTACGAGCCTCCCTATGGCGGTTGTGCAAGAGCCTCCCGTGGCGGGCGTATGGCGCCCAGGCTGGCGGTGTTGTATCATTGGACCACCATTCAGCCAACGGAGGTGGAACAATGGCCATTCGGACGCGCATCGGTGTCATGGTGCCCTCTACGAATACGTCGTGCGAAGCGGACTTCCAGATGGTGGCCCCCGAGGGCGTGACCATCCACGGCCACCGCATGTGGACGACCAACGACGCCGAGGGCGGGGAGTCCATGGAGGTGATGAACGCCGACATAGAGACCGCCGCCAAGTACCTGTCCACCGCCAAGGTGGAGGCCATCGCCTACGGGTGCACCACGGGCAGCTTCTACAAGGGGCCCGGCTGGGACGAGGAGATGGTCCGGCTCATCGAGAGCACCGCGGGAGTGCCTGCCGCCTCCACCAGCGCCGCCGTGACAGAGGCGCTGCATTTCTTTGGCGCGAAGAAGCTGTCCATCGCCACCCCCTACCCCGATTGGAACAATCAGAAGCTCAGGGACTACATGACGGCCCAGGGGTTCGAGGTGCTGAACTTGGAGGGGGAGCCTTGGGCCTCCAAGGCGGGCAACCAGGGCATCAACGACCAGGACCCCGAGGTGATCGTGGACTTCGCGTCGAGCATCTGCCATCCCGACGCCGACGTCCTGTTCTGCTCCTGCACGGCGTGGCGCTCGGTGGAGGCGGTGGATGAGCTGGAGAGGCGCACCGGCAAGCCGGTGGTGACCTCCAACCAGGCCACCATCTGGGCGACTTTCCGCAAGGTGGGCATCAAGACCCCCATCAAGGGCTACGGAAAGCTGCTGGAGAGCCTGGGCGCCGCAGTACCGGCGTAGGGACTAAGGCACCCGGCCAGAGTTCAGGCCACAGTTCAGGAGAAAGGCGGCCGCGCCTATTGCTGAAGGCCCAGGGCGAAGCGCAACGCCGTGTCCACGGCGTGGAGCTTCCCAGGGCCAATGTCCGTAATGCGTTCCCTGAGACACCCTTTGGACTCCGTGATAATGACGTCCAGGTTCGCGACGGAGGAGCGAGCAAGTCCGTCTTCCGGGCCAAGCTCCACCTCGGTGGCGATATGACGGACCCTGGTGGTCAGGGGAGACATGATGACGAACTCGCGGACAGAGTAGGCTTCATCGCGGGATAGGAGCAGCACGGGACGCCGCCCCGCCGGAGCGGGGAACTCGGCCCACCACACCTCTCCTCGCCTCACCCTCGATCATCCTCGCTCCACGGGTTCGCGGCCATGACCTCCCGGGAAGTATTGCTGAGCCAGGCCAACTCCTCATCGGCCTCCGGCTGATTGCGGTATCCTGCCACGTAGTCATCGATGGCCTCCCTCTCTCGCTGACGTTGCAGGAACGCCGTGACGGCGCGGCGGAACAGCTCACTCCTGGTTATTCCATGTGTACGACGCTCCTTCTCGACGGCCAAGAGCAGGTCGTCGGGAAGGCTAATAGCGACCCTGGACATTGTCATACTCCGTTCATACCATCGTCATAATCCAGTATGACACACGATGGCTCAACCGGCAATGGCGGACCGGAAGGGATCAACCCACCTTGACCAGCTTCTGCAGTGACCGCAGACCTCCCGAGCTGTCCACCAGCCCGTCGTAGCGGTCCCCCTCGGTCTCGCTACGGGAGGTCTCGGCCAGGTATATGTCCCCGCTGGAGTCCACGGCGATGGCGTGGGGAGCGTAGAAGCGCCCGGGTTCGCCACCGAAGGTCTGGTCTCCCAGCCGGGCCAGCACCTTGCCGTCCATGTCCAGCACGCTGATCCTGGGCCCGATCCGCATGCCGGAGACGTTGGTGGAGACGCCTGAGAACAGCTCTCCGACGTAGGCGAGACGCTCCCCGGTCCGGGAGGCGCAGACGCAGTTGGCCCGGGCGAAGTTGACCCACTGGGCCTCGTACCGGCCGTTGGGGTCGAACACCTGTATGCGCTTGTTCTGCCGGTCGGCCACGTATACCCAGCCGTCGCGGTCCGTGGCTATGTTGTGCACCACGTTGAACTGGCCCGGGTCAGTCCCCGACTCTCCCCAGGAGAAGAGGGGTTTGCCGTTGGGGTCGTACTTGTGGACCCGTGCGTCGCTGTAGCCGTCGGATATGTAGATGTCCCCGTTCCTGGGATCGATGGCCGCGTGGCTCGGATTGTTGAAGGGCAGGCCGCTCATGGCGGCGGTCGGCCGTCCAGGTGTGCCGATGGTCAGCAGCTCCTTACCCTCGGGCGTGAACTTGCGCAAAACGTACTGCCCCTTGTCGACGCAATACACCGAGTCGTCGGGCCCGATGGTGACGCCGTGGGGCGTGGTGAAGAGCCCCTCGCCCCAGGCCCGTATCACGTTCCCCTCCCGGTCCATCACGATGACGGGGTGGTTGCCCCGGTTGAATACCAGCAGGTTGTCGTGGGAGTCTACCGCCACCGCGGTGGCCTCGTCGTTGTACCCCCATCCCTCGGGCAAGTTGCCCCAGTCATCTCCCGACACCTGGTAGGTGAACGGCTCCCGGCCCAGTACTACCATCCTGCTCCCTCCGTCGCTGATTGCCCGGATCGTCACGGGCTTAGGTCGAGCTGAGTTTAACATAAGGCGAAGGGTCCAAGATGACAACTCTCCGGACATGTGATGTAATGTAGGCTTACTCTGGACGTAGGCGTAGGGCCCGCAGGGAGGGGGAGAACGTTCATGGTCGACACGCACAAAGGGCGGAAACGGGTCACCATCCCGGTGGAGGGGATGACCTGCGCCGCTTGTGTGATGCACGTGGAGAAGGCGCTGGGCGACGTGCCCGGGGTCCACGGAGTCTCGGTCAACCTGGCCACGGACAGGGCTGCCGTGGAGCTGCAGGAAGGCGAGGTCCCCTGGGACTCGCTCCGCGAGGCCGTGGCCGACGCCGGCTACCGGGTCCCCGTCACGAGGACCGTCCTAGACATAGAGGGCATGACCTGCGCGGCGTGCGTGGCCCACGTGGAAGAGGCCATCAGGAGAGTGCCGGGCGTGACCGTCGCCGCGGTGAACCTGGCCACGGAGAAGGCCACCGTGGACCACGTAACGGGAGCGGCCGGTCCGGCCGAGCTCAGCGACGCCGTCGGCAGGGCCGGGTACCGGGCGGCGGCCGCGGGAGACGCTGCCGCCGGGTCCGACCAGGACGTGGAGAGGCTCTCCAGGGTCAGGGAGGTCCGGGAGCTCCGGGGCAGGCTTGTGTTGGCGGGGGCAGCGGCCATCGCGCTGTTCCTCGGGACCTTCGACGGCCTGCCCTGGACCTCGACCCTGATGGAGCTCACCTTCTATCCCTTCCTGCTATGGGCCGTTGCAACGCCGGTGCAGCTATGGGCCGGATGGGTCTTCTACGTCTCGGGAGTCCCCGTCCTCAGGCGCGGCACCGCCAACATGCACACGCTCATAGCCCTGGGCACCAGCGTCGCCTACGGCTACAGCGTCGCCGTGGTGCTCATCGACGCCCTGTCCCCGGAGGTCCTGTCCAACGCCGGCATAGACCCGGCGGTCTACTTCGACACGGCGGCGATAATCATCGCGCTGATCCTGCTGGGGCGCTTCCTCGAGGCCCGGGCCAGGGGCCGGACCTCCGAGGCCATACGCCGCCTCATGGGGCTTCGACCCAACACCGCCAGGGTGGTCCGAGACGGCCGGGAGGTGGACGTGCCGGTGGACGAGGTGGCGTTGGGGGACCTGGTCTCGGTGAGGCCAGGAGAGAAGGTCCCCGTGGACGGCGAGGTGACCAACGGCTCCTCCAGCGTCGACGAGTCGATGCTCACCGGCGAGAGCATGCCGGTGGACAAGCATCCCGGGCAGCCCGTCTACGGCGCCACGCTGAACCTGGACGGGGCCTTGCGGTTTAGGGCCACCAAGGTGGGCAAGGACACCGTGCTTGCCCAGATCATTCGCCTGGTGGAGGAGGCCCAGGGCTCCAAGGCCCCCATCCAGAGGCTGGCGGACCGGGTGACCGCCTACTTCGTGCCGGCGGTAATGGCCATCGCGCTGGCGGCGTTCCTGTTCTGGCTGCTGCTGGGACCAAGTCCGGAGCTGACCTTTGCCATACTGGTCTTCGTCGCGGTGCTCATAATCGCTTGCCCCTGCGCCCTCGGCCTGGCGACGCCGACGGCCATCATTGTGGGGACGGGCAGAGGGGCCGAGCAAGGGGTGCTGGTCCGCGGCGCCGACGCGCTTGAGCGGGCTCGACGGGTGGACACGGTGGTCTTGGACAAGACCGGCACCCTCACCACGGGGAAGCCTGTGGTCACCGACCTGGTGGCCGTCGGTATGTCCGAGGAGGAGCTGCTGAGATTGGCGGCCTCGGTGGAGCGGGGCTCGGAGCACCCCATCGGCGAGGCCATCGTAGGGGAGGCGAGGTCTCGGGGCCTGGACTTGGGAGACGCGGCGGACCTCCGAGCCGTACCCGGCCGCGGTGTCGAGGCCGTGCTCGACGGCCGGGTGGTCCGTATCGGCAACCGCGGCTTCATGGACTCCATGGGGCTCGACCCCGGCGTGCTGCAGACCCGGAGCCAGGCCCTGGACGAGCAGGGCAAGACGTCGATGTTCCTGAGCGTCGACGATAGGACGGTGGGCATCGTCGCCGTGTCCGACACTCCCAAGCCGACTTCCCGGCAAGCCGTGGGCGAGCTGCAGCGCATGGGGCTGGAGGTGGTCATGCTGACCGGGGACAACGCCCGGGCGGCGGAGGCCGTCGCCGAGCGGGTTGGCGTGAAGTGGGTGGAGGCCGAGGTGCTGCCCAAGGACAAGGCCCAGGTGGTGCGGCGGCTACAGGACCAGGGGGCCGTGGTAGCCATGGTGGGCGACGGGATCAACGACGCTCCCGCCCTGGCCCAGGCCGACGTGGGCATCGCCATGGGCACGGGCACCGACGTGGCGATGGAGTCGGCGGACATAACCCTCATGCGGGGAGACCTGAGGGGAGTGACCACAGCCCTCGAGCTGAGCCGCAAGACCATCCGGACCATCCAGCAGAACCTCTTCTGGGCGTTCTTCTACAACGTGATGCTCATACCCATAGCCGCCGGCGCCCTCTACCCGGTGTTCGACGCGGTGGGAGGGGTCCCCGCGAGCATGGAATTCTTCTTCGGCGACCGGGGGTTCCTCAATCCGGTGCTGGCCGCCCTGGCGATGGCCTTCAGCTCGGTGTCGGTGGTGAGCAACTCCCTTCGCCTTCGCCTGGCCCGTATATAGCCGAGAACAGGAGGACAGACTCCCATGGCAACCGCCGTCGATCCCATCTGCAAGATGGACGTGGACACGGAGTCGCCGCCCGGCGGCCGCAGCGACCACAACGGGAAGGCCTACTATTTCTGCGCGCCCGGCTGCAAGGTGGCTTTCGACAAGGAGCCGGAGAGGTACCTGGCCGTGCCGCCGGAGACCCCGTCCCAGGGGAAGGGGTCCTTCTTCAGCAGGCTCTTCCGCCGGGGTTCCTGAGGCTGCACGGGATACGGGGGGCCCCCTTGGGCTCGGGGGCTTAAGCTGTTGCCGCCTTGACGTCCGCGTCTCCCAAGTTACAATTGCGAGGAGACTTGAGCCTCGATCCGTGCAACTTGAGCTCTATCCGACGAAGAAGGAGGTGCTGCAATGCCGTTCTATACCAGGGGAGACGTCCGCATCCGCTACGAGGAGGTCGGTTCCGGGTTCCCGCTTCTCCTGACCCCCGGCGGGGGCTTGAACTCGGCAGTAGAAAAGTGGCCTGAACAGGTGTTCAACGCGATGGAGGAGTTCAAGGACGACTTCCGCTGCATCACGATGGACCAGCGCAACGCCAGCGGCGGAGAGTCTAGCGGGCCGGTACAGCTCGACGACCCGTGGGGAGCCTTGGCCGACGACCAGCTGGGGTTGATGGACCACTTGGGGATACGGGAGTTCCTGTTCATGGGCTACTGCATCGGGGGACCTTTCGCGCTGAAGCTCATCGAACGAGCTCCCGACCGCGTCTCGGCCGCGGTGCTCTGCCAGCCCGTTGGGCACGCCCCAAAGACGCCAGACGCCATGTACGACTCCGGCCGGGACCTCTGGGGCCCCGAGCTGTGCGCCCGGCGGCCTGACGTGACCATGGAGACCGTCGAGCAGTACCTGCACAACCTCTACCGCATCCAGCCGGACTTCATGTACAGCGTGTCCCGGGAGTTTGCCCGCTCTTGCCAGACGCCCATGCTGGTCATGCCCGATGACACTCCGTCCCACTCCTACGAGGCCGCCATGGACCTGGTGGAGTTGGCCCCCAAGGCCCAGGCGACGGAGTACCCCTGGAAGGAGTCAGCGGACATAAAGGCGAGGACGATAGACCAGGTGCGCGACTTCCTGAAGGCGCACCAACCCGCGCAAATCGCCGGCTGAGGGGGAGCGGGACGCTGGGGGACAACTGGCTGCCCGGCCAGGATTCGAACCTGGGTCAGGGGAGCCAAAGTCCCCTGTGCTACCACTACACCACCGGGCACCGGCGTTCGTCGGAGACGAACGCTGGGGAGTCCATTATCGCATACGGCTGCCGGGGGCGAAAGATCGAGGGGCGGCCCGGGCCATCGTATATGACTACCTACGGTCCATGCGGCGGGTAGCCCCCACCTGGCTGGCGGGATACGCCGGGCTCATCCTGGCGGTAGCCGTCGTCGTCAACCTGGTAACCCAGCTATCCCGCGTGGCCTACGGCCTGGTGCTCCCCTCCATGGAAGAAGGGCTCGGCCTGTCCCACTTCCAGGCCGGGGGGCTGATCACCGTTACGTCCCTGATGGGGATAGCGTCGGCCTTCGTGTTCGGGATGCTGGCGCCCCGGTACGGGAGCCGGATCATCATCGGGGTGGCGGCCCTGGCCAACGCCGTCGCCATGGCGTTCCTGGGCGCCTCCTTCAGCTATCTCTTCGCCCTGGCCATGTGCGCTGTCATGGGCTTCACCATCCAGGGATGCACGACGCCGGTGATGGGGCTCCTCTCGGTCTGGTTCGACTCGCAGAACCGGGGGACGGCCGCGGGCATCGCCGCGGCAGGCGGGGGGGCCAGCTTCGTGGTCATAGGGACCCTGGTGCCGTGGCTCACGGGACGGGACCCCGTGGACGGATGGCGGCACACCTGGTACGCGCTGGCGGCCATCGTGGCCGTTGTGGGCGTGGTGTCCCTGCTGTTCCTCCGGGACCGGCCGCGAGACCCGGGAGGCCTCAGGGCCGCCCGGGGCGCCTGGCCGCTGGAGGCCTATAGGGAGCCCCTGGTGTGGCTCATTGCCCTGCTGGCCTTCTGTTCCGGCTGGACGACGGGGGTCTACACGACCTTCTTCGGACTCTACCTGGAGGAGCGGGAAGTCTCCCTGTCCACCATCGGCCTGCTGTTCACGTTTCTGGGGCCGCTGGGGATCGTCAGCGGGGTTTTCTGGGGGACCGCCTCGGATAGGTTGGGCCGGCGCGCCGGGTTCTTCCTCTCCTTTGCCACCCTGGGCGCGGGGAGCCTGCTGTTCTGGGTCGCGCCGGTGATACCGGGCTTCGTGGCTTCGGCGGTGCTGGTGGGGCTGAGCTTCAGGGCGGCTTACATAATATGCGCCGCCTCGGCGGGAGACTATGTGCCGCCCAACTTCTCCGCCGCGGCCTTCGGGCTCATGGGGATGGGGGCCGGGCTGGGGAACGCCCTGGGGCCGCTGCTGGCGGGCCACATAGCCGACGCGACGGAGGTCCGTTGGGTCTTCGTCCTGGCGACGGGGGCCGCTGCCTTCGCCGTGGCGGCGTCGACTTTCCTGAAAGACCCCCGGGTCCGAGGAGCACCTCCGAGTGAGGGAGCTGCGGACCGTATCCGCTTCACGGACCCGAGATCTCCCTGACCACGGGCTCCAGGCGCGCCACCATCTGGGAGAGCCGGCCCGATACGACCATCAGCGTGTCCTCGTCCAGCTCCGAGAAGGGGATGGCCTGGTGCACCCTCGTCCAGGAGCGGACCCACTCCTCGGGCTGCACCTCCGGTCCCAGGGAAGCGACCGTCTGGGCGTGCCGTCCCCTCAGCTCGGAAAGGTAGCGACGGTTGAGGCCGGACTCTGCCTCGAAGTGGAGTCCCACCTCTATGCTGCCGTGCCTCGGGCGCACCCACACCTCGTAGTGGACCTTGGGGTTGCCGTAGTGGACCTTGATCAGAGAGCCCACCGGCCCCAGGACGTTCACGTCGCGCAGCCACGCCGGAAGTTGCATGCGCAACAACTCCACAACTTCCACCAGGAACTCCTTGGTCTTGAGGCGTTTGCCCTGCATCGGACCCGCCCTGCATCGGACCAGATTGTTGCCGGCGACGTCTACCCTTCCCGGGACACTACCAGATGACGGAACAGCTCGCCCACGTCCCGCTTCTCTTCGATGCTCCAGAGCCACTCCAGGGCCCGGGACTGCTGGTCGTGGGTGATAAGGTGCGCCGTCATGTCCCGGAACTTGGTCTCGATTCCGTCCTCGTCTATCGGCTCCTGGGGGAACCCCGTGGTGTAGCCGACCTTTGCGCTGTACCGGTTGCCCGACTTGTCGATGGCTTCAACGGCCGTCATGGACTGGGCTGGATAGGCGGCGCTGAACTCGGGGTCCTCCTGGACGCGCACCCGCTGCATGAACGCGTGGATGTCAGGGTCGTGAATCTTGGCCTCGGTGAACTGGTCCATGCCGACGCCGCCCTCGCTGAGACCTACGGCGATGCAGTAGGGCAGGCTGAGGTTGGCGGTCTTGTGCCCGTTGGGGCGCCACCGGTCCGGCCTGCCGCACACCTCGTTGGTGTAAGAGTTGGTGGTCACCAGCACCTCGGCTATCTCCACGTCTTGCGGCAGCTGGCCGTGGATCCGGACGGCGGCCTCGGCGGCGGTCTGGGTATGGGAGCAGGTGGTGTACCGCTTGACGATGGTGTTGTTGAGGCGGAAGCCCCCGTTGCCATCGCCCAGGGCGGGCATCGGGAAGGGCCCAGAGATGGCGTCGAAGAAGCCGTAGGTGCCCTCGAAGGGGTCCAGGGGGCCGTCCATGCCCTCCCTGGCCAGCAGCGCCGCGAAGACCCCCTGCCGGACGGCGTTGGGGTCGGCGCAGGCGTGCCACAGGGGGACCTGGTCGCCCCTGGTGATGACTCCCAGGGATGCGTGGGAGGCCAGGGCGATGGAGATGGCGTGGCCGGTCTGCTCTTGGGAGAGACCCAGCACCCTGGACACGGCGGCGGCGCTGGCTATGGGGCCCCAGGTGGCGTTGTACCACCGGGAATCGCCCCAGGATATGTTGGCGACGTCGCAGAGGCCGCAGTAGACCTCGTAAGCCGCTACCGTAGCCGCGATGACGGTCTTTCCGTCGGCCCCGGCCATCTCCGCCGCCGCCAGCACACCGGGCAGCTGGTCGCTGGGGTGCCCCGAGTCCAGGGAGTGGTAGGTGTCGTTGCAGTCCAGGAAGCGGACCATGGCGCTGTTGGCGAAGGCGGCGAGCTCGGGCGAGGAGCGGTGGTCCGTCCCTATGACGGTGCTGCCGGGGTTGCCGTCTGTGCCGGCCGCCACGGCCCGGACCATCCTGCCCACCGGGTAGTCGTAGGAGGCCAGGCCGCAGGCCAGGGAGTCGATGAGCCGTATCTTGGTCTGCCGCACCGTTTCGGGGTCGATGTCCTCGTAGTCCAATCCCCGGGCGTACCGGCTGATTCCCTCGGTCATGGCGTCCATGGCGCTCCTTCTTTGTTGCCTCTGGCTTGTCCCGGGCTCAGCTGTCCAGATTGCAGACGTCCAGGGCCGTCAGGGCCAGGACCCTGGCCACCTGCTCCATGTCGCTTATGCTGGAGGACTCGTCGGGGATGGTGGCCGACTCGGAGCCGCCGCCAGGGCCGTATAGGACGCAGGGTACCCCCGCCTTCCACAGGTGGCAGGTGTCGTCGCCGGTGTAGGAGTAGGGGAGCACGGTGCCCACCGCCTGGGGCTCGCGTCCGGTGATGGTGCGGTACTGGCGCAACAGGCACTGGAGTATGTACTCGTCCTTGGGCAGGTCGAAGGGCTCCATCACCATGCTGAACACCTTGTGCTTGGGCGGGGGCGGCATCTCGATCTCGTACCTGAAGTCCGGGTTCCCGGACTTAAGCCTGTCCAGCGCGGCGGTGATATCCGCCCGGACCGAAGTGGATGTCATGCCGGGGAGGTAGCGCACGTCCACGATGACCGTGCAGAAGTCGGAGACGAAGTTGGGGCCGCGGAGGTCATAGTCCCTGCCCCGGCCGCCGATGATGGTGCCGACGTTGACCCTGGGCAGGGCGGGGAGGTCGGCCCTGGGGGTGTGGGTGAACCGCACGGCCTTGATGGCCGGGATGGCCAGGAGCATCATCTCGATGGCGTCCACGGCCTCTTCCATGCGGCTGATGTGCCTGGAGTTGCCGATGGTGTGTACGGCCAGCTCGACCACGCCTGCGCTCACGGTCACCACGTTGTCGGCCCCGAAGGGCTCGGGCACCACGGCCATGTCCGTCAGCGGGCCGTGCTCACACAGGTAGGTCGTGCCCACGCCTCCCTGGAGCTCCCCGACCACGAAGGCCAGCACCAGGTCGCCCTTGAGACTTATCCCCGAGCGCCGTATGCACTCCGCGGCCTCCATTAGGGAGGCGACGCCCGCCTTCATGTTCCGGATGCCGCCGCCGTAAAGGCGGTCCCCCTCGACGCTGGGGGTCCATGGATCGCGCTTCCAGTTCAGGGCCAGAGGGTCAATGTCTATGTGGCCGTTGAGCATCAGGGACTTCCCACCACCCGTGCCCCTGAGAGTGGCCACCGTCTGAAACCTGCCCGGCTCCACCTCTTGGAGCTGCACTTCGTAGCCGCGATGTTCCAGCAGGCCGGCGATGTAGCGAGCGACTTCAGTTTCTTCGGTCTTGAAGCTGGGAATCCGAATGAGCTGCTGGGCGACCTCCAGCATGGCTTCCCGGTCGAAGGTGTCGAGCACCCTCCGGGGGTCGGCTGTCGCCATGGCTAACCTCCCTACAGGCCCGTTTGCCAGTAACGCTTGCCCTGGGAGCGGACGACCCGCCCGAATCCGGGTAGGGGAAAGTGACACGATACGACGGTGGCGCCCTCCGCCTCGACCTGATCAAGCAGCTTGCGGCGGGTGACGTTGGCTGTGTCCCAGTCGACGTCGAAACGGGAGTTCCACTCCTCCTCCGTCACCTGGGCGGGATGTATCAGGACGTCTCCCTGGATGTTGGCGCGCTCGCCGCCGGAGGTGACCAGTACGCTCATGTGGCCGGGGGTGTGGCCCGGTGTGTGGACCGCCTTCACCTCGTCGGTAAGGTCGAAGTCCCCGGAGACGGTGTCCAGGAGTCCCTGCTCGTCCAGAGGGTCCACGAACATATACATGAACCGGTAGGTCTGGGCCGCCTGGACCTCCTCCTTGCGGAAGTGTTCCAGGTCGGCCTCGTGGCATATGTAGCGGGCGTTGGGGAAGGTCGGGACCCAGCCGTCGCCCCGCCGGACCGTGTTCCAGCCCACGTGGTCCAGGTGCAGGTGCGAGAGAAACACGATATCCACGTCGTCGTCGGTGACCTTTCGCGTGGCCAGGTCGAGCATCAGCTCGCCGCGCCTACCGCCGATGGCCCTGATGGGCCCGGGGCCGTAGCCGGTGTCGATGAGGATCGTCTTGCCCTGGGAGCGCACCAGGTAGCAGGCGACCTCCAGGCGCATGCGGTCCCCGTCGAACGCGTCGGGATACAGCTCCGCATAGGCCTTCCAGGCGTCGGGGGGGACCTTGGGCCACAGCTCCTGCATGGGGGCGCCGATGCCTATGTTCATGTCCGAGAGGGCCAGTATCTCCGCGTTGCCGACCTGCATCCTGAAGCTTCCCACGGCTGGCCTCCTTCCACCGAGTCCCCGCGTCACCGGCAGTCTATATCGGCCCGTGAGGCCAGTCAAGCGAGGGGCCGGCGCCGCTTCTTAGAGCTTGAACGAGGGTGCTTGAACGGAGCCGGATACGGTCCTATACTGCCCGTATCAGACCCCCTTGGCCCGTATCAGACCCCCTTGGAGTGACGTCGCCGTGTGTCGAAGCATCAGGCCCCTGAGGCGGGCTGGAAGCCCCGCGACCGACGAGGAGATCCAGGCCGCGGCCCTGCAGTTCGTGCGCAAGGTCAGCGGCTATCGGGCGCCCTCCAGGGCCAATCAGGAGGCCTTTCATGGCGCCGTCGATGAGGTCTCCGCCGCCTGCCGCCGCCTCCTGGCGTCGTTGAGGCCATACGCCCGGTCAGACGAGGGCCGGTGAGCCCGGTGGACGGTGACGGCAGGACCCTGCGGCTCATGTCGTGGAACGTCAATGGCCTGAGGGCGGTCCACAAGAAGGGCTTCCTGGACTGGCTGGCCGGCGCAGCTCCCGACGTCCTGTGCCTCCAGGAGACCAAGGTGTCCGACGGGCAGGTCCCCGACGAGCTCCTGAACGTGGCCGGCTACTCCGCCTACTTCGCCTTCCCCGAGCGCAAGGGGTACAGTGGGGTCGCCCTGTACTCCAGGACGGCCCCGGCGAGCGTTGCATGCGGGTTCGGCGTGGAGGAGTTCGACCGGGAGGGCCGGACCGTAGTCGCGGACTACGGGGACTTCGTGCTGCTGAACAGCTACTTCCCCAACGGCCGGTCCTCCAGGGACCGTCTGAGGTACAAGATGGAGTTCTACGAGGCGTTCCTGGAGTACGCCTGCGGGCTCACGGCCCGGGGGCGGCACGTGGTCATCTGCGGCGACGTCAACACCGCCCACAAGGAGATCGACCTGGCCCGCCCCCAACAGAACTCACGCCTTTCCGGCTTCCTGCCCGAGGAGCGAAGGTGGATCGACAGGCTTCTGCAGGAGGGCTTCGTGGACACCCTCAGGATGTTCAACGATCAGCCGGGGCAGTACACCTACTGGGACACGATGACCGCCGCCAGGGAGCGCAACGTGGGTTGGAGGATAGACTACTTCTTCGCGAGTGAGTCGCTGGCCCCCTGCGTTACCGGGGCCGGCATCCTTCCCGAGGTGATGGGTTCGGACCACTGCCCTATCGCGCTTGACATAACGCTGCCGGAGCGGCCTGCTGCTCCGTAGTCTGTGCTAGCCCATCCCCCTGGGGCGGTACTGTAGGGCCTCGGCCACGTGGTGGACGCCGATGGTCGTCGAGCCCGCCAGGTCCGCGATGGTGCGGGAGAGCTTCAGTATCCGGTGAAACCCGCGGGCCGACAGGTCGAGCTGCTTCATCGCCGACTGGAGGAGGCCGGTGGCGTTCTCTTCGGTCTGGCAGAAGCTCCACACCTCCTCGGGGCCCATCTCCGAGTTGCTGGCTAGCTGAGTACCCTCGAACCGGGAGCGTTGCAGGTCACGGGCGTCCTCCACCCGCCGGCGCACCCGGATCGAGCCGTCCTCAGCGCCCTCGGTTACCAGCTTCTCGTACTCCACCGGGGGGACCTCGATGAAGATGTCGATCCTGTCCAGGAGCGGCCCGCTGATGCGCTTCTGATATCTGGCCACCGCTCCGGGAGAGCACACGCAGGCCCTGGTGGGGTGATTGTAGTAGCCGCAGGGACAGGGGTTCATGGCCCCGATCAGGGAGAAGTTGGCCGGGTAGCATACCGACCCCCCGACGCGGCTGATGGTGACCACCTTGTCCTCCATGGGTTGGCGCAGGGACTCCAGCGCCGCGTGGCCGAACTCGGGCAGCTCGTCCAGGAACAGAACGCCCCGGTGGCTCAGGGTAATCTCCCCGGGCCTGGGCAGCCTTCCCCCGCCGACCAGGCCGGCGTTGGAGATGGTGTAGTGGGGGGAGCGGAAGGGGCGCTGGGCCATCAACGGCCTGTCGATGGGCAGGAGTCCCCCCACGCTGTAGATCTTAGTGACCTCCAGGGCCTCCCCGGCGGTCATCCGGGGCAGTATCGACGGCATGGCCCTCGCCAGGAGGGTCTTGCCGCTGCCGGGAGGCCCGCTCATCAGGAGGTTGTGTCCCCCAGCCGCCGCCACCTCCAGGGCGCGTTTGGCGTTCTCCTGGCCGCGGATGTGGGAGAGGTCGGCGCCGGCGTGACCCTGGTCCTCGTCCGTCAGCCGGAGGGCCGGCTTGTCCACGGGCCTCATGGGCGCCTCGCCCCGGAAGTGGCCCAGCAGGTCCGCCAGGTTGGCCGCCGGCATCACGTCGATGCCCTCCACCAACGCCGCCTCCGTGGAGTCGACGGCGGGGACGAAGACCGAGTCAAAGTCCCGGTCCCTGGCCACGGACACCATGGGCAGAATCCCGCCCGTGTGACGGAGCCCTCCGTCCAGGGACAGCTCGCCCAGGAATAGGGCCGAGTCGGGAGTGCCGGAGAGCTGTCCGGAGGATAGCAGGATGCCCAGGGCGATGGGCAGGTCGTAGGACGGGCCAGCCTTGCGGGTGTCCGCAGGCGCCAGGTTCACGGTGATCCGGCGCATTGGAAAGTCGCAGCCCGAGTTCCTGATGGCCGCCCTGACCCGCTCCCTGGCCTCCTGGACGGCGGTGTCGGGTAGGCCCACGATGGAGAAGGAGGGCAGGCCCGGGGAGATGTCCACCTCCACCGAGACTATGTAGCCGTCCAGCCCTTCGACGGCACAGGTACTGACCGTGGCCAGCATGAGGCCTCCCACGTCCACCGGATTCCGTAACCAATATAGAAACCCTGGGCCGGGCAGTCAATAAGCGGATGGCGGGCGGCGCGGGGTCCGCCGATGCCACCTAGGAGGCGATGGAGATGGTGACCTGCTGCCCCGAGGGCACCTGCCTGAACAACGTAGGGTCCCCCAGGAGCTTGCCGACCACCGTGACGGCGCTGGCGGGGCGGATCTCGTCGCCCTGGCTGGCGGGGGTTGGGCCGAAGAATATGCAGAACGCCTTGCCGGGAGGCCAGTAGCCCAGGTCGCCCAACTCCACGGTGTCCTGGCCCTTCTCCAGCTCCTTTACCACGGGTATGGCGAAGTATATCTCGTCCCCCCAGGTGTTGCCCGGCGCCCCGAAGGGGAGGGCTTCCCATATGACCCGGGCGGTGTCGGTGTCGTTCAGCTCGGCGTCCATCGTCACCGCGTCGGCGTCGATACGGACCCTGAGGGTTGTGGTGCTGGACATCTATGGCCCTCCGTCTGAGTCAGGTGAAACGAGTGGACAAGGGCATGATATCCGAGGGGCGGGGCCGCGTCCAGCGGACGGCGTCACTCCGGACGGCCGCCGAGGTTGGTCCACCCCGGCGCCAAAGGACGTCAGGGGGGTCCTAGTCGCCGGAGGCCGCGCCGCCCGCGCGGGACCTCTGGGCCATGGGGTTCTTGGAGAAGAGGAACATGAGGCCGCCCAGGACCGATACGGCGGCAACGGCGAGGAACGGGGGGTTGTAGCTTCCCCATACGTCCCGGTACACGCCCACCAGGAGGGGCGCCATCAGAATGGTGATGTTCATGGGAATCTGGGACATGCCAAGGATGGTCGCGTAAGCCCTGCGCCCGAAGTAGTCCCCCCTGATGGCCAGGGTCAACGGATTGCGGCCGCCGTCCCCGATCCCAAAGACTACGGCGAAGAGGAAGGCCATGGGCGCGGTGTGGGTTAACGTAATCGCGAACACCGAGGCGGCCTGGATTACCGAGGACACGAAGATGGCCCAGTTCTTGGGTAGATGGTCCCCTATGTATCCGCCTATGGGATGGCACACCATGGAGGTGGCTATGTAGGTGGTTATGACCCAGGCGGCGGTCTGCAGGGAGAGACCGAACTCCTCGTCGGTGAGCATGAGGGCCAGGTGAGACGACAGGGTCACCAGCAGGGCGACGGTGAAGGCGTGGCCGAAGCTGACCAGCCAGAAGGCGGAGGTCCTCAGGGCCTCCCTGGTGGTCAGGCCGGTGTCCTGGGCCTGAGAGGATGGAGCTGCGGCGGGCCCGGATGGGCTCTGCGCCTCCGGGCCTGGGACGCCGTCGGGGTACTGGCCGTACTCCTCGGGCCGGTTTCGTATCACCAGGTACAGGGGAACGGCCAGGGCGAGGACGACGCCCCCCAGGATGGACGCGGTTGCCTGCCAGCCCAGCCGGTCGGCGTCGGGGTCCACCGCCCACGCGATGGCGGGGACCAGCACCAGGGCTCCCAGGCGGTTGCCCACGTTGGCCCACGCCACCGCGGTGGACCGCCTGCGCAGAAACCAGTTGTTCAGCGCGGTGACCATGGGAATCCAGCTGCCGAGCCCGTTTCCAAAGGACATGATGACGTATGTCAGGTAGAACATCCACAGGGCGTGGGTCTGTCCGAAGAGGAAGTATCCCGGACCCAGGATGGAGAGGCCGATCAGCACCATCCGCCGGGTTCCGAGCCGGTCGCTAAGGTACCCCTCCACCGGGCCCAAGAACCCCGCCTCGGCGCGGCTGAGCACGAAGGCGAAGGATAGCTGGGTGCGGCTCCATTGGAATTGGCGCTCCAACGCCACGCTCCACACGCCCAGGGCGTGGAACAGGGGGACGCTGCCCAGGGACATGATCAGGCCGGTGAGGGCCACCAGCCACCACCCATAGAAGACCCTCGGTCGTTTTCCCTGCCCCTGACTCGTCATCGGACCTCCACCGGGCCTCGCGACGCCGGACCGCAGGCCCAATGGTAACACACAGCCTGCCGCGCGTTGGCGGCCCCCCGCGGCCCTTGACCCATTCCAGGCCAGCTTATATAGTGGCTCCGGGCGGGGCGGACCTACTCGCCTACAGCCAACAGAATCCCGGAGGGACGCGCCATGACCGTGACCGTGGGAAGCGGAGACCTGACGTTTCAACCCTTGGAGGAGTGGGAGAAGCTGCCCGAGGGCTGGAGCCTGCACGAGTGCCCCGGCGTGGCCGTGGACTCCCAGGACAACGTGTACGTACTGACCCGGGGCGAGCACCCCATCATCGTGTTCGACCGCGGTGGGAACTTCCTTGGGTCCTTTGGCGAGGGCCTGTTCAGCAACAGGACCCACGGCCTGTACATCGCCCACGACGACTCGGTGCTGGTGGCTGACGACGGGATACACACCATCCAGAAGTTCAGCTCCCAGGGCGAAAAGCTGATGGAGATCGGCGAGAGGAACAACCCCGCGCCCAAGTGGAGCGGGGAGCCCTTCAACCGTCCCACGTCGGCAGCCATCATGCCCAGCAACGGGGACGTGTACGTCTCCGACGGCTACGGCAACTCCCGTATCCACGTCTACTCGGCGGCGGGGGAGTACAAGCTCTCCTGGGGCAGTCCGGGCATCGACGCCGGCCAGTTCATACGTCCCCACAACATCGCCGTCGACGCCAACGACCGGGTGCTGGTGGCGGACCGTGAGGCCCACCGGGTGCAGGTGTTCGACGCCCGGGGCAAGTTCATCACCATGTGGAGCAACATCCACCGTCCCGATGCCATGGTCCTCCGGGACGGCGTGGTGTTCGTCGGGGAGCTGAACGGCATGACGGGCGTTGACGACGCCCCCGGGCTGGGGCACCGGGTGGGGGTGTACGACCTGGACGGGAAGCTCCTGGAGCGGTTCGGGGACGAGGCGGAGGGCGAGGGCCCCGGCCAGTTCATCGCACCCCACGGCGTCGCCGTGGACTCCCACGGCGACCTGTACGTGTCCGAGGTCGCCTACACCATTCGGGGACAGTACATGGACCCGCCCAAGGAGCCCAAGAGCCTCAAGAAGCTGCTCAGGAAGCGGTAGGGCCTCTTCAGTAAGGGGCCAGCGGGGTCGGAGAATAGGCCGGGGGGTCAGAAGAGGGCCAGGGGGTTTACCGGCGAGCCGGTGGCGTTCTTGAACCGCAGGGGCGCCACCGAAAACATGAACTCCCAGCGGCCCAGGCGGGTGCAGACCTCGTTCAGCTCCTCGAAGTTCCCCGCGTCTATCAGCCACAGTCCCATGGCGACCTGACCCACCTTGTGGACGGGCTGCCGGTTCCCCGGGTATCCGCTGGGCACCACGTCTTCCGACGCGTCCGCCGCGAGAATGGAGACGCCCCTCTCGTGCACCCAGGGCATGCTTGCGACGTGCAGACCGGGCCGGTCCGGCGCGGGCGGGGGGCCCATCTTCAGCCTCCTCCTGTACCAGCCCAGCCTCAGGAGCAGCGCGTCGCCCTCCTCCACCCGCACTCCCTGGACCTCCTCGGCCGCCTCCAGGTCCTCGGGGAAGACGCCCTCGCCCGCCTCGAGCCACTCCACGCCCCGCACCCTGGTGATGTCCAGCATCACGCCGCGGGTGACGATGCCGTTCTGGGCGTTGTCCACGGCGCACACCGTTGCCCTGTCCCGGACGTTTATCAGGGACGCGGGCTGGCCGTTGTACATCCTGCCATCCCAGAACTGGTGGCAGAGGCTGTCCAGGTGGGTCACGGTGAGGCCGTGGAAGGAGAGGCCCATGAAGTCCGAAGCGCTCTCGTTGGTGCCCTCGGGAGTCTCTCCCGTGTTCACCATGTAGTGGAGCGGCGGAATGCTGGTCACGTCGGGGGCCATCTCCGGTACGATGAGCCTGGAGCAGGTCACGCTTATGCCTTCGCGGACCAGGGATGCCGCCTGGGCCCGCTTCTCCGGCGTGATCAGGTTCAGGGTGCCAAGCTGGTCCTCCGGCCCCCAACGCCCCCAGTTGCTGAGGGACGACATGTATCCCAGAACCTCTTCCTCCGAAGGTATCCGCCTGGTTGACATAACCACCTCCCCGTCGGGCCGCGTTCGATGCCGCCGTCGTCGGGTAGTCTAGCACGGCCGGGGGGCTCCGGGTACCGGGGGGGCGGCCCGTCGATTGACACTCCCCAGGGCGGCTGCTAGCATAGCCGTAGCTGGAAGCAGGCGGCGAGAGAGGCAATGACAGGAATCAGGACCTTCGGCTCGTACATACCGCGGTACCGTCTCGGCAAGGAGACGGCCGGCTGGTCGTCGCCGGGCGAGAAGGCCGTCGCCAACTTCGACGAGGACAGCGTGACCATGGCGGTGGCCGCGGGCCTGAACTGCCTGCGCGGCGTGGACCGGAGCAGCGTCGACGGCCTGCTGTTCGCCAGCACGACGCCCCCGTACTCGGAGAAACAGTGCGCTTCGATAGTCGCCACCGCCCTGGACCTCCGCCGGGACATCTTCGCTGCCGACGTTACCGGCGTCCTGAGGTGCGGCACCACGGCCCTGAAGATGGCCATGGACTCCATTGGCGCAGGCTCCGCCCGCCAGGTGCTGGTGGTGGCGTCCGACACCCGCCTGGGCGCGCCGCGAAGCGATGTGGAGCGCAACCTGGGCGACGGGGCCGTGGCACTGCTCCTCTCCAATGACGGTACCGCGGCTACCGTAGAGGGGACCCACTCCATTACCGAGAACATGCTGGACGTGTGGCGCTCCCAGGGAGACACCTTCGTCCGGTCCTGGGAGGACCGGTTCATGAACGAGGAGGGGCTGGAGCGCATCCTGCCCGAGTCGGTGGCGGAGTTCATGGCCAAGCAGGGCCTGACCCCCAGGGACTTCTCCAAGGTCGGCTTCCACTCCCCCGACGCCCGGCGCTACTCGCAGCTCGGGCGCCGCATGGGGTTCGCCCCGGAGCAGCTCCAGGACCCGCTCTTCGGGAAGGTGGGCAACACGGGCGCGGCCTACCCGCTGATGCTGCTGGTAGGGGCCCTGGAGGAGGCCAAGGAGGGGGACCTGGTCCTTACGGCCAGCTACGGGGACGGCAGCGACGCATTCGCCTTCCGCGTGACGTCCCCGGCAGCCTCCAACGGGGGCCGGGGAGTCCAGGCCCAGGTGGAGTCCAAGGCGGTCGTCCCCAGCTACGAGACCTACGCCCGTTGGCGGGACGTCTGGGCCTCGGACGCGGCCAGGAGGCCGCCCCCCGCGGTGCCCTCTGTGACGGCCCTGTGGCGGGAGACGGAGCAGAACCTGCGCCTCTACGGCGGCAGGTGCAACCAGTGCGGGTTCACCCAGTACCCTCCCCAGAGGGTGTGCGCCGAGTGCCTGGCCAGGGACGATTCCGAGCCGGTCCGCCTGTCGGACAAGAAGGGCACGGTATTCACCTATTCTATGGACTACCTGGCGGGCACCACGGACACGCCGCTGGTAATCACCGTAGTGAACTTCCAGGGCGGCGGTCGGATGCTTTGCATGATGACCGACCGTGAGCTGGACGAGGTGCAGGTGGGGATGCCGGTGGAGATGAGCTTCCGCAAGCTGCGCGTGGTCAGCGGCATACACAATTACTACTGGAAATCGGTACCGGTACGAGGGTAACGGCAACCACCGCCTTGACATAACAGGAGGGGCCATGCGGGGAATCAAAGACCGGGTCGCGATCATCGGGATGGGGTGCACCAAGTTCGGGGAGCGTTGGGAGTCGGGCCCGGCCGACCTGATCGTCGAGGCGGCCTACGAGGCCTACGAGGACGCCGGAATAGACCCCAAGGACGTGCAGGCCGCGTGGCTGGGCACGGTGCAGACCTTCCGAACGGGGCAGCCCCTGGCCCAGGCCCTGAAGCTGGACTACGTTCCCATCACCCGGGTGGAGAACGCCTGCGCCACGGCCACCGACGCCTTCAGAAACGCCAGCTACGCCGTGGCGGCGGGTGTCTACGACATCGTCCTGGCCCTGGGCGTCGAGAAGCTGAAGGACTCGGGCTTCTCGGGCCTGGCCGTCGGCGAGGGCGTCACCAGCGGCGTGGAGCCGCCGACTCCGCCGCCGTCCCAGTTCGCCATGGCGGCCACCCGGTACTTCCACCACTATGGCATCCCCTACGAGGAGGGCAAGCGGGTGCTGGCCCAGATCGCCTCCAAGAACCACCACAACGGGACACTGAACCCCAAGGCCCACTTCCAGCGGGAGGTGAGCGTTGAGCAGATAATGAAGGCCCCCATGATCGCCTGGCCCCTGGGCCTCTACGACTGCTGCGGGGTCAGCGACGGGGCTGCGGCGGCCATCATCACGACCCCGGAAATCGCCAGGAGCTTGCGGCCGGACCACGTGCTCGTGAAGGGCCTGGGCCTGTCCGTCGGCTCCTTCGGGATGCTCCGGGACGACTGGGACTTCGTGCACTTCCCCGAGAACGTACGGGCTGCCCAGGCCGCGTACCAGGAGGCGGAGGTAACCGCCCCCCGGGAGGAGATCGACCTGGCCATCGTCCACGACTGCTTCACCATCACCGAGCTGATAATAGCCGAGGACCTGGGCTTCAGCGCCAGGGGTAGGGGCAGGGACGACGTGGAGGCCGGCGCCTTTACGCTGGAGGGGGACCTGCCGATAAACACCGACGGTGGGCTCAAGTGCTTCGGGCATCCCATCGGCGCCAGCGGGATCCGGATGATCTACGAGGTGTACAAGCAGCTCCAGGGGCGGGCGGGCCAGCGGCAGCTCCAGAAGGCCGACCTGGGCCTCACCCACAACCTGGGCGGCCGGCCGGGGTCGTTCACCGCCTCCGTTTCGCTTTTCGGCCGGGCGGAGTAAAAAACCGGGGTCGCAACGTTATGTCAACACACCCCAGGCTGGTATTCACATAACGTATGTTGTGCGAACCAACTAGTAAAATCCGCAGGGCCTTGGAGGGGCGCTCAATGCCATCAACACCTCCTCAAGCTCACGGCAGCTTTACCGGCTCTCCACCACCGACGCATCAAAGACCCTGAAAGGCACGATGCCCTCCGGGAGCTGGAAGACGCTGGCCAGCGTCTACGCTTAGGGCCCTCCCAGCCCTTCGCCCGACCCCGACTACCACTGACGCCCCCGCAACGCCGCTCCGTGCGTAAGCGTGGTGTCCTCGATATGACAGACACCCTCTGAGTCCTCGGACAGCTCCACCAGGGCCACCTGACGGACCATGCCCCCGAACTCGTTCCCCGAGCTGAAGTCCACCCGAACCTGTGTGAACCGCCGGGTAGGGCATCCTCGATGCCCACGCCGCTGGCGGTGAGCTGGGCGGCTGCTCGGGTCCCGAGTCCCATACTTGTCCATACCTCGTGCCCTTTCCTCGGCTTCACCCGAGGGGCAAGCGCCCCCGTTCTCTTGCAGGCGGGGGTGTTTTCTTTAGTCTTGGCTTAGCAACCTGGCGGCCTGGGTGGAGCAGTCTGAGGGTCACCCAGGGGCGGCTTGGCCCCTTGCCCACGCTGCCCACATTTTGCCCACACCGCCCACACTTTTTGAGGTTATCCCCGCACTGACGCGGCCTCACGCCACCTAGCACCAAGCTAACCCCTTGGATTAAGAGTCCGATGCTCTGACCAAACTGAGCTATCGGCCCAGGTATGAATTAGGGGGTGTCGGCGCCGGGGTTGACCACATTTTGACCACGCGAGGGCGCCGCGAGGACCTGGCTGAGGGCCGCGCAGGGGGGCCAGTCTCAGCCCGACGCCGTGCCGACCGTTGCACTGAGCAGTCCCATGGCGCCCAGCCGGGTCTCGATCTCCTCCAGCAGAGCGTCCAGGTTCCAGCCCATCGCCGCCGACACCAGCACCGTCGCCTCCCGGGGTAGAGAGCCGTCCACCGCGTCGTCTGCCTGAAAGCCGTCCTGGGGCGGAGAGGCCATCAGGTCCATCTTGTTGACCACCAGCAGCCGTGCCTTGTCCCCCAGGCCCATCTCCTCCAGGATCTCGTCCACGACCTGGGACTGCTCGGGGGCCTTGGGGTGGGTTATGTCCACCACGTGCAGCAGCAGGTCCGCTTCCTGCAGCTCCTCCAGGGTCGCGCGGAAGGCCACCGATACCGCCGGGGGCATCTTGTGGATGAACCCCACCGTATCGGTGATGAGGGACTGGCCTCCCCTGGGCAGCCAGATGCGCCGGGTCACGGGGTCGAGGGTGGAGAACAGGCGGTCCTGTACGGTCACCCCGGCCCTGCTCAGGGCATTGAACAGGGTGCTCTTCCCGGCGTTGGTGTACCCCACCAGGGAGACCACGGGCAGCCGGGCCTGCTTACGCCTTGCCATGTAGGAGGACCGGCGGCGGCGTACCACGTCCAGCTCTCGCTCCAGCCGCTGGATCCTCCTGCGGATCAGACGGCGGTCCGTCTCCAGCTGACTCTCACCGGGGCCCCGGGTGCCGATGCCGCCTCCCAGCCGCTCCAAGTGAGACCACTGTCCCGCCAGGCGGGGCAAAATGTACTGGTGCTGTGCCAGCTCCACCTGTAGCTGGCCCTCCCGGGTCCTGGCGTGGCGGGAGAAAATGTCCAGGATCAGGGCCGTACGGTCGATTATCTTGACATCAAGCCGGGTCTCCAGGTTGCGCTGCTGGTTGGGCGTAAGCTCGTCGTCGCAGACCACCAGGGTCACCCGTTCCCGGGTGCGGAGCTCCTCCAGCTCTTCCAGCTTGCCTGGCCCCAAGTAGGTGCGGCTACCCTTGTCCAGCCGCTGCCGTATGACCCCCACCACCTCTGCGCCGGCGGTCTGGGCCAGCATGGTCAGCTCTTGGAGGGACTCGTCCAGGCTCCACAGCGCGTTTCGAACCTTCGATGCGACGCCCACCAAGATGGCGCGCTCCGTGTCGGGACCTGTGGATATGGGCTTTCTGGCTATGCTGCTAGGCTCCCTGGGGAGGTGGTATCTTCCATGACGCCAGGCGCTCCACGCCCGTGTCTACCCGCTCGTCGGGGGTGGTCAGGGAAAACCGGATGTATCCCTCGCCGTATTCACCATAGCTCGAGCCTGGGGTTACGACGATGGCCCTATCCTCCAGGAGGCGTCCGGCGAACTCGGCCGAGGTGTAGCCCTCGGGTACCCGGGCCCACACATACAGGCAGGCCTGGGGCGGGGTCACGCGGAGCCCAAGCTCCTTCAGCACGCCCACGAGCTTGTCTCTGCGCCTCTGGTATATCCGGTTGTTCTCGGCTATCGGCTCCTGTGACCCGGACAGGGCCTCCATGGCCATCTCCTGGATGGCCTGGGGAATGCCCGAGTCCAGGTTGGACTTGATCTGGAACAGCGCCTTGATCATGTCCGCGTTGCCCACGGCCATGGCTATGCGCCATCCCGTCATGTTGAAGCACTTGGATAGGGAGTGGAACTCCAGCCCCACGTCCATGGAGCCCTCGACCTCCAGGAAGCTGGGGGCGACGTACCCGTCGTAGACCACCTCGCTGTAGGCCGCGTCGTGCATCACCGCGATCCGGTGCCTCCTGGCGAACTCGACGACCTGGCGGTAGTAGTCCTTGTCGGCCACGCCGGCGGTGGGGTTGTTGGGGTAGTTGAGCCACATGACCCTGGCGTCCCTGGCCACCTCCTCGGGGATGGCGTCCAGGTCCGGCAGCCACCCGTTCTCCTCCAGGAGGGGCATCCGGTAGCTCTCTCCGCCGGCGAACATGGTGCCCACGGCATAGACGGGATAGGCGGGGTCGGGGACCAGCGCCACGTCGCCGGGGTCCAGAAAGCAGAAGGCGGCGTGGCCGATCCCCTCCTTGGCGCCGATCAGGGGCAGGACCTCGGTGTCCGGGTCCAGCCTGACGGAGAAGCGTTTCTCGTACCAATCGGCGATGGCCCGCCGCATCTCCGGGAGGCCGTCGGTCTCGGGATAGCGGTGGTTGGGGGGCCTGTGGGCAGCCTCCACCAGACGGTCGATGATGTGGGACGGGGTCGGAATGTCCGGGTCGCCTATGCCGAAGGTCACGACGTCCTCGCCGGCCGCCCGCTTCTCCGTCAGGATACGGGATATCTCCACGAAGGGGTAGGGCGCCAGCTTGTTCAGCCGTTTGGAGAACCTCATGCTATCTCGCTCCACCTATTCAGTCCACTCTCCCTGGAACACCTCCACCGCGTCCCCCTCCAGGTACACCTGGCCGCGGCCGTCCCAGCTCACGTTGAGGGTGCCGCCCGGCAGCGTTATGTCAACCGCGTCCCCCGTGTGCCCCAGGATGCGGGAGGCCACCCCGATGGCGCAGGCGCCCGTGCCGCAGGCCATGGTCTCGCCCGACCCCCGCTCCCATACCCGGGCCGTGAGGCGTCCATCCCCGGCCTGATTGACGATCTCGAAGTTGACGCGATTGGGGAACATGGGATGGCGCTCCACCTGCGGGCCCAGGACGTGCAGGGGGAACCGGTCGACGGGCTCGTCGAGGAAGGCCACCGCGTGGGGGTTGCCCATGGAGACGAAGCTGAGCTTCAGGTGAGCTCCCCCCAGCTCCAGCGGGTAGTTGACGACGGCCCCCGACACCCTCTCTCCTCCCCCGTCGGGGAGGTCCACGGGCACCTCCGCCGGGGCCAGACGGGGCTCACCCATGGCGACCCTGGCCCTGACGACCGCGTCGCCCTCCAGCACGGGCTCGATGGTCCTGACGCCGGACAGGGTCTCCACCCGGACCGAGGACGAGTCGGCTGCGACCATCCCCCTGTCCACCGCGTGCTTGGCGAAGCAGCGGATGCCGTTGCCGCACATCTCTCCCTCGGAGCCGTCGGCGTTGAACATCCGCATCTTCAGGTCCGCCGTCCGGGAGGGAAGGAAGAGGATTATGCCGTCCCCGCCGACGCCGAAATGGCGGTCGCTCATTGCCCGGGAGAGGGCGGGCCAATCGGTGAGGGCCAGGCTCTCGTCCCGTGCGTCGATGAAGATGTAGTCGTTCCCGGCGCCCTGCATCTTGGTGAACTTCATTTCATGCCCCCTCCTGGGCCATGCCGCCCTCCGGGCGACGCTGTCTTGTCATTGGCCGGGTGACGCTATTCTATCATAGGGACCCATGTGGGGGCCTGTGGGTCTCACGCAGCTCCGCCACCAGCCCCCGGAGCCCGTGCACCGCCTGGGGCCCGGCGGCGGTCCAGCGTATCCGCGGGTCCCCGGGGCGAAACCAGGTAAGCTGGCGCCTGGCCAGGCCGTGGGTGGCGTACTTGATGCGCTGGACCGCCTCGGACAGGGCGAGCCCAGAAGTGAGATGCAGGACCATCTCACGGTATCCCACGCTGGACATGGAGGGAAGGTCGGGCGTGTACCCCTTGGAAAGGAGACCCCTGGTCTCCGCCAGCAGCCCGCACTCCATCATGGAGTCGACCCGCGCGTCTATCCTCTCGTAGAGGGCCCGGCGGTCCATGGTCAGCCCGACGACGGAGAAGACGTACGGAGACGGTCCCCTGCTCCTGATGAGGGTCGACGGGGGCATGCCGGTGGCCTCGTACACCTCCAGCGCGCGTATCACCCTGCGGGGGTTGCGGCCGTCGACGGTGTTTTCGGCCTGCGGGTCCACTTCCAGCAGACGGCGAAAGAGGGCCTCGGGTCCGTGCCGCCCGGCCTCCTCCTCCAGTCTCCTGCGCAGAGCGCGGTTGGGGGGCACCCTGGGAGGCCGCCAGCCCTCCAGAAGGGACCAGACGTACTGGCCCGTCCCACCCACCAGGATGGGCAGCTTGCCTCGCCGGCGGACGTCGTCGATGGCCGCGGAGGCCAGGCACATGAATGTATCCAGTCCGAAGGTCTCGTCGGGGTCCAGGATGCTGATGAGATGGTGGGGGACGCGGGCACGCTGCTCCGCCGTGGCCTTGGCCGTGCCGATGTCCATGTGCCGGTACACCTGGCGGCTGTCGGCGTTGACCACTTCCCCGTCCAGCTCCAGGGCTAGGCGGACGGCCAGGTCGGTCTTTCCGACGGCCGTGGGGCCTACGATGGACAGGAGGGGTATCCTTGGCGCCTGGGGCTCGGGCAAGGCGATGAGTCAGCCGCCGGACTTGGCGCCGACGACTATCCGGGCTATCTCCACGAACTGGTCCGGCCGCAGGCTGGCCCCGCCCACCAGGGCGCCATGGACGCTCTCCAGCCTGGCGAAGGACTCCACGTTGCCGGGACTGACGCTCCCGCCGTACAGGAGGCGCACCTGCGCCGCCGGGTCACGGGTGTACATCTCTTGGAGCGTGGGGAGGATCACCCCTCCCATGACCTCCGAGGCGGTCTCCGGGGTGGCGGCCACCCCTGTGCCGATGGCCCATACGGGCTCGTAGGCTATGACCAGGTCCATGATGTTATGTAAACCACGTAAGGCGCCCCTCACCTGCCCCGCCACCACCTCCGCCGCCTTCCCGGACTCCCTCTGCTCCAGGGTCTCGCCGACGCACACGATGGGACACAGGCCTGCCCTGAAGGCGGCCTTCACCTTAAGGTTCACGGCCTCGTCGGTCTCGGCGAAGTGGCTTCTGCGCTCCGAGTGCCCCAGGAGCACGTATTCGCAGAGTCCGGCCAGCATGCCCGGCGCCACCTCCCCCGTGTAGGCGCCCTGCACCTCGTGGTGCATGTTCTGGGCGCCCAGCTTGACGGAGGTGCCCCGCAGGACCCCAGCTACGGCCTCGAGGGAGACGAAGGGAGGGCAGATGACCTTCTCCACCCCGGAGACGCCGTCCAGGCCCTCCACCAGCTCCAGGGCCAGCCTGAGGCCTTCGGTCACCGAAGTGTGCATCTTCCAGTTGCCCGCTACGATTGGCACCGGCATGGCTACGGCCCGAACTTGGTGATCTTGCCGGCGTGGGCCAGTCCCATCAGCATCGCCTGGGTGGCGGGCATGCGGCCAAGGGAGCCGGCTGCGAAGGCGCGCTCCGAGAAGCCGTGTACGCCCTCGCCCATAGTCCACCGGGAGTGAACGAGGAAGGGCACCGGGTGCCAGCTATGCCCGCCGTAGATGGCCGGCGTGGAGTGGTCCCCCGCGACCATCAGCGCGTCCGGGTCCAGCTCCACCAGGCGGGGAAGCTGTGTGTCCAGCTCCTCCAGGGCCCTCACCTTCGCGTCGAAGTTGCCGTCCTCCCCCGCGGCGTCCGCCGGCTTGTAGTGGATGTAGAAGAAGTCGTGGTCGTCGTAGTGCTCCCTCAGTGTATTGACCTCTTCGGCAAAGGTCCTTCCCGTGGGGATGACCTTCATCCCCGCGATGGTCGCCAGGCCCCGGTACATGGGATAGGCCGCGATGGCCGCGGGGTGGAGTCGGTAGACGTCGCCCATGGACGGCAGGTGGGGGAGGCTGGAGAAGCCGCGCAGGAGGACCATGTTTGCCCTCTCCTCGTTTCTCAGGACCTCAGCCGCTCGCGTCACGAACTCCCGCACCGCAGAGGCCGCCCTCTCGGCCTCGGGGGCCAGCGCCTTGGCCTGGAGGGCCGGAACCCCTGTGGCCTGGGGGTCGGTCTCCGAGATGCGGTCGCTCAGGCCGGCTCCCCTGATGTGGAGGACGAACCTGTACCCCTCTACAGGGTAGACACGCAGGTCCAAGCCGTCCAGGTCGATCCCGTCCAGCTCATGGCACAGGGGTATCGATACCTCCGAGGCAATGCGGCCCGCGCGGCGGTCCACCAGGCGTCCGCCCGAGTCCACCGTGCAGAAGTTTCCCCTTGCCGCCACGTCCCCTTCTCGTAGGTCCACGTCAATCCCCAGGGCCTCCATGGCTCCCCTGCCGATGAAGTGGCTCAGAGGGTCGTAGCCGAACAGGGCCAGGTGGCCGGGACCGCTGCCGGGGGTTACGCCGGGCAGGACCGGTATGGTGAACCCGCAGGCGCTCCGCTGTGCCAGCCGGTCCAGGTTGGGCACGGACGCGGTCTCCAGCTCGGACAGGCGCGTTTCCGTGTGAGGGACACCCCCCAGGCCGTCTACCACCAGCATGACCAGCTTGGATGGAGTGGAGATGTATGAGTCCCTTAAGGCGTCTACGTCGATCATGCTTTCCGCGTCATCTCCGGGTTACCCGTCGGGCAGGGCGGCGATCCCCGGCAGCTCCCTTCCCCCTAGGAATTCCAGCGACGCCCCGCCCCCGGTGGATACGTGGGTCATCCGCTCAGCCAGGCCCAGCTCTTCCACGGCCTCGGCGGTGGAGCCGCCTCCGACGATGGTGGTGGACTCCAGGTCCGCAACGGCCTCTCCGACCCGCCGTGTGCCCTCCTTGAACGAAGGGAACTCGAAGACTCCCATTGGCCCGTTCCAGACTACCGTCCCGCAGCCGTCGAGCCCTTGGGCGAAGGCGGCCGAGCTCCTTTCACCGATGTCCATGACGTACCATCCGTCCGGCACCTCCTCGGCACGTACCGTACGGACGTGGGCGGGGCTGCCGGTGAACCCGTCCGATACGATCACGTCCTCGGGCAGGTGGACGGCGATGCCGTCGTCCCTGGCCCTCTGCAGAATCCGGGAGGCGAACTCGACCCTCTCTTCCTCCACTGCCGAGGCGCCCGTCGGGTGTCCCTGGCTCTTGAGAAAGGTGACGGCCATGCCCCCGCCGATGAGGAGGCGGTCCAGGTTGGGCAGGAGGTTCTCCAGCACCAGTATCTTGTCGCTGACCTTAGCGCCTCCCATGACGGCGGCCAGGGGCTTTTGCGGGGCCGACAGGGCCCTCCCCAGCATCTCCATCTCCCGTTGCATCAGGAGGCCGGCCGCGGAGGGCAGGCAGGCGGGTACGCCAGTCGTGGACGCGTGGGCCCGGTGGGCCACGGCGAAGGCGTCCATGACGAACACGTCGGCCAGAGATGCCAGGGACCGGGCGAACTCCGGCTCGTTCTTCTCCTCACCCGGGTGGAACCTCAGGTTCTCCAGCATGACGGCCGTGCCCGGCTCCATGCCTTCCACCGCGGCCCGCACGGCGGGACCGATGCAATCGGGCAAGCTGCGCACGGGTCTCCCCAAGAGCCCCGACAGCCTGTCCGCCACCGGCGCCATGCGTAGGTCCTCCACGACCCTGCCCCTGGGTCTGCCCAGGTGGGAGCATAGGACGACCCTGCAACGGCGGTCCAGCAGGTGTCGTATGGTGGGAATGGTGGCCTTGAGGCGGTGGTCGTAGTCCTCGAGCCGCTCCTTGCCCTGCTCCATGGGGACGTTGAAGTCCACGCGCACCAGGGCGCGCTTGCCCGCTACGTCCAGCTCCTCCATCGTCCGCTTGGTCAACGCCGGCTACGCCTCGTCCATCATCTCCCGGAGCAGGTGCTCCAGGGTCGCCCGTCCCGCGCTGGAGACGGGTGTTCCGGACAGGGCATCGACGGCCCTCTCGCAGTGGGACGCCAGGAGCTTCCGGCTGAACTCCATGGCGGAGGCCTCCTCCAGTATCTCCACCATACGGTGGACGTCTTCCGGGTCCAGGATACGCTTGAAGTACATGGTGCCGAGCTCTCTCTTGAGAGCGGGCTCGCCCGACTCCAGCGCATGCACGATGGGCAGGAGCTTCTTCTTGTTGAGAAGGCTGTCCGAGGGCCCGTCTTGCCCCGAGCTGCCGGAGAGGTCCCGTATGTCCTGGGCCATCTGCCACGCGATGCCTATCTGTCTGCCGCAGTTGTGTAAAGCCGTCACCACCGGCTCGTCCTCGGTGGCGGTCAGGGCTCCCAGGCCCATGGCGCAGGCCACCAGCGCGCCGGACTTGCGCTCCGCCATACGTTCGTAGAAGTCGACACTGGGATCTAGCCTCTCCTGGAAAGCCAGGTCCATGTGCTGGCCCTCGCACAGGCTCAGGGAGGACTGGTCCAGAAGCTGCATAGCCTTCAGGACCCTGTCCACCTGAGTCCCCTGCCGGTGCAGCCGCATCAGGGTGATCCGGGCCATGGCGTGCATGCCGTCGCCGGCGTTGATCGCCTGGCCCGGGCCCCAGACCCACCACACCGTCGGCCTGTGCCCCCGGTTGGGGCTGCCGGCCTGCACGTCCTCGTGCATCAGCGCGTACTGGTGGACGAGCTCCACGGCCGCCGCGGGTATCAGCGCCGGGGAGAACTCCCCCGACAGCGACTCGCAGGCCATGAGGCACAGGTACGGGTGCAGGCACTCCACCGACAGGGACGACATGGGCGTGCCGTGCTCGTCGACGCCGCCGAGCTGGTAGAGCAGCATGTTGTGGAGCAGACCGTCCTGGCCCTCCAGGGAGCTCCGGACCTCTCGCTCCAGGGCGGGCCCGTAGCCGCCGGGGAATATCTCGGAGAGTCTCGGCATCCTAGCTGGACTCGCCCGGGCCCCGCGTGCCCCCGCCGTTCTCCAGCGCAGATATCTTCCCCAGTCTCCGCACGTGCCGCCCGCCCTCGAACTGGGTGGTCAGGTAGGCCACGGTTATCTCCCTGGCCAGCCACTCACCCACCACCCCTCCGCCCATGCACAATACGTTGGCGTCGTTGTGCTGGCGGGCCATCCTGGCGCTGATGGGCTCGGCGCAGAGGGCGGCCCTCACGCCGGGGACCTTGTTGGCCGTGATGCTCATGCCGATGCCGGTGCCGCAGATGAGGACTCCCCGGTCCGCCCGGCCGCTGGCCACGGCAGTGGCGACCAAGGATGCTACGTCGGGGTAGTCCACCTGCTCACCGGCCCCGCATCCCATGTCCACGTGCTCGTGACCCAGCTCGGCTAGAACCGGGGCAACCGCCTGCTTGAGGTGGAAGCCCCTGTGGTCGCTACCTACGGCTATGCGCAATCTCCTCCGCCTCCCTCATCTGTTTCAGCCGATGGCGCCTCAGTCGATGGGCGTGCCGCAGGCCAGCTCCAGGGCCTCCCGCGGGACCGCGCCGGCACGGAGAAGAGCCGGCCGCGCGCCCGAGAGGTCCAGTATCGTCGACGGGGCGCCCAGTGGGGATGGCCCGGCGTCTATGATATAGTCGACGGCCCCTCCCAGCGACTCCTTCACCTGTCCGGCGGTGACCGGGTCCGGCCCGTCCGTCCGGTTGGCGCTGGTGCCCGTGATGGGCCGTCCCACGGACCGCGCCAGGGCCCTGGGAACGGGATGGTCGGGGATCCGAACCGCCACGGTGTCGAGACCGCCGGTGGCGATGGCCGGCACCCGGTCGGACCTTCGAAGCACCAGTGTCAGGGGCCCCGGCCAGAACTCCTCGGCCAGGGCCAGGGCCAGACCGGTTATGTCAACCGCGACCATGTCAAGGTCGGCGGTATCCGCGATGAGCAGCGGCAGGCCCGAGCTGGAGGCCCGGCCCTTGATGTCGAAGACCCGTCCCACGGCCTCGGGTGAGAAGGCATCGGCCCCCAGGCCGTACAGGGTGTCGGTGGGGAACACGACGACGCCTCCGCGCCTGAGACATCGGATGGGCTCCTCCAGGGCTGCGTGAGAAATCTGGCCGTTTTGCGTGGTCATTGGGCCCCGGGATCGGGGGGTGTGGGATGGGTGGGGACGCCTTGACTGAGTATAGCACAGGTGCTAATCTTGGGTCGAGTTCAGCCCGCCCCAAAGAGGAGCCAGTGGAGGACAGCCCCCAGCCTTCCAGCAGGCGAATATCGACCAGCGACGACCTGGAGGTCTCCGCCTACCTGGAGATCGGCGGGGGGAAAGAGGGCGGCAGGGAGGGCCCCGAGAGGGACCCCAAGAGCACCGAGGGCGGCATACTCATCGTCGACTTCGGCTCCCAGTACTCCCGCCTAATCGCCCGCAGGGTCAGGGAGCATAAGGTCTACTGCGAGATCGTTTCGCCGGAGGCCTCCTGGGATGAGGCCGGCAGGATCAATCCCAGGGGCATCATACTGTCCGGGGGCCCCTCCAGCGTCCACGACCAGGCTGCGCCGCTGGCCCCCACGTGGGTCTACCAACACTCCCTGCCCGTCCTGGGCATATGCTACGGGATGCAGGTGCTTGCCCATCAGCTTGGCGGCAAGGTCGCAGCCAGCGAGAAGCGGGAGTACGGCCACTCGGTCCTCTACCAGAGCATGGAGGAATCGCCCCTGCTGGCCGGCCTCCCGGCCTCGATGCCAATTTGGATGAGCCACGGGGACACCATCGAGGAGATGCCCCCCGGCTTCAAGGCCCTTGGCCACACGGACAACTCCCCCGTGGCGGTGATGGGCGACGAGGGTGGGATGTTCGGACTCCAGTTCCACCCCGAGGTCGTCCACACGGTGCACGGGAAGACCATTCTGGAGAACTTCCTGTTCCGCGTCTGCGGGTGCACTGGCAACTGGACTCCCGAGAACTTCGTCGCCCAGTCCATCGGCGCCATCCGGGACCAGGTGGGCGGCGGCCGGGTCATATGCGCCCTCTCGGGGGGTGTGGACTCGGCCGTGGCCGCCGCCCTGGTTCACGCCGCCGTTGGCGACCAGATTACGTGCATATTCGTCAACAACGGCCTCATGCGTCTCGAGGAGCCCGAGCGGGTGCTCGATACCTTCGAGCGGAACATGGGTCTCAACATGCTCTACATCGACGCCGCCGACCGGTTCGTCGGCCGGCTGGACGGCATCACCGACCCCGAGGAGAAGCGGAAGACCGTGGGTGAGGAGTTCATCCGCGTCTTCGAAGAGGCGGCGGCGGAGCTGGAGAACACCGAGTATCTGGCCCAGGGCACCCTCTACCCGGACGTCATCGAAAGCCGCACGCCGGAAACCCAGGCGGCCGCCCGAATCAAGACGCACCACAACGTGGGGGGCCTCCCCAGCGACATGAAGCTGCAGCTCGTGGAGCCGCTGAGATACCTGTTCAAGGACGAGGTCCGGGACGTGGGCATCGCCCTGGGCCTCCCTCCCGAGATCGTCTACCGCCAGCCCTTCCCGGGCCCGGGTCTGGCCATACGCATCATAGGCGAGGTGACCCCGGAGAAGTTGGACGTCCTGCGGCGGTGCGACTGGATCGTCATCGACGAGATAAAGGGCGCCAACCTGTACCGCGAGCTGTGGCAGACCTTCGCGGTGCTCACCGACAGCAGAAGTGTGGGCGTGATGGGTGACCACCGCACCTACAGCCACGTGGTGGCCATCCGGGCCGTCAGCAGCCAGGACGCGATGACCGCAGACTGGGTGCGTCTTCCCTACGACGTGCTGGCACGCATCTCCAACCGCATCGTCAACGAGGTGCCGCAGGTCAACCGGGTGGTGTACGATATCACCAGCAAGCCGCCGGGGACCATAGAGTGGGAGTAGGCGTGATGGGCGGGCGTGTGGAGGTCCCGGGCGTGCTCACTTCTACGAGAGCGGCGATTGACCACAGGCGGTAGGGAGGCGGATCTGGGCGGAGGCAGGCTCAAGGTTCTGGTGGTGGGGTCCGGGGCCAGGGAGCACGCCATAGCGTGGCGCCTGAGCCGGAGCCCCAGGGTGGGCGCACTGTATGCTGCGCCGGGCAACGGAGGCACCGCCTCCCTGTGCACGAACCTGGACGGGTCCGCCGAGGACCCCGAGGGTCTGTCCTGTCTTGCCCAGGAGAACGCGGTGGACGTCACCATCGTCGGACCGGAGCAGCCCCTGGCGAACGGCGTGGTGGACCTGTTCGAGAGCCGGGGCCTCAAGGCCTTCGGGCCCACGAGGGCCGCGGCGCAAATCGAGGCCAGCAAGTCCTTCGCCAGGAGCCTCATGGCCGGCAACGGGGTGCCCTCGCCCGACTTCGAGGTCTTCGACGACTACGGGCGTGCCAGGGAGTTCCTGTCCAGGCACGGGGGACCGGTGGTGGTGAAGGCCGATGGGCTGGCGGCCGGTAAGGGCGTGACCGTCTGCAGGAGCCCCGCCCAGGCGTTGGAGGCGTTGAGCGTCTGCATGGTTAGCCGGTCCTTTGGCCCGGCGGGCGATCGGGTCGTCGTCGAGGAGTGCATGGAAGGCCGGGAGGTCAGCGTCTTCGCCTTCACCGACGGCACGCACCTGTCACCCATGGTCGCCGCCTGCGACTACAAGCGGCTGGGCGACGGGGACGACGGCCCCAACACCGGCGGTATGGGCAGCTACGCCCCCCCTGATCTCTGGTCGGAGGGCCTGGAGGAGCGGGTGCGCAGAGAGATCATGGAGCCGGTGCTGCGGGCCCTCCGTGAGTCCGGCGCTACCTACAAGGGCGTGCTGTACGCGGGCCTGATGCTGACGGAGACCGGTCCAAGGGTCCTGGAGTTCAACTGCCGTCTCGGAGACCCGGAGACCCAGGTCATTCTGCCTCTGATGGGGACCGATCTGCTGGAGGTCGTCCTGGCCTGTATCGATGGCGGCCTGGGCCGGCTGTCCATCGAGTGGGACAGCAGGGCCTGCGCCGGGGTGGTCCTCGCGTCGGGAGGCTATCCCGGGGCCTACCGGAAGGGACTCCCCATACAGGGCCTGGAGGACGTGGATGAGGACGTGCTGGTGTTCCACGCGGGAACGAAACGGACGGGTCCGGAGCGCGACGCCCCTACGGTCACGGACGGGGGCCGCGTCATGACCGTGGTGGGGGTGGGCCCGGCTCTGGTGCAGGCAAGGGAAAGGGCATATGATAATGTGTCCAGGATCCGTTTCGACGGGGCCCACTATCGCAGGGACATAGCCCTACCGCAAGGGGCGCCCGTCGCCTAGGCCGCAATCACGTTGGAAAGGAAGTCACGAATGCCGCTGGTTGGTGTGATAATGGGCAGCTCGTCCGACGAGCCCACGGTCAACGAAACGGTCAAGGTCCTGGAGGAGCTGGAGGTGGACTACGAGGTCCGGGTCATGTCGGCCCACCGGGCGCCCGACCGCGTCCGGGAGTATGCGACCACCGCTCGTGACCGGGGCATAGAGGTGTTCATCGCCGCCGCGGGAGGGGCCGCCGCCCTACCCGGCGTCCTCGCCTCGTGGTCGACCCTTCCCGTAATCGGGGTGCCCCTGGCAAGCAGCGAGCTCAAGGGCTTGGACGCCCTCATGGCCGTTGCCCAGATGCCCCCGGGCATACCGGTGGCCTGCGTTGCCATAGGCTCGTGGGGAGCGCGCAACGCCGCCTACCTGGCCGCCGAGATACTGGGGATCAAACACGACGACATCAGGGAGTCGTATGAGCGCTACAGGGCAAGACTCCGCGAGCGCTAGCGTCGTCCGCTGGGCCGGGAAGCCCCCCGCGGTACTCTGCGACTTCGACGACACCACCGCCGAAGAGAACGTCGCATCCCTCCTGCTGTCCCGGTTCGGAAACCACGAGGGGTGGGAGCGGCTGAGACAGGCACATCGGGAGAAGCGGATCGGCCTCAGGGAGTACCAGGAGCGGGCATTCCGAACGGTGACCGCCGGCCGGGACGCCATGCAGGCCCACGTCAAGGAGAAGGCGACCCTCAGAGCCCACTTCAAAGACCTCTGGAGCTATTGCCGGGCCAGGCAGGTCCCGGTGGCCATAGTGACCGTGGGGCTGGACTTCTACGTCGACGCACTCCTGGAGAGGGAGGGGCTGCAGGAGATACCCAGGTACTCGGTGGAGACCGAGTTCACCCCCCAGGGTATCGCCTACCACTACCCTCATCCCTGGGAGAGCGCAGGCGGCTCCAGCGAGGAGCAGTGCCGTCTCTTCGGCAACTGCAAGTGCCGGGCATTGATGGAGCACCGCAGGCGGGGCTACACCATCCTTTACGTCGGAGACGGCCGGTCCGACTTCTGCCCGGCATCCATCGCGGACCGGGTGTTCGCCCACGGTCCCTTGGCGGAGCTGATGGACGAGCGGCAGATGCCCTACACGCTCTTCCGGGACTTCCGGGACATGTTGGACGCGCTCCGAGCCATGGAACGCACCGGGAATGACGACAACGAAGCGCCGTTGGGAGGCTCCGGATGATCGAGCGCTACTCCAGGCCCGAGATGAAGAGGGTATGGTCCGACGAGAACAAGTACGGCAAGTGGCTGGAGGTGGAGCTCGCCGCCTGCGAGGCCTGGGCGGAGGAGGGTGTGATCCCATGGGAGGACATGGAGAAGCTTCGCAAGGCCCGATACGACCACCAGCGCATGCAGGAGGTGTTCGAGCGCACCCGTCACGACGTGACGGCCTTCCTCGCCGCCGTCGGCGACGGCCTGGGGGAGGAGGGCCGCTGGATCCACCTGGGCCTCACATCCAGCGACGTGATGGACACGGCCCTCAGTTTGCAGCTCATGGAGGCCGGCGAGATACTGGCCCGTGAAGTCGACGACCTGCGTCAGGCACTTGGGGAGGCCGCCGTCCAGTACAGGGACACGCCCATGATGGGCCGGACCCATGGCGTGCACGCCGAGCCCACGACCTTCGGGCTGAAGCTGGCCTTGTGGTGGGAGGAGGTGGGCCGCCAGCGTGGGCGTCTGGACCAGGCCCTGTCCAGCGTCCGGGTCGGGAAGATATCGGGCGCCGTGGGCACCCACGCTACGGTGCCGCCCGCGGTGGAGGAGAGGGTGTGCGCCAAGCTGGGGATCGAGGCTGCGCCCGTGTCCAGCCAGATCGTTCAGAGGGACCGACATGCCCATTTCGTGCTGACCCTGGCGCTCATAGCCGCGTCCCTGGAGAAGTTCGCCACGGAGTTCCGGCACCTTCAGCGCAGCGAGGTGCGCGAGGTGGAGGAGCCCTTCGGCCAGGGCCAGACGGGCTCCTCTTCCATGCCCCACAAACGCAATCCGGAGCTGTCCGAGCGGGTATGCGGCCTGGCAAGGCTCATACGGGGACACAGCGTCACCGCGCTGGAGAACGTGGCCCTATGGCACGAGCGGGATATCAGCCACTCCTCGGCCGAGCGGCTTATCCTGCCGGACTCCTGCCTGGCGCTGGACTACATCCTCTCCATCTGCACCCGCGTGGTGCGGGGCATGAGGGTATACCCCAAGCGGATGCGGCAGAACATGGAGAGCACCCGGGGCATCCTGTTCAGCCAACGGGTGCTGCTGGCGCTGGTCGAGAAGGGCCTCTCCCGGGAGGACGCCTACGAGCTGGTCCAACGCAATGCCATGCGTAGCTGGGACGAGGAGTCCGACTTTCGAGACCTCCTCGAATCCGACCAGTCGGTGGCCTCGTATCTGTCCAACGAAGAGATGGCCCGGATCTTCGACTACGGGTACTACACCAGGTACGTCCGTGAGACCTTCGATCGGATCGGCTTGAAGGACGGCGCCTGGGCCGTGGACCGGCCTGCAAGCGTCGAGGCAAGCAGGATATGAGGACTTTGTGCGTGCACACCATTGACGGAGGGTTGATTTCGGAATGATTGTTGAGACAACTATGCCAGGCCTCCTTTATCGAGGGAAGGTCCGGGACACCTACGACCTGGGGGACGGCCTCATGCTGATGGTCTCCACCGACCGTATCTCCGCCTTCGACGTGGTGCTGCCCGGCGGGATACCGCACAAGGGCCTGGTGCTGGCCCACATCTCCAAATTCTGGTTCGACCGGACCGAGGACCTTATAGGCAACCACCTCGTCGCCATGGCCGGAGACGCTTCCGGCGTCGCCATGCCCGAAGGGCTCTCCCCCGAGATCGCCCGCCAGTCCATGGTGGTCAAGCGGGCCCAGCGCCTGGACGTGGAGTGTATCGTCCGGGGCTATCTGGCCGGGTCGGCCTGGGCCGAGTACCGGCGCTCGGGCACCGTGTGGGGCCAGGAGATGCCCCAAGGCCTGGTGGAGGGCCAGGAGCTGCCCGAGCCCATGTTCACGCCCACCACCAAGGCGGACGTGGGCCACGACGAGAATATGACCCCGGACCAGGTGCTGGACATGTTTGGGGCCGACCTGGCCCGGCAGCTCGAAGAGAAGAGCCTGGCCATCTACAGCTCCGCCAACGAATACGCCCGGAGCAAGGGAATCATCCTTGTGGACACCAAGATGGAGTTCGGACTCCTGGACGGGGGTCTCATTCTGATAGACGAGCTCCTCACGCCGGACTCCAGCCGGTTCTGGGACGCCTCGGGCTACGAGCCGGGCCGGTCGCTGCCCAACTTCGACAAGCAGTACGTCCGGGACTGGCTGGACGCCCAGGGCTGGGACCACGAGCCGCCGGCCCCCGAGCTGCCCCCCGAAATCGTGGAGAGGACCTCGAAGCGGTACCTGGAGGCCCATCGACGCCTCACCGGGGAAGAGCTTTCCCTGGACTGAACCGCCCACGACTGTAAGGGAAGGAGCCCTGAGTAGATTGCCCGAGTCACGGCACCGAAGAAGCGGAAAAAGGACCTCCAGACGGAGAAGGAGCGCCCCCAGCCAGGAGCAGCAGCCAAACAGGGGGCGATGGATGCGGGCCGCCACACGCCGCAGGCTGCGGCGTTGGGCCCTGCTGGGCGCTTCGGCGACCATCGCCGTGCTGGTCATTGCAGGGCTGGCACTCTCCTCGGCTCCGGGTGGCGGCGGGCCGGCACAGCCCGGCAGGGACGCGCTGGAGTACACCGAGGGAGTGGGGAGCCCAGTGGACCTCATGGCGTCGGTGGACCACCGGCCCGTGGGCGAGTTCATCGACTACAGCACAACGCCGCCCACGTCGGGACCGCACTGGGGCACCCCCGAGTGGGCCGACTGCGGCATCCATGAGGCACAGGTCCCCGACGAGAGAATTGTCCACAACATGGAGCACGGGCAGGTCGTCATCAGCTACAACCTGCCCAACGAGGAGGACGCGGCGCGGCTGCTGGAAGTGGCCGAAGGCCTGCCGGATATGGAGAGCTGGACCGTGGTACGCCCCTACGACAAGATCGAGGAGGGCGCCGTGGCCGTGACGGCATGGGGCGTCATGGACGTCGTCCAGGGCGTAGACGAGGACCGGATAAGGCGGTTCTACACCGAGTACGCCCGCAACCGGTTCAGCGAGGAGACGAGGCAGGCGGGGCCCCTTCGCTGCACGAGTGTGGTCAGCTAGGATGTTCCTGGCCAGGGTCTACATCGCCCTGAAGCCGACGGTCAACGATCCTCAAGGACAGACGGTTCTCGGCAGCCTCAGAACCCTTGGATTCGAGTCGGCTGAGAGCGTGCGGGTGGGGAAGTATATCGAGGTACGCGTTCGGGAGCCGGACCGCGAATCCGCCGGCCGCGCGGTGGAGGACATGTGCCGGCGGCTGCTGGCCAACCCGGTCATCGAGCAGTACCGGTTCGACCTGGAGGAGCTGCCCTAGCCCTCTATCGTTCCCTTGGTGCTGGGCACCTGTCCCGGCGCCCGCGGGTCCAGCTCACAGGCGTACCGCAGCGCCTTGGCCAACGCCTTGAAGATCGCCTCGGCCTTGTGGTGCCCGTTGGTGCCGTTCTCAGTCCGGGCGTGTAGGTTGATGCGGGCCTCCACGGCGAAGCTCTCGAGAAAGTGGCGGACCAGGTCGCCGGGCAGCGACTCCACCATGTCGCCCACCAGGGACGCGTCGATCCTGGCGTAGCCTCGCCCGCTCAGGTCCACGGCTACCGTCGCCAGGGTCTCGTCCAGTGGCACGATAGCGTGGCCCATCCGGCGTATCCCGCTGCCGTCTCCCAGCGCCTCTCTGAAGGCCCTCCCCAGGGTTATGCCCGTGTCCTCGACCAGATGGTGCCAGCCGGTGTCCACGTCTCCCCGGGCATTGAGGGTTATGTCAATCAGACCGTGCCGGGAGAGCTGGGCCACCAAGTGGTCCAGCATGCCGTTGCCGGTGGATACCTGGTACTTGCCCTCTCCGTCGAGGTCGATGGATAGGGATACGGCCGTCTCTCCCGTGCTCCGCTCTAGAGTGGCTCGACGCGGCGCCATCGTGCGGCCCTAGGCCAGCTCCTTCATCGTGTCCGAGAGGGCGTCGACCAGGGCATCCGTCTCGTGGGGCAGCCCTACGCTGGCGCGGATGTGGTCGACCAGCCTTGGGGTGGAGAAGTGACGCACGAAGACGCCCCGGCGGCACAGGCCCTCGAACACCGCACGGCCCTTGCCCTCGGGTAGCTGGCACAGGATGAAGTTGGCCTGGGAGGGCCACGGCTTGACGCCGGGGATGCCCTCTATCAGAGAGAACATCCTCTCCCGTTCGGCCACTATCGACTGGACCCGCTTTATTAGGACGGCCTTGTCCGCCAACGACGCCATCAGCGCGATCTCCGCGCCCACATTGACGTTGTACGGGGGCTTCACGGCCATCATCACCTGGGCCATCTCCGGGTCCATCACGCCCAGGCCTATGCGCAGCCCGGCCAGGCCCGCCCACTTGCTGAAGGTGCGCAGCACCATCAAGTTCGGGTATTCTCTCACCAGGGGCATGACGGTCTGACCGCAGAACTCGTAGTAGGTCTCGTCCACCACCACCAGCACCCCGGTCTCCAGCAGGCTGCGGACCTGCCACTCCTGGGCGATGTTGCCCGTGGGGTTGTTCGGAGAGGCGAACAGCACGGCCCGGGTCCTCGAGTCCAGGGCCAGCTTGGTGGCCTCCACGTCGATCTCGAAGGAGTCGTCCCTGGGTACACTGACTACCTTGCCCCCGCAGATGTTGGCGCAGATGGCGTACATGCCGAAGGTGGGCGTCGGGTCCAGGATGCGGTCGCCCGGGGCCAGGACCATGCGCAGGGTCAGGTCGATGATCTCGTCGCTGCCGTTGCCGGCCACGATGCGCTCCGGCTCCACGTCCAGGTAGTCCGATAGCACGGCTCGAATCTGGTGCTGGTCGGGATCGGGGTACCGGTTATACTGGTCGTAGCTGCCCAACGTCTCGGTGACCTTGGGCGCCGAGCTGTACGGGTTCTCGTTCCCGTTGAGCCGGACCACCTTGTCGGGAGGTATGCCAGCCCTCTCGGCCAGCACCTCGGAGGACTCCACAGCCTCGTACGGCTTCATGGCTCTGATATGGTCCTGCACGAGGTCCATCACTTCTCCCAAGAGTTCGAACCCCCTTCCCATGTCATCACCGCTGGGCCCATGTCATCACCGCTGGGCCCATGTCATCACCGCTGGGCCCATGTCATCACCGCTGG
>JAGWBJ010000005.1:14389-106547 GCA_021295955.1 Dehalococcoidia bacterium | reverse complement strand
CCGCTGGGCCCATGTCATCACCGCTGGGCCCATGTCATCACCGCTGGGCCCATGTCATCACCGCTGGGCCCATGTCATCGCCGCTGGGCCCATGTCATCACCGCTGGGCCCATGTCATCACCGCTGGGTCAGTCACCGGCCTTTGCTCCGTTTCCCTGCTCAGCGCCCAGCCTTATTTCGACGGCCCGGGCGTGCCCGGTCATGCCCTCCGCCCGGGCGATGACCGCCGCCGCCCGCGCCAGCTCCGGGTAGTCCGCAGGCTTGAGGGCCACCACGGGCATGGTCTTGAGAAAGTGGTGCACGCTCAGGGCCGAGTTGAAACGGGCCGTCCCCCCCGTGGGCATGACGTGGCTGGGTCCGGCCATGTAGTCCCCCATCACCTCGGGGGAGAACTCGCCCAGGAACACCCCACCGGCGTGGGTGACCTTGCCGGCCCAGTGCCAGGGCTCCTCTACCATCAGGCAGAGGTGCTCGGGCGCTATGGCGTTGGCCAGCTCGATGGCGTCGTCCATGGTGTCCAGGAGGACGGCCTTTCCCCGTGCCTCCATCGAGGCCCTGGCCATGTCCGCCCGCTCCATGCCCTGGATCTGGCTATCGAGTACTGCCTCGACCTCGTCGAGCAGTGAGTGGGAGGTGGTGACGAGTATGGGCGCCGCCAGTGGGTCGTGCTCGGCCTGGGCCAGGAGGTCCGCTGCGCAGAAGGCCGGGTTGGCCGTCTCGTCGGCCACTATAACGGTCTCGGTGGGGCCGTACAGGCCGTCGATGTCCACAGATCCGTACACCATCTGCTTGGCCAGGGTAACGAACACGTTGCCAGGGCCGCAGATCTTGTCCACCTTGGGGACCGAGGCGGTGCCGAAGGCCATGGCCCCGATGGCCTGGACTCCCCCCACTCGGAACACACGGTCCACGCCCGCGATGTCCGCGGCGACCAGCAGGGCGGGGTCCGGGTCGCCGTCCCCTGAGGGCCCGGAGGGGCTGCTGAGGACCACCTCCTTGACTCCGGCTACCCGCGCCGGTATCGCCGTCATCAGGACGGTGGACGGATACGTGGCCGAGCCGCCCGGTGCGTAGATGCCCACTCGCTCCAGGGGTACGACCAGCTCGCCCAGACCCGACGACAGGTCGACCCAGCTACGACGGGCCGTCGCCCGGTGAAACTCCTCGACCCTGGCGGCCGACATCTCCAGGGCCGTCACCAGCTCGGCGGAGACTTGGTCTCTGGCCCGGGCGACGTGCTCGGCCGGGACCTCCACCTGCCACGCAGGGTCCGGCGGAGCTCCGTCCAGCAGTTGGGCGTATCGCCGGACCGCGTCGTCCCCCTCGCGCCTGACGTCCTCCAGGACCCGCTGGACCACCTGGAGCGGCGAGAGCCTCTCTCCGAACACCTCGACGGTCCTGTCCTCGACGCTCTGAGGAAGGGAGTCCACCTGCGAAGGGTCCACCCTCCAGGTCTCTTTTCCGGCCTCCGCCAGCCCCTTTATCACCCTAAGGAGCATCCAGGTACTCCCTGACGAGCCTCGTCGACTCTTCCACCGCCGTCCGCCGGTAGTCGACGATCTTCTCCCTGGGGACCAGGCTGTGTACACGCTCCAGCCCCTTGGGCACGCAGCTCAGGAACTCTTCCACCAGGTCGGCGGCCTCGATGCTGTCCTTGTACATGCGCCGGGCGGCCCCCCGGAGACGGTCCCAGGTGTATTCCCAGGTGGTGAACTCCGACACCCATTCCCGCCAACGGGCAAGGGTCTCGGAGTCGATGAACTCCACCGCGACGCCCTCTTCCGCGCCCTCCAAGGCGCGTCGGAGCTCCCGCATGTCTCCCATCTGCTCCCGGGCCTCCATGTCCATGTCTAGCTGCAGGGCCCGGTCCCAGATGTTGCCCACGATGCGGTCCCCGGGCTCCCCAGGTCCGTCAAAGTAGGTGCGATAAATCTCCAGTATCCAGGTCTCGTCGGCCACCAGGTGGGTGATGTATCCCGCCAGGAATGCCCTGGTGGCGTCGCTCGCTCCTCCGCCATTGGAGCCAGTCAGGGCCGGGTGCTTCCGGAACATCCCCTGGACTCCAGCCCCTATCTCGGTGATGGAAAGGGGCGCGAAATGGGTATCGTCCCGGGCCCACTTGGTCATTATCCTGATATCGGGAGATGTGGAGCCCAACAGGAAGGTCCCCATGGCCGCGTCGATGGCGGGATGTGAAAGCCTGGACGCCGCTTCGCTTGCCAGAGCCATATGGGTGGGCAGGTTGGGCAAGCTAGCCCTCCTCCAGCCGGTCGAGAAGCCTCTGGTACGCCGGGGAGCTTCCCTCAAACAGGTAGCTTATCTGGGAGGCGAATATGTCGGTGCCGCCGGAGTCCCGCAGGTGGTCCACCGCCTCCAGGAGCTGCTCCCTGGGCACCACCAGGCTTACGGACCACGCCTCCTCTTCGCGTACATTATACACGCTGGAGATGGTGGGCCCCTCCAGTCCAGCAAGGTCGGCCTTGGAGACTATCCTGGCGCCCACCGACTCGGCCGAGTCCCCCCGGACGTTGGCCGTCAGGTGGTAGAAGGAGCCGGCGCGCAGGTGTCCCTCCACCAGCTCCAGGATGTTTCTGGCCAGTTCCAGCGCCCGTGGCGACTCCCTCAACAGCTTGCGGTTGCCTATGAGGCAGGCCTGGGAGGCCAGGACCGAGCCCTCGGCCAGGGTCTTGAGCCGGTTCTCACGAAGGGTGACGCCGCTGGCGGTCAGGTCGGCGATCAGGTCGGCGTACCCTGCCTCGGGCGCGGCCTCCAGGCTGCCGCTGGCCTGGACCAGGGAGAAGTAGTTGATGCCCCGGCTGTAGAGGAACGTCCTCACCAGCCGCGGGTACTTGGTCGCGATGCGGAGCTGCCGGCCCGTCTGGCGAAACTCTACGGCCAGGTCCGCCAGGTCGTCGGTCGAGACCACGTCCAGCCACGACTCGGGCACGGCGATGACCAGGTCACACTGTCCAAAGCTCAGGTCCTCGATGAGCTGTACGACGGGACTCCCCTCCCGGCGGCTTTCCAGGAACCGGTCCAGGCCCGTTATGCCGAGCTCGGCGCTCCCTTCCTCCATCTTCTGCGTAATATCGCCCGTGCGCTGGAAGAGGACGGTGGCGCCGGGCAGCGCGTTTATCGTCGCCATGTAGCGCCGGGCGCTTGGGCGGTCGACGGCAATGCCGCACGATCTTAGGAAGGCCAGGGTCGGCTCGTACAGGTCGCCGTCGCTGGGCAAGGCCAGTCTTATGCCCGCGTCGCCGGGCCGGGAGCTGACCCGGTTCGTACGGCTCTCCTTGGGGAGGTGGTCCGCCTGTACCGCGTCTGCTCTCATGCAACGCCCTCGGCGCGATGCCGGGCGTAGGCTTCCGCTACACGATGGCTCGTGGGGTCTCCCGAGGCGTCCACCTCCACCACCTCGACTATGCCCCGGCCCCGGGCATAGTCGAGGCCCTGGTTCAGGTCCATGCCGCGGACGTCCAACTCGACGCGCTTGCCCTTGCGCCGCAGCTCGTCTGCCAGGTGGGCGGCGTGCCGGTAGCCTTGGACAGTCTCGGCCAGGACCAGCACGTCGGCGGCGCTCCGGGCGACGTCCACCTCGTCGGAGCCCGTCACTTCCAGGAGCCTCTCGGCGGTGTACGCAAAGCCCAGGGCCGGGAGCTGAGACCCTCCGCCCAGGGCCCGGGCCAGGCCGTCGTACCGCCCGCCGCCTCCAAGGGAGCCGTCCTGTCCGTCCAGCGTAATCTCGAAGACGGTGCCGGTGTAGTAGGCTAGGCCGCGTGTCAGACCAAAGTCCAGGTTCACGGCGTCAGCGGGCAGCCCCCGGGCTTCAGCGATGGGGATGACCTGTTTGATCCCGTCCAGGGCCGAGGTGTCCAGACCCGCGTCCCTGATGACCGCCTCGGCGCGAGCGATGGACGAAGCCGGTTCCCCTCGTATGGGACCCAACCGGGACGCCAGCTCCAGGCCCCGGTGCAGCCGGGCGGGGTCGTCGGCCCCGGTGAATCTGCGCAGGAGCCGGTCGACGATCTCGGCGGGGTCCCGCTGGGCGGGCGAGCCCAGCTCCTCCCGCCGCATCAGCGACTCCAACAGGTCCCTGGCGCCCTCCGCCGGCAGGCCGTCGGGGGAGCGACCGTCCCGCATGGGCGCCCGCAGGATGTGGAGCGCCTCCGCCCGCTGCTGCACTCGGGTCATGCCCGCCGTGCCGTCCTTCAGGTCCGGGATGCTGGCCAGGATGAAACCCACGGCCCGGTCCGACAGCTCCAGGGCTTCCAGGAGCCGGTACAGCACCCCCTGGTCCGTCATCACCATCCTGTGACCCGCGATCCCCAGGTGGGTGAGGGCGCCGTGGCTGATGGAGAGGATCTCGGCGTCGGCCCTGACGTCCACCGAGCCCAGTAGCTCCGCCCCTACCTGGGTGAACTGGCGAGGAAGCTCGGACCGGTCCCCGTAGCGGAAGACGGGTCCCGAGTACTGGACGCGTATGGGAAGACTGGGCGAGTCGCCTTCCAGGTGGTGCCTCACCACCGACGACGTGTACTCGGGCCTGAGGCTGACCTGGTTGCCGCCGGGGTCGGTGAACGTATACATACGCGCGGCCAGCTCGCCGCCCGACTTGCGGAGGAATAGCTCGGTAGGCTCCAGGATGGGAGTTTCCAGGAGGGCGTAGCCATGGGCCGAGAGGAACTCCCTGAAGCGGTCCTGCAGTCGGCGCAGTGCTGCCAGGGAGTCCTCGTCGGTGTCGGGCATGCCGTGTAGGCGGTGTAGTCGGTCCATGGCTGAACTAGGGTATTGTACACCAGCCGCCGTTGGACATGGAATAGACGCGAGGACGCCTAGGGGTGGGCCATCAGTCCGCCGTCTACGTATACGGGCTGGCCCGTGGTGTAGTCGCACGAGTCGGAGGACAGGTAGACCAGCAGCGGGCCAATGTCCCTGGGATGCCCCTTGCGGCGGAGGGGGATGTAGCGGACCAGAAGCTCCCTCTGCGCCTCCTCCGAAGGCTCCTCGGAGCTGAACCAGCCGGCGCCGATGGCGTTCACCCGGACTCCACTGCGGCCCCATTCCAGGGCCAGCGACCGGGTGAGCTGGAGCACCGCCCCCTGACTCGCACAGTAGACCGCCGAGTTCCACAGCCCCCTCTCGGCCAGTCCGGAGGTTATGTTAATGATGCGTCCCTTTCCGGCCTGGACCATCGCCCTGCCCACCTCCCGGCACATGAGGAAGACCGACCTGACGTTGCGGTCCATCACGGCCTGAAACTCGGAGAGGTCCACCTGCGTCACGGGCTTTGCGAACAGGGTCTGGAAGTTGTTGACCAGTATGTCTATCCGCCCCCACTCCCCCATTACATCGGAAACGGAAGCCTGGACGGCGGCTTCCTCCGCCGCGTCGCATACGGCTCCCGAGGCGCCCTCCCGTCCCGACGTCGCCCGGGACAGCTCTTCGTAGGAGGACGCCAGCACCCTGACCGTCGCCCCGGCTTCCTCCAGCGCCTCCACCAGGCAGGGGGTCAGGGCGGCGTTCTTGGTGGGCTCCCGGGTAGCCAGGACCGCCGTCTTTCCCTCCAGGCTGAACTCTTCCAGTACGGTCACCGTTCCTCCACATTCACGCCGGCAGGCGAGGAGCCCAGGCCGAGTCCTATCCCAGGTCCAGCGGTATGATGGGGGCGTGTCCAGTGGGCGCCAGGCCCCCGGCCAGGCCCCCGCCGTCCAGGGTGATAGTCTCGCCGTTCATGTAGTCCGAGGCGTCCGAGGCCAGGAACACGGCGATGGGACCCATGTCCTCGGGCGTGCCCAGCTTGCCCGTGGGGATGAACTCGCCCGACCTGGGCAGGGCGTCCCGCATGGAGTCCGTTCCCCGGGTGGGGATGAACCCCGGCACGATGGTGTTGGCCGTGACCCCGTACCGGCCCAGGCTCATGGCCAGGGTGCGGGTCAGCTGGATGACGCCCCCCTTGCTGCAGGTGTAGGCGTACATGTCCCGGCCGCCCCGCAGGCCGTATCCCGACGCCACGTTGATGATCTTTCCCCGGCCCTGGTCCACCATCTGCCTGGCGACGGCCCGGGCGCAGTAGAAGGCGCCGGTCAGGTTGGTGGCGATGCCGGCACGCCACTCCTCGTCCGTGATGTCCCAAATGGGCGCGTGGACGTTCTCGGCCGTCCGGCCCGCGTTGTTGACGAGCACGTCCACCCTGCCCAGCACGTCGCGGGCGACGGCCACCATGCGCTCCACCTGGGCCGAGTCGCTGACGTCGGTGGAGACCGCCACCGCCCGGCGGCCCAGGCCCTCCACTTCGGCGGCGGCCTCGTCGATGGGGGCTTGTCTCCTGCCCGCGATGACCAGGTCCGCCCCGGCCCTCGCCAGGGCGCGGACCATCGCCCGGCCCAGGCCCGTGCCTCCTCCGGTGACGACTATGGACCTTCCGTCCAGGCTCAGCTTGTCAAGCATCTTGGCCATGGGCCACCGGGAGCAATCCAGCCGACGCCATACATGTCCGCGCGCCTGCCTACGGCGCCCGCTCCCGGCGGCTTGCAGGAAGAGTCGGTGAGCACCGGCGATGGTGCGCATCACGGTCATGCAATGCGACACGCGACAGGTTGTCGGCGGCGCGTAGACCGCCGCCACGGGCCCGGATGGCCTCCAGCGTCTCGTGTTGAGGTTTGCGCAGGCGGTCGAATCGCATCTCCCAAGTCCGGCGCTGAACAAGCTCGACCAAATAAGAGCGGACCAGGGCCGAGACCGAAGTGCCAGCCTCCGCAGCCTTGATGCGGGAGAGCCGGTAGGTCTCTTCATCTAGAGATACGGTGATGTTCTTCATCGCCACAGGCTCACGGTGTCTGTGGTCCACATCATAGGAGACATTCTGGGATCGCGCAATGTTGGTCTTGCAGGGACCAGACTGGCAGTAACGGGCTGATGCGGGTACCGTCCGCGCCGTCGAGGGCATCAGTCCAGGTGGGAGGTTACCTCTCCGGCGGGGAGGGTGACCACCCGGCCGTCGTCCCGGCGCAGCAGCAGGGCGCCCAGCGGGCCCACGTCCTCCGCGGCGCCCACGTGTATCTCATCGCCCCAGCGGACCTCCACCCTCCGGCCGAGGGTCTCCAGCAGGCCCTTCCACTCGGCGACCACGTCCGCCGCGCCCTCCGCCTCCGAAGGCTGTCCCACCGCGATGTAGAGGGTGTCCAGCTCGTGCAGCAGATGCCTCAGGACCTGCTCCCTGTCGACGGGCTTCCCCGCTTCGATGTTCAGGGTGGTGGCGATGTCCGCCAGCCCTTCGACCGAGTGAACGTCCAGGGCGATGTTGACGCCTATTCCGACGACGGCGTACTCGACCTGGTTTCCCCGCATGGTGTTTTCCACCAGGATGCCGCTGACCTTTTTGCCCCCCAACCGGACGTCGTTGGGCCACTTGATGGTGGGAGTGAGCCCGGTGGCCTTCCGGATGGCCCGTACCACGGCGACTCCGGACATTATGCTCAGTAGCTGCAGCGCCCGGGCCGAAGGACGGAACAGTATGGACATGTGGATGTTCCCGTGCCCCGAGACCCACTGCCTCTGGAACCGTCCGCGGCCCGCGGTCTGGGTCTCCGTCAGGACGGCCGTTCCGTCATCGGCGCCCTGTTCGGCCAGCCGGGCCACCTCGTCCTGGGTGGAGGAGAGGCCCTTGAAGTAGGATATCCTCCGGCCGACGACGCGGGTGTGGAGTCCGTCCCGGAGCATGCCGGGCACAGGGTTCTTGGCCGGCGTAGATGCCACCTTACGGCGACTCCTCCTCGGTGGCCTCCTCGGTGGCCTCCTCTTCGACTTCGTCCTCTTCGTCCTCTTCGTCGTCCTCGTCGTCCTCGTCGTCATCGAAGTCTTCGTCGAGGTCCTCGTCGTCGTCGTCCTCGTCGTCGTCCTCGGGCTCCGGGGCGGCGGCGTCGGAGAGGGAGGCCAGGCCGATGACGGCCTTGCCGCCGACCAGGCGTCCGTTCTCTTCGGTGGAGAGATAAACGTCGCACTCGGCCAGGTACTCGTCGTTCTCCTCCCGCTTGTCCGTCACTATGGCGGTGATGGCGACCAGGTCGTGCGGGACGGGTTGACGGAATATTACGTCAAGGTGCTTGAGGGCTGCGCCCTCCCACGCCGTGAAGATCTGGGACATGATCGCCATGCTCATGATGCCCGGCACGATGGGCCAGGACAGGTTGACCCGGGCCGCCGACTCCTCGTCGGTGAACCTGTTGGGGAGGGGCGCTCCCCAGAGCCGGCAGAAGGCCTCGACCTCCTCGTCGGTGATGTACTTTTCCACGGGACCGATCTCGTCGCCGATCTCGATCTCCTCGTAGTAGCGGGTCTCGTGTCTCTGCATTCCTATCTACTCCCTCGCCGCGTAAGACTCCTGGACCGCCGCCACCTTCTCCCCCCTCTGGTTGGTGAAGGTGGTCTCCCAAACGATGAAGACCATCGATCCCGAGCGGCCCGTCTTGGGGTACACGTCCTTCAGGTAGGAGCAAGCCATGAGGGAGTCACCCGCCTGTATGGGTCCCAGCGGCTCCACCATCTGCCCCGCGTGGAAGCGCATCGTACCGAACTTCAGGTCGATGTCGGGAATCACCACTCCGCGAATGAACAGGGTGCACATGGTCGGAGGGGCCAACACGTCCTCGTAACCCGCCTGGACGGCCGCTTCCACGTCCACGTATATGGGGTTGGTCTCGCCGGTGGCGTTGCAGAACTCCCGGATCAGCTCCGCGCTTACACCGAAAGGCCCGGCCACGTGCTCCTTGCCCAGTAGGGACCTGTCGTACTCCAGCTCTAGCACCAATCCTGCCTCCTCCTAGCGTCCTACAGGTTGTGTACCTTCCACGGTCTCATGAAGGGGGGTTTCGTAAACGGCGGTCTCTGAACGGGGTCTCATGAACGGGAGGGCAAGGCCGCCGTGTCCTCCAGCCTCACGGGAAAGAAGTCTCCGGCCAGCAGGCCCTCGACCAGCTCCTCCTCCCGCCTGATCTCCAAGGGGAAGGAAGTCAGGCACGTGGCGATGCCGCTGACCAGGTGGGCGTCGCTTCCCCCGGTCCCCTTGTATCCTCGCTGGTCGGCCAGCGCCTGGGCCCGTTCGTTCTCGCCCTTGCGGCTCCCACCGTTCAGGGTCTCTATGATACTGACCGAGGGAAACTCTACTCCCTTGTCGATGTACTCGCACAGGCCGATGCCGGTTCTTCCCGGATGGGCGGGCAGGGCCACGGCGCCGTGGGCCCGGGCCTCGCGCATCAGCTCGAACGAGTCCATGGATACGTTGGAAAAGTCCAGGGCCTCCTGCAGACCCTGGGTTACCCCGTAGACGAGGAAGTGGCCGTGCCTGGTGTCCAGCTCCGAGCCCTTGAGCACCACCACGCCGTGCTCGCGGGCGAGGGCGGAGTAGTCCGCGTCGCGGTCGAACTTACGGTGTTCCGTCAGTACGATGGCATCCACCCTGTGTCCCCTCTTGCGGAGCACCTGTATCCACTTCAGGTACTGCTCCACCGTGGCCCGTGAGTCGTCGGAGGAGACCGAGTGGCTATGCATGTCTATGAGCGTCCCTGCCGTCAGCGTTGTCTCCCGAGGCGGACCCTGTCTTAGGGCGACGGGGCCGCGATGCGTCCCTTCAGCCACGAGGTGAAGGAGTGCCCCAGGGTCACCGGGTCCTCCACAAGCAGCGGCACGTCGGCGTTTCCCTTGGATATCTTCGCATACACGAAGCCCGGTCCGTCGACCTCCAGCGCCGCCGCCAGGGCGGCCCTGAGGCCCGCTCCGTCGTCGGCCCGCCAGGCCTTCAGCCCACAGGAGCCGGCAATCGCGGCCAGGTCCAGCCGCTCGGTGAAGGTAGGCTGCCCGCCCGTGGAGGCGTAGGACTCGTTGTCCAGGACTACCAGCAGCAGCTTCCTTGGCTGCAGGTACCCGATGCTGGTGAGGGCGTTCATGTTCATGAGCATACCGCCGTCCCCCTCGACGCCCACGCAGCGGGAGACGGGAGCGTCTTCCAGGGAGAGGCTCAGCCCCAGGACGATGGAGCTTACCAGCCCCATGGAGTCCACCACGTACAGGTGGTTCGGGCGCCTGCTTGCGTGGGCCATCTCGCGGGACGTGGCCCCGCAGGTCAGGACCACGGGATCGTCGGGGAACTCCCCTGCTATCATCCCCAGGGCGGCCATTCGCTGGGGCCGTGTACCGGCCATCTCGCCGCCGTTACCCATTCAGTCCTTCAGGTTGAGAAACACCACCACCGGGCGGTGCGTCAGACGTGTGTATTCGTCGGCCCGCTGGATCGCCTGGGGCCACTCCTCCGTGGGCACGCGGTAGTCCAGCACGAACGCTTTCAGGCCCATGGACTCGACCATGTCGATGGCGTGCTCGGAGAAGGTGTGTACCGCCGAGTTGAACTCGCCGAACCCACCCCTTCGGATGGCGAACACCAGCATGGGCATGTGGTAGGCCATGGCGAAGGTGGTGAGGGCCACCATGGAGTTGCCGAGACCCACGTCCTGATAGAAGAGGACCCCGGTCTTGCCTCCCATGGAGAGGCCCGCAGCTATGCCGATGCCCTCCTCCTCCCGGGCCACGGAGAAGCAACGCACTGCGGGGTCCTCTTGAAAGTGCCGGACCACCGGGGCCCCATAGCTGTCCGGCACGTGGATGAAGTAGTCCGGCCCCACCCTGTGGAGGCCATCGATGACTGCGGCGCAGCCGGCTTCTTTCATTCTCATGGGCCAGACAGACCTGTAAGCCGGGTCCTGTATCCCTGGGGCGTGTGTGAAGGTCGCCAGAGGCCTTCCCTCGCCCGTCGGGACGGTGACCATCTATCTAGGTCCGGCGTTGCCGCCGGACTCGAGCAGCCTACCCGGGGACAGGCCGGGCGCCTTTAGTCCCCCTATTCGGCCTTGCTCCAGGTGGGGTTTAGCCGCCGTCGTGTCGCCACGAACGGCCGGGACGCTCTTACCGCCCGTTTTCACCCTTACCCGCACCTCGGATGTCCGAGGCCGCTGGCGGTGTGGTTTCTGCGCTACTTTCCGTACCCGCGACGCTGGCGCTCCTCGTCGAGGGTCCTGGGAGTTACCCAGCACCTTACCCGGTGGAGCCCGGACTTTCCTCTCCCCCGGGGCCCATTACGGGTCCGGCGGGGCAGCGGTCACCCGGTCTCCCTGGCCCGTGGGAAATGTAACACACCGTCTGTCGGGGGTCAAGGTACGAATTCCGTCGCCGGGCTAGCTCATGAACAGTATCCGGCCGCAGCTGTTGCACAGCACCGGCTCCCGCCCGGTCCTTGCCCTTTGAAGCTGGTGGGTGGGCAGGGCCATGCCGCAGGCCCGGCACATCCCTCCCTGCACCTTGGCCACAGCCCATCCCTTCTTGGATACCCGCAGCCGCTCGTAGAGCCGGATATCCTGCCCGCTCACCTGGGCCGCCAGGGAGTCCCGGCGTCCCTCCAGGTCCGACAGGTCGGTCCGGCGGTCCTTCAGCTCCCGGCCCAGCTCGACCTGCTCCACCTGCCATCGCTCCTCGGACTCGACGGACCTGGCACCCAGCTCTTCCACGCCCCGTTGCGCCTCGTCCAGGGCGACCATCGACTCCAGGACGCGCTCGTCCAGCTCCTGGAGCTGCTCCCTCAGGAAAGAGGCCTCCTTCTGGAAGCCCTCCATCTCCCGCACGCTCTTGATGCTGCCGCTGTAGAGCCGGGCTTCCACCTCTTCCACCTTGACCCTCAACGACTCGGCCTCCAGCGACTCCGAGCGGTGCCGCACCGTCAGGCGATCGATGGACTCCTTCAACGCGTCCCTCCGCCTGACCAGCTCCTCGATCTCGCTGCGGTCCCCCAGACGCCGCTCGATGGCCGTAATGCGGTCCCGGCATTCGGCCGTCTCCTGGTCCATCTCCTGTAGGTCGTAAAGCTGCTTCAGGGTTGTCATGCGAGTCGCCCCAACGACAAGGGTAGTCAGGCCCCAATGGCAAGGATGGCTAGCCCCGTGGCAACGGTTGTTAGGCCCCGTGGCAACGGTTGTTAGGCCCCGTGGCAACGGTTGTTAGGCCCCGTGGCAACGGTTGTTAGGCCCCGTGACAACGGTAGTGAGGCCCCGTGACAACGGTAGTGAGGCCCCGTGACAACGGTTGTTAGGCCCCGTAACAACGGTTGTTAGGCCCCGTAACAACGGTAGTTAGGATTGTATGTAGCCGGTGTGGCGATGTCAACGACCCCCTCCGCAGGTGCAAAGGGTGCCCACAAGTGATAGAATCTTGGGAGGACAAGCCCGACCAGGGGTTGCCGCGTGATCCGTATCTACAACACCCTCACCAACAGGGTAGAGGAGTTCGTTACACTGGAGCCGGGAGTAGTCCGGATGTACTCCTGCGGCCCCACGGTGTACCGCTTTGCCCACGTGGGAAACCTGCGGACCTACCTGATGGCCGACTGCATCCGCCGCCTGCTTGTTGGGCGGGGATATAGGGTCACCCACGTGAAGAACATCACCGACGTGGGCCATATGCGCCAGGAGGCCCTGGAGACCGGGGGCGACAAGGTGATCGTCGCCGCGCTGGCCGAGGGGAAGACACCCCAGGAGATCGCCCGTTTCTACGCTGACGCCTTCCACGAGGACGAGAGGAAGCTGAACATCCTCCCGGCCGACCACTTTCCCTGGGCGACGGACCACGTACCCGAGATGATCACCGTCATCCAGGACCTGTTCAAGAACGGCTATGCCTACCAGGCGGGCGACAACGTGTACTTCGACGTGGGCAGGTTCTCCGCCTACGGGAAGCTGTCTGGCAACGTCGGGGCGGCCCTGATGGAGGGGGTCCGCGTCGAGGTGGACCCTCTCAAGAGGGACCCGCGGGACTTCACCCTCTGGAAGGCCGCCGAGCCCGGCCGGGACATGAAGTGGGACAGCCCTTGGGGAGAGGGTTTCCCTGGCTGGCACATAGAGTGCTCCGCAATGTCCACCAAGTACCTGGGCACCCAGCTCGACCTCCACACGGGCGGTGTGGACAACGTATTTCCCCACCACGAGGATGAGATCGCCCAGAGCGAGGGCGCCTTCGGCGTACCCTTCGTCCGCCACTGGGTCCACGGGCAGCACCTGCTGGCCGACGGGGTGAAGATGGCCAAGTCGGCGGGGAACGAGTTCGTCCTGGCGGACCTGGAGGAGCGGGGATTCGACCCGCTGGCCTTCCGGTACCTCTGCTTCACCGTACGCTATAGGCACCGCATGAATTTCACCTTCTCCGCCCTCCGGGCCGGAGAGCGGGCCTTGACGGGCCTGAGAGACAGGGTCTGGGAGTGGCGCGGCGAGCCGGCGCCCGACCGGGAGCCCCCCGAGGCTGCCGAGTGGCGCGGTCGCTTCAACGATGCCCTGGACAACGACCTCGACATGCCCCGGGCCCTGGGACTCACCTGGGAGATGGCCCGATCGGACCTGCCCGGCGGCTCCAAGCTGGCGCTGCTGCTGGAGTTCGACCGGATGTTCGGCTTGGGCCTGGAAGCGGTCCCCCAGAGGTACCCACTGCCCGCGTCCCTCGAAGACACCATTGCCCGGCGTGACAACGTTCGGTCGCAACGGGAGTACGACCAAGCCGACCGGATGCGCTCGGCCCTGGTGGCCTCGGGGTATCGGGTCGGAGACTCCCGCAAGGAGACTCGCGTGCGCCCCAGGACGGAGCTGGAGAAGCGGGAGGAAAGGTGGAACGCCGTCTCCTCCTCCAGGGAGGTGAAGTCCCTCCTGGATCTGCCTCCGGCCCTGGAGCACACGGTAGTTGTTGTAGCAAGTAACTACATGGACGACGTGAAGCGTTGCACCGAGGCCATTCTCAAGTGGCTTGGAGACGGGTCGTCGGAGCTGATCGTCGTGGACAACGGCTCGACGGACGGCACCTCCGAGTGGCTGGAGGAGTTCAGTGGCAGGGACCCGCGAGTACGGGTCGTGTATTGCGATCACGTGCTCGGCGACGGCGCTGCCAAGAACATCGGCCTGAAGCACGCCCGGGGGCGGTTCATCGCCGTCGTCGACACCTCCGTGGAGATGGTGGGGGACGTGCTCAGCCCCATGGCCCGGCGGCTGGAGGACGAGTCCATAGGCATCGTCGGCAGGTGGGGACTGCTCACCGACGACCTGCATCACTTCCACGACGAGTCGGAGAGCGGCGACGTGGACGCCATGCAAGCCTACTGCATCGGGCTCCGGCGGGACGCGCTGGCGCAATCGGGCCTGATGAGGGAGACCTTCCGCTTCTACCGCAACCTGGACATTGACTTCAGCTTCCAGGTGAAGTCCCACGGCTACCGCATCGTGGCCGACGGGACGCTCCCGATGGTGCGCCACGAGCACCGCCAGTGGGCCTCGCTTGGGGAAGCCGAGCGAGACCAGCTCAGCTTCAAGAACTTCAAGCGCTTCCTGAAGAAGTGGGGCGACAGGAAAGACCTGTTGGTCTCTAACAAGTAGCGTTCATCCATCGACGGAGCGGCATCCAAGGTTAGCCCAGTGCAAGGTGTTGGACGCCGACTGCTCGTAACGGGGGCTCGAGTTCTATGGTAGATGGTGGACCGTACCATCGCGGAATGGTGATCGTAGCGCATCCCGACGACGCCGAGTACGGCTGCGCGGGGACGATGGTCAAGTGGTGCAGGGAGGGGATGGAGGTGGTGCTGGTCATCTGCACCGATGGGAGCAAGGGAACGAGCGACCGGGAGGTCACCGGGCCGCAGCTTGCCGACATCCGGCGCAGAGAGCAGATAGCCTCGGGCGAGGCAATCGGCCTGAAGAAGGTCGTGTTCCTGGGTTACGAGGACTCCATGCTGCAGCCGACCCTGGAGCTCCGGCGGGACATCGCCCGGGAGATACGGCGCTACAAACCCGACGTGGTCATCTCTCCCAGCCCCGTGAGAAACCTGTTCGTCACGGGCTACCTGGGACACCCTGACCACTTAGCCGCCGGAGAGGCGACGCTGTCCGCCGTCTTCCCCGCCGCCAGGGATTACCTGACGTTCCCCGACCTGCTGGACGAGGGGTTCGAGCCCCACAAAGTGCGGGAAGTGTTGATCACCGAGCATCGCGATCCGGACATGTGGGTGGACGTCTCCGACACCATCGAACTTGCCATCGCGGCGCTCAAAGAGCACGTCTCCCAGGTGGGCGACGGGGTCGAGGACGACAGGTGGATGCGCAACTGGAGAAAGCAGGCGGGAGAGCACCACGGCATGAAGTACGCCGAGACCTTCCGCCACTACCATCTCCACTAGACTGCCCCGGCCATACCTGAATACGGAGGGCACTACGATGGCCACAGAGACCACATCCGCTCCGGAACCCTACGTCTTCGCGGGAGCGGGCAAGGGCGGGCTGCTCAGGAAAGCCCCCGGCAGCGACTCCTGGGAGGAGCTCACCAACGGTCTGCCGGACTCGGCGGAGGTCCGCGCCCTGGCCGTCCACCCCCTTCAACCGGACGTGATCTTCGCCGGGACCCAGGAAGGACTGTACAGGAGCGGGAGCAAGGGGGAACACTGGCGGCCCATGAGCCTGCCCATAATGGGCTCCGTGATCTGGTCCATCCTGTTCCGGCCCCACAACGTCAACACAATGTACGTGGGGACGGCCCCGGCCCAGATATTCCGGACTCGCGACGCCGGTGACACGTGGGAGCCCCTGCCAGTGGACCTGGGGTCCGACGTAGTGGCCATGTCCTTCGAGACCCGGGTCATCGCCATGGCCGCGGACCCGACCCACCCCGACGAGATATACGCCGCCCTGGAGGTGGGGGGAGTGATCCGCTCCCAGGACGGCGGCGATAGCTGGGAACCCATCAACCAGGGTCTGGCCGAAGGCGGCGAGGACCGGCTGGACCTCCATGGCGTCCAGGTGAGCCCCGTCGAGCCTCGTACCGTCTTCATCAGCACCAGGGAGGGGATGTTCCGGGGCCCCGACAGGGGTTCTCGGTGGGACCCCATCGACATCTCCAGGTACTCGCCGATTCCCTACACACGCTACCTGCTGCTGGGACCCACCCAGCCCAGCACCCTATACGTATCCATGGGCCGGTCCGCCAGGGGAGACGTCGGCTCCCTGCTCCGGAGCCGGGACCTGGGGAAGACCTGGGAGCGGATAGACCATGGCGTTAGCCCCAACAGCACCATGATGGTGGTGGGCGTCAACGCCCGGAGACCCGCCCAGGTGTTCTGCGCTACGCGCCACGGCCAGGTGTTCGGCTCCCTGGACGACGGCGCCACATGGCAGGAGTACCCCCTTCCCGACCACGTGGACGACGTATACGCTCTCGCCGTGGCGTGAGCCCCGCGTTGGGATGCGGTGGGCCGTGGGGTCGGCTAACGCCTGATTCCCCACTTCGAGTCCCAGGCCGGTAGACGGGCGCTACCGGGCTTCGGTCCATTGTTGAGACCCATGTGTTTGGCACGGGAGGCGGCAATGAACAGGGCCCTTCGCGGCGTTACGGTCATCGACCTCACCGAGGTATGGGCCGGTCCCATGGGGACGTCCCTGCTGGGAGACCTGGGCGCGACGGTCATCAAGGTCGAGTCCTTTCCCCGGGTGCCCACGACGCGGATCGTCGGAGGGCCGGCGGCCAGGGGATTTACCAACAACGATGCGGCCGGCCCCAGGCCTTGGGACAGAGCGGCCATCCACAACATGGCCAACAGGAACAAGTACGGTGTGACCTTGAACCTGGCCCACCCTAGGGGCCTGGAGGTGTTCGAGAGTCTGGCCGCAATCACCGACGTGGTGTGCGAGGCCTACGCGGCGGGCGCCATGGAACGGCTGGGCGTCGGCTACCAGAGGATGAAGGAGGTGAAGCCGGACATCGTCATGGTGTCCATGCCGGGTTGGGGCGTCCAGGGGCCGTACAAGGGGTACGTAAGCCTTGGCAGCGGCATCGACGGCTTCACCGGACACCACGCCCTCAGAGGCTATCCGGGGACCGACCCCACCGTGACCCCGGTCGCCCAGCACGCCGACGCCGTCGGCGCGGTCACTCTGGCCTTCGCCGTTCTGGCCGCCCTGTACCACCGCAACCGCACCGGAGAGGGCCAGTGGGTGGACGTGTCTCAGGTCGAGGCGTTCTTGCCCCACCTGGGCAGGCCCTTCATGGACCACGTGATGAACGGCCGTCCGTTCACGCCGGCAGGCAACCGGGATGACCACATGGCCCCCCACGGGTGCTACCCGTGCTCCGGCGACGACAGCTGGGTCGCCATCACCGTGTCGTCGGACTCCCAGTGGAGGGCCCTGGTCCGGGTCATGGGCGACCCTGACTGGGCCCGGGACCCTGCGTTCTCGGACGCACTCTCGAGACACCGGAACCAGGACCTGCTGGACCGGCACATCCGGGAGTGGACCGGCTCCCGGGACAAGAAGGCCGTGGTTAACACGCTGCAGGAGGCCGGCGTACCGGCCCAGGCGGTGCTCGACGATGTGGACCTCTACGCCGACCCCCACCTGGCCGCCCGGGGCTTCTTCCAGCGCATCCAGCACCCGGTCATAGGGGAGCACCGGTATCCGGGTTACCTCTGGACCCTCGGCGGGCCATCACCGCCCGTGGACATCCCTCCTGCGACCTATGGAGAGCACAACCGTTACGTCTACGGCGCCCTCCTCGGCATGAGTGACGAGGAGGTGGACGACCTGGAGAGTCAGGGCATCATCGGCGACGAAGTCGTCGAGATCCTGTGACGGGCCGGCTCCCCTACCAGGCGACGGCGTAGGTAGGGCGGCGCGGGTCCGCCCCGGCACACATGACGCCGGTCTCCGGGTCCCGTTGGGAGACTATCGCCCCGATGCCCGACTCGCTGGCGATGGGCACCACCTTGTGGCCCATCTCCCTCAGGCGGCTCCGGGTACCTTCGGGGACCCCCGGCTCCACGTTAAGCTGCCCCGGCAGATAAATGCGGGGGTAGAAGGAGTTGGTGACGCTCTGGGACGAGAACCTGGGGGCCTCCACGGCCTGCTGGGCGTCCATGCCGAACACCACCACGTTCAGCAGGAGCTGCAGGTTGGCCTGGGCCTGGTTGTCGCCGCCCGGGCATCCGAGGGTCATGACCGGCTGCCCGTTCTTGCAGACGATGTAGTTGACTAGGGTGGTGCGGGGCCGCTTGCCGGGCTCCACGCCGTTGGGATGGTCCGGGTCGACGAAGAACATTTCGCTACGGGTGCTCAGGGCGCATCCCAGTTCCGGGAAGAACACCGACTTCACGAAGGCGCCGCCGCTGGGAGTGGCGCACACCATGTTGCCGTCCCGGTCGATGACGGTGAAGTGGGTCGTCCCGGCCTCGCCCCCGCCGCCGTCCCCGGTGGCGGGCACAGCGGGCACCTCCTTGCCCCGGGCCGAGGGGGCGGTCGCGCTGTATTTCCAGGGGTCCCCCGAGGGCGGCAGGCCGGGATGGGCCCCGTCCGGAGCGATGAGGGGCCGGCGGGAGGCGGCGTACTCCTTGGAGAGCAGGCCGTCGATGGGGACCTGGGCGAAGTCGGGGTCTCCGTAGAACCGCTCCCGGTCGGCGAAAGCCAGCTTTATCGCCTCGGTCACGGTGTGGATGTATTGCGGCGAGTTATGCCCCATGGCCCTCAGGTCGAAGGGCTCCAGCAGGTTGAGAGCCTGGAGGAGCACCGGCCCCTGGGTCCACGTGGACTGGGCGCACACCTCGAGCCCCCTGAACGACGTCTTCACGGGCTCCTCGAAGGCGGCGCGGTACCCGGCCAGATCGTCCAGGGACAGGACGCCGCCCACCCGCCGGGAGCAGTCGACGATGTTGCGGGCTATCTCGCCCCGGTAGAAGGCGTCGCGGGCCGCTTGGAGGCCCGACAAGCGGTGGCCGGGCGCCGACGACTCGGCTTCCACCATCTTGCCGAAGGTGGCGGCCAAGCCCTTCTGAAGCACGACCTGCCCCACCTTGATGGCCGACTCGTCCTCGTCGTAGAAGATGCCCATCCCGCCCGGAGGATAACGCCGGAACTGCTCCAGCGTTTCGATGGACTGGAGCGCCCCACGCATGTATTGGTACATGGGGAACCCGTGTTGGGCGTAATCGATTGCGGGTGCAATTACATCGCCCGCCGTCTTGGTCCCGTAGGTCTCCAGGAGCGCGATGGACGCGTCCACCACACCGGGGACGGTGAAGGACAGCTCGCCGCGGGCGTCGGGCCCCGTGGGTATCTTGGACAGCCCCAGCCCCCTGAAGAGGTCCACGGTCTGGCCTCCGGGGGCGGTCCCCTGTCCGCTGAGCACCCGCACCCGGCCGGTCGCGGCGTGGTGCATGAGGAACACACTCTCGGCCGCCAGTGAGTAGGAGGCCGTGGGCTCCACGACCGCCGCCGTGAATGTCGCTGCGGCCGCCGCGTCGAAGGCGTTGCCCCCCGCCAGCAGCATCCTCATGGCGGACATCGCCGTAAGGTAGTGCCCCGCCGACACGACTCCCCGCCTGCCGTGGACCACGGGCCTGCCGGTGTCGTATCTAGACTGACTTTGCGTAGCCAACGTAGGCCCTCCGAGTCTAGGATCCGGTCCGCCGCCCGTTCATGCGGGTTTGGGCAATTCTATTCCGGGCGGCCGCGGGCGTCAAACCTGGGTCCTCTAGTACCCGATCTCCACGTCCTTGTCCAGCAGCAGGCAGGCCTCTCCCCACTGGTGCGGGCTGTCCAGGCTCCAGTCCTCCTGCAGGTCCGACGGCTTGAGCCTGATACCCTCGTCGCCGCCGTAGATGAGGCGCGCGATGCCCTCCCCCGAGTCCTCCACCAGGGCGGTGTAGGCGGGACAGGGACCGGTCTGGCTCGACCAGCCCGTCACGTCGCACATGCGCTCGACGTCCATCAGGTCCCATGTCCTCACCCTCACAACCTGGTAAACGACGTCGGCGGTCTCGAACATCCTGGTCAGGGCCAGGGGGCAGTTCCGGCTCTCGATAACGTCTACCTGGAGGAACATTTGAGGAAGCCCCTGGGCCGGGGTCCGTCAGGATACCGCCGTCGGCGTCGGACCGAGGACCGCCTCGGCGCCGCCCTCGGCAGCCCTCATGCTGAACCCCATCTCCCGGCCAAGGTGATAGGTGAGGCTGTAGGCGACCAGCTCCGGGTCGGCGGCCCCCAGCAGGTCCTGCATCGAGGTGGTCCCGCAGTCGACGATGCCGCAGGGGACGATGTGCTCGTAGGGCCCCAGGTCGATGGTTATGTTAAGGGCCAGGCCATGGTAGCAGACCCCGCGGCTTATCTTGACCCCTATGGAGGCGATCTTGCTCCTGGGCTGGTCCGGTCCCGGCCCGCCGGCGGCCCAGACACCCGTGAGCCCCTCGACCAGGACTCCTTGGACGCCGAAGTCCCCCAGGGTTGCGATGATGGCCTGCTCCAGCGTGCGCACGTACTTGAGGGGTCCCCCCCACCGCCGCAGGTCCAGGATGGGATAGGCGACGAGCTGGCCCGGGCCGTGATACGTGACCTGGCCGCCCCGGTCCACCTCGTGCACCGGGATGGCCGGCCCTCCCGGCCCGTCACAGTCCAGCAGGACCTGCTCCCGGCTGCCCGTCCGGCCGATGGTGTAGACGGGGGGGTGTTCCAGGAGCAGGAGCGTGTTGGGCCGCGACCCGGCGCGCACCTGGTCGGCCACGGCCCTCTGCAGGTCCCAGGCGCGCAGGAACTCCACGGCGCCCAGGTGGTGGACGGTGCACACCGGCTTGGACATCTAATACACGGCCGTGTCCGGGCCCATGGCCTCCAGACGGTCCTTCACAGACTGGAGGAACGCTGCCGCCTGGGCCCCGTCGACTATGCGATGGTCGAAGGTGAGGCACACGTTCACCATGGACCGGATGGCGATGGCGTCATGGCGGACGACGGGGCGCTTCTGAATGGCCTCGGTGGTCAGGATGGCCGCCTGGGGGTGGTTGATGATCGGCTGGGACATCACGGAGCCCAGGGCGCCGGTGTTGTTCACCGTGAAGGTGCCTCCCTGGACGTCCGCCAGGGACAGCTTTCCCTCTCGGGCCCTGTTGGTCAGGTCCCTGCCGGCCTTGGCCAGCTCGGCGACGCTCATGGTCGTGGCGTCGTGAATGACCGGGACGACCAGTCCGTCGGCGCCTGCCACGGCCACGCCTACGTTGATCCGTTTCTTCAGGACTATCTTGTCGCCCCCCCAGGCGGAGTTCAGGTAGGGATGCTCCCGCAGGGACTCCACCACAGCCTTGATAACGAAGGGCAGGTAGGTGAGATCGGCGCCTTCCCGCGCCCGGAACTCGTCTTTCATCCCCTGCCTGAGGGCTACCAGGTCGCTCACGTCGACCTCGACGATGCTCCAGGCCGCTGGGATATCGTTGGCGCTCCGGGTCATGTGCTCGGCGATGATGCGCCTGACCGGGGAAAGGGCCACTGTCTCTTCGTCGGCGTCCTGCCGGGCCGGCGCCGCGGGTTGTGCCGCGCCCCGGCCCTCGGCGAACCCGGCTACGTCGTCGCGGGTTATCCGGCCCCCTACGCCGGTGCCCGTCACCCGCGTAAGGTCCACGTTCAGCTCGGTGGCGAGACGGCGCACCGCAGGCGAATACCTGGACCGCTCCTCCTTCGGGGCGGCGCTGGCCGGAGGGGGGGGCGCCGGTGGGGGGGCGCGCCTGCCGGCGGGAGCGGACGCAGCCGCGGGGTCGTCCATGCCGCCGCCCGTCGGTCCGACGGGGGTAACGTCGGTCATCAGGTATCCGATGGTGTCGACGTTCTGCCCGGGGCTTGACGCGGCCTGTGGGGATGACGGGCTGGGAGCGGGTAGCTCCTCGTCGGTCTCCATCTCGGCGATAGGGGCCCCCATGGGGACGGTCTCTCCCTCTTCGGCGATGATCCGTGTGAGGACGCCGTTGACCGGGGAGGGCACCTCCATGGTCACCTTGTCCGTGATCACTTCCACCAGCGGGTCGTACTTCTCGATCCTGTCCCCGGGGCTCTTGAGCCACTGGCCGATGATACCCTCGACCACCGACTCTCCCACCTGGGGAAGGTCTATGGTTATGGTCATGTCACCGCTCCGCGCAGACGAACATCAGCGATCAGCTAATATGCGGCCAGGTCCCGCAGCGCCTGGGCGATGCGGTCGGTGTTGGGCATATAGGCGTCTTCCAGGGTGGGGGCGTAGGGCATCGTCGGTATGTCCGGACCGCAGAGGCGGGTTACGGGCCCGTCCAGATAGTCGAAGGCCTCCTGGGCCGCAACCGCCGCCACCTCGGCTCCGACTCCACCGGTCATGTTGTCCTCGTGTACGATGAGCATCTTGCCCGTGCGCTTGACCGACGCTACGATGGTCTCGGTGTCCAGGGGCTTCAGGGACCGCAGGTCGACCACCTCCACGCTGGTGCCTTCGTTCGCCAGTATGTTGGCCGCCTCCAGGCAGTAGTGGAGCATGAGCCCATAGGTCGCCAGGGTGACGTCGCTGCCGCTCCGCTTCACCTCGGCCTTGCCGATGGGAAGGACGTACTCCTCCTCGGGCACCTCCCCACGAACCAGCCGGTAGGTCTTCTTGTGCTCCAGGAACACCACCGGGTTGTCATCCCGGATGGAAGCCTTGAGGAGGCCCTTGGCGTCGTATGGTGTGGCGGGGGTGACCACCTTCAGGCCCGGAGTGTGGAAGAAGGGGACCTCAACATTCTGGGAGTGGTAGAGTCCGCCGTGTATCCCGCCTCCGTAGGGTATCCTCACGACCATCGGCACGGCCAGCGCCCCGTCGCTTCCGTACCGGGCGCGGGCTGCCTCGCCTATGAGCTGGTTCGCGGCGGGCCAGACGAAGTCCGAGAACTGGATCTCGGCGATGGGGCGCATCCCCTTCATCGCGGCGCCCAGGGCGATGCCGACGATGGAGGCTTCGGCGAGGGGGGTCTCGATGACCCGGTCCGGCCCGAACTCCTCGTAGAAGCCCTGGCTGGCCAGGAAGACGCCGCCCCTCTTGCCCACGTCTTCACCCATGAGGAATACGTCGGAGTCGCGGTGCATCTCCTCGAACATCGCGTCGCGGACGGCTTCTATAACGGACTTGACGGTCACTCAGCCTCCCTCGCCGACTCCGGCGCTATCCCCGGTAGACATGATCCAAGACCGTGGACGGGTCCGGGAATGGAGCGGCCTCGGCGTCGTCCGTGGCGGCGTTGACCTCTCGCCGGGCCTGGTCGCGTATCTCGCCGTCCTGCGCCGGGGTCAGCAGCTCGACCTCCAGGAGGTACGAATGCAGTGAGTCGATGGGGTCCCTGCTGCGCCCCTCCTCCACCTCTTCGGGGCTCCGGTAGCGCCGGTCGTCGTCGTCGGTGGTGTGGGGCATGTACCGCTCCACCTTCATCTCCAGCAGCACCGGCCCGGTGCTTCGAGCGTGGGAGATGGCGTCCAGGGTGGCCTCGTAGACGTCGAAGGGGTCCATGCCGTCGACGACGCGGCCCGGGAAGCCGTAGGATGCGGCCCGGTCCGCTACGTCATCCACGGCCATCTGCAGCCGAAGGGGGACGGATATGGCGTACCGGTTGTTCTCACAAATGAACACGACCGGGAGCCGGTGGACTCCGGCGAAGTTCATGGCCTCGTGGCACTCGCCCTGGCTGGACGCGCCGTCGCCGAAGTAGGAGAGGACCACCGTTTCCTCTCCCCGCAGCCTGCAGGCCAGCGCGTATCCCACTGACTGGGTGAGGCCCGCTCCCACCACGTTGGAGAGCTGAATCAGCCCGTTGGGGATGTTCGCTCCCTGCAGGGGAAACTGCCTGCCGCCGCTGTAGGGGTCTCCCTCCTTGCCCATGAATGAAAGCATGGCCTGAAGGGGAGTGAGGCCCGCGGAGACCTTGAGGGCCAGGCACCTGTAGTATGGAAAGAGGAAGCAGCCCCCGTCCTTCACCGCGGCCAGGAGGCTCCCCAGCTCTGCGGCCTCGTGGCCCTGGCTGGAGGCGGCGATGGGGACCTTGCCCTGGCGATTAAGTGTCCAGATACGCTCGTCGAGGGTGCGGGCAAGCACCATCTGCCTGTAAAGGCCGACCACATCCTGGCCCGAGAGGGCGAGAGCCTCGTGTCTCGCCGGTGCTCCCTCGCTGGCGGGCGCCGACCCACCGGTCCTCGCCATTTGTCCCCTTCCCGCAAGCTACGAGGGTACCCGTAGGCCGCAAAACGGGCGCGTATCCCGTACGGCCTGCCGGCCCCGGTCCGGCTATGCGTTGGCCGTATTATAAACCAGCAGACGAAATCCGTAAACGGCTGCCCGGGCTTCGCCCTCCGCCCGGACGCCCCGAGGGCGTGCCGCTCTACTCGGCGTGGGGGGCGCGCCTCAGGTGCCACTCGGTGGCCGACTCGTAGGCCTGGGCCGCTCGCAGGACCGTCTCCTCGGCGAAGGGGCCGGCCCCGAGCTGCAGGCCGATAGGCATCCTCTCCTGGGACGTGAAGCCCCCCGGAATGGAGATGGCGGGCATGCCCGTCAGGGCATAGCACCCCGGGTAGGAACGCCTGAAGAAGAACCGCGCCCGGACGGCGTCGGCGCTCTCGAAGGAGGCCGTAAGGGTGGTGTGCTTTGGCGCCGGGAAGGGGGCGGTCGTCGATACCAGTACGTCCACCTCTTTGAATGCGTCCACGAACTGGCGCCGGAGCAGGACTCTGGCCTTGGTTGCCCGGTTAAACACCTTGCTGGGCACCAGGGCCGCCGACTGAAGCCGTGTCCTGGTGGCGTGGTCCAGGTCCATGGGCCGGGTCCGCAGGATCTCGTCACGGGCGCCGGCCCCCTCGGTGTCGGCTATGCCGACGAAGATAGGCCCGCCCAGCGCTGTTAAGGGTATGGATATCTCCCTCACTTCGGCGCCCTGCTCCCGGAACACCTCCAGCGACGCCTCGATCGCCGACTTGACGTCGGGATGCATGTCCGGGCTCTCGTGCAGCTCCTTTATGAGGCCGAAGCGAAGCCCCCTGACGCCGTCCCTCAGGCGCGCGGCGTAGTCCGGCACGGGCCGCCTGCTCGTGAAGGGGTCTCTGGGGTCGTGCCCGGCTATGGCTCCCAGGACCAGGGCGCAGTCCTCCACCCGCTTGGTCATGGGGGCCGCGGCGTCCATGTACCAGCACATGGCCGTCATGCCGTACCTGCTGACCCGGGTGTAGGTGGGCCGCAAGCCGGTTACGCCGCAGTAGGCCGCCGGGCCGCGGCCCGAGCCCCCCGTGTCCTCTCCCACCGAGGCGGCGCACAGGTGGGCTGCAAGGGCCACCCCGGACCCGCTGCTGGAGTCCCCGGGAGTCCGCTCCAGGTCCCACGGGTTCCGGGGGGTGCCATAGGGAGGGTTCTGGGTGCCGCCCATGGCCAGCTCGGCCATGTTCAGCTTGCCGATGAGGACGGCGCCCGCGCCTTTGATCCTCTCGATTACGGTGCTGTCCTCCTCGGTGACGAAGCCCTCGTACACCCGGGAGCCGTTGGTGGTGGGGATGCCCTTGGTCCAGAACTGGTCCTTCACCGCGACGGGGACCCCCAGAAGCGCACCAGAGGTGTCACCGCGATGGACCGACGACTCCAGCTCCCGGGCCGCCGCCAAGGCCTCCTCGCCGCAGACCGTGATGTAGGAGTTGAGCTTGGAGTCCAGCCGGTCTATCCGGTCCAGGTACGCCTGGACCACCTCCACAGGCGACACCTGTTGCGATCTCACCGCCGCGGCTGTCTCCGCAGCAGACCAGAAGACGATGTCCTGAGCAGCCATCCTTACTCTCCCTCGTCCGGGAAAACTACCGGCGCCTGAATGTCGCTGAGGTCCAGCTCCTTTAGGCGCTCCAGCTCCAGCATCAGGCTCTCGAACCGGGTGGCCACCTCTTCGACCTCATCCGGGGCGATGGTGATTCCCGCGAGCTTGGCCAACGCCAGGGCCCGGTCTTCTCTGGACAAAGTCATGCCGGTTTCCTCCTATATACGCCATCCCGGCCACTCCACGTAGAAAAGCCGGGACCCTTTCCTGTGCCCAGACGGTGTGAGTGCTGGAGCGGTGATGGGGCTGCCGCTTGTCAACTGCCCGTCCGCCGTTGACAGACGCCGGGAGCGGTCCGCTCCGGTGTGAGCCGGCGACGGTCCCATGGGCGCGGCGAGGCCATTGTAGATTCGGGCCCACCTGGTGTCAAATCGAGGTGTCTTGAGGACGACGGGGTGCTGAAATCGACCGCGCCGTCGCTGGCCTCGACCTTCGGGCGGTGATATCATGTATGGGACCCGGCGACGAAATCCGGTACCGGACGCGAGAGGGGTAGATGAGCAAGTTCTTGGACAGACTGGACAGGTTGAGCCGTGGACCAACAACGGCCATGGGGTTCGGAGCCGGAGGAAGGACCGAGAAGCTCCCCGGCATGCTGCTGGTGGGGGACCTGTCTTCGGGCAAGAGGTCCGCCCAGGCGGCGGCGACCCTCTCCAAGATAGGCGCAGATGGGGCCCTGGTCCCGGTAGAAGGCCCCGATGGGGTCCCCAAGAACCTGGCCGAGGCGCTGAGGGACGTGCCCTGGGGAGTCCGCGCATCAGCCTTGACGGGAGACGCCGTCACCGGTCTCCGGGAGAAGGGCTGCGACTTCCTCGCCTTCGCGCCCGAGGGGGCCCAGGTCGGGGCTCTCAGCGACGAGGACGCGGGGTACATTCTCTGTGTGTCCCAGGACATGGATGAGCAGGCACTGAGGGCCATCGAGGACCTGCCCGTGGACGCGGTCCTCCTCGCTCTGGATTCGCTGGGGCCTCCTCTGACCATCCAACACCTCCTGGCCATCGGGGCCGTGAGGGGTTCGTTCAGCAAGTACTTCCTGCTGGAAGTGCCGGCAGAGCTGACCAGCGGCGAGCTGGAGGGGTTGAAGGAGATGGGCGTAGACGGCCTGGTGGTGGACGCCACTACGGCGTCCGCCAAGGAGATGAGGGGTCTGAAGGACAGGCTGATGTCCCTCTCTCGCCGCCAGCGAAATCGGGGCAGGAAGGCGGGCGCGATACAGCCCCGGGACTCCTACGCGGCGCCGGCGAGCCCCCATGCGGAAGAGGACGACGAGGACTTCTAGAAGCGTCAGGCGCCACCCGGCGTAACCCGGGGCCGTCCTCAGCGGACTTAGGAGGGCAACCGTGATCAAGGTAGGCATAATCGGACTCGGTTTCATCGGCACCTCCCTGGGGATGGCGTTGAAACAGGCCGGGATATCCGGCCTGGAGATCGTGGGGACCGACAAGGAGAGGGACCGCCCGACGAAGGCCCAGAAGGCCGGGGCCATCGACCGCACCGTGGGACGCCTCGCCGATGCCGCCCGGGACGCGGACCTGGTGATCATTACCACTCCCTCCAGGACCGTGCGGGACGTCATGGAGACCATATCCTATCGCTTGAAAGACGGGTGCGTGGTCACCGATACGGGGGACTCCAAGAGGCCGGTGCTGGAATGGGCCGAGGAGCTGCTTCCCCGGCACGTCAGCTTCATCGGCGGACATCCGATGCTGGGGGGCAACGCCGACCGCGCCGGGGGACCGCGGGCCAAGCTCTTCCAGGACCGTCCCTACGCAATCCTGCCGGCCAAGTCCGCGGACGAGAAGGACGTCAAGGACCTCACCGACATGATACGCCTGATCGGCGCCAAACCCTACTACATGGACGTGGCGGAGCACGATAGCTTCGTGGCAGCCGTCAACCACCTGCCTGTGCTGCTGTCTGCGGCCCTGCTCCAGTGCACGTCAACCAGTCCATCCTGGGACGACATAGCCAAGTTGGCCTCGGACCGCTACAGGAGCGTCACCGACCCGTCGGGCTCCGAGGTCAAGGCGGAGGAGATCCTTGGCGCCAACGACGGCGCCATAGTCTACTGGATCGACGCCTTCATCCAGGAGCTCTACGCGATACGGCGGCTGGTCTCGCTCGAGGAGGGTGACGAATCCCGAGCGGAGCTGGACCAGCTCTTGAGCGACGCCTGGGACAAGAGGATTAGCTGGCTCAACGATCTGGTCACGCCCGAGTCGGTTGCCAAGGCCAACGCCCACCGGGAGCGTCTTCCCACCGCCTCGGAGGGTCTCATGTCCCTCTTTATCGGAGAGCGCCAGGCCCGCCGGCTGAGGGACTTTGGCAAAGACAAAAGGTCCAGGGACTAGACGGAGAACGGGTAAAAGGTGCGCCGGGTAATCAGCAGCCCTCCGGTCCTCGAGGGCGCCGTCACACCCCCGGGAGACAAGTCCGTTTCCCACCGCGCGCTCCTGCTCAACTCCATCGCCCGAGGCCGGGCCAGGGTCGCCGGACTGTCCAGCGGCGCCGACGTAGTCTCCACCATGGCTTGCCTCAGGTGCCTGGGCGTGGAGATCACGGCCGGCGAGGGGGAGGGCTCGTGGGTCGTACAGGGCCGTTCCGGGGCGCTCACGGAGCCCAAGGACGTCCTCGACGCCGGCAACAGCGGCACCTCCATGCGGCTCTTGTCCGGTTTCCTGTCCGGGCAGCCCTTCTTCTCCGTGTTGACCGGGGACGGCTCCCTCCGTGCCAGGCCCATGGGGAGGGTCATCGAGCCTCTGAAGCGGATGGGCGCCCGTATCCGGGGTCGCGCCGACGACACGCTGGCGCCTCTGGCCATCCGGGGCGGCTCTCTCAGGGGCGTCGAGTACACGATGCCCGTGGCAAGCGCCCAGGTGAAGTCTTCGATACTGCTGGCGGGCCTGGCCGCCGAGGGAAAGACCGTACTCCACCAGCCCGCCCACTCCCGGGACCACACCGAGCGCATGGTAGCCGCCATGGGAGGCCGTATAGGCGTAGACGGACTGACCCTGGAGATGGAGCCGGCGTTGCTGGAGGCCGTCGACGTCCACGTGCCCGGCGACATCAGCAGCGCCGCCTTCTGGATAGTGGCGGCCCTGTGCCACCCCAACGCCCGCGTGACCGTGTCCGGTGTGGGGGTCAACCCGACCCGCACCGGCATACTCACGGCCCTGGAGGCCATGGGGGCCCGGATCACTCAGAGGAACTCCCGCACCGAGGGGGGAGAGCCGGTGGCCGACCTCCTCGTAGAGTCCAGCGAGCTCAGCTCCATCGACGTGGACGGCGATATGGTCCCCCTGATCATCGACGAGCTGCCGGTGCTGGCCGTGGCGGCCTGCTTCGCCGGCGGGACCACCAACATCAGGGACGCCCAGGAGCTGAGAGTCAAGGAGTCCGACCGCATCGCCACCACGGTGAGGGAGCTCTCGGCGCTGGGCGCCAGGATCGAGGAGCGGCCCGACGGTATGGTGGTGCACGGCACGGGCCGCCTCACCGGGAACGCCGGCCGGAGTCATGGCGACCACCGCCTGGCCATGGCCCTGGCGGTGGCCGGGCTCGTGGGCCAAGGCCACACCGTCGTGGAGGGGGCCGAGGCTGCCGACGTTTCCTACCCACAGTTCTGGGAGCACCTGCGGGGTCTGAGCGGCCAAGGGGAGGTATCCGCTCCCGCAATGGAGAAGGCGACGTGAGCGGTCCCCCGTCTCCATGTCTCGAACCGCCCCGGTATCCCCTGTTGATAGTCCTCTCCGGTCCTTCGGGTGTGGGCAAGGACGCCACCCTCAACTGGATCCGCCGCCTGGACCGCCAGTTGAGCATCGTGGTGACCGCCACCACCCGCCCGAAACGCCCCGGCGAAACGGACGGGGTCGACTACCTCTTCCTCGACGCGGACACCTTCGAGGGGATGGTGGCGGGCGGCGAGTTCCTGGAGCACGCCGAGGTATACGGCAACCGGTATGGCTCTCCCAAGAGCCAGGTCCGCGAGGCGATGGCCGCCGGCAGGGACGTCATCCTCAAGGTGGATGTGCAGGGTGCGGTGTCCATCAAGGCCCTGGCTCCCGACGCCGTGTCCATCTTTCTGGTCTCCTCTTCGATGGCCGAGCTGGAGCGCCGGCTGCATGCAAGGGCCACGGAGACGAGACGAGACCTCAGGATTCGCACGGAAATCGCCCTCCAGGAGATGGAGAGCCTGCCGGACTTCGACTACCGGGTGGTGAACCGCGACGGCTGCCTGGAGGAGACCGTGGCGGCGATAGAGGCCATCATACGTGCCGAGAAGTGCCGTATACCGCCCCGGCGGGTGTCGATGTGAACGACCGTAGGGGTACGGGGAGTCCCTGTGGATAAGCGGGATGTGAAGCAGGAACGGGTGCAAGGGCCGAACGCGGCGCGCCGGTTGCCAAGCTGGATGAAGGTCCGCATGCCGGGTGGTCCCAACTACATCGACCTGAAGCGCCTGCTCAGGGACTCGAGCCTCCACACGGTGTGCGAGGAGGCCCGCTGCCCCAACATAGGCGAGTGTTGGGAGCGCCGGGCCGCCACGTTCATGATCCTCGGCGACATCTGCACGCGGCGGTGCCACTACTGCGCCGTGGCCACCGGCACTCCCATGGGCATCGACGTCATGGAGCCGGAACGCCTGGCCCGGACCGTACAGAAGCTGGGACTTCGCTACTGCGTCATTACGTCGGTGAACCGGGACGACCTTGCCGACGGCGGGGCGCTGATCTTCTCCCGCTGCATTCGGCGGGTCAACGACCTGGCGCCCGGTTGCAGGGTCGAGGTGCTGATACCCGACTTCGACGGCTCGACGCCCGCACTGGAGACCGTCGTCCGCGCCCGTCCCAACGTGTTGAACCACAACATCGAGTCCGTCCGGCGGGTGTTTCCCAGGGTCCGGCCCAGGGGCGACTACCGCCGCTCCCTGGACCTGCTGGCGGCGGTCAAGGAGATGGACCCCGACATGCCCACCAAGTCGGGGATCATCGTTGGAATGGGCGAGGAGTGGGACGAGCTGGTAGAGACCATGGAGGACCTGCGGGGCGTTGGCTGCGACCTGCTCACGGTGGGCCAGTATCTCCGCCCGTCGCAGAAGCACCTGCCCATAGACCGGTTCTATAGCCCCGAGGAGTTCGACCGCATCAGGGCCATCGGCGAAGGGCTGGGGTTCAAGCACGTGGCCTCGGGACCCCTGGTCCGCTCCTCCTACCACGCCGACGAGCAGCACGATGCGGCGGCCGCGAGCCCGGCCGCTGGGCTCTAGCGGCGTGGGCCATTCCCCGGAGCGCACCGGCCTGTTCTTATGTAAACCAGTTCCGAGGGACCTCCGGGCCGGGTAGGAGGACAGTAGCCATGCCCAAGGGAACCTTTCAGATCCAGTCGTCGCCGGGCCACAGGTCTTGGGCCGAGGTCGAGAACGGCGAGGTCCTCATCCACAGGACGTCCGTAATCGACGGCGCCGAGCAGGTCGTGGGGCTGGACCCGGAGACCCTCCGCAATCTTCTGACCTGGGCCGTTCGGGAAGACGCCGTGGTTGCTCACTTCACCGGGCCCATGGCCAAGCTGGTCCAGGAACACTCCGCGGAGCTGGGCATGACCCCCGAGATGTTCGTCTGGCACGCGGTCAAGGTCTTCATAGAGGTGGGGACCAAAGGCTAGTTGACGTTTGGGATAGGTGCCGACCATGAATTGGCAAGACTACATTTCCAGTAATCCAGCAATATGCGACGGCGCCGCTTGTGTCTCAGGCACCCGGGTCATGGTCGCCACGATTCTCGATAACTTGGCAGCGGGGCTGGATGCCGAGGAGATCGTGAAGAGCTATCCAACCGTCTCTCGGGAGGCTGTGCAGGCCGCCTTGCTCTACGCTGCCGAATTGGCCAAAGAGCGGGTATTGCCGCTCGGCGAGTAGAAGGCGCGGTGTGGTTCAAGTTTGACGGCAACCTGCCCGGCGAAATGGCACGGCTTTTTGCTGAGTCAGGGCACGATGCAACCACGGTGCTGGACGAGGGGATGGCCGGCGCGAATGACGATGCGATAGTGGCCATTTGTCTCAGCGAAGACCGCATTCTCGTGACGCTGGACGCGGACTTTGCCGATATCAGGGCCTATCCGCCGCAGCGCTACCCAGGGATGGTGGTCTTCCGCGTTAGCACCCACGCACGGAGGCATCTGTTGGAGATCAGCGTAAGCCTTCTGGGTTCGCTGGGTGGGGCATCACTACAAGGGCAACTGTGGATTGTGGAAGATGCGCGGATACGGATTCGGGAGTGACAGGGCCGACATCCTCCTGACGAATGCCCGGGTGCTGTCCATGGAGAACGCGCGGCCCCCCGAAAGCTGGGTCGCGGTGAGGGCAGGGCGCATCCTGGCCCTGGGCGGCGGTGATGGGTGGAAGGACCTGCTGGGTCCGGCCACAGGGACCGTCGACTGCGCGGGAATGACCCTGATGCCCGGGTTCGTGGACGCCCACTGCCACCTGCTGGCGTTGGCGTCCAGCCTACGCGCCGTGGACTGCCGGGCAGAGGCTGCCGGGTCCGTCTCCCGGATCGTGGACCTGTTGAGGGTCCGGGCCGGGGCCACCGCGCCGGGGGAATGGGTCAGAGGGTCCGGATACGACGAGTTCTACCTTGCCGAGGGGCGGCATCCGACGCGGGTGGACCTGGACCGGGCTACGGCCGGGCATCCCCTGCGCCTGGACCACCGCACCGGGCACGCATCAGTGCTGAACAGCCGCGGGCTCGAAGCCGTGGGCATCCGGCGGGACACGCCCGACCCGCCCCACGGCATAATCGAGCGGGACGAGACGGGAGAGCCCACGGGAGTCCTGTTCGAAATGGCCGACCGCCTGCGCCGGGCCGCCGCTCCTCCGGCTGGCGGCGTCTCCCGGGACAAAGCCCTGCTGGACGGGGTCAGGGAGGCCGACCGGCTGCTCCGGTCCATGGGCGTGACCACCGTTCACGACGCCAGCCCCGCCAACAACCTGGAACGCTGGCGGGCCGTCAGGGACCTGAGGGACGGCGGGTACCTGGCCCCGCGCGTCGTGATGATGGCCGGCGCCGCTTATTGGGAGTCGTTCCGGCAAGCCGGGATGGCGACGGGGTCCGGGGACGACGGCATGCGTCTGGGGGCGGTGAAGGTGGTGCTGAGCATGGCCACCGGCGCCCTGCTTCCGGGCGCCGAAGAGCTGCGCCACCTTACGGAGGGCCCCCACCGGGCCGGATACCAGCTCGCGTTCCACGCCGTCGAGCATGAGGCTGTGGAGGTGGCGGCGGATACGATCACGTACCTTCAGGAGCGGTGGCCCCGGGGCGATGCCCGTCATCGCATCGAGCACTGCTGTGAGTGTCTTCCCTCGACATTGGACAAGGTGGGGCGAAGCGGCGCCCTGGTGGTGACGCAGCCCCTCTTCACCCACCTGTACGGCGACCGGTACCTGTCCCTGACGGCGGAAAGGCTGCGTCCGCACCTGTATCCGTTGGGCTCCCTCCGGCGGGCCTCGGTGGCCCTGGCTGCGGGCTCCGACGCGCCGGTTGCGACTCCCGACCCGTTGCTGAGTGTCTATGCCGCCGTGTCCCGCGTGACCCGGCGCGGGGCGCCCTTCGACGTGGGTGAGCCCCAAGGCATGACCGCCGCCGCCGCGCTGGCGATGCACGCCTCAGGCGGCGCGTATGCCGGGTTTCAGGAAGGGGTGACCGGGTCCATCGCTCCAGGGAAGCTTGCCGACCTGGTGCTATTGGACCAGGACCCGACTCGCTTGGAGACCGAAGCGTTGAGGGAGGTCCGCGTGGCGATGACGCTGGTGGGAGGAAGGACCGTGTGGGAGGCCTAGTGAGTGCGCTCCATGATGTATTCGCTGAGCATCAGGAGCGAGGCCCGGGCCGGAATGTCGTCGAGGGACTCCAGGGACCGGGCGGCCTTCCGGCAGTGGTCACCTACGACGTCGTAGCAGTCCTCGATTATCTCCGAGTTCTGGATCATCTCCAGCACGGTCTTGAGCTGGTCGCCGGAGCCGTTCCTGCCCCGGGCGAACAGCTCTTTCACCGGGTTCCCGTCAGGGTACCGCTCCAACAGCATGATGGTGGGCAGAGTGAGCACCCCCTGGAGCAGGTCGTTGCCCACCGGCTTCCCGATCTCCTCGGCGCTTCCCTGAACGTCCAGGATGTCGTCGACGATCTGAAAGGCCATGCCGATGTTGTACCCATACCCCTCCAGGGCCTGGACTGTCTCCTCGGGGGCCCCGCTCAGGATGGCGCCGGACTCCGCCGCTGTGTGAAAGAGGGAGGCGGTCTTCCGATAGATCCGGTTGTTGTAGTCGTCCCTGCTCTGCCGCCAGTTGTTGGTATTGAAGAACTCCAGCAGCTCGCCGCTGGAGAGCTGCATGATGGTCTCGGAGAACCGTCGGATGACCCGCACGTTCTCCGTGTCGCAGACGAAGGTGGCTGAGGTGGCGAATACGTAGTCGCCCAGGAGGACGGCCACGTCCTTGCCCCACACGTCGCTGACGGTGGCCTTTCCTCGCCTCAGGGGCGAGTTGTCCACGGTGTCGTCGTGGATGAGGGTTGCCATGTGCAGCAGCTCCACCGCCGTTGCCATGGTCACCGGCTGGTCGTGGTCATGGGGATGGAACTGGGACGCCAGCAGGGTGATTGCCGGCCGGACCCTCTTGCCCTGGGTGCGGAAGACGTAGTCCAGGAGGTCCGGGAGAAAGGGCGTCTTTACGTCGGATATGCCGTGGAGGCGCTCCTCCACCTGCTCCAACCGCTCCACGATGGGCCCGTATATCTGGGCTGTGCGCGAGTCCAAACCGTCGACCAAGACTACGTTCCTACCCGCATGGTCTACGCCTCGGCTCCCAACCGCGCCGTCTCCCGCTCCACAACGGCTTCGTCCAGCTTGACGTAGAGGGGCTCGGGCTTGCCTAGCTGCTGCCCCGGGGGAAGGAAGTCCGTGGTCGCCGACCAAGACCATCCCCCGTCTCTCACATCTCCGGAGAACCCCATCATCTCATGAAGTCGCGCCGACGAGAAGGGCAGAAACGGGGAAAGGATGGTCTTCAGGCAGCCGATCACGCTCAGCGCCACCCACAGGACGGTGGCCGTGGAGTCGCGGTCTTCCTTCAGGGTCTTCCACGGCGCCTTGTCGTTCAGGTACCGGTTGGCGTCCTGGGCAAGGCCCATGGCCTGGCCGATGGCCAATCTGAACCGGCACCTTTCCAGGCTTCCGCCCACCGACTCCAGCGTTTCCGATGCCCGGGACAGGAGCGCCGCGCTCTCCGCGTCCAGCTCGGAAGGAGCGGGTACGGCCCCGCCGAAGTTCCGGTATGTGAACGTGAGGACGCGGTTTACCAGGTTGCCGTAGGTGGCGACCAGCTCGTCGTTGTTGCGGCGGACGTACTCCGACCATGAGAAGTCCGAGTCGCCGGACTCGGGCATGTTTATGGACAGGTAGTAGCGCAGCGGGTCCGGTTCGTACCTGTCCAGATAGTCGGGCAGCCAGACGGCCCACTGGCGGCTGGTGGAGAACTGCCGGTTCTCGAGGCTGAGGAACTCGTTGGCGGGAACGTCGTAGGGGAGATTCAGGCCCCCGCGGCCGATGAGCATGGCGGGCCAGATGATGGAGTGGAAGGGTATGTTGTCCTTGCCGATGAAGTAGTAGGCCTTGGCGTCGGGGGCCTGCCAGTATTCCTGCCAACCCTCGGGCCGTCCTTGCCGCTGGGCCCACTCGGCGGACGCCGACAGGTACCCGGTGACCGCCTCGAACCACACGTAGATGCGTTTGTCGTCGTAACCGTCCAGGGGCACCGGGACTCCCCACGAGATGTCGCGGGTTATGGCCCGGTCCTTCAATCCGTCGTGGAGATAGCTGCGGGTGAAGTTGAGTACGTTGGACCGCCAGTGGTCCTGTTGCCGCACCCATTCGATGAGCGGCTCCTGAAAGGCGCTGAGGCGCAGGAAGAAGTGCTCCGAGTCTCGAAACTCGGGGGCGGAGCCGCATATGCCGCACCTGGGCGCGACCAGGTCCTCCGGGTTCAACGTCTTGCCGCAGTTGTCGCACTGATCGCCCCGTGCGTTGGGATTGTCGCAGTGGGGGCACACGCCCTCCACGTACCGGTCCGGGAGGAACCGGGTGCACCTGGCGCAGTGGGGCAGCAGCATGGTGTCCTTGTAGATGTTCCCCTTGTGGTACAGGCTGAGGAACAGGTCGTGGACGACCTTGCGGTGGTTCTCTGTGCCGGTGGTCGTAAACAGGTCGAAGCTGATTCCCATCCGTTCCCAGGAGTCCAGGAACTCGGCGTGATACTTGGAGACGACCTCTTGCGGGCTGGTCCCCTCCTGCTCCGCCCGGATGGTCACGGGCGTGCCGTGCTGGTCGCTGCCCGACACCATCAGCACGTCGTCGCCCTTGAGACGGTGATAGCGGGCGAAGATGTCCGCGGGCAGATAACAGCCGGCGAGGTGTCCCAAGTGTAGGGAACCGTTGGCGTACGGCCAGGCGACGGCTACGAGAATGCGATCGGGCATGTGTCTAAGCTACGGGAACGGGCCACTCGGTGCCCGCCTCGGCGGGAGGGCTGTTGGGTCCGCGGGAGAGGCCGTCGGCCACGACGTCCCTGAAATCGCCGGATATGACGCGCCCCCACTCCGCGGCGTGGTTCACCCGGTACAGTCCGCGCTCCCTTCGCAGCGCGGTCCGGGTCTCCTGGCTCATGTCGTTCACGTCGGCCCGGATGTCCGGGAGATGGGCCAGGGAGTCGCGGATGGCGTCGTCCATCCCGTCCAGAACGGGCACCAAGCCCCTGGATGTCTCGATGAAGACGGCGATCCACCGCATGTCGCCCCCTGTGAAGAAGGCGAACACCGGAACTGTGTCCCGGCGATGCGGGGGCAGAAAGGCATCGGCCAGGTCCCAGCTCTCGTCCCGCATGAACACGCGCACGTCCAGCTTGCCCGACTCCACCGCAAGGCGATAGAGCACCGGCACCGTGCTCACGTGGTCCCCGCACCAGTCCTCGGTCACCACCGCCACCCTGAGCGGAGAGGTGAGGTCCGCGAAGTACTCCCGGTCCTCCTGTGGTATCTCCACCGCCGACATCACCTCGACGAAACGGCCCCGGTTGACCTTCATGCGGCCGACGTGCTCCGTGGGGGTCATCCCCTTCAGGAACCGCTCCTCGGTCATCTCCATGATTGCCCTCCCGTGACGCCGACGCCTCGAGAAACGAGGGCCCGCTCGACGGTGAACATCGAATACCGTTCCGGGACCTTGGCCCCATTGGGCCTAACGGTAGAGTACGTCCCATGCTTCGAAACTGTCAAGGCGCCGCGTTCACGGTCTACGATGCTGTCACAGTGGACTGTTCGGGCTTGGGCAGATCAGCGCGACCCGCGGGGCGTGTCTAGCCACAGCTTGTACAGCTCCGTCTTGCGTCTGCCCGTTGCGGCGGCCACGGCATCCACTGCGTCCCTGGCCCTTGCCCCCTCTGCCTTCAACCGGCCCAGCTCGGCGGAGGCCCAGGAGTCGTCCGGACCGGCCTCCGGCGTCCGCGCGCCCTCGATCATGATGGTGAACTCGCCGCGGGGCCGGTCGAAGTGTTCCAGCGCCTCGGAGACGGTGCCCCTGAAGACCTCTTCGTGGACCTTGGTGAGCTCCCGGCACGCCGTGATCCGCCGGTCTCCAAGGGCTTCCACCACCGCTTGGAGGGCCGCTCTCAAGCGATGGGGGGCCTCGAACACCACGAGGGAGTAAGGAAGGGCCGCCACCGAGTCCAGCAGGCGCCGCCTGTCCCCCTTGCGTCTCGGTAGGAATCCCAGGAAGAGGACTCCGTCCTTCCCCTGCAATCCGACGGCCATGCACACCGTCAGGGCCGAGGGACCGGGCACCGGGACGACCCTTCCGCCCGAGTCCATGACGGCGCCGACGAGCTCACATCCGGGATCGCTTACGGCGGGCGTGCCGGCATCGGAGACCAACGCAACGTCTCCGGTATCCAGCGCGGACAGGAGCTCCGGTATCCTCGACGTGCGGTTGTGTTCGTTGTAGCTGACCATGGGGGTCTTGATGCCGTGGCGGGACAGCAGCTTGCGCGTGGTCCTGGTGTCCTCGGCGGCGATGAGAGCCACCTCACTCAGGGTCCGCAGGGCGCGTAGCGTCACGTCCTCCAGGTTGCCTATGGGGGTGGCCACCACGTACAGCGTAGGCATGGCGAGGGATGGGAGTCAGAACCCCAGGGAGCACTCTTTCAAGCTGACGTAGCGCCCTCCTGCCAGGATGATGTGGTCCAGCACCTCGATTCCCAGCAGCTCTCCCGACTCCCTGATCTGTCGGGTGATGGCCACGTCCTCGGGGCTGGGCGTGGGGTCCCTGGACGGGTGGTTGTGGACCACGATGATGCGAGGCGAGTTGTCCCGAACGGCGGGACGCAGCACCTCCGCCGGCCTGACGATGGACGCGTTGACGTTCCCGATGTATATGTCGTTGACCCCGTTCACGCGACTCTTGGTGTCGAGACGCAGGACTTTCAGGTGCTCCTGGTCCAGCAGGGACATCTCGGCGCCAACCAGGTTGTTCACGTCCTCGGGACTGTTTATGACGGGGCGGTCCTCGGGGTGCAGGGAGACCAGCCGCCGCCCCAGCTCCAGGGCCGCCAGGAGCTGGCATGCCTTGGCCTCGCTGATTCCCCTGATGGAGCATATCTCGGCGAAGGTGGCCCGACCCAGGCCCCCCAGTCCGTCCAGGCCCTCTTTCTTGGAGAGCAGCCGGGTCGCCATGTTCAAGACGCTCTCTCCCACCAAGCCGGTGCGCAGGAGTATGGCGATCAGCTCGGCGTTGCTCAACGCCGCCGCGCCGTAGTCCCGCAGGCGTTCCCGGGGCCGCTCGCCCTGGGGCAGGTCACGGATCATGGTGGTGTAAGCCGGCGGCTCTACGGCGTCCTCCCTTTCCCTATGCTCTTCCACCATCACTCGCCCCCCGCTCGTATTCACTCCGCCGGGAATTCCCTTGCTGCCAGGGGTCTCACCCATACCATCTCTTCGGGGGCCTCACTTGGGTCCCGCCCCTCCGCGGGACCCATGGGGACCGAGTCGGCGGGAGCCCCATCGTCGATGTCCACCCACGCCCGGAGAGCAGCCGCGTTGGTTGTGACCAGCTCCACCACGTCTCCCTGCCGCAGGTCCAGGTCGTCGGCAAGCTCTTTCTTCATCCTGGCCACTCGCCGGCCGAAGGCGAAGTCCCCTTCCTCGTCGTCCCTTCCCCTCAGATACCTGCGGCGGCCGGCCAGATCGGCCCTTAGCAAGTCGGTGGCCTCCAGGTCCACGGACCCGTCCCGGATCACCACTCCGTAGGCCGACCGGGCGTGGTCCTCGGTGATGTAGCCGTTGGAAAGGTCGTGGAGCACCAGGTCCACTTCTCGGGTCAGCGGGTCGCCGTACCCCGCGCCCGTGGTGGTGATCTGCTCCACCAGGTCGCCCCGTTCCAAGGGGAAACCGACGGTCTTGCCGTTCACCGACCGCAGGTCCAGGCGCCGGCCGTTTCGCGTCACGTTAACCTGGTACACCGTCCCCGCGCCCGCTCCTCCGAACAGGCCGGTGGAGGGGTACACCGACGGCTCCAGGTTGGTCGTGAGCACCGCCCTCTCGCACATTATGCGAATGACGCGGCGCAGTCCCAGGCCGCCCCGCCGCTGGCCGGGGCCCCCGCTGTCGGGGACCAGCTCGGTCGTCTCCAGTCTCAGGGGGTACTGGGTCTCGGCGACCTCGGCGGGGAAGATTCTCGGGAAATCGCTGCGCTCGTACCCCGCCACTACGTTGTTTCCATCGTGCTCCTTGACCGCTCCCGTGCCCCCGATATTGCTCTCGAAGTGGATGAACGACCTGCCCCGCTGGTCATCCCATCCGGCCAGCACGAGCATGGCGTAGATGGGGACCGCTCCGGCGATCACACCGTCGGCGTAGGGAGACGCCAGGTTCTTCATCACCGCCTCGGTGGTCGCGTTGATCACGTTCATGGCGCCGCAGCAGGCGGCGGGGTACTCGGCCTGGAGCATCGAGCCGGGCCTCGTGATGACGGTGATGGGCCTGAACGCTCCCGCGTTGACCGGAGAGTGGGGGTCCAGGGCCGCCTTGATGGCCACGAAAGCGCCGCTGCGCGCCGAGGCGAGCCCGCCATTGATGGCCCCGGAGGTTTGGGGAGCGGACTCGGAGAAGTCCACCACGATGTTGTCCCCGCGGCCGGAGAGGCGCACTCGGATGAGCAACGGCTCGCGGTCCTGGGGCGACTCCATGTAGGGCTCGTGGCTGTACTCGCCGGGCTTGGCGCGAGAAATCGCCTCCCGCATCCGCCTCTCCCCCCGGTCCAGGATGAGCTCGGAGCACCTTTCCACCACCTCGGGGCTATACTTGTCGTAGGTCTCTGCCAGGCGCGTGTGGGCGAGGTTGGCCGCTCCGACCACCGCCATCAGGTCGCCCTCGAACTCGCGATGCTGGCGCACGTTGGCCAGAAGCAGGTCCATGGCCGCCCGGTTGGGCTCCCCGCGGTCGTACAGCTTGATGGGGGGTATGCGCGTGCCCTCCTGGTGAACCTCCGTGGCCTGGATGGCGATGCTGCCGGGGGTCATGCCGCCGACGTCCAGGTAGTGCACGCGCACTGCGACCCAGGCCATGAGGCGGTCTCCCAGGAAGTAGGGATGCAGGGTCGCTGTGTCGTTCATGTGGGACCCCAGGACGTAGGGGTCGTTCATCATTATGACATCCCCGGGGTGGATGTCGTCTCCGAACTTCTCCTGGGCGGCCGTCACGCCCAGGGCCGTGGGCAGGATGTGGGCCGGCAGGTCGTCGGAGATGGCCGTTATCTCCCCCCGGGCGTTCAGCAGGGCGCAGGAGAAGTCGTGGGACTCGTAGATTATGGGAGAAAAGGCGGCGCGTCCGATGCTTGCACGCATCTCCTGGATGAGGGTGATGAAGGCGTTGCGGACCACCTCGACGGTGATGGGATCGACCCCTTTCACGCCTCACCTCCGGCCACCAGCAGGATGTTGCCGTTAGAGTCCAAGCGCCCCGTCCAGCCGGGCGGTATCAGGGTGGTGGAGCCCATCTCCTCCACGATGGCCGGCGCCCCCAGCTCCATCCCCGCCAGGAGGCCCTCCCGTTGGTAGACGCGGGTGCTCATCCATTGCCCGCAGAGGTGGACGTCTCGGGTCTCCTTCAATGCCGTGCGGGGATCGGGGGTGTCGCTGGAGTCCAGCGGATGCACACGCAGTTTGCTCACCCTGCCGGTGGCCGTCGCGCGCAGGTTCACGAGCTGGATGGGCAGCTCGTTGCGGGAGTAGGTGAACCTGTCCAGGTGGGCGTCGTGGAACCTCTGCGCCATGACCTGGACGTCGAACTCCTCCCTGGTCAGCCAGACGTTGAGCTCGTGCCCCTGGCCAACGTACCGCATGTCTGCGGAGTACAGGAACGCCATCCGGTCCTCGGGCATGCCTTCCCGGGAGAGCATGTCGCGCCCCTCCTGCTCCATGCTGTCCAGCAGGGCGTGGACCCGGTCCACGTCGCCCTCGTGCAGGATGGTCAGATAGGTGCGCACCAACTCGTGTTTCAGGTCGGAGGTGAGGAGGCCCAACGCGGAAAGGTTGCCCGGGTGCGGGGGCACCACGACCGTCGAGATGCCTGTTTCCTCGGCCACCAGGCAGGCGTGCAACGGCCCCGCCCCTCCGAAGGGAATGAGTGCGAAGTCCCGGGGGTCCTCGCCGATCTCTATGGAGATCGTGCGGATGGCGCTGACCATGTTGGCCACGGCCACCTTTATGACGCCGTCGGCGGCGTGGTGAACGTCGGGGACGCCAAGCTGCGCCGCCAGGCTCTCCATCGCCGCCAGGGCCAGGTCCGGGTGCATCCTCATGCGGTTGCCCAGGAGAGTAGAACGGCCCAGGCGCTGGAGCACCAGGTTCGCGTCGGCTACAGTCGCTTCCCGGCCGCCCCTCCCGTAACAGGCCGGCCCCGGCTCCGCCCCAGCGCTCCGGGGCCCCACGCGGAAGCTCCCGTCGGTATCCAGCCATCCGATGCTGCCGCCTCCGGCGCCTATGCTGTTGATATCCAACTGGGATGTCTTCAGGGGCAGCCCTCCGACCACCCTGGCCGGAGACGCCGTGGGCCTGAGGTCCTTCAGCAGGCAGACGTCCGTGCTGGTGCCTCCCATGTCATAGGTGATTACGTTCTCGAGTCCCGCCGCCTCCGCCACGGCCACCGCCCCGCTCACGCCTGCGGCCGGCCCCGAGAGGATGGTGAGTACGGGGAACTCCGCGGCCACCTCCGCCGACACCATCCCCGCGTTGGAGGTCATTATCTGCAGGTCGCCTCCGTAGCCGCGGTCGTGGAGCCACTCCTGCATGCCGTTGAGATAGCGGCGCATCAACGGGCCCAGATAGGCGTTGAACACGGTGGTTGAGAACCGCTCGTATTCCCGGTACTCCGCCAAGACCTCCGAGGACAGGCACAGGAAGGCCCCGGGGAGGTGCTCCGCCAGCAGCTCCCCGATACGCCGTTCGTGTGAGCCGTTGGCGTAGGAGTGCAGGGAGCAGATGGCGACGGCGTCGACCTCCAGCTCTGCCAGGCGGCGTCCGATCTGGCGGACGCCGTCCTCGTCCAGGGGGGCGTACACGTCTCCGGTGGCGTCCATGCGCTCCTCGACCTCGAACCGCAGAGGGCGCGGCACCAGGGGAGGGGTACGGACGAACTTGGGGTCGAAGAGGCCTCCGGTGAGCCGTTGCCCGCGGCCTATCTCCAGCAGGTCCCCATAGCCGGCCGTGGTTACCAACGCCGTCTTGGCTCCCCTGCGTTCGATGGCCGCATTGGTGGCTACGGTGGTCCCGTGTACGACCCTCTGGACCTGGGAGAACCGCGTGCCCACCGCCTCGACCCCTTCGGCAAAGCCCACGGCCTGGTTCCGCGGCGTAGACGGGACCTTGGCCACCTGGATGTCGCCCGTTTCCTGGTTGAAGAGGACTATGTCGGTGAAGGTGCCCCCGATATCTACGCCGACGCTACGCATCGACACGTTCCTTTCCGGAGCTTCCGGCTATCTTGGGGTCGAGTCCTCCACCACTGCTCACCGATATCATGGGTCGTGAGATCGCAGACGACCGGCGGGGGGGCTGCGGAATCACCCACATTCGCCGCCAGGCGTGGACGTCACGTGGCAGCGCCCTTCTGGTATATCTGGATTCGATGTCGCATGCTGTCCACTACGTAGACCCTACCCTGGCCGTCCACCCTGACCGAGGTGGGTCCCCAGAACAGCTTTTCCGTGCTGGCCGACCGGTGCCTGACGGAGCCTGGAGACAGCCGGTCCGGGGGTGGCTCCATATCCGCGGTCAGCCTCGCCCTGTACTCGTCCTGGTTGGCGGCGAACCACTCCTTGGCCCACTTGGAGAGCCCGGACTCGCCGTAGAGGACGGCCCGGAACTCTCCCTCCGGGCCCAGCACCTGGACTCGCTCGTTCCCCCAGTCGGCGACGTATATGTCGCCGTCCTCGTCGACGGTGACCCCTGCGGGCCGGGAGAACTCGCCGTCGCCCTGGCCGGGTCCTCCCCAGGTATCCAGATGGCGTCCATCGGCGTCGAACTTCTGGACGCGGTCGTTGCGCCAATCGGCGACGTAGACATTGCCGGCCCGGTCCACATGGACGCCCCAAGGCACGTTGAGCTCCCCGTCGGCGCGCCCCGGCCTGCCCCAACCGCCCAGGTAGCGTCCGTCCTTGGTGTATCTCTGGATACGGCAGTTGAGGCCGTCGGCCACCAGCAGGTTATCCTCCCCGTCGAAGGCGATGCCGGCAGGCCGGTTGAAGTCTCCTTTGCCGGAACCCTCGTTCCCCCAGCTACAGAGGAGGTCCCCGTCGGGTGCGAACACCGATACCCGGTTCAGGGCCTCGTCGGAGACGTAGACGTTCCCATCTCCGTCCAGGGCGACGCCCGCGGGCCACATTATCTGCCCGTCTCCGGTGCCGCCGCCGCTCATCTCCCCCAGGTACTCCTCGTCCAGCGTGCACATGGTGACCCGCTTGCCCGGCCACTGGACCTCGGTGTCGAAGTTGCCCCGGCTCACCACGTATATCACTCCGTCGCGTCCCAGGGCCAGGTCCACGGGATGGCAGAACCCCAGCCCTCCCATGTTGGAGAAGAGGCCTATGGTGTGGCTGTACCTGTAGGTCAGCAAAGCTGGTATTCCCGGGTCGATACGATGAGCTGGAGGAGCCTCTTGACGGACTCCGCCGCCCGGCGGCTCACGGGCTCGGAGTCGAACCTTATCTCGCCGCCGGCCTCAGCCTGGCCCACCAGCTGTTGACGGGTGTCGTCGGAGACCCGCATGGGGCCCACCAGGTCGAGGCACGTGTCCACCAACCGTTCGGGAGATACCGCGCCCATGGACGCGATCCGGTCGATGATGGACCTCACCCCCGGCTTGTCCGGGTCTGCGAGCTGCTCCACGGCGAAATTGACCCGCTGTACCAGCGCACCGCTGTTGATCCACTCGGTCCCCGTATGCCACCCTTCGACGCTGGGAGGGTCGAGGATTTCCTGGCCCATCAGGCCTATCTGGCCCGCCAGCTTCATATCCTCCAACGCCGGGAACCGGTGCCCGCCGACGAGGCGGACGGTGCCGACGACCACCTCCGTGGGGCTCTTGACCTTGGCGAAGGCGGCCTTCTTGAAGAAGTCGGAGTTGAACAGGACCCGCAGGATGGGGCGGATGTGGTAGTCGTTCTCGAAATACGCGTCGACCAAGGTCTGGATCGCCTCCGGGTCCCTGGGGGGCACGGTTTGCCAGGCGGGCACCTGGGGCTCGTCGGCGACGAAGAAGTTGTACAGGTGGCGGGAGAGGAACCGGGCGGTGGCGGGTTGCCGGCATATTATGTCAATGACATCCTCTCCGTTGAGGGCGCCCCGCTGGCCGAGGAAGGCCTTCTCGCCGTCATCGTGGTCCTCGTTCAGGTACTGGAACTGCCAGTCCAGCTTCCCATAGGGGTGGTTCGTCATCATGTTGGTCCGGACGGTGTGCAGGTCGGCGTTGTATATGGTCCATCCGGTGAACGCCCGGGACGCCTCGTACACGTCCTGCTCGGTGTAGTTGCCCACTCCCATGGAGAACAGCTCCAGCAGCTCCCGGCCGTAGTTCTCGTTGGGCTCGTCCTTGTGGTTGTCCTTGTTGTCCAGCCAGAACAGCATGGCCGGGTCTTGGGACAGCTCCATCAGCAGGGTGTGAAAACTGCCCATCCCGAAGCGGCGGAACATCTCGATCTGCCGCAGGAGGACCATCGTCCGGGAGACCTTGGTGTATCCGGACGGAAGCAGCCCGTGCCAGAAGAGGGCCAGCTTCTCCTCCAGGGGCCGCCGGGTGTTGATCATGCGGTACAGCCAGTAGGACTGGCCGCTGTCCTTCACCGGCATGTCGTTGGCGTCGGTGTGGTAGCGCCTGATGAGGTCCTCGTCGTCCAGCTCGGCGGGGGCGTGCTGGGGATCCAGGAGCTGCTCCACCACCGCTTCGTACCCCTGGGCAACGTAGCTCTCCAACTCGTCCCTGGTGGCCCCGAAGCCGGCACGGCGCATCAGATGGGCCATGAGCTCTATTTCCTGCTGGGACATGTTACAGACCCGCCTTCCCGCCGAATCGCGGCAAATGCTAGCACATTATAAAGTGCATCTACTGAATCGGGGCCGATTGTAGTCGAGCTATCGATGTTTCGTCAAGCGTTCCGGGCTGCCCGCAGGCGGCGAGAGTGTCCTTCTCCCGTGTGTTACCATCAGCCTCGGAGGTCCGCATCAGGACCAATCCCCCGTGGTTGACGGTTGGAGAACGCCCCGTGAAAGTGTATACCATCGGGTTCACGAAGAAGTCCGCCTCCGACTTCTTCGAGCTGATTCGCGGGTCGGGGGCCAAGCGCCTGGTGGACGTGCGGGTGAGTAACCTCTCCCAGCTGGCCGGATTCACCAAGAAAGGCGACCTCGAATACCTGGTAGATAAGATATGCCGGATGAGATACGTCCATTTGCCCGAGCTGGCCCCCACCAAGGAGCTGCTGCGGGCCTATCGAAATGGCCAGTGCGACTGGGCCACCTACGAACGCCGGTTCCTCGCCCTCATGGACCAGCGGCGAGTTGGGAAGATGCCGATAAAGAGGACGGTCTCCAACGGATGCCTGCTGTGCAGTGAGGACAGACCCGACCGGTGTCACCGCCGGTTGGTCGCCGAGTATCTCCAGCGCCACTGGGGCGACGTCGAGATCGTCCATTTGGGCTAGGCGACGTCTGGCGAAGCCGTCGCGCGTCTGGAGCTCCGGGAGTGACCCCCAGCGAGCTAACACGACCACAGGCCCACTCCGCTGGTGCGGACCAGGGCCTCGGAGGCCAGGTAGTCCCTCTTGAGGCCGCCGGTCCCCTCGACGTAGGCCCGGGCCAGACCCTGCTCCACCAGTATTGTGCCGAAATCGCGCCCGTCGACCTCCACGTAGGCCAGCAGTGCCCCGGAGTCGTCCCGCCCCCCGGCTGCGGGGTCCTCGATCAGGGTGACATCCCTGCCGGCCATACTGGCCGTGGCAAACTCCGTTGCCAGCTCTCCCCAGTCTTTCAGGCAGTCCCGGTCGGCAATGTCCCCGTACTCGTCCAGGCTGCTCTCCGGGGACGTGTCGGGGACGTCGATGCCGAGCAGCCTGACCCGGTCGGTGGAGCCGTCGTGGAAGAGGACGTCGAAGCTGTCGCCCTCCACCACTGCCGTGACCTGCACGCCCTCCTGCGGCGCGGCCGTCGGCAGCGGCTCCCCGCTCTCCCCACCCCCGCAGGCGGCCGCCACCAGCAGCAGGACTACAGCCCACCTACCCTTCATCGGTCTTGGAGTGGGACTGCGGGCGGCATCGCGGGCGACGGCCCCGTGGTGCATGGCTTCCCGCAGGGGAGATTGTTTGCTGCATGGAATCGTGCTCCCGCGCGACGGCGACAGCCGTAGTCAGGCGTCTGGGATTGTTCCCAGTCTAGTGCGCCCGAGACAGCCAGTCAACGCCGTCCATAGCCCCTCTCCCCGGGGGAGAGGGGTTGGGGTGAGGGGCTCCGGCCCCCCCGTGTTATACTGGCCTCGGACCACCCCATCGAATGTCGGGAGGCTAGGCATGACCACCCTGAAGCAGGCCCGGGAGAGGACCGTCACCGCCAATGGCATCAGGCTCAGCTACCTGGACTGGGGCACTGAAGGGAAGACCCCCATGGTGCTGCTCCACGGACTGCGGGGCCATCGCCACTCGTGGGACGACTTCTCTTCGGCCATGTGCGGCGACTACCACGTCCTGGCGGTGGACCAGCGGGGCCGAGGCGGCAGCGATTGGGCCTCGGACGGCGACTACAGCACCCAGGCCTACGTGGCCGACCTGGAGGCCCTCAGCGAGGCACTCGCTTTGGAGCCCTTCGTGCTGGTGGGGCACTCCATGGGAGGCCAGAATGCGGTCAACTTCGCCGCGCGGTTCCCCGACAGAGTGGAGAAGCTGGTCATGGTGGACGTCGGCGCCGAGTCCGACCAGCGGGGCATCGACCGGATACGCGCCGAGATGGTGGCCGTGCCCGAGGAGTTCGACTCCTTCGAGGACGTGGTCGAGTACATGAGCGCCGAGAACCCCCTTACACCGGAGCCCCTTCTGCGCCGCAGGCTCGCCCACTCGACGCGGAAGATGGACGGCGGAAAGATCGGCTGGCTGTACGACCTGGCCATCCGAGAGCAGGTGCGGCACGGCACGGGAGCCCAGCCTCCCGACATGTGGCCCCTGCTGGCGTCGGTCGAGTGTCCCACCCTGATAGTCCGCGGCGTGGAAACGGACCTGCTGGCTCCCGAGGTTGCCCGGCGCATGCTGGACGTACTGCCCGACGGCCGGCTGGCCGAGGTCCCGCAGGCGGCCCACATGGTGTTCGAGGATAACCCGGGAGGCTTCCTGGCGGCGGTCCGTGGCTGGCTGATGGAGACGCGGAAGCCAAGCTACAACCCCCTGTCCGACCGGGAGCGGTACGTAATCGAGCGCAAGGGCACGGAACCTCCCTTCACGGGGGAGTACGACGACTTCTACGAGCCGGGCACCTACGTGTGTCGCAGGTGCGACGCCGAGTTGTACAGGTCGGCCGACAAGTTCGACGCCCGTTGCGGCTGGCCCGCCTTCGACAGGGAGGTGCCCGGAGCGGTGAACCGTTTGCCCGATCCGGACGGATTCCGGACGGAGATCGAGTGCGCCGCCTGTGGCGGGCACCTGGGTCACGTGTTCGTGGGAGAGGGGCTTACCGGGACCAACACCCGTCATTGCGTCAACTCCATCTCCATGAGGTTCGTGCGCGAGGGGTCCCTGTGAACGCTGCGGAACGCTGGCAGCGGATGGTCGAGGCCGAGCACGCCCAATCGGACAGGGCCCGGTGGGAGGCCCCTCCCTCCGATCACTGGAAGCCCTACGCCGAGAACTTTCGGGCCGACCCGCTCAGGACCGACGATGAGCTCTTGGACCGGCTGTTGGAGGATGTCAGGCCCGAAGACCGGGTGATGGACGTGGGCGCCGGAGGGGGCAGGCTGGCCCTGGCCCTGGCCCTCAGTTGCGGCCAGGTAGTAGCGGTGGAACCCTCCCAGAGCATGGGCTCGGTCCTCCTGGACGAGGCCCGGACCCACGGCATCGGCAACGTGTCCCTGGTCGAGGCCCGGTGGGAGGACGCGGAGGTGGAGCCGGCCGACGTGGTCCTGTGCTGTCACGTACTGTACGTGGTCCACGACGTCGACGTATTCGTGAGGAAGCTGAACGACCATGCCCGCCGCAAGGTGCAGGTCGTCCTGTACGACCGATCGCCCCAGTTCCAGAACTCGCCCCTGTGGGAGCTTGTCCACGGAGAAGAGCGGCTGCAGCTTCCCGCCGTCCCGGAGCTCAGAGAGGTCCTGCAGGAGATGGGCGTGGACGCCCGGTTCGACCCCCTCCCGCCCCACCCCTCCAGGGGCTTCGACTCCGTAGAGGACGCCGTGGGGCAGCTTACAGCGCGTCTGTACCTGGCTCCCGGAGGCGAGAAGCAGAAACTGCTGGAGGAGAGCCTGCCGGGCTTGCTGGTGGAAGAGGACGGCATCTTCCGGATACGGGGCACGCCTGAGCTCACCCCCATGGTGGTGAGCTGGCAGCCCCGGGGATGACCCCGTGACGGGGGGGATAGTCCTCGCCGGAGGCGACGAGTTCCGGGCGGGGTGCGAGGTCATGGACGCCGCCGTCCTGCAGTCGACTGGCCAGGATCCGCCCCGTGTGCTGATAGTCCCCACCGCCGCCCGCAGGGGGGCCGCCAAGGCGGCCGCCAACGGCGTCGCCTACTTCTCAGGCCTGGGCGCGGCGGCGGCGGAGCTGATGGTGCTGGACCGGCAGGATGCGGACGACCCGCACCTCGTAGCCGGGGCTGCGGGGGCCTCGCTGGTGTACTTCACCGGAGGGAGCCCCGACCATCTGCTGGCCACCCTGGATGGCTCACGGCTGCTGGAGCAGCTCCGGGAGTGTATGGCCGCCGGCGCCGTGGTGGGAGGGTCCAGCGCGGGGGCGATGGTCATGGGCTCGATGATGCGGGTCCCCTCGGACGGACGTTGGGCGCCGGCCCTGGGGTTGGCCGGGGGCGTCGCCGTACTGCCCCATCACGAGACCAGGGACCCGGAGCGAGTGGCGTCGGAGCTGGTCTCGGACGCCCCCGCCGGCCTGAAGGTGCTGGGCATAGACGCCGGGTCCGGGTGCTTCGGGTCACCGGGCCGGTGGACGGTCCTCGGCCCGGGGAGGGTGGTCCTGTACGAAGGGGGGTCGTGGAGGGCCTTCCACCACAGAGACCTCCTGCCCGGCCACGTCTAGAGCCGCCGTCTATCCCCCGCCGCCCATCACCTCTTCGGGCTCTCTCAGGTCCTTGCCTATCCCCCGCCGCCCATCACCTCCTCGGGCTCTCTCAGGTCCTTGCCTATCCCCCGCCACCCATCACCTCTTCGGCCTCTCTCAGGTCCTTGAAGGAGTCTATGCTCCTCCAGAATGCCCGGGACTTGAACGCGGTCAACCGGCCCCTGGCCGCCAGAGAGGGGAAGGTCGTGTCCTCGTGGTCGCCCAGCTCGGGAAGGGCGCCCTCGATGTCCCGGGACAGGACGTATACTCCCCCGTTGATCCAGTAGGGCATCTCCGCCTTCTCGCCGAACCCGGTCACGGCGCCCTTCCCGTCCATCTCCACCACTCCGTAGGGGCTGACGAAGGGCACCACCATTATGGTGGCCTGGTGGTCGGGCGCGGACCTGCGTCTCTCCAGGAAGTGCCGGTGGATGCTCCTCAGGTCCTCTTTTGTGACCACGTCTCCGTTGGTGACGACCACCTCGGTTTCGGTCGCGGGCACCCGCTCCATGCCCATCCGTATGGCCCCACCCCGGCCCAGAGGCGTCTCCTCGATGCTGTAGTGGGCGCGGAAGCCGAACTCGGCTCCATCGCCAAAGTAGCGCCGGATGGCCTCCCAGCGATACCCGGCCAGGAACACGATATCGGTGACTCCCGCGGCCGTAAGCCACCGTGCCTGGTGCCACAGGATGGGCCTCTCGTGCAGGGGCACCATAGGCTTGGGCAGGTCGTCGGTCAGGGGGCGCAGCCGCTCTCCGCGGCCGCCGGCCAGTACCAGCGCGTACAAACATCACCTCGCGGGAGTCCGTGGTCGGTCTGAGGCGGCCCCAATATAGCCATCCCGTAAGCCGGCGTCAACCGCGACGGCGGGGGTTAGACACCCGGGCCGGCGGAGGATATACTCTTGGCCGGGTCCCGGCAAGGCCGGCTGGGCCAATGGCCGGGGGCTGAGGCCTGGATGGGAGGGTAAGGATGGCTGAGTCACCCCGGGAGCGGTGGGTCCAGACCTCCCGGCTGAGCATGTACTACCGGGACTGGGGCCCCGGTTCGCCTGCGGGCATCCCCGTCGTCGCGTTGCACGGGCTGGCGTCCTCCTCCCGCTGGTACGACCTGGTCGCCCCGCTGCTGACGGACACACACCGCATCGTCGCACCCGACCAGAGGGGCCATGGCCGCAGCGAGCATCCCTCCACCGGGTACGATTGGCAGAGCCTGGCCGCCGACGTGGTGGAGCTCATGGAGACCGTCGGTCTGGACAGGCCGGCGGTGCTGGGCCACTCGTGGGGCGGCTACGTAGCCCTGGCGCTGGCGGCCAAGTTCCCCCGGAGTCTCTCCCGCCTCGTGCTCATCGACGGTGGGTTCATGGACTGGACCCGCTGGCCGGGGGCCGACCGGGATTGGTTCGAGAACCTGCTGAAGCCACGGCGCGTGACGGGGGGCCCGGAGGAGTACCTGGCGTCCCAACAGGCCCATCTGGCCAACTGCTGGTCCCCGGAGCTCGAGCCCATCGTCATGAGTATGGTCCACACTGGAGAGGACGGCCAGGTACGGGACATACTCGACCCGGCCAACCACGCCCAGGTGTTGGACGCCCTGTGGACCGAGCCCCCGTCGACCATGTTCCACAGGGTCGAATGTCCGGCCCTGGTGGTGCCCGCGGGACCCGGAGAGCGGTCCGCCGCGTCCCAGTTCGCCCGCATGAGGGAGGAGATGGCCGAGGCGGCCTGTACGGCCATCCCCGACTGCCGCGTGGAGTGGGTCCCGGATACCATCCACGACATCGGCTACCACAAGCCCGCCGAGCTTTCCCGGATACTGCGCCGTTTCCTGGCCGAAGAGGCCGGGCCGGCCAAGTCCTAGGCGCGGGCGACGTCCGTCTCGGGGCCCGTTCCGGGGCGACTTTGGCTCGGCGCCAAAACCGCCCCCCTTTCTTGCCCTTTGCCGTGAAGGTCGCTCCGAGCCCGCCTCTTCGTCACTCTCGTACGTGAGTCGTTTGCATAGGGCCCTTGGGCGCCTCGCCCATTTGACAATTGCAGGCTATGTGCTATACTCGGCAGGCGAAAGGCGTTGCACATGCCAATAATCGCATTAGGCTATATTTGCGGACTAGCGCCAAGCCGTACCGTATCGTGATCCGCCGGCCGGCCCTATTCGTCGTCCCCTTCCTGCTCCTGGCGTTGCTGGGCTGCGGGGCCGAGTCGACGGCGCCGCCCCCAGGCGATGGGGCGGACGCCGCCCCCCTGAAGGTGATAACCACCGTGTCACCCATCACCAGCATCGTCGAGAACATCGGCGGGGCCCGGATAGACCTGGAGGGTGTCGTGCCCGAGGGGGTCAACTCCCACACCTTCGAGCCCGCCCCCTCGGTGTCCCGGCTCCTGGCCGAAGCGGACCTCATAGTCCTCAACGGCCTCTTCCTGGAGGAGCCCACCCTGGAGCTGGCAAAGGCAGGCAAGCGAAGCGACGCCGTCATTCTGTCCCTGGGGGAGCGGACGGTCACCCGTGAGGAGTGGCGGTTCGACTTCTCCTTTCCCGAGTCCGGCGGGCATCCCAACCCCCACCTGTGGCCGGACCCGCTTCTCGGCCTCCGGTACGCCGAGCTGGTCCGGGACGAGCTGGTGCGGCTGGACCCGCGGAACGAGGCCTACTACAGCGAAAACTACGACGCCTTCGAGGCACGCATAGAGGATCTGGACGGACGCATCGCCGCCGCCGTGGAGACGGTCCCCGCCGCCAACCGCCGTCTCCTCACCTACCACGACTCGTGGGCCTATTTCGCCGGCCGCTACGGCATGGAGGTGGTCGGCGCCGTCCAACCCTCGGACTTCTCCGAGCCCTCGGCCAGGGAGGTGGGACGGCTCATCGACCAGGTGGGAGAGCTGGGGGTGCCGGCGGTGTTCGGCTCCGAGGTGTTCCCCAGTGATGTGATGGAGCGGATCGCCAAAGAGGGCGGCGCGGCCTTCGTGGACGGCCTTGCCGACGACGACCTGCCGGGAGAGCCTGGCGGTCCCAGGCACTCGTACCTGGGCCTCATGCTGCAGAACATGGAGGTAATGATCGGGGCCCTGGGAGGAAGCGCCGACGCCCTGGCCGGGTTCGACCCCGGGCCCGTGTTCGAGGGCGCCAGCAAGGCAAGGTACCCCCAGTAGCCCGAGTCACAGGGGGATACAGATGCTTCACCCGTTTCCACACCAGCACCCCGCCGCCGAGCCCATCATCGAGGTCCAGGGCCTCACCTGCGGCTACGACGGCCAGCCCGTCCTGTCCGACGTCAGCCTGTCGGTGGCCCCGGGCGAGTTCGTAGGGCTGCTGGGGCCCAGCGGGTCGGGAAAGACCACCCTGCTGCGGTCCATACTGGGGGCGGTGGATGTCTACGAGGGCAGGGTCCTGGTCGATGGGACGCCCACCGACCGGCGCAGGCCCAGGGCCGGCTACGTGCCCCAGCTTGAGACCATCGACTGGAACTTCCCCGTCACGGTGGAAGAGGTCGTCATGATGGGGCGCACCATGGAGAACCTGCTGTTCCCGTGGTACGGGCGCCGGGAGCGCAAGCTGGCCCTGGAGATGCTGGAGCGCCTGGGCATCTCCCACCTGACCGGGCGCCACATCCAGGAGCTGTCCGGCGGGCAGCAGCAGAGGGCGTTCCTCGCCAGGGCCCTGGTCAGCAGCCCGTCGCTGCTGCTCCTGGACGAGCCCACCTCTGGGGTGGACATCAAGACCCGGGACGACATGATGCACCTCCTCCACGACCTGAACCACCAGGGCGTGACCATAGTGATGACGACCCACGAGATCAACTCCGTGGCCGCCCACCTGCCGTGGGTGGTGTGCCTCAACGGACGACTGGTGGACCAGGGGCCGCCCTCCCAGGTGTTCACCGAGGAGACCTTCCGCCTGACGTACGGCGCCGAGATGCCCGTGATCCGGTACCAGGGCATGACCCTGGTGGCCGAGAGCCCCCATCATTTTGGGTCCAACGGGGGCTCCAACGGAGAGGGCCAGCCTCTACAGCAGGAGGAGGGAATAGGGGAGGGACCCGACGGTGTTTGATCCCTTCCGGTACGACTTCTTCGTCCTGGGAATAGCGGCCACGACCCTGGCCGGCGGACTGTGCGGCCTGATGGGGGTCTACATAGTCCTCCGGCGCATGTCGTACATCGGCCACGGCATGGCCCACGCGGTCTTCGGGGGGGCCGTGGTCAGCTACGTGATACCCTTCATGGGGTTCTTCGTGGGGGCCAGCATCTGGGGGTTCCTGACGGCCCTGCTCATCACCCTCACGACCCGGAAGAGGCAGATCGGAGCCGACGCGGCCATAGGCATCATAACCACCTCGAGCTTCGCCATCGGCGTGGCCGTTATCAGCCGGTACAAGACCTTCACCAGGGACTTCGAGGCGGCCCTCTTCGGCAACATCCTGGGGGTCTCCCCGGGGGACCTGGCGGCCATCGCGGCCGTCAGCGCGGCCGCGGTGGTGATCGTCTTCCTGGGCTTCAAGCTGCTGCTCTTCGCCACCTTCGACCAGGAGGTGGCCCGGTTCTACGGCGTGCCCACCGGCTGGATAGACGCCATGTTCTCCCTCGTGCTGGCAGCCACCATCGTAGTCTCGCTGCAGGTGCTGGGGGCCACCCTCATCGCGGCGGCCATCGTGATCCCCCCCATCGTGGCGCGGCTCCTGACCAACAGCTTCCGCCGGATGGTGGTCCTGTCCACGGGCGTGGGGGCATTCTGCGGGTTGACGGGCATATACGTGAGCTGGTGGATCGACGTCTCCTCGGGCGCCAGCGTGGTCCTCCTGTCGGCGGCCCTCTTCGTCGCCGCCCTGGTTTACTCGGGCCTGAGACGCCAGTTCGGGGCGTCCCGAAGGCGCCGCACGGCCCGCCCCCCCGGGGATGTCCCGGCCGGCTCGACTCCCCCCGCCGTTTGACGTTGGGGCGGCCTCTTTGGTATATCATGGTCAGGTGCAATCCGCCTGACCGATAGGCGGCGTATCTACCGGGAACGCGCCTGCCGGCTATGGGGCGGAGTCCGACGCCAATACACTTGGGCCGTAGCTTAGAGGGAGTCAAGAACCATGCCGACGAGTGACCTGGAGATCGCCCGGTCCGTCCCGCTCAAGCCCATCCTACAGGTGGCCGAGGAGGCGGGCCTGCTCCCCGAGGAGGTGGAGCTCTACGGCCGTCACAAGGCGAAGGTTTCCCTGGACTCCCTGGAGCGCCTGAAGGACAGGCCCCAGGGCAAGCTGGTGGTGGTCACCGGGATCACCCCCACGCCCCTGGGCGAAGGGAAGACGGTCACGACCACGGGGCTGAGCCAGGGCCTGGGCGCGCTGGGAGAGCGGGTCATCGAGTGTATCCGGGAGCCCTCCATGGGCCCCGTGTTCGGCATAAAGGGGGGAGGCACCGGCGGCGGATGGTCCCAGGTGGTCCCGATGGAGGACATCAACCTGCACTTCACGGGGGACATCCACGCGGTGGGCGCGGCCCATAACCTGCTGGCGGCCATCCTCGACGCCAGCCTGATGCACGGCAACCCGCTGGAGATGGACCCGGCGTCGGTCACCTGGCGGCGGGTCATCGACGTGAACGACCGGGTGCTTCGCAACGTCGTCACCGGTCTGGGCGGCAGGACCAACGGGATCACCCGGGAGACGGGGTTCGACATCACCGCCGCGTCCGAGGTCATGGCCATCATCGGCCTCACCAGCGACCAGAAGGACCTGCGGGAGCGCCTGGCCCGCATCGTCGTCGGGTATACCCGGGACCGTAAGCCGGTCAACGTGGAGCAGCTCAGGGCCGCGGGGGCCATGACGGTGATCCTCAAGGACGCCATCAAGCCCAACCTGGTGCAGACCCTGGAGGGCCAACCGTGCCTGGTCCACGCGGGACCCTTCGCCAATATCGCCCAGGGCAACAACTCGGTGCTGGCGGACCGCATCGCCCTGAGCCTGGCCGACTACGTGGTTACCGAGTCGGGGTTCGGGGCCGACTGCGGCCTGGAGAAGTTCATGGACATAGTGGCCCGCCAATCTGGGCTGCGCCCAAGCTGCGTCGTGGTCACCTGCACCGTGAGGGCCCTGAAGATGCACGGGGGCCTGGGACGCGTGGTCGCAGGCCGGCCGCTGCCCGAGGAGCTGGGCAAGGAGAATCTGCCCGCGCTGGAGAAGGGCGCGGCCAACATGATGTGGGCCGTGGGGATCGCGCGGCAGTTCGGGGTGCCGGTGGTGGTGGCGGTAAACCGGTTCGAGGGAGACACCGACGCGGAGGTGGACCTGCTGAGGGAGAAGGCCCTGGAAGCCGGGGCCGCGGGATGCGCCCCCAGCACCGCCTTCGCCGACGGCGGCAGGGGCGCCGCCGAGCTTGCCGAGCTGGTCCGGCAGGCCGCCTCCCAGCCCTCCCAGTTCCGCTTCCTCTACGAGGACGACGCGTCCATCAAGGAGAAGGTCCACGCCCTGGTGACCAGGGTGTACAACGCCGACGGGGCATCTTACGACCCGGCCGCGGAGCGGCAGATCCGCCGCTACGAGGCCCTGGGCTGGGGCAACCTGCCCCTGTGCATCGCCAAGACCGCCCTGTCCCTGTCCCATGAGGCCTCGTGGAAGGGCGTGCCCAAGGACTACCTCTTCCCCATCCGGGACGTGCGGGCCTCCATCGGCGCAGGGTTCCTGTACCCGCTGGCGGGGGACATCAGCACCATGCCCGGGCTGGGCCGGGACATGGCCGCCCATCGCATCGACGTCGACGCCGACGGCAACACGGTGGGCCTGTCCTAGCGCCTTCGGAAGAGAACGGGCAAAAGAGGACCGGGAGGCGCGCCGTATGAAGTTCGGAATATCCCTGTCGGGGATGGGACAGCAACCCGCGGGCCAGGACATGCGTCGGCGGTTCCAGGAGATCGTCGAGTACGTGAGGGCCGCCCGGGACATGGGCTTCCAGCTCGTCTACCAGGGCCAGCACTACCTCACCCACCCCTACCAGCAGCTCCAGGTCATGCCCCTCCTGGCCAGGCTGTCGGCCGAGGCCGAGGGGATGGAGATGGTGGCGACGTTGCTGGTCCCGGTCCACCATCCCGTGGACCTGGCGGAGCGCGTGGCCACCATGGACGTCATCACCGGCGGCAGGTTCATACTCAGCGCCGCCCTGGGCTACCGGGACGAGGAGTACCAGGCATTCGGCGTCGACCGCAGGCGGCGGGTCTCCAGGTTCATGGAGTGCCTGGAGGTGATGACCCGTCTGTGGACCGATGGTGAGGTGACCCACGAGGGAGCCCACTTCCGGCTGAAGGGCGCCCGCTCCATGCTGAAGCCGCTGCAGAAGCCCCACCCTCCCGTGTGGGTGGCCGCCAACTCGGAGCCGGCCATCAGGCGGGCGGCGGCCCACGGCTACACCTGGTACATTAACCCCCACGCTACCTACGCGACTATAAAGGAGCAGATCGGCGCGTACAACGAGGCCGCCGCCCAGGCCGGACGGGCGGCGCCTTCGGGCCTCCCCATGGGCCGGGAGGTGTACCTGCACGAAGACCGCGGGGAGGCGCTGCGCCAAGCCGCGCCGTACCTGGGAGGCAAGTACCAGGCCTACGCAAGTTGGGGGCAGGACAAGGCCCTGCCCGGGGCCGAGTCCTTCCACCAGTCCTTCGACGAGCTTGCCAGGGACCGGTTCCTGGTGGGCACTCCCGAGGAGTGCGCGGCGGAGCTGGAGCGGTACCGCTCCCTGGGAGTCGACACCGCCCTGGTCAGGATGATCTGGCCGGGCATGGACCTCGAGGCCGGGCTCCGCTCCCTGGAGCTGTTCGCCGGCCGGGTGATGCCCAGCTTCAGGTGATCTTCACGTACCGCTGGATCTGCCGCCGCGAGGTGTCCACGCCGTAGAAGTCGCCAACGGAGTTGGTGAAGACGTTGTGGCACTGCTCGAAGGTGCGGCCGCGGGCCAGCAGTTCGCCGTCCAGAGAGAAGACGCTGAACCGCGGCACCTGGTCCGTGACGATTACGGCGTTGTCCGGGGTGATCTGCACTCCCATGGGCGACTTCATGTCCGTCCACTCGCTGAGGAACTCCCCCTCGGAGGTGAACACCTGGACCCGGCTGTTCTCCCGGTCGGCCACGTAGACGCGGCCGTCGCTGGAGACCCGCACGCTGTGGGGCACACGGAACTCTCCGGGGCCGCTGCCCGGGCTTCCGAAGGAGGCGATGTGCTTGCCGTCGGGGCTGAAGCGGTGCACGCTGGAGTTGGCGTAGCCGTCGGAAACGAAGATGTCGCCGTTGGGCCCAACGCAGGCGTCCGAAGGGTGGTTGAATGGCGCTTGCAACGACGCCCGGTGCCTGGTCCCCAGGGCCATGACCAGCTCCCCGTCGGTGGTGAACTTGAGCACCTGGTGGGCGTCTCGGTCGGCCAGGTAGACGAAGTCGTCGGGGCTGATGTAGATGTGGTGAGCGTCGTCCAGCTGGCCCGGCTTCCGCCGCCAGCCGCCCACGAACTCGCCGTCCTTCTCGAATATAAGGATGGGGGGGCCGCCCCGCTGGAAGACGTACACCCGGTCCTTGGAGTCGACGGCGATGGAGCTGGGGCCCTGCCAGTCCTGCCCGCGCGGGAGCTTGGCCCAGTTGGGATGGTGCTCGTACATGTAGTTGCCGGTGCCGGTGACGATGGGCATGAGCTTGCTCCTATTTTTGAATGTCCGGGCCCTTACGTTATCTTGACGAACCGCTGGATCTGGCGCCGTTGGGCGTCCACGCCGTAGAAGTCTCCCCTGGAGTTGGTGAAGACGTTATGACAATTCTCGAAGGTCCGGCCCCGGGCCAGCAGGTCGCCGTCCAGGGAGAATACCGTGAACCGAGGCACCTGGTCGGTGACTATGACCGCGTTGTCCGGCGTGATCTGCACCCCCATGGGGGACTTCAGGTCCGTCCACTGGGAGATGAACTCCCCCTCGGGGGTGAACACCTGGACCCGGTCGTTCTCCCGGTCGGCCACGTAGACGCGGCCGTCGCCGGAGACGCGGATGCTGTGGGGCACGCAGAACTGCCCTGGCCCCCTTCCTGGACTTCCGAAGGAGGCGATGTGCTCGCCGTCGGGAGTGAAGCGGTGGACGCTGGAGTTGCCGTACCCATCCGATATGTATATCTCCCCGTTGGGCGCCACGCAGGTATCCGACGGGTGGTTGAAGGGCGCCTGGAGTGAGGCACGGTGCCTGGTCCCCAGGGCCATGACCAGCTCCCCGTCGGTGGTGAACTTGAGCACCTGGTGGGCGTCCCGGTCGGCCAGGTAGACGAAGTCGTCGGGGCTGATGTAAATGTGATGGGCGTCCTCGAGCTGATTCGGCCTGCGGGGCCAGCCTCCGACGAAGTCCCCCTCGCGCTCGAATATCAGGATGGGAGGTCCGCCACGCTGGAAGACGTACACCCTGTCCTTGGAGTCGACGGCGATGGAGCTGGGGCCCTGCCAGTCCTGGCCCCGGGGAAGCCTGGCCCAGTTGGGGTGGTGCTCGTACATGTAGTTGCCGGTGCCGGTGACTACGGCCATTGGCGCCTCCTTCAGGACACCTTCACGAACTTCTGGACCCGGGAGAGCTGGACGTCCACGGCGTAGAGATCGCCCCTGGAGTCGCTGTAGATGTTGTGCCCGATCTCGAAGGTGCGCCCGCGGGCCAGCAGCTCGCCCTCCAGGTTCAGGACGCTGAACCTTGGGATGTGGTCGGTGACGTAGACGTTCTGGGCGGCGTCTATGTGTATGCCCGCGGGCCGGTAGAGGCCAGTCCACTGGGTCAGGAACTCGCCGCGGGAGTCGAAGACCTGCACCCGGTTGTTCTCGCGGTCGGTGACGAACACTCGGCCGTCATTCGACACGCGTACGCCGTGGGGGACCATGAACTGCCCCGGCCCGGTGCCGGGGCTGCCGAAGGAGGAGATGTAGACCCCGTCGCTGGAAAACCGGTGGACGGAGGAGTTGCCGTACCCGTCGGCGATGTACAGGTCGCCGTTGGGGGCCACGCCCACGTCGGCCGGGTGGTTGAAGGGGGCCTGGAGGGCCGCTTGGTACCTCTTGCCCAGGGCCATCACCAGCTTCCCGTCGGTGGTGTACTTGAGCACCTGGTGGGAGTCCCGGTCGGTAAGGAACAAGTGGTCGTCGGGGCTGACGTAGACGAAGTGGGCGTCCTCCAGCTCTCCCGGCCGCCGGGGCCACGACTCCCGCAGGTACCCGTCCCGGTCGAAGACGAGGATGGGAGGCCCCTGCCTCTGGAACACGTACACCCGGTCCCTGGAGTCCACGGCCACCGCGCTGGGAGTCTGGAAGCTCTGTCCGTCAGGAAGGCGGGCCCAGTCTCCATGGTACTCGTAGACGTAGTCGCCCATTCCGACCATCGTGGGCATGGGGAGCCTCCTTGCTAGGCGGGTTTTCTGTGGGCTTCGGGGCGTGGTCAGACTACCATATCGCCTGTTGTCTGTAAAGCTGAGCCGCTCCAGGAGGGCCGGGCTGACACCCGGTCATTGACGCCGGCGGGGCCTGCGTGTTCTCCTAATCGGAACGTCTGTTCTATCACAAGCCCAACGAACGGCCAGAGGAGCGAGGAGGTGGCAAAGTGACCAGGGTCCGGTATGAAGAGATACAGTCGGCAAGCGCCCTCAACCGGGTCCACGGGATGGACTTCCGGTGGTCCCTGAACCCCTACCAGGGGTGCGTCCACGGTTGCCACTACTGCTTCGCCCGGCGCTACCACCTGCTGCGGGACATGACGGCGGGCGGCGACTTCACGGGGGTCATATCGATCAAGACCAACATCCCGGAGCTGCTCGTGAAGGAGCTGTCCCGGCCCTCCTGGAAGTACGAAACGGTGGCCGTGGGCACGTCCACGGACCCTTACCAGCCCATCGAGGGGGCCCGGCGCCTGACTAGGCGGTGCCTCCAGGCCTTCGCCGACAGGGGCAGCCCCGTGGGTGTGGTCACCAAGGGCACCATGGTGGTCAGGGACCGGGACGTCCTGGCGGACCTGTCGGCCTGGGGCGGCGGCACCGTTTGCATCAGCATCACGACTCTGGACTTGGACCTGTGGCGGAGACTGGAGCCCGGGACGGCGCCTCCGGCGCAGCGACTGCGGGCCGTGGAGATGCTGGTGAAGGCGGGGGTAAACGCGGGCGTGCTGGTGGCCCCCATCATCCCCGGCATGACCGACGGGTTGAGCAATCTGAGCGCCGTGGCAAAGGCGGCCTCGGACCACGGGGCCCGGTTCCTGGGCGGCAGCACCCTCTACCTGAAGGAGGGCACCAAGGAGCACTTCCTGGAGTTCCTGAATGCGGAGTACCCCGCCCTGGCCCGCTCCTACGGCCGGCTGTATCCCGGGGCGTACGCGCCCCGCCGTGTCCAGGACCGGGTCGAGGGCATCATGCACAAGCTGAAGCGGGTCAACGGGCTGCTGGATCGGCGGTTCGCCGGGTCCCGTAACCCCGCCCGGGGCCAGATGCGGCTCCAGATCTGGTCCGTGTAGGGCCGGGGGAATACGGTCACACGTTCGGAGGCCGCCTGGTGTGCCACGGGGTGGCCTGCTCGTAGGCGTAGGCGGCGTTGAGGACCGTGGCCTCCTGGAAAGGCTTCGCCGCGAGCTGCAGGGCTATGGGCAGACCGTCGGCGGTGAACCCGCAGGGCACGCTGATGGCGGTCACGTTGGCGAGGCTGAAGAGGGGCGTGAGCAGGCGGCCGATACGGTTGGTGCCGTCCTTGCCGGTGATCACGGGGTCGGGCACGATGGGCTGGGCGGCCTCGCCGCTGGTGGGCATCGCCAGCAGGTCCACCCTCTCCAAGGCTTCGAACACCTGCCGGCGCAGGAGAGTGCGGAGCTTCTGAGTCTTGTAGTAGGCTTGGGCCGGCAGGATGCTGCCCACCAGGTAGCCTATCCGGTTGTCGTGGCGGATGTCCTGGAGTCGGTCCAGCAGAAGCCGCCGGTAGTTGGTCGGCGCCTCCACACGGAGCCCGCCGGAGATGGTCCCCTGGTGCACGGAGAGAGGTATGGAGACCTCCTCCACCTCAAGGCCCAGGTCGGTGAGCTTCGAGACCGCGGCCGCCACGGAGTCACGGACCTCCGGGTCGACCAGAGGGCTCTCCATCTGCTCGGTGACGACGCCGACGCGCAGGCCGCGGACCTCCCCGGTCAACGCCGCAACATAGTCGGGCACGGGCGCGTCCCACGTGTAGCCGTCCCTGGGGTCGTGGCCGGCGATGGCGCCCAGGGTCATGGCGCAGTCCCGCACCGTGCGGGATATTGGGCCGATGGCGTCCATGGACCACACCCCGGGCATGACGCCGTAGCGGCTGACCCTCCCGTAGGACGGCCGCAGGCCCACCAGCCCGCACCACGCGGCCGGGAACCTGACCGAGCCGCCCGTGTCCTCGCCCAAAGAGGTGGCGCACATGAAGGCGGCGGTGGCGGCCCCGGACCCGCTGCTGGACCCTCCCGTATGCCGCTCCAGGTCCCAGGGGTTGCGGGGGAACTCGATGGCATGGGAGAGGCCCGTCGTCCCGAACTCGGTCATGTTGGCCTTGCCCAGCAGGATGGCGCCGGCCTTCTTCAGGTTGGCCAGCACGGTGCCGTCCTCGTCGGGAACGTTGTCCCAGAAGATGGGCGACCCGCAAGTGGTCCGGATGCCCTTGGACTTCACCTGGTCCTTTATCGTCACGGGGATGCCGTGCATCGGTCCCCGGTGCTCGCCCCTTGCCATGGCCGCCTCGGACTCTCGGGCGGCGGCCATGGCCTCGTCGGCGCAGACCGTCAGGTAGGCGTGAAGGGTGGGATTCAGCAGGTCGATGCGCTGGAGATACGCCTCCGTAGCCTCAATGGGAGACAACTCCCGGGTGCTTATCCGGGTGGAGAGCTCGGCGGCAGACAGGAAGGGGATGTCCTTCTTCTCCATGGTCACACTCCTGGACTGGCTGACCCCGCGGTGCGGTGCGGTGCGTGGGTCCTGGCGGAGGCCGGCGGCTAGGGCTCCTTCACGTACACCTGGATGCGGGCGCGGCAGACCTCTACGACGTAGATCCTGCCCTGGTCATCCACTTTCACGGAAGACGGGCCCCAGAACAGCTTCTCGACACTGGCCGACTGCTCGGCGGGTATGTCCCGGGCCCACGGGTCCAGGCCGGGCTCCATGTTGGCCCTGTGCCGCTCCTCCAGCTCGTCCTCGTTGGCGATGAAGTAGTCCATCCCCCATTGGGAGACCCCCGACTCTCCCCGGAACTTGGCCAGAAAGCCGCCGTCCGGGGTCAGCACCTGGACCCGCTCGTTGCCCCAGTCCGCCACGTACACCAGCCCGTCCCCGTCCACCGCCACGCCGGCGGGCCTGTTGAATTCACCGTCGCCACTTCCCGGGCCTCCCCAGGTGGCGAGATGCTCCCCGGAGGCATCGAACTTCTGGACCCGGTCGTTGCGCCAGTCGCACACGTAGATGTTCCCGGCCCGGTCCACGGCCACTCCCCACGGGAACTGGAGTTGGCCGTCTCCGGCGCCCGGCCCGCCGAAGGCGCCCAGGAAGCGGCCCTCGGGCGTGTACCGCTGTACCCGGTGGTTCAGGGCGTCCGCCACCAGCAGGTTGCCGTCCGGGTGCAGCACCATTCCCGCGGGCCGGTCGAACTCGCCGTCTCCGCTCCCCTGGGAGCCCCACTTTCGCACGAAGTTCCAGTCCCTGTCGAAGACGGAGATGCGCTGCAGGGCCTCGTCGGCCACGTAGATGTTCTCATCCGGGTCGACGGCAATGGAGACCGGCCACATAATCTGGCCGTCCTCGGTGCCGCCGCTGCTGAACTCCCCGAAGTACTCCTCGTCCACATTGCATACGGTTATGCGCTTGTAGAACATCCTCGCGGCCACGTCCGCCCCCGCCCGGTTGGCGACGAACATCTTGCCGTCCCGTCCCAGGGCCACGTCCACGGGGTTGTTGAAGCCGCGGCCGTTCAGCGCATAGAAACCAACGGTGTGGCTGTAGCGAAAGGATAGCACCTTGCGCACCTCCTCGTACCCCCACGGCGCCCGGTGGCGCCGGGTTGCAACAGGTCCCCCCCGGCGTGGCGGTCAGCCCCTAGGCGAGCTGGTACTCGCGGGTGGATACGATGGTCTGAAGGACCTCCAGCACCGTCCTGGTGGCATCTTCGTCACCGTCGGCGGAGCCGAACCGGGCGCCGCCCCGCCTGGAGGCCTGGTCGACCAGCTCGCGGCGTGTCCGGTCCGACACGTCCATCGGCCCCAGCAGGTCCAGGCACACGTCAACCAGCTCGGCGGGCGAAAGGTCCTCCCCACGGCCCCGTACCCGGTCGAGGATGGCGCGAACTCCGGGCCGCGTGGCGTCGCCAACCTCGTCTACGGCGAAGTTCACCCGGTCGACCAGGGCCCCGGTGTATATCCACTCGGTGCCCGTGTGCCATCCCTCCACGCTGGGCGGGTCCAGCAGGCTCTGGCCCATGAAGGTCGCCTTCTGAGAGAGGTCGATGTCCTTGAGGGCCGGAAAGCCGTACCCGCCGGACATCCGCGCGGTGCCCGCCACCAGCTCCGCCGGGCTCTTGATCTTTTGGAAGACGGCCTCTTTGAAGAAGTCCGAGTTGAACAACACCCGGAGCACCGGCCGTATCTCGTAATCGTGCTCGAAGTACGCCTCCGTCAGCGTCCGTACCGCTTCGGGGTCCCGGGGAGGCACCGTCTCCCAAGCGGGCACCTGCGGCTCGTCGGCCACGAAGAAGTTGTACAGGTGGCGGCAGATGAACCGGGCGGCGGCGTCCTGGCGGCAGATTATGTCAATCACGTCCTCGCCGTTGAGGTTCCCCGTATGCCCCAGGAACGTCTTCTCTGTGTCGTCGTGGTCGTCTTCCCGGTACTCGAACTGCCAGTCCAGCCGTCCGTAGGGCCAGACCGAGTCCCGCGACACCCGGGAGGTGTGGAGCTCCGCGTTCCGGATGGTCCATCCGGTGAAGGCCCTGGACGCCTCGAACACGTCCTGCTCGGTGTAGTTGCCGACACCCATGGAGAACAGCTCCAGCAGCTCGCGCCCGTAGTTCTCGTTGGGCTCGTAACGGTGGCTGTCCTTGTTGTCCAGCCAGAAGATCATGGCCGGGTCCTTGGACAGCTCCACCAGCAGGTTGCTGAACTTGCCCAGCCCGTGCCGGCGAAACATGCCAAGCTGGTTGAGGATGGCCTTGGGCTGGTTGAGCTTGGTGTAGCCCGTGGCGAATATGCCGTGCCAGAAGAGGGCCATCTTCTCCTCCAGGGGCCGCCTGGTGTTGATCATGCGGTATATCCAGTAGGTCTGGCAGCTATCCAGGGGCTGGAGGCCGTTCTCGTCGACGTGATACCGCTTGATCAGGTCCTCGTCCTCCAGGGCAGGCGGGGCCTTCTCTGGATGGAGCAGGTCCTCCACCGTCGCTTCGTATCCCTGGGCCGCGTACCGTTCCAGCTCGTCCCTGTTAGCCCCGAAACCGGCCCGGCGCATAAGGTGGGCCATCAACGCGATCTGCTCCTGCGCCATCTCCTACCTCCCGCTATCGACCCCCGCTGCCCATGCCCCCTATCGACGCATGGATGCGGTCTGCGTAACACTATGGCACACGTGTGGGTGCTGTAGGGAGTATAGTTGCGGGCGCCGTGGAGTGTCAATCGCCCGCCGTTGCCAGCGCCCGAGCCGGAGCAGCGTGGACGCCTGCTATAATGGGCCCCACGGTGGGCGCTCCAGGCCGCCTGCCGATATCCGAGGGAGGTGCATCCCATGGCGACGACCGGGCGGTTCAGCTACGACGAGCTGTTCTCCAAGGACATGCCCGCCAGCCCCCCATCCCCCTTTCCCACGGCCAAGTACGACTTTGCCGTGGCCTACCCCGACCCGGACACCATCCCGCTGGAGGGGCTCGTGGACTCCCTTAGGACGGCCCTGGACCGGGAGGGCAGGGACCTGGCCTACTACCCCGATGCGGCGGGCCTCCTCTCCCTTCGCCAGCTTGTGGCAAAGAAGCTGGCCCGAGACCGGGGCATGACCGTCGACCCGGACCACGTCGTCATGACCTCGGGCTCCTCGGAGGCCATCGGGATGCTGATACAGGCCCTGACGGACCCCGGAGACACCGTTCTGACCGAGGAGTACGTCTACCTGGGGACCCTGCGCCAGCTCCGCCGATACGGCGTCAACGTGGTGGGCGTGGCCTGTGACGACGGGGGGATCGTGCCCGAGGCGCTGGAAGAGACGCTGGCCGACTTGCGCGGGCGGGACAGCGTCGTGAAGTTCCTGTACACGATACCCACGTTCCAAAACCCCCTGGGCTGGACCATGAGCCTGGAGCGCCGTAAGGCTGTCTTGGAGATTACCGGGGACCACGGCGTGCCGGTGTTCGAGGACGACTGCTACGTGGACCTCCGATTCGAGGGCGAGGACGTTGCCTCCTTCCACTCCATGGATGGCGCGGGCCGGGTCATCTACGTGGGCTCCTTCTCCAAGATACTTGCCCCGGGCATGCGCATGGGTTACATGGTGGCGCCCCCGGAGGTGCTTCATAGGGCGTTGAGCGGCAGGCCCGGCGGCGGCCCCAGCCAGTTCTCGGCGCTGGCCATCGAGGAGTACCTGAAGCACAACATGTACTCCCACATAGCCGAGGAGAACGAGGCGCTCAGGGTGAAGCGGGACGCCATGCTGGCGTCCCTGGGGGAGAGCTTCGGTAGCTCCGCCAGATGGAACGCCCCCGAGGGGGGGCTGTACGTCTGGCTGAGGCTCCCCGAGGGCGCCGACCTGGCCGCGGTGCAGGCCCAGGCCATGGCCGAGGGCGTGGCCTACTACAACGGGAGCCAGTTCTCCCCCGAGGGCAAGGGGGTCAACTGCGCCCGCCTCTGCTTCGGCCACCCGTCGGCCGAGACCGTGTACGACGGGATCGCCGAGCTGGCCCGAGTCCTCGACTGTCACGGCGCCCTCGGAGGATAGCCGCCGTCGTTACGTCCCCGGTGCCTGGCAGCCTGGACGGCCGCTTGGCTGGGCCGCCGCGCTTGCCGTTGCGATTGTGCCCTGGGCAGTCAGTGGCTGGGCTGCTCACTACCTGTACAACCGCGTGGCCAAGAGGTCTTTGGCGGTAGCGTGACACATATTGACACATTTTCGGTCGCATGGGCCCGAGGTGCTTGACATGCGACCCATCCGTAGTTGAGAATAGAGTATCACTTTAGGAGGTATGAGCAAGGTTGCAGAAACACGACGTCCACGAGTGTGATACCCACGAACACCACGGTAACGAACCCGGCCACATGCACGCCGAGCACGAGTGCGATGCCCACGAGCATCATACTGAGTCCCACGACCATCTCTCCCACGAGTGCGACACCCACGAGCACCACGGGGATGAGCCCGGGCACGTGCACGACCTTCACGAGTGTGACGAGCACGAGCACCACGTCCACGAACACGCGGGCCACGCCCACTAGACGAAGCCTTCCGACCTGAAAAGAGGCCCCGCCGGACTTGCAGTCCGGCGGGGCTTTTGCTTTTGCCTCAGACCGCAACGGGCTGGCCCGCTGCGGTCTCTCTTAACCCGTAGAGCGGGCGTAGGCCAGCAGGTGGCCCACGTGGTGGTTCTCGGTGCAACCCTCCACGGACCGCTCCACCTGTATGGTGGCGTGGCCGATGCCATACTCGTTGTGCAGCAGGTCTTGCATCCCTTTGATCAGCCCGTCCAGGTTGCCCTGGTAGGCGGGGTCCAACAGCACGTGGGCGGTGAAGGCCTCGTTGCCTGAGGTTATGGTCCAGACGTGAACGTCGTGGATCAGGGTAACTCCTTCCATTTCCTCTATGTCGTGGCACAGCTTGTAAACGTCGATACGCTCGGGGCTCCCCTCCAGCAGCACATTAAGTATGTTGACGATCAGCTTCCGGGTGTTGTACACGATGAGGACCGCGATGACGACGCTGAGAATCGGGTCCGCTATGTGCCACTCGAATGCGATGATCAGTACGGCAGAGATTATGACGCCCACGGACCCCAGCAGGTCCGCCAGCACGTGCTGGAAAGCGCCCTCCACGTTGAGGCTCTCCCCCGAGGAGCGGTGCAGTACCCATGCGGCGATCACGTTTATCACGAAGCCGCCTATGCCTACCAGGAGGACCGGCAAGCCGACCACCTCGACATCTTCCCTGAAGGCCCGGTGGTAGGCCTCCCAGACGATCCACCCGGCGATGAGCCACAAGGCGAAGGTGTTGGCCAGCGCGGCGAGGATCTCGGTGCGGTGATACCCGAAAGTACGCTCTACCGAGGGCTCTTTCTGGGCAATCCACATGGCCACCAGGGCCATGGTGATGGCCGCCGCGTCGGTGAGCATGTGCCCGGCGTCCGCCAGCAACGCCAGGCTGCCTGACAGGACGCCGCCGACCACCTCCGCCACCATGTAGGTGCTAATCAGCACCAGGGCGACGATCAGGCTGCGGCGGCTGGCGCCCCGTAAGTCGTGGGCGTGGTCGTGCCCTGCGTGACCGTGCTCGTCGTGGCCCTCGTGCTCATCGTGGCCGTGGCCCTCGTGCTCGTCGTGGCCGTGCCCCTCGTGCTCTGCATGGCCATGCCCCTCGTGCTCGTCGTGGCCGTGCCCTTCGTGATCGGCACGGGCGCGGCCTGAGGGATCATCATGGGCGGAATCGTCGTGATGCTCCGCCTCCTGACGATGGGGGCTCTCTGCCATAGGGCACCTCCTGCACCAATAGTAGTACATGGCTGTTACAGATTACAAGCCGCCGCTATCGGTGACCGGCAACGGCCCGCCATCCGCCGCCAGCGTTCTTTCTCACGGCGCCGCCGGACACCCGGTCTGACGGTAGACCATGTGCAAACCTTGATGCCGGTTGCTATAATCCTCCTTGAGGGGCGCATAGAAGTCCGGCGGAACGAGGGAGGTCTATGGCTGGAGAGATCGACGTGGTCCAGAAGTGCGGCGTCTGCAATGAACAGGTCGGCTCTTTCTCCGTGAAACAGGAGAACATGATGCTCTCGTCCAGGGCCCGGGTCTGGTGTCCTAGCTGCCAGGACAACACACCGGAGCTCAGGGAGCTGGCCGGGCGCGTCGAGTCCATCCAGAGAGAGGTGGATAGCCTCCCTCCGGCCGGCAGCTCCTAGGGCGTAGCATCGTGGCCGACCAACGCGTAACGAGACGGGGCCCCACGAGCGAGCCCGAGCCCCAGGACGCACGGGGATACAACGAGCGGGGCAACCGCTATAGCCGGACCGGCATATACGGCAAGGCCATCTCAGACTATACCAGCGCCATAGAGCTGGACTCGACCTTCGTCGAGGCCTACTTCAACCGCGGCGGCTCCTACTACGAGGTGGGATGGTACGAGGAGGCCCTAGCCGACCTGAGCAAGGCTATCCAGCTAGACCCCAAGGACGACCGGTTCTACGCCTGGCGCTCCGTGGTGTACCTGTTCAACGACCAGCCGGACCTGGCCGAGGCCGACCAGGAGACGTGCGAGGAGCTGCGGTCCCATTCCACCCAAGGGCCGTCTGAAGGGCTGTGATGGACAGGGTGTTTCCGGGCGCCCGGTGGCAGGTCCGTTCCCCGGGAGACGTGGGTCTGGACCCCTCCAAGCTGGAGTCCGTGGGGGCGTGGGCCCGCTCCTTCGGGGAGCCCTTCCGGGTCGTGGTGGCGCGGCACGGCTATCTTGCCGTAGAGTGGAGCGAGGGAGTCGAGCCCGCCCGGCAGCTTGCCCAGGCCTCGGCCGTCAAGTCGGCCTACTCCTGCCTGCTGGGCATCGCCGTGTCCGAGGGGATGGTCCCAAGCCTGGACGCGCCGGTGGTCGACTACTACCCGGAGATGATGGACGTGGCCGAGGGGCAGGGTCCCAAGGCCGGCAGGTGGGCCCTCGGCAAAGACCGGGAGATAACCTTTCGCCAGCTAATCTGCAACACCTCGGGATACATGAAACCCGGAGAGCAGCCCGGCAAGCGGTTCCACTACCAGACCTTCGGCATGAACATCGTCAGCAACTCGCTGGCGACCATCTACGGCCTATACGACAGCGGCGACCCCGGGCGGCTTCCGGGCTGCGCCCGCCTGGTGGAGGAGAAGCTCCGCGACCCCATAGGGGGCTCTTGGGGCCACGACTACACCGACTTCCAGTACGGCCCGGGCGAAGGCAGGAAGAGGAACGTGTTTGGCCACTCGCTGCAGATACTGGCCACCGCGCACGACTCGGCCCGCCTGGGCCATCTGTGGCTCAGCGGGGGCGATTGGGACGGGGTCCAGGTCGTCCCGTCAGACTATCTGAAGCAGGCCACCGTGACCAACCCGGACATCCTGGCCAACGAGTCCGAAGAGAAATGGATGTACGGCCACGGGTTCTGGGTGAACGACCATGGCAAGGCGTGGCCCGACGCGCCGCGGGACTCCTTCGCCGCGTGGGGAGGGGGCGCCAGGCACATATGGGTATGCCCCAGCCTGGACATGGTCGTCGTGCACAACCCCGGGTTTTGGACCAACGACCGGGTGCAGGAAAACCGGCTCAGGTGGGAGAACGAGGCCCTGGCGCGTCTGCTGGACGCCGTGGTGCGATGAGCGCCGACCTGCCGGCCCATAAATTCCTGGACGAGCGGTCCATCCCCTACACCAGGCTCTCTTTTCCACCCACCACCGAGAAGGGCGCCGCCGCCGTGGCACGATCCCTGGGGTGCCGGGAGGGCCAGATGGTGAAGACGCTGATCTTCGAGGCGGACACGGGAGAGCGCGTGCTGGTCATGCTGGGGGCAAGCAGCAACGCCGTCTCGGGCCATCTGAAACGGGCCATAGGCTCCCGCAACATCCGGCTGGCGGCCCCAGAGGCCGTCCTGGAGACCACCGGCTATGAGATCGGCTCCATTCCACCGTTCCACTGGCAGCCCCCGGGCTTCCGCACCTTCATCGACGCGATCCTGATGGAGGAGGACGTACTGGGCGTCGGCGCAGGGGTCTGGGGCAACGAGATCATGATCGCCCCCGAGGACGTGGTGCGGGCCACGGGCGCCGCCGTCGTCAACCTGTCGGACCGTTCCAGGCCCGCATTCGAGTAGCGCCGGGCCCCGCTACCACACGGGCTCGACGGCCTGGCCGAACCGCTCCCGGTAGTTCACCACCTGGCTGAGCCTGGGCTCGCCTCCCTCCGCTGCGACCCGCTTCAGGTCCTGGGTCGTGTTGCTGGAGGAGAGGTAGACGAACTCGCAGTCGGGCGGGTAGAGGGCCAGGCGGGCCGAGGCGTGCCACGTCCCAACCCCCAGCATCACGCCCTGGGCGCCGTCCATGTAGAAGGCGCTGTACTCCTGGGGAGGCGGCACGGCATCCCTGTCGTCGGGGTCGGTTGCCCGGGCAACCACCATGATCATCGGCTTCCCCTTCAGGGGTATGAAAGTCTGGGTCACCTGGAAGTGTCTCTCCATGTCCTCCACGACCCACGACTGGAAGTCCACCTTCATATAGGCGACCTCCGTCGGACCCTCGCAGGAGAAGTCCGCTTTCCATCCCTGGACCCTGCCGTCGGTCATCTGGAAGAAGGGTTCAGACTCCTTCCGGCTGAGGACCTCGCCGAAGGGCCGAAACGCCTCGTCGGTCAGGGGCTGTATCTTGATCCGGTGGGACGCTGGCATTGGGCTGCCTCCTTCTCCGCGTAGCCGCGGCTGGGCGATTGTATACCGGGGCTCCGCGTAGCCGCGGCCCGGCAATTGTATACCGGGGCTCCGCGTAGCCGCGGCCCGGCAATCGTATACCGGGGCTCCGCGTAGCCGCGGCCCGGCGATTGTATACCGGGGCTCCACGTAGCCGCGGCCCGGCGATTGTATACCGGGGCTCCACGTAGCCGCGGCCCGGCAATTGTATACCGGAGAACCGGGGAAATGGAACGGGGCGCGGGATGGTTGCATTGGCAAATACATGAGTTGAACCCCATCCGTACCTAGTGCTACACTTCTCGCACCCCCGTATCGCCCGCGACGGGAGTATGGGGCGACGAACGAAGGGAGGTGCGCCATGAGCGTGGAGAGCTATCGAGGTCCCGGCGGCGCCCAGCTCTACTACCGGTACGACGACTTCACGGACCCATGGGTGGACGCGCCCACGGCGGTGCTCTGCCATGGCCATCCCAGGAACTCCAACCTGTGGTACGAGTGGGTGCCCCTTCTCTCCCGGCGGCTCAAGGTCGCCCGCGTCGACCTCCGGGGCCTGGGCCTCTCCAGGGTGCCCGTCGAGACCTTCAAGAACTCCATCGAGTCCAGGCTGCTGGACGCCCTTGCCCTGTTCGAGCACCTGAAGACGGGAAAGGTCGTCTGGATCGGTGAGGCCACGGGAGCGTTGACGGGGCTGAGCCTGGCCACCAGGGCCCCCCAGGCGTTGCACGCCCTGGTGATAATGAGCATCCCCCTGAGGCCCGGCCGGTCTCAGCTGGACAGGAACGCCGCAGACCTCGAGCCTGGGGAGACGGTGCAGGGTCAGGGGAGCATCGACCTGATGCTGGCCAGGGGAATGCGGGCATGGGCCCAGGTGTCGGTCCGGGCGCGCCCCCGGATGCGCGAAGCCCCCGCCGGCTACGTCGACTGGTACGTCGACCAGATCGCCCAGAACGACCCGCTGCTGGCGGCCGAGTTCTACCGCGGGATGGGGCCGGTCGACATGGTCCCCGAGCTGAAGGACATCGGAGTGCCCACCCTCTACCTGGAGGGGACCCGTGACGCGCTGCTTCCCGAAGACGAGCGGGAGGCCCTGGTCAACTCCCCCAACGTCCGGACTGTGACCCTGGAGGGGCCCAGCTACGACCTGGGCTACGCCCGGTCCCAGGAGTGCGCCGCCGAGGTCACCAGGTTCCTGGAGGAGCTGGGCGTACTGTAGGCCCCGCCGGTCTACGTCTTCCTGACGTACTTGTAGATGGCCTTGTCCCGGGGCTCGGCGAGCTGCCCCATGACCAGGAACATGTTGCCGTGGGAATCGTGCCACGTCTGGTGGTTCCGGGGCGTGTCCCAGCGGGCCTTCTCGCGCCCCGAGCCGTCGCGCACGACCATCGAGTTGGTCTGGGCCTCGTGGTTGGGCCTCTCGGCCACGAAGAAGTCCCCGTTGGCGTCCACGAACAGGTCAGTGGGCCAGTCGAGGCCCTTCCACTGGTCGATGAACTCCCCGGTCTGCGAGAAGATCTGTATCCGGTTGTTCAGCCGGTCGCAGACGTAGACCTTTCCATCGGGCATGACCCAGAGGCAGTGGGGGGAGCGGATCTCTCCCGGGGCGGTCTCGCCCGGTTTCCCCCACGACGAGATGAGCTGGCCGTCGGGCGAGAACCGGTGGACCCGGCAGTTCCTGTAGCCGTCGGAGACGTAGATGTCCCCCGAGGGAGACGGGGACATGCGCGTCGGCACGTTGAAGGGACCCCCGGCTCTCAGCACCGGCCCTTCGTGCTCCTCGCATCCCGTGTCCGAGGCTTGGCCCCGGTTGCCCAGCTCCATCAGGGGCTCGCCCTCGACGGTGAACTTCATCGCCACGTGGGCCGCTCTGTCGGGAACGTAGACGATGTCATTGGAGTCGATGAACAGGGTGTGGGGCTCGGGAAGCAGACCTGCGCCCCAGGATGTGAGGTAGTTGCCCTCCCGGTCGAAGACGATCACCGGGGGCTCCATCTGCTGCTGGCATACGATGACCCGCTCCTGGGAGTCCACGACCACTCCCGTCACGACTCCGAAGGAGATCCCCTCGGGCAGCGCCCCCCAGCCCTCTATCACGTCGTACCTGTATGGCCCCGAGCCGACTTCGACCATGATTGTCCCTCCTTTTTGCTTTCCGTGCCTTGGACCTTCGGGCCCAGTGTTCTCCGGCCCCGTCACCTGGCGTCCTGGGGCGGTCCCGGCCTGACGGCGCTGTCCGGGTCCCTGGCCCTTATTGCGTAGTAATCGATCCTGGGCTTCAGAAGCTCCAGCAGCCGCCGGAGCTCCGTCAGGGGCTCGGGGTGGTCGTCGACCCGCAGGTCAACCCGGGAGAAGGAGTCGTCGCCGAATACGACCAGGGCAGCCGAGTGGTAGGGGGTGAACGGCGCCGCCTCTCCTCCCGCCTCCTCACCCGCCTCCACCGCCCGCATTAGCCGCTCCTCCAGGTCCTCTTCCGCAGAGCCCTGGAAGGCCTCGGCCATCGCGGTGACTACGCCCTCTCCCACCAGGCCGTTGCCCATGGCGACGTAGCCGTCGCCGGTCAGGTGGCCCGCCCAGGGGTGGATCAGCGCCCCCGTCCGGGCGGCGGACCTGCCCAGGGCATCGACGACCCCGATCTGCCGCCGCTCGATGTGCGAGTCCTCCTCCGCCAGCCTGGATACCACGTCCACCGCCTGCGCTCCCGCGGCCAGCAGATCCAGGGCCGCGGTCCCGAGCCTGGGGTTGGTCATGGCCTGGGTGGCGACGGCCCCGACCTTGGACCGCACGAAGGGGCACCGGGAGCCGACTGCGATCTCGCTGGTGGTGATGCCCACGCCAAGCATTCCCGTACGGGCGCACCGGCCGACCAGGGAGAAGGTGTGGAACTCGATTCCGAGAGGGGTCTCCATTCTAACCTCCGGGCCGGCCTAACCTCCGGGCGTGGGCTGGCGGCATCGGCCCCTAGACGACGCCTTCGCCTTTCAGGGTGGCCAGCTTTTCGGGGCTAAACCCCAGGAGACCGGCGTATATGTCGTCGTTGTGCTGGCCCAGGGAAGGCGCAAGGTGCTTCACCCGGCCCAGGCCGCTGCTCATCCTTGGCACGATGGCCGGCATCTTGAGCTTGCCCACGATGGGGTCGTCGACCTCGACCATAGACCCCCTGGCGGCGAACTGGGGGTCCCCGAAGATGTCGGCTATGCTGTTGATCGCACCAACGGGGACCTCCTCCGAGTCCAGGAGGTGTATCAGATCCGTCATGTCGTAGGTCTGGGTCCACGCCGATACGACGCCGTCCAGCTCGTCGCGGTGCTCCACCCGGCCCGCGCTGGTGGTGTAACGGGGGTCCGAGCCCAGGTCGTCCCGTTTCATTGCCTTGGTCAGCCGTTGGAAGATCCGGTCGCTGGTGCACGCGATTGCGACCCACTTCCCGTCCCTGGTGGGGTAGTGGTTGTGGGGCACGGCGTGGGCTGTGGCGGTGCCCTGCCGCTCACGGACGAACCCGAGCTTGTCGTAGGCCGAGGCCAGGTTGTCCAGGAGCCGGAATATGCTCTCGTACAGGGAGATGTCGATGCACTGGCCCTCCCCCGTCCGGCGCCGGTGCTCCAGGGCAACCATGATGGAGAAGGAGCCGAAGAGCCCCGCCGCATAGTCGGCGATGGTGGCCGACCCCGGGTTCACGGGGGGGCGGTCGGGATAACCGGCCAGGTAGCTCAGGCCCCCGAAGGCCTGGGCGATCCGCCCGAACCCGGCCTTCTCCCTGTACGGCCCCGTCTGGCCGTAGGCGGACACCCTGACCATGACCAGCCCCGGGTTCAACTCCTTGAGCACCTCGTATCCCATGTTCCAGCGTTCCATGGTGCCCGGCCTGAAGTTCTCCACCAGGACGTCGGAACGTATGACCAGCTCCCTGATGATCTCCTGTCCCTTCTCCTGTCTCAGGTCGCAGGTGATGCCCCGCTTGTTCCGGTTCTCCTGGGCCCAGATGAGCCCGACGCCGTTGTACTTTTCGCCCAGTTGACGGCAGGGGTCGCCGCGCCCCGGCATCTCCACCTTGATGACGTCGGCCCCGAACTCTGCCATCATGGTCGCCGAGAAGGGCGCGGCGATGAATGTGGCCAGGTCCAGCACGCGAATCCCGCTCAAGGCGTCACCGTCAGCGACATTGTCAGCCCTGGCAGACGAGACCATGTGTCTAACCCTCCCCCTCTTGGGCCCCGGCGTGGAGCTCGATGACGCGTCTGGCGTTCTCCACCAGTGGATAGTCGACGAACTGGCCGTCCACCCGGATGGACGCGCTCCCGCCGGCCTGTGCCTGGGCGAACGCCTCCACGATTCTCCTCGCCTGGGCCAGCTCCTCCGGGGACACGTAGGAGAAGACCCGGTTGGCCAGGGGCACCTGCCTGGGGTGGATGCAGCTCTTGCCCTGGAACCCCATGCGCCTGGCCCGTTGGGCGGACTCCACGAACCCATCCTCGTCGTCCAGGCGGACCCACACCGAGTCGGTGGGGGGGTCGATCCCGGCGGCGCGGGAGATTACCACCAGGCGGGAGCGGGCGTATGCCAGCTCCGCCTCGTCCCTGCTCCAGTCGATGCTCACGTCCCTGGTGAAGTCGCCCGCCCCAAAGTGGAGGGACTTGATGCGCGGGCTGCTGCGGGCGATCTCGTAGGCCCGCCACAGTCCCAGGGCCGTCTCTATTATGGGGACGACCTCCACGCTGCCCGGCTCCAGCCCCAGCGCCCTCTCACGGGCGGCCAGGACCCGCTCGACGTCGTCCATCTCCTCGGCCGACTCCACCTTGGGCACCACCAGGCCGCCGAGCTCGGCGCAGAGCACTTCTTCGATGTCGGCGAGGCCCACGTTCAGGGAGAAGTCGGTCTTCTCGGCGGTGGGGTTGATCCGGACGTACACCTGAGTCCCCGTTTCCCTGACGGCGGGAATGGCCTGCCTGACAGCGTCCCTGGCCGCCACCTTCTGGTCGACCGCGACGGCGTCCTCCAGGTCCAGAATGGCCGCGTCGGCTCCGCAGGTGCCCACCTTGGACACCTTCCTCGGCTCGTTGCCGGGCGCGTATAGAAGGGTGCGTATTGCCATCTGCGTGTCCTCCCGAAAGGGGCCCGGGCGGAAAGGGGGCCGGGGGTTCCCTGGCCCATTCTATCCGACATCCCCCATCTACGAAAGGGCTACGAACGGGCTACGAAAGGGCCAAGGCCCCCCACCTCCGGTGCTATAGGACGTGGACCTCGATGAGGTTGGTCGAGCCTGGCACCCCCATGGGCACTCCCGACGTTATCACCACTCGTTGGCCTTTCCGCACCAGCCCCGACTTCAGCGACTCGTCCAGGGCTTTCCTGAGCATCTCGTCGGTGTCCTTGGCCGCCTCGCTAAGGATGGGCACCACCCCCCAGACCAGGGAGAGCCGCCTGTAGCTGCTCTCCAGGGGCGTCGGGGCCAGGATGAGCTGGCGGGGACGGTGCTTGGCCACCAGCTTCGGGGTGCTGCCGGACTGGGTGAACGTTATGATGGCCGCCGCGTCGATGTGCCTGGCCAGATCGCAGGCGGCGCGGCCCACCGACTCGCCCAGCGACGCCGCGACCTGGGGACCGGCGTCCCAGGGCCGGGACGTGAAGGCCAGGGCTGACTCTGCGTCCTGAGCGATCCTGGCCATCATGGCGACGGACTCCACAGGGTACGCCCCGACGGCGGTCTCCTCCGACAGCATCACCGCGTCGGTGCCGTCCAGGACGGCGTTGGCGACGTCGGTGACCTCGGCGCGGGTGGGACGGGGGTTTTCCACCATGGAGCGCAGCATCTGGGTGGCGGTGATGACCGGCTTTCCCGCCAGGTTGGACCTCTCGATCAGCCGCTTCTGGACCAGGGGCCCCCTTTCCAGCGGAGTCTCGACCCCCAGGTCGCCCCGGGCGACCATTATCCCGTCTGCGGCGTCGATGATCTCGTCCATGTTGGCCACTGCTTCGTGCTTCTCGATCTTGGCAACCAGCGGGACAGCGCGGCCGTGCGCCTCTACGATCCTTCTCGCCTCGTGCAGGTCCGTCGCCGTTCTTACGAAGGAGAGGCCTATGTAGTCCACGCCGCACTGGATCCCGAAGGCCAGGTCGGTCATGTCCTTGTCCGTCAAGGAGGGGACGTCCAGGGAGCTGGTGGGGATGTTGACGCCCTTGTGGGAGCTAAGAGGCCCGCCGATCCGGACGTCGCATCTGATGTCTTCGGCGGTGGTCTCGAGCACCTCCAGCTCCAGGGCCCCATCGGCCAGCAGAATCGTGTCGCCTGAGGACACGCCCCTGGGCAGGGCCGGGTGGCTCACCGAGACCTCGCGGGCGTCGCCGGGCACCTGTCGCGCGGTCAGGGTGAGCATGGAGCCGGTCTCGATATCGACTGTTCCCTCGGCCATGGGCCCTATTCTGATCTTGGGACCGGACAGGTCCTGGAGGACGGCCACGGGCCGTCCATGGGCCGTGGAGATGCGCCGGATAGCCTCGACGACATCGCGGTGGTCCGCATGGGTCCCGTGGGAGAAGTTCAGCCGGGCAACGTCCATCCCGGCCTCTATGAGACGTTCCAGGACCGCCGGGGAGCGGGAGGCCGGGCCTATGGTGCAAACTATCTTCGTTCTTCTCATGGGCTGACCAGCAGGCCGGACGTCAGGTTGTCCCGGCGCCGTCACGTGCCCGGTCCGAGCTGCACACTTCCAGGGCGGTAATCGCCAGGACCTTGGTGCACTCTACCATATCGCTGATGACCACGTAGGAGTCGTCCTCGTCCCTGGTCCCTCTGCCGACCGTCGGCCCGTAGATGAGGCAGGGAATACCGGCCTTCCACAGATGGCACGTGTCGTTGGCGCTGTAGGAGTCGGGGATGATGGCCCCGATGGAGGAGGGAGGCCGCCCCGTCACCCTTTCGTGGCTGCGGGCGACGGCTTGGACTATGTACTCATCCTGAGGGACGTCCAGGGGGTCCATCACCAGCCTGCGGCGGCCCCTGAAGGAGTCCGGGGGAGGTATCTCGATCTCGTATCGCAGGTCCGGGTCCGCGTCCGCCAGCGGGTCCAGCGCCCGGCGGATGTCCGCGACGATGCCCTCCACCGTTTGCCCCGGGAGGAAGTGGACGTCGACGATGATGGTGCACAGGTCGGGGACGTAGGGCGGCTCCACCAGCACGTACTCCCGCCCGCGGCCTCCGATGATGCTGCCGACGTTGAGCTTGGGCAGAGCCGGCATGTCGGACCTGGGGGTGCAGGTGAACTCCACCCTCTCCAGGGTGTCCATGATCCGGGACATGTTCCGTACGGCGTGCACCGTGTGGTCGCTGCGCGCCATGTGGCCTGTGACCCCGTAGGCGTGAATGGCCATGTGCACGATGCCGGCGTGTACCGTGACCAGGTTGCCAAGGCCGAAGGGCTCGGCAACCACCGCCATATCCGTCCGCAAGCCCGTATCCACGAGGTGCTTGGTGCCCTCTCCGCCTTGGGTCTCCCCCACCACGCAGGCCACCACGAGGTCCCCCTTCAGCCGGGTCCGGGAGAGCCGGAGGGCCTCGGCGGCCATGACGACGCTGGCCAGGCCGCCTTTCATGTTCTGCACGCCGTGGCCATAGAGGCGGTCTCCCTCGACGGTGGGGGTCCACGGGTCCCGGCGCCACCGCATCCCTAGGGAGTTGATGTCTATGTGGCCGTTGAGCATCAGGCTGGGCCCGCCGCCGGAGCCCTCCAGAGTGGCCACCGTCTGGAAGCGCCCGGGCTCCACCTCCTGCAGTTCGACCTGGTATCCGCGGCTGCCGAAGAAGCCGGCCAGGTACCGAGCCACGGGGGTCTCGTCTGGCTTGAAGCTGGGTATGCGGACCAGGTCCGACGCAAGCTCCACTACGGCGGCGCGGTCGACTCGCTCCAGCACCCGGTCGGTGATCGTCATGTCAGCCCTCAGCCCCGTCCATCAGCCACCGGCGGCCGGCGCCTGTCCACTGCGGGCGGCCGCCAGCTTTCGTCTGAGGTCCGCTGTCTCCTTGGGGTCGGCCTCGAGGGTGGCCGGGTCGACGGCGACGCCGTACACCTTCCGGGCTTTCTCCGGGGACACGTAGCCCTCCAGCACGTCCATCTCCACCATGGCGACGTCCCGGTCCAGTGGGTCGCCATAGCCGCCGCCTCCGCCGGATTCCACGGCGAAGATGTCGCCTTTCTGCAGCGACACGTTGGCGAACTTGGAGGGCGACGGCAGTCCGAAGGCCTCCTGGAGGGTGGTCCGCTTGCCGCTCCTGGTCAGGTGGAAGGAGTGGCAGTGGGCATCGCCGCCGCCGAAGATGCCCCTCGGAGGCAGGATGTGCCGCGTGGCCGCGGCCGAGTACAGGGCGTCTCCCAGAAGCTCGAACTCCTGGCGCGAGGCCAGGCCCCCGCGGAACTTCCCGTCCCCTCCCGAGTCGGTTGCCATCTCCCACCGTATGAACAGGGCGGGAAACTCCCGTTCCCATACCTCCAGGGAGGAGAAACGGCAGTTGTTCCGTGGGTCGGGGGCCACGGGCTCGCCGTCCTTGGTGGCCCGGGCCCCGTAGCCTCCGCTCTGGCTCAGGTACCAGACCCATTCGTTGCCGGTCTCGGGATGGAACCCCCAGTAGGTGGTGTTGTCCCGGTCCCCGTTGCTGGAGCCGATGACCCGCTCGGGAAGCCAGTCGCCAAAGGCCCTGATGACCGTGTCGGTGAGCGCCGGGATATGGTAGATTCCCGCGGCTACCGGGGCCGGATGGTGGGGATTCAGTATAGACCCGTCGGGGATGAAGAGGTCGATCTGCTCCAGCACGCCGGAGTTCATCACCCCCTCTGGGTCGACCATGGAGATTACCGCCACGAAGATGGCCCCCTTGGCCACCACCTTGCTGCAGTTGACCATGGAGAAGTCCTGGTCGGAGCTGCCCGAGCAGTCCACCATCAGCCTGTCGCCCTTCTTCTCCACCGCCACGTTGATCTTGTACATGCGGTCGGTGTACCCGTCGGTGTCGACGAAGTCGTGGTCGGCGCCCTTGCCATCGGGCATCTCCAACAGCTTCTGCCTGAACCGTCTGCGGCCGTACTCCAGGGTGGCGTCCATGCCCGCCAGCACCATGTCCACCCCGTACTTGTCGACCAGCGCCTTGACCCGCCGCTCGCCGGTGAGGTTGGCGGTGATCTGGGACTGGATGTCGCCCCATATCTGCCGGGACACTCGCACGTTTCGGAGGATGAACTCCCTTACGGTAGCGTTGAGGACCCCCGCCTCGTACAGCTTGGCGGGAGGAATGGTGAGGGCCTCCTGTACGACGTGCCGGGCCGTACCCGAGAAGCCGCCGGCGGCCATGCCGCCGATGTCCGTCCAGTGGCCCCGGTTGGCCGTGTAGCCCACCAGCCTGTCTCCATGGAAGATGGGCCGCGCCACCATGACGTCGGGCTGGTGTGAGCCGCCGGCGTAGACGTCGTTGAGGATCATCACGTCGCCTTCGTCGAACTTGCCGTCGAAGGCCTCTATGATCGCCTCCAGGGAGTCGGTCATGGTGCCCGCGTGGATCGGCACTCCCTGGGCCTGGGCGACCATCCGGCCCCGGCTGTCGAAGATGGCGCCGGTGAAGTCCAACCGCTCGGCGAAGGTGCTGGAGTAGGCAACAGCCGTCGTGCTCTTCATCATCTCTTCGACCGTGGACAGCAGGTAGCTGCGAATGATCTCGGCGGTGAAGGGATCCAGCTCCGCGTCCTCCTGCTGGGGAGTGGAGCTCACCGTGGTCCTTATGTTGCCGTACTCGTCCACCCGGGACTCGCAGCCCTGGGGCAGGAAGATGGTGTTGTCCACCTCCTCGACGATGCAGGGGCTCTCCAGCACCATGCCGTGTCCCAGCGTCTCCCGGTCGTATACGGGCACCGGCGAGTCGTAGAAAGCCATCTTCCGGTGCCCCTTGGGGGAGGGCGCGCCGCGGCCGGAGCCGCCGCTCTTGGGAAGCTCCAGCGACTGTATGTATCCGGTGGCCGTGGCGTGGATGTTGACCACCTCGGCGGGGTCGCCCAGCACCATGCCGTACCTCTCCCGGTACACCCTTTCGAACTCCTGGTAGACCTGCTCCCTGGTCACCTTGCCCCTGGCCAGGGGGACCCGCAGCTCGAAGGACTGGCCCACGTATCGGACGTCGGCCTTCCACTGGACGCCGGTGCCGACGACATGGCTCTCGTCGGCCTGCAGGTATCCCAGGGCCCGGGCCTCCAGCTCCCGGAAGTCCGCCTCCACCTGGTCCATGGACAGCTCCGCCAGGGGCGACGACACCGTCCGGGACTCGTTGTAGCTGATGTCGGCGGTCATCATGCCCAGGGCCGACAGCGTGCTGGCGTTGACGGGGAACAGCACGGAGGTTATGTCAAGCTCCTTCGCCACGTCTATGGCGTGCTGGGCCCCGGCCCCGCCGAAGGGCATGAGGGTGAACTCCCGGGGGTCGATGCCCTTTTTCACCGTGACCTGCCGCACCGCCTGGGCCATGCTGGCGTTGACGACCTTGTACACGCCCTGGGCCGCCTCGGGCACCGTGAGGCCGAAGTGGTCGGCTATGGGCTGCATCGCCCGCCACGACCTGTCCGGGGCCAGCTTCATGGAGCCGCCGCCCAGGAAGTTCTCCGGGTTGAGGGTCCCCAGGATCATGTTGGCGTCGGTGGTGGTAGGCTCCGTGCCGCCAAAGTCGTAGCAGGCCGGTCCGGGGTCCGCGCCGGCGCTGCGAGGACCGACCCTTAGGCTTCCACCCTCGTCGATCCAAGCGATGCTGCCGCCCCCAGCCCCGATGGACACCACGTCGATGCTGTCGCTCCGGACCGGGATGCCGAACTCCACGTCGGTGGTGTCCTTTATCTCTGGCACCCCGTCGCGGATCATGCAGACGTCGAAGCTGGTGCCCCCCATGTCCGCGGTGATAATCTGCTCGATGCCCAGCTTCTCGCCCAAGTATCGGCAGGCCAGCACCCCCGCGGCAGGCCCTGATTCCACCAGGGCGATGGGCCGCTCCTGGGCCGCCGTGGAGGAGATGAGACCCCCGCCGGAGTGCATGTACTTGATTCCCCGCTGGATCTCCAGGGCCCTGTCCAGCCGGTCCACGTAGCCGTACACCCTGGGCATGGCGTAGGAGTTCAGCACCGTGGTGCTGGCCCTGGGATACTCCCTTATCCGGGGGTCCACCTGGCAGGACAGCGACACGTATAGCTGCGGCGCCTCGCGGGCGATGATCCGGCCTGCCTCGATCTCATGCCGGCCGTTGGCGTAGGAGTTGAACAGGCACACGGCGATGGAGTCGACACCCTTTGCCACCAGGTAATGGACGGCCCGGGCGACCTCGGCCTCGTCGAGGGAGGCTACGGGCTTCCCCTCCTTGCCCATCCTCTCGGACACTTCGACGATCAGGTGCCGGGGCACCAGGGCCTTGCGGCGCTCCCACTGCAGGTCGAAGCTCTCCTCGCGCATGCCCGTTTGGAAGAGCAGGATATCTCGGAACCCCCTGGTGGTTATCAGCCCGACCGTGGCCCCCTGGCGCTCGATCACCAGGTTGGTGACCAGCGTGGTGCCGTGGACGAAGTGGGACACCCCCTCCACTTCCACACCCGCCGACCGGCAGGCTTCCAGCAGCCCCTCCTCCGGCGCCCTGGGCGTCGTCAAGACCTTGTTCCGAGCAACGGTCCCCGCCTCCTCGTCGAAGGTCATCAGGTCGGTAAAGGTACCCCCGATATCGACGCCGACTCGCAGCATAGGCCGGGCCCTCCAATCCTAACGCCAACTTGCCCGCCGCCGGGCATAGGCACATCCTACTATACCACCGGGGCAGGCGTGAAGTACCCGAGGCCCTCGAGGCCCCTCCGTGCCCCGACCGCCCGCTACCGCCGCGGCTCCCAGGAGAAGAACCGCACGGCCACCGCCACCCCGCCCACCATCCACGCCGCCATCACCAGCAGATGCACCGGCTCGAAACCGGCCCCCTTCTCGAAGGGGTCGAAGGCCGCGTGCATCGCCATGGCGAAGTGCCGCACCGGGAAGATGTCGGCAAAGGCAATGAGCCAGCCCGGCGCGTCCTGCAGCGGGATGAAGACGTCGGATATGAACAGAAGGGGCAGTATGGATACGTTGACAATGGCGGGAGACGCGTCGGCATTGGGTATAACTGTCATGACCGCCATGCCCAGAGCACAGAACGTGGCCGCCCCGACCACCAGGCTCACCAGGAACGCCGGCGCCGTGTTGGTAGGCACGTCCACGTTGTAGAACAGTACCCCCGCCGCCGTGACGATGGCGACCAGCAGGACCGACACCAGCACCGAGTGAGCGATCCTGCCGAACATGTACGACCAGCCGGGCAGAGGCGTGCCGTGGACCCGTTTCAGCAGGCCCATCTCCCTGGCAAAGGACATGCCGACGGCCACGTTGTTGTAGCAGGCGTAGATGACCGAAAGCGCGACTATGGCGGGGACGTAGAACGTGGACGTGCTCACCGTGCCCCCGGGGAGCTCCAGGTCCCTGTTGCCGAAGAGCAGGTTGAAGATGACCAGGAACAGCAGGGGGAATGCGAACACGAAGAACGCGGCTATCGGGTTGCGCCAGAAGGCCCTGTTTTCGAACCGGACCTGCCTCAGCGCCAGGGCGAGGGAGTTCATTCCCGTCCCTGGCCGAGCTCCGGCGGGGCGGTGAGCTCCATGAACACGTCCTCCAGCGACGGGCGGGACACGGTCAGGTCCTCCAGCTCCAGGCCGCGGTCCGTGGCCCAACCCGTCAGTAGGTGCAGCCTGTGGGTCGGCGCGTCGGTGACAATGGTGTACTGACCGCCGCCCGTTGACCGGGCTTCGAGGCCGGGAGGCAGGTCCTCGGGCCAGGTGGCCAGCCTGAACCGTATGGTGGTAGAGTCCTCCCGCCGCACCAGGTCGCCGGGCGTGCCTTGGGCGACGATCCTCCCGTGCACCATGATGGCTACGCGGTCGGCCAGGTGCTCCGCCTCGTCCATGTAGTGGGTGGTAAGCACAATGGTCTTGCCCAGGGACTGGAGGTTGCGCACCATCTCCCAGGCGCCGCGGCGTGCCGAGGGGTCGAACCCGGTGGTGGGCTCGTCCAGGAACAGCAGCTCCGGGTCCCCCGCCAGCCCGATGGCCACGTCCAGCCGCCGCTGCTGGCCTCCGGACAGTCGTTTCACCGGGGTGCGCCGCTGCTCCTCCAGCCCGATCACGTCCAGGATCTCATCCAGGGGCAGCGGATGGGGATAGTAGCCCCGGAACAGGTCGATGGTCTCCTCGACCTTGAGGTACGGCTCCACGCCCGTGGACTGGAGCACGATGCCGATGCGCTCCTTCAGGTCCCGTTGGCTTCGCGCCGGATCGTAGCCCAGGACCGACACCTCGCCGGCGGTCCGGTCACGGTGTCCCTCCAGGATCTCCACCGTGGTCGTCTTGCCGGCGCCATTGGGCCCCAAAAGGGCAAAGACCTCTCCCCTCATCACGTCCAGGTCTATGCCCCGCACCGCCTCCACGGCGCCGTAGGACTTCCGGAGCCCCCGCACCGCGATGGCCGGGGAGGACGCTCCCTCGCTCTGCGGTGTCAACTTGCAGCGGTACTGCCGGAGGGCAGCCGGAAACTAGTCGTCATCTTCCACCTCGGGCATGAGAACGAACTCGGGGTAGGACTCCATACCCAGCTCCCCGGCGTCCTGGCCCAGACGCTCCACCGAAGTGGAAACACGGGCGCCCAGCGTCTTGTCCAGAAGCTGCCAGAGTCCGTACGAGACCAGGAACACGAAGGCCCCTATCGAGAGCACGCCGATGAGCTGGACGTGGAAGGTGGCCCCACCGGCGATGCAGACGGCCACGGTCCCCCATACTCCGGCGAACATGTGCGCGGGCACCGCTCCCACCACGTCGTCCAGCTTGACCATTTCCATGAATTTCAGCCCGCCCACGCACAGGACTCCGCCCACGGCGCCGATGACCACGGCCCAGTGGTGGTCGACTATATCTGGAGCGGCCGTGATGGAGACGAGCCCCGCGATGGCGCCGTTAAGTCCCGCGAACAGGTCGATGCGTCCCAGGATGGGGCGGGAGACGATGAGGGCCGCCATCACTCCGGCGGCGGCGCCAAGGTTCGTGTTGACCAGCACGATGCTCATCGCCACGGCGTCCAGGGCGCTGGACAGGGCCAGCTGAGACCCCCCGTTGAAGCCGAACCAGCCAAGCCACAGGATGAAGACACCCAGGGTCACCACCAGGATGTTGGAGGGTGGCGTGAGCCTTACGGTGCCGTTGCGACGGAACTTACCCAGCCGCGGTCCGACGACCAGTATGCCCGCCAGCGCCGCCCAACCCCCGGTGCTGTGCACTATGGTCGAGCCGGCGAAGTCGCTGAAACCCAATTCGTTCAGCCAGCCGCCGTCCGCCCACGTCCATGCTCCCACGACGGGATATATGACGGCGGTCAGCACCAGTATGAACAGGAAGAAGGACCACATCTTGACCCGTTCGGCCAGGGCCCCCGATACGATGGAAGCGGTGGTCGCCACGAAGACCATCTGGAAGAACCAGTCGGACATGGTGGCGTATCCGGCGCCTTCTTCCCCCACGACCGCGGCCACGGCGCCCTCGGCCACGGCGCCCTCGGCCTCGACCAGGGCTACCTCCGCCGCCGTCGACCCGTACATGAACCCCGGCGTGCCGATGATGCCCCCAAGGCTGTCGCCGTACATCAGGTTGTAGCCGATGATGAAGAAGGCCAGCCCGGCGATGGAGTAGAGGCCGATGTTCTTCAGGCAGATCATGGCCGCGTTCTTGGTGCGCACGGAGCCGGACTCCAGCATGGTGAATCCGGCGCACATCCACATGACCAGGGCGCCCCAGACGAGAAAGGCGAAGGTGTTGAAGACGAAGGCAGTCTCTTCGTCGGGACCCGCCGCGTGGGCTATGGCCGGTCTGGCCAGAAAGAGGAGGAGGAACCCGATACCCGTAGCTGCAAGGATGGCTGCCGGCCGGCGGTAAGAGAGAAAGTGTACAAGATATGTCACAAGCACACTCCTACGCAGGAAGGGGTCGCTGCCCTGCTACATGAGAACTGGCGGCCCAACTCCATTCGGGTCAGTCTACATCAAGATGAACCATGTCGGCTGCACGGCGGCTATTGTATAACAACCAGGTCGTTTTGTGGAGCACCGCTTCCGAGTTACCCCCGCGGCTTGCTGGTTCTGGCCGCCGGTGGTCCCACTTCCAGGCATGAAAGGTCCACCCGGGGACCGTCCCACGAGGGAGTGTCTCCGAGCAGCGGCTTGAATGCTATACCTTGCGCTGATAGGCTGTTGGTAGGCCTGATACCGCCCGGACATGCCCCCATTGGACATTCGTAAGTTGCGAGACGCCGGATATGACCCAGCAACGTATCGACGACTGGGCATGTGCAGAGGTGATGGGGCGCTATCAACCGGCGCGGAAAGCTGTCGCGCAGTGGAGTGCGTCGGATGTCTTCAAACGATCTCCTCGCCGAGGCGAGTCAAGTATGATGCAACCAACCGCTCACGCAGAATGAATCTGCCAACGCGGACCCCCTCAGGGGACGCGGAGGTCACGACATGCGGATACTGTTCACCGGTCAGACGGGCATAGACAAGAAGGCCCAGCTCCACGGGCTCAGGGACTACTGCGCCCAAAGGGGCAGGACCATCGACGCGGTGTTCAATATCGGCGACATGATGTATGAGGAGAGCCAAAAGTCCGGCACCACCCTGAAGGAAGGGAAGATTCTGGACCTGCCCCTGGCCCAGCTAGGCGCCCTTCGCCTCGGCGCGTTCAACCTGATCCGCAACGGGTTGGGCCGCAACCAAGGCTCGGGCACGCAGAACGTGTTCGTCAACTCCCACGCCGTATTTCGTTGGAACAACCGCCTGTTCAGGGCCTTCGAGCTCCCGGAGGTCAGGGACCTCCAACCCGACATCATCGTTACCCTGATAGACGACGTTGAGGCGGTCAAGATGCGCCTGGACCAGTTCAAGGAATCGGGGGCCCTGCCGCCGGATACGAAGTACAGCCTCAAGGACCTCCTGGTCTGGCGAGAGGAGGAGATGCTCGCGTCGGACATACTATCCTCCGTCCTGGGGGTCCCCCACTATGTCCTGGGAGTCTCGTTGGAGGAGGAGGTCTCCCCGACCCCCCTGGAAGTCGTTTACCACCTGATGTTCGAACCCTGGAGGAAGACGGCCTATGTCAGCTACCCCATCAGCGAGGCCCGGGCCAGACCGGACATCTGGGAGAAGGTGTCCAGGTATCGCAGGCTCGCACGGTCCTACCTCACCGCCTTCGACCCCCTGATGATAGACGAAAAGAGGCTGTTGGACGTGCTGGAGGAGGGACCGGCCGAAGCCCAGGAGCTGGAATGCACGGTGCTCGGGAAGACGGTGACGCTGGAGCGGCGGGAGATAGAGGCCATAAGGGACGACATCGACGGGCAGGTGGTGGCCAGGGACCTGAAGCTGATAGACCAGTCGGAGATGGTCGTGGCCTACTTCCCCGCACGCGCCGATGGGAACCCCCTTATCGCGGGCGGGGTCCAATCGGAGATAGAGCACGCCGAGTCCTCCACAAAGGACATCGTCATCGTTTGGGAGGCGTCCCGCGGGCCCACTCCCTTTATAGGCCGCAAGGGCGACGGGCGGCTGTTGAGGAGCCTGGAGGAGCTGGAGGACTACCTGAAGTCCATCAGCCAACGACCGGGCCAGCAGGAGATGTCTCTCTGATCGGCCCCAGGCCCCGCCGGCGCTAGCCCTTGAGTATCCGGTTCGCCCTGTCCCTCGCCTCGCCCACCGTGTCCACGAAGTGGTCCTCAGGAACATGGCGCAGGGCATTGAGCGCCCGGAGGGTGATGGCGGGGGAGCCCTTCAGACCCATCACTATGCACTCGGTGTTCGCGTCCATGGCCGTGTCGATAAGCTGCTCCACCACCAGGGCGGCGCTGTCGTCCATGTAGACGGTGTCGGAGAAGTCGAGAATCACGACCTCGTGGTCTCCCATGTCACCGCTGATGGTGTTAATCAGCTTGTTGGAGGATGCGACGGAGAAGCTCCCCCGGAGGGCCACCAGGCCGACCCGCGCGGAGAAATCGTCCACCTCCTCCGTATCCTGGCTCCCGGCGAAGAAGCTCTGGTCCAGTAGAGGAACGGAAACGACGCTGTCCAGCTCCAAGCGCTCGAACTGCCGCGCGCTGGCCATGCCCGCGGCGATGAGACCTATCACCACCGCGGTAACCAGGTCCAGGAACACCGTCAGTCCCAGGGTGATGAGCATTACCAGGAGGTGTTCCCTCTGGACTCGGAGGACCCGGGTGAGAAAACGCCAATCTATTATGTCCCAACCGACTTTCACCAGGATGCCGGCGAGGACCGCATGGGGTATGCTCTCGACGTATCTCCCCAGGCCCAGCACCAACGCCAGGAGGATTCCCGCCCGCACCACGCCGGAGACCGGAGTACGCCCCCCGGCGCGGATGTTCACCACCGTGCCCAGAGTGGCCCCGGCTCCTGGGAGGCCCTGGATCAGCCCCGTCGCCACCGTGCCGATCCCCTGGCCCACCAGCTCCCTGTTGGCGTTGTGGCTGGTGCGGGTCATGGAGTCGGCTATCAGGGATGTGAGCAGGCTGTCGATGGCCCCCAGGAGGGCAATGGTCAGCGCGGGCTGCACGGCGCCCACCAACACGCTGGCGGAGAAATCGGGCATCTGTATCTCGGGGAAACCCGTGGGCACCTCCCCAATGACGGGAGTGTTGGTCAGCCACAGTACTCCCAGCATGGTCCCGACGATCAGGGCCGCCAGGGCGGGAGGGAGATATCTCCCGAGCCGGCTAGGCCATGCCACGCCCACCACCAGGGTGACGGCGGCGATGACCAGGGCGCTGAAGTTGACGTTGCCGAACACCTCGGGCCACTCGCGGACCGTCGCCATTGGCCCGCCGGTAGCGACGTCGGCGCCCAGGAAGGGCAGGGTCTGCACGATTATGATGATCACGCCAATGCCGGACATGAACCCGGATATGACGGAGTACGGCGTAAAGGCCACGAAGCGGCCGATTCTCATTACGCCCAGGAGAATCTGTATCAGCCCCGCCATGATGACCACCGTGAAGGCCTCGGCGAGGTCGTCGGCATGGCTGGTTACTATGACCGCCACGGCCACGGACATGGGGCCGGTGGGCCCCGTTATCTGGGACCTGGTGCCCCCGAACACCGCCGCGAAGAAGCCTGCCGCGATGGCCCCGTACAGGCCGGCAAGGGGCCCCAGACCCGAGGCCACGCCGAATCCCAGGGCCACCGGCAGCCCCACCACCGCCGAGGTAACCCCGCCGAAGAGGTCCCCGCGGAAGGCCTGAAGGTCGTAGCTCAGCCTACGGAGCATTCGACGGTCTCACAGGATATGGTCCCTGCTGCGTCGGCCCCACCGTCCATTCCGGCCGGCGCCGCTTATCAGCACGCGGTGCCGGTCACCGGCATCATCGATTCTGTTTCGGAACGACCGGAGCGGTTCCCCATGATGGGAGCGTGGCGAAGCTTGGCAGCTCCCACCGGGGGCAGGCCAAGCGCCCCGTACGCCCCGCCAACCGGCTGTGACCGGTCACTCTAGTACATAAGCCGCAAGGCACGTGACCTGCGCTGCTCTTTGTACCACAGGTTCGTTGACATGACAAGCACCGGGCCAGGGCACGTGTCATTGCCATGAGAATAGACTGGTCAAGCGGGTTCGAGGGTGACTTTATGGTCCACGCTGCCGGGTCTCCGAGTGACGTGCCTGTGGAGTGCTGGCCAAGACTTCATCGCGGCCCGCCCGTCCTGCTGACACACGCCCCTTCCCAACCTGAGGTACGACTGCCTACCATGGTATGTGGGCAAGACACCACTGGCCCCGGCCTCCCCCGAAATCTCCGGTTCTACGGCGCCGGTGAAGGAAAACCATATCGGAAACAGGCCCTCCCAACCCCTCGGCAACACCCCGGAGTCCTCCTCCGGCTCGGCCGATGCGCTGGAATGGGAAGAAATGAGAGACAATGAGAGGCAAGTAAGAATTTTCATCCCCATACGTGGCCTTCACAAGGCCATTGGCAATTCCGCGCCGTACCACCTGTCATTCCGGGCCGTCCCACATGTCATTCCGAGACGTACCACCTGTCATTCCGGGCCGTAGGGGGAGGAATCTCAAGCGCCCTATGTCGAGCACGCTGCGCCACGAGGCCATGGGAGCCGGTTCTCGCCAGGATGGACGGATTCTTCGCCGCGCTCGGAATGACCGGAGGACGTGCAGGCCGGGAATGACACCAGCAGTCGTTCGGAGAAACAGCGCCCGAGCGCGTAACTCCAGGTGTGGGCCAAATTACGAAGGTCGACCGGATGGGCTCGTGTCTAAAGCTCCGGGATTTGGATACCCGCTTTCGCGGGGTATGACGGTTATGCAATAGCCTCTGTTCGCTGGAGCTGCGGTATGACGGTTATGCAATAGCCTCCATGCGCTGGAGCTGCGGTATGGCGGTCGCGCAAGAGCCTCCGTGCGCGGGAGCTGTAGGGAGAAACGCCCCATGAGTGCAGACTATGCCGTGAAGAAAGTATGGCAATCTTTGAAAATATAATGCATACTATATGCCCTGCTATGTGCGCACCAACTGACGACAGATCCTGGGTGTCCCCCTGAGTAGGCGGTCTGGCAACAGGCCGGCTCCAGGGACATCTGCGGTTGGGGCCGTCGGGGGTTCGCCGGACCGGGCGGCATGCTTGGCAGGCGTCCTGCTCCTCCTGACGGCGGCCGCCACGGTCGTGATGGTCTTCGCCCGGGTGGCCTCGGACACCGACCAGGAGACGATGCTGGAGTCGCTCCGGGCCGTCGACGGCAACCGCACGATGTACGGCCTGTCGGGGATGGCCCGTCTACTGTCGGGCCTGACCCTGCTCGGGGCAGGTTGGCTCCTGCTGCGAACCTGGATCATCCGGGACCGCTGGGCCACCCCCCTGGTCCCCTACATGTTCGTGCTATCCGGCGCCGCCACCGGCGTATCGGGAGGGAGCGCCATCCTGGTCGCGGCCCATTCCCTGCCGGAGGCGGTCGTTTCGGCCGGAGCCTCCACCGCGGTGATCCCCGTCGCGGTGGAGGCTGGCTACGATCTCCGGTGGGTCGCCGGCAAGGCGGGTTTCACGGCGGCCGGCGCCGGGATGATCATCGCGGCCCGCTATCAGTGGCGGGTGGGCGGCGCCCTGCGAAAGGTGGCCCCGGTGTCGGCGGTGCTGGGCGTCGCCATGCAGCTCATCTGGCTGGACGTCGCGTCGTTCATGCACCCGGTGATCGGCACGGCGTTCTTCCTCTGGCTGCTGGTAATCGGCACGATGCTGGCCACCGGCCGCGTCGAGCGCCACTTCGTCGCGGCCTATGGCGGGCGTCAGCCGTAATGGACGGCCTGCAACACGGAGGCCCTGGGGGACGTCCCCGCGCGTCACGGCCGCGCTGACTCTGTTTGGGCCGAGGTGGGTACCCGGGACCGGGCCCAGCCGGGACTCGACGGCGTGCTCCCTTTCGACCAGGCCGTCCAGCGCGTCCAGGATGGCCGAAGCGTGCTCCCGGCCGGTGGTGTAGCTCACGTGTATCCGGCGCAGGGTGGCCAGATCCCCCACCAGATCGACGACCTGCGCGGTCGCCCGGCTGCGAGTGCGGGGACGCTCCACAGGGTAGACCTCGCCGTCCCGTATCCCCAGGTCACGTTCTAGTCCCCGCCGTGGCCGGACGGGAAGATGTGAGTCAGTCTTGTTCACCGCTCGTCCGAGGGCCAACGCAGGATCGTCCAAAGTCCCACGCAGGTGCGACTTGGACTTCGTGCGAGACCCCGCACGGGACGGCGGAGTTAGCACCAGAGTCCCACGCGGGTGCGACTTGGA
>JAGWBJ010000005.1:0-14279 GCA_021295955.1 Dehalococcoidia bacterium | reverse complement strand
CTTCGTGCGAGACGCCGCACAGGACGGCGGAGTTAGCACCAGAGTCCCACGCGGGTGCGACTTGGACTTCGTGCGAGACGCCGCACGGGACGGCGGAGTTAGCAATGATACGTGGACTGGTATAATCGCCAGTGGGAACCGATGACCGCGCGATCAAACAGGCGAGTTCAACGGGTCGAGCCGCGGCCGGCCGGGCCCTCGCCCGCCCCAAGGAGGAACCATGACAGGCCCGACCGCCCTCGTTCGCATCCGGCAGCCCGCCATCGTATGCCAAGGCTCCGGTAGGGCAGTCTAGATGGACCCGGCACAGCGCCTTGCCGACGAGCTCCGCGAAAAGGTCGCCGAGCTGGAGCAGGCGTTGGCGGACCTCAGGCAAGTCCGGGAACGGGTCGCCAGCCAGCAGAAGCTGGCGGAGCTCGGCGAGCTGTCCTGGGGCGTGGCCCACTCGATGCGTGACCCCCTCCAGTTCATCCGCAACTTCGCCTCCTCATCCAGGGAGATTGCGGAGGACCTGGGGGAGGTGCTGGAACAGCTCGACCCTGCAGCCCGGGAGGAGGCGAAGGAGCTTCTCCAGGAGCTGACAGAAAACATGGACCGCGTGGTGCACCACGGCGACCGCGCCAACGGCATCGTGTCGGCCATGCTGACATTGGACCCGGGGACCGGAGGGGGATTCCGCTCGGTGGACCTGAACCAGCTTGTGGCCGAGCAGACCAGCCTCGCCCGCCAGGCGGTGCAGGTCTACGAACCCAGCCTCCGGGTGGAGGTCACCATGGAGACGGACCCCGGTTTGGTGGAGGTGGTCGCGGTACCGGAGGACGTGGCCAGGGCCATCGCCAACCTGGTGACCAACGCCTGCCAGGGGATGGCGGAGAAGGTGCGGTTGGAAGGACACGAATACAGGCCCGAGCTGAAGGTAGGCACGGCCAACACGGAAGACGGCGCGGTGATATCGGTCCGGGACAACGGGACGGGGATGACCGCGGAGGCGATGGCAAGGATGTTCGACCCACTCTTCACCACCAGGGATATGGGGAGGAACACCGGGTTGGGACTGAGCTTCGCCTACGACGTGGCCCGGGAGCACGGCGGGAGCATGGTCGGGGAGTCGGATCCCGGGCGTCACACGGAGATGAGGATGTTCCTGCCCAAGCACCCAGGGACGCAGGAGTCTGCAAGGCGTTCGGAGGATGCCTGATACATGGGACGCTCTGTCGCGGGCGCTTCCAATCCGCTAGAACGTCAGAGTAGACTTGGCAGCCGCTCCACCTGGGGCCGCGTTGGTCATTCGACGGTCTGTTGGGCGTCCTGCTTGCCTTCATGCCCTTCGGACTGCCGCCGGTCAGCCAGCCTCCACCCGAACCCCACGACAAGGGACGCTATCATCAGCTTCACCAGGTCCCCCGGAATGAAGGGGTACATGCCGCCGCTGAACAGCTCCCCCTCGGCCGGCCATCCGAAGTCAAAATAGTGCAGCCACAGCAGGCCCGGCACGTATATGGAGAGGCTTCCCAGAAGCATAGGCCACAGGGAACGCCCCCGATTCCAGCCGTGCTGCGACAGATAGCCCACCAACACTGCGGCGACGACGAACCCGATCAGATAGCCCCCGGTTACGGTGCCGGTGACGTAGTGCCAGCCGTTGCCGCCGTCCTTGAATACCGGCACCCCCGCCATGCCCAGGAGGTAGTATACGAGGACCGCGAATATGCCCCACCTCAGACCCAGAACTCCCCCGATCAGCAGCACACCCGTGGTCTGAAAGGTGATGGGCACAGGGTTGTCCGGGAGGTAGAACGTCGCCCGTCCGAAGGACACCAGCAACCCCACGAACAACAGCGATATAGCCACCCTCTGAAGGGTGTTGAGCGACGGAAAGAGGGAGTCCATCAACGAGCTGTTATACGGGCCTATCACCGACCAGGGCTTCGACCGTATGACGAGCTCTCCGGACCTGATTACGCTCTGCATTATGACAACTCCCCACCAAGTTTGTGTTACAATTCGCCCGCCTGCGGTGTGTCCCGCCCGCGGTGTGTCCCGTTTGAAAGCCGAGTGTAGGGGCCAGAGATAGCGATTGTCAACGCAAGTAACTGTTCAAGATGGCCGGGATGCTATCGTCGACAACCGAACGTCCAGGGGCCTCTCGCGAATCAACGGTCCGGAGGTCTGGCGCCAACCGCGGAAATCCAAGTATAATCCGTGGAGCGTATAGTGGTCGCAATGAGGGGATTCACGTATATGTCGAGATGGCTGATTCCGGCTCTCTGCCTGGTCCTGGGGGTAACCCTGACGGCCGCATGCGCCGGCGGCGAGTCCGCCACCAGCGCGCCCACGGCGCAGCAGGCCACGGAACCCGCCGCAGCCGATACAACCCAATCCGCCAACGGGGCCGTCACCCCCACCACGGAGCCCACGCAACCATCCATCGAGGTGGGCTACAAAGAGGGCCAACGGGCCCCGGACTTCACACTGACCACCGCGGCGGGCGAGGACCTCACCCTGGACAGCCTCCAGGGCCGCCCGGTAATCCTCTACTTCTTCGCCACCTGGTGACCAACATGCCGTGCCTCGTTGGGGCAGCTAAGGGACGTACACCCAGAATACGCTGACCGAGTGGAGATTGTTGGCGTGGGAGTCGACCCCTCGGAGGAGGCCAAGGACATCCTCTCCTACAAGGAGGCCCAGGGATTCACCTGGCCCATGACCACCGCCGACGTGCAGATGCTGAAGAGCTACAATGTCACCCGGCAGGCGGCCCACATGACCGTCGACTCCAACGGGGTGGTCGTGTCCGGTCTCCGCTATGGGTCGGAAACGGCGAATAGCTGGCGAGAGCTCTTCGAGTCCCTGGTAGGGTCCTGATCCCCGTCCATTCTCGCCGATGGGCCTAGGGCCGGCCGGTCGCAGGGTCAACGTAGCATCCGGCGGCGGGACCGGACAGGGCCGGTTACGCCGGGACCATCCTCGGGGCCAGCGTCCCAGGTGAGACCGGCATCAAGCGGGGCGGGCGGACGTTGCCATGCTCAGACTTCTCAGCGTTACCAACTTCGCCACCATAGAGCAGCTTGAACTGGAGCTGGCGCCCGGTTTCAACGTGCTCACCGGGGAGACCGGGGCCGGCAAGTCGATCATCGTGGACGCGCTGAGCCTTCTACTGGGCGGCCGGGCCGACGTGGGTATGGTGCGCTCCGGGGCGCGCCAGGCCAGGGTAGAGGGCATTTTCCTGCTGAACGGGGACCTGGCCCGGAGCATCAACGCCGCCCTGGCTGAATATGAGGTCGAGGGCGGAGAAGAGGAGCTGATCCTCGCCCGAGAGGTCAACCTGGAGGGACGCAATACGAGCCGCGTGAACGGGCGAATCGTGCCTCTCAGGCTGTTGAGCGCCCTGGCCGAACACCTGGTGGACATCCACGGCCAGAACCAGCACTTGTCCCTATTCCGTGTCCGGGAGCACATGGACATACTGGACAAGTATGGCGGGCTGTGGCAGCTCCGGACGCAGGTGGCTGAGAAGGTCCACCGCCTGACGGAGGTGCGCCGGGAGCTGGACCGGCTTCTGACGGAAGAGCAGGAGCTTGCCCGAAGGGTGGACTTTCTGAGGTACCAGGTGACAGAGATCGGCGCTGCCAATCTTCGCCCCGCTGAGGATGAAGACCTGGTCCTCGAGCGGGACCGGATCGCCAACGCGGAGCGAATCACCGCGCTGTCCGACCACGCCTATCGCGCGCTGTACGATGGCTTCGACCGGCAGGAATCGGTAATGGACCTCATGGGACAGGTGGCCCAGGACCTCGCACAGCTCAAGCAGTTGGACCCCTCCCTGGGCCAGGACCTTGAGCAAGCGGATGCCCTGGCCCACCAGGTGGAGGAGCTGGGACGCACCCTCCGGAGCTATCGTGACGGCATCGAGTACGACCCGGACCGTCTTCAGGAGCTGGAGGGGCGTCTGGACTTGATCAGGGGCCTCAAGAGGAAGTACGGCAGCACTGTCGAAGAGGTCCTGGCCTTCGCCGAGAGGGCCTCCACGGAGCTGGAGGAGCTGTGCCGGAGCGAAGAGCGCACCGGGGAGCTGAAGTCCCGGGAGGTGGAGCTTCGAGAGCAGGTGGGCAGGCTGGCCGGCCGGCTCTCCGCGGCCCGACGAGATGCGGCCAAGCGCCTGGCCGGCGCCATCGAGGAGGAGGTCGCCGGGCTGGCCGTGCAGCACGCCAACGTGGACGTGGATGTCAGTCAGACAGACTCGGAGGAGGGCGTGCCGGTTGGGGCCGGCGACCCCGGCACGTACTCCGCCCCCCTGGGTGAAGACGGCGTCAGGCGCTACGCCTTCAACGGCACGGGTATAGACTCCGTGGAGCTCCTGGTCTCGCTGAATTTGGGCGAACCGCCGCGGCCACTGGCCAGGATCGCCTCAGGAGGAGAAGCCGCCCGGCTGATGCTCGCCATAAAGACCATCCTCACCAGCTCCGACCGGATTCCGGTCCTGGTGTTCGACGAAGTGGATGCAGGCATAGGAGGCCGGGTGGGCAGCCTCCTGGGCCGGAAGCTATGGGGCCTGTCCAAGAGCCACCAGGTGCTGTGCGTAACCCACCTACCCCAGATAGCGGGCTACGCAGACCGTCATGCCAGGGTCGTGAAATCTACCTCCCACGACAGGACCGTGACCGCGGTGGAGGTTCTGGCCGGCGAGGTGAGGGTGACGGAGCTCAGTCAGATGCTCGGCTCCGACAGCGGCGTAACTCGCAGCAACGCCCTGGAGATGCTGGAGCAGGCGGCGAGATGGAAGGGGAGCAGAGGAGAAGTTACCTAGGCTCTGACCCCGGCAAGTTGCTACGGGCTATGGCGTGTGCGCTGACTTGTCTCCGGTACCGGCCAAGTGCCCTGCGATGACGGAGAGGAACCTGTCCCCGAACTGGCGTAGCTTGGAGTCCCCTACCCCCTTGACCTTGAGCATTTGGTCGCGGTCCCCGGGCATATTCGACGCCAACTGGCGGAGTGTCGCGTCGCTGAACACGAAGAACGCCGGAACGCCCAGTGTGTCGGCCAGCTCCTTTCTGAGCACGCGAAGCTTCTGGAACAACACCTCGTCATGGGCAGCGGCCGGGTCGCCCTCTGGAGCCGGGCCGACGACCTGTCTCACCAGGGTCACGGGCTCGCGGTCCTTGAGGAGCTGCCGGCCCCGAGGGGTTACGGACAGGGTCGGGAATTCCCCCGACGCCCGCTCTATTAGACCCATGCCGATGAGCTGATCGATGACGTCCTTTAGATCATCGGCCTGCATTTCCCGTGCGATGCCGTAGACGGAGAGATGATCATGTCTCAGCTCTAGCACACGACTCGAACGGCTGCCACGAAGCACATCGACGACGTGATTGGCTCCGAACCTCTCTCCGGTCCGTACGACTGCCGACAGCACTTTCTGGGCCGCCTCGGTGCCATCGAAGGTGCTGTCTGGACCGACACGCCTTTCTTCCGCCAGGCAGACATCGCAGGCTCCACAGTTGTCCTTACTCCACTCCTCGCCGAAGTAGTCCAGTAGGAACCTCCGTCGACACGACGTCGTATTCCCGTACTCGACCATCTTCGCCAGCTTCGCCTCGGCGTTGGCGCGCTTTAGGTCGTCCTCTATCTGACCGATGAAGAACTCCTGCTTCATCCTGTCTCCGTAGGAGAAGAAGAGGACGCAGTCGCTGGGCCGGCCATCACGCCCGGCCCTGCCGGTCTCCTGGTAGTAGCCCTCGATGGTCTTGGGAAGATCGTAGTGGACAACCAGCCGGATGTTCGGCTTGTCCACACCCATGCCGAAGGCTATGGTGGCCACGATTATCGGCACCTCGTCGCTGAGAAACCGTTCCTGGGTCTCCCGACGCACGTCGTCTTCCAACCCGGCATGATAGGGCAGCGCCCTGAATCCTCGACCGGCCAGTCGTGACGCCAGGTCCTCGGTCTCTTGCCGGGAGAAGCGGTAGACGATGGCCGAGCCGTCCGCCCGCCGTCCGAGCAGGTCGACAAGCACCTGGAAGCTCTTGCGCTTGGGCCTCACCTCATAGGTCAGATTGGGCCTGTTGAAGCTCGCGACGAACCGGGAGGCGCCGGGCATCCTGAGATGTTGAAGGATGTCTTCACGGACCCTCTCCGTAGCTGTCGCCGTGAGGGCGATCACCGGTGTATCCGGAAAGTCGTTCCGCAAGGTCTGAAGGTTGCGGTAGTCAGGTCTGAAGTCGTGGCCCCACTCAGAGATGCAGTGAGCTTCGTCAATGGCAATCAGCCCCAGCTTGAGTGCGCTCAGAAAGTCGTTGAACCGCTGTGTTGTCAGCCGCTCCGGTGAGACGTACAGGATGTCCAGGCGGCCCCGATACGCGTCAGCCTGCACGGTCCGCACGTCGGAGTAGGTCATGGTGCTGTTGACGAAGGCCGCCCTGATTCCCTTGGACTTGAGGGAGTCGACCTGGTCCTTCATCAAGGCGATCAACGGGGACACCACGAGCGTCACCCCGTCCAGGAGCAGCGCGGGAAGCTGGTAGCAGACGGACTTCCCGCTTCCCGTCGGCATGAGAACTAGCGAGTCCCGCCGGGCCAGCACATTCTCGATGACCTCTTCCTGCATGGGCAGGAAGCCCTCATGCCCAAAGCGCTGCTTCAGGACATCCGCTAGTCGAGAATTGGCTCCGCTAGGTTCTTGCATCGTTGTCCATTGGTGGCAGGCACGACCCTCTTGTCTAGGACCGTCGGTCAGAATCCTCCCCTGAGGGCCAGGTTCAGGGTATCATAGACCCGAGCCTGATATTGCGACAAGTGCATCTCCATTTTCGCGGAGGTGACTGGTCTGCGCCAGTCGGTGGCGGAGTCGACGTGGGTCCCAGTAGAGCGGAGCGCTAAGTGAGAATCCTACAGGTGATTCACGGGTATCCGATGCGCTACAACGCAGGCTCAGAGGTCTATACCCAAGGCCTGGCCCAAGCGCTGGCCGAGCGCCATGACGTGCACGTCTTCACCAGGCAGGAGAACGCATTCCTGCCGGAATACGCCATACAGCGGGAGACCGACCCCGCCGACCCTCGAATCACCCTCCACGTAATCAACATGGCGAGGGCGCGGGACGGATATCGACACGCTGGTGTCGACGCTGCCTTTGCCAGTCTGTTGGACGAGATTCGACCTGAAGTGGTCCACATCGGACACTTGAACCATCTATCGACCTCCCTTGTGTTCCAGGCCAGGGACCGGCGGATTCCGGTCGTATTGACGCTGCACGACTACTGGCTGATGTGTCCTAGGGGCCAGTTCATTCAGATGTATCCACAGGACCCGTCGGACGTCTGGTCCGTCTGCGACGGCCAAGACGATAGGAAGTGTGCCGTCCGCTGCTATGTGCGTTACTTCTCAGGCGATGAGGACGAGTACGAGGAGGATGCCGGCTACTGGACCGGATGGGTGAACCGTCGAATGAGACATGTACGAGAGGTGTGCGATGCCGTTGACATGTTCATCGCGCCGTCGAAATACCTTATGAGGCGGTTCAGAGGCGACTTCGGAATCCCCGACCGGAAGCTCACGTACATCGACTACGGCTTTCACCGCCGCCGTATGGAGGGCCGAAGTAGGCCGCGGGGTGATCCCTTCACCTTCGGTTACATAGGGACGCATATACCGGCGAAGGGCGTCAACCACCTCATCGAGGCCTTCGGCAGAGTGACTGGCAATCCCAAGCTTCGAATTTGGGGACGTGGGCGTGGCGTCGAGACCCAGGGACTGAAAACGTTGTCGCGGAGGCTGCCCGATTCTGCCGGAGACCGTGTCGAGTGGATGGGTGAGTACAGGAACCAGGACATCGTCGCCGATGTGTTCGACCACTGCGACGTGATAGTAGTGCCTTCGATCTGGGCGGAGAACTCTCCCCTCGTCATCCACGAGGCGCTGCAGGCCAGGGTTCCGGTGATAACCGCCGATTACGGAGGGATGGCCGAGTACGTCCATCACAAGCGAAACGGCCTGCTCTTCGACCATCGTGACCCCCGGTCCCTCGCTCAGCAGATGCAAAAACTGGCAGACGACCCGGAGCTTGCAAAGCGCCTGGGAGAGAGGGGCTACATACGGTCGGACGACGGGAACGTGCTGGACATGGCAGAGCACTCCGTTGCGATAGAGAGGATCTATGCCGGCTTGATGGACAGAGGCGAAGGACAATGAGCGCGGTCGACATCGGCCAGACGCATAAGCCAAGGTCGGCACCCACAAGGCGGGAGCGGTCAGGCCCGTGGCGGATTACGTTCGACACGAATCCCGACGATTGCAACCTTCACTGCATCATGTGTGAGGACCATTCTCCCTACAGCTCGACTCAGGCCGACAGGCTTAAGGCAGGGCGCCCCAAGCGTCGAATGGACATCGATACGATTCGACGGGTCATGGGGGAATCCCGAGACAGGGGCTTGCGGGAGATCATACCCTCGACCATGGGCGAGCCTCTGCTGTACCGACACTTCGACGAAATCCTGGACCTCTGCGGAGAGTATGGAGTCAAGCTCAACCTGACGACCAACGGGACGTTCCCCAAGCGGGGAGCAGCAGAATGGGCAGAGCGGATCGTACCTGTCACCTCCGACGTGAAGGTGTCGTGGAACGGTGCGACGAAAGCGACCCATGAGAACGTCATGCTCGGATCGAGCTGGGAAACGGTCCTCGAAAACGTCCGGTCGTTCATCAGCGTCAGGGACGCCCACGCGGAGCGTGGGGGCAACCGGTGCCGCGTGACTTTCCAGCTGACATTCATGGAGACCAACGTCTTGGAGCTGCCTGGTATCGTGAAGCTGGCCGCCGATCTCGGGGTGGACAGAGTCAAGGGACACCATCTATGGGTCCACTTCAACCAGATGCGTCTCCAGTCGATGCGGAGAGACCCGGAGGCAATCGCCCGCTGGAACACAATCGTAGACTCGCTATACGAGGCGGCTGAACTCCACAGGCGGTCGAGTGGTGAGCGTGTTCTGTTGGAGAACATCTTCAGACTCGATGAGAACGGCGAGAGGGACATCGCTCCCAACGGAGTATGCCCCTTTCTCGGACAGGAGGCGTGGGTGGCCTCGGACGGCAGGTTCAACCCCTGCTGTGCTCCCGACGCGCTGAGGAGGACGCTCGGCTATTTCGGGAATGTCAACCGCAAGAGCCTGTACGAGATCTGGGAGAGTGCGGAGTACCGCGACCTTCAAGCGGACTACATGCAGAACACGCTGTGCCGAGGCTGCAACATGCGAAAGCCGGCGGACTCATGACTGATCTATGGCGACAATACAGGATAGCGAGAAATGCTTCCCACCACGTCCATCAGGGACGTCCAGCGTATGGGTCGAGATTTCGTGAGGTGCTCAAGTTCCATGAACCCGGACTTGCTCCTGTAGTAGATGGTTCAGGCGCATACCACATAACTCCGGATGGGTTGCCAGCATACGAGTCGCGCCACGTCCGGACCTTCGGGTTCTACGAGGGCCGGGCAACGGTCCATTCGGAGGATGGATGGTTCCATATCCTTCCAGATGGGAATCCCTTGTATGGGCAGCGCTATGCGTGGTGCGGCAACTTCCAGGAGGGCCGCTGCACCGTCCGGCTGCCCGGCGGCGACTACTTCCATATCACAAGTGATGGGTCGGCCGCATATAGCGGGTGTTACAGGTACGCCGGAGACTTCAAGGACGGCTACGCCGTGGTCCAGCGCCATGACGGCAAACACAGCCATATAGACGCTTACGGCAATCTTCTCCATGGTCGTTGGTTTCGGGACTTGGACGTGTTCCACAAGGGGTATGCCCGCGCCTGCGATTCCGACGGCTGGCACCACGTGGACATGATCGGCGAGCCGTTATATGCGGAGCGGTTCAAGCATGTGGAACCGTTCTACAATGGCGAGGCCCGTGTCGAGGGACTCGACGGGTCTCTGTCGGTCGTCGATGAGTCGGGGCAGACTCTGTTGGAGCTGAGAACGCCGTCACAATCGCACCTTGAACGGCTGTCGGCCGATATGGTGGGTCTCTGGAGAACCCAGACAATCCGCGCCGCCGTGGCGTTGGGAGTGTTCGAATTCCTGCCCGCGTGCGCGAAGGAGATCGAACGACAGACTCGATTGCATAGCTCCATTGGGATCAGACTAATGCGAGGGCTCATGGAGCTGGGACTCGTGCTGAGGGACGCAGAGGGCATCTACCACGCGACCGAGCGTGGGTCGTTCCTCATGCAACGTCACCCTCTGTCGCTTGCACATGCGGCGCGACACTGGGGCAGGGAGTCGCACGAAGCCTGGTCCGCACTTATTCGATCACTTCGGACAGGAGAGTCCGGGTTCGAGAACATGCACGGCAAGAACTTCTTCGACTGGATGCAGGACCGTCCTGCCGACCTACAGACCTACCATTCCGCGATGTCGACGTACGCAAGGCACGACTACGGAGGCCTTGCCGACGCGGTGGACTACACCATACATGACAGTGTCCTGGATGCGGGAGGTGGCGCCGGAGAGCTGGTGTTCGCGCTGCTGCGCTCCTGCCCCAGATTGCAGGCAACGGTGATGGACAGGGCGGAGGTGGTCGAAGCCGCCAGACCGCCAACGGACCTCGAAGGACGGTGCCGGTTCGTTGCGGGAGACCTTTTCCAACAATGGCCGGTCAAGTCCGATGCCATCATCCTGGCCAGGGTTCTCCACGACTGGCCTGACAGTCGAGCTCTCCGCATTCTAAGGCGGGCACGGGAGACCACGTCCAAGGGCTCCATGCTCTACGTGATCGAGATGGTGCTGGACGACTCGACCGGCGGGGGCGGTCTGATGGACCTGAATATGCTCGTCATGACCCAGGGCGCGGAACGTACCGAGGAGCAGTTCAGGGACCTTCTGGCTCAAGCGGGGTTCGGTATGCTCGACGTGATCAAGACAGGGTCCGTGAGCTCCGTCATCCGCGCGAGGGCGTTATGAGCGAGCATTCCAGCGTGTCCTGGCTCGAAGAGCAGGTCGGCATTCTGCCAGACGATGTAGACGTAGCGCTGGTCCTGAGACATGCGGAGAGGGAGGACATTCATCCGCGGACGTTCGGGGTCCACGTTCCCCTGACCGCGTGTGGAGTCACGTCCGCGGAAAGGCTTGGAGCGGCACTATCCCGCATACGGCCGCAGATTAGGGTTGCCGCCAGCCCAGTGCCTAGGTGTGCGTCGACGGCGCGGGCGATACTTCGTGGTGCCGGCGCGCCCGAGGAGGTTACCGTTGACTGGCGACTGGGCGACCCTGGCCCCTTCGTCGTAGATGAAGAGATCAGCGGAGCGCTCTTTCTCCAGATTGGCATATTGGACATAGTGAGGCACCAGCTCACCGGTGACGAGCCTCCCGCAGGCATGAAGAGCACACCCGAGGGAGTCCATCTGCTACTCGGCTTGGCGGCCAACGATCTCGGGCCTCACGGCCGCATGAATATCCACGTGACCCACGACGGGATTCTAGCTGTCCTTGTTGCTTATCTGTACCGGCTATCCGTTGACGAGATCAGTTGGCCAGGCTATCTGGATGGTCTGGTGCTGTGGCGGCACGCGGAACGACTCCACTTTATTTGGAGAGGGTTAACACAGGGTTCTTACCCATTCGGCGGTTAACGCGACGGCTTGCCTGGGAGAGATTTCGGGAACATAGCCAAGCACCCGTTTGGCCTTCTCCACACTGAACGCCTCCCTGTGGCCCTCCTCTCCGGGACGGTAGCCTACGTATTCGATAGGGACGTTGGTCCCGATAGTGGCTCGACAGAGTTGTGCGAGGTCGTCAACCGGGCATTCCTGACCGGAGCCCACAAAGAACTTCTGCCCCACCACATCCTCCACGGGGGCTTGAACCGCAAGCGTCCAAGCCCTGACGACATCGTCGATGAAAGCCAGGTCGCGAGTCTGCGTCCCTCCCTCGACGACGATGGGTCGCCCGTGCAGCGCGTTCCACAGCCACTTGAATATGAACACCTCCCTGCGCATGTTGGGACCGACAACCACGCCCGACCTCATGACTATCGACGGAACGCCGTAGGCCAACCGCCATGCCCCCAATGCCATCTCGGCCGCGGCCTTCGAGAACCCGTACGGATTGTGCGGTATCAACGGGTGGTCTTCGTCCATTGGCAAGTACAGGGCCCGCCCAATCTCGTTACCGGACCCCGCGAACATCAGCTTCGATACGCACTCTGCCTGGCGCACCGCCTCCAGTAGCGCGACCGTGCCCTCGATGTTCTGCATGACCGTATATCGGGGCGACTCGAAAGCGAGCGGTGCATCCGGCTGCGCTGCTAGGTGTACCACTACCGAATGGCCCTCCACGTCGTCGGGCCGGATGTCCTGGATACTCTTCCACACATAGTGAAAGCCCGGGTTGGACAGCTCCCGACGGAGCAGACCGGCGTGGCCAGGGGCCACCACGTCCAGGCCCGTAACACTATAGCCCAGGGCCAGCAATGCCTTGGACAGACTCGAGCCGGCGAATCCCGCCACTCCGGTAATCAGGACTCTTGCGTCACCAGGGGGTATCATTGTGTCATCGGCCACATACGACAGGTCACAGAGGGGATTCGTCCAAAGAGTTGCTCTTCACTCAAGCTGCGTATCGCAGAGGTTATGTGAAGCTACTGCACGGTATCATAGACCGAACATGCCTATCGCAACAACCCATCTTGCCGCCCCACCCGCGTCGACACTGGCGCGGCTTAACAGCCGCCGGGCAGCCGTGATATGCTGCGGGCGGCCCCGCCGTCTACGGCGACGGACCACCCTTGGACCAGGGAGGACGACATGAGGCAACGACCTTTCGGGAAGCTGGGCACGGCCAGCGCCCTGACCCTGGGCGGCGGAGGCCTCGGGCAGGTCTGGGGGACCACGACGAGAGAGGAGTGCGTCGCAACTGTCCGCGAGGCCGTGGAAGCCGGCATCGACGTGCTGGACCTGGCAGCCTCCTACGGCAACGGCGAGTCGGAGAGGGTGATAGGAGAGACCTTCGACGGCGCGCTCCCTGCCGGGGTCCGCGTCGTCACCAAGTGCCGCGTCGGCGCAACCCCCCCGGAGCAAGTATACGACCTCCTCTCCACCAGCCTGACGGGCAGTCTGGAGCGCATGAAGCTGGACCGGGTGGACGTGATGTTTCTGCACAACGCCGTCACCCTTGGGGAGGCGACCGGAGAGCGGCTGACCAGCGTGGCGACGGTGACGGAGGCCGTGGCCCCGGCCTTCCACCGGCTCGTTGCGGAGGGTCGCATCGGGCACTGGGGTCTCACGGGCATCAGCCAGGCCGACGCCCTCATCCACCTGCTCACCAACGGCCCCCGCCCGGACTATATCCAGTGCATCGCCAACCTGATGGACTCGGCAGGCGGACTGGTGGAAGGTAGCGGCCCGGCCCGCCCGCGCGACATCATTGCGGCTGCCAACGCCAACGGCGTCGCGGTCATGGGCATCCGGGCGGTGCAGGCCGGCGCGCTGACGGACGCCATCGACCGGCCGCTGCCGGAAGGTCATACGGAGATGGCGGACTACGCCCGGGCGGCGCCCTTCCGGGCCATCGCAGCGGAGCTGGGCCAAAGCGCGGCCTACCTGGCTCACTGCTACGCCCTCTCGATGGAGGGCATCTCCACGGTGGTGCTCGGGGTCAAGAACCGCCAGGAGCTGCGGGAGTGCGTCGCGGCTGAGGCGGCCGCGCCTTTGGACGCCGAGCTCATGGCGCGCATCGCCGCCTGCGTGAGATAGCGCGCCGCTTCCCCCGCCGCCCGGAGACCTGCGACGGAACCCCGATCATGGCCCGAAGCATGGCCCGAACTATGGCCCGAACTATGGCCCGAACTATGGCCCGAACTATGGAAGGCAAGACCTGTCTGATAACCGGCGGCAGCGACGGAATCGGCTACGCGGCCGCGCGGGAGTTCGCTCGCATGGGCGCAACCGTGGCGGTCGTTGGCCGGAACCCCGCGAAGACCGCCGCCGCCGCGGCCCGCATCGTCGAGGAGACCGGCAACCCCTCAGTGCGTCACCTGCTGGCCGACCTCTCGTCCCAGGGGGACGTGCGCAGGCTGGCAGCCCAGGTGAAGGAAGACACGCCCAGGCTAGACGTCCTGGTGAACACTGCCGGGGCCGTATTTCTCTCCAACCAGCACAGCGTAGACGGCATCGGGATGCCCTTCGCCCTGAACCACCTGGGGTCCTACCAGCTGACCACACTACTGCTGGCCCTTCTGCAAGACTCTGCGCCTGCCCGTATCGTCAACGTCACGGCCAAGTCACAC
>JAGWBJ010000004.1:127188-174517 GCA_021295955.1 Dehalococcoidia bacterium | reverse complement strand
TCGCATTTGCTCTCGGCGCCTGAGCTGGCGGCGGCCCTCGGCATCGTACTGCTGGGTTCCACGGTCATGGGCCTGGCAGGGTTCGGCATGGGAATGGTCATCGCCCCCGTGCTCCTGCTCTTCATGGAGCCTCAGACGGTGGTCATCACCGTGGTGGGCCTGTCTATCCCCACACTGGGCCTGGTGCGCCTGCAGTCCAGGCAGGACCTGGAGGGCCACGACGTAGTGCCGTTGACGGTGGGAGGACTGGCCGCGCTGCCCTCTGCCGTGCTGCTGCTCAACTCCGCCGCGCCCGGGGTCCTGAGGATAACCATCGCCGTCATAGTCCTGTGCCTGGCGGTGATCAGCATCCTCGACATACGGCGACCGCTGCCCCGGAACCCGGTTATTGGCTCCGCTTTCGGCTTTGCGGGCTCGATGCTGACCATGTCCCTGGGGGTCGGCATGCCCATAGTGGCGCTGTTCCTGACCAACCAGGGTCTGAACGCGAGGGCGGTGCGGGCCTCCATGGCCGCCTACTACCTGGTGGTGGCGTCGGTGACGTTCGTCGTCTACGGCGTCATCGGCCTGCTTCCCTTGGAACGTCTGCTGCTGCTGGCGGAGATGGCGCCGGTGGCGGTGGTGGGATTCCTGGCGGCGTCAAAGCTCGTCGACCGCACCAACGACCGGGTGCTGCGACGCATCGTCCTGGTGGTGATAGTCGCCTCCAGCGTGGCGCTGCTGGGCCGGGAGATGGCGGGAGTCTAAGGCCCGCAAAGGGGCCCGGGACCTACGCCTGGCCGATGTCCCGGTAGGCGGAGAGGGCCGCGGTGATCCCGTCCCCAACGGCGGTGCCGAGCTGTCTGTAAGAGTCTACGCGGATGTCACCGGCCGCGTAGACGCCGGGTATGGAGGTCCGCATGTTGGCGTCGACGTATATGTGGCCGGTCCCATCCAGGGGAACCTGGCCCTGGAGAAAGTCGCTGTTGGACGTAAACCCGATGTAGATGAACGCCGCGGTCGCGGGATAGTCGTAGGTGTCCCCGGTCTTCAGGTCCTTGACCCGCACGGCTTCCACGACGCCGTTGCCCTTTATCTCCTCCACCACGTGGCTCCAGAGGAACTTGAACTTGGGGTTCTCCAGGGCCCGCTGCTGGAGAATCCGGCTGGCCCGAAGCTCGTCCCGCCGGTGGACCACGGTCACCCGGTTGACGATGCCCGCCAGATACGACCCCTCGTCGAGGGCTGCGTCGCCCCCGCCCACGACCACGACGTCCTCGCCCTTGAAGAAATTCCCGTCGCACACGGCACAATAGGAGACGCCCCTGCCCGACAGCTCCTCCTCCCCAGGGACCCCCAGCTTCCTGTGGGACCCGCCCGTGGCGACGATCAGGCCCTTGGTGGAGAAGGAGCCGTCGTCGGTGACGACGGTCTTGACGGGCTCCGCCAGGTCCCGCACTTCGGTAACCTGCTGGTGCCTCATCTCGGCGCCGTACTTGGACGAATGCTCGCACAGCAGCCGCGACAGCTCGGGGCCGCTGATGCCGTCGGGGAACCCGGGGTAGTTCTCGATGACGTCGGTGACCAGGATCTGACCGCCGCAAGAGAGGCCGTCGAGGACGAGGGCCTTCAGCATGGCCCTGCCGGCGTAGATGGCGGCGCTGAGGCCGGCGGCCCCTCCGCCGAGGATCACCAGGTCGTAGTCGGTCTCCACGGGACCACCCCCAGGGGACTATTATCCGGGAGAGCGTATGGTGGAGCGAAAGTAGTCCACCGTGTCCGCCAGCCCGTCCTCGAGGCTCAGTGCGGGCTCCCACCCCAGCTCTCTGCGCAACCGGGAGCTGTCCAGGCTTATCTTGAACACCTCATTGCGCCTGGCGGGGGCCGTCACCTGGTTCCACTTGTATTTCGTGATGCCCTTCAGGATCTCGAAGATCCTGTTGATGGAGGTCCCCACCCCGGTCCCCACGTTGTAGGCGCCCGAGCCCTTCTCCATGGCCAGCATGTTGGCTTCCACCACGTCGCTTACGGCAACGAAATCGCGCTCCTGGTCTCCGGAGCCGAAGACCCTTGGCTGCCTGCCCTCCAGCATGGCCTTGATGAATATGGCCACGACCCCGGCCTCTCCATGGGGGTCCTGCCTGGGACCGTACACGTTCCCGTAGCGCAGGGTGACGTAGTTGAGCCGGTAGGTCTTCCGGTACAGCTCCAGGTACTCCTCCGCCGCGAACTTGGACAGGGCGTAGGGTGAGAGGGGGTTGACCGGCTGGGACTCGTCGCAGGGGGTATACTCAGGCTCTCCGTATATGGTCCCGCCCGACGAGGAGAATATGAACCGCTCCACACCGTAGGACCTGGACAGCTCGATGAGGCGCAGGGTGCCCTGTATGTTGATGGCCGCGTCCTTCAGCGGGTCCCGCACGGAATCGGCCACGCTTATCTGGGCTGCATGGTGGTTTACGACCTGGGGCTGCTCCCGCTGGAATATCTCTTCCACGGCGGGCTGGGTGACGCTGGTGTGGTAGAACTTGGCCGCCTTGTTGAGGTTCCTCAGATGGCCCGTGGTCAGGTCGTCGACGACGACGACCCTATGGCCCAGCTCGACGTACCTGTCAACCAGGTGGGAGCCTATGAAGCCCGCTCCGCCCGTGACTACGACGGTCCTTTGTCTCAAGGGCCGAGCCTACCACCCGGAGCTCATGGCCCTGAGCCTCTGCACCCGGTCGGCGATGGGAGGGTGGGTGGAGAAGAGGCCGGACATGCCCCCACGCGCCGCCATGTCGGTGCCCGTGTCCGGGTCCTTCCTCAGCGGGTTCACTATGTACAGGTGGGCGACAGCCTCATTCACCTTCATGGGACGGCGGATGGTCCCCGTCTCCAGCTTCTCCAGAGCGTTGGCAAGGGCCAGCGGGTTGCCCGAGGTGCGGGCGCCCGTGGAGTCCGCCTGGTACTCCCGGGCGCGGGATATGGCCAGACGGATCACCGTCGCGACGAAGGGGAGCACGATTATCACGATGAGCAGGCCGACGATGCCGATGATGGCCCCGTGGCCTCCTCCACCTCCCCTGCCCCGGCCTCCAAACCCGCCGAAGAACATGGCGAACTGGGCCACCATGGCGATGAGCCCGATGGCCATTGCCATGGTGGCCACCATCGTCATTATCAGGGTGTCCCTGTTGCCGACGTGGGCCAGCTCGTGGGCGATCACGGCCCCCAGCTCCTCACGGTTGAGGAGACGCCGGATCCCCGTGGTCACGGCGATGGTGGCGTTCTTGGGGTTGCGCCCCGTAGCGAAGGCGTTGGGCGAGTCGTTGTTGATGACGTACACCTTGGGTTTGGGTATCCCGGCCTTCTGGACCTGGTCGTCCACGATGGCGTGCAGCTCCCTGTCCTCGTGCTCGGACACCTGGTGGGCGCCCGCCATGCGCAGGGCCAGCTTGTCGCTCTTCCAGTAGGCGAAGAAGTTCAGCGCCAGGGCGATGAACAGGAACACGATGATGCCCACGATGCTGCCGCCGAAGGCGAAGTAGCCCGCCAGCAGCAGCACGGCGCTGAGGGCGAGCATCAGCACAAAGGTCTTGATGGTGTTCACGGTAGCTTACCTCGATGGAGTGGAGGTCGGTGCGGCGCAGGCCGACCGTACTATTATAGCATCTTCGGCCCTTGGATACGCCGGGACCGACGCCTGTGGAGAGAAGCGCAAGACTCGGTTTCCCTGACTCCCGTCTCTCCCACGAAAGGAGACCCTTGCGTAACTCCCCAAGCAACATGTCATTCCCAGCCGCAGGCGGGGAATCTGAGGAACCCTACAACGAGCACGCCGTACGACAGGCCGCGGGACCAGTGCTAGCCGGCACGGATAGATTCCTCACCTTCGCTTCGCTCCGTTCGGAATGGCCAATGGCCTTGAGAAGGCCACCTATGGGAATGAAAATGACGGTCCACTCCTCACCGTCATTCCGGCCCCCGAGCCGGAATCCAGGGATGGGGTGGGGGTACGTGGATGCCCGCTTTGGCGGGCATGGCAGAGAGGGGCGTTGCGGCGGCCGTGGATTCCCGTGCGCGGGAATGACGGCAGCCGGCCCTAGCCCGTGTACCGGAACCCGCTGCCCACCCGGTCCCGGTTGAGGCGGCGGTTCAGGTGCAGGCCCTCCAGGACGAACTCCGCCGCAGAGGCTATCTCCTCGGCAGCGTCTCCGGCGCCCAGGCGGCCGACGGCGCTCGACAGCCCGCCGACCTCGCCCACCAGCTTCACGTACTCCCCGGCGGGCAGCTCGCTGCCCGTCTCGACGGTCAGCCCCTCCTCGAAGGGTTGGACCACGTCTTCCATGGACTCCACGTCGAAGTACCGGCCGAAGGTGTTCAGGACCGCCCGGCGGGACAGGTCCTCCATCACCCTGGCCTCCCGGCCTTCCTCGAAGGTCTCCAGCTCAACCTTGCCCGTGAAGGACGCGATTATGTAAGGCAGGTCGCTCAACCGTGGGCTGGCCACCTTCTCTCCCAGGAGGATGGACCGGCGGAGAGCGTTGCCGATCACCGTCTCGTAGTTGGCGATGGAAACCCGTACGCTGACCCCGGACCGCTGGTTGATCTCGGGGCTCCGCCGGGCCAGGGAGGTTATCTCGGCTATGACCTCCCGCATGTATTGGGGCGTGGTGACGCCAGCCTCCCGGAGGAGTGGGGAGCACTCCTGCTCCATGATGGCTATCTCTTCCTCAACGGTCCTGGGGTAGTGGGTCCTTATCTGGGCCCCGTACCGGTCCTTGAGGGGAGTGATGATGCGCCCCCGGTTGGTGTAGTCCTCGGGGTTGGCCGTGGCGATGACGTAGATGTCCAGCGGCAGACGGATGCGGTAGCCCTTTATCTGTACGTCCCGCTCCTCCATCAGGTTGAACATCCCCACCTGGATGCGCTCCGCCAGATCGGGCAGCTCGTTGATGGAGAAGATGCCCCGATTGGTCCTGGGGATGAGGCCGTGGTGGATGGTGAGCTCGTCGGAGAGGTAGCGCCCCTCGGCCACCTTGATGGGGTCCACGTCGCCGATGAGGTCGGCGATGGATATGTCGGGGGTGGCCAGCTTCTCCGAGTACCGGGCGTCCCGGGGGAGCCAGTCGACCTCCAGGTCGTCACCTCCCCGTTCCACCCTGTCCTGGCAGGCCCGGCATATGGGAGACCGGGGGTTGTCGTTGATCTCGCAGCCGGCCACCACGGGGACCTCGTCGTCCAGCAAGGCGACCATGTTGCGGATGAGGCGGGTCTTGGCCTGGCCCCGCTCCCCCAGCAGGACGATGTCCTGCCCGGCGAGAATGGCGTTCTCGATCTGAGGGACCACGGTGTCGTCGAAGCCGACGATGCCGGGGAAGAGGGGCTCCCTCCTGGTAAGCTTTCTTACCAGGTTCTTCCTCATCTCTTGACGGACCGACAGGACCTTGTAGCGGCTGCGCTTCAGGGCCCCCAGGGTCCTGGCCCTGGTCTTGGAAGGCATCGCTAGGCTCCTCCCCACACGACGGCTTGAGAGCGACGGTCGGACCTACTGGAAAAGGCCAGAACACCCGGCACCATGGGGTGGGACGGACATCCCCGGCCATCCACGGCGCGTCGGGCAGGCGTCCTCACTCGCCGGAGGCGGGAAGCTGTCAGTCCGGTGGAGCGCGGGACGGTCAGGCCCGGGCCGCCTCCTTGGCCTTCTTGGCCTCCTCCACCAGCCTCTGGGTCATCTGGGCAGGGGCCCCCTCGTAGTGGTCGAACTCCACGGAGTAGGTGCCGCGCCCCTGGGTCTGGGAGCGGAGATCGGTGGCGTAGCGAAGCAGCTCGGACTGGGGGGCTTCGGCCTCGATGATGGTGTCGCCGTCCTCCGGGGTCATCCCGATGATCCTGCCACGCTTGCTGTTGAGGTCCCCGATGACGTCGCCGGTGAACACATCGGGCACCCTGACGGTGAGCTTCATCACGGGCTCCAGCAGCAGGGGCTGGGCGTCGGCCACTCCCTTCCGGGCGGCGAAGGAGCCAGCGATCTCGAAGCAGATGCCCGATGAGTCTACGTCGTGGAAGCTCCCGTCGTACAGGACGGCCCTCAGGTCCACCACGGGGTAGCCGGCCAGGACGCCCTCCTGCAGGGCCTTCGCTATCCCCTTCTCCGTGGGGCCTATGTACTCCTTGGGCACCGAGCCCCCCACCACCTCGGCGCCGAACTGGAAGCCCTCGCCGCGCTCCAGGGGCTCCAGGCGCAGGAGGACGTGGCCGTACTGGCCGTGGCCGCCGGTCTGCTTCTTGTGCTTGTACTCGGCCTTGGCGACGGCGGTGATGGTCTCCTTGTAGGGGACCTTGGGAAGGGTGAGGCCAAGCTCGGTGCCGAACTTGCGCTTTACGCGCTCGACGGCCACCTCCAGGTGGGCGTCGCCAAGTCCGGAGATGAGGGTCTCATTGGTGTCCGCCTCCCTGGACATACGAAGGCTGGGGTCCTCCTCCACGATGCGCGCCAGGGACATGGACATCTTGTCCACGTCGGCCTTGGTCTTGGGGTACACGGACATGGTGTAGTAGCCCACCGGGAAGGTCACTGGCTCGAAGGCCATAGAGCTGTCCCGCTGGGAGAGGGTGTCCCCGGTGACGGTGGCGCTCAGCTTGGAGATGGCCCCCATGTCCCCCGGGCCGACCTCGGTCACCTGCTCCTGGGTCTTCCCCCGCAGCAGGTACACCTGGCCGATGCGCTCGCTCTGGTCGCGGGCCTGGTTCCACACCTCCGAGTTGCTCTTCAGCGTGCCGCCGTAGACCCTGAAGACCGAAAGCTTGCCGACGAAGGGGTCTGCAGTGGTCTTGAAGACGAAGGCGGCCAGAGGCCCGTCGGGGTCGCGGGAAACCTCGACTCCGTCGCCGGATGGGCCGGATCCCGCGGGGGCCTGGGCCTCGACGGGCGAGGGCAGATAGTCTATCGCCGCCTTCAGGAGCTCCTCCACTCCCAGGTTCATGCCGGCGGACCCGACGAGCACGGGGACCAGGTCGGCCGCTACCACGGCCTTCCTGGCGGCGGCTACGAGGTCGGCGTTGGAGATCTCCTCACCCTCCAGGTACCGGGTGGCCAGGTCGTCGTCGGTCTCGGCCACCGCCTCAACCAACCGTTCCCTGCCCTCCTGGACCCGCTCGGACACCTCGGGTGGAAGGTCGGCGGGCGGGTCCAACAGGTCGACCACGCCCTCAAAGCTCTGGTCCGCGCCGATGGGAACTTGGAAGGCGACGCACTTGCGGCCGAACTGGGCCTCGATCTGCTCCAGGGTGCGGTAGAAGTCGGCGTTCTCCCGGTCCATCTTGTTCACGAAGAACATCCTGGGCAGCCCGGCCTCCTCGCACCGGTTCCAGGCGCGGTCGGTGCCCACCTCGACTCCCGAGGGGGCGGCCACCGGTATTATCACCCCCTCCACGACGCGCAAGGCCGACACCACCTCGCCGATGAAGTCGTCGTAACCGGGGGTGTCCAGGAGGTTCACCTTGTAGCCGTCGGTGGTCAGGGGAATCAATGCCGTCTGGATACTGCTGGCCCGCTTGTTCTCCTCGGGCTCGTAGTCCGATATGGTGTTGCCTTCCTCCACATTGCCGATGCGGGTCACGACCTTGGCGTTGAACAGCAACGCCTCGCATAGGGACGTCTTTCCCGCCCCGCTGTGAGATACCAGAGCTATATTGCGAATCTTGCCGACGTCAGTCATGGATGCTGCCAACCCCCCTACAACCAAGCATCCCCGCTCACCGGGCCGGGCCCGATGACGGGACCCAGGTGTATCCGTGTGCCATCCGGGCGTCTGCCATCTGAGCCTATTTTAGCCAAAGCTCCGATGCAGCGCAACGGTCCACCCGGACGCGGGCGCCCTCCGGGATGCCGGAGAAGGGGAGGGCCGAAGGCCACATTCGTTTTTCGTTGGAACAAATAAAAACAAATCGGCTATGGGGCTGTAACCCAGCCAGCCCCCTATGGGAACGGCCAACGGCGGTCTGTTGAAGTTCGGGCCCCATCGTTTCAATTTAGGTATTGGCTTTAGGAGCTGTCTCGGAGCTGTCAAGGGAGGACCGTCAATAGGCCAGGTATGCCGTGTGCTATGCTGGAACCAGGATATGCGCCGGTCCAGACGTGTGCCAGCCGCCTTCTTCCTCGCCCTGTTGCTCTTTTTGGTGGCGGGCGACGCCCTTCGGCTGTCCCCTGTGGAGCTGGCCTCCGCCCCCTACCGGTACGCGCTGCTGGAATGGGAGATATCCCACCTCCCGGACAAGTGGGCCCACAAGCTGCGGAGCGTCCTTCCCTTGGGCTCGGGCAGCCGCCAGGAACGGCTGGAGGACCTGCAGCACTATTTCCGCCTGAGCCAGGAGATACGAAGCCTCGAACGCGAGCAGGGTGACATTTATATCAGGGCCGGGCACATCCAGGGAGGCGAGGAGTCCGACAGGGCAGCGGTCCTGTCGGAGGAGCTGGCGGAGCTGCGGAGGACCCGGTCCGCCCTGAGGGCGGATGTAGAGGAGACCCTGGAGACCGAGGTCGGGAGCGTGCTGTCAGCAGCGGGGTTGAAGTCGCCGGTCGGACTGCTCCTCCCACCGGTGGACGTGGCCCTGACCAGGCCCCCCAGGGTGTTGGTGGTCTCCCCGAGGGCTACGATCGAACGGTCGGAGTCGGTCCTGCTGGAGGCCGACATAGGCATCGACGCCATGAACGCCTTGGAGGAGAAGGTCCTCGGGGAGCAGGACATGGCGGCCCTGGTGGTCAACATAGGGGGCGTGGCGACCTACCCGACGATAGTCACGGACAATACGTCCCTTCTCTTTGCCCTGAGGACCGCCGCCCACGAGTGGCTGCACGCCTACTGGTTCTTTCGCCCGCTGGGCTGGAACATCTTCTCCAGCCCGGAGATGAACACGCTGAACGAGACCGCGGCGAGCCTGGCCGGGGACGAGCTGGGCGACCGGGTGTTCCAGGCCGTGACGGGGCATCCCATCGAGGACCCGCGGCCACCCGCTCCCCCCCCACGCGCTCCCCCCGAGGAGGAGCCGGACAGGTTCGACTTCAACGCGGAGATGCGGGAGACGCGCCTGGAGGTCGATCGCCTGCTGGGGGAGGGCCGGATAGAAGGGGCGGAGGGATACATGGACCGGCGGCGCCGGGTGTTCGTGGACAACGGGTACAACATCCGGAAGCTGAACCAGGCCTACTTCGCCTTCCACGGCAGCTACGCGGCGAGTCCGGCCTCGGTGAGCCCCATCGGAGGGCAGGTGGAGCGGGTCAGGGAGGCCAGCGCATCGTTGGGCGACTTCATACGGACCATGTCAGGGTTCGGCAACATCCAGGAGTTCAGGGACTACGTAGCCTCCCTGGACGGAGCTGCCGAGGACGCACCCGAGCCGGCGGCCCGGACAGTCCCGGCCCGGTGACCCCCGTGGACCGTCGGGTGCGCGGGGCGTCAAGGATTCCTTGAAGGGCCTGGGGGGCTGTGCTATCATCCCCGTGCAGGTACTCTATGCCTACACGACCCCGCCGAATAGTGGATATCGGCGTCCAACCGCCCTTCCGAGGCGACGTATCCAGCGCCTGGCTCAGAAAGATGGCTTCGCGCACCCTGGACGCGGCGTTTCCGCAGGAGAGCTGCCAGCTCGGCATCATGATAGCCGACGACGACACCCTGCGGGACCTGAACAAGAGGTACCGGGGGTTGGATGAGGTCACCGACGTGCTCTCTTTTTCCACGACGCACCAGGGACCCTGGCAGGGCGACGGCGACGGACCCCAAGCTCCCGAGGAGGACCCCTTCGTGATGCCCCCGGACGAGCCCCGCCACCTGGGAGAGGTGATCATCTCCTACCCACAGGCCGCTCGACAGGCCAAGGCCGAGCCTGGGGACCTGGAGAGCGAGCTGGCCCTGCTGGTGGTCCACGGAATACTACACCTGCTGGGATTCGACCACATGGAAGCGCAGGAAGAGGCCGAGATGCGGGCCAAGGAGCGTGCCGTGCTCGCCTCGGCGCCCGCCGGGGTGAGGACGCCGTGACCGTACAGGTCTACTACAGGAAATGGAGGCCCCAGAGGTTCGCAGACCTGGTGGGCCAGGACCACGTGTCCGCAACCCTGCGCAGGGCCATACAGCAGGACCGGGTGGCCCACTCGTACCTGCTGTGCGGACCCCGAGGCACCGGCAAGACCAGCACGGCCCGGGTGTTGGCCAAGGCCGTGAACTGCCCGGAATCGTCCGAGGGCGACCCGTGTACCCGGTGCGCTCGATGCCGGGCCATCCAGGAGAGCAGGTTCATGGACCTGATCGAGCTGGACGCGGCCAGCAACCGGGGCATCGACGAGATACGCAACATCCGGGACCGGGTCAACCTGGCTCCCGTCGAGGGTGGCCGGAAAGTCTACATCATAGACGAGGCCCACATGCTCACGGAGCACGCCTCCAACGCCTTTCTCAAGACCCTGGAGGAGCCGCCCGGGCACGCCATATTCATACTGTGCACCACCGAGCCCCACAAGATACTGCCGACCATCATCTCCCGTTGCCAGAGGTTCGACTTCCGCCGCCTATCCTCCAGGGACATCCTGGAGAGGCTCAGGTCCATCTGCGTCGAGGAGGGCGCCACCGTGGACGACGCGGCCCTGGCGACCCTGGCCCACGCCTCCTCGGGAAGCCTGAGGGACGCGGAGAACCTGCTGGAACAGATCGTGGTGGCCTTCGGCGGCCAGATAGGAGTCGACCAGGTAAGGGAGCTGCTGGGCGAGGCGCAGGGCGAGAGGGCGATTGAGCTGGTCGGCTACCTGGCGGCCGGGAACGCCACCGCGGCCCTAGGGGCCATCAACCGCGCGGCGTGGGACGGCGAAGACCTGCGGCAGCTTCACCGTGAGGGCCTGCAGCTACTGCGGGGCATAATGATGATACAGGCCGGCGCGGGGGAGTCCGTGGACGTAGCCCCGGAGCGGCTCAGGGCCCTGGAGGAGATGGCCGCTGGCACGTCCAGCGCCCGGGTGGTCAGGTGCCTCAAGCTGTTCGGCGAGGCGAACCTGCGGCAGGACGCGTCGCTGACGCTGCCACTGGAGCTTGCCGCCGTAGAAGCGTGCCTCGAACCGCCGCCGCAAGCCGAGAGTCCAGCCCAGGCCCCGGCGTCCCGGAGCGCGCCGTCGCGCCCCAGGCCCACGCCGACGGCCGCGGCCGCACCCGCCGCGCAAGCCACCGGGAATTCCGGCGCGGGCGACGTCCGACGGACAGCGCCTCCAGCCGCCCCGTCCCCTCCGGCGCGGCCAGCTCCAGCCGCGCCGCCCGATCGGCCGGCGGCCGACGAACGGGACGCCGGCGGGGACCTTCCGATGCGAGACCGGTGGAGCGACCTCGTCAAGGCCCTCAGCCGCTACAAGGGAAGGAGGTTCAACATCGGCGCCCTTCTGCGAGACTGCAGAGAGCAGGAGATACTGGGAGACACCCTGGTGCTGACCTTCGCCCACAAGTCCCACATGGAGCGTATGGAGGAAGAGCTGGACGACCCCCAGGGCCGGAGGCGCGTCGAAGAGGCGCTGATCGGCTCGTTCGGGTCATCCTACCAGCTCAAGCTCATCCTGGCCGGGGACGACGGCTCGGGTGGCGTGCCGGTGACCGCCCAGAGCAGCCTGGTCCGGGCCGCCCTCAGCATGGGGGCCAGAATCGTGGAGGAGCGGGAACAGTGATGAACCGACAGATGCGGCGGGCGGCCCGCCGCCAACAGGCCAAGAGCACGGGCCGGGCCGACGCTCAGACCCAGCCGCCCATGGCCATGCTCCAGAAGATGCAGGACGAGCTGGAGACGATGACCGTAGAGGGCAGCGCAGGCGGGGGCGTGGTAAAGGTCATCATGACGGGCAAGCAGACCGTCGAGTCGGTCCAGATCGATCCCGACGCGGCGGAGGACGTGGAGATGCTGCAAGACCTGGTCACCGCAGCGGTGAACGACGCCCTGAACAAGTCCCAAGAGATGGCCTCCGAGAAGCTGAGCCTGCTCACGGGGGGTCTGGACATTCCGGGGCTGACATAGTCGCCATGACCACCAATCCTATTCCAGCGGCAGCGCCCTCGGTGGCCCGCCTAATCCGGGAGTTGAACAAGCTTCCGGGCGTGGGGCCCAAGAGCGCCCAGAGGTTGGCCTACCATGTCGTCAGGCTTCCCGAGGAGGAGGCCCGCGCCCTGTCCCAGGCCATCGTGGACGTGAAGGACCGGGTGCTCTTCTGCTCCATCTGCCAGAACCTGACGGACACGGAGCCGTGCACCATCTGCGACGACCCGAGACGGGACCGGAGCCAGATCTGCGTGCTGGAGGAGCCGCTGGACGTGCTGGCCCTGGAGCGCACCGGGTGCTACAGGGGCCTGTACCACGTCCTGCACGGCGTCATATCCCCCATGAACGGCGTGGGACCCGAGGACCTGAGGCTCAAGGAGCTGGTCGGCCGTCTGGAGAAGGACTCGGTATCGGAGGTGATCATCGCCACCAACCCGACCCTGGAGGGGGAAGCCACGGCGATGTACATCAGGCGCCACGTGGTGCCCGAGGCCACCCGCGTGACCCACTTGGCCCGCGGCCTCCCCGTCGGCGGAGACCTGGAGTACGCCGATGAGCTCACCCTCAGCCGGGCGTTCCAGGGAAGGCGTGACCTGTAGCATGGGAAGACCCAGGTCGTTCCAGTGTCAGGGCCTGGTGCTGAAGTCCATGTCGCTGGGCGAGGCAGGCCTGATGGCAACCCTTTACACCCCCGACATGGGCAAGCTGAAGGCGATGGTGCGCGGCGCACGAAAGCCCACCAGCAAGATGGTCGGACACCTGGAGCCCCTCAACCTGGTGCACCTGTCTCTGGCCGCGTCCAGACCGGGCGGTATCGACACCGTCACCCAGGTCCAGACCCTGGACAGCCACTCAAGGCTCAAGGCAGACCTGGAGAGCATCTCCCGGGCCATCTACGTAGCGGAGCTGGCCGACGGGTTCGGCGCCGAGGGCAGCCCGAACACTGACCTGTACAACCTGCTCCTGGAGACGGTGGGGACTCTCCAGGGAGACACCGACCCGGAGCTGACGCTCCGTTACTTCGACCTCCACATCCTCAAGTGCTCGGGGTTCATGCCGGAGCTCTACGGCTGCGTGGACTGCCGCAGGGACCTGGAGGCCGGCAGGCACCGGTTCAGCCCCGAGGCGGGAGGAGCCCTGTGCTTCGACTGCACGCCGGCGGGCCCCCGCGTCATGGGCCTCTCCCTCCGGGCCATGAAGGTGCTCCGTTTCATTGACCACAGGCGCCTGCCTGAGCTGGCCCAACTACGCATCGACCCCGAGCTCCGGCGGGAGCTGAAGGACTTGCTGGACGCCTCGCTAAAATACTGGCTGGACCGGGAGATCCGCTCCAGGAGGTTCTTGGAGCACCTGGAGCGGCCCCCTCGGCTGGGGGCCGCCAGGGGGGCTTGAAGCTGCGGGACGGGGCAGCAGAGGAGGTGGCGTGCTCAAGAAGGTGCTGATAGCCAACAGGGGCGAGATCGCCTGCAGGGTGATCCGTGCCTGCCGTAACCTGAACGTGAAGACGGTGGCGGTCTACTCCGAGGCCGACAAGAAGGCCCTGCACGTGAAGATGGCCGACGAGGCCTACTTCCTGGGCCCATCGTCGCCTAAAGAGAGCTATCTCAACGCCCAGCGCATTGTGGAGGTGGCCGGGACCTCGGGCGCCGACGCCGTGCACCCCGGATACGGATTCCTGTCGGAGAACCCGGGGTTCGCCCGTGCGTGCCACGAGGCGGACGTCCGCTTCATCGGACCGTACCCGTACGTAATGGAGGCGATGGGAGACAAGGTCAAGGCCCGGAAGCTGGCACGGAAGGCGGGGCTACCGGTCCTGCCCGGGACCCGGACGGCGGTGGGGGACACCACGGCCAGCAACGCCGCCTGGGAGCTGGGGTTTCCGCTGATGCTCAAGGCCACCCAGGGCGGCGGGGGCATCGGGATCCGCATCATCGAGTCCCTGGACCACCTGACGTCGATCATCAAGCAGGAACGGGCAATGGCCCGACACGCCTTCGGGAGCGCCCAGCTATACCTGGAGCGCTACGTGCCGGGCGCTTCCCACATCGAGGTACAGATCCTCGGAGACGAGCACGGCAACCTGGTCCATCTGTTCGAAAGGGACTGCTCGATGCAACGCCGTAACCAGAAGATCGTGGAAGAGACCCCGGCGATCAAGCTGGACGACGAGCAACGGGCCCGGCTCTGCGAGTACGCCCTCATGCTCGGCCGGCACATCGGCTACACCAACGCGGGGACCGTGGAGTTCCTGGTAGCTCCCGGTGGTGGGATATTCTTCCTGGAGATGAACACGCGCCTCCAGGTGGAGCACGGCATCACGGAGATGGTCACGGGCCTGGACCTGGTGGAGCTGCAGCTCCGGGTGGCCGCCGGCGAGCCCCTGCCCATATCCCAGGAGGACGTCCGCGTGAACGGGCACGCCATCGAGGCCCGGATCTACCCGGAAGACCCGGATACGTTCATCCCGATGCCGGGCAGGGTGGAGGGTTTCCGCCACCCCTCGGGGAAGCACGTAAGGGTGGACAGCGGCCTGTTCTCCGGCTACGAGGTGCTGCCCGACTACGACTCCCTGATGGCCAAGCTGATGTGCTGGGGCTCCAACCGGGAGGAGGCCAGAAAACGCCTCGACAGGGCCCTTGGCCGGTTCCGTATTACCGGGCCGAACTCCAACATCCCGGCGATCCGGCGGCTCATAGGCCACCCCAGCTTCATGGACAGCACCTACACCACCGGCTTCGTCTCGACGGCAACCAACGGGCCCGGGGACGGAAACGCCAACGGCTACGAGAACGGCGCAGGCAACGACAGGGAGCTGGCCGCGGCCATAGCCGTCAGTACGCTGCTATCGATGAACGGCGCCGCCGTGACCGGTACACGCCCGGCAGGCGGGCCCTACGACGCCTGGAAGATCAACGGACGCAGGGACCAGATGTTGGCGCGGTCCATCGGGAGAAGTGGTTGGCGGTAAAGAGCATCCGCGTAAGGGTAGGCGACCGGTGGTACACGGTGGAGGTGCAGGACCTCTCCACGTCGCCGGTCCGGGTCAACGTGGAGGGGGAGACCTTCCTGGTAGAGGTGGAGGGCCTTCCCGGCGCGGCCGCCCCGCCGGCGCCGCCCTCGGCGCCCGGCGCCCCTCCGCCCCAGCCCGCGGCCCGGCCCACCGGCCAGCAGGCCGGAGCAGGCCGCAGCGGCGACAAGATCATCAGGTCTCCCATGCCCGGGCGGGTGGTGGCGGTCACCGTCAGGCCGGGAGACGCCGTCTCCTCGGGACAGGAGGTGGCCGTGGTGGAGGCCATGAAGATGGAGCAGAGCATCCGGAGCCCCGCCGACGGGGTCATCAAGACGATACACGTGCAGCCCCTGGAGCAGGTGACCGGAGACCAGCCTCTCGTCGAGCTGGAGTAGGGCCGGGCCCGGTCTCGTCTGCCGGTTTTGTCTGCCACGGGGGGCGACGCCGGTGCTACAATAAGGGCATCCACGTCAAGCAGGTGACAGTCCATGCCCCAGGAGTACATCCACGTCAAGGGTGCGCGGGAGCACAACCTAAAGAACGTCGACGTGACGATACCCAGGGACAAGCTGGTGGTGATCACCGGCGTCTCGGGGTCCGGTAAGAGCTCCCTGGCCTTCGACACAATCTACGCCGAGGGGCAGCGCCGGTACGTCGAGTCCCTCTCGGCCTACGCCCGCCAGTTCCTTGGCCGGATGGAGAAGCCCGACGTGGAGTATATCGAGGGCCTGTCCCCGGCCATCTCCATCGACCAGAAGGGCGTCTCCCACAACCCCCGGTCCACCGTGGGCACCGTTACGGAGATCTACGACTACCTGCGCCTGCTCATGGCCCGGGTGGGACACCCCCACTGTCCCAAGTGCGGCCGGCCGGTCCAGAGGCAGACGGTCCAGCAGATCGTCGACGCCATCCTCGAGCTGCCGGCGGGCTCCCGGATCATGGTCATGGCCCCCAAGGTGCGCCGGCGCAAGGGCGAGCACAAGGACGTGCTGGAAGAGGCGCGCAAGGCGGGCTTCGTGCGGGTCCGGGTCAACGGCGCCATACATCTGCTGGACGAGATCGGCGACCTGGGGTTGGACAAGCAGAAGTGGCACTACATCGAGATCGTCGTGGACCGCCTGGTCGTGGCCGAGGAGATGGAGGTCACCCGCGTCGCCGACTCGGTGGAGACGGCCCTACGGCACGGCTCCGGGGTCGTGCAGGTGGCCGTCGACGGCGGCGACGAGCACGTGTTCTCGGAGCACTTCGCCTGCGTCCACTGCGGGGTCAGCCTCCCGGAGATAGAGCCCCGGACCTTCAGCTTCAACAGCCCCCACGGGGCATGCACCGAGTGCACCGGGCTGGGCTTCAAGCTCACGGTGGACCCGGACCTGATCATCCCCAACAAGGACCTGTCCCTGTCCGAGGGCGCCATCGTCCCGTGGATGCGCTCGGGCTCCTCCAGCGGTTGGTACCTGAGCCTCATCCAGTCGGTGGCCAACGCCTACGACTTCTCCACCAAGGTGCCCGTCCGCAAGCTCCCGAAGCGGGCCATGGACCTGCTCCTGTACGGGAACAAGGGCGAGCCCGTCACCATCACCCACAAGACCCACTCGGGGCACGTGTACAACTGGGAGACCAACTTCGAGGGCGCCATACCAAACCTGGAGCGACGCTACAGGGAGACGGAGTCGGACTATACCCGCGGGGAGATACAGCGGTATATGGCCGCCCAGGCCTGCGCGTCCTGCGACGGCAAGCGTCTGAGGCCCGAGGCCCTGGCCGTGGAGATCGACGGCATGGGGATCATGGACATCTGCGCCCTCACCATAGAGAACTCCCTGTCCTGGGTCTGCCGGCTGGCCGCGGAGGACCAGTCCAACGGCAGCGGACCCCAGCCCGCGGTCCTGTCGGCGCGGGAGATGACCATCGCCCGGCAGATACTCAAGGAGATCGAGGCGCGCCTCAGGTTCCTGGTGAACATCGGCCTGGAGTACCTGACCCTGGACAGGACGGCCCAGACCCTGTCGGGCGGCGAGGCCCAGCGGATCAGGCTGGCGACCCAGATCGGCTCCGGGCTCACCGGCGTGCTCTACGTCTGCGACGAACCCACGGTGGGGCTCCATCCCGCCGACGACGCCCGCCTGGTGGATACCCTGGAGCGGCTGCGGGAGCTGGGGAACACGGTAGTCGTGGTCGAGCACGACGAGGCGGTGATGCGGGCGGCCGACTTCATAGTGGACCTGGGGCCAGGGGCTGGGGAGAACGGCGGCCGGGTGGTGGCCACGGGGACCATCGACGACGTCATGGAGAGCCCCAACTCCATCACCGGCGACTACCTGAGCGGCAGGCGCACCATCCCGGTGCCCCAGCGAAGGCGGCACGCCAACAGGAGACGGCTGGTAATCAAGGGGGCCGAGGAGAACAACCTGAAGGGTGTGGACGTGCGGATACCCCTGGGCCTCCTGGTCTGCGTCTCGGGAGTCTCCGGCTCGGGCAAGAGCACCCTGGTCAACGAGGTGCTGTACAAGAAGCTGGCCCAGGTGTTCTATCGGGGCAAGGACCGTCCCGGGAGGCACAAGACGATTCTAGGCATCGACGAGATAGACAAGGTGGTCAACATCGACCAGTCTCCCATCGGGCGCACGCCCCGGAGCAATCCGGCTACCTACACCGGGACCTTCACGCCCATCCGGACCCTCTTCTCGAACCTGCCCGAGGCGAGGGTGCGGGGCTACGCGCCGGGCAGGTTCTCCTTCAACGTCCGCGGCGGGCGGTGCGAGGCGTGCCAGGGAGAGGGGTACAACCAGATCGAGATGCAGTTCCTCCCCGACGTGACGGTGCCCTGCGAGGTGTGCAACGGCAAGCGCTACAACAGGGAGGCCCTGGAGGTGACCTTCCGAGAGAAGAGCATCGCCGACGTGCTGGACATGACGGTGGACCAGGCGCTGGAGCTCTTCTGGAACTTCCCCAAGATCCGGGCCAAGCTGGAGACGGTGCGGGACGTGGGCCTGGGGTACATCCGCCTGGGTCAGCCGGCCACTACCCTGTCGGGCGGCGAGGCCCAGAGGGTCAAGCTGTCCACCGAGCTCTCCCGACGTGCGACGGGGAAGACCCTGTACATCCTGGACGAGCCCACCACTGGCCTCTCCTTCGAGGACTGCGCTGCCCTGCTGCGAGTGCTCCACCGGCTGGTGGACGCGGGCAACACCGTGGTCCTCATCGAGCACCACCTGGACATGATAAAGAACGCCGACTGGATCATCGATTTGGGACCCGGCGCGGGAGACCGGGGCGGTCACGTCATCGCCACCGGCACCCCGGAACAGGTCATGGCCGTAGAGGACTCCCACACCGGCCAGTACCTGAAAGGCGTCCTCAACGGCGCCTCGCCGCCGCCCCCCGCCCGGCCGCGGCGGCGGCGGAAGGCAGCGGCGGTGGGAGGGGATGACTAGTGGTCGATCTCAGGAAAGGGGCGGCCATCGTGGGGGTGCACGAGCACCCGACCAGGTACGCGCCGGACAAGAGCGAGCTCCAGGTCCAGGGCGAGAGCGTAATCAAGGCCCTGGAGGACGCCGGCCTCTCCAAGGGGGACGTGGACGGCCTGTTCACCTCCTCCATGTCGGTCCGCAACAGCGGACTCAATTTGGCCGACTACCTGGACCTGAACCCCCGGATGGTGGACAACACGTCGGTGGGCGGCGCCTCCTTCGAGTTCCACCTCTCCCACGCTCTGACGGCCATCGCCGCCGGGCGGATGAGCTGCGCGGTCATTACCTACTGCACGCTGGCCCGCTCCGGCGGGATAGCCGTGGGCACCGGGGGCGCGGCCCGGCTGGGACACCCGCGGCTGGACCCATCCCCCGACAGCTTCGAGGAGCTATACGGGGTCACGACCGTGGGCCTGTACGCCATGGTGGCCCAGCGGCACATGCACCAGTACGGGACGACCCCGGAGCAGCTTGCCGAGATATCCGTCGCCGTCCGGAAGCACGCCTCCATGAACCCCCACGCCATGTTCCGCAACCCCATCACGGTCCAGGACGTGCTGACGTCCCGGATGATCTCGTCGCCGCTGCACATTCTGGACTGCTGCGTCATCACCGACGGGGGAGGCGCGGTGGTGGTCGCCTCTCCGGAGGTGGCCCGGGGGTGCAGGCGGCCCCCGGTATGGGTGCTGGGGACCGGAGAGGGCGTGGCCCACCAGGGGGCGGGAAAGCGGGACTTGGCCTATATGGCGGCGGGCCAGACCTGGCAGCCGGCCTTCGCCACCGCGGGGGTGACCCACGACGACATAGACATGTGCATGATATACGACTCCTTCACCATCACCGTCCTCACCACCCTGGAAGACTTGGGCTTCTGCAAGAAGGGCGAGGGGGGAGACTTCGTCTCCGGCGGCAGGATCCAGCTCGGCGGAGAGCTGCCCATCAACACCGACGGCGGCGGGCTGTCGTCCAATCACCCGGGGATGCGGGGCATCTTCCTGCTGATGGAGGCCGCCAGACAGCTACGCCACGAGTTCGAGGGGACCCCGCGACAGGTGCCCGATTGCAAGGTCGCCCTGTGCCACGGCACGGGCGGCGGCCTGGGCTCCCGGCACAGCGGGGGCACGGTCATCCTGGGGAGGGACTAGACGTTGACAGAGTGGAAGAAGCCCCTGCCGACCATCTCCGGCGAGACCCGCCCCTACTGGGAGGCCTGCCGCCGGGGAGAGCTCCTGGTCCAGCAGTGCGACGCCTGCCAGGCCTACCAGTTCTATCCCCGCGGCATCTGTGCCGGCTGCTGGAGCGACGACGTCCGGTGGGTCCCGTCCAGCGGCAGGGGCGCCGTCTGGACCTTCACCGTCACGCGCCAGAACCGCACCCCCGGGTTCGCCGAGGAGGTCCCCTACATCCTGGCCCTGGTGGAGCTGGAGGAGGGGGTCAAGATGTTCACCAACATCGTGGAGTGCGACCCGGGGGAGGTTGCAATAGGGATGCCGGTGGAGGTGACCTTCCGCCGGGCGACGGACCAGATCAGAGTCCCCTATTTCAAGCCGGCGTAAGGGCCGGGGGCCTCCTAGATCTTCAGCAGGCTGCGGAAGCGGCGGTCGCTGCGGAAAGGCCCCACCACCGCCAGGTTGAGGGCCTCCTGCCGGACCACCGTTGCAGCGACGCGATGGACGTCGTCGGTGGTGACGGCGTCCATCTTCTCCACCACCTCGTCGACGGTGCGGACGGTCCCCAACAGGGTCTGCTGGGCGCCCATCCACATGGCGACGCTGCGGCTGTCCTCCATGCGGAGCAGCATCCTCCCCTTGGACAGCTCCCGCGCCTTGTCCAGCTCCGCCTGGGGGATGGGCCCCTGAAGGCCCCCGAGCTGCTCGAGGATGGCGCCGATGGCCTGGGCGCTCTTCCGGGGCTCCACGCCGCAGTAGACCGTCAGGGAGCCGCAGTCCCGAAACAGGTTGAGGGAGCTGTGGACGTCGTAGGCCAGACCCTGCTTCTCTCGCAGCTCCAGGAAGAGGCGGCTGCTCATGCCTTCCCCCAGGATCACGTTCATCAGTCCCAACGCGTACCGGTCGGGGTGCCCCATGGGCAGGCTGGGCAGTCCCACGATCAGGTGGGCCTGGTCGGTCTTCCTCTGCTCGACCCGCACCCGCGGGCAGGTCTGGCCGTCGACGACGGGGTGCCACTGCATGGGCGTCGCCGGTTTCCAGCTCTCCACCGTGCCGTTGAGGAGGTCGACGACCTCTTCGTGGGATATGTCTCCGGCCACGGAGACCACCGCGTTGCACGGGGTGTACTGCTGCCTGACGTAGTCCAGGATATGCTCCCGGGTCAGCCCGCTCACCGACTCCTGGCTGCCCCCGACGTCCCTCCCCATGGCCTGGTCGGGCCACAGGGCCTCGTCGATGAGCAGCTCGACCCGGTTGGTCGGGTAGTCGTTGACCATCCGGAGCTCTTCCAGGACGACCTCCCGCTCCTTGTCTATCTCCGCCGGATCGAGTAGTGGGTTCAGCATCATGTCCACCAGCACCGAAAGCGCCCGCTCGAAGTGCGGTCTTGCCACCTTGCACCAGAAGACGGTCATCTCCCGGTCGGTGCTGGCGTTCATGACCCCGCCGACGCCCTCGATGGCCTCGCTCACGTCCCGGGCGGTCGGCCAACTCTTGGTGCCCTTGAACAGGATATGCTCGAGGAAGTGGGAGACGCCGGCTATCTCGCCGGACTCGTATCTCGACCCGGCGCCGATAAAGATGCCCACGGAGACCGAGCGGGTATGGGGCATCGACGACGTAAGGACATGCAACTCGTTGTCCATGACGGTCCGCTGAAACATGATCACTCCCTACGGACCACCGGGCACGGGCGCCGGACCCCATGGGTCATGGGTCCCCCACGCCACGGCGGCTTCGCGACTAACGACTCTCTAGCTCTTGCGCCACTCCACGTCACCGTACAGGTCGTCGGGATGCTGCCCGGAGTCGAAGTCGCGGATCTCTTCCCTGGACTGGCCGACGGTGGTGGTGGTGCCGTGGCCGGGCAGGATCACGGTGTCGTCGGGAAGAGGCAGGATCTGTCTGGTTATGCTGTCCTTCACCTGCCTGAACGCCTGGGGGCTGCGGGTCTTGCCCGGGCCGCCGGGGAACAGGGTATCGCCCGTGAAGAGGTGGCTGCCCGTTAGCAGGCACAGGGCGCCGGGGGTGTGGCCGGGCGTGTGCTTGGCCAGCAGCTCCAGCTTCCCTACCTGGACAACGTGGCCGTCCTCCAGCAGTATCGAGGGGGCGATGGGAATGGCGGGCGCGTCCTCGGTGTGGGAGGCCACGGGGGCGCCGGTGCTCTGGGTCATCTCCCGGAGGCCGGCGGTGTGGTCTCCGTGCTGGTGGGTGATGATGATGGCCTTTACCTTCACGTCGCCAAGCTCGGCAAGGAGCTTCTCGGGCTCCTCAGGGGCGTCTATGATCACGGCCTCGCCCGTCTCCACGCAGGATAGAACGTAGCTGTTGTTGTCTATGGGACCCATGTGCGGGACCCTCACTATGCGCGTCGTCGAGTCCTCGAACTGGACCGGCATCCTTACCTCCTGCCACAGGCATCCCGGCCGGCGGGGCGCCCGTTTCCTGGTGTGTCCAGGAGACCCCTGTCCCCTGACTGGATACACCCATCTTAGCAGAAAAGCCCCGTGGGTAGTAGGGATGGCCCTTTCCTCCCAGCCCGGCCCTGTCCCGGGGGGAGAGGGAGGAGGCCCCGATGCCTTGACACTGCCGGAGGGGCCCATCTACCATGTGGGCGTTCCACCCACGCCGGGAACTTTTCCCTATCGGCTTCCGTCAACGGTAGTAGGGGCTGGGGACGTTGCGCACGGACACGGCCCTTACCAAGATCGGAGGTCGGGGCAATGACGAGACGAGCCGGGTACCTGACTATCGCCGCCCTGGTAATGCTGCTGGCACTGGCGGCGTGCGGGGGCGCATCGGAGAGCGTGGATGGAGACTGGGCACTTTCCATCGACGAGTATGAAGACGCATGGGGGTCTGAGGAATACACGGAGGAGGTGGATGTGACGGCGGCGCGGGCCGAGGTGGGCATTGCCACTGCTACAGACACGCGGGTGCCAAGGCCGACCAACCTTTCGGAGGCTCTCAAGACGGAAGACCTCGACCAGGCAATGGTGACACTGTCCCAGGCTGTGCCGACCCCGGCGCCCGCCGCCACGCCGGTGTCCGCGGCCCAGACGCGGATGATCGTCCGGACGGTGGACATGGCGCTGACGGTGGGGGACCTGGCCGGGGCGCTGCAAGAGGTCCAGGCCCTGGCCGAGGGGATGAACGGCTGGGTGGTCCAGTCCAGCAGGCAGGAGGACCACCGGGCGTTCATATCGGTGCGCGTACCGGCCCAGCGGGTCGACGAGACGATGGGCCGGCTCCGGGAGCTGGCCACGAAGGTGGACTCGGAGGTATCCTCGAGCCGCGACGTTACCGACGAGTACGTGGACCACCAGTCGCGCCTGAGGAACCTTGCGGCCAGCGAGGAGCAGCTGCTGGAGCTGTTGGGGCAGACGGCCAAGGTCGAGGAGCTGCTGCTGGTGCAGCAGGAGCTTACCAGGGTGCGCGGGCAGATCGAAGAGATAGAAGGCCGTATCAAGCTCCTGGAGGAGACCGTGGCCTTCTCCCTGATCAACGTGAGCCTGGAGCTGGAGCCCGCCGCTATGAAAACGGACGTGGGAGAGGACAGGACGGCCAGCCTGGGGGAGCCCGTCCGGTTCCGGGCTGAGTTCACGGCCCCCGAGGGCATAGAGGACTTCCGGTACGAGTGGGACTTCGGCGACGGGTCGGGGCCGGTCGTGGGCAACCGCACCGTCCCCAACGCCGACGGTGTTACCCGGAGCACGGCCACCGTGACCCACTTCTACGAGGACGAGACGGACTCTCCCTTCATCGTGACCTTCGAGATAACCGGCACCGGCGAGGCCGGCGTCGCCGAGGGCGAGGACACCCTCACCGTGGTCGTTACGAGGCTCCCCCGCATCGACGTGTTCGCGGGCCGGGACATGACCGTGGACGAGGGCGAGTCCGTGCGCTTCAGCGGCTCCTTCACCCGCCCCGAGGAGATGTCCCAGGTGTCGTACAAGTGGGAGTTCGGGGACGGCTCCTCGCCCGTCACGGGGACCCTGGAGGCGGGGGATACGACGGCGGAGGCCGTCCACACCTACGCCAACGAGCGCCCCACGCCCTTCACGGCCATACTGACGGTAACGGGCACCGGAGACGCCGGGACCATCACCAGCAAGGACTCCATGCGCGTGCTGGTGCTGGAGTCGCCGGGGTGGAGTCCCGGGGGCACGTCCGGCGACGCCGTCAGCGCCCTTGGGGCCATTGGCCGGGGGCTTGCTCAGGCCGCCATCTGGGCGGGCATCCTGAGCCCCATCTGGGTAGTGGCCCTGGCGGGCGTAGCCTATGCCACCGTCAGGCGGCGCAGAGGGTCCAAATAGGTAAATGGGCCAAGAAGACCAACAACCGGAGGATACGTGATGCTGGCTACGGTCAAGAGGGTGCTACCGGACACGGCCGAGGTCAACCCCCAGGGACACCTGGTGATCGGGGGCTGCGACGTGGTGGACCTGGCCGGCGAAGGGCGCTTCGGCACACCCCTGTACGTCTTCGACGAGGAGACCCTGAGGGGCCGCTGCCGGGAGTTCGTCCGGGAGTTCCGAGGGCGTCACGCCGACACCACGGTGGTCTACGCCAGCAAGGCCTACATAAACCCGGCCCTGGCCCGGATCATGATGGAGGAGGGCCTGGGGCTCGACGTGGTCTCGGGCGGCGAGCTTGCCATAGCCGCGGCCGTGGGCTACCCGCCGGACAACGTCTACTTCCACGGCAACAACAAGACGGACCAGGAGCTGCGGGAGGCCCTGGAGTACGGCATCGGCCGGATAGTCGTCGACAACTTCCACGAGCTGGACATGCTGGACCGCCTGGCAGGCGAGGCGAAAAGGGTCCAGGACGTCATGGTCCGCGTCTCCCCGGGGGTGGACCCCCATACCCACGTGTACACTACCACCGGCGTGCTGGACAGCAAGTTCGGGTTCTCCGTGCAGACCGGCGACGCCGAGGAGGCGATACGAGGGGCGCTTGGGAGCCGCAACCTGAACCTGGTCGGCCTGCACTTCCACCTGGGGTCCCCCCTGTTCGAGGTGGAGCCGTACCGCGTCGCCACGAAGCTGGTGCTGGAGCTCGCCGCCCGGTTCCGGGAGGAGGGGCTGGTGCTGCGGGAGTTCAGCCCCGGAGGCGGGTTCGCCATCAACTACACCAGGGAGCAGAACGCCCCATCCGTGGCGGAGTACGCCGAGGCCATCGTCTCCACCACCCAGGAGACGTGCCGCGACCTGGGGATGGAGGCGCCGCGGCTGGTGGTGGAGCCCGGGCGGGCCATCGTCGGGCCCGCCGGCGTGGCCGTGTACCGCGTGGGCGCCATCAAGGACATCCCCGGCGTGCGCAAGTACGTATCGGTGGACGGCGGAATGGGCGACAACATCCGGCCGGCCCTTTACGAGGCCGCCTACGAGACCGTGGCCGCGAACAAGATGACCGCCGAGCCGTCGGAGAGGGTCACCATCGCGGGGAAGTACTGTGAGTCGGGGGACGTCCTCGTGCGGGACGCGGTCCTGCCCCCCCTGGAGTCCGGCGACCTGGTGGCCCTGCCGGCCTCGGGGGCCTACTGCCTGCCCATGGCGTCGGTCTACAATCTGAACCCCCGGCCGCCCATCGTCCTGGTGAACGACGGCGAGGCCCGCTTGATCCGGCGCCGGGAGAGCTACAGGGACATCATAAGCTGCGACCTGGTGTAGCCGCCGGCGGTATGCCCGGCGTCCACCTCCGTCGCGGAGCGCGCAATGTGGAAGCTGCAGGGCCATGGAGCCCTCATCCAACGGCTGGATCGGAGCGTCCGGGAAGGGAGGTACGCCCACGCGTACCTGATCGCCGGACCGTCGCAGGTCGGAAAGGCCACTCTGGCGCTGGACCTGGCCCGGGCCCTGAACTGCCGGTCCCGCGAGGAGATGCCCTGCGGGACGTGTACCCAGTGCCAGAGGATATCCGCAGGGCAGCACGCCGACGTCCGCGTCCTCAGCCTGGAGTCCCGGCCCGAAGGGGCCTCCAGGACGGAGATCGGCATCGACGAAATCCGCGAGGTCCAGCACCAGGCCAACCTGAAGCCGTACGAAGGGTCCCACAGGGTCTTCATCGTGGATGGGGCGGAGCACATGAGCGAGCAGGCTGCCAACGCCCTCCTGAAGACACTGGAAGAGCCGCCTCAGCAGGTCGTCATCGTGCTACTGACCTCCGAGGAGAGCGCCCTGCTGGCGACGGTGCGCTCCCGGTGCCGCCGTCTGGAGCTCCGTCCCATGGCCGTGCCCCTGGTGGCCCGCTTCCTGGTCGAGCACCGCTCCACGGAGCAGTCACAAGCGGACCGGCTGGCCCGCCTCTCCATGGGACGCCTGGGGTGGGCCATATCGGCGCTGGAGGAGCCCGCCCTGGAGGAGGAGCACCGGAAGGATGTGGAGCGTGTCGCGGGCCTCTCCACGGGAGAGCTGGACGCCCGTTTCGCCTACGCCGCCGAGATCGCCACCCAGCACTTTGGCAACCGCGCCCGCGCCAGGGAATCGCTGAACACGTGGCTGAGGTGGTGGAGGGACCTGCTGCTGGTCACAGCGGGAGCGCGTGAGTTCGTCTACCACGAAGAGTGGATGGAGAGCCTGGAGGCCCAGGCCTCCCAGCTCAACAGCCGGCAGGTCACCGAGGTCATCAGGTCGCTTCTGGACAAGCTGGATGCCCTGGAGGACAACGCCAACCCCAGGCTGGCCCTGGAGGTGCTGATGCTGGGCCTACCTAGCCAATCCGGGGGGTCCTAGCCCACGTCCACCCAGGGGATGAACTTGCGCCATTCATCTAGGATCGTCCTGTTGTAGAGCACGTAGTAGGGGTTGGGATAGGGGGCCTTGGGCCGGCGCAGCAGGGCCATTCCCGCCTCCGTGGGGGTGCGCCCGGCCTTGACGCGGTTGCACGGTATACAGGCGCTGACCACGTTCTCCCAGGTATGGTCACCGTACTGGCGCCGGGGCTTGACGTGGTCGAGGGTCAGCTCCTTGGTCTGCAGGCCGCAGTACTGGCAGGTGTGGCGGTCCCTCATGAATATCTCTTTCTTGGACAGCTTCCGCTGCACGAAAGGACGCCGCACCAGGTTGACCAGCCGGATCACCGAGGGCACGGCTATCTTCGCACTGGGAGTGGAGATCTCGCCGCGCCCGTTCTCCAGAAGCTCCGCCTTTCCCTTGCCCAGCAGCACCACGGCCCGTCTCACCTGACAGACGTTTATCGGCTCATGGTTCAGGTTGAGCACGAGGACCGGAGAGGTTAGCATAGGCAATTATAATACGTCGGCGGCGATTTCCTCCAGTGGGGAACGTTTACGCGGGTACGCTGGCGAGGGGCTGCCCGTCCAGGGGCTCATACTCCCAGGTCTTTGGGGATGAACCTGATGGCCCGGAGAACGGTGTCGAAGTTGTCCGCCAGGATGGTCCCCAGCACTGAGTCGTCTATGACCCCGTCGGCCCCGCCCACGGGATAGGTCTGGACGACGGACAGCAGTGCGGAGCCCACGGCCAGGGTGCTCACCACCGCCAGGAGCGACCCCAGCAGCCGGTCGACCCACCCCAGCTTCAGCCCTTTCAGGAGGGCGCGAACGGCCACGCCCACCGCCACCGAGGCCAGTATCACCACAACCATGATGACGGCGAAGGAGATGATCTGCGCCTGGTCCTCCGCGTCGGTGAACCGGGAGACGAGGGGCTCCACCAGGTCGTGATGGTGTCCCGCCAGGGAGGTGCCCACGAGTACGGCCAGACCGGTCACCGCCACGTGGATGCCGCCGATGCCCAGGCCCACCATGGCGGCGAATCCGGCCGCCGCCAGGATGAGCGCGTCCAACCAGTTCATTCCGCCTCCCGCTCCCGTGGCTCCCGCACCTCTGATTCGGGGCCACTGTAGCACCGGGAGAAGGGCGGAAAGAACCGATTCAGGCGCATGGTTGCCCCACTTTTGCGCAGGCCGAGCAGGACCGCCAGACAGGTTCCGCCAAACAGATATGCGCCAAGCACGTCGCTGGGCCAGTGGACGCCCAGGTACACCCGGGAGGCGCCCACCGCCAACACCGTCAGCCAGAGCAGCACCTGCACCAACCGGGCCAGCCAAACGGGGCGGATCAGCCCCGCGACCAGCACCGCAACGCAGCCGAAGAACAGGACGGCGTGGGTAGCGTGGCCGCTGGGGAAGGAGGGGGTGGTGGAAGGGTGGTCCAACAGGGAGAGCTCCGGGCGCGGTCTCGCCACGAGCTCCTTCACCGCCAGCTGAAGCCCTTCCGGGATGAAGAGCAGCAGGGCTACCGGGGCGTCGAGCCTCCTCCTCAACGCCAGGAGGAGGGCGGTCAGCCCGAGGACGGACAGAGCGGCCACCAGGGGATCGCCGAGGGTCGTGACTCCCCTGGCGGCGCCCTCCAGCCAGCCGCTGTCCACGGCCTGGAACCTGGTCAAGCCCTCCCGGTCGCCGATGAAGGTATCGAACCTGGCGGCCAGATAGGCCACGGCCCCGAACACGGCCAGCGCCGCCGAGACGGCGACCCAGCGTGACGGCGCGTTCCGAAAGCTCATTGCCTATACAGTATACCCCGCGTAGGCTATACTTCTTGACAGCATCGACTCGGCTCGGCGTCGGAACGCGGGGCCTGTCCAGCCGGGCCCTCATACACGTGTCCACGCGACGGAAGATAGCCATCGACGGTCCGGTCGCGTCGGGGAAGACCTCGGTGGGAAGGGGGGTCTCCCGCCGCCTGGACTACCGCTTTCTGGACACAGGTCTCATGTACCGCGCCGTGGCATGGCTTGCCCTGGAACGCGGGGTCGACCCCGGGGACGAGGAATCGACCAGCCGCCTTGCCGAGGGGGCGTCCATGTCGGTGAGCGATTCGGAAGACATGGGAGTCATCGTGGACGGAGTGCAGTTGGGGGCGCAGCTCAGGGAGGCCCCGGTGGACCGGGCCGTCTCCCTGGTGGCACGCATCTCCCGCGTCCGTTCGGCCCTGGTCCGGCTACAGCGGGACATCGCCCGGGAAGGCGCCATCGTGGTCGTGGGCCGGGACATAGGCACCGTCGTCCTGCCCGACGCCGACGTGAAGCTGTACCTGGAAGCCTCGGCGGAGGAGCGGGCCAGGAGGCGTCACCTGGAGGTCCACGGGTCGGAGGCGGGTCCCGGCTACGAGAGCGTGCTGCGGGACTTGGAGCGGCGGGACGCCCTGGACTCCGGGCGCGTCGACTCGCCCCTGATGCCGGCCTCGAACGCCATAGTGCTCCAGACCTACGGACTGACGGTGGACGGCGTAGTCGACGAGGTGGTGCGGATCGTCGAGGCAGGGCAATGGGCGTAACCTACGAGGCGGGGGCGGCGTTGGCCCGTCTGTGCTTCACCGCCTTTGCCGACTGGAGGGTGGAGGGCAAGGACGCGGTGCCGCCCCGGGGGCCCCTGATCGTCGTGTCCAACCACCTGAGCAACGCGGACCCACCCTTCCTGGCCGCCAGCATCCCAAGGCGACTGCACTTCATGGGAAAGCGCGACCTGTTCGCCATCCCGCCGGTGGGGACCCTGATGAGGGCCATCGGAGTCCACCCGATGAACAGGGAGGGGGTGGACGTGGAGGCGCTGCGCTGGAACCTGGACCTGCTCAAGAACGACGGCGTGGTGGTGCTGTTCCCCGAGGGCACAAGGAGCAGGACACCGGGAATGCGCCAGGGAATGAGGGGGGTGGCCTACCTGGCGATCAAGTCCCAGGCGCCCGTGCTGCCCGTGGCCCTGACGGGGACGGAGAAGATTGGCAGCTACGCCCGGCTCCCCGTGCCCCTGTGCAGCGTCAGCGTGAGGATCGGGCAGCCCTTCTCCCTCCCGATGGTCGAGGGCAGGACGCCGCGACCGGTGCTGGATGACCTGACCACGATGATCATGTCCAGGGTAGCGGCCCTGCTGCCGCCCGAGTACCGCGGGCACTACGCCACGGCGGAGCCGGCGACGAAGGGTTAGACGAGGTTGATACCCACCCAGCCGTCAGCGAAGGAGACCGATGATGCCACAGGGGTCTGAGTTCGGGATTTATGTAAACCCCAAGGAGGGCACGGTAGTCCGGATCAACTCTCCCTACTGGATCCCCGAGGAGCCGGACTGGACGTACCTCACCCCGGAGGTCAACGCGACCCTCCTCCGCATCCGCGAGCTGGCGCAGGAGCAGAAGCTGGTTTCCAGTCCCGACGAGCTGGTCTGGGGCAGGATACCTTTGAAAGACTAACGGATGTTCTGGACTCCACCGCCGGGGCTGGCAGAGGCGGCCGCTCCTCTCAGGCGGCGCCTCCGAATGCCCGAGGCCCTGACGTACCCCCAGTTCCGCAACTACTGGGCGGGGCTGCTGGTCGCCGTCACCGGGTACCAGATGCTGGTGCTCTTCTCCCTGGGGTGGCTCATCACCCAAGAGCTCTCCGGAGACACCCGGTCGCTGGGGTACATGAGCACAGCCGTGGCCGGACCGGCCATCCTCCTGACCCTCTTCGGCGGCGTCTTCGCCGACAAGCTGAACCCCAAGCACCTGCTGTTCGCCACCCAGTCCTCCACAGGAATGGTGGTCCTGGCCGTGGGGCTGCTGGTGGCCCTGGACAAGATCCATCAGTGGCACGTCCTGGTCGCCGCGTTCATCATCGGGTCGGTCCAGGCCTTCGACAACCCCACCCGCCAGAGCATCTTCCCCCGGCTGGTGTCCAGGGACGCGCTGTACAACGCCGTGGCCCTCAACTCGTCCGTCTGGACTGGCACCCGCATCTTCGGCCCCCTGGCCGCCGGCATCATCATAGGCAGGACGGACACCTACGTGGCGATCTTCGTGACCGCGGCCGGGTTCTTCACCATGGCCCTGGTGGCCAGAAGCCTGCGGCTGTCGACGGTCCGGCGGGCCCATGGCGGCGTCCTGAGGGAGATGGCCGCGGGGTTCGGTTTCTTGCGGCGCCACTCGCTGTTCCTGACCCTGATCGGCATGGCCTTCTTCAACGGCATGTTCGGGATGTCCTACATCTTTCTGATGCCGGTGTTCGCCGACGACGTCCTGGACGTGGGCCCGGAGAAGCTGGGCCTGCTGATGGGCGCCGCCGGGACGGGTGCGCTGTTGGGCATCGTCCTTGCCGCCAACGCCCGCCGGTTCCCCCACAAGGGCTGGCTGCTGCTGGGCGGCGCGGCCGCCCACGGGGCGTGCCTGGTACTGTTCGCCCTGGTCTCCGACGCGGGACACTACCGGTTGTCCATGGTCACCCTCTTCGCCGCGGACCTGTTCGTATCGGTCCACCTGATGATGGTGATGACCACCCTGCAGACGCTGGTGCCCGACGACTTCCGCGGCCGCGTCATGGGCTTCTACACCATCACCTGGAGCATGATCCCCCTGGGAGGGCTGCAAGCCAGCCAGATCGCCCACCACATCAGCCCGCCCATCGCCGTGGCCATCGGCGGGTTGGCGGTGGCGGCGCTGGCCATGTTGGTGGGTGTCACCAACCGACGGGTCCGCGATATCGGACTCCACACGGGAACCACCGACAGGGCGCCAACCCGGCCCTGACGGGATGCGCACTGCGGCCCTAAAGGTGTATAATAACGGTATCCAACACGCCTCCCCTGCGGGAGACGTTTACGCTTTTTCAGGAATTGCCAACGGCCTTGCGAAGGCCACGTATGGGATGAAAAGGCGGCGCCCTCCTTACCGTCATTCCGGCGCCCGAGCCGGAATCCAGGCGTGGGGGGCCTCCTTCGGATGCGGGGCTCGGCGGCCGGTTAGGCCGCTCCCATCCCCTGAGCTCCGGCCTGCGCCGGCACTGCCCAGGGCCTTGTGAGGGCCAGGTAAGAGGATGAAAGGGAAGGAAGCTCACCCATCGTCATTCCCGCGGAAGCGGGAATCCACACTGGGCGCCTTGGACTCCCGCTTTCGCGGGAGTGACGGAGGGAATGCTCCGAGCCTATCTTCAGAGTAACGACGGGTTGGTCGGTTCGCCAAGAGGGTGCTGCAAGTATTCTCTGAGGAACGACCACCGGGTCGCCAGGAAGGACCGCCAGCTATCCGGCCTTTTTCAATTGGAACCACAGGACCGCATGCGTTGATCGGGCCGCGGGGAGCATATGACGGCCGTCGATGACATAAAGGGCCGCCTGGACATCATGGACGTGGTATCCCACTACGTGGGGCTGCAACGTTCGGGACGAAGCTACAAGGCGGTCTGCCCCTTCCACTCTGAGAGGACCCCGTCCTTCTTCGTATTCCCCGAGCGCCAGAGCTGGCGCTGCTTCGGCGCCTGCGCCACGGGCGGAGACGTGTTCTCCTTCGTGATGAAGGTGGAAAACCTGGACTTCAAGGAAGCCCTGGCTAGGCTGGCCCAACAGGCGGGGGTGCAGCTCCAGGAGCGGCGAGAGCGGGACAGGGCCGACGCCACCATATACGAGGTGAACGAGGCCGCGCTGGAGATGTTCGTGGAGCTCCTGGACTCCCGCCTCGCGGGGGGCCAGGCGCGGGCATACCTGGAGAAACGGGGCCTGGACCAGCCGACCATAGACGCCTTCGAGCTGGGGATGAGCCCCGGCGACGGCGCGTCGCTCAAGGGCCACCTGGCATCCAGGGGATACACCCAGGAGCACCTGGCCCTGGCCGGCCTGGTGACCCAGGGCAGGGACGGAGGATACCGGGACCTCTTCAGGGGACGGCTCATATTCCCCATCCGGGACCGGGAGGGGCGCCTGTCGGGTTTCGGGGGCCGCGCCCTGGGCGACGGGGGGCCCAAGTACCTCAACTCGCCGCGCACCCCCGTATTCGACAAGTCCCGCATACTCTACGCGGCCCACAAGGCCAAGGAGGTGGCTCGGGCCCAGGGTCTGGTCATCGTCGAGGGCTACATGGACGCCATCGCGGCCCATCAACACGGCTTCGCCAACGTGGTCGCCTCCATGGGCACGGCCCTCACGGAGCACCAGGTGGGACTGGTACACGGGCTGCTGGGCAGGGGCGAGTCAACGGGCGGCAACCGGGTCGTCCTCGCCCTCGACCCCGATGTAGCGGGACAGGAGGCCACCCTCCGCAGCATGGAGTCGTCGTGGAAGGTCTTCCAGGCGAGGGCCGTCTCACGCAGTGGAGGACCGACCCTCTACGACCGCCGGCAGGCCCTGACCCTCATGGTGGCGTCCCTGCCCCAGGGCAAGGACCCGGACGAGGTCATCCGGGAAGCGCCCCAGGAATGGGAGGCCCTTGTCGAGGGCGCGGTCCCGCTGATGGACTACCTGTTCGCGGCCCTCTCGGCACGCCTGGACCTGGCCGCGCCCCAGGGGAAGAGGGAGATGGCGGAGCTCCTGGCGCCGATGATCTACGGCACCCGGGACCCCTTCCAGCAGGACTACTACTTTCAGCGCCTGGCCTCCCTGCTGGAGGTGAGCGAGGACGCCCTGCAGGCAAGCCTTGGGCGTCTGAGGGCCTCCGGAGGCCGGCGGAGGGCGCCAACGGGCCGGGGCAACGAGACCCAACAGGCCTCTGCGTCGCCCTTCTCCCGCATGGACCACGACCCCCTGGAGGAGCAGGCGCTGGCGCTGCTCCTCCAGCACCCCGAGCTGGTGACCAACGGAGACGCCTCCGAGCCCGGGGCCGAGTGGGAATCCCCAAGCACGGGGGGACTCAGGCTGGAGCATTTCCGGCGAGTCGAGAACCGAGAAGTGTTTACAACTCTCCTGAAGTGCTCCAAACTTGACGTTCTTAGAGAGGAGTTGGACTACGAGATCGCGGAACACCTGGACCGCATCCTTTCCAAGGGCCTGCCGCCGACGGACCGCAAGGCGCGGGCCGAGGAGCTCAGGTTCTGCGTACGCAGGCTGGAGGAGCGGCACCTGCGGGAGATGAACCGCGAAGAGGCTCTCCGCCTATCGGGAGAGGAGCTTACCGAGCACCTTGAGCAGGGAGAGCGTATACTGGAGATCAACGAGCGATTGAAGAACGTACTAACGGAGCAGAGGGCAGGCCCGGCGGCCTGACCACGAGCGCGTAAGGATGGGTAATGGCTAAGCGAAGACGGGGAAGACAGGATGCCACCGACGAGCTGATCGAGGCTGCCGCCGAGGTCGAAAACGGCGAGAGGAACCTGGGGAAGCAGGAGCTCCTCAGCGTGGTCGGCGGGGTCGACACCGCGGCGGCTACCAAGAAGCTCTCCGACGAGTCCCCGCCGCTGGTCCAGGCCGCCGCCCGGGAGGCCTGGGGACAGGCAACGGCCACCGCGACCCAGACCGAAGGCGGCACGACGGAGGGAGCCACTCAGGAAAATGAAGAGGCCGAATGGGAGCAGGAGGTGGAGGGGACCGAGGTCCTGGACGATCCCGTGCGCATGTACCTACGGGAGATTGGCCGTGTCCACCTGCTGACCTCCAAGGACGAGAGGGTCCTGGCCCGAAAGATGGAGGGCGGACGGCACCAGGATAACCTGGTGAAGGAGCTGAGTGAGCTGGAGGGAAGGGCCCCCAAGGCCTGGGAGGTCAGCATCGCCCTGCTGGAGCGGCTCAGCCGGTCGGCGCCCCTGGTCGGTTCCCTGGGAGAGAACCTGGGCCTGCCCAGGAGCCTGACCCTCTCCCAGATAACGGACCACCCCAAGCTGCGGGCCGCCATAGACGCCGAGCTGAATCCCGAGCTGATGGAAAGCATCGCGGCGGACCTGGAGGTGGAGGTCACCGACGTAACCCGCATGGTCATCCAGCTCTCTCTGGATAGCTGGATCCTGCCGACCGACGTGGTCGACGTGCTGGAAGACTGCACCCTCGAAGAGATGATGGACGCGGTGGACACGTCGGACTGCTACTTCCAGCTCCAGTCCATGGAGAGGCTGTTCCTGGCCTTCTTCGGACGCATCCGGGCCGAGGGGATGAGGGCCCAGGGACACCTGACCGAGGCCAACCTCCGGCTGGTGGTCAGCGTGGCCAAGAAGTACATCGGCCGGGGCATGGCCTTGCTGGACCTGATCCAGGAGGGCAACATCGGCCTGATCCGGGCCGTGGAGAAGTTCGACTACCGCAAGGGGTACAAGTTCTCCACCTACGCCACGTGGTGGATCCGCCAGGCCATCACCAGGGCCATTGCGGACCAGGCCCGCACCATCCGCATCCCCGTCCACATGGTGGAGACCATAAACAAGCTGATGAGGCAGCACCGCCGCCTGCTCCAGGAGTACGGCCGGGAGCCGACTCCCGAGGAGATCGGCAGCGCCATGGAGGTCATGCCGGAGAAGGTGGAGGAGATCCTGAAGATATCCCAGGAGCCCGTGTCCCTGGAGACTCCCATCGGGGAGGAGGAGGACAGCCACCTGGGGGACTTCATCGAGGACCGGAGCGCCCCGGCCCCCTCGGACGCCGCCTCCTTCCAGCTCCTGAAGGAGCAGATACAGGAGGTGCTGGACACCCTCACGGACCGGGAGAGCCGGGTCCTGCAGCTCCGCTTCGGCCTGGAGGACGGGCGCAGCCGCACCCTGGAGGAGGTGGGCAGGGAGTTCGGGGTGACCAGGGAACGCATCCGGCAGATCGAGGCCAAAGCCCTGCGCAAACTGCGGCATCCCACCCGCTCCCGCAAGCTGAAGGACTTTCTTGAATAACCGGCCGTTGGGAATAACCGCCTTCGGATGGAGCACACCGCCGGGGAGGCCGACGGCGTCACGAGCTGTCACGGAATGCCCAAAACCGGTTCGCCACGAACCTTGGTGCTTGTTGACACGCGGTGATATACTCCGGGCCGACCTGGTTTGGTGAGGAGGATGTCCCTGTGGAAGAACATGTAATCCCCAAGTGTCACAACTGCGAAATCGGTCAGTTGGTACCCCTCTCCGACTACGGGAGCCAGGGAGCCGCGGTGCACTACAAGGCCTGGGTCTGCGTGAACCCTGACTGCGGCTTCAACATCAAGATCAGGAACGGCGACATCTACCTGAACGAGCCCATCAGCAGCGGCAGCATGCACTCCCCGCGAGTGCGCTAGAAGTCCAAGGTCCGGCCGGCGCGCCGGCGCGTCCCTTCCCGGTTTCGGGTTCCACTCCTTAGGAAGGCTGTCTATATAATGGATGCAGGTTACGACTACCTACTTGTCAGGTCCACTCTACAGCACAAGTTCATCCGGGCCTCGGCGATCTTCCTGCTGGTCACCGGGGCCGTGCTACTTTCGGCGGGAATCGCCTACTTCATCTACGCCGGGAAGGCCCGCTCCGACCTGGACGAGCTGAACGTCGCCATTACGCCGGCCGAGCCCGTCGGTCCCCCGGCGCCGGTCCAACCCAAGTCCCCCGCCACCTCGGCGGAGACGGCGAGCCCACCCGTCCAGCAGAGCCAGCCCCCGGTCTCCGTCCCGGCCACCGGGTCCGAGCCGGCCGTTGCGCCGCTGCTGCCGAGGGTAGACCTCCCGGCCCCCGTCGACACGACCCCTCCGCTGGTGACGGAGCCAGAGCCCGTGGGGCCGCTGGTGACCACCTTGGCCATCTCCGACCGGACCCTGTATCCGGCGGAGGCCGTCACTCCCTCGTACTGGGGGAGCCCCCTGGAATACGAGTCTCTCTCTTACGTGGAGGCCACGATGATAGAGGGGTTCCTGCCCGTCGACCGCTCCTCCTTCGCCCCGACGGGGACCCTGGCGCCGCCCACGGGTATACACATACCCTCCATCGGCGTGGAGACCCAGATAGAGGCGCTCCAGATACTGGACCTTGGGGACAGCCGGGCCTACGAGACGCCCAAGCACGTAGTGGGCCACATACCCGAGTCCAGCAACCCGGGAGAGGTCGGCAGCGTCTGGCTGTTCGGGCACCTGGAGAGCCCCATAGCGGGCGAGGGCAACATCTTCTACAACCTGCCCAAGATCCCCGACATCCTGCGCCAGGGCAAGGCCGTGTACACGGTGGTGGAGAGCGGCGGCACGGACTACCTTTACCGGATTACCGAGGCCTTCGTCGTCCACGCAGACGACCTTCGTATGGACTACTCCTACCTCAAGAATCTGAAGCCCGAGTACGCCCACCTGGACCCCGGCGGGTCGAACATCCACCTGGTCGCATGCGTCCCCAGGTTGGTCTACGACAGCCGGCTCGTCGTCAGTGGAGAGCTGGTGGGTATCCGGTAAGGACCGGTCCACCGACTCTCCGCCTCGTTCCCCCCACCCCGGTCCCGCTCCGGACCCCTCGGCGAAGCCATGGGGGCTACACAACCCGCCTCTTTGCCCTTAGAATCACATCTTGACTACACGGCAGGAGGTTCACCCATGTCTACCGAGGGAAAGGTCCGCGTCGAGAGGGACTCCATGGGCACGATGGAGGTGCCGGTCGACGCGTACTACGGCGCTTCCACCCGAAGGGCCCAGCTAAACTTCCCCATCAGCGACCTGCGCTTCTCCCGGGGGTTCATCCGGGCGCTGGGCCTGATAAAGCTGTCGGCGGCCAGGGTCAACGCTGACCTGGGCCTGCTGGACGCCTCGGTGTCCGAGGCCATCCAGTCCGCCGCCCGGGAGGTGGCCGACGGCCAGTGGGACGGCCACTTCGTGGTGGACATCTTTCAGACCGGGTCCGGCACGTCCACCAACACCAACGCCAACGAGGTGATCGCCAACCGGGGCACGGAGATCATGGGCGGGGAGAAGGGGTCCCGCCTGGTGCACCCCAACGACCACGTAAACATGGGGCAGTCCTCCAACGACGTGATCCCCACGGCCATACACCTGTCGGCGCTCACCCAGATATCCCAGGAGCTGGCGCCGGCCCTGAAGAGGCTCCAGGCCTCTCTGGAGGACAAGTCCGAGGAGTTCTGGCCCATCATCAAGACCGGCCGCACCCACCTCCAGGACGCGACGCCAATACGTCTGGGCCAGGCGTTCCTGGGCTTCGCCGGGCAGGTGGAGATGGGCGTCGAACGGCTTGGCCACGCCCAGCTGGAGCTGTCCCAGGTCGCCCTGGGCGGGACGGCCGTGGGCACCGGCGTAAACACCCATCCCGAGTTCGCCTCCCGGGTGTGCCGGGTCGCTTCGGACCTGGCCCAGGTGCACGTCCGGGAGACTGAAAACCACTTCCAGGCCCAGAACGCCCTGGACGCCGTCGTAGAGGCCTCGGGGGTGCTGCGCACCGTGGCCATAAGCCTCAACAAGATCGCCAACGACGTCCGCTGGATGGGGGCGGGGCCCCGGGCCGGCATCGGGGAGCTGGTGCTGCCCGAGGTCCAGCCGGGGAGCTCCATCATGCCCGGCAAGGTCAACCCGGTCATCGCCGAGTCGGTCATCCAGGTGACGGCCCAGGTGGTGGGCAACGACGCGACGGTGGCCATGGCGGGCCAGGGCGGCTACTTCGAGCTTAACATGATGATGCCCGTCGCGGCGTATAACCTGCTCCAGTCCATCTCGCTGCTGACCACCTCGGCCGACAACTTCACCGAGCAGTGCGTGAAGGGCCTTCAGGCCACCGACACCGGCCCCGCAATGGTGGAGAAGGGGCTGATGCTGGGCACCGCCCTGTCGCCCGCCATCGGCTACGACAAGGCCGCGGAGATCGCCAAGGAGGCGGCCGCCACCGGGAGCACCATCCGGGAGACCGCCCGCAAGAAGACCGACCTGGGAGACGACCGGCTGGACGAGCTGCTGGACCCGGTGAAGATGACGGAGCCGGGGCTGGGGGGAGGGCCCGCGGGGGGATGAAGCCGGTCCCAGGGACATGTCCCACGCCTTGACTCCGCTTTCGATGCCCGCGTATACTCGAATCAGATACGGAAACGGCTGCGAAGGGGAGTAGTACGCCGCGAAGCGGGGCTCAGAGAGCCGGATAAGGTGTGAGCCGGCGCCAGCGTCGCAGCGGAATGGACCCCGGAGCCGCAGGCCGATGTCCCCCTCCCAGTAGCGCATCCCGCCCTGGAGGAGGGACCTAGGCCGAGCCGGTTCGGCCCCGTTACAGGCCGGCGGTGCGGCGACGGCTGCACTCCCGCCCCACCCGGCCAAGTGATTCCGGTGGTCCCGCGCACGCGGGCCGCCGGGTAAGAAGGGTGGCACCACGGGAGTTCCCCGTCCCTTGTGGACGGGGAATTCGTCATTTCAGGGGGGCCATGTACTATCCCACGCTGGACCAGGCGGCCAAGCTGGCGGACCGGGGGAACCTCCTCCCCGTGTACCGGGAGATCGACGCGGACCTGGAGACCCCGGTGACCGCATACCTGAAGGTGGTGAGGCCTCCGTTCTCGTTCCTCCTGGAGAGCGTGGAGGGCGGCGAGCGGCTGGCCCGCTACAGCTTCATAGGCACCGAGCCTTACTCGGTATTGAAGACTGGTCCAGGCCAGCCCGACGGCGCCGTGGACCCCCTCGTGCCCATCAAGAGAGAGCTGGACAAGTACCGGCTCATCCCCATACCCGACCTGCCCCGGTTTCACGGCGGAGCGGTGGGGTACCTGGCCTACGACGTCGTCCGATACTTCGAGCCCAGGGTCCCCGCGCCGCCGGAGGACCCCCTGGGCCTGCCCGAAGCGATGCTGATGTTCCACGACACCATCCTGGTGTTCGACCACCTGAAGCACAACATCAAGGTGGTCAGCCACGTCCGCCTGGACGGGGACCTGGAGCGGGCCTACGGCGAGGCCACGGCCCGCATCGACCGGCTGGTGGAGCGGCTGGAGTCGCCCCTGGAGATGCCCCCCGGCATGCAGGCGCCCGGGGACAAGTCGCGGGGAAACCCGGTCACCTCCAACTTCGCCCGGGAGGAGTTCTACGACATCGTGGAGCGGGCCAAGGAGTACATATACGCCGGCGACGTGATACAGGTGGTGCCGTCGCAACGGCTGGAGCGCAGGACCGACGCCCACCCCTTCCAGGTGTACCGGGCCCTCAGGGCCACCAACCCCTCGCCCTACATGTACTACCTCCACCTGGACGACTTCCACATAGTGGGGGCCTCCATCGAGACCCTGGGCAGGGTGGAGGACGGGACGGTGGTCACCCACCCCATCGCGGGCACCAGGCCCAGGGGCGCCACCCCCGCCGAGGACGCCGCGCTGGAGGAGGAGCTGAGGACCAGCGAGAAGCAGAGGGCCGAGCACATCATGCTGGTGGACCTGGCCAGAAACGACGTGGGCCGGGTCAGCGACATCGGCACGGTGCAGGTGACCAACCTCATGGACGTCGAGCGGTACAGCAGGGTGATGCACCTGGTGTCCCACGTATCCGGGAAGCTCAACCCCGAGTTCACCCCTTACGACGCCCTGAAGGCCTGCTTCCCCACGGGGACTCTGTCCGGGGCGCCCAAGATCCGGGCCATGGAGATAATAGCGGAGCTGGAGGGCCAGAAGCGGGGGCCCTATGGCGGAGCGGTGGGATATTTCGGGTTCTCGGGCAACATCGACACCGCCATAACCCTGCGCACCAGCGTAATCAAGGACGGGGTGGCCTACGTTCAGGCGGGCGGCGGCATCGTCGCCGACAGCACCCCCGAGGACGAGTACCAGGAGACCCTGGACAAGGCCGGGGCCCTGTTGAGGGCCATCGACCGGGCCGAGGGACTGGGATAGGAGGTACGGGGAGTTGCTGAAGTCTTTCTTTCACACGGGGTTCGTGGTAAAGGACCTGGAGACGTCCGTGGCCTTCTACCGGGACGTCATGGGCCTGAATCATGAGTTCAGCTCGGAGCGCACGGGCGAGTTCGCCGAGAGGGTGGTGGGGTTCAAGAATGCCCACCTGAGGATCGCCTTCCTGAACATGGAGAACGGCCACCACCTGGAGCTGGTGCAGTACATAGTGCCAGAGGGCGCTCAGGCGAAGTTCGAACGCAACGACCTTGGCGCCTCCCACCTGGCCTTCTTCGTGGAGAACATGGAGGAGTACCACGCCGCTATGTCCGGCAGGGGCCTGCGGTTCATCGGACCTCCCGCCACGTTGGTGGAGAACGGCAAGGTGATGCGCAAGGCGGCCTACGCCCAGGACCCGGACGGAAACTGGCTGGAGTTCGTGGAGCTGTTCTAGTGATACTGCTCATCGACAACTACGACAGCTTCACCTACAACCTGTACCAGTACCTGTGCGAGCTGGGAGCCGAAGTCACGGTGAAGCGCAACGACAAGATCACGTCGGAGGAGGTGGAGGCCATGTCCCCGGCGGGGATCGTCGTCTCCCCGGGGCCGTGCACCCCCATCGAGGCGGGCATCTCCAAGGACGTAATCCTCAGGTACGGGCCCAGCATACCCACCCTGGGAGTCTGCCTGGGCCACCAGTGCGTGGGACAGGCCTACGGGGGTGAGGTGGGCCGCGCCGGAGAGATCATGCACGGCAAGACGTCCATGATCCATCATGACGGGCGCGGGGTGTTCCACGGCCTGCCCAACCCCTTCGAGGCCATCCGCTACCACTCCTTGGCCGTCTATCCCGACAGCCTGCCCGACTCCCTGGAGGTCAGCGCCTGGACGGACAACGGGACCATCATGGGCCTGCGGCACAAGGAGCACCCCGTCGAGGGGGTCCAGTTCCACCCCGAGTCCATCATGACGGCCGTCGGGAAGGACCTGCTCCGCAACTATCTGGACAGGGTGGAGCGCGGCCCATGAGGGCGGCCATCCTCCCCAGGCTACATGCTAGAATGAGTCGGGCCGACCGTTGATTAGAGAAGCGATAGAGACCGTCGTTTCAGGCGCCTCCCTCAGCATGGAGGAGTCCGCCGCCGCCATGCGGGAGATCATGGATGGGGAGGCGACCCCGGCCCAGATCTCGGCCTTCGTCACGGCCCTCCGGATCAGGGGAGAGACGCCGGAGGAGATCGCCGGCATGGCCACGGTCATGCGGGACAAGGCCCTTCCCCTGGACGTGGAGGGCCCCCTGGTGGACACGTGCGGCACCGGGGGAGACGGAAAGGGCACCTTCAACGTCTCCACTGCCGCAGCCTTCGTCGCCGCCGGGGCCGGTCTCCGGGTGGCCAAGCACGGGAACCGGGCGGCCTCGGGCATATGCGGCAGCGCCGACGTGCTGGAAGCGCTGGGTGTAAAGGTAGACCTGGACCCCGCGGGGGTGAGGCGCTGCATACTGGAGGTGGGCATCGGGTTCATGTTCGCCCCCACCTTCCATCCGGCGATGCGCCATGCCGCGCCGGTGCGGCGGGAGATCGGGATACGGACCGCCTTCAACATCCTGGGGCCGCTGACCAACCCGGCCCGGGCCCAGAGACAGCTCATCGGCGTCGCGGAGCCGAACCTAGGCGAGAAGGTGGCCCGCGTCCTGGCCCTCATGGGATGCCTGGGCGCACTGGTGGTCCACGGGGACGACGGCCTGGACGAAGTCTCCCTGGGCGCCGCCAACCGGGCGTGGGAGCTAAAGGGCGGCTCGGTCCGGTCTTACTCCTTCTCGGCCGATGACCTGGGACTGCCCCGGGTGACCATCGACCAGATCTCGGGGGGCGCCAAGGAGGAGAACGCGGCCACCCTGCGCCGCACGTTCCAGGGAGAGGCGGGACCCATCAGGGACGTGGTCGTAGCTAACGCCGCCGCGGCCCTGATGGTGGGAGGCGCGGCGGGCAGCCTGAAGGAGGGGGTGGACCTGGCCCAAAGGACCATCGACGGCGGCGAGGCCCTGCGCAAGGTCGACGGGCTTGTGGAGCTGAGCCGGCGGCTGGCGTGAGACCCATGGCCTGGACGGTCGACGTGGGCGAGGCAACCCTACCGTAAAATGGCCACCATACTGGACGAGATAGTAGCCTCCAAGCGGCGCGAGGTGGAAGAGAGCAAGGGGCGGGAGCCGTTGGAGGCCCTGGAGGAGCGCATAGCCTCCCAGCCCCCGGCGTTGAACTTATCGGGTGCGCTGCTGGGGGATAGGGTCCGACTGATAGCCGAGGTGAAGAAGGCCTCCCCCTCCCGGGGCCTCCTCGCGCCGGACTTCGACCCCGTCCGTTTGGCGACGACCTACGTCGACAACGGCGCCGCGGCGGTCTCCGTCCTGACGGACCCCAGGTTCCAGGGGACCCTGGAGGACCTGGCGGCGGTGAAGGCGTCCCTGGCGCCCTCGGGCGCGCCGGTGCTGCGCAAGGACTTCACCTTCGACCCCTACCAGGTGTACGAAGCCAGGGCCCACGGCGCCGACGCCATCCTGCTGATAGTATCCATTCTGTCCCCCGCTGATCTGAAGCACCTGCTGGCCCTGGCCCGGCGGTTCTGGATGCAGTGCCTGGTGGAGGTGCACGCTCCCGACGAACTGGAGACGGCGCTGGAGGCCGGCGCGGAGATAATCGGCATCAACAACCGGGACCTGCGCACCTTCCACACCAGCCTTTCGGTGACGGAGGAGCTCGCCCCCCGCGTGCCCAGGGGCAGGGTGGTGGTCAGCGAGAGCGGGATCAGCCAGCCCGACCACATGCGGGCCCTCCGGCGTCTGGGCGTACACGCCGCCCTGGTCGGCGAGGCCATAGTGACGGCCGCCGACGTGGGGGCCAGGGTCAGGGAGCTGGCCGGTCCCTAGTCCCCCTACGGCAACGTTATGTAAAGGACGGGCGTGTTGATCGAAGGGCTGGTGGGAGTCACCCTGTGGACCGAGGAGCTGGAGCGCCTTGTGGCGTTCTACCGGGACACGCTGGGCCTGCCGCTCCGCAGCCACCACGGCGACTTCGCCAACTTCGACTTCGGGGGCGTGAGGCTGAACCTTGGCCTTCACAACGGCGTCCAGGGCCAGTCCCGGGACCCCTACCGGATCATGGTGCACCTGGGGGTCCGGGACATCCACCGGGAGCGCCGCAGACTCGGCCGGCTGGGTGTCCGGTTCATCCGCGAGCCGGAGCAGGAGCATTGGGGTGGATGGGTGGCCACCTTCCTGGACCCCGACGGCAACGTCCTCCAGCTCCTCCAACAGCCCCAGGGGTAGCTCCCGGCACCGGGGAGGCCGGACGGATACCCGCTTTCGGAGACTCTTGGACAACCGTCATACCCGCGAAAGCGGGTATCCAATTCCGGGGCCTTAGGCACGAGCGTATCCAGTAGCGCCTCGCAAATAGGCCCACACCTGGAGTTACGCAAAGGCCTCCTTTCGCGGGTAAGACGGTTATGCGTAGGCCCCGGCACCGGGAAGCCGGACTCCCTGGACTGAGGACGGGCCCTATGCTATCTTCTCTGCCAGAGACCATTCTCCCCCACATGTCAGGCTAGGGGTCCGGGAGGTGGAGTTGGACGGAGCGCTGGACGGCAGGGTCGCACTGGTTACCGGCGGAGGCTCTGGAATAGGCCGGGCGGCCTCCCTCGCGCTGGCCGCCGAAGGAGCGAGAGTAGTCGTCGCGGACGTGGCCGCGGACGGGGGCGAGGAGACCGCGGCAATGGTCCGGGAGCGGGGCGGCGAGTCCCTATTCGTCCGGACCGACGTGACCAGCGCCGCCCAGGTCGAGGCGATGGTTTCCCGGGCGGTGGACGCCTACGGGCGGTTGGACTGCGCCTTCAACAACGCGGGCGTCCAGCTCGAGGTCCAACGGGGCGCCAACACGTTGTCGGCCGACTGCACCGAGGAGGTCTTCGACCGCACCCTGTCGGTCAACCTCAAGGGCGTATGGCTATGCATGAAGTACGAGGTCCCGCGGATGCTGGAAGCCGGGGGCGGCTCCATCGTCAACACCTCGTCGGCGGCCGGGCTGGTGGGCATAGAAGGGCAGGCGGTGTATGTCGCCAGCAAGCACGGCGTCATCGGCCTGACCAAGTCCGCGGCCCTGGAGTACGCCGCCTCAGGCGTGAGGATCAACGCCGTGTGCCCGGGCTCGACCCGCACCCCCATGATCGACGACATCACCGGCCACGACCCAGGCATGGAAGCCAGGATCGCCTCGAACCAGCCGCTGGGGCGCATGGGCGCCCCCGAGGAGATCGCCGCGGCCGTCGTCTGGCTCTGCTCCGACGCGTCCTCTTTCGTGACGGGCCACGCCCTGTCCGTCGATGGGGGCATGGCGTCGGGTCTGTTCCTGACCACATAAGCTCGTGAGCTCGTGAACCCGGTGGGACTACGAGGTCGTCCCCTCCGATGTCGAAGTGAAGATGAAGTACAGCCAGCACTTCGCCCTAGAGGGCGAATCGTGCGACTCCGCGACCGCCTGGACTGACGTTGTCGTACGTGTACCTGGAGGCGTTGGCGTTCGGAGGATCGCCTCCATACGACTTCGAGTGGTCGAGTCCATCGGGAAACCTGGCTTTCGACGATACCACGCTGTACTGGGTCTACGTAACCCCTCCCGAAGACGTAGATAGTACGACTGAGTGCACCGCCCAGGTTGTGGTCACCGATGAGAACGGAGCCGAAGCACGAGATGAGTTCGTGATCACGGTGGACCCCACGTGACGGGAATGGGAAAGAGCCTGGCAGTCCGATGAAACTGCTCGAGATTTCAGTGTTCGCACTGTCGACATTGTTCTTTTCATTGTCCTTTTTGTTGATGGTCAGTCTGGTGATCTTTGGATTGGTGCTATCCCAAACGGACTGCATATTGGGTCCACGCTCATATGATCCAACCGGCGAGCTCTGGGGCGCGGTTGGTCATGTGGTGAACCCTCAATTCGCGCCTCAGTGGACGCTAGATGGAGGACATATCCTGATGTCATTTGAAGCATCCACCTATGTTGTCAGGTCCGATGGCACCAATTTGCAAAGGTTCTCCAGGGCCTACGGACCGTACGACTATGACTACTCTCCTGACATATCACCAGATGGTTCCAGCATCGTCTACACGACGACGAGACATAAGCGGGAACGTCGGTATAGTCGCAACTTCGAGTTGGAGACCTCTGCCTTGGACGGCTCCCACAGTCTTAGGCTCACTGAGAACAGTCTGATAGACACCTCGCCGGCATGGTCACCCGACGGCACGCGAATCGCCTTCGTGAGGGATGGATATCCTGACTCTGACCTGTCCTCGGGCATCTACACCATGGCCTCGGATGGCTCTGATGTGATCGCGGTCATGGATTTCCGTAGGGGTGGAGTGTCACCTGAAGACCCGTTGATATACCAGAGGAATGATGCTGGTCCAGTCTGGTCTCCGGACGGTAGGAAGTTGGCTTTTGTGCTCACAGAAACGGAATCTCTACGTGAGGGCAACAGATATCGGCACGTTCTATACACGATAAATGCGGATGGTTCGGGATTGACAAGGATGTTCGCGGGAATGAATAGACAAACAGACGCGATAATGGGTTCACCAGCGTGGTCTCCTGACGGGAAGGGCCTCGCCTTCGCGCATTGGAGCCGCGACGATGGTACCAAGTTGTATACCATCGATCCCGATGGGTCTGGTCTACGCACGATGACCGACGAGGCCGTGTCCTCACCTAAGTCGAATGCCGATTTGTCATGGTCCCCTGACGGTAGCTCACTGCTGTTTCCACTGGAGGGCACCAAGGCTGTGCACGTCATCAAGGCAGACGGCTCTGACATCCGTACAATTAGAGCGCCGGGCTCTGACATTCCTAGATTTGGAGGAGGGTTCGACGCATCCTGGTCTCCCGATGGTTCCCGGATCGCCATGGCCCACCTAGATTGGAACGCCACCGATATCCTCTCCACAGTGGCGCCGGACGGCTCGGACCTCCGCGTGCTGGTGAAGAGTGACGAGGATGGCAATCTCGTATCCGTGAATGACGGCGCCACGGTCCAGATAATGGCACCATGGGACAGATAGCTCGGTAGACAAACGTCGGAGGAGTCCTTCAGGTATACGCGGGACACAGTCGCATAGTCATGACATCGGTGATGAAGATAGCCTGTTTGACGATGGTGGTAGCCACTATGGCGATACTGGTCGTCATCGGCTGCACGGGTGCTTCCGCACCTCAGAGTCCAGACGCCGGTACAATACAGCACCAGCCCGATGATACCCGAACGACCCATGCGGCTGGTCCGGATGTCGACGGCCAGGGAGGCGTACAGGATACGGATTCCAGTGAGCCGATGGTGGTGGCTCCCAGCACTGGTCTAGACGTGTCGGAGGATGAAACATCGGATCCCGTGGTTGTCACACCTCCCTGTGGGGACAGCGACTGTGGTCCGCGAAGCATCAGCATGATTGACATCACTTCGAGCCCGGCGGGCAAAGGAGGCAGCGCGACCAATGCTGATACAGATGCGCCAACGGTACCGCCGTAGAGGACCCGAGCGTCAACCGCCCCCTGGTCCACGACTGCGAAGCGCTACTGGCCTCGAAGGACTCACTCGCAGGCACAGCCACCCTGGACTGGAGTACCGACACCACCGCCAGCGAAGGCGAGATTCCGTTTAACACATGCTTGAGCACGGAGGTGAAGTACTCATACTTAGTGCATGAGGTTGGTCATGCCCTGGGGATCACATACGGTCCTGAAAGGCAGTATCCTGTGGGTAAAGAGGCAGACCGACATCATCCGACGGTTGAGGACTCTACCATGAGCGGTGGACTGCCTTACTCTTGCTCCCCTCACGCCCTCGACGCAATGGCCATCTACGCCTTATACCAAACATATCAGGAAATGGAGTGAAGAGAGTGGGAGTTGGGCGGTCGGGTTGGGTATCGGCGGTGGTGACACTGCTGCTCATATCGACCCAGGCCACAATGGCGTGCCAACCGGTTGGGGAGAGTCAACCAGCAAGTTCCCCTGTAGTCACACCGGGCTCCGTTACTCCCACCACGTCCCCCACACCGGGCTCCGATACTCCCACCACGTCCCCCACACCGGGCACCGCTGCTCCCACC
>JAGWBJ010000004.1:0-127096 GCA_021295955.1 Dehalococcoidia bacterium | reverse complement strand
CCGCCCCGCCCCTCCCCCCATCGCCCACCACTTCCCCCCCCCCGGGCTCCGGTACTCCCACCACTTCCCCCACACCCGGCTCCGCTGCTCCCACCACGGAGTCCACCGTGTCTCTCTGGGGTCGGGTCCCTAGCAGCAGCTATCGGATTGAGCCAGTACACCCATGTGAGCCGTATACATTTGAATACCAGGGAGAGCTGCACAAATACTTCCTTGATTGGACCCCAGACGGTTCACAGCTCATCTTCGCCCACGGCAAGACCATACAGGCAATCGATGCCGAGGGAACCCGTCCGCAACTGATCGCCGACGTGAATGCTGTGCATGATCTCCGGTACTACTTTCACGCCGATGTATCGCCAGTCGGCTCCCGGATCGTTTACACCACCTGCCGGTTTCCTACCGATCCGCCGCCGCAGTGGTGGCCGGCCGCCCGGGATCCTGATGACGGAGACCATAGGTCCTACGACCGTACAAGGCGTAGTTATGAGATCGTAACTGCGAACATCGACGGTTCCAACATGCAGAGACTAACTGAGAACATCCATGTCGATCACTACCCGGTGTGGTCGCCTGACGGGACACGCATCGCCTTTATAGCGGACCCCGAGGACTGGCTGCCAGACAGCGGACGCCTGTACACGATGGCCGCAGACGGCACAGACGTGCGTCTTGTCGCTCCCTCCCTCGATACGGTTGACTTTTACCCGCCCGTCTGGTCGCCTGACGGTCAGCGGATAGCCTTCTTAGTCCGTGACGAAAAAGGCCCTGGAGTCCGACGGGTCCTGTACACCGTGGCAGCGGACGGGTCGGACCTGAAGAGGGTCTCGGAGATCGTTGGGGTGCCGTCATGGTCGCCGGATAGTTCGGAGCTGGCGTTCGCGGTGGGTAGTAGCGAGGCGGGAGTTTACGCGGCGCGGCCTGATGGAACCGGACTGAGGCTGATCACGCCTGGCCAGGCTATGCGAGTGGTATGGTCGCCTAACGGTACCGAGATTCTTTTCTTAATGGTCAAGGTAGGCCGTTGGTACCTGAAAGCTGGGGCTGTCCACGTGGTGGATACAGAGGGCAGGGATCTTCGCACCATCAAGGGGCCCCACTCTGTCAATGCGGTGTGGTCACCCGACGGATCACGGATAGCGATGCACGTTTTCGATGACCATGACCCCTCGTCTTCGGGCAGGATAGCCACCGTGGCGCGTGATGGAACGGACCTGCGCATTCTCGTGACATGGGAGCCGAGTGACGAATTCCATGGCCGCGGTGAGCTGGTGGCCGGGAACCCTAACACTCAGAGCGGCTCCGACGAGACCGCACCGTGTTCGGCAGGCGTCGTAGTGCCTAACCCTGGGTCGAACCCTGCGCTCGTAAGGGATTGCGAGGCACTGCTCACGCTCAGGGATACGTTCACCGTTCGCGTCTTCCTGAATTGGTCCGCCGACAAACCCATCACGGAGTGGGAGGGGATCACCGTTGGAGGCTCACCTGTGCGGATACGAGGGGTAGTGCTCCAGGAATACGGCCTGTCAGGTTCCATCCCCCCGGAGCTTGGACAACTCACAGCCCTTGAGCGCTTGAATCTCAGATGGAACTCTCTCCGCGGCAGTATCCCCCTGGAGTTGAGCGGCCTCACCGAACTACGGGTGTTGCGCCTCGACGGCAACAGGTTGTCCGGACAAATCCCCCCCGAATTAAGCTTACTCACGAATCTAGAGGTGCTGAATCTCGGGAGTCCCCTGAAGGCCGGTATCCCTCCGGAACTGGGCCGTCTCGCTAATCTGAAGACGTTGAGCATAGGGAGCAACCAACAGGGCACGGCAGAAATTCCTCCAGAGTTGGGGGATCTCACCAATCTGGAGCGGTTGTACCTGGAGTACAGTGGGCTGCCCGGTTCCATACCCCCGGAGTTGGGTCGTCTCACAAATCTGAAGACGCTGAGCCTAAGGGTCAATCAACTTACCGGGAGTATCCCCCCGGAGCTGGGGAATCTGACCAATCTCAAGATATTGGACCTAGGGGGTAATCAACTCACGGGGAGCATACCTGCTGAAATGAGCCGGTTGGAGAGCCTGTTCGAACTAACGCTCGCTCAGCGCTACGGATACAAGTTCAGTGGTTGCGTACCGGCTGAGCTGCCGGGGATATGGGCTTATGAGAGTCGATTAGAGCGTTGCGAATCTGAAGGGACGGCGAGCCCATGAGCGCCACCGCCATCAGATTATGGTGGCTATCGGGGCTGGGAACGCTTGTGCTCCTAGTAGCGGCATCCGGCTGTGGCAATGACGGGGATTCCAACACCCCTAGATACAATGAAGAGGAACCCCCGGCCCGAGAGTCTTTGTTTGACTCCAATGTTGCTCCGTCCCGGGAACCTCCTGCTCCAGAGTCTAAGAGGCTTGTGCTGAGTGAACTTCACGATTCCTCCCCAACAGTGGAGGACGTTCTCGAGAAGGGCCTGCTATTAGCCAGCGCGTCTCCGGTCCATCTAGCGGTTCGTGGAACCGCATCCTCGCAATCTGTTCGGTGTGAGTGGCGGGGCATCGCCAGGACACCCGAACAGCGGGAGGAGGCGATACGGTTCTGGCTGGGGCTGGGCGAGGATGACACGATACCAGAAGCGTCATATTTAGAAACCCTATTCACCATTGTCTTGGGCACCTTGGGGCCAGAGTTTCAGGAGACCGCCAAGTCCAACTTGCTATCGCTAGCAAGGGGCGGCCTATCTACCGAATACCTCTTCCTCACATGTTACGCAGACTACTCCGTCCATGAATACCTGCTTGGCGACGGTCCTAGTACGCTAACTGTGGCCTATGACCGGATGGGCGAAGCGCAGTCGTACGACCTGTACCGAAAAGAGCATGAGGCTGGCCAATTCGGCGAACAGCCGCTTCTGAGTCGAGGAGAGTATGAGAGTTCATTGGTTGAGATCGTTGCCGAAGCCGAGAAATCCCTTATAAACCGGATAGGTGACTACGAGAGTGTTGTATTCCTGGCACCCATGGGAGCCCACAACGCCATCGCAGTAGAAGCGTGGCAGCTAGTCGCTCGGTGGGACCTTCAGACGGACGACGAGGATGTGGTGCATGCGGTGCGCTACGGAGCGTCCGAAGGGGATCCGGAACACACCCAGACGCTCACCAACCTGGAGACTCGTATCGAGACGGCTGCTGGGGAGGATGAGTTTGCTGACGAGCGGATGGAGAATGCCGACGAGCTGGACGACTACTACGATGACATCGGCGCCTACGACGACATAACCCCCGACGACGCCTCCACCGCCACCTTCACGCCTGCGCAGCCGCCGCCGGCGTACACCTGCGCCAACGCTACCGCCGTGGAGGACCCGAGCGTCAACCGCCCCCTGGTCCACGACTGCGAAGCGCTACTGGCCTCGAAGGATTCACTCGCAGGCACAGCCACCCTGGACTGGAGTGCCGACACTGCCATCAGCGACTGGGATGGGATCAGCACCGGAGGCACCCCCAGCCGGGTCGCGAAACTCGATCTGCCCGGCAAGAGCCTGGACGGGACCATCCCGCCGGATCTGGGAACCCTGTTCGCGTTGACGACGCTGGACCTTAGCAGCAACTCATTGACGGGAGAGATACCAAGGGAATTGGGTCTGCTATACAACCTCGCAGAGCTCAGGCTGTCGGGAAACTCGCTGACTGGCTGCATACCCGTGGCCCTTGAGGACGTAGCCACCAACGATCTGGCCTCCCTCAACCTGCTCTACTGCGCTCCGCCCACCCCGGAGAACCTGAGCGCTGGCACACCGGGCGAGAACAGCATAGATCTGACGTGGGATTCCATCTCCAACACCAGCAAGTCCCGTGTAGAGTATAGTCTGTTTGACCCCGACGATTGGACCGTAGGAGCGCCCCTTTGACCGACCGAAGCCGAGAGCCGGTCCCTTCATCCACGGTCACCCTACGGGTGAACGGACAGGACCATACTCTGGAGACCCAGCACCGCTGGACCCTGCTGGACGTGCTCCGCGACAGGCTGGGCCTGACGGGGTCCAAGCGGGGCTGCGACCGGGGTGAGTGCGGCTCCTGCACCGTCCTGATGGACGGCCTGCCCGTCTACTCCTGCCAGCTTCTCGCCATGCAAGCCCGGGGAAGGTCCATTGTGACCATCGAGGGACTGGCATCCAAGGACGGCTTGGACCCCGTCCAGCGGGCGTTCCTGGAGGAAGACGGCGGCCAGTGCGGGTACTGCACCCCCGGCTTCGTGATGGCGGCCCGGGCCCTGCTGGACGGCAACCCCAACCCAACGGACTCGGAGATACGGGAGGCGCTGGCGGGAAACCTGTGCCGTTGCAACGCCTACGGCCGGATAATCGCGTCGGTGAGGGCGGCGGGCCGGTGATCAAGCTGTTCCTGGACATCGAGACCATTCCGGCCGACGAGTCCATCAAGGCCGGTCTGGAGTCGCACATCAGGCCTCCCAGGAACCTGTCCCGCCCGGAGACCCTGGAGCGCTGGGAGACCGAGGCGAAGCCCGACAGGGTGGAGGACACCTTCCGGAAGACCGCCCTCCGGGGGCACCAGGGACGCATCCTGTGCGTGGGATACATCAAGGAGACCGACAAGAGCCTGACTGAGGACGTCATCAGTGGACTGGAGCCATCCATCCTGCGCTACTTCTGGGACCTGGCGAAGGACGTGCACCTCTTCGTCGGCTTCAACATCCTGAATTTCGACCTGCGGTTCATAGTCCAGCGGTCCATCATCCACGGCATAGAGCCCACGAAACGCCTCCCTTTCGCCAGGTACCGCAGCGAGCCCGTCTACGACGTCATGCAGGAGTGGGAGTGCTGGGGCCGGGAGAACATCAGGCTCGGAGAGCTGGCCGAGGCGCTGGACCTGCGGTCGCCCAAGGGCGACCTGGACGGAAGCAAGGTGTACGACTACTACCAGGACGGCAGGCTGGAGGAGATCTACCGGTACTGCATGGAGGACGTGCGGACCACCCGGGCCATATACCGCAGGATGACCTTCCAGGACTGACCCCGTGAGCACGCCCGTAGCCGGTAAGAGCGTACCACGGCGGGACCTGCTTCCCAAGCTGACGGGCGAGGCGAAGTACACCGCCGACCTTGACCTGCCGGGGCTCCTGTACGCCGCGGTGCTACGCAGCCCTCACCCCCACGCCGACGTCCTCTCGGTGGATACGGCCGGAGCCCGCGGCCTGCCGGGAGTCCACGCCGTCGTCACCCCCTTCGACGCGCCCAAGGGCATGGTCGATGTTGACCTGCCCATCCTCGACACGCGGGTACGGTTCGTGGGCGACGAGGTGGCGGCGGTCGCGGCCGAGGACCCGGAAACGGCCAGGGAAGCGGCCGGTATTCTCCAGGTCCGGTACCGGGAGCTGCCCTTCGTGCTGGAGGCGAAGGACGCCCTGAAAGAAGGCGCTCCGGCAATACACGCCGGCGGCAACCTGGTCGGGGGCGAGCCCCTGGTCCTGCAGCGAGGCGACGTAAATGCTGGGTTCGGGGAGTCGGACCTGACGGTGGAAGGTGACTACTTCGTCCCGGTCCACTCCGCGACGCCCCTTGAGCCTCGGGCGGCAACGGCCAGGTGGGACGGGGACGACCTGACCGTCTGGAAGTCCAGCCGGGGAGTGCACGTGGACCGGGCCGCTCTGGCAAAGGCGTTGGACATGGACCCGGAGCGGGTCAGGGTCGTGGGACCCTACCTTGGGGGCGGGTTCGGCAACAAGGACGAGTCCCGCATGGCGGCGCTGGCGGCGTTGCTGGCCGGACGGGCCGGACGGCCGGTGCGCCTGGAGTACTCCCGGGAGGAGGAGTTCGTGGCGGGCCGCACCCGTCACGCCGCCCACATCGGGATGCGGGTGGGAGTCAAGAGGGACGGAACCATAACGGCCATCGACACCCGGGCCACCATCGACACCGGCGCCTACCTGGCCTCGGGCCAGGGTGTCGCCCGCCGCTTGGGACAGGGACCGCTCTACCTGTACCACTGTCCCAACGTCCGGTACGAGGCCCACCTGGCATACACCAACCGGCCCGTCGCGGGGTCGTACCGGGCCCTGGGCGCCCCTCAGGGCCACTTCGCCCTGGAGTGCCTCATGGACCGGGCGGCCGAGGAGCTGGGAATGGACCCCCTGGAGTTCCGCATCAGGAACCACGTGCGCTTAGAGGGGCAGCCCGGGCACAGGACCACCCCCACCGGCCAGATAGTCGACAGCCAGCCCGTGGAAGGGGGAATCCCCTTCTCCAGCAACGGACTGGACGAGTGCCTGCGCATGGGCGCCGATGCCTTCGACTGGGCGGGGCGTCAGACGCGCCGGGAGACCGGCGACCCATCCGTCAAGCGTGGCTTCGGCGTCAGCATGATGCTCTACCGGGGTGGACCGGGATTCCATGCCGCCGCCGAGGTCAGGCTCCACAGGTCGGGCCGCATCCGGCTAGCGACGGGCCTGATCGACGTGGGCGAGGGGCTGACCACGGTCCTCTGCCAGCTCGCCGCCGAGGCCCTTGGCGCCCGGTACGAGGACATCGAGCCCGTCCTCGCGGATACCTCGGGCACGCCCGACTCCCCCATAACTGCGGGCTCCACGGCCACCTTCTCCACGGGCACCGCGGTGGTCAGCGCCGCCCGGCGGGCCAGACGGGCCCTTCTGGAGCTGGCCTCGCTGGGCCTGGAAAGCCCGGTGGACGAGCTGGAGGCCGCCGAGGGCCACATCTTCGTAAAGGGAGACCCGCACCGGCGCATGTCCATGCAGGAAGCGGCGGGACTCATGGAGGGCGAGACCACCGTCATCGACGAGGTCCTCACGCCGGGGAGCACCGACTACATAGTCAACTCCTTCGGCGCCCACTTCGCCGAGGTGGAGGTGGACACGGACCTGGGCCGGGTGCGCGTCGTCAAGTACGTGGCGGCCCACGACTCCGGTCGAATCCTGAACCCCAGGTTGGCCCTGAACCAGGCCGAGGGCGCCATCTCCCAGATGCTGGGCTTCGCCCTGACCGAAGAGCTGGTCACCGACGGCCCCACCGGGGTAACCCTCAATGCCAGCTACCTGGAGCACAAGAGCCCCACAATCCTGGACTACCCCGACATCCGGGTCATCTTCGCCGACGTCACCGACCCGGTGGGCCCCATGGGAGCCAAGGCCCTGGGCGAGCCTCCCTGCGTCGGCGTCGCCCCGGCCATCGCCAACGCCGTGTACGACGCCATCGGGGTGAGGCCCACCCGCCTGCCCCTTACTCCCGACGTGGTGCTCGAAGCCATCCAACGCCGGCGGGCGTCGGAGCGGGGCCCGTGAGGCCCTTCGAGTACCTGGAGCCGGGGAGCCTGGAAGAAGCGGTGGGACTCCTGGCCCGTCCGGAATACGGGTCCCGCCCCATAGCCGGGGGCACAGACCTGCTGGCCGAGATGAAGGAGGGGGTCGTGTCGCCCGCCAGGCTGGTGGGCCTGTCCCGGGTACCGGGACTGCGAGGCATGGAGGTTACCGCCGACGGCGTCGCCATCGGGACCATGACCACCCTCGCCGAGATCGCGGCGCACCCCACAATCGTATCGCGCTACGAGGCCCTGGCCCAGGCTGCCGGCACCCTGGCAACACTCCAGATAAGGAACATGGGCACCCTGGGGGGCAACCTGTGCCAGCGGCCCCGGTGCTGGTACTACCGGCATCCCTCGGTCCCTTGCCTGAAGAAGGGCGGAGACCGGTGCTACGCCCTGGCGGGCAGCTCCAAGTACCTGTGCATCCTGGGAGGGGACAGGTGCTACATCGTCCATCCCTCGGACACGGCCGTGGCCCTGGCCGCCCTGGGCGCCTCCGTGGAGGTCCACGGTCCCGGGGGCGCCCGCTGGATGCCCGTAGAGGAGCTCTTTGCCGGCCCCTCCGCCGACGTGACCCGAGAGAACGTCCTGGGAGACGGGGAGCTGGTCACCTGCGTCCGCCTGCCCGAGCCTGAGGCGGGCGCCCGCAGCGTCTACCTGAAGGCCCGCGAGCGGGAGGCCGGCGACTTCGCGCTGGCCAGCGTCGCGGCGGCGGTCCGTCCCCTGGGCTCCACCGTGGCGGCGGCGAGCGTGGTGCTGGGCGGGGTGGCCCCGGTCCCGTACCGGGCCCGCCGGGCCGAGGAGTACCTGGAAGGCAGACCCGTGGCGGAGGTGGACGGGGCCGTCGCCGGCCGGCTGGCCGTGGAGGGGGCCACCCCCATGAAGGACAACGCCTACAAGGTCCTTCTGGCCGCCAACCTGGTGAAACGCGCCGTGGCCCGGCTGCTGGACAGCTAGGGCCTCTCCGGGATTGCGCCGCCGTCCCGGCGTGGGTATGATGGACAGGCCGGGACGCCATATCTGGGACGAAGCGAGAGACCGCATGAGCATACGTATAGGCTATATGCCTGGAGCCTTCCCCGACGGGGACGAGGGCCTCGGATTCCTGAGGGACCTGGTCTCCGTTGGCGACGAGTTCGGGTACGACTCCATCTGGCTTTCAGACCGGGTGGTGGGCGAGAGGTTCAGCCCCGAGCCCCTCATCGCCCTGTCGATGGTCGCCGCCTACTCCGACAAGCTCAAGTTCGGCACCAGCGTCCTCCAGCTACCCATCCGGAACCCGGTGGTGCTGGCCAAGGAGTTGGCCACGCTGGACTACCTGTCCAACGGCCGCTTCCTGCCGGCCATCGGCCTGGGCCAGGAGGACCCGCGAGAGTACGAGGCCTGCGGCGTGTCCAAGGCGGACCGGGGGCGCAGGACCGACGAGGCGATGACGGTGATGCGCCGCCTGTGGAGCGAGGACTCGGTGACCCATGAGGGGGAGTTCTACACACTCCACGACGTGACGGTGGAGCCGAAGCCGGTGCAGGAGCCGTCGATCCCCGTCTGGATCGGGGGCCGCAGCCCCGCGGCCCAGCGGAGGGTGGCCCGGATCGGCGACGGCTGGCTCGTGTCCTCGGCGACCCCGGACGAGGTGCAGGAGGGCGTGGACCTGATCTTCTCCACCGCCCCGGAGCACGGGCGGTCCATTGACGACGACCACATCGGGGCACTGGTAGGCTACTTCATCGCTCCGACCGTCGAGGAGGCGGAGGCCACGGCGGAGCCCTACGTGACCCGCGTACGGGAGGACTCCCACTTCCGCAGGTACAGCGCCCTTGGCACGGCACAGCAGGTGCAAGGGAGGATACAGGACTTCCTCGATGCCGGCGCGTCCAAGTTCGTCGTGAGGCCCATGTGCCACCCCAAGGATACCGTGGGCCAGCTCAGGCTGTTCGGGGAGCTGGTCCTACCCCACTTCCACGCCTAGCCGATGGCCGACTTGTCCATGGGCACCCCCACCGACACCGACGTCAACCGGGAACACGCCATCTTCACCCGGGGGCTGGTGCGGCACTTCGGCGCCGTGCGAGCGGTGGACGGCATCGACTTGGCCGTGTCCAAGGGGGAGATCTACGGCTTCCTGGGCCCCAACGGAGCCGGCAAGACCACGGTCATCCGGATGTTGATCACGCTGCTGGCCCCCACCGCCGGCGAGATGCGGGTAGCGGGCTACGACGTGGTCTGCGAGCCCAACGAGGTGCGCCTCCACATCGGGGCGGCGCTGCAGGAAGCCGCCCTGGACAACAAGCAGACAGGCCGGGAGCTGCTGAGCCTCCAGGGAATGCTTTACGGCCTCTCCCGGAGGGAGGTCCGCAGGCGCATCGACGAGCTCTCCAGCCTGGTGGACATCGGCGAGGCCATGGACCGCATGATCGGGACCTACTCCGGCGGCATGAAACGGCGTCTGGACCTGGCGGCGGCCCTGGTCCACAACCCGGCGGTGCTCTTCCTGGACGAGCCGACCACCGGCCTCGACCCCATCAGCCGGGCCCGCATCTGGGAGGAAGTGCGCAACGTCAACGTGGAGCTGGGCGTCACCATCTTCCTCACAACCCAGTACCTGGAGGAAGCCGACGCCCTGGCCCACAGGGTGGGCATCATCGACCAAGGCAAGCTTGCGGCACAAGGAGCGCCCGCCGACCTGAAGCGGGCCCGCGGCTCCGACCTGATCGTGGTCCGGCTGGAGGGGGACGGGGCAGAGGCGGCAGAGGCCCTGCGCGACATACCCCAGGTGGAGAGCGTGGAGGTGCACGGACAGGAGCTGACCGTCGCTGTAGCCAACGGCGCGGCCTCGATCAGCACCGTGGCCCTGGCGCTGGACCAACGGGGGATCGACGTCCAGGAGCTGACCCTGAGGACGCCCACCCTGGACGACGTGTTCCTGCAGGTTACCGGGGCCCGGCTCCAGCAGGAGTCAGGCCAGTGAACGGGATCGCACCAGGTCGGTCACAGTGGCGATAGCATACAGGGACCAAGGACCGCTGGCCCGCCGGGGAGGGTTCCTTCACGACACCGCCAGCGTTGCCGAGCGGGCGCTGCGTTCGATACCACGGGACCTGGAGGTTACTGTCTCGGCCCTCTTCATCCCCGTGTTCATGTACATCATGACGGTGGGAGCGCTCAACGACGTGGCCGAGGAGATTCCAGGCCTCAACTACCGCGCCTTTCAGATACCGGTAGCCGTCCTGTTTGCCGTGACGGGAGTCTCCCGGGCCATGGTGGTGGTGACCGACATCCAGACCGGGTACTTCGACCGCCTGGTGATCAGCCCGGTGAACCGTCTGGCGCTGCTCCTGGGACTGATGATCGCCGACTTCGCCCTGGTCACTGCCCTCACCGTGCCGGTGATCATCATGGCGTTCATCGTCGGCGTGAGCTTCGCCACCGGCGTGCCGGGAATCCTGGCCTTCATGTTCCTGAGCGGGTTGTGGGGGCTGATCTTTACCGGGTTCCCCTACACCATCGCCCTCAAGACCGGGAACCCCTCCGCCGTCAACATCAGCTTTCTGCTGTTCTTCCCGTTCCTGTTCATGACCACCCTCTTCGTGCCCCTCGAAGCGATGACCGGGTGGCTGGGCACGGCGGCCCTGTACAACCCGGTCACCTACCTGCTGGCGGCCCTGCGCTCGCTGATCTCCAACGGTTGGGAGCCGGTGACCTTGGGGAAGGGGGTGGGCGCCGTCCTGGGGGTGGGCGTGGTGAGCATCGGGTTGGCCCTGGCCGCCCTGAAGGGCCGGGCCACCCGCAAATAGACGCCGGAGCCAGGACCCGGCGCTCCCGTTCCAGTTCGTGTGATGGCGAGGCGTCCGCCCTAGCTGGCGGCCGTGGCGAAGGTCCGCACGACCTCCTTGACCTGCACGTTCGACACCAGGACCATGGAGTCGCCCTCGCGCTTGATGTTCAGCTCCAAGGAGCCCTCGTCCACCACTACGTAGTCGGACAGGCCGGCGAGGATGGTCCCCTTCATGGTCTCCATCAGCTCCGCCGACACCCCGATGCGGTCCATCACGAGGATGAGGTGCAGACGCCTGCGAGCGTCGTCCTTGCTGTTCTCCCGCCTCCGGAGAATCCACCTGAGGAGGTCGACCATCAGGAGGACACCTCCTTCCCGAGTCCGACCATCCTCTTGACGCGCGAGATGAGGCCCCCGTCGTCCCGCAGGTCCAGGAAGGGCACGTCCTCGCCGTCGATGCGGGCGGCTATGCGCCGGAAGGCTTCCCCTGCCAGGGACCTGGGGTTGTGCACCACCGGGAGGCCCTTGTTGGTGGACACTATTATCTCGTTGTCGTCGGGAACCATGCCCAGGAGCTTCACCGACAGGAGGTCCAGGATGTCGTCCTTGTCCAACATGTCGCCCTGCTTGACCATGCCGACCCGGAGGCGGTTGATCACCAGCCTGGGCATGGGAATCTCGGCCGCTTCCAGCAGACCGATGACCCGGTCGGCGTCCCGGATGGCCGAGACCTCAGGGGTGGTGACCACCACGGCCTGCTCCGCTGCGGCGATGGCGTTTCGAAACCCCTGCTCTATGCCGGCGGGGCAGTCGATGAGTATGTACTCGAACTCCTCCCCCAGCCGGGCGCACAGCTCCTTCATCTGGTCCGGCGTTACCGAGGACTTGTCCCTGGTCTGGGCCGCCGGGATGAGGCACAGGTCCTTGACCTGCTTGTCGCGTATGAAGGCCTGGCTCAGCTTGCAGTGCCCCTCCACCACGTCCACGAGGTCGTAGACGATGCGGTTCTCGAGTCCCATGACGACGTCGAGGTTGCGGAGGCCGATGTCCGTGTCTATCACGACCACCTTTCTCCCCCGCAAGGCGAGCCCCGCGCCGATGTTCGCCGTCGCGGTGGTCTTGCCCACGCCGCCCTTGCCCGAGGTGATGACGAAAGCCTTGTCCGATGAGGACGGCCTCGTCTGCTGGCCGTTTTTGGATGGCTGGGTAAGTACCACCGAGGAGTCGCTAGTCGTCATTGCCCTTTCATTCCCCTTCCGCCCTTCGAGGAGGGCTTACCGTACTGTCCGGCAGCCGCCCCGCGACGGAACCCGCGGGCGCCGGAACCCTGAAACCTGGGAACACCCCCGGTGAAGGGGGCCAGTTCTATCGAATTGCCGCTCACGTAGGCGACCTCCGGGTGCCGCTGTCCTTTACGAGCGCCCTTCCTGGTCGGGGCGACGGATACCAGGTGCCCGATACGGAGCTGCATGGGCCGCAGGGAGAAGGCGACCACCATGGCTTCGGAGGCCCCAACGTCGGCCGACCCGGCGTGGGCCGCTCCTCGCAGGTTGCCCAGTACGACAATGTCCCTGGTGGCCGAGACCTGGGCCCCGGGGTTGACGTCACCCCAGATCACCACGTCTCCGTCGTGACGGATGACGGTCCCCGAGCGGCAGGTCCCCTTGTACAGCAACGGGCCCGGCTCCGTGGGGCGCGGCTCGGGCTCGGGCTTCTTCTGCTTCGGCCGCGGGGGGACCCGGTCGGAGGTCACGCTCACGGGGGCGCCGGTCTGATCGGCGATGGCCTCCTCCAGCACCCGCGCGTCACACCTAAAGCCGGAGACCCTCAGTCCGAACTCTTCCTCCAGCACATCCTTGAGGGCCCTCACCTGATCGGGGAAGACGATGCGACGCCCCACGTCCACCGCCACCTCGCCCCCGGAAAACCAGCCCTGGCTCTCTTGCAGGTAGTCGCGCAGACTCTCTTCCACGCGCACCAGCTCCGCCTCGTCATCCAGGATGAAGCTGAGCTGCCATGCCCGTCCGCCGACCTTGACCAGATGCTCCCGCCGAGCGCGCGGAGTCTGTTTGGTAACGGGTTCGCCACTACCAAAACACCCAGAGAGAACCTAAGAGGCCCGAAAAATCTGGAGCCCGAGATCGACGGCAGCGGCTCTTCCCGCCCACCACCCCACCGGTCCGCGTCCAGGCCCCCAGTGGAAACGGCCCTCCGGCAAAGGTGCAAGCAACCGAAGGATGGGCCTGGGTGGACTATGCCATCGAGGGCATCGTGCCCCAGCATAGCAACGGGGCCACAGTCTTTCAAGCATTTTCGAGACATAATCTAATATATTTCTTAGAAATTGGTGTAGCAAGCCTCACCCCTAGGTTCCGGCCTGCGCCGGAACGACGGTGAGGAGGGCACCGTCATCTTCATCCCCATACGTGGCCTTCACAAGGCCATTGGCAATTCCGCACGGAGCACAGCGGAGCTGAGGAATCTTACGCGCATGGCTGGCAGCTATTTCCATGACAATACTCCGATGATAAGATTGGTGAGGCCGCTGCCGGCCCCGTTCGGTCCAGACTATGTACGGCTCCATCGGCGACTTCCTCCGGACTCTGAGCGACGACAGCCCCTGGCTGTGGGGCGTCTTCGTGCTGGCGGTCATGGCCACCCTGTCCCTTGGGTTGTACGCGCTATGGGAGGTAGTGTTGAGGCTCGTCTCCAGACTCGGCCGGAGGGTCACGCGCTCCCGCCAGACGACTACGGATAGCGGCCGGAGTTGACCCCCGCCGCCGGCGGCTAGCTCGTGCTCTTCCCCAATGCCGGAGTCGAGGTGCATCCGGCGCTGCTCCTGCTCCTGGGTGGGATGGTGGGGAACCTGAGCGGTTTCTTCGGCGTGGGCGGCGGCTTCCTCATCACCGGCGGACTGCTGGTCTTCGGCGTGCCGCCCGTGTTCGCCGTAGGGACCGGCCTTACGTTGATAATGGGGTCGTCGCTGATCAACACCCTGAAGCACCGGAGGGTGGGCAACGTCGACTTCAAGCTGGGAGCCCTGATGGTCATCGGCACCATTCCGGCCCTGTTCGCGGCCGAGCGGCTGAACTCCCACCTGGAGGAGGTGGGCATAGCCGGCCCCGTGATACGCTATGTCTACGTGGCGTTCCTGGGCACCCTTGGGTCGTTCCTCCTCTACGACTTCCTGAGGACCCGACACGCCGCGGAGGAGGGCGACCCGACCGCCACGTCCCTCCTGGCCGGAAGGGTGCGGAGGCTGCGAGTCCCGCCCCACTCCATCGGGATTCCCGGCCTGTTCAGCATACCAACCTACGTCTCCCTGTCGGTGCCCGGCATGGAGCGGGTCTCGCTGTGGGTGCTGGTGCTCATCGGGTCCGGCGTCGGCTTTCTGGCGGGACTGTTGGGCGCCGGCGGGGGCTTTATCCTGATGCCCATCCTGATATACGTTCTGGGGGTACCAACCACCGTGGCCATCGGGACGGACCTGTTCCAGGTGATCATAACCGGTTCGGTGGGCACCCTGCTGTACGCGCTCTCGAACCACGTGGACCTGCTGATGGCGGTAATGATGCTGGCCGCGGCCTCCGTGGGGTCCCAGCTTGGGGTGGCGGCCACCAGGTTCGTGGAGCCCTCGAGAATCAGGGTCCTTTACGGGGCGACTGTCCTCAGCGGGGCCGTCGCCGTCGGGCTGCGGCAGGCATCGGGGGCGGGTCCCGACTTTCTGGCCGGCGCGGCCTCCATCCTCCTGCTGACCTTCGCCGGGGCGATCTGCGTCGTCATCGCGGCCCTCTTCGTGGCCGAGTGGAGCAGACAGGAGCGGACCCGGTCCGCCATGTACCGGAAAAAACCAAGAGAGGAGGGCTAAATGCCCAGCTACGTCCTGTTGATGACCTACACCGACGAGGGTCTACGGAACATCAGGTACCTGCCCCAGCACGTCAACGCCGTCCGGCAGGCCGTGGAGGCCGCGGGCGGGCGGCTCCCCAACATCTACCTGACCATGGGGCAGTACGACCTGGTGGGTATCCTGGAGGCCCCCGACGACCAGACGTGCGCCTCCATCGCTCTGGGACTGTCCAGTCTGGGAAACGTAAGGAGCACGACCCTCAAGGCCTTCCCCGAGGACGAGCTGCCCCAGGTCGTGGACAGCATCCCGTCGCTGGAGGACGAGTTCAGCCGCATCCTGCAGGAGTTCGCCTGAGGAGCTACGGGCCCAGGAGGCCGCGCACCGTCCGTTCCACCAGCTCGCCGGGGACGTCCCGGGTGACCACCGCCCTTCCCACGTCCTCCAGCATGACCCAGCGGATGGAGCCGCTCTCGGTCTTCTTGTCCAGCAACATTGCCCGGAAGAGGTCATCGGGCTCCACGTCTCTTGCCCCGGTGGGAAGGCCGAAGCGCTCCAGGACCCGCCGCTGGCGGTCCACCAAGCCCTGGTCCGTCAGCCCCAGCTCCCGCCCTATGATGGACGCGCCGGTCATTCCCACTGACACTCCCTCCCCGTGCAGGTACCGGCCGTAACCTGTGGCCGCCTCAATGGCGTGCCCGATGGTGTGGCCGTAGTTCAACAGTATTCGTCGGCCCAGGGTCTCCTTCTCGTCCTCGCTCACCACCCGGGCCTTGATGGCAACGCTCCGGCGGATCACGTCGGTGGACAACTCGGGCTCCAGGTCCATCAGGTCCTCGGCGTGCTCCTCGAACACGGCGAACAGGTCCGCGTCCAGGATGAGTCCGTGCTTGATGGCCTCGGCCCACCCCTCTGCCAGCTCACGCTTTCCCAGAGTGGCCAGGGCGGCCACGTCCGCCAGCACCAGCCTGGGTTGATAGAAGGAGCCGACCAGGTTCTTGCCCTGGGGCAGGTCCACGGCCACCTTGCCCCCGATGGAGGCGTCGACCATGGCGGCCATGCTCGTAGGAACCTGGACGAAGGGCATCCCCCTCAGGAAGGTCGCGGCCACGAAGCCCGCCAGGTCCCCGACGACGCCTCCGCCCACCGCCACGATGGGATGGCGGCGCTCGGCCCTCATCTCCACGAGCCACTGGTATATCCCCTGGGCCACCTCCAGGGTCTTGCTGGATTCGCCCGCCGGAATGATGAAGCAGTGGGTGGGAATGCCCGCCTTCTCGAGGGAGCGCTGGGCAAGACGGCCGTAGGGGCTGAACACCCGGTCGTCGCTGACGATGTAGGCGGGCCCTTTCAGTCCCTCATCGGCGACCCGCCGGCCCAGGTCGTCCAGCAGGCCCCAACCCACCAGCACCTGGTATCGTCCGCCCTGGTGGGTAACCTCCGCGGCCAGCTCGCTCCTCTCCGTCATCCGCTCTCTCAAGGGGGCGCCTCCGTCCTGCACCGGGCAAGGCCGACCAGCTTCACGACCCTTCTGGCCACCTCCTCCACCGTCAGGCCGTCGGTGGCGACGGTGTGGTGGGCGGAGGCGTAACTTGCCCGCCTCTCTTCCTTGAGGGCCGTGATACGGTCCAAGGGGTCGGACCCCGCGAGCATGGGACGCCCGGCCACGGAGTTGCCGGCGTCCTCGACGAGCCTCCGGTAGATGGCCGACGGCTCGGCGTCCAAGCAGACCACGGCGCCTCCGCTCAGCATCGTGGCGCGGTTCTCGGGGTCCACCGGCGCACCCCCGCCCGTGGAGATCACCCGGCGCTCCCCCCGGCACCCCTCACGAATCTGGGCCCGTTCCCGGTCCCTGAAAGCGGGCTCCCCCTCCTCGGCGAAGATACGGCGGACCGGCCTGCCGGCCGTACGTTCGATCTCCTCGTCGGTGTCGACGAACTCCCAGCCCAGGAGGCGGGCCACCTTCCTGCCCACCTGGGTCTTCCCCGTGCCGGAGAACCCGATGAGGATGACGTTCCGAGGGAAGGCGTTCGCTTCCTTTACTCCGTACACTCCGTACACTCCGGGCACTCCGGGCACTCCAGGCCCTACGGGCCCCTCCGCGGGCCCACCGTCTCCAGGTAGGCCAGGTGGTTGCGGCGGGTCTCCTCGACGCTGTCGCCGCCGAACTTCTCCATCAAGACGTCGGCAAGCACCAGGGCCACCATGGCCTCGCCGATGACCCCGGCCGGCGGCACTTGGCATACGTCGGAGCGCTCGTAGTGGGCCTGGACCACCTCGCCCGTGTCCAGGTCCACCGACGGCAACGGCTTGACCAGTGTGGATATGGGCTTGATGGCAAACCGGGCCACCAGGGGCATGCCGTTGGTCATCCCCCCCTCGGTGCCGCCGGACCGGTTGGTCCGTCGCTGCCAGGGCCGGGAGGGGTCCGTCACCGGCTCTATCACGTCGTGGACCTGGGAGCCCATCCGGTCCACCGACTCCCACCCCTCGCCGATGGAGGCGGCCTTTACGGCGTTGATGGACATGAGGGCCTGGGCGATGAGGCCGTCTATCCTCCTGTCCCACTGTACGTGGGATCCCAGGCCTATGGGCACGCCGGTGGCCACCACCTCCACCACGCCGCCGACGGTGTCGCCGGCTTCCTTGGCCTGGTCGATGACCGCCATCATCCGAGGCCCGGCCTCGGCGTCGGCGCAGTGCACGGGGGACTCCTCGACGACCTGCCAGTCGATGGGCTCGCGAGGACTGGCCCACACGCCGCCTATGGATATGGAGTGGCTATGGAGCTCGATGCCGAACTCCTCCAGCAGCCTCAGGGCCACGGCTCCCGCGGCTACCCGGGCCGCCGTCTCCCTGGCGCTGGCCCGTTCCAGGACGTTGCGCACGTCCTGGAAGCCGTACTTCATGGCCCCCGGGAGGTCGGCGTGGCCCGGGCGCAGCCGGGTAATCCGCGCCACCTCGCCCTCCACGGGAACGACGCTCATGGACTCCTGCCAGTTGACCCAGTCGCGGTTCTCCAGGGTCATCCCGATGGGGCTCCCCAGGGTCAGGCCATGGCGCACACCCGAGAGGATGACCGCCCGGTCCCGCTCGATGAGCATCCGGCCGCCCCGGCCGTAGCCCCGCTGCCGCCGGGCCAGGTGGGCGCCGATGTAGTCTTCGTCCAGGCGGAGTCCCGCCGGGACGCCCTCGACGATGACCACCAACCCCTGCCCGTGGGACTCTCCGGCCGTCAGGAACCGGACCAATGGCACCTCCCGGTGGCTATCGATGCCGATGGATATGTCACAGGGCCGCTCTAGCCGCCTTCATCATCACCTCCACCGGCGCCTCCACCCCAGTCCAGTACTCGAAGGCGGCCGCCCCCTGGTAGACGAGCATCGCCAGGCCTCCCAGCGTGGCGGCCCCGGCCTTCCTCGCCTCCATGAGAAGGGGCGTATCGGGAGGATTATACACCAGGTCATATACCAGGGCGTTCGATGGTATGTGGTCCGCCTTCAGAGGCGATGCTGCCTCGTCGGGCCCGTGCCTCATCCCCAGGGTGGTGCAGTTGACGATCAGGTCCACCGAGGAGGCCGCCTCGGCAATCCGCTCCAGGGAAATGGGCTCCACCTCCGGCGGCCTCTCCGGCCCGGGCGACGCTCCCCGGCCGGATACGGCGTCGGCCAGGTCCCCGGCCCTCCGTAGGGTCCGGTTGGCGATGGTGATGGAGGCGACGCCGGACCGGGCCAGGGCCAGGGCCACCGCCCGGCCGGAGCCGCCCGCCCCGACGATCAGCGCCCTGCTCCCCCGTGGGGCGAACCCGGCCTCGCCCTCCAGCGCCCGGACAAAGCCGATGCCGTCGGTGTTGTGCCCGACAAGGGCGCCCCCGTCCTTGTGGACGGTGTTGACGGCGCCCGCGTCGGAGGCCCAGCCGTCGACCTCATCCAGGTAGGGTATCACCGCCTCCTTATGGGGGACCGTCACGTTGATGCCCAGGGCGTCGGCCCGCCGCAGCTCGGCCATAAAGTCGCCAAGCCCCTCGGGCGTCACCTCCCACGCCTGGTAGGTCGCATCCAACGAGTGGTGGTCCAGGGCCGCCTGCTGGAACACCGGGGAGATGGAGTGCCGGATGGGGTACCCAATGATGCCCACGCCCTGGACCATCATCAGGGCCCCTCCATCCTCAGCAACGCGGCCAGCTCCCCCACGTCGGCGTCCTCCAGGGCCAAGACGGTCCGCACCACCTGCTCGGTCCTCTCCGGGTCCAGGGACCCAGCCGCGTAACGGCGGAACTTGCCTGCCATCTCATCGAAGGTGTAGGGGTTGCCGGGAGCGCCCTTCCAGCCCGCGACCTGGAAGGTGTGGAGGGACCCTCCCACGGTCAGGGACACCTCGGCCGCCGGGCCGCCGGGCCTGCCGAACCGCTCCCCATCCACGGCCAGCTCCACCGACGACGCCAGCCTCCGGATGGCCGGGTCCCACAGCGTCTCCTCGCTATACGTAAAGGGGTCGTCGATATCCCGGCAGAGGCCGACGGCCACGGAGAAGGGCAGGCTGTACTGCGCGCCCAACACGCTGGTGGGCTCCCGCTGGTCGTGGCGCTTTATCATCCGCTCGTACCCCACGACCCGGACGGACTCGACGGCGCCAGGCTCCATGCCGCCGCCGGCCCTCAGGCGGTGGATGCCCTCGACGACGGGGTGGAAGGAGGCGTGGCAGGGGTAGGCCTTCACCAGCATGTCCATGAGCAGGTAACGCTCTCCAAGGCCCTCCAGCAGGAGCTCGGGGCGCGGACTGGGAGAGTAGACGCGCAGAAACCCCTTCTCCCCCTCCAGGACGGTGGAGGGTCCCGTGAAGCCGCTGGATGCCAGGAGGGCGCTCTCCAGTCCCATCTGGGCTCCGCGACCCACGTGAAGCCGCTTGGTCATGGCCCCCTCCCGGGCAAACTCCAGCAGCCCGCAGGCGTGGGAGCCGGCGACTCCCAGGGCATTGACCATCGCCTCCGTGTCCAGCTCCAGGGCCCGGCCCGCGCCCGCCGCGCCGCCAAAGGGAGCGTTGGTCCCCGGCCCATGGAACCCCCGCTCGTCCTCCACCGACCGCGTAGCGGCCGCGCCCACCCGGCACGCCAGCTCGTACCCAGCAGCCACCGCCGCGATGAAGGAACGTCCGTCCAAGCGACGCTTCTCGGCAACGGCCATCGCCGCGGGAAATACGGCGGCGCTGGGGTGGCAGGAGCCGGGGACGAAGGCGTGGTCCGTCTCGAAGCCGCCGATCATGGTCCCGTTGACCAGGGCCGCATGGGACGGGGACGTGGTCCAAGAACGTTGGAACACGGAGCAGGGGCCGTTGGGGGCCGTCTCCCGGACGAGGCCGCCGACCATGTCCGCCCAGGGGGTGTGGGAGCCCACCAGGCCGCTGGCCAGGTTGTCCAGTATGTAGACGCGGACCGCTTCGACGACGGAGGGCGGAAGGTCCTGGTAACGGCGCCCCGCCGCGAATTCAGCCAGGCGGCGGGTCTCGTCCATCGGCTACTTGCCCGCACCCTCGGCGGCGGCGTTGGCCCCCGCGATGCGCCCGAACACCGCGCCGCGCATCAGGCCGGTGCCACCCGGGTAGTTGTGGAAAAAGAAGCCCCCCGTTATCTCGCCGGTGGCATAGAGGCCCGGGACCGGGTTGTCCTCGGTGTCGATGACTCGCGCCTGGGTATCGATCTGGATGCCCCCATAGGTGAAGGTGATGCCGCAGGCCACGGAGTAAGCCGTATAGGGCGGCGTGTCTAGGAGCAGCGCCCAGTTGGACTTGGGAGGCTCCAGCCCCGCCGTCCCCTTGCCGTCCTTCACCGCGGGGTCGAACCTCCCCGGCAGCACGGCGGCGTTGTACTCGGCCACCGTTTGGGCCAAGGCATCCGCAGGAATGGAGAGACCGCCGGCCAGTCCCTCGATGGTCTCCGAGACCACCGGAGCGCCCGTGGAGTACCGCTCCTCCAGCAGATGGACCGTCTTGGCGTCGAATATCTGGTAGGCCATGGCGCCTGGCTGGGCCAGCACGGCCCGGCCCGTCTTGGCGTAGGTATAGCCTCCCGTATCCTCTCCCTCGTCGATGAACCGCCGCCCCAGGACGTTGACCATGATGGAGTAGGGATAGGAGAGGCGGTTGGTCCTGTCCGTGAGGCGCAGGTCTCCCACCGGCGCCGAGTCACCGTCCACCGGGGTAGCATGGCAGCCCTGCCAGTGGCCCACGGGCTTGGCGCCCAGCTCCAGGGCCATGCGCAGGGTCTCCCCCGTGTTGAACTTGGTTCCGCGGACCTTCACCTGGTCCCATCCGGGCCCCAGGTAACGGGCCCGCATCTCCGCGTTGGCCTCGAACCCGCCCGAGGCCAGCACCACCGCACCGGCGGGCGCGTCCTCGGTCCCGTCGGGCGTGCGGATGCGTACCCCCGTGACCCCGCCGTCGCCGTCCTGGAGGAAAGCCGTCATCTTGGCGCCATACACCACGTCGATGGACGCCAGGCCCACCGCCCGGTAGAGGGATTCCATAAGGCCGACGCCCTTGTTCCTGGCCTCCAGGACTGCGCCGGGGTTGAACCGGAGGAGTTCTCCCGAGTCCACCGACCAGAGGGAGGTCCAGTCCCAGTCCACGCCCAGGCCGGTCATCCACGCCAGGGTCGAGTAAGACTCGCCGGTCAGCTTGAGGGACAGCTGCCGGTCCGCCTGGCCCTGGGTCACCCGCATGATGTCCTGATAGTAGCGGTCGGTGTCGTAGTGGCCCGCTTCCACCCGGTCCCAATCGGCGGCGGAGAGGTCCCGGCGGAAGGGCTTGAGCTCCTCGATGCCATCGTAAGCGAAGCGAAACAGGCCCCCGCTGAACCGGCTGTTGCCGCCCCGCTCCGCCTCGGGGGCCTTCTCCAGCACCAGTACCCTGGCCCCGGCCTGGCTGGCGGACAGGGCGGCGGTGAGGGCCGCGTTGCCGGCGCCCACCACGATTACGTCGTAGCGCGATGTCGTCCTAGGCATGGGTCGGCCTCATGGTGTGCCAGGGTGTGGCCTGCTCGTAGGCGTGGGCCACCTTCAGCACCACGTCGTCTCCGAAGGGACGGCCACCGATCTGCATACCGATGGGGAGGCCGCCGGAGGTGAACCCGCAGGGCACTGACAGGGCCGGGGCGCTGGCGAGGTTGAAGATGCGGGTGAAAAGGAACGCCAGCCTGGAGGAGGTCTCTTTGCTGGTGACGACCGGGTCGTCCTCCACCTCGGGGGCCGGCCTGCCGCTGGTCGGGAGGACCAGCACGTCGTAGGTGTCCAGCGCAGCGTGCACCTGGTCCTTGACCATGGACCTGAGCTTCTGGGCCTTGTAGTAGGCCTGGGCCGGCATGATGCTGCCCACCAAGAGACCGATGCGGTTGTCGTGCCCGTAGTCCTGCAGCCGCTCCCGCATCCACTTGCGGTGAGTTGCGGCGGGCTCCACTCCCAGCAACGTCCCCGACACGGCGCTGGCCGCGGTGGACAGTGGTATGGACACCTCCTCCACAGTTGCCCCCAGCCCCCGCAGGACCGCAGCCGCCTGGGATACCACGTCGCGGACCTCGGGCTCCACCAGGTCGCTGTGCATGATCTCCGAGATGACGCCCACCTTCATTCCCCTCACGTCCCCGTCCAGGGAGGCCCGGTAGTCGGGGACGGGGGTGTCCCAGGTGTAGGGGTCCTTGGGGTCCTGACCAGCGATGGCCCCCAGGGTGATGGCCGCGTCCTCCACGGTCCTGGAGATGGGCCCGACGGCGTCCATGGACCACACTCCGCGCATGACACCATACCGGCTGACCCTGCCCCAGGAGGGCCTGTGTCCCACCAGGCCGCACCAGGTGGCCGGGCAGCGTATGGAGCCGCCGGTGTCCTCCCCTAGGGAGGTGGCGCACATGAACGCCCCCGTCGCGGCCCCGGAACCGCCGCTGGAGCCACCCGTGTATCGGTCCAGGTCCCAGGGATTCCGCGGTGTGCTGAACCGGTGGGTGAAGCCGGTGACGGCGAACTCGGTGACGTTGGTCTTGCCCAGCAGGACCGCTCCGGCCTTCTTCAGGTTGGCAATCACCGTGGCGTCGTCGTCGGGAACGAAGTCCATCAGGATCCGTGACCCGCCGGTGGAGCGGATGCCCTTGCTCCAGAACTGGTCCTTGACGGCCACGGGGACGCCGTGCATGGGGCCCAGGTGGTTGCCCGCCACGATGGCCCTCTCGGCCTCCCGGGCAGCGTCCATGGCCAGGTCGCGGCACACGGTCAGGTAGGCGTTGAACTTGAAGTCCAGGTCGTCGATGCGGTCCAGGTAGGCCTCGGCGGCCTCCACTGGGGAGACCTCCCTCTTCTCGATGAGCCTGGAGAGGTCACCGGCCGATAGGTACGGTATGTCGGCTCTGTCCATGCCGCCTCCTGTCACGTCGCCGTCGACGGATACCTATTTTGACCATCGAACCAGCGGGTGTCAAGTAACGTCAAGTGAATGGCCCGTAACGTTCATGGGTTCACTGTACAACCGAAAATTGTTGTTCATTATTCGAACCGAAAGCGCTTGACATCCAGTTCCAGGCGTCATTAATATCAACCAGAGTCATGAGTTCACGAAGTGAACACCAGGACCCGATGGAGACGTCGAGCTACCGGCAGCTCAAGCTCCTGACCGAGGTGTACGACGCTCCCGACGTGACCCAGCGGGACCTGTCCCGCAGGCTGGGAATCGCATTGGGGCTGACCAACGCGCTGGTGCGCAACCTGGCCCAGAAGGGGTACATTCGCGTCACCCGCGCCAGGTGGAAACGACGCCTGTACGCTCTAACGCCCAAGGGGTTTACCCGCAAGGTACAGCTCACCGTCTCCTACATCCAGAGGTTCCTGGGCCACTACCAGACCATTCGCCAGACCCTCCGGCAGGAGCTGGCCCCCCTGGAGCTGCACGCCGAGTCCCGTGTGGCGATATTCGGGACGGGCGAGCTGGCGGAGCTGGTCTATCTGGCGCTCCGGGAGGCCGGCATCGAAGAGATCGACATCTACGGCCCCTCCACGCCGGCCAACGGCAAGTTCCTGGGCGCCCACGTGCGGGACGTGGAAGCATCGCCCCCAACGGACCACGACCGGGTGATCATAGCCGCGCTGGACGGCGTGGAGGAGAAGCGGGGCCATCTACGAGACCTGGGCATCCAGCCGGACAGGATCGTCTCCCTGCTGCCCGGGGCTACGGAGGACTCCAATGCCCCATGACTGGTACGTTGCGAGGGTCAAGCGGAACCGGTCGGCGCTGGTGGAGAAGCACATGCGCCGTTGGGGCTGCGAGGTGTACAACCCCCGGATCGCCGTGGTCAAGAGGGGCGCGACCGCTTGGGAGGAGCTGTTCCCGGGCTACCTCTTCTGCCGGGTGAGCAGCGACGACCCAGAGCGCTGGTCCCGGGCGATGTGGACTCCGGGGGTCACCTACTTCCTGCCGGCGCGGGAGAGGCCGTCCCCCATTGGCGAGGACGCCGTGGAGGAGGTCCGGTCGCGGGTCCAGGTATGGAACCAGGGCGGCTACGGCCAGGCCTTCCGCGGGGGCGACCGGGTCCACGTCAAGTCGGGACCCCTCAGGGGCCTTGATGCCCTGTTCAAGAGATACCTTCCCTCCGGGGACCGGTGCGAGGTGTTTCTCAACTGGCTGGGCAGGCGGCTGCCGACCACCCTGGACCCGACTGACCTGGATGTGGCGACCCGCTCTGGAACGGTCCCCGGTTGGGTCACGGGATACGGCAGGATGGCGCCCGACGGTGTAGGGGCCGGGGTCTAGACGCCAGCCGGCCACGGATACGCGCAACGGCAGCGGGCCGTTGCGCCGATAGGGCCCATGGGTAGGGGCAATGGATGGGAGACCCAGGCGCGCGCCTCGACGGCACAGGCGAGGCGATGGGCGGAGCATTGCCCAAGACCGCTCCCAACCGACGGACATGGGGCTTGCCGGCGCAGAAGATGATGAACGCCCAGGGCGTCAGGTAACGTCGTGAAACGCCTCTCCGGAATGGTGCGCCTGGAGGGCAACATCCACATCCCCTCCTATCCCGACGACAGCCGGCCGGCAAGGCCCGGCCCCGGGTCCGCCAGCCCCGCGGTGTTCCTGGACCGGGACGGCGTGATCGTCGAGGAGGTGGGCAACGTAACCCATCCCGGCCAGCTATGCGTCCTGCCCCACGTCCCCGAGGCCGTCGCCCGCCTCCAGGAGCGGTACCTGGTCATAGTGGCCACCAACCAGGCGGCCGTGGGGATGGGGCTGATCACCGAGGCCGGCCTGCTGGAGGTCCACCGGGAGATGGCCGGGCGCCTTTACTCCAGGGGCGCTTTCCTAGACGGAATCTGCTACTGCCCCCACCGCCCCGGCGCGGCGCTGGCCGCCTACGACGTGCAGTGCGGGTGCCGTAAGCCGCAGCCCGGAATGCTGGTGACCGCGGCCGCTCGTTGGGGGGTGGACATGTCCCGGTCGTTCATGGTGGGAGACCGGCAGGGGGACATGGACGCCGCCCGGGCCGCCGGGGTCCGCGGCATCCGTGTGGGCGCCTCCCCCGCGAAACAGCACCGGGGCGTCCTGTCCGCCCCGGACCTGGCCGGGGCAGCGGACATCATCCTGTCGACCACGGGCGGAATGCCGGAGAAGGGTGCAGGGTGAGCGAAAGAGCCGACGCTAGCGGCCCGCGGTACACCGCGGTCCTCTACTTCCTGGGGCGCTACAAGCTGCTCACCGGATCGATCCTGATGCTGATCCTGACCACCTCCGTCCTGGAAAGCCTCAGCGTAGCCGCCTTCCTTCCAGTATTCTCGTCTCTTCTGGGCAGCTCCGAAGACCAGACGGGCAGCGTCCTTGCGTTCTTCCAGGACATGGCCGGTCTGGTGCCCCTCTCGGACCCGCTGGTCGCCGCCTCGGTGCTGCTCATGGCCCTCTTCGTCGCCAAGACCCTTTTCACCGTGGCGCTGGAGGCGTTAACCGCCTACACCAGCGGCAAGGTGCTGTACACAGTGCAGAGCGAGATAATGGACCGGTACGCCTCGGGTCAGTACCAGTTCTTCCTGGACAACCGGCAGGGCACGTTGCTCTACAACGGCCTGACTGCCCCGATGGCGGTGGGTCTGCTGCTCCTCAGGGGGCCCCAGATGACGGCCTTCCTGCTGAGGGTGGTGACCATAGCCGTCGTACTGGGCCTCATATTCCCCATGGGGTTTCTGCCGTTCGTCTGCCTTGGGCTCCTCTACTACGTCCTGATTCACCACCTGTCCAGGACCGTATCCTTCAACCTGGGCCGGAGGAGGGCCGCCGCAGGGGCCGAGCAGAACGTCATCGCCAACGAGCTCATCAGCGGCATTCGCCAGATCATAGCGCTGGGGGTCACCGGCCAGTGGGCCAAGCGCTTCGACCGGCAGACCAGGGACCACGCCGAGGCCCACGGCAGGCTCATGGGCTGGATGGCCATCCCCAGGCCCCTGATGGAGGTCTCGGCGGTCCTGGTGATGCTGGGCTTCGTCCTGTCCATCAAGACCCTCAGCCCCGGCGACCTGGTGGACCTCCTGCCCAAGCTGGGGGTCTTCGCCATGGCTCTGGTGCAGATGCTGCCGGCCCTGACCTCCTTTGGACGCCTGCGCATAGAGACAATGGGGCTGTTGCCCGACGTGGACCTGGCGCACCTGGCGATGACCAGTCTGGTGCCCAAGAGGCCCGACGGGACGGTGGTCCTGGACCGGCTGGAACGGGGCATCGCCTTCGAGAACGTCTCCTTTGCCCACCGGGGGAGGGAGCCGCTGATGAAGGGCGTGGACCTGACGTTCGAGAAGGGCAAGGTGACGGCCGTGGTGGGACCCTCGGGAGCGGGGAAGACCACCCTCATCAACCTGGTCCTGGGCCTGTTCCAGCCCGACGGGGGCAGGGTCACCGTCGACGGCGTGCCCCTGGACGAGCTGAAGCAGAGCGCCTGGCTGGGCAGCATAGGGCTGGTGAGCCAGGACCCCTTCATCCACAACTCCAGCGTGGTCGACAACATCGTCTTCGGCAGGAACGCCCACTCCACCGAGTCCGTCGTCCAGGCGGCGAAGACCGCCAACGCCCACGGGTTCATCCTGGAGCTGCCCGAGGGCTACGACACCGTCATCGGAGACCGGGGGATGAAGCTTTCCGGGGGACAGCAGCAGCGCCTGGCCATAGCCAGGGCCGTGCTGAGCTCGCCGGAGATACTGATCTTCGACGAAGCGACCAGCTCCCTGGACACCGCGTCCGAAAGGCTGGTGCAGGAGGCGATCCACAGCGTATCCAGGGACCGCACGGTGATCATCATAGCCCACCGCCTGTCCACCATCCGATACGCCGACAAGATCGTGGTCCTGGACCAGGGTGAGGTGATAGAGGAGGGAAGCCACGAGGAGCTGCTGGAACGGCAGGGCCACTACTCACGCCTGGTGGCCTCTTCCACGTAGGGGAAGCCAAGAGAACGAAATCAGGTATGGGCCAACAGAACAAGTCCATCAGAATCCTTTGCATTGGGCCGCCTTTACTCACGACCAACATCGGAGGGGCCGAAGTACTCTTCGCGAAAACGGTCGAAGAACTAAGAACACGGGGCTTCGACGTGAGGGTCCTTCACCCGTGGTTCTGGTTCAACGCCGATGGAGTGGGCATAGTCTGGCTCCGTTGGCTCATCAAGGCCCTGATGTTGCTGCTCCTGTGCTGGAGAGTCCCGAGGCATGGCTGGCGTTCCCGGTTGGTGTTCCTGAACACGGCCCCCTACCCACGCGTACCCGCGTCGGTGTTTGTTGTCTGGACCATTTGCAGACTGATGCGTCGGCCTCTGGCGGTCCGGTTCTTCGGCGGCAGCCTTGGCCGCACCTACCCGAAGTCCCTCCGGCGGCTGTCTCGATGGACCTGGCTGCGGTCTGAGCGTGTGTACGTCGAGACCCAACAGATCATTGGAGGCTTTCCCGAATTCGCTGATTTTAGGTGGCTGCCAAACACGAGAGATATCAAGCCTCCGGAGACCGGACCCAGGGACAGCGTCCGAAACCTGGTCTTCATATCGCGATTGGACTCGCGAAAAGGGATATATGAGCTCCTGGAGGCTTGCCGTTCTCTGCCCGAACAATGCCACCTTTACGTCTATGGGCCGCCCAGCTTCGGATTCGACATGGCGGTATTCGATGGGCATCCCAAGGCGACCCATCGCAGTATACTGGACCCCGCAGATGTCCCACGAGTGCTCTCGGAGCACGACCTGCTGCTGCTGCCCACCTTTTACCCAGGAGAAGGTCATCCGGGGATCATCGTGGAAGCCTTCCAGTGCCACGTCCCCGTGATTGCCACCATGTTCAGCGCCATCCCTGAAGTTGTCCAGCACGAGGAAAACGGCCTGCTGGTAGAACCAGGTTCCGTCGACAGTCTGAAGGCCGCGATCGATCGGATACTGAACGACCCCGAACTATATCGGCGGCTATGCGTCGGGGCCAAGGAGCGGGGGGAGTTCTTTCGGAGCGGGCCCTGGTATGACCGAGTCGCGCGGGACCTCCGCAGTCTCGTCGCCTGACAAACCTAGGCCTTTGGATACCCGCTTTCGCGGATATGCCGCGTATACCACAGTCTCCGAACGTGGGAGTCTATGCTCCCCACCCCTGGATTCCGGCTCGGGGGCCGGAATGACGGTAGGGACGGGGCCGGAGTGACGGTAGGCAGGGAGCCGAAGCACCTGACAGGCTGGGCGTGCCGGCCCGAGAAAGGTAGGATGCGTCCATGGGCACCGGAGTGATGGCATCCTACCTTTGCGGCGCCCACGTTGGGGGTGGGGAAGTGCACGCCCACCAGATAGCGAGACACCTGGCCAGATTGGGCGAAGACATCACGTTCGTTGCTACATCCTGCCCGCATCCTACGACCCAGCACGATTGGTGCCCAGAGCCTCAGGAAATGGAACGGTTCGAGGCCACCTGCGGCTATCCCATCGAGCGGGTCCATGGCGCGTCTCTGGGTTCGGGGCAGTGGAACAGTCCATCCCTCGTGTTGGGACGGCTCCGCTTTGTGTGGGACCTGTACCGTGCGGTCCGCCGGAGCCGGGCCGAGTACATAGTCGCCAATCAGTCCCCGTCCATGGTCGCAGCCTGCTGCCTGGTGGCAAAGGCGGCACGCATTCCGGTTGTCCAGACTATTCACCACGTGGCCCGCGACACAGGTCCGGGGTTGAACTGGCGCCGGCGCAAGTGGATCTTGCACTTCATCCTGCGGGCGGCAAACGCGAACGTGTGCGTGTCGAGGGACACCGAGGCCGACGTGACCAACTTCATACCCTCGAAACGCGTCCGCACCACCGTCATCCCGAACGCCGTCGACGTCGACGCCGTGGACGCCTGGCGAGAAGATGCCGCACGGGCCGGCGAGGCGATGAGCACTTTAAGAGAGCGCGCATATCCCAGCGGACATCGCCCTGTCATCCTCACGGTTGCGAGGCTAATCGAATACAAGGGCGCCCAGTGGGTCATTGGCGCCATGCCGCGAATCCTTGCCGAGTACCCCGACGCCCGCTACGTCGTGGCGGGAGACGGGCCGTACAGGGCCGAGCTGGAGCGCACGGTCAAAGCCGTGCTGCCACCAGGCCTGCAAGGCGCCGTTACGTTCCTGGGAACGGTTTCCGAGTCCGAGAAATTCGCCCTGTACGATGCCTGCGACGTGTTCGCCATGCCGTCCGCCGTAGAGGGGTTCGGCCTGGTGTTCGCAGAGGCCGGGGCCTTTGGCAAGCCCGTGGTCGGGTGCGACGTGATGGGCACCACCGAGGCGGTGGCCCACGGCGAAACGGGCCTCCTGGCGCCTCGGGCAGATGCCGACGCCGTGGGGAGCGCTATTCTGCGCCTGCTTCGAGACGAGAAAGAGCGCGCACGGATGGGCGAGAACGGCAGGCGGCGCGTGGAGTCCATGGGGAGCTGGCGCGAGAGCGCGAGGCAATACCTTCGGCTCATCGGGGAGCTGAAGGGGGCGTAGCCTGCGGGTATTGAACATCATCGCCGAAGACCGGGTCGGCGGTCCCCAGATGCGGATACTGAGGATGGCGGCAGCGTTGAAGCACAGTGGAGTGGACACGGTCGTCGCCATCCCCCACGGTACCGGGGCGTTCGGGGACATGCTGGAGGAAGCCGGGGTCCCGTACCACCGGGTCCCGGGCATGAGGAGGCCCCGCGCGACGGTGAACCCCCTCTCCCACCTGGGATGGCTGGCGCACCTCTGGGGCTCGATTCGAAGACTGGTCCGGTTGATACGGGACGAGGGTATCTCCGTGGTACACCAGCACGACGTTACCCATGTGCAGGGGGCCATCGCCGGCAGGCTGGCGGGCTGCGGGGTCGTGTGGCACATCAACGGAATGCCCTATCCCCTGGTCTGGAAGAGCTTCAAGCCCCTGGTCTACCTGGTCCCCCACGTTGTGGCCGCGTCCTCCCGGGCAATGGGCCGGGAGTACATGGGCTCCCGGGGGGACGTGTTCTACAGGCCGGTGGAGGTCCTGTACCCCCCCGTCGACATCCCCGGCCCGGCCGAGCCCGGGACCCGCAGCAGGGTACGCGGCGAGCTGGGCATACCCGAGGACTCCCCGATGGTCGTCACCGTGGGCAACCTGTACCCGACCAAGGGGCACCTGTATTTCGTACGGGCCGCGGCGGCGGTGAAGGAGAGGTCCCCCGAGGCCCGGTTCGTCGTCGTGGGGCAGACTCTCGAGGGACGCACGAAGTACGCAGACGTTCTTCACAGCGAAGCCCGGACTCTGTGCCTCGGAGATGCGATGGTCTTCGCGGGGTTTCGCACCGACGTTGCCGACATCCTCCACGCCGCGGACATCCTGGTACAGCCGTCCCTCTCCGAGTCCTTTGGCATCGCGATAGCCGAGGGACTGGCCGCGGGACTGCCGGTGGTGGCCTCTGACGTGGGGGGCGTTCCCGAGATCGTCCAGGACGGGAATACAGGCATCCTGGTATCTCCCCGGGACCCGGAGGCCATAGCATCCGCGGTCGTGTCGCTGTTGGAGCACGGGGAGCAAGCTGCATCAATGGCGGCTCGGGGCAGGGAATGGGTCCGCGAGATGTTCTCGCCCGCCCGGTGCGCCGAGACGCACGAGAGGGTGTACCAACAGGCCCTGAGAGCGGCGGGCCGGGCGTGAAGCTCCTGCTGCTGACCCAATACTACCCACCGGAACCGGCGTCGGCGTCCCAGAAGGTGTCGGAGATGGCGGGCTACCTGGCTGGCCGGGGGAACGACGTTACGGTCGTCACGGGGTTCCCCAACTACCCCGACGGCGCGGTCTACGACGGGTACCGGCGGCGTCTGTACCGGGAGGAGACACGGGAGGGCGTGAGAGTAGCGCGCACCTTCCTCTTCATCCCGAGGTCCAGGCGCGACTTCTGGCCCCGCATGAAGAACCACCTATCCTTCATGCTGACGTCGATGTACGGGGGTGTCAGGTCGGGCCGGCCCGATCTGGTCTACGTCTACTCGCCTCCCCTGTTCCTTGGAGTGTCGGGGTACGTGCTGAGCAGGCTGTTTCGAGCGCCCCTGGTGGTCGACGTCCACGACCTGTGGCCCCAGGAGCCGATCCACCTCGGAGTCCTCAAGGGGCGGACCGCCATACGCCTGGCCCTGGGGCTGGAGCGCTTCGTCTACTCCGCCGCCGACTACCTGTACTTCTACTCCAACCGGATGCGCGGGGACGTGGTGGAGACCGGCGTGCCCGAGGGCAAGACCGAGGTGCATCCCCTGTGGGTGGACACGTGCTTCTTCGAGTCTGCCTCGGCGCACGAGGCCGAGGAGGTCCGCCGGGAGTACGGGTTCGGCGACAGGTTGGTCGTCATGTATACGGGCAACATCAGCCTCGCCCAGGGACTGGACACCGCCGTCGAGTCCGCCCGGCTGCTGAAGGAGCGGGGAGAACACGACGTGCTGCTGGTTTTTGTTGGGGGCGGGGCGGACCGGGACCGGTTGGCCGCCCTGGCAGGGGACGGCGGCCTGGACAACGTACGGTTCATACCGCCCAAGCCTGCGACCGCCATGGCCGCCTTCACGTCGGCGGCGGACGTGCTCCTGACGCACCTGAACAAGGCGCCCTTCCGGCAGGGCACCATCCCCACCAAGCTGCTCAACTATATGAGCGCGGGGCGGCCGGTCCTGGCGGGACTGGAGGGAGAAGCGGCCGACCTGGTGCGCCAGACCGGGTGCGGGCTGGTGGTGGCCCCCCAGGACCCTGAGGCGATGGCACAGGGCATAATGGGCCTCCGGGACTCCGACTTGCGCAGGCGCCTGGGAGAGGCAGGCAGAGCCGCGGCCGTGGAGCGGTTCGAACGACGGAGGCTACTGCCGGAGATGGAGGACCGGTTCCAGGAGATCGTGTCCGGCTGGAGGGGCCGCGCGGCCCGGGCCAAAGCCGCATGACCAGCGATGCTCCGCGCCCCGTCCCGTTTCCGGCTTTATCCACGGGCACGGGCACGAGACCTTGGCCTCCTCCCTGGTGGCTACGGTATCATGGGTGCGCTCGACGGTCCAACGGGTATGGCGGGCCCGGCGGAGCGCTCCAGTAGGTGACTATGAGACAGGTGTCGCAAAACTACCGGACGGGGCGGCTCAGCGTCGACGTGGTCCCCGTGGGCCTTCCAGGGCGCGGGCACGTGCTGGTGCGCACCACGGCGTCGCTGGTCAGCAGCGGCACCGAGAGGTCGATGATGGAGCTGGCCCAAAAGTCCCTCATCGGCAAGGCTATGGCCCGCCCCGACCTGGTGAAGCGGGTCATCGCCAAGGCGAAGGCCGACGGCGTGCTGGAGGCGTGGCGGCAGGCCATGGGCAGGCTGGACGTCCCCGTGGCCCTGGGGTACTCCTCGGCCGGAGTGGTAGTGGAGGTGGGAGACGGGGTCGATGGGCTGGCCGTGGGCGACCGGGTGGCATGCACCGGGCAGGGGTACGCCGGGCACCAGGAGGTGGCGTCCGTCCCGGCGAACCTGTGCGCGAGAATTCCCGCCGGCGTGCAGGGGGAGTCCGCGGCCTTCGCTGCCCTGGGGGGCATCGCCCTGGAGGCCGTACGGGTGGCCCACGCGGGCCTGGGGGACACGGTGGTCGTCCTGGGCCTGGGGCTGTTGGGCCAGATCACCGTGCAGGTGCTGAAGGCGGCCGGATGTCACGTCATCGGCATGGACATCGACCCACGGCGCGCGGAGATGGCCCTGGGCCGCGGCGTCGAGTCTGCCGCCACCGACTACGACCACCTGGCCGCGACCTGCCGCAGGGCCACCTCGAGCAATGGGGTGGACGCGGTGATAATAATGGCATCCTCGGACAGCAACGAGCCCATGGAGCAGGCGGCCGAGCTGTGCCGCGAGAAGGGGCGCATCGTCGCCACCGGACAAGTGGGCCTGGAGGTGCCCCGCCGGGCGTTCTATGACAAGGAGCTGGAGCTGGTCGTCTCCCGGGCATGGGGGCCCGGAGTCTACGATCCCGCATACACCGCCAGGGGCCTGGACTACCCCATCGGCTACGCCAGGTGGACGGCGGGACGGAACATCGGGGAGTTTCTCAGGCTCCTGGAGGGCGGCAGGGTGCACGTGGACGACCTGATAACCCACCGGTTCCCGCTGGAACGGGCCCAGGACGCATACCGCCTCATCCTGGAGGGAGACGAGCCCTGCGTCGGGGTCGTCCTGACCTACCCCGAACAGTCGTCAGCACCACCGGTCTCCCGGAAAGTCCGCCTGGGCCGGGAGACCGGACCCTCCCCGTCCAGCAGGGCAGAGCTTGGGGTTGGAGTCATCGGCGGGGGCCTGTTCGCCAGGAGCACAATGCTCCCGGCACTGAAGAAAACGCCCGGGCTGAGTCTCAGGGGCATCGCGGCGGCCACGGGACTGAGCGCCCGGCACGCCGCCCAGAGGTTCGGCTTCGACTACTGCGCCACCAACTACCGGGAGATCATCCAGGACCTTGAAGTCGACCTGGTGTTCGTACTGACCCGCCACGGCTCCCACGCCGCCATCACCGCCGATTGCCTGGAGTCGGGGAAGCACGTCTTCGTGGAGAAGCCCCTAGCCCTGGACCGGGGGCAGCTAGGGCGGGTGGAGGAGGCGTACCGGGCATCCCGGGATATGGATAGGCCGCCGGTCCTCATGCTGGGGTTCAACCGGCGGTACTCCTCCACGGTCCAGTGGCTAAGGGACCGGTTCTCCCGGTGCGGGGAGCCAATGTCCGTCCACTACACGGTGAACGCGGGCCCGCTTCCCCTGGACCACTGGACGTACGACCCGGAGGAGGGCGGGGGGCGGATAATCGGCGAGGTGTGCCACTTCGTGGACCTGGTCCAGCTCCTCACCGGCTCCCATCCCGTACGGGTCCACGCCGAGTCCCTCTCCTCGGCGGGCTACGACCCCACGGACAACGTGGCCATCACCCTGAAGATGGCCGACGGCGGCATAGCCTCCATCAGCTACGCGGCGGGCGGGGACAAGGGCTACCCCAAGGAGCGCGTCGAGGTATTCGGCGGCGGGGCCGTGGGGGTCATCGACAACTTCCGCTCCGCCAGCTACACCCACCGGGGCCGCACACGCAAGATGAAGCTGCGCACCGGCCCCGACTGGGGCCACGCCGCGGAGGTGCGAGCCCTTACGCGGGCGTTGGTGGAGGGACGGCCCCTGAACGAGACCTTCGAAGGATACGTCGCCACGACTCTGACCACCTTCGCCGCCCAGGAGTCGCTGCGCCAGTCCCAGCCCGCAGCGCCTGGGATGGAGCAGTAGCGACCGGGATGCCCGAGCACCTGGACCACTACCGGGGCAAGACGGTCCTGGTAACCGGCGGCGCGGGCTCCATCGGGTCGAACCTCTCCCGGGCCCTGGCCGGGCTTGGCGCCACCGTCATCGTCCTGGACGACCTCTCCTCGGCGCCGCCGTGGAACCTCCCCGAGGACCCGTCCGTCCTCTTCGTGGAGGGGAGTGTCGTCGACGAGGCCAGGCTGGACGACGTCTTTCAGCGGGGGCCGAGCCTGGTGTTCCACCTGGCGGCCCTCTTCGCCAACCAGAACTCCGTCGACCACCCCGAGCTGGACCTCACCGTCAATGGAATGGGGACCCTGCGGATCCTCCAGCGGTCGGCGTCCGCGGGTGTGGAGCGGTTCGTCTTCGCCTCGTCCAGCTCCATCTACGCCTCCGACGCAGCCCTGCCCCTGAACGAGCGCGCCCGGTCCCTCCTCCACGAGACCCCCTATCAGATCACCAAGGTGCTGGGCGAGATGTATTGCGACTACTTCCACCTCCACCAAGGCCTTGACGTGGTAAAGCCCCGGCTGTTCAACTCCTACGGCCCCGGCGAGGCGCCGGGCCGGTACCGCAACGTCATCCCCAACTTCGTCCACCGGGCCATGTCGGGCCTGCCCCTGATGGTCACCGGGACCGGCGACGAGACCCGGGACTTCACCTACGTCGGAGACATAGTAGATGGGTTGCTCAGGCTGGGGTTTTGCCCTGACGCCAGCGGCCATTCCGTTAACCTGGGCTCGGGCCGGGAGACCCGCATCGCCGACCTGGCCGAAGCCGTCAACCGGCTCACGGGCAACGGGGCGGGGGTCCACCATCGGCCCCGGCGGGACTGGGACAGCAAGAGCAGGCGCTGCGCCGACATCTCCAAAGCAAAATCGCTGGCAGGATACGATCCGGCCACGTCCCTGGAAGAGGGCCTGGAGCGGACGGTGTCCTGGTTCCGGGACAACTGGGACAGCATTGGTCCCGCCGTGAGCGGCCTGAACGGTTGACGCTCCCGGCGTTGCGTCCTATAATCCATTTCACCGCCGCCAGCGACCTGACACCGGGACGAACATCCAGGGCGGCTCCGGAGGCCGACATGGCTGACCTGACCAAGGAAGAGGTAGTAGCCCTGGGCCACGCCGTTGGCCTGGAGATCCAGGACCCCGAGCTAACGGAAGTGACCTACAGCCTCAACGCCATCCTGGAGGCCCTGGACAACATAAACCCCCCGGGCCTGGAAGACGTCGAGCCCCTCCCCATCATTATTCCACCCAAGTAGCGGGCCACCCAAGTAGCGGGCCACCCAAACAGCGGGCGCCAGTCCGCTACGGTATCCTCCTCAGCTCCGTCCCATTCCGGGAGTCGGGAAAGGAGCCGCCATGGACGCTTCGCCATTTTCCAGCCTTCGATGCTCCGCCTATCCCATGCCTCACGCTGACAATAGCTTGCAGCGCCCCGTCGGTCATTCCCGTGTAAACGGGAATCCACGCCCCCCAACCCCTGGAGTCCGGCTCGGGGGCCGGGCCGCCCCAACCGGAGCCGGACACCATGAGTTACGATATGCCGACGCGGTGAGGGGTATCCCAGATGTTCCCTAAGCTGTACGAGTGCGGCCAGTGCGGTTTTGCCAGCGCCTGGCAGAGCACTCTGGAGAACCACTTCGCCAACACTGGGCACGTTGCCGACAGCGACGACTACTACCGGGCGCGCCGGGGGACCCAGGCTGTGGCAAGGCTGCTTTGGGGCGCGGCCATTCTGGGCGTCGGCTGGTGGTGGTGGGTGAGAGACTTCTCCGGGGACAACGCGGCGGTCAGCTTACCCATCTTCCTGGCCGCTTCGGCCCTCCTGGTCTTCTGGATGTTGCGCCCCAGGAGGAGCAAGAACGTTCCCAAGGACCCGGAGTAGCGAGCGTACCTCGAAGCCCGGCGGCCCACCCCACCGTATCGTCGAGAAAGGATGGACATGGAGAGCAAGGTAGGTTTCTACAGCGACGGACTGAGGATCGCCGGGGTGTTGTTCGAGCCCGACGAGGCCCCGGACGGTAGCTGTCCCGCCATCGTGCTGTGCCAGGGCATGATAGGCATCAAGGAGTACTTCTGGTTCCCGGAGATAGGCCGGCAGTTCGCCCAGGCCGGGTTCGTGGCCCTGATATGGGACTACAGGGGGGTGGGCGAGAGCGAGGGCGAGCATGGGCGCCTCTACCCCCAGGAGCAGGCGGAGGACATACGCAACGCCCTGACGTACCTGGAGACCAACCCCAAGGTGGATCCCGACCGCCTGGCCCTGATAGGGTGGAGCTTCGGCGGGGGTATGGTCCCCTACGTGGCGGGCGTTGACGAGCGCGTCCGGTGCGCCATCAGCGTCGCCGGCTGGAGCGACGGCGGGAGATGGGCCCAGAGCGTGAGGCGCGACTACGAGTGGCGTTACCTTCTGGACCGCATCGCCGAGGACCGCAGGACGAGGGTGAAGACGGGAGAGTCCCAGCTCCGGGACTTGATGGACATCCTGGTGCCCGACCCCGCCGAGGCCGAGGAGCGGGACTCCATTCTGGGCAAGGTGCCGCACATGGAGAACCCGTCCCTCACGCCCTACTCCCTGGCGTCGGAGGAGATGCTTCACCGTTTCAAGCCCATCGACGTGGTGGACAGGATCTCGCCCCGGGCGGCCCTGTACATCATAGCCGGCCGGGACACCATATGCCCCGCCGAGCAGGCCATCGAGATGTACGAGCGGACACGGGAGCCCAAGAAGCTGTGGGTGATCCCCGGCCTCTCCCACTACGGGGTCTACGGCGAGCCGTACAAGACCCAGGTGATGGACATGTCCATGGCCTATCTCAAGGAGCACCTGGACCTTTAGGCTGCCGCCAGCAGGGGTGGGGGCCCCTATCGTTTCGAGACCCGGAGGGTAGTAGCATGGAGCGTACCGGAGTGGCCCTGTCCATGGGCCTGCCGCCCAGGGACATCGTGGAGTGCGTACGTCTGGCGGAGGAGCTGGGCTACGAGTCCGCCTGGATGGCCGAGGGACACGGCGGGGACCAGTTCTCGATACTGACGGCCTGCGCCGTGGCCACCGAGAAGATACTGCTGGGGACCAGCATCACCAGCGTGTTCGTGAGGACCCCGCCCACCATCGCCATGGCGGCGGCGTGCGTAGACCACTTCTCCAAGGGACGCTTCATCCTGGGCGTCGGCTCCAGCCACAGGGTACAGGTCGAGGGCGAGCACGGCCTGGTCTTCGGCCAGCCCATAGCCCGGGTCAGGGAGTGCGTCGAGATCGTGCGCACCCTCCTGCGGGAGGACCGCGTGTCGTTCAAGGGAGAAGTCTACGACATCGAAGGCTTCGACCTGTGGTTCAAGCCGTACCGCAAGGAGATACCCGTCTTCGTAGCGGCGGTGTTCCCGAAGATGCTGGAGGTATGCGGCGAGATGGCCCAGGGCACCATGCTCACCTCCTGCACTCTGGACAGGGCCAGGGATGCCGTGGAGCACGTGGCCGCCGGCGCCAGGAGGGCGGGGCGGGACCCGGCCGAAGTCGAAGTGTCAACCCTGGTCCGGTGCGGCATCGGAGACGACCGGGAGAGGGCCGCCGACGGCATGCGCCCCGGCCTGGCCATGTACGCGGCACGCTTCCCGCGGTACCGCAGGATGATGATGGAGGCGGGGTTCGCCGACGAGGTGCAGGCCTCCCGCCGGGCCTGGGAGGAAGGCGACCAGGCAAAGGCCCAAAGGCTCCTGCCCGTGGAGCTGCTGGACACCATCGGCATCGTGGGCACCGCCGAGCACGCCCGCAGCCGGACCGAACAGTACAGGGAGGCGGGCATCACCCTGCCCATCATCTCCCCCGCCGTCTCGGGCAGCGACGACCCCAAGGCCCAGGTCATGGAGATACTGAGGGCCTGCGCGCCGGGCTAGCCTCCCCTGGCCGCACACGGGAACCGGCCCTCGCCCCAGGTGTGCCTACCTGGGGCGATCCGTATCGGGGACGGCGCCTCCCCTAAGCCGCGGGGTTGGGCCGCACCTCGGGCTCCACGTCCATGTCGGGGTCGCCGCCAAACAGGTCCCAGGGAGTGAAGGCCTCTACGAACTGCTTGGCCTCCTCCAGCGTGGCGATCCCCTTCATGGCCCGCCCGGGGTCGTAGGTGTTGGTCATAGCCAGGGCGTCGAAGCCCCTCTTGGTCTGCCGCACTGCCCCCACATCGGTCTCGGTGCCGTCGTCGGCCACCAGCACCAGGCGTTGCCCGGCCCTTCGTTCCTGCCAGTAAAGCTCCATCTACAACCCTCCCGGACCTATCCGGCCCGATCTGGAAACATGCTCCCCGCCGCCGGTCATGCCCGGTCTACCTCCCCCGGGCCAGCTCGACCGGGTCGTCGGTCACCACTCCGTCCAGCCCCATCTCCTTCAGGCTGGTCATGTCCCTGCCCACGTCCGTATCCAGGGCAGCGACACGTTTGCCTCGGGAATGGCTCCTGCACAGCAGGCTGGCCGAGAAGGTGTCCCGGTCGGGCGCCAGCCACTGGGCATCCACCAGGGGCCCGAACCAGCGGGCCCGCAGGGGGAGGGGGTGCCGCCGCGCCCAGATGTATCCCCGGACGATCCTCTTTTCCCAGGCCCTGACCCACAGTGTACCCCAGGGATTGAAGCTGGCAACCATGGTGCTGTCCCAACGCCGGTAGCGGCGGACCACATCGACCACCGCCTTGGCCAGGGAGAAGCCGTTGGGGCCCCTGGCCTTCATCTCCACGTAGACGGGGAACTCCTCGGGCACAGCTTCGAACACGTCCTCCAGTGAAGGCACGCACTCGCCGGCGTACTCCCGGCCGTACCAGGAGCCTGCGTCCAGACTCCTCAGCTCCTCCATCGTCAGGGAACCCACGGTGCCGGAGCCGGAGGTGGTCCTGTCGACGCGCCGGTCGTGGAAGACGGCCACGCGGCGGTCCCTGGTCAGGCGCACGTCCAACTCTATGGCGTCGGCTCCCACCTCCACGGCCTTCCGGAAGGCCGCCAGGGTGTTCTCCGGCGCCAGGTGCGACCCGCCCCGGTGGGCTATTACCATGGGACGGCTGCGGGAGCCGGGCGGGGCCTTCCAGCCTGCCTCTTTCGTCAACATCGTGTCCAGTATGCCACCCCAGTTGGTCGGGAGCAATGGAGCAAGGCTACTTCCGCGACTGCAGCTCCGCCCAGCCGCTCTCCAGGTAGGCCGTCTCTCCGACCCGGACCAGGGTTATCTCCTGCCGGTACCGGTCGTCCAGGACCGACGTCTCCGCCTCGTGGGTCTCCCGGCACCAGTCGGGCCCGGCATGTCCGGGTTTCGCGGCAAGGGCCTCCTCCAACGCTCTCCCGTCCATCTTCTCGCCGGACTCGACCCCCAGGATACGCAAGACCGTGGGAGCCACGTCCACGTTTCCCGACGGGGTGGACAGGGCCACCCCGGACTTGAAGCTGGGGCCCCGGGCGAAAAGGACGTTACGGGTCTCGTGGGGACTCATGGACCCGTGCTGGCCCCGTCCCGCCGTCCCATGGGACGAGTAGACGTGGCCGGGGAACCCGGCGTCGTTGGCGCGGGACTCCCACTTGAACGACATGGTCAGCTCGGGTGCCCTGATGCCGGAGACGCCGGCCAGCCCTCCCGGAATAGCGCCCTCGATCCCCTCGGCGGCCCCACAGGCCAGGAGCGGTCCGCACCAGGGCAGGGCCATCAGCAGCTTCGCCAAGAGCCGGCACGTGTCCGGGTCCCCGTCGGGCACGTACATGAGGACCGAGCCGCCGTTGGGGGCAGCCACCACCCCTCCCGGTCCCCCTCCCGCCGGGAACCCCGCCTCCCGCAACAGGGACTCCACATCCACGACGCCGCTTATGGTCGAGTAGCCGTGGTCGGAGACGACCATCACGTCGGTGTCCTCCACCCGCCCCTCCTCCTCCAGCCGGCGCAGCAGCCGGCCGAGCTGGGCGTCGGCTTCTTTCAGGGCCCGTCTGGCGAGGTCCGAGCCGACCCCCGCCAGATGCTGGGAGCTGTCGGGCTCGGAGAACCACAACAGTGACGCCGCCGGGTCGCGCTCGGCCAGGACGTAGTCCATGAGGATGTCCGTGGCGCGGGCCATCTGCAGCGTGTTGGGAGAGCCCTTCTTGGGCCAGTCCCCAAAGTCCGACTCCAGCTTGGAATGAAGCTCCCTGGGCAGGCAGAAGTCGGGATGGATGGTGGCGCCGCCCCAGGTCTCGGCTTCGGGGTTCTGCAGGTAAGCGTTGCCGCTGGTGCCCACGCCCACGGCAATGTACTCCATGCCGTGCCTGGCAAGGAGCTCGCCCAGGGTCGGTCGAAGGAGCACGCGGCCCGCTTCCAGGGCGAGGCGGGATAGCTGCGGCTCCAGGGCCGGCATCGCCCGGAGGGGGTCGACCTCACGGGCCACCAACGTGTTTGCCGGCAGCCCGTGGCTTCCTGGATGGCACCCGGTTACCAGGGTGGCCACGTTGGCCCTGGTCACCGTGGGGAAGGCCGCGTGGTGGCGCTGGAAGGTGACTCCCGCGGCGGCTAGCTCCGCCAGGTTGGGCATCAGATCCGGCGTCACCTGGGCCGGCTGGAGGCCGTCGAAGGCGATCACGAGCACCGAGCCCACGTCAGCGCGCCCCGACCACCATCTCCTTGAGGCGTTCCAGGGCCCGCTTCAGGTTCTCCTGGGAGTTGGCGTAGGAGAGTCGGACGCACCCCTTGCCGTAGACGCCGAAGGCCTCACCCGAGAGCAGGGCGACGCCCGCCTCGTTGAGGGCCCTGTTCTCGAACTCCTGGCTGGACATCCCGGTGCCCGAGATGTTGGGGAAGGCGTAGAAGGCGCCCTCCGGCTCGGGGCACTCCACCCCCGGTATCTCCCGGAGTCCCCGGGCGATGATCTGCCTGCGCTGCCGGAACTCGGCCACCATGTCCGTCACCCCGTCCTGGGGCCCGTCCAACGCCTTGATGGCGGCCCTCTGGGAGAAGGACGCGGCGCAGGACACGCTGTTGGCCGAAAGCTTCAGGATGTGCTCCCTGAGGGGGTCGGGGAACACGCCGTAGCCCAGCCTCCAGCCGGTCATGGCGTAGCTCTTGGAGAACCCGTCCAGTATGACCGTCCGCTCGGCCATGCCGGGCAGGGAGGCGATGCTGTTGTGCTCGCCGTCGTAGATTATGTCCTTGTATATCTCGTCGGAGAGGACGTACAGGTCGTCGCGGTCGCGGACGAAGGAGGCGATGGCCTCCAGCTCCCTTCGGGACAGGTTCGCGCCCGTGGGGTTCCCGGGGGAGTTGACCACCATCAGCCGGGTACGGTCGGTGATGCTGGCTTCCAGAGCGTCCAGGTCCGGGTGAAAGCCATTCTCGGAGAGGAGGGGCATGGGCACGGCCCTGGCCCCGCAGAAGCGTATCATCGACTCGAAGATGGGGAAGCCCGGGTTGGGGTAGATGACCTCCACTCCCCGCTGGGCCATGGTCATGATGGTGTAGAACATGATGGGCTTGGCCCCCGGCGTCACCACGATCTGGTCCGGGCTCACGGAGACGCCCCGAGTCTCCCCCACATTCCGGGCGATGGTCTCCCGCAGCTCCGGGAGCCCGGCGGTGGGCCCGTAGTGGGTGTAGCCGTCGCGCAGGGCGGCCACTCCCTCGTCGACGATGTGGGCCGGGGTGTCGAAGTCGGGCTCCCCTATCTCCAGGTGTATGATGTCCCTGCCCTGGGCCTCCAGGGCCCTGGCCTTGGCCAGCATCTCGAAGGCCGACTCCGTGCCAAGGCTGGACATCTTTCGGGAAACGGTCATGGGTCGCTCCTATCCTCGGTCGTTCCGACGCTCGGCTGACGTGTTCCCGGTTGGACGGACGGCGGCGCCCCGCGTCCAACGTGAAACGGCTGTTTAAGTTTACCCGAGAATAGTCTAACATTGCACTACAACCGGCCACTACAACTCCAGGCACTGCCAACTCAGGGGGTATGGAATATGGGGAACACCTCGGACGTGGTCATAATCGGCGGCGGCATCGTCGGGTGCGCAACCGCGTACCTCCTGGCCAAGGCCGGACTCAAGCCAACGCTGATCGAGAAGGGGTCCGTGGGCAACTGCGCTTCGGGGTTCTCGGCGGGGCTGCTCAACCCGCTCCACGGGTCGGGCATCCCGGGCCCCCTGGAGGAGCTGGCCCGGAGGAGCTTCCAGCTTCACACGGGCCTGGCCCCCGAGGTGAAGGACCTGACCGGCATCGACCACCAGTTCCGTCCCGTTCCGTCCATCTACCTGTCCTTCGACGACGACCAGTCCAACCGGGCCCGGGACGTCCTGGACCTGGCCGAGAGGGCCGAGGGGTTCGAGTCGCGCTGGCTCGACGGGCCCGAGGTCCTCTCCATGGAGCCCCGCATCGCCCCCGGCGTGGCGGGAGGGGCCTACGTGGAGGGCACGGTGCAGGTGGACAGCTACCAGTACACGCAGGCCCTGCTCCAGGCCGCCAGGGACCGGGGCGCCGTCATGCGCCAGGGCACGGTCCGGGGCCTCAGGGCCTCCAACGGCAGGGTGTCGGCGGTGGCGCTGGAGGGCGAGGATGTGTCCTGCGGCAGCGTGGTGCTCTCCATGGGCCCCTGGTCCGGAGAGGCGGCGGACTGGCTGGGCCGGCCGGTGCCGGTGTGGCCTCTCAAGGGCCAGATACTACGCCTGAAGCTGCCGGGGTCCCAGCCGCCATGCCTCTTCACCGGGCCGGGAGGGGAGTACGTGTCGCCCAAGCCCGACGGCACCACCTGGATAGGCACCACCGAGGAGCGCGTGGGATTCGACGACCGCCCGACTACCGAGGCGCGGGAGGCCATCATGAAGGACGTGATGGAGCTGATGCCCGCCGTCCACCAGGGCGACCTGGTGCTGCAGACGGCGTGCCTCCGGCCGGCCTCGGACGACGGCATGCCCGTACTGGGCTCGGTCCCCGGCTGGGAGGGCGTCTACATGGCCACCGGTGCCGAGCGCAAGGGAATCCTCCTCAGCGCCGCCATGGCCCGCGTGACCGCCGACCTGGTGTGCCAGGGTCGCACCGACCTGGACATCGACCGGTTCTCCCTGGAACGGTTCGGTGGATGACGGGACCCCGGTCTTGGCCGCCCTGGTCACGGTGCCTCCGGTAACGGTGCCCCGAGTAACGGCGTAAAGAGTAGCGCAGATGCCCCAGGAGCCGCAACATCGAGATACCCTGGTGCCGCCCTACAGGGTGCTGGACCTGACGGACGAGAAGGGTGTGTTCTGCACCCGGTTCCTGGCGGACTACGGCGCCGAGGTGATCAGAATCGAGTCCCCCGGGGGCGACCCGTCCAGGAGCAGAGGCCCCTTTCCGGGGGACGTCCCCCACCACGAGAAGAGCTCCTACTTCCTCCTGCACAACACCAACAAGCGCTCCATCACCCTGGACCTGGAGTCGGCCACCGGCCGGTGGCTGTTTCTCAGGCTGGTGAAGACCGCCGACGTGGTGGTGGAGACCTTTCCGGTGGGGTACATGGAGAGCCTGGGACTGGGCTACTCCTCACTGAAGCGGGTCAACCCAGGGGTCGTCATGGCTTCCATCACTCCCTTCGGCCAGACGGGCCCTTGGAGGGACTACGCTTCCTCGGACCTGGTGGCCATGGCCGCCAGCGGATACATGCAGATCACGGGTGAGCCAGACGAGCCTCCCCTGCGCCAGGGTAACGAGCAGTCCCATTTCGCCGGCGCCCAGTACGCCGCCGTGGGTATCCTCGCCGCCCTCTATCACAGGGACGGCGGCTCGGGGCAGGGCCAGCACATCGACGTCTCGGTCCAGGAGTCCCTCATCACCTACTACACCGATGCCCATCCGGCCCTGGCGTGGATGCAACGGGGTGAGAACGTGACCCGGGTGGGCACCAACTCCACCCTGGTGATCCCCCTGGGGGCCTACCCCTGCCGGGACGGCTGGATCGCGGCCGGCGTCATCACCCCCCGAGAGTGGGACACCCTGGCGGAGTGGATACACGAAGCGACGGGCAACGACGCCATCCTGGCCGACGAGTACCGGGGCGGCAACCAGGAGCGGGCCCCCTACATCGACGTGATTACCGCGCTGTTCATGGACTTCACGGCGCGCTTCACCGCCGACGAGCTGTTTCACGAGGGACAGAAGCGGAACCTGGTCTTCCTGCCCGTGAACGACGTGGGAGATCTGTTGGAGGACCCCCAGCTCGAGGCCAGCGGCTTCTGGGCCCAGGTCGACCACCCCGAGGCAGGCACCCTGCGATACCCCCTGGGCATCATCTACTCCGAGGAGATGGACGTGGGCGCCCGCCCGGCACCGGCCATGGGGCAGGACAACGTGGCGGTGTACTGCGGAGAGCTGGGACTCTCGAAGCATGACCTGTCAGCGTTGAGGGCGGCGGGCGTGGTCTAGGCAAATGGGAGCGACGCCACTACAGACGGAGCTCAGCCCCCTCCGCCCAAGCTGGCTGCGGAGCCGCCTCGCCAAGTGGGCGTTGGTGGCCTACCGGCTGGGTCTGGGCCCCCTGCTGGCCCGAAAGGTCATGGTCCTGACGACCATCGGACGGGCCTCCGGGTCGCAGCGGCGGACTCCCCTGTGGTACGTCAGGGAGGAAGACACATTCCTCTGCTTCTCGAGTTGGGGCGGGTCGTCAGACTGGCTGAAGAACGTCAGGGCCCACCCCGACGTGCATCTCCGGGTGGGGTCCCGAGGTTGGCGCAGCCGGGGGCGGCTGGTGGAGGACCCGGAGGAGGTGGGCCGGGTGTCGGCCGTGTTCGCCGCCAAGTACGGCCACCGTACCATGGGCCTGTTCTACCACCTGGACCGGCTGGCGCTGGTGGCCTTCCCGGTGAAGGGCGGCGGAAGGGACCGCGATGGCGGGTAGGGCGCTGGAGGGGACCCGGGTGGTCGAGTTGGGCCCCTACGTGGCCCTACCCCTGGCGGGCCGCATCCTGGCCTCCCTGGGCGCCGAGGTCGTGAAGGTGGAGACCAACAAGGTGCTGGACGAGATGGCCTTCATCCCCGCCTGGTCCCGGGGAGCGGGCCAGCCCGACTACCAGCGGGGCAAGCGCCGGGTCACCATCGACGTGCGCACCCCCCAGGGCCGGGAGGTCCTCCTGGAGCTGATAGCCATCTCCGACGTGTTCATGACCAACTTCCGGCGCAACATCCTGGACCGGTGGGGCATAGACTTCCCCGTCATCAGGCAGACCCGGCCGGACATCATCATCATGTGGCAGACTGGTCTGGGAGGCCACGGCCCCTACTACACCTACAAGCCCTACGGCATCCTGGTGCAGCACATGTCGGGCGTATCCCTGCAGACAGGACTTCCCGGGGCGTCCCCCGGCGTGGTCAACTCCTCCTATTCCGACTACCACACGGGCGTGTTCCAGCCGGCCGCGGTGATAGGGGCCCTGATGCGCCGCCGCGGGACGGGCAGAGGGGCCACGATGGAGTCGTCGGTGTTCAAGTCGGGCGCGGCCACCGTGGGCCCCGGGGTCCTGGACTACCAGCTCAACCACCGGCTGCCCCGGCGTCTGGGCAACCGGGACCCACGGGCCGCCCCCCACGGGGTCTACCCCTGCGCCGGCGAGGACAGGTACTGCGCCATCGCCGTCTTCTCCGAGGAGCAGTGGAGGGGCCTGGGCTGCGCCATGGGCGACCCCGACTGGACCCGAGACTTCAGGTTCGCCGGCGCCTTCGAGCGGCTGAAGCACCAGGACGAGCTGGACGAGCTCATCGCCGCTTGGACCCGGCAACGCTCGGCGGAGGAGGTGATGGCGGCGATGCAGGGTCGGGGGGTCCCCGCGAGCATAGTCTCCCAGGGAAGGGACCTGCACGAGAGCGCCCACCTGGCCGCCAGGGGCTTCTACCGGGAGACGCGCTACTATACAGCAGAGCGGGGAGTGCCCGCCTCCCGGTGGCAACCGGGCACCGGGACCGGCTGGACCTCACCCATGCGCCTCTCGGGCACCCCGCTGGAGTTCGGCAGCTACAGCAACGTGGGAGAGGACAACGCCTACGTATTCGGGGAGGTCCTGGCCATGCCGGCTGAGCGGATCCGGCAGCTCACCGAGGATGGCGTCCTGTACTAGGGGAGGGGAGCCCTCTTCAGGCCGCTTCCAGCCCCTCCAGGTACTGGACGCTCTCCACGAAGCTGTCGAATACGCCCGGCCCCGGTGGAATCTCCAGGACCACCGGGCCGTCGTACCCCTTGGCCCTCATGACAGCCACCTGGCGGCGGAAGTCCAGGTCCCCCTCTCCCACCGAGGGGTGGGGCTTCCCGTCCCTCGTCTGCTTGAAGTGGACCATCAGGACCGCGTCCCCGGGCACGCCCTCCATCTCGGCGACGGGGTCGCTGGAGGGGTCGCAACGCAGGCTGTTGGCGGCGTCGACGCACAGGCCGAGGCAGCCCGCCTCCTCGGGCGCCAACCTGGCCCTAGCCTCCCGGACCAGCAAGTGCATGCTGCGAATGGGCTGCCCCGAGTTCTCGATGAAGAGACTGACGCCCTGGCGGGCGCTCTCCCTGGCCAGGTCCGCGACACCCAGCGCCTCCCGGGGCAGGTCTTCTGCCGTCTCCCAGGGAGAGTCGAACCTGGCCGGGTCCACCATGCGCAGCCTCGGGTTGCCCGAGGAGCCCAGCGCCCTGGCCGCCTCCAGGGAGGCCTGGAAGACCGGGGACCGGGGCTCCGGGGGAGTGGTCAGGCACGGGTAGGCGATGGCGAGGTTGAAGGTCAGCAGCGGGAAGGTGCGCACCAGCCGGACCATCTTCTCGGTGACGGGCCGCCAGTCCTCTCCCGCGCCGGTCTCGTACTGTCCCAGGTAGCTCTGGCGCAGCTCGACGTGCTGGGCCCCGCGCCTGCGGGCACGCTCCACAAGGCGGGGCAGGTCGGTGTCCATTAGCTGCTCGGCCCACGAGTTGGTTATGGCGCCAAGGATCATGTCTCGTCCTCCACTTTCGATATTAACACAAGCCGCCCGGCCCTGTGTTATGATTTTCCGCGGCCAGGCCAACGGCGCTCCAAGCCCCTCGCCGAGGCTCTCACAACAAGGAGGATGACCGACATGTTCAGACGGATCCAGCACGCCGGCTACCTGGTGGAGGACATCGACGCCGCGGTGGCGTGGTACGAGAAGACCTTCGGCGGCGCCAAGATCGGCGGTGGAGAGGCGGAGGTGGGCAAGCTGGCCTTCGTCCGTGTCGGCGAGGCCGAGGTCGAGCTCATCGAACCCGCGGACAGGAGCCAGCTCACCGGCGGAGGAGACCACGTGTTCCATCACATCGGCTACTTCCTGCCGGACCTGGACAAGGTGGTGGCGGACTACAAGGCCCGGGGCTACAAGTTCGCGACGGAACAGCCCTGGGTCAACGCAGCAGGCTACCGCCTCATCTTCTTCGACACGTCGTGCACCAACGGCACACGCATCCATCTGACGGACTCCAGCACGATGAAGTGGTAGCCCGGAGGGACGCTTACGAGACCGCGAGGCGTCGGAGCAGCCGAAGTTTCCGCCTCGTATTCGCCATTGACAATGCCACGGGGAAACGGTTAATGTAATAGTCATTATCGCGAATTGCGCCGCTGGACGTAGGAGGACGCGCCCGCCTGCCGTCGAGTCCCAGCGGCGGCGTCCCCCAGCTACCGACACGACCACACCCTGACGAAAGAGGGCACCCATGGCGGACAACGACATCGCCCTGATGGCACACCTGATGCGGCGCGCGGGGTTCGGCGCCGGCCGCGACGAGCTGGAGGCACTGGTGGCCAGGGGATACGAGTCCACCGTGGAGGACCTAATACACCCGGAGCGGGTCCCCGACGTGGAGGAAGACCTGTTCGAGCGGTACCTGCCGGAGTTCGTAGAGCTGGCGGCGATAGAGTCAAACCAGCAGCTCTGGATGCAGAGGATGATCTCCACGAAGCGCCCCCTCCAGGAGAAGATGGCCCTCTTCTGGCACGGAATACTGTGCACCGGCTTTGCCAAGGTGGACAACGGCCCGGTGATGACCTCCCATATAGACCTGTTCCGGCGGTACGGCCTAGGCAATTTTGGAAACCTGCTCATGGAGCTGTCCCGGAACCCTGCCATGGTCTACTTTCTGGACAACGTGGACAACCACAAGGGCACCATCAACGAGAACTACGGCCGGGAGCTCCTCGAGCTCTTCTCCATGGGCGTGGGCATGGACGGCCGGTCCAACTACACCGAGGACGACGTAAAGGCCGCTTCCCGCGCCTTTACGGGTTGGAACCTGGAGCCCACCCCGCCTGTATTCCCCTACGGGCGCAGCAACTGGAAGTTCCGCTACGACCCCGCCGACCACGACAACGGCGAGAAGACCTTCTTGGGGGAGACGGGCCGCTGGAACGGGATGGACATCATCCACATCATCATGCGCCAACCGGCCACCGCCCGGTTCGTCTCCCGGCACTTGTACAACTTCTTCGTCGCCGACGAGCCCCAGGTGCCCGCCTGGAAGGACACCCCTCCCCGGGACATGGAGGCCATTCGTATCCTCGAGAGCTCCTTCGCCGAAAACGACGCCGACATACGGTCCGTACTGCGCACCCTGTTCAACTCGGACTTCTTCAAGGAGGCGCGGTTTACCAAGATGAAGAGCCCAGCGGACGTGGTCGTCGGCACTATGCGCCTGGTGAAGGACCACCAGGAGCTGAAGCCCGGGCTCTACCCCATCATGCAGGAGACGACCTTCATGGGTCAGGACCTGCTGAACCCCCCGACCGTGGAAGGGTGGCATACCGGCAGGGAGTGGATCGACAGCGGGACCCTGGTGGAGCGCATCAACTTCGTGGCGGACCAGGTCGGCAACCAGTCCCTGCCCGGCGTCAAGCTCATCGTCGACCGCATGAGCGACGGCGCCTCCAGCATGTCCACGGCGGAGTTCGTGGACCGTTGCCTGGACCTCCTGGGGCCCATAGAGGTCGCCGACAAGACCCGCGGCTCCCTCATCGAGCACGCCGCCAGCGGCGGGGAGCTCCGGAGAGGAACGGAAGAGGAGCGCGGCACCTTCGCCCGACGGGTGACGGAGATGCTGCAGCTTATCGTAGCCACGGCCGAGTACCAGTACGCGTAGGTCCGGAAAGGAGGAGTGCCCATGGCGTCCAATGGAAGGGAGCGGGTGATCGTGGTCCTGTCGCTGTCCGGGGGCAACGACGGTTTGAACACCCTGGTACCCTACACCAACTCCAACTACTACGATTACAGGCCCACCCTCGGGATATCGGAAGACCAGGTCCTCAGGATCGACGACGAGGTCGGGCTTCACCCCAGCATGACCGAGCTGAAAGATATCTACGACCAGGGGAACATGGCGATAATCCAGGGGGTCGGATACCCCAACCCCAGCCGCTCCCACTTCCGGTCGATGGATATCTGGCACACCTGCGAGCCCGACAAGATCGGCGACGAGGGATGGCTGGGCCGGGCCATACGGGAGCTGGACCCCAGCACGGAGAACGTCCTCACGGGCGTCAACTTCGGACGGGGCCTGCCCAGGGCGCTGGTGTGCCCCGGGGTGCCCGTGGCCTCGGTGGGCAACCTGGAGACCTACGGGTTGCTGACGGGCATATCCGGGGAGGACAACCGCAGCCAGGCCCTGGAGGTGTTCTCCAGGATGTACGCGCCAGCCATAGGATCGGGGCCGGTCATGGACTACATCTGGGAGACGGGACGGGCGGCCCTCAAGGGGGCCGACATCCTGAAGGTGGCCCCCGAGCGGTACTCCTCCAGCGTGGAGTACGGCAACTACGCCATGGGCCAGAGCATGCGGGGCATCGCCCAGGTGCACTTCGCCGAGCTGGGGACCAGGGTCCTGTACACCACGTCCCCCTACAACGCTTTCGACACCCACGCCAACGAGGCCGGGGACCACGCCAGGCTGTGGCGGCAGGTATCCGAGTCGGTCTCGGACTTCTACGACGACCTGCGGGAGCACAATCAAGGCGAAGAGGTCATCATGCTCCTGTTCAGCGAGTTCGGACGCCGGGCCCGTGACAACGGGGGCGGGACCGACCACGGCACCGGCAGCGTGTGCTTCGTCATCGGCGACGAGGTCAAGGGCGGCCTCTACGGCGAGTACCCCTCCCTGAACGAGGGCGACCTGGAGGACGGCGGGGACCTGCTGCACACCGTGGACTTCCGCAGCGTCTACGCCACCATGCTGGAGAGGTGGATCGGCCTGGACCCCGCCCCCATCGTGGGCGGCACCTTCGAGCAGATGGACTTCCTCTAGGCCCATGCATGGCGCACCGGCCCCCCTAACGGTCCGGCTCACCGGGCCGGGGGGGCTTGGCGGCTGATAGCCGGGCTTGTCCGCCCGGGCGTGCCAGTCAACGAGGAGTTGCGAGAATACCATGAGCGCCGTTTTCTTTGGCATCACCAACCGGTCGTTCCACTACGACCGTACCGTAGGACGTTTCGAGTTTGCCGGGACGGGGTTCCGCCAACCCATGGACCTGGCCCTGGCCCCCGACGGCACCATCTACGTGGTGAACCGGTGCTGGGAGTGGAGGCCCGACGGGGTGAGGGTCACCATGCTGAACATCGACGAGGACTACCTGGGCCAGTTCTCCCAGTTCGGCGACGGGGACGGCGACCTCTTCTGGCCCACCTCCATAGCCTTGGACAGCCAGCAGAACGTGTACGTCACCGACGACTGGCTCAATCGCGTCTCCGTCTTCGACAAGGACGGCACCTTTCAGGCCAAGTGGGGAGTGGCGGGCTCGGGCGACGGCGAGCTTAACAAGCCCTCGGGTATCCGGTTCGACGCCGAGGACAACGCCTACGTCGTGGACAGCGCCAACAACCGCGTCCAGAAGTTCACCAGGGACGGCGGCTTCCTGGCCAAATGGGGGGAGGAGGGCAGCGGCGAGGGCCAGCTCAACCTGCCCTGGGGGCTGACCATCGACTCCCGGGGCGACATCTACGTGGCCGACTGGCGCAACGACAGGGTCCAGAAGTTCACTCCCGACGGCGAGTTCCTGGCGGAGTTCGGGTCCACCGGGGACGGGACCGGGGAGTTCAGCCGTCCCACCGGGGTCGCGGTGGACAAGTACGGGGACATCTACGTGGCCGACTGGCACAACAACCGGGTGCAGGTGCTGACCCCCGACGGGCGCCACGTGACCACCTTCACGGGCGACGCCGGCATGTCCAAGTGGGCCTGGGAGAAGCTGAACGCCAATCCGGACATGATACGGCAACGGAACCTGATGAGGGACTTCTCCGATGAACGGAACCTGTGGCGGCCCAAGGCCGTGGCCATCGACGACGACGGTCGCGTCATCATCCTGGACAGCAACCGCAACCGCCTGCAGGTCTATCAGAAGGACGACTACTAGGGGCCTAGGGGCCGTATAGGCCGGCCCCGCCGAGAACGATGAAGCCCCCCGGCGGCCTGCGGGGGGCTTCCGATTTGGGAGTGCCAATGTCGGACCAGCCGGTCACCTGGCCTCGGGTCAAGGAACTGCTCGAAAAGTCAATGGCCGCCTGGGAGGCCAAGCACGGGCCTCCCGCCCCGGGGATTCACGAGTACTACTGGGACACGCCCCAGGACCTGGCCGCAAGCAGCCCCTACCGCCGCAAGCTAATCGAGCCGGGCAAGCCGGGCCGGGAGACCCACCTGGTTACCTTCCTTCGAAAGGGAGTAGGCATGATCCCCAGGATGCCCCGGGGCGGCCCGTTCCTGACCGAGGACGAGATCGCCGAAATCGAACGCTGGATCGACGCCGGCATGCCCGAGTGACGGCCCCTGCGTCACGGGAAGGCAACGGGGCGGCGGGGGACTAGCCCCCGCCGGCGTCGTCCTCTCCGAACACCACCTCGGACAGGGGACAGCCGGGCGTCAGCCTCTCGGGGAAGTCGCGGCACCTGCCGGGGCGGTGCGAGTATATGCGGCAAGCCCACGTGTCGGGGTCCAGCATGGGACAGCGGTCCCCGGGGTAGTCCGTAAAGCGCACCAGGCCGCCGCCGTCCTCCAGGGTCCGGGCCCGCACCGGTCCAAGCCCCAGGGACGCCGCCCTAGACCTGAAGTCGTCGACCTCCTCCCTGCTCAGCCGCAGCACCAGCGGGCCCTGGCAGCAGGCGGCCCGGCAGCGGCCCATGCAGATGGAGGACGCTTCTTCGACGTCGACGGCCCGCATCACCGCTCCCCGCCCTCTCCGTCACACCGGAACAGTCCCAGGAGCGGTCCGATCTCGTCGACCCGCTCCAGGCCCCACAAGGCCTCCAGGGCGCGGTCACGTTGCTCCTTCACAAGGACACCGCTGGCGAGGCCGTGGAACTTGTCCTCCAGCTCGCCATCGGTCAGGGGGTTCATGGGGTGCCCCTTGGGGTAGGACGTCTCGGCGTAGAACCGCTCTCCGGAGCGGCTCACCACCTCCATGCGTCCCGGCTGCTCCGCAGGGTAGCGGGCGGTGAAGGCCGGGGCCTCGCTGACGTGGACCTTCCTCATCAGGGGACGCAGCGCCGGGTCCAGGACCTGTTCCGGCGTAAAGCTGTCGGCGCCGACCCGGCCGTCGCGAAAGGCCACGGATATCATGTAGGGCAGGCTGTGGTCGGCGGTCTCCCGGGTCTTGGGGTCCCACTTCTCCGGCTCCCTGCCGGCGCTGTGCCAGGCCGTCCGGTACGTCTCCAGGTTGATGGCCGCGACGTCCTCTGGACCGACCCGTGTCCTCAGCTCCAGGGCCAGGGCCACGGGCCCCTGAGTGTGTATCTGGGAGGGGTAGAACTTGAGGCTGGTCTGGTCCAACTTGAACGGCCCGCCGCCGGGGCCGAACTCCCCCAGGTCGATGGGGCCGGTGGCCTGCTCGTACAGACCGTGCCTGCCCTCGAAGGGCTCGAAAGGTCCCTCCAACCCCTCCTGGGCCAGGAGGGCCGAGAACACCCCGTTGCGCGTGGCCGCCGCGGTGGCGCACCCCTTCCACATGGAGAGCTCCCCGGCCCTGGTGTGGCGTAGGGGCAGATTGGGGACCACCGCCATGGAGACGGCGTGGGCCGTCTGCTCCCTCGACAGGCCCAACGCCTTGGCCGCGCCGCAGGCCGCCCCGATGACCGAAAAGATGCCCTGGTCCCAACCCTGCCCGTCGATGGAGACCCTTTCGGAGAACCTGCCGCAGACCTCGTAGGCGAGGACCGTGCCGGTGATGAGTGTCTTGCCCGGACCCCCGGCAATCTCACAGGCGGCCAGCACTGCGGGGACCATGTCGCTGGGATGCCCCGTGCCCGCGGATACGAAGGTGTCGTTGCAGTCCAAGTACCGCAGCATGACCGTGTTCGCGAAGGCCGCCATCTCGGGAGAGGTGGCCGGACCGCCGCCAAGGACGGTGGCGGGAGGTGAGCCACGGGTCCGGGAGGCCAGGCGGCGGGCGATCCTGGCCGGCTCGCTGCCGTAGCCTCCCATGGCGCACCCCAGGGCGTCTATGATCCTCCGCTTGGCCTGATGGACCGTCTCCGGGGGCAGATGGGAGTACTCCAACCGGACAGTATAGTCGCTGATGCGGCGCGCCGTCGCGTCCATATCGCCGTTCCTATTCCAAGGCGTCCCGAGCCTGCGGGCCGCCCGGATACGAGGCCCCCGGGTACGAGGCCCCCGGGTACGAAACCATTGTAACACCCCGCGCGGTCCCGGCGAAGCCCCGCCGAGGCCGGGCTACCTTGACACTGGGAGAATCCGGGCACTAGTATGGCGCAAACTGCGTGAGCGGCAAAGGGGGGCCTGGTGGATAGCGTCATTCGTAACGTAAGGCTCATCGATGGGACCGGAGCCGATCCCGTGCAACGGGTCAGCGTGGCGATCTCCAACGGAGTGGTCCATTGGATCGGCGAGGAAACGGCGCGGCCCAGGACCACTGTCCACCAGGAGGACATCAACGGAGAGGGACTGAACCTGATTCCCGGCATGATCGACTGCCACGAGCACTTCACCGGGGACGGCGGCATGGACAGCATGGAACGTCTCCTGGGCGACAGCCACGACACCTTCACACTCAAGGCCGTGGGAAACTGCCGCCGGGCCATCATGTCGGGGGTGACCTCCGCCCGAGACGTGGGGGCCAGGCACGCCATCAACATCCTCGTCGCCCAACAGACAGCGTCGGGGGCCATCATGGGTCCCCGGATCATTGCCAGCGGGGAGTGGTTCCAGTTTCCGGGCACCTGGCCCCCGACACTCACCCGGGCCATGAACACCACCGAGGAGCTGGTGCTGGGCATCCGGGAGATGATCGAACGCGGAGCGGGAATGATCAAGGTCGGGGCCACCGGCTTCAGGCCCAACGGCGACCAGTTTGCCAGCCTGGGACCGGCGGCCCTGGACGCCGCCGTACGCACGGCCCACGAGGCCGGACTGAAGATCGCGGCCCACTGCCACGGCTACGAGGGCAGCCGCCAGGCCGTGGAGGCGGGCATAGACTCCGTGGAGCACGGCACCTACCTGGACGAGGAGACCTGCGCGCTGATGGCCCAGCGGGGCACCTACTTCGTCCCCACCATGTCCACCTGGGACGCCCGGGAGCGCCTGGGAGCCCTGTACGGCCTGACCGACGACCAGCGGACGGACCTGGCGGCCCGCAAGGAGAACTCCATATCCAGCTTCAAGAGGGCCCTGGCCGCCGGGGTGCGCATCGCCGCCGGCACGGACGCCGGGGGCTCCCCAGCCCGCCACGGCTTCATCGCCAGGGAGCTGGAGCTGATGGTCGACTCGGGCATGTCCCCAGCCACGGCCCTGGAGTCGGCCACCCGGGAGGGGGCCGAGCTGATGGGCATCCAGGACCTGGCAGGCACCATCGAGGTGGGCAAGCAGGCCGACATGGTGCTGATCGACGGCGACCCCCTCTCGGACATAGGGGCCTTGCGGAACGTGTGGGCGGTGTTTCAGGCCGGCCGGAGAGTCCGGTAGCGGCAGCGGGTCCGGCAGGCGGGGGCGTGAGCAATGAAGACCAAGGGCGCGTCCGGGAGCTGCGGCGCTCGGTGGCATCGTCGCTGCTGGGCGTAGAAGAGATAGCCCTGCCCTATGGCGCCGCCGGACAAGGCCTAACCCTCGCCACCACCCGCGGCGCCTTAGGGGCCATCCTGCACGAGCCGGAACGGCCCGCCGGAGGGGCCGTGCTGTGGGTGTGCGGCGCGCGGGGTGGATACGCAGGGCCGGCGGAGGGCATTTACGAGACCCTGTCCGAGGAGCTGACGGTCCGGGGCGTGACGTCCCTGCGGCTGGACTACCGCCACCCCGCCGACCTGGACGAGTCGGTGTGGGACGCCCTGATCGGCGTGCAGGCCCTGAGGTCCCGGAAATGCTCCCGCGTCGCCCTAGTGGGACACTCTTTCGGCGGCGCGGTGGTCATAGCCACCGCCGCGTTCAGCCCGGACGTGTCTGCGGTGGTGGCCTTATCGTCCCAGACCCACGGCGCCCAGGGCGCCCCCCACGTTTCGCCCCGGCCGCTGCTGATAGTCCACGGCACGGCGGACACCCGCCTGCCGGCCTGGTGCGCCCAGCGTATCTACGGATGGGCCCGGGAGCCCAAGGAACTGGTGCTGTACGAGGGGGCGGAGCACGGCTTGCGGGAGTGCCGGGACGAGCTCCAGGAGCTCCTCGGGGCGTGGCTGCCCAGGCGTCTGGAGGCGGCCTGAGCCTCCCGTCAGGCGGCCCTACGCCCGGTCCAGGTCCAGCATGGTGTTGAGCAGCACGTTGGCGCCGTTGACGCAGTCCTGGGGCGTCGTGTACTCCTCCCGGGAGTGGCTGATGCCGTCCACACTGGGGACGAAGATCATTCCCACTCGCGTGATGTTGGCGATGGCCTGGGCGTCGTGTCCGGCCCCGCTGGGTATGACGATGGACTCCAGACCCAGGTTACGGGCCGCCCTCGCCACCACGTCCCTGACGTCTCCGCCGATGGGGCACGACAGGCCCCGCTCCAGTCGATTTATCAGGACCTCCGTGTCCGTGGCCCCGGCGATATCTCTCGCCACCTCGTTGAGCCGCCGCTCGGCGTGGTCCAGGGACTCCATGTCTATGTCACGGAACTCCACTCCCAGCTCCACCTCTCCGGGGATGACGTTCACCGCACTGGTGGGCTTCACGGCCACGGTGCCCACCGTCCCCACCCGGCAGGTCTCCTCTTCGGCGACTATGGTGTTGACCGCCGTGATCAGCCTGGAGGCGGCCAGCAGGGCGTCGCGCCGGTTGTCCATGGGCGTGGTGCCCGCGTGGTTGGCCGTCCCCTTGGCGACGACCTGGAAAACCGACCGGCCCGTTATCCCCGACACCACGCCGACGGGGACCGCGGTCCGGTGCAGCACCGGGCCCTGCTCGATGTGCAGCTCCAGGTAGGCATGGAGGTCGCCCTCCCGCCGGGCGGCCTCTTCGACGCGGTCCAGGTCTCCGCCGATCCTGGGGAAGTACTCCGCCAGGCTGGTCCCCACCGGGTCTGCGGCATCCAGGTCGGCCTTGTCCCAGGCGCCGGCCATGGCCCGGCTGCCCAGCAGCCAGCGGTTGAAGGTGGTGCCCTCTTCGTTGGTGAAAACCAGCACCTCCAGAGGATGCCCGGTGGTGATGCCATGGTCGTCGAGGGTGCGGACCGATTCGATGGCGGCCAGCACGCCCAGGGCGCCGTCGTACTTGCCGCCGCTGGGCACCGTGTCCACGTGAGAGCCCAGGGCGATGGCCGGCGCCTGCCGGTCGCTGCCCTCCCTGCGGCCGATGATGTTTCCGGCCGGGTCCATCCGGACCTGGAGGCCCGCCCCGGCCATCAGGTCCATGACGTACCTCCTTCCCTCCACGTCGGCGGTGGAGAAGGCGACCCGTTGCATCCCCTCCGGGGTCTCTCCGATCTTGCCCAGGGCCTCTATGGTGGCGTTCAGACGCCTTCCGTTGACGGTGGGACCGGCCATGTCGGGCACCTCCAAACGAGGTATGCACACGAGTATGGGGAGGGCGACGGGGGGTGTCAAGCTCGGCTAGGGGAGGCCGGCTAAGGGGCGGCCTGCAGTCCCATCATGCCGTAGACCAGGTCCATGCGCAGGCTGCTCCTGACCAGGGCCGCCAGCTTGTCGTACTCGGTGTCGTTGGAGTGGGGGGCGTCCCCGCCGGACTCGGGCAGGGAGACCCCCTTCCGCTCCGCCAGGGCCCCGAGCACAGAGTCACGGACACCCCGGTTGTAGAAGAGACCGTGGAGGTAGGTACCCAGCACCATGCCCGCCGAGTCCGCAGCCCCGTCCAGGTGCTCCACGGGAAGGCCGGAACGCTCCTTCAGGAGGAAAGGTGCACGGCCGATGGGCTCCCGGCCCCCCGGCGATGGGAATGTCCTGCCCATGTGTATCTCGTAGCCCTTGAGGATCGTGCCCGTCGCCCTCCCCAGAAGACCGGCTGAGCCCGTTACCTCCCCCGTCACCCTGGAGGTCTCCTTGGTACCTTCGAAGACGGTGGTCACCGGCAGGAGCTCCAGCCCTCGGGTCCGGGGCTCGGCGGCCTCGATTCCCTGGGGGTCCAGGATCAGATCTCCCAGCATCTGGTAGCCGCCGCATATACCCACCACGGCCACCCCGTCGTCGGCGAGCTGCCGGAGGCGATGGGCGAAGCCCTGCTCCCGCATCCACTCCAGGTCGCGAACGGTGGTCTTGGTTCCCGGGAGGACCACCATGTCCGGGCGGCCCAGCTCGTCATGGGCCTCCACGTACCGCAGCCTGACGCTCGGCTCCCGCACCAGGGGGTCGAAGTCGTCGAAGTTGGAGATGTGGGGGAACCCGATGACGGCGATGTCCAGCAGGTAGTCCGTCCGCTCCTTCATCCGGCGCCGCTCGTCCAGGGGCACCGCGTCCTCCTCGGGTATGTCGATGTCGTAGTAGTATGGGACCACCCCGGCCACGGGGACCCCGGTCCTCTCCTCGAGGAACGCCAGGCCCGGCTTCAGCAGGTCCACGTTGCCTCTGAACTTGTTGACGACGAACCCCTTGACGCAGTCACGCTCCTCCGGGTCCAGCAGCTCCATGGTGCCGACCAGGGAGGCGAATATGCCGCCCCGGTCGATGTCGCCCACCAGCAGCACGGGGGCGCCGCAGTAGCGGGCCACGCGCATGTTCACGATCTCGTGTTGCTTCAGGTTTATCTCGGCGGGGCTCCCCGCGCCTTCTATGACGACCACGTCGTACTGGTCCCGCAGGCTGTCCAGGGACGTGGAGATGGCCTGCCACAACCTTGGCTTGACCTGGGCGAAGTAGGAGCCGCCTGCCGAGCCCTGGGGCCTTCCCAGGAGCACTATCTGGGACCGGCTGTCGGCCTCGGGTTTGAGGAGGACAGGGTTCATCTCCACCGACGGCTCGATGCCCGCAGCCTCGGCTTGCACCGCCTGGGCACGACCTATCTCGCCACCTTCGGGGGTCACGTAGGAGTTGTTGGACATGTTCTGGGCCTTGAAGGGCGCGACCCTGTAGCCGTCCTGGCGGAGTATCCGGCAGAGGGCCGCCACCAGCACGCTCTTGCCCACGTGGGATGCGGTACCCTGGACCATCAGCACCCTGGCTGTCACGGCCCCTCGTCTCCCCTCAGATGCGACGTATCGTTGAACAGCTTCATGACCGCGTTGTCCGGGTACAGGTCGACGATGGTCAGGCTGGCGGTGTCCAGCCAGAGGCTCCACACCACGGACACCGGCAGGCCCAGCAGGCAGACCAGCAGGGCCCTGAGCGACCCTCCGTGGCCCACGACCAGGACGACGCTGCCCCCGCCTCCACGCGGCCCGGCCAGGGAGTGACCCCGGAAACCGCCGGGGTCTCCTGAGAACATGGCGTCGCGGAGGCCCGAGGCGAACCCGCAGACCCTGGCCCTGACCTGGTGCAGGCTCTCGCCCCCGGGGGGAACGAAGTCCGGCCGGCGGGTCATCATGTCGGCGTATGCCGCCGGGTCCTCACGCTCCACCTCCCAGTGGGTCATGCCCTCCCAGCGGCCGTAGGAGAACTCCCGCAGCTCCGGTACGGGCGAAGGGGCCACCTCCCGCCCGGCCAGCACCGACTCCGCGGTGTGCATGGTCCGGGTCAGGTCGCTGGCGTAGGCGGCGTGGACCTGGAGCCGGGCAATCCGGCGGGCCAGCAAGGCCGCCTGGGCGCGGCCCTTCTCGGACAGGGGCACGTCGGTGTGGCCCTGAATCCTGCCCTCCAGGTTCCACGGCGTCTCGCCGTGCCGGACCATCAGCAAGCGATGGGCCTCCCCGCCCCCTCCGTGGGAACCGTCGGGCCGCAACAAGGCTACCCTCCCCCCGGGAGCTCCGGCGGCGCTGGGGTCATGGGTGGCTCCTTTGAAAGCGCTGACACCCGGTCTTCTCCTCGACGAGAATGGAACGAGGGCCCAGCCTAGAACTCGATGCCGGGCTGGGCCTTGATCCCCTCCTGGTACGGGTGCTTGATCGCCCTCATCTCGGTTACCAAGTCAGCATACTCCACCAGCTCCGGCGGGGCGCTGCGGCCGGTGATGATGACGTGCAGGTCCGGGTTGCGGGCCTTCAGGACCTCCAGCACTTCCGCGACCGGTATCCAGCCGTAGTGCATTGGGTAGGTGAACTCATCGAGGATGACCACGTCGTACAGGCCCGAGGCGATCTTCTCCTTGGCCACGTTCCACTGAATACGGGCCATCTCCTGGGTGCGGTCCATGTCCTTGGACCGCCAAGTAAAGCCGTCCCCGTAGGCCAGGATGTCCACCCCGATCTTCTTGGCGGCCCGCTGCTCGCCGAATCTGGCGGTGGTGTGCTTGATGAACTGGAGCATGACGACCCGCATGTCCCTGCCCCAGGCGCGGAACAGCACACCCATGGCGGCGGTGGTCTTGCCCTTGCCGTCCCCCGTATTGACGATCACCAGGCCCTTCTTGACCCTGGGCCCCCTTACAGGCTGGTGTCTTTCGATCTCCTCCGCCCGTGTCACGGCACCTCCACTTTCCCGGCAGCGCCGGGGGACTCATCGTCTGCGCCCTGGCAATACACCACTAGCCGACCCTCTCCCTCCCGTTCGCAACCTGCCCCAAGGGGAGTATCACCGGCGTCTTGTGGATGGGGTGCTCTATCACGGAGACTGGAGCGCCGAAGACCCTGGAGACCACGTCCACCGTGAGCACCTCCGAGGGCTCTCCGGAGGCAACGATGGTCCCCTGGTGGAGGGCAACGATCCGGCTGCAATACTGGGCTGCCAGGCTCAGGTCGTGCATGGCTGCCAGGACGGTTATCCGCGTCTTCCTGCGAATTCTCTCTATCATGTCCATGACGGAGGTCTGGTAGCTGATGTCCAGGTGGGAGGTGGGCTCATCTAGAATGAGCACGGGTGTCTGCTGCGCCAGGGCCCGGGCGATGAACACCCTTTGCAGCTCGCCGCCCGACAGGGTGGAGACGGGGCGGGCGGCGTACTCCCACGTCTCGGTCAACTCCATCACCTCCTGGCATACGTCCATGTCCCTCTGCCCCTCCCACTGGAGCAGCCCCAGATAGGGGTTCCTGCCCATCAGGACCACTTCCAGTGCAGAGAAGCCGGGCGGCACCGCCGGACTCTGCTGCACCATGGCCACCAGTCGCGCCCGGTCCCTGGGCCGCAGGGAGGGCAGTCTCTCTCCCCGTACGTAGACATCGCCTTGTCCGGGGGTCAGGGTGCCACCGACTATCCTCAGCAGGGTGGTCTTGCCGGACCCGTTGGGACCCACGATGCCGATGGCCTCTCCGGTCTCCGCCTCCAGGTCTATATCATGCAGGACGGGGCGTTGGCCGTAGGAGAACCCTATCCCCGTCGCTTTCAAGGGAGGTTGAACGCTCAAAGCACGACCCTCCGCTGTCGCAAGAGATAGAGGAAGAAGGGCGCCCCGCAGAAGGATGTCACGACCCCCACGGGCAGCTCACTGGGATTGGCTATGGTCCGGCCTATCAGGTCGGCCGCTATCATGAATCCCGCGCCCGCAAGCATGGCCATGGGCAGCAGAAAGCGATTGTCCTGCCCCCATATCAGCCTCACCGCGTGTGGAGCTATGAGCCCCACGAAACCCACTATCCCGGCCACCGATACGGAGGCGGCCGTTATGAGGGTTGCCACCACGACGAGGACGATCTTGGTCTTTTCCACATTTACTCCAAGCTGCTTGGCCTCCTCCTCGTTTACCTGGAAGGTGTTGAGAATACGGCTGTACCCCAAGAGAATCAGGGCTCCCACCACCAGATAGGGCAGCAGCAGGTAGATGTCGTCCCACTGGGATGATATCAGGCCTCCGCCCAGGAGCCAGGAGAGCAGAGGCCGAACATCGGGGTCGCTGCGTATCATCAGAAGGCTCGATACCGCGGTGGCCAGGGAGGCGATGGCCACCCCCGCCAGGATCAGCGTAAGGAGGGGCACGCCGTTGGACTGCCTGGACACGGTGTAGGCCACGGCTACCGTCACGATCCCTCCCGCGAAGGCGGCTATGGGCAGCAGGCTGTAGCCGAAGACGTAGAAGGGTACACTGGTGACCAGCACCACCGTGGCGCCCAGTGCGGCCCCCGAGGACACGCCTATCAGCCCCGGCTCGGCCAACGGGTTACGGAACAGGCCCTGATAGGCCGCTCCCGCAATGGCCAGGCACGCTCCCACCAAGCCTGCCAGCACAACTCTGGGGAACCGGATGTTCCAGATTATGGAGTTCCAGCCGTTGGGCCAGTCGCCCTCCACCTCCACGAAGGGTATCTGGTCTACCAGTATCTTCGTCGTGGTGAGGGGAGGCACATTCACGGACCCGATGCCCAGGGCCGCCACGCCAATGAGGACCACCACGACCAGACCGACAGCCAGACGCCACCACGGGTAGACCATGTGCAAGGGCCGGGGACGCGCTCCGGCCCCCGGGCTCCCGTCCCTCGCGGTCCCGCGGTCTTTCGTGGCTCCCATTGAGAAAGGCAGGCCTATCCTCATTGCTCCGCCGTTACTCGAACCGGTCCGGGTGAATCACCCGGGCAAGGAACTCGATCCCCTCTATGAACCTGGTGCCGAAGACGCTGACGAGCCCATCGGGTTGGACCACGTAGACCCTGCCGTTCTTTACGGCGGACACCTCTTGGAATGCCGGGTCCTCCATGAGCTCCTGTACCCGGGTGGGGAACGTGGTGATGATCACCTCCGGGTCTCGCTCCACCAGGACCTCGGGGGCTAGCTGCCCATAGCGGTCGATATCGTGGGCGATGTTCTGGACCTTGAGCAGGTCGTACACCTGGCCTAAGACGGTACCGGGGCCCCGGGTGTAGAGGAGAGAGTCGTCGTGGAACAGCCGGGGACCCTGCTCCAGGGACGCCAGCCGGTCCAGTATGGCGTTCAGCTTGGTCTCGAACTCCAGGGCCAGCCTCTCGCCGGCTTCCCATTTCCCAGTTATACGTCCCCACAAACGCATCCGGTCCGGGATCCCGTCCAGGGTGCTGGGGCTCTCCAGGTACAGCACCGTGGGGCCCAGGTCCTCCACCTGCTCGTAGCTGCTGGCATAGAAGACGGATATCAGGTCCGGGTCCGCCGCGACAACCTGCTCCGTGTTCACTTGGAACGCGGTGCCCATTCGCGGGACACTGTCGGCCTCGGGAGGATACGAGACGAAGTCGTGGGTGCCCACTATCCGGTGACCCTCCCCCAGGGCGAATAGTATCTCCACCACCACCGAGGTCAAGGCTACGATGCGCTCAGGCGGAGCGTCGAACGTCACGTCGTTGCCGTTGCTGTCGGTGACCACGGCGGGGAAGGCAAACACGTTCGGGTGAAGCAGCCGGGCAAGTCCCTCGACCCCCTCTATGAACCTGGGGCCGAAGACGCTGAGGACCCCCGAAGGCTCCACGGAATAGAGCCGCCTGCTCTTCACCGCCGATACGTCTTGGAAGGCCGGGTTGCCCAGGAACTCCTGGGCCGTGCCCGTAATGATCACCTCGGGGTCTCGCTCCACGACCACCTCGGGGCTTATCTGGCTCCAGCCCTCCAGGTCTCCGGCAACGTTCTCCGCCTTCAACAGGTCCAGAAGCTGGCCGATTATGGTGTCGGGGCCAACGGTCCAGGCTCCCCCCACATCGTAGAGGATTCTGGGACCCCGGCTCACGGCGGACAGCTTGCCCAGTACCGCGTCGAGCCGGGCCTCGTACGCCGCCGCCAGCGTCTCGGCCGCATCGACGTTCCCGGTTATCTGCCCCCACATGCGCATTCGCTGGGGAATTCCATCCAGAGTCGTGGGGCTCTCCAGGTACAGCACCTTGATCCCCAGGTCCTTGACCTGGTCGTAGCTGCTGGCGAAGAAGACGTATATCAGGTCCGGGTCCGTCTCCAGGATCTTTTCGGCGTTCACGTTGAACGCGTCCCCAACCCTGGGCACGGCGTCCGCCTCCGGGGGGTAGGTGACGAAATCGTGGGTGCCGGCGACCCGATGGCCCTCGCCCATGGCGAACAGGGTCTCCACGGCAACGGCGTTGTAGGCCACGATCCGCTGGGGAGGCTCCTCGAAGATGACGTCGTTGCCGTTGCTGTCGGTGATTACGAGGGGAAGGCTGGAGGGTGTCTCGGTTGGTCCCGGGGAAGGCGTGGCCGGAGCCGCTGGAGAGGTCGGCCGGGGAGCCGGCGGCGTTGCCGACTCGGCGGTGGCAGCGGCCTCCGTCGGGCTGGACGGGGCCGGCACGGTGGCCGCCGCTTCCGGCGTGGACGGCGCCCCAGGGCTCGCCGTCGGACCGACCTGGTCGGAGGGCGGCGAGGTGCCCGTCAACACGGCGGTGGGGTCCCCTTCGCAGGCCATTCCCAACGCCAGCAGAAACGCGAGGACGCCGGTCAGGATCATCCGACGGCACGTCCTCAGCCCCATCGCCTTGCACCAAATCGCCATGTCGAGCTACCTCCGGGTGAACGTCGAGGATACGGGTCCACGACCCTTCTCTTTAACCGAGCATGCATCCACGAAGCGGGGCGCCAGCGACGGGTCGCTGGCCATGTGCAGATGCACGTAGGACGCCAGTACATTCCCGGAATGGAACCCCTCCAGGCGGCCGTCCTGATCGATCACGCTGTAGGCGGCGTCTCCCCGGGACGGTGCTCCATCCTGGACTGACCAGTGAAACTCATGGCCCCTAACCCTTTGCCCTCGCCGGAGCAGGGGTCCGTCGGCCAACGCCTCCACCTCACGGTACCCCAGGACCAGACGGCTGCCCGGCATGGACGAGGAGACTGGCAGAAGGCCCACCATGGGGTGCAGGGCTCCCTGGAAGTCCGTCAGCCCCTCTCCCAGGTACATGAGGCCGCCGCACTCCCCGTAGACGGGGATGCCCCTGGCTGCCGCATCGCGTATGGAGGCGATCATGCCCGTGTTGCGGGACAGCTCTTCCACGTACATCTCGGGGAACCCGCCGCCTATGTACACCCCTCCGGCGCCTTCGGGCAACTCTGGGTCCTCCAGGGGGCTGAAGGGCACGACCTCGGCTCCCCAGGCCTCCAGCAGGTCCAGGGAGTCCTGGTAGTAGAAGCTGAAAGCACGGTCCATGGCCACGGCGATGCGGGCCTTGGGTCCCTGGGGCTCTTCGGGAAACACCTGGGAGGATGAGCCGGGAAGCCTGGCCCGGGACGCCAAGGTCATGAGGCGGTCCAGGTCGATGGTCTCCTCCACCTGGCTCGTGAGCCTCCGGTACCAGTCCCGAACCACCGTACCCTCGACGGTGGGGATGAGTCCCAGGTGCCGCTCGGGCTGGCTCAGGTCTTGCCGGTGGGGCATGTAGCCCAACACGGGTATCCCGGTAGTCTCCTCCACCTGGGGTTTGCAGAACTCCAGGTGGCCCGGCCCCGCTATACCGTTGAGCACGACGCCGGCGATATCGACCCCCGGGTCGAAGCGCTGGTATCCCAGGACCTCGGCGGCCACGCTGCGGGCCACCTTGGAGGCATCGGCCACCAGGACCACCGGCGCGCCCAGGAGCTTGGCCAGCTCCGCAGTGGAGCCCTTCTCGTCCAGGCCGGAGTGGCCGTCGTACAGGCCCATGACCCCCTCCACCACGGCCACGTCCCTTGGCGATGCCGCCCTACGGAACAGCTCGATCACCATGTCGGGGGACAGGAGCCAGGTGTCCAGGTTGCGGCACGGAACGCGGCAGGCGATGCGGTGATAGGACGGATCGATGTAGTCGGGCCCGGCCTTGAACGGCCCCACCCTGTAGCCCCTGGCCGTGAGCGCGGCCATGAGGCCCGTGGCGATGGTGGTCTTGCCCACCCCGCTGCGGACCCCGGCGACGACCAAGGTTGGGATACTGTTTTTGGCTGACAACGAAAAACCCCCGGCTCTGCGCTGCCAGGGGTTCGACTTTCTGCCTTGGGTAACCGGCGGTAGGAGAGGGACAGCGGCTACCCAGGAGCTACCTCTGTTGTGCGCAGAGCAAGACTCCATGCACCTGGGCAGGTCTCCTGGCTCACGGATCTTCGCTCTTCCGGCGCCTTCCCATCCTCTAGGGGACAGTGGTCAAAGCCGGAGGGCTCCCCGTTCACAGTGGCGCTACCGCGGCGGATTTTCACCGCCTGCCCTATTAAACCTTCTTGGTACCCAGGACAGCTATTCGTCTGTTAATCTACAGGGGCTATTGTAATCAAGGCACCGGGGTCTGTCAAACCGCTGGGCCCCAGATTCATCACCAAGCGTATTCAGGGCCGCCCCGCGTGGGCCTTCCGGCTGATGAACCGCGGAAGGCGCCAATCATTGGCTTTGGCGTCCCAGGGTGCAGGGGCCTCGGTATGCCCTCAGGGTCTCGTCACCTCTGGGGTTATTTCGAGGCCTCGCGGACCTAAGGGGGGGCTGCAGGACCCATTTTCTTGCGCACTAAGGGCTCGAGGCCTTGTACCGGGCTATTTGAAGTCCGATATTGAAGCTGTCGATTGCCAACGTGGACGCGGTGCTCCCTATGGGCCCTCTGTGCCACATATCCGCTAGAGATCAGAGACTGGCCGCACTACGAGAGGTACACAGGGTGCTGAAGCCTGGAGGCTTGCTGGTCGCCACTGCCATCAGCCTGTTTGCTTCGCTCCTGCACGGTATCAGACAGGCCTTTATCGACGATCCGACCTTCGGTTCCATGCTCCGCCGAGACCTGGAGGACGGACAGCATCGTGGTCGTTTGGATACTCTTAGTCACTTCACCACGGCCTTCCTCCATCGGCCAGAGGAGCTAGAGGGCGAACTTCACGAGGCGGGATACCACCAGCAGGGTCTCTACGCGGTGGAAGGGCCGGGGGAGATGGCTCCAGACCTCGACGACCGAATGTCAAACCCTAGGAAGAGAGAGCAGCTACTCGGCTGGATTCGCTCCGTGGAGCAGGAGAAGACCTTGCTGGGAGCGTCCAGTCACTCCTTGGTCGTTACCACGAAGTGACTACCAGACTACGAAGGTGGATAGCCCCTAGACCGATGAGGATGACTTGTGCCACCATCCTCCCGCAGCGTGAAGGGAATTCCATGAGTTGAAGTGAGTCCGGTGGGCCAGGATGCTGGCCACGATAGCACAGGACGGGCTCACGTACTCGAAGGACCCCTTCGATACCGAGCGATACACCTCGGTCCGTGACATAGCGGCGGAGATCATGGGCGAGCAATCGGACGCCGAGGCCTCCTGCGTGGCAGACCTATGGGCCGGCGAAACGGGCCACGCCACGCCGAGGGTCGACGTAACGGGCGTCGTCTTGCGGGACGCCAAGATACTGCTCGTGAAGGAACGGGACGCCGGGCTGTGGTCCCTGCCGGGGGGATGGGCCGAAGTCCACGAGTCGACCGGCGAAGCGGTGGACCGGGAAGTGCGGGAGGAGTCTGGGTACCTGACCGAGGCCGTACGGGTCCTGGCCCTGTACGATCGGGACCGCCACGACCATACGCCTTACCCATTCGCGGTGTACATGCTATTCTTCCTATGTCGACTGGTCGACGAGGCGCCCATGGAGAGCGCGGAGACCGAGGGCGCAGGCCTCTTTGGGAGGACGAACTGCCAGACCCGTCCCGTAACCGTGTTACCCACGCCCAGATGAAGCAGCTATTCCGGCTTCCCGGGAGTCCCACGGTCTTCGACTGACGGCCCGTCCCAGCGAGAGGGCGTCGAGCCCCATCCTACCGCACCGGGAGGACACCATGGATACCATAGCCCGATACCTGAGCTCCTACGGCCGCTCCCTGAGATACGAGGACATCTCCGAGGAGGCCCTGAAGCGGACGAAGCTGCTCATCGTCGACACCCTGGGGTGCGCCATCGGCGCCTACCACAGCGAGCCCAGCAGAATAGCCCGGGAGATGGCGGAGACGGTCACCAGTACCCAACCCGCCACGGTTCTGGGCAGCGGAGGGAAGACAAGCCCCGACCTGGCCGCTTTCGCCAACGGGGTCATGGTCCGGTACCTGGACTTCAACGACGGGTACACCAGCCTGGAGTCGGGGCATCCCAGCGACGCCATCGCCGCCGTCCTGTCTCCCGCCGAGGTCAGCGGCGCCGGGGGGAAGACGGTGATCACCTCCGTCGTCCTGGCCTACGAGGCCTTCTGCCGCCTGTGCGACGCGGTGTCCGTCCGCAGCCGGAGGTTCGACCACGTTACCCTGGGAGTGGTGGCCGGGGGACTGGGGGCGGCCAAGGCCATGGGCCTGACCCGAGAGCAGACCGAGGAGACAGTGAACCTGTGTGTGGCGCCCAACGTGGCCCTCTACCAGACGCGAATCGGCGACGTGTCCATGTGGAAGGGGTGCGCCTTCGCCAACGCCAGCCGCAACGCCGTGTTCGCCGCGATGATGGCCCAACGGGGCCTGACCGGACCGTCCCCCGTCTTCGAGGGTTTCGGAGGGTTTTTCAACGCCGTCAGCCGGGACCCCTTCAGCCCGGATGCCTTCGGGGGAGACGGCAGGCCCTTCAAGGTGATGGAGGCGACCATCAAGGGGTTCCCGCTGGGCCTCTACTCCCAGACCGTGGTCGAGGCGGCCCTGGAGGTCCGGGACAGGGTCTCGAGCGTCGAGGATATCGCCGAAGTACGGGTGGAGACCCTGCAGACAGCCATCGACATCATGGCCGGTGACGAGGAGAAGTGGCGCCCGGCCAACCGCGAGACTGCCGACCACAGCATGCCCTACTCGGTGGCGGTGGCGCTGACCTACGGCAACGTCGAGGAGCACCACTTCGGCGATGAGTACCTGCGGGACAGGTCTCTCCTTGCCCTGACCGGAAAGGTGAAGGTCGCCGCCACCGAGGAGGCCAACCGGCGCGCCCCCGAGGCCATGCTGGCAACGGTGGAGGTCGTGACGAAGTCCGGGGAACGCCACCGCTCGTCGCCGGTGCCCTATCACCGCGGCCACTGGAAGAACCCGATGACGGACCGGGAAGTCGAGGCCAAGTTCCGGGCCCTGTCCACGGACCTTCTGGGACCGGACCGCACCGACGCCCTCCTGGACCGCCTCTGGCACCTGGAGCGGGTGGACCACATCGGGGAGATACTGGAGATGGCGAGGGTGAAGTCGCCCTAGCCCAGGACCTTCCCGGCGGCCTCCTCCAGCCAGCGCAGGGCTCCCTGGGTGGAGTCGCCCTGGCCCTGCAGGACGACCCGGACGGCGCCCGCCTCCCCGAACCCCGCGATCAGGTCTCGGTCCGGGGACTGTCCGGAGATGGAGATCGAGACCGAAGCCGGGTCCCGTCCGGCGGCCTTAGCCAGCCCGTCTAGGGCTTCCCGGCCCTCCCTCACCTCCTCAGGAGTGATACGGTTGGGGAACCAGCCGTCACCCCAACGCACGACCCGCTGGAAGACGTTCCTGGCCCGGCCTCCCAGCAGGACCGGCGGATGGGGTTTCTGAACGGGCTTGGGATAGCAGCGCACGGAAGGGAAGTCCACGTACCTGCCGTGGAACTCGGGCTCCTCCCGGGTCCACAGCTCCTTCATCGCCTCCACCTGCTCCCGCGTCTGGGTCCACCTGTGCTCGAAGTCGCCGCCCATCAGCTCCGTCTCCTCCCGGAGCCAACCGGCGGCGATGCCGAAGATAAACCTGCCCCCGGAGTAGTGGTCCAGGCTGGCGATGAGCTTGGCCAGGAGGATGGTGTTGCGCTCGGGCACCAGGCAGATCCCAGTGGCCAGCTTCAGGGTGGTCGTCACCGCCGAGGCGGCCGAAAGGGCCACAAAGGGGTCCATCATGTAGGAGTAGGTGTCCGGGACCCGCCCATCGGCTGAGCCGGGGAACCTGGAGGACGAGTGCACCGGTAGGACCGGGTGCTCGGGGACCCACATGGACTCGAAGCCCACCTCCTCGGCTTTTCGAGCGAAGGCCACGGGGTCCACCGGAGAATCGATCACCGTCGGAAATGAGACTCCTACCTTCATCACCACCTCCTGCTGGACCTTCTCAGGGGGTCGGCCCCCGGCGACGGGGCACGACCTGACCTTCTCGTACGCTGACATATCAGCCCCACCCGACCCGTCATTCCGGCCGCCGAGCCGCCCCAACACGTTATTCCAAGTCGCAGGCCGGGAATCCAAGATTCAGGAGCCCGGGACGGCCCGTAGAAACAGCCACTGGCATGGTCCTCTCCAGTGTTGGTCATTCTACTTTGGGTTGAGGTCGGATGCAAAACACACCCCTTGATGGAGTACCCCACGGGGTATATACTGGGCCAACATCGAGCAGCGACGAGGTGGATAAAGGATGGGCGCTCCAACCTTCAAGGAGCTACGACGGTCTTACGGGTTCGATGAGGTGGCGATAGTCCCCGGGGAGGTCACCATCAATCCGGACATGACCAGCACCGAGTTCAACATCGGGCATCATGCCTTTGACGTGCCGGTCCTGGCCTCGGCGATGGACGCGGTGGTGTCGCCCACCTTCGCCACCCGGATGCACGAGGCCGGCGGCCTGGGCGTCCTCAACCTGGAGGGGGTCTACACGCGCTACGAGGACCCTTACTCGGTGCTGGAGGAGATACTCTCCGCCCCCCAGTCCGAGGCCACGGGCCTGCTGCAGCGGGTGTATTCGTCGCCCATCAAGGACGACCTGATCGGCCGGTGTATCTCCCAGATGAACAACGGCACCGTCCGCGCCGTCTCGGTGACCCCCCAGAACACCAAGCGGCTTTCGCCCATGGCCGTGGAGGCGGGGGCCGACATCGTGGTGGTGCAGTCCACCGTGACCACCGCACGGCACATGTCCCGGAGCTACCGGGGGCTGATCTTCTCCGAGCTGCGCCACAATCTGAAGGTGCCCGTGGTGGTCGGCAACTGCGTGACCTACGGGGTGGCGCTGGAGCTGATGGAGACGGGCATCGACGGGCTGCTGGTGGGTGTCGGGCCCGGAGCGGCGTGCACCACCCGGGAGGTCACCGGCGTGGGGGTACCCCAGGTGACCGCGACCCTGGAGTGCGCCGCCGCACGGCAGGAGTACTTCAAGCGCACCGGCCGCTACGTATCGGTGATAACCGACGGCGGGATAAGGACGGGGGGCGACCTGTGCAAGTCCATCGCGGCGGGGGCCGACGCCGTGATGCTGGGCACCCCCTTTGCCCAGGCCGAAGAGGCCCCGGGACAGGGCTTCAACTGGGGCATGGCCAACCCGCACCCGGAGCTGCCCAGGGGCACCCGGATCCGGGTCGGCACCAAGGGCCCGCTGAAGAACATCCTGTTCGGGCCGACCTCCGTCACCGACGGCACCCAAAACCTGGTGGGGGCGTTGAGGGTGGCCATGGGGATGTGCGGCGCGATGACCATCCGCGACCTCCACAAGGCCGACATGGTCGTCGCCCCCTCCATAAAGACCGAGGGCAAGCGGGCCCAGATGGTCCAGGCCCGGGACTAGCTCAGCCCCGCCGGGTACTTATCTACCCAGCGCCCTACCCCGTGCCCAGCAGCAACGACCGCACCTCGTCGGGGCTCTGGAGCAGGTCAGCGACGCACTGCACCGCGTTGTCCGCAGCCTCCTCGATGTTGTCGATGCCCAGGCGGCCGCCATCGGGGTGCATCATGAGCCGGTAGGTGGGGGCGGCCCCCGGATAGCCGGTTATGGGAATGGTCACGATTCCGTGGTCGCGAAGCATGATGAACGCGGCGGCCACGCTCATCTCCTCGGCGATCATGGGGGTGTCCTGGTCATTCGTCCGGGACAGCACGATCTTGCCGAAGTCCTCGGCGGATATGGCCACCCCGGGGCCCGCCTGGTAAGCATAGTCGCCGTACTTGGGCCGCAGCCGTTCCATTAGCTGCCGGGCCAACCGCCCGGCCTCTCGTATCCGCTCCGGGTCGAAGGCCTCCATGCCCCTGAGGCCCGCCACGTAGTGGCCCGACTGGGACTCCAGGCCGAACTGGAACACCTGGGTCTGTATCCGCTCGATGAGCTGCTTTTTGGCTACTACGGCGGCCCCCCGGGGCCCCGGCACGTGCTTGTCCAGGGACCACACGGTCACGTCCACGTCGCCCAGGGCCAGGCTCAGGGGCTCGTCGTAGAACACGGCCCTGGACGCCATGTGGGCGTCGTCGGTGAACACCATGATTCCGTCTCCCTTGGCAAGGGAAATGACCCGGGCCACGTCGGCCTCGGGCAGGTGGTACTTCTGGGGCGTCATGGGCGTGATTACCACCATGCTCCACGGTCCCTTCTCCAGAGCACGTTCGTAGGCGGCCAAGCCCTGGACCTCGTAGAACTTGCCCCCGACCAGCTCCACCGCCTGCTGGACACACGGGTGGGAGCGTCCGTTGGGAACGACGGACAGCACCCGGCCGTCCCGCTCCAGAAGGCCGAGCATGATGGCCAGGACCCCGGAGGTAACCCGGTTGCACATGACGGCGCCGTGGTCCCGGGGGTCTCCACCCACGTGCCGGATGGCCAGCTCCTCGGCGCGTCCGCTGAAGTAGGCGTAAAAGGACATCTGGGAGTCCAGGAGGGGCAGGTCCTCGGCGTCGAGGGGAAAGGCGCGCACGAGCCCCGTCATGTTGTAGAGACTCTCCTTGCCGTGGGTCAGGATGCGCTGCTGGATCATCCGTCGGCCGTGGACCGCCTTCTTCGCCTCGAAGTCGGGACCGGTGATGACCGTCCCATACCTGTAGTTCTCGGGCCCGGACAGGATGTCGTCGTCATGGCCGTTGGTGGCTTGCTCTGCGGTCATGTCTTCCCCCTTAGCATGGCTGAAAATGGGGCCGCGGCGGCGCTATCCCCGCCGCTCCCGTAACAGGGCCCACACCTGCTTGGGCGTGGCATCCGAGGCGGCAAGGAGCACCAGCAAGTGGTACAGTAGGTCGGCCGCCTCCTCAGGGAGCCGCTCCACCTCGCCCTGCGCCGCCGCGATGGCGGTCTCCCCTGCCTCCTCGATGACCTTCTGGGCGATACGGCCCACCCCTTCCTCCAGGAGCCGGGCCGTGTAGCTGCCCTCGGGCATCGTCCGCTTCCGGTCCTGGACCAGGGCGAACAACTCCTCCAGGACCCCCGAGCCGTCGTCGGCGCGCTGGAACCCCTCGGGCATGCCCTTCAGGAGGCCGGAGAAGCACGAGACGTCGCCCGTGTGGCAGGCGGGGCCGTCGGGTTCCACCTTCAGCAGGAGGGTGTCGCCATCGCAGTCCGCATAGGCCTCCCGCAGGTTCAGGTAGTTCCCCGACACCTCCCCCTTGTGCCACAGGTCCTCGCGGCTGCGGCTGTAGAACCAGACCTGTATGCCGTCCATCGTGCGCTTCAGCGAGCCGGGGTTCATGTAGCCCAGCATGAGCACCTGGCCGGTGTTGACGTCCTGGGCGATGGCCGGGATGAGTCCCTGCTCGTTCAGCTTCAGCTCCATGGCTGTCTACCCCCTAGAATCGCCGTCGCCTGGTCCGGCCTCGTCGCGTTCCATGGCCCGGGACAGGGCCTGGGCCAGGTCCTCTATCAGGTCGTCGGCGTTCTCCAGGCCCACGGACATGCGCAGCAGGTTTTCCGGAGTGGTGGTCCCCGGCCCCTCGATGGAAGCGCGGTGCTCGATCAGGCTCTCGACACCCCCGAGGCTGGACGCCCGGGTAAATATCTTGACCGCGGCGGCCACCGCCATGGCGCCGTCCCTGCCACCCCTCACCTGGAAGGATACCATACCGCCGAACGGGCGCATCTGCCGGGCGGCGACGTGGTGTCCGGCGTGATGGCGAAGCCCCGGGTAGTATACCGCCTCCACGCCCGGATGGTCGTCGAGGAAGGCGGCGACCTTCGCGGCGTTGTCGCAGTGGCCCCGCATCCGGTAGGGCAGCGTGCCGATGCTCCGCAGTACCAGCCAGCAGTCGAAGGGGGAGGGGACCGCGCCGCCGCGTACTTGGACGTCCCTGATCCGGCGAAACATGTCGTTTTCGGTGCGGCCGATCACCACCCCGCCGAGGACGTCGGTGTGTCCACCCAAGTACTTCGTGGTGGCGTGCACCACTAGGTCAGCCCCGAGGTCCAGGGGGCGCTGCAAAACGGGCGTGGCGAAGGTGTTGTCGCATACACAGACGGCTCCGGCCTGGTGGGCCGCGTCGACGGCCGCGGCGATGTCCGTGATCTTCAGGAGAGGATTGGACGGCGTCTCGATCCAGACCAGCCCGGTATGGGGGCGGAGGGCCTGGGCAAGACGGTCCGGTTGGTCCATGTCGACGAAGGTCACGTCCAGGCCCCACGGGGCCATGATCTCCCGCATCAGGCGTGCCGTGCCGTGGTACACGTCCCGGGGCGCGACCACGTGGCTCCCCGGAGACAGAGACATGAGCACCGCCTGAGAGGCTGCCGAGCCCGAGGCGAAGGCGGCGGCTTCGGCTCCCCCCTCCAGCTCCCTCAGACACTCCTCCAGGGCAGCGCGGTTGGGGTTGCCGTCTCGACCGTAGAGGTAGCCCCGCGGGTACGAGCCGTCGGGGGCACGCTCGAAGGTCGTCGACAGGTGAATGGGGGGCGTTACTGCGCCCGTGGCGGGATCGACCGCGCGCCCCGCGTGCACCGCCAGTGTCTCCATCCTCATGGGACGCACCTGCTGCCGGCGGCCGTTGTCTTCCCGTCGCGGCGGCTCGGTCACGCGGCCTCCAGGAGGGCGGGAAGCTCGGCCAGGCTGCGGACCTCGAAGTCCGGCACCGGCATCATGGGATCGTGCGCCGTCCCCTCCCGGTTGATCCACGCGGAACGCATTCCAACGCCCTTGGACCCCAGGATATCGTCATAGAGGGTGTCCCCCACGTACACGGCCTCCTCGGCGCCGACCCCCAGGTCGCGCAGCACCCTCTCGAAGGCCGCGGGCAACGGCTTGTAGGCGCCGACCTCCTCGGAGGAGAGGACCACGGGGAACTTCCATCCGATCTTCTCCAGCAGGGGGTTCAGGTAGTCCTCGTCGGCGTTGGAGAGCACGCCCGTCTTCCAGCGGGCCTGAATCTCCGGTACGGCCTCGACGGCGTCAGGATAAGGGTCCCGGACGCCCATGTCCACGATGGCCTTACGGGCGGCGGCGGGGGGGTCTCCGGCCAAGCGCAGGCGGCCGAAGGTGTCCGCGAAGCAGTCCCGCCAGGCGACCTCGTAGGACTTGAATGGCGGGCCCTTCTCGGGCTCCTCCAGGTTGAGCCGGGTCCTGCGGAACCCCATCTCGAGCTGCTTCCACTCCCGGTACAGTACCACCGGGTCCACCAAAAGGGACTGGGTGCGGCAGATGTCCCGGAAGGTCTCTATCCACAGGGCCGAGTTGTTGTACGCCAGCGTCTCGTAGACATCGAATATGACCGTGGTGATCTTGCTCATGTGTTAAGCGACTCCTCTGCGCACGGGCACACCCCTGGAGGCCAGGTGGTCCTTGGCCTGGCCGATGGTGTACACCCCAAAGTGGAATATGCTGGCCGCCAGCACGGCGTCGGCTTCGCCGTCGGTAAAGGCCTCGTACAGGTGGTCCAGGCTACCGGCGCCGCCGCTGGCTATCACGGGGACCGTCACAGCCCGGGAGATGGCCCGGGTCAGCTCCAGGTCGTACCCCTCTTGCCGGCCGTCGGCGTCCATGCTGGTGAGAAGGATCTCCCCCGCGCCCAACTCCACGACCCTGCGCGCCCAGCGGACGGCGTCCGTACCCGTGGGCGTACGGCCTCCGTGGGTATACACCTCCCAGCCGGAGGTCCCGTTCAGGGCAAGGTCCGAGGAGGGAGACGCGCCCGCGCGTGTTGCTCGCGGCGGGCCGTCGGCCCTGACCCGGATGGCGTCGATAGCCACCACGATGCACTGGCTGCCGAACTCGGCGGCGCCCCGGTGCACCAGGGCGGGGTCGTTGACGGCGGCGGTATTCAACGACACCTTGTCCGCCCCGGCCCTCAACATGCGGCGGATGTCCTTCTGGGACCGGATACCGCCACCGACGGTCAGGGGAATGAACACATCCCGGGACACCTGACTGACCACGTCGACCATGGTGCCCCGGTTGTCGGAGCTTGCTGTTATGTCAAGGAACACCAGCTCGTCGCCCCCCTCCCGGTCGTAAAAGGATGCGAGGGTCGCCGGGTCGCCGGCGTCTCGCAGGTCCACGAAGCTGACCCCCTTGACCACCCGGCCGGCGTCCACGTCCAAGCAGGGAATTATGCGCTTGGTGAGCATGGGACCCAGAGCGGCGGACGCTCCTAGCCATCCTTCCTGAAAAGGGCCATGTACTGGTGAGGGTTCACGTCCCGGGACGACAGGTACCGAAACCCAGCCTCCTGGGCCATGGGCCTGAGCTCCTCCAGGGGAATGCGCGTCTCCAGCGGCGGCCCGTGCTCCGTCTCCACCCGGTGCCATTCCAGCACCGTGCACCAGCCCCGGGTCCTGAGGAGAGGCCGGACCGCCTTCAGGAAGCCCACCCTGTCGTCGTTATGGTGCACCACGAACGCCAGAAAGGCCCCGTCCAGGGAGCCTTCGGGCAGCGGCAGATCGGTGGCGCCGCACTTGACGACCTCCACATTTCCCAGCCGGGCCTCGGAGGCCCTCCGCCGTGTGATATCCAGCATCTCGTCGGAGACGTCCAAGGCGTACAGCTTGCCGTAGACCAGGTGCTTTGCCAGGGGTATGGAGAAGTAGCCGGGGCCGCAGCCGATGTCCGCCACGTCGTCATAGGGCTCGATGGGCATGAAGGTGGTTATGACGAAGGGGTCCACCTCCCGCTCCCGTTCGGGACTTAAGTGGGCGCGGATGTACTCCTCGTTGGTCATGGGGGATCGCTCCGCCGTCTAGCCGTTGTCCGCCGCCCGCACCGCGGCCCTCAGGTCCAGGTCCCCGGTGTAAAGGGCCCGGCCTACAATGGCGCCCTCCACTCCCATGGAGGCCAACCGTGCCAGGTGCTCCTCCCGAGAAACGCCCCCGGACGCCTGAATCGGGCAATGGATGACGCCAAGCAAAGCTTGGAGGGCCTCGAAATTGGGCTCGCCAAGGGTGCCGTCCCGGGAGATATCGGTGTACAGGAACCTGCTCACCCCGGCATCCATCATCCCTCGCATCAGGTCGGCGGATGCGACGGAGGTGCCCTCCGTCCACCCCTCGATGGCGACCATGCCGTCCCTGGCGTCCACGGCCACTACCACCCTATCACTACCCCACTCCAGACACAAGCGCTCCACGAGGTCCGGAGATCGTACCGCCGACGTGCCCAGGACGACCCGCTGGACGCCCCGGTCGAACAGGGCCCGGGCCGTCTCTAAGCTCCTGATCCCGCCGCCGCACTGGATGGGGATGCATGCTTCCGCCGCGATGGCCCCCACGGTGTCGAGGTTGACGGGCCGGCCCTGGGCGGCCCCGTCCAGGTCGACCAGGTGGAGGCGAGGAGCCCCCTGTTCCCGCCACCGCAGGGCGACGGCGGCTGGGTCGTCGGAGTACACGGTCTCCCTGGCGTAGTCTCCCTGGTACAGGCGCACGCAACGGCCGCCCCGGATGTCGATGGCCGGTATCACCTCCATGACCATCTACCTGCGGGCGGGACCGTACAGGTGGTTCAGCCAGTCATATCTGCCGGGGTCGATGCATTTGCCCATGAAGCCCGGGAAGTCGGGGGGATACCTGTAGGCGCGAAACACGTGGTTGGATCGGCCGAAGCGCTCGTCGTCGCCGAAGAAGGGGTTCACGTACTCCCAGGCGACCTCTCCTTCCGGGGTGACCTCGAACAGCCGGCCCGTCATTCCCACGCACACGAGGGTATTCCCGTTGGGCAGGCGCTGGGCGCCGCTGAGGAAGGAGCTGAAGAAGTCCCAGGGAGGTCGGGTCCGGTAGCACCAGGCGATCTTGTCGGTCCTGGGGTCCACCTCCAGGATGCGCGAGCCCGCACTGGGGGACTGGGGGGCGTGCCAGCCGTTGTCGAAAAGCAGCACGTTCCCGTTCTCCAGCATCGTGGGGTCGTGCTGATGGCCGAGGTCTCGCCTCCCCCACTTCCAGAGGAAGGCGCCGCTCACCCGGTCGACGATGGCCACGGTGTTCAGGCGCCGAAAGCTGGTAAGCAGGTTGCCGTCGGGCAGCACGCTGCAGGCGTTGGCATGGCCCCATTCGTCCCTGGGCTCCAGGGGGCAGATGGCGTCCCCCTGGGGGTCCAGGTGTTCGTGGGAGTGCCACTCCCAGACGACCCTGCCTTCGGGAGTCACCTCCCGGAACACGTCGCCCCAGATGCCCTGCTCGTGCTCGGTGCCCGCTACGCCTCCCGCGATGCGGCCCCGGAGGTCGTCGGGCACCGGCTCCCAGGCGAGGACCATGGTGTTGTTGTTCGGCAGGCGGCAAAAGTCGTGGTGCAGGGTGCTCTCCTCGTACTGCCAGAAGGGGTTTCCCTCCCAGTCCACCTCCATGACGACCCCGCCCCGGCCCCCCAGAGTCACGGGGCTTTTGCCGGTGACCCCGCCGTACAGCAGGTGGCCGTCCTCCAGGAGGTAGCCATAGCTGGCGGGGCGGTACGGCATCTCCCAGCGGTGGACGACGGCCCCCTCCATGTCCAGCAGGTATACGGTCTGGCCGCTGAGGGGCGCGAACAGCGTGTACCCCTGGTATGCCCGTTCGGGGTTGTGGGTGATGAGACCCAGCCGGTTCAACTCTACGCTCGGCCTTCCCCCCGGCTCTCGTTCAGCATCGGCGGCCCTCGGCGTACCTGACGAAGCCCTCGTACAGGCGCAGGCCTAGGGCGCCGCTCTTTTCCGGGTGAAACTGGGTCGCGATGAGGTTGTCCACCGCAATGATACTACAGAACCTGGGGCCGTACTCGGTTACGGCGACGACGACACCTTCGTCCGCGGGGTCGGCGTAATAGCTGTGAACGAAGTAGAAGTCGGCGTTGTCCGGGATTCCCTCCAGCACCGGATGGGCGCCCTTCAACGCGACCTGGTTCCACCCCATGTGCGGCACCTTCAGGCCGCCGGGCAGCTTGCGTGTGAGCCCCGGGACCAGCCCCAGGCAGGATGCGTCCCCCTCCTCGGTGCGGTCCATCAGGATCTGCAGTCCCAGGCAGACGCCCAGAAAGGGTCTGCCGGAGCCGACGAACTCCCGAAGGGGTCCCGTCAGACCCCGCTGGTTCAACGACCTCATGGCCGAATCGCCGGCGCCGACCCCGGGGAGCACCGCCGCCGGGCACTCCAGGAGGACCCGCGGGTCCCCTGTCACCACCGGCTCGGCCCCAGCCTTGGCCAGGGCCATGGACACGCTCCTGAGGTTGCCCGATTCGTAGTCGATGACCGCAACTCGAAGGCGTTCTGAGCCAGTGCTTGGGGGTCGAGGAGATGTCATCGTACGCCCTTAGGGGGCTGCCGCCCAGACCGGGGGGAGAGGGCTGCCGGCGCCTCCGGGGATGGGCCGGCTTCAGCCTACACCTGGTCTCCGGTGGCCCTTTCGATGGGCATCTCCCTGTCCTGGTACCGGGCCAGGACGAACAGTAGGTCTCCCAACCGGTTCATGTAGTGAAGGATGTCAGGGTTCGTCAGTCCGCCCTGCTCTTTGAGGGCCACACAGCGGCGCTCTGCCGTTCGCGCGATGGTGCGGGCCACGTCCATGGCCGCCGAGGCCGGGGAGCCGCCCGGGAGGATGAAGAGGTTGGGCATCTCGGCCTCCGCCTCCAGGCCGTCTATCAGATCCTCCAGCCCGGCCACCATCTCGGCGGTGACGGGCTTGAAGTGGCGGTTGAATACCTCGTACCGCTCGGGGTCGGTGGCCAGCTCCGCGCCCACGATGAACAGCTCCCGCTGGAGGCGCACCAGCACCTCCTTGACCTTGGGGTCGTCGGAGAGGGCCCGGGCCAGACCCATCGCGGAGACCGCTTCGTCCGTGATGCCGTAGGCCTCGGTATGGACGTTGTTCTTGGACACCCGTCCGCCGTACAGCAGGCTGGTCGAGCCCTCGTCGCCGTACTTGGTGTAAATCTTCTTCCTGGGGGAGGAGGTCATACGTGCTCCGGTCCCGGTGACAGTCCGGTCATCGCCCGACAACGGTCCGGTGATACCCCTGTGTCGGTCCCGTCATCGCCCGGTGATAGCCCGGTGATAGCCCGGTGATAGATTGTAGCACAGGGTATTTGGAGGCGCTATACTGGCCCCGCCGGGTAGGGAAGTGCAAGACCGCCCGTCTGCTCCCGGTCCGTCCGACGTCATACCTGCTTTCGCGGGTATGACGGTTATCCGAAAGTCTCCTTGTGCGGGAGAGACGGGGGCAAGCCAACCGAATCTTGCACTTGCTACAGTCCGGGCGAGGCATGGGCCCGGCACGGAGGAAGGTGAGTACGATGCCCGCTGAGGTACGGCTGATAGGTCTAGCCGGAATAGGGGAGGTGGAGGAGGGGGACGACGTGGCCGGGTTGATCTTGGAGGCGGCCGCGGAGCAGAAGACTCCCATCGAGGAGGGCGATGTCCTCGTCATAACGCAGAAGATCGTCTCCAAGGCCGAGGGCCGTGTCGTTCGACTCCGGGACGTCCAGCCCTCCACCATCGCCGCAAGTCTCTCCCAGGGGTCCAATCGAGACCCACGCCACACCGAGATCATCCTACGGGAGAGCAGGCGCATCGTCCGCATGGAAAGGGGCAACATCATCAGCGAGACCCACCACGGGTTCAACTGCGCCAACGCCGGGGTGGACGCCTCCAACGTTCCGGGGGACGACTCGGTGGCCCTGCTGCCCGTGGACCCCGACGCCTCAGCCGAGGCGGTCCGCCAGGCGGTGAGGGCAGCCCTGGGAGTCAACGTAGCCGTCATAGTCTCGGACACTTTCGGACGGCCCTGGCGCGAGGGGGCGACCAATGTGGCCATAGGCGTGGCGGGCATGGACCCGATGGCGGACTACGTGGGCCGGGAGGATTGCTACGGGCAGGTGATGCGGACCACCGTGATCGCAGTCGCCGACGAGCTGGCGGCAGCCGCGGAGCTGGTGACGGGGAAGGTGGATGGAGTGCCAGCGGTGGTCATCAAGGGATACGGAACCGGGGCGCCGGACCTGGGGAGGGCAAGAGGCGCCCGGGCGCTCATCAGGCCCCCGGAGCGGGACATGTTCCGGTAGTAAGCGCCGGAGAGACCGTGACGGAGGGGGCACGCCCGCGACCTGGGCCGGGGCCCGTGGCTAGATGTCCTCGACCTCGTCGGGCTCTTCGGTAGAGTCGTCCAGGATACCGGCCGGGGGCTGAGTCGCCGTGTTGTCCTCGCCCCATGGCGCCGATTCGATATAGTTCTTAAACTCGCGCACTTCCGAGCATTGCTGGCAGACGCCCCTGCTCACCGGACCCACCGGTTCCTCTATTATCCAGTGATGCCGGCACGTAACGACCGCGTCGATGTGTGGCGATAGTGGTCTCGAAGCTTGCTGTACCATCGGGCCCCTCCCCCTTCTTAAGGAGAACGAATCTAGCACGAGGTCAAAACTATGTCAAGACTATTTCTATGCGAATGGCCATGGATTTGGGGGACCCACTGCCTGCGCCTTCATCCGTTCTCGGGATGTACGCCGCTCCGTCGCCATTGGATTTCCACGTCGCGCAAGCGGAAATAGGCGGGCTTTCGGCGCTTTTCCTGGAATCCCGCGGGGGAGTATACTGGGCGGACACTACCGGGGAAGGACACCAGGCAACGCGGAGAAGCGGCGCGCAGGCGCGAGATTCTCGCCAGTCAAGATGCAGAGACGCTCCAGAGCAGGCGACAGGGTAGTCCGGCGCCCCAGAGTGCGGGACGTGGGGCCCTCGGCAGTCCAACGGGTCCACGAGCGCCACCCCAGCCGCAGGACCTCGCCCCCCCTAATCCTCTTCTACGGCTTTTCGTGGTTGATAGTGACGGGTGGGGTGCTGCTCCTCCTCCCCATCTCCAACGCCAGCGAGGAGGGGTGCACGCCCATCGCCAACGCTTTCTTCACAGCCACGTCGGCGGTCACCGTGACCGGCCACACGGTGGTGAATACGGCGGACTACTGGACCACCTTCGGGCACGCCGTGATATTCACCCTTATGTTGGTGGGCGGTCTGGGGTTTACCACGATCGCGACCTTCTTGCTCATAATCGTCGGCCAGCATATAACCCTGCCAGAGCGCATGCTGATGCGGGACACCATGGGTGTGGACCGTATGGGAGGCCTGGCGGCGGTGTTGCGGAACATCGTCCTCATCGTTCTGGCGGTGTACGCCATAGGCACGGCGACCATCTGGTGGCGTATTCACCAGGACTTTTCGCTGGGCGAGTCCATATGGCAGTCCGCGTTCCTGTCGGTGTCGGGGCTCAACAACGCCGGCTTTTCCATCCTGCCCGACGCATCCAGCATAGAGAACTACATGGCGGACTCGGTGCTGCTCGGGTTTGTCGGCTGCCTCATAATCCTGGGGGGGATCGGCTGGACGGTTCTGGTGGACGTGTTCCGGCAACACCGGTTTTCCAGATTCACCTTGGATACCAAGATGGTCCTCTCCGTCAGCCTTCTCCTGTGGGTGATGGGAGCGTTGGTGTTCTTCCTGGCCGAGTACGACAACAAAGACACGCTGGGACCCCTGTCCGTACTCCAAAAGCTCGCCCAGTCGGTGTTCCACTCCGTCAGCGGGCGGACCGCGGGCCTTACCGCCCTGGACATGGGCACGTCCACAGAGCTGACAAGGCTGTTCTACCCGTTCCTGATGTTCGTCGGGGGAGCGGCAGGGTCCGTGGCCGGAGGCGTCAAGGTAGCGACGGTGGCCGTGATCATCGCCGCGACCATCTCGTCGGTCCGGGGCAGGCTCCAAACGGAGGCCTTCGGCCGGGAGATACCCCATTTTCAGGTCCACCGGGCCCTGACGGTGGTGGCCCTTGCCATGACCTTCATATTCATACTGGCCCTGGTCATGATGCTGACCGAGGAGAACATACCTTTCCTCAACCTGTTCTTCGACACCATATCGGCCTTCGGGACCACGGGCCTGTCGACGGGTGTCCCACCGCAGCTCAGCCTCGCCGGCAAGATCCTGTTCATGATCGCCATGTTCGTGGGCCGGCTGGGACCCCTCACCATGGCGCTCGCTTTGGTCCCAAGGGAAGAGGCCACGGTGTACCGTTTTGTTCAGGAAAGAGTTAAAATAGGGTGACCCCGGGTCCCGGCCGTATTTTGGGATGGGTGGGGCAGGTCCCTCGAAGAGGACGGAATGAACAAACAGGTGGTGGTGATAGGACTGGGGAGGTTCGGCTCCAGCGTGGCCCAGGAGCTATACCAGATGGGCCACGACGTGCTGGGCATCGACCTGGACGAAGAGAACGTTCAGAACATGTTGGGCCACGTCACCTACGCGGTGAAGGCCGACGCCACCAGCGAAGCATCCCTGACGGAGCTGGGAGTCAACAACTTCGACGTTGCCATAGTAGCCATCGGAACGGATATCCAGTCCAGCATCCTGGCCACGGTGCTGCTAAAGGACCTGCGCATACCCTACATCGTCACCCGCGCCATCAACGACCTGCACGCCAACGCCATGGAGCGCATCGGGGCCGACAAGGTGGTGTACCCCGAGCAGGAGATGGGGCACCGACTGGCCCACATCGGCTTCGAGCCGGGGGTGCTGGACTACATGGAAGTGGCCCCCAACTACGGCATCACCAAGCTGCGCCCGCCCGAGCAGATCGTTAAGCAGACGCTGGACGAGTCGGGGCTATCCCGGCCCCGGGACAAGTACGGCGTCGCCGTGCTCGCCATTCGCCGGGGCCGCGAGTACTTCCTGATACCCGCCAAGGATGAAGAGATCAGGCCAGGGGACATCCTCATAGTAGCGGGAAACGCCGAGCAGCTGGGCAAGATCCAGCTCGGCGACAACCACCGGGCGCGGCCGGAACCGGAGCTGAAGCGAGGGCCGAGGCCTCCCGAGGCAGGAAGGGCCGCCTGACATGCACGCCAAGAACATCCTCGTCCCGGTGAACGGAGATAGGGCAGGCGAGGGCGCCTTTCGGCTCGCCTGCGGGCTCGCCCGGGAGAGCAAGGCCAGGCTGTACGCCGTCCACATCATCGAGGTGACCCACGACCTGCCCCTGGACGCCGAGGTGGACCCGTCCCACGCCGAGGCGGCCCTGGACCGCATCGAAGCCCTGAGCCACGAGGAGAAGTACAAGGTAGAAGCCCAGTGCCTGCAGGCCCGGAGCGCGGGGCCGGCCATCGTGGAGGAGGCCTCCCAAAGGGGCGCGGACCTCATCGTCGTGGGAATCAACCACAACCGGCACATGGGCCGAGCTACCGGCCGGTTTACCGTCGGAGAGACCGCATCGTACCTCCTGACCAACGCACCGTGCCCCGTGATCCTCTGGCGGGAGCTGGACGGCGTCAAGGCCAGGCACGAGACCCGCTCCCTTGTGCGTTAGAAAGGGGGCCAGTTGCAGGTCCTGATTCTGGGCTGCGGAGTCCTCGGCAGCCATCTGGCAGAGTCCTTCGCAGGCGGCGGCCACCGGATCACTATTATGGACCCCAATCCCCACCGCCTCGACTCCCTCTCCCAGGAGTCCCGTATCGAGCTGCTGCTGAGCTCCGATTCCATCATGGACGACCTGCGGGGACTGAGGTTGACCAACGTGGACCTGTTCGTTGCCGCCTCGGAGGACGACTGCAGAAACGCCATGGCGGCCCAGATCGCCCGGCACATATTCCACATTCCGGACGTCATCTGCCTCATAAGCGACCCGGACCGGGGCAGGTTCTACCAGGACCTGGGGGTCAACACAGTCTGTCCCACCAGCGTCACCGTTGACACCATTCACGACATCCTGGGCAACTCCAGCAAGGGGCCCGGCAGCCGGTGACGTCTCCAGGGAGGGACCGGTGTACGTAGTGATAGTCGGAGGGGGCCGGGTGGGCCATGACCTGGCCCGGGCGCTACTGGCAATGGGTCACGAGACCCTGGTGATCGATCAGGACGCGGACCGTTGCGACGCCATCCGGGGGGAGCTGGGGAACGTGGCGCTACAGGGGAACGGGGCCGAGGTCGGCGTGCTCAGGGAAGCCGGCGCCGTACGGGCCGACGTGACTATCGCGGCGACCTCCCGGGACGAGGATAACCTGGCGGTGTGTCAGCTTTCCAAGAACATGTTCAACACTCCCAAGACCATCTCCCTGGTCAAAGACCCCCAGAACGAGGGCTTGTTCAAGCTGCTCGGCGTCGACGTCACCGTGAACACGACTCACCTCATCCTTTCCACCATAGAGACGGAGATCCCGGGCCAGTCCCTGGTGCACCTGACCACCCTGACGTCCCCCGGCGCGCTGGAGGCGGCGGAGCGGCAGATGGTCAGCATCAGCATCCCCCCGGACGCCTCCTCGGTGGGAAAGCACCTGGGGGAGCTGGTCCTGCCCCCCAACAGCTTCATAGCCCTGGTGGTCAAGGGTGAGGGGCCCACCCTCCCCCAGGACGATCTCCGACTGGAGCCGGGGGACAAGGTGGTGGGAGTAACCAGCCCCGACGAAGAGCAGCTTCTGCACCACACCCTGACGGGGATAGAGTGATGGCAGGCCGCATAGCGTTCCTGGGCCCCGTGGGGACGTTCACCGAGCAGGCCGCCCTGGCCTACGCGCCCGCCGGGAAGCTCGTGCCCTTCGCCACCATACAGGCCGCGGCTCGGGCCGTGGCTGCGGGCACGGTGGAGGAGGCCGTGGTGCCCATCGAGAACAGCCTCGAAGGCTCCGTGACCTACACCCTAGACATACTCATCGAGGAGGACCGGCACTTCATCAACAACGAGCTGGTCATCCCCATCGTCCACTGCCTGCTGGCCCAACCGGGCACCAGGATCGAGGAGGTCCGGACCGTCTACTCCCATCCCCAGGCCCTGGGCCAGTGCCGTGAGTTCCTGGAACGGGCTCTCCCCGAGGTGGACCTGGTGGCATCCCTCAGCACCGTGGCGGCCGTCGAGGACCTGAAAGGGTCCGCCAGCCCGGCGGCGGCCATATCCCCTCGGAGGGCCGCCGGCCTCCATGGGATGGACATCCTGGCCCACGGCATCCAGGACAAGTCATCCAACGCCACTCGCTTCGTGGTCCTGGCCCCCACGGACCATGCCCCCACCGGCAGGGACAAGACGTCCCTGTGCTTCTCCTTCGACCAGGACTCGCCCGGAAGGCTCTACGGAGTGATGGGGGAGTTCGCCCAACGCGACATCAACCTTGCCAAGATAGAGTCCCGGCCCACCAAGCAGTCCCTGGGGGAGTACATCTTCCTGGTGGACTGCGAAGGGCACCGGGAGGAGCCCCAGGTGCGAGCGGCGATAGACGGGGCGCGGCGTCAGACGTCGACGCTGAAGATACTGGGCTCCTACCCTCGCTGGCAGGCGGGGGAGGACCGCCGAGCCCCCTAGGGGCCGGCGGCAGAGCCGGGACCGCCCGTACCACCGCCGGCCGACCGCGCAGCCGGACGCCGGGCCACCAGACAGAACAGGGCGCCCGACAGTCCCAGGGGCGTCAGGATGGCGAAGGGCAGCACGTAGCTGTCCCGAATATCGAACATCGCCGCAGCGAACAGCGGGGCCACCACCTGCAGCAGGAACATGGGCGCCATCGACAGGCCCGTGATGGTGGCGAAGGCCCTGGGACCGAAATACTCCGCCCGGATGGCCACGCTCAAGGGTACCCGGCCGCCGAACCCGATTCCGTAGAAGACGGCGAACAGGGCCGCCATGGGGAAGCTGTGGACGTGGGCGGCAAAGGCGAAGGCGCATGCCTGGATGCCGACGGAGACGGCCATCGCCACGTTCTTGGGCGCCCTGTCGCCAACGTACCCCGCCACCAGGGAGGCCACGATCCCGGCCCCCATGATAACCGACCAGACGTAGGCCGCCTTCTGCAGGGAGATACCCTGGTCAGTGAGCATGGGCACTAGGTGTACGCCCAGGGTCTGGTTGATCATCGCGGAAAAGGCGATACCCAGGGTGATGTACCAGAAGGCGGACGTGCGCATCGCCTCCCGGGCCGTGAGCCCGGCGGCGGTCTCGGCAGCCCGACCGCCCTCCCTGGGGAGGCCCGGGGCAGCAGGACTCCCGGGCGGCCGGCCCGGATCGTCCCCGTCGGGGAGGAGGCCGTACTGCTCCGGCCGTTCCCGCATGATCAGGGAGACGGGGACCGCCAGCGTGACGAATAGTATGCCCAGGCCGAAGGCGGTGGTGCTCCAACCGATATGGTCTGGGTTCACGGCCCAGGCCAGGGCGGGCACCAGGAGAAGGCCCCCTATGTAGTTGCCCTCGCCGGATATGGCGATGGCCGTGCCCTTCTTCCGGTTGAACCACCGGTTCAGCACCGTAGTCATAGGAAGCCACGTGCCCGTGGATGCGCCTATCATGAAGATGGCGAAGGCGAGATAGAACACCACCAGGTTCGGCGTCCGGCTGAGGACGATAAACCCGCCGCCGACCACCACGAGGCCCGCTAGGATCATTCGTCTGGGACCCAGCCGGTCGATGTAGTAGCCCGCCACCGGCCCGATGATGCTGCTCTCGAGCTGGGCAAGGGCAAAGGCGCCCGTGAGCTGGGTCCGGGTCCAGCCGAAGTGCAGCTCGAGGGTCTTCAGCCAGACCCCCACCGAACCCCACACCGCCCCCGAGCTCAGGGCCGTGACGACGACGGCGGTCCATACGATCCACCAGCCGTAGAAGAGCCCGCCCCGGCGACTCCGAGGCCTGGTCCGGTCCATCGTAGACATCTCCAGCAGTATATCAGCCCGGCTTTGCCGCCGTTGGCTCCGCCCGGTCGGCCGCGAGTTGACTGCTTCCCACGGTATCGGTATGGTGGGCAGGGTCAGACGCACAGAGGAGACCGCACCATGACATCCCAAGGCGAGGCCGCCCGGCTTCCCGTCCCCGAACCGGTCCTGGAGCCCGAGATTCCCATCTGCGACGCCCACCACCACTTCTGGGCCTCACGGCCGGACCCAGCCAAGTACGCGGAAGCCGTGCACTGGCAGGAGCGTTACCTCGTCCGCGACCTCGCCGAGGACACCGGCGGACACAACGTGCGGTCCACGGTGTTCATCGAGGTCGCCTCCGAGTACCGGCCCGCCGGGCCGGTGGAGATGCGTCCGGTCGGCGAGGTCGAGTTCGTCCAACGGTTGGCCGAGGAGAGCGCCGGGGGCTCCTACGGACCCTTGCGGGCCGCCGCGGCCATCATCGGACACGCCGACCTGAAGCTGGGTGAGGGCGTGAGGCCGGTGCTGGAGGCGATGTGCGAGACAAGCCCCGACCGGTTTCGCGGGGTCCGCCACTCGGTCGGCTGGGACCCCAGCCCGGACCTTCCCAACAGGGAAGCGGATGGCATGCTCTCCCACGAGGGCTACAGGGCGGGCGCCAGGGTACTGGCAAGCATGGGACTGTGCCTGGAGAACTCCCTGTATTTCCCGCAGCTCCAGGAGCTGGCGGAGTTCGCCAGGGCGGCGCCCGACCTGACCATCGTCCTTAACCATATAGGAGGCCTCGTCCGGATAGGCCCCTACGCCAACCGAGACGATGAAGTAATACCGGCCTGGCAGAGGGGCATCCGGGCCACGGCGGGGTGTCCCAACATCGTCATGAAGCTGGGCGGGCTGGGGCAGGCCCGCTACGGCTTCGACTGGCACCGGCGAAGGGAGCCCTTGGGCTCGGAGGAGCTTGCCGCGTCGTTGCATACCTTCATGGGCTACTGTATAGAGCAGTTCGGCCCCGACCGGTGCATGTTCGAGAGCAACTTCCCGGTGGACAAGGTGTCCTACTCCTACAACGTCGTATACAACGCCTTCAAACGGCTGTCCAGGGAGTACTCGGCCTCGGAGCGCGCCGCCATGTTCCATGACGTCGCCGCTCGTGTATACGGGATAGACGCATGAAGTTCGCCCTGTTCATCCTGGCGTCGTGGACCGAGAAGGACACCAGCGCCCAGGGCCGGATATACACCGAAGCCTTGGAGCAGATCGAGTACGCCGAGGAGCTGGGCTTCGACTCGGTGTGGATCGCGGAGCACCACTCCAGCAGGTACGGCATCTGTCCCTCCCTCATGCCCATGGTCACCTACGTGGCCGCCCGGACCAAGAGGATCCGCATCGGCACCGGTGTCAGCGTCCTCCCCTTCCACAACCCTATCCTGCTGGCCGAGGAGAGCGCCATGATGGACGTTCTCAGCGACGGCCGGCTGGAGTTTGGGGTCGGCCGGGGCTCGGCGGACTACGAGTTCGGCAACTTCAAGATCGACTTCGACTCCCGGGACGCCCGCTTTCAGGAGGCGTTGGACATCATCCTGGGCCTGTGGACCACCCCAAGGTTCACGTACCACGGCCAGTTCTACCAGGTGGACGGTCTGACCCTGGCGCCCACGCCGTTGCAACGGCCCCACCCTCCCGTCTTCCTTGCCGTATCGCGAACGCCCGCCAGCGTGGACGTAGCCGTCTCCCGGGACCTGCCGATACTGACCAGCTTTTCGACCCCCGACACGGACAACATGGGCCTGTTCAGCCTCTACGCCGAACGCTGCTCCGCCGCCGGAAAGCCCGCCCACCTGGACCGCATGCCCTACTTCCGCTTCGTGTACCTGTCCGAGGACGAGGGGGAGGCCCGGGAGTATCCCAGGGAGGCCCTGACCTGGGTCCGCGACCTGGGCGGACTCCGGCGCACCATCACCAGCGGCGACGAGATCGACGTCGACCTGGACCACTGGCGGAGGACCAGGCCGGTGGACCCGCCCAGCTACGAATCCGAGCTGGAGACCACCGCCTATTTCGGCACGCCGGACCAGTGCACGCGATGGATCGACAAGCTGCGGACACGGCACGACATCGGCTACTTTGGGGCCAGCATGTCCTTCGGAGCCATGGAGCACGCCAGGGTGATGCGCTCCATGGAGCTGTTCGCCACACAAGTCATGCCCAACTTCCGGTAGCGTGGGACCGGCCGCTGGTCCCGCCTTGTGGCCCTGGCCCCGACGAGAGGTCAACCCCATTGGGATGGGGTCGGCCGGTGCGGACCTCTGGGTAACTCCAGGTGTGGGCGAAGTTACGAAGGTCTACTGGATGCGTTCGTGCCTAGGTGCGGGACTTGGATACCCGCTTTCGCGGGTCATGACGGCTATGCGACGGTCTCCTAGGGCGGCGGGCTCGCCGCCGCCAGCCCGCCTCGGACTTAGTCCATGACGCTGCCGCCGGAGACGGTGACGGACAGCCCGGTCAGGTAGTCGGCCTCGGACGAGGCCAGGAAGGCGGCCATCCGGGCAATGTCCGACGGGTAGGCCACCCGGCCCAGGGGCGTCTGGGAGGCCACCTCCGCCATGAACCGGTCGCGGTATTCCCGCTCCGTCTCCCCCTCTCCCGCCAGGGCGCCCGCCAGCAGGTCGATGCGCTGGGTGTCTACGACCCCGGGACAGATGGCGTTGACGTTGACCCCGTGGGGCGCCATCTCCAGGGCCATGCACTCGGTGAGCCCTATGACGGCGAACTTGGATGTGCAGTAGGCGGCCCGGCCGGCCACGCCGTGCTTCCCGGCGATGGAGGCAATGTTGATGATCCTGCCTCCCCTGCCCTGACGGACCATCTCCCGCCCCACGGCCCGGGAGCACAGGAAGGTCCCCTTTACGTTGACGGCCTGGGCCTCGTCCCACACGTCCTCATCCAGCTCCACCACGGGCACCGTGTCCCGCCCGTGCCTAGAGGCCGCGTTGTTGACCAGGATGTCGACGCGGCCCAGGCTCTCCACCGCCATGCGGACCATGCCGTCGACCTGGCCGCTGTCGGTTATGTCCGCCACGGCCAGCACGGCCCTCCGGCCCATGGCCTCGATCTCCTTGACCAGGTCCGCCAGGCCGCCCCAGGCCGACGGGCGGTCCCGGTAAGGGTCCATAGCGACGTCGTTGGCCACGATGTCGGCGCCTTCCTCGGCCAGCCTCAGGGCGATGGCCCGCCCCATGCCCTGGCCTCCCCCCGCGCCGGTTATCAACGCAACCTTGCCTCTCAGGTCGTACACCGCGGCTCCTTTCTCGCGTCCTGCCGGGTCTTCGAGAATCGGGTTAAACGTCCACGTCCGAGGACTCAGCGACGACGTGTATGTCCTTGTCTCCGCGTCCGCTCAGGCACATCAGGACTATCTTATCTTCGGACAGCTTGGGAGCCATCAGGGACACCTGGTGCACGGCGTGGGCCGCCTCGAGGGCCGGTATGATCCCCTCGGCGGAGGAGAGGAGGTGAAAGCCTGCCAGCGCCCCCCTGTCGTCGACGGCCACGTAGTCGGCTCGTCCCGAGTCCTTCAGGTAGCTGTGCTCCGGGCCCACACCCGGGTAGTCCAGGCCCGCCGATATGCTGTGGGTCTCCAGCACCTGCCCGTGGGCGTCCTGCATGAGATAGGACATGGAGCCGTGCAGCACGCCGGGCTCTCCCGCGCTCAGGGGCGCGGCGTGGCGGCCGGTGTCCAGGCCGTCTCCACCCGCCTCGACGCCCACCAACCGGACCTCCTCGTCGGCAACGAAGGCGGAGAACATGCCTATGGAGTTGCTGCCCCCTCCCACGCAGGCGACGACGTAGTCGGGCAGACGGCCGGCGGCTTCCAGCAGCTGGGCCCGCGCCTCGGCGCCGATCACCGACTGAAAGTCTCGCACCATCATGGGGTAGGGATGGGGGCCCACAGCGCTCCCCAGCAGGTAGTGGGTGGTCTCCACGTTGGTGACCCAGTCCCTGATGGCCTCGTTTATGGCGTCCTTCAGCGTCCGGCTGCCCGACTCGACCTGGCGGACCTCGGCCCCCAGCAGCCGCATGCGGTAGACGTTGGGCGACTGGCGCCGCACGTCCTCGGTGCCCATGTAGACAATGCACTGGAGCCCCATCATGGCGCAGGCGGTGGCGGTGGCGACCCCGTGCTGGCCGGCACCGGTCTCGGCAATGATCCGGCGCTTGCCCATGTGCCTGGCCAGAAGAGCCTGCCCCAGGGCGTTGTTGATCTTGTGGGCTCCGGTGTGGGCCAGGTCCTCCCTCTTGAGGTAGACGCGGGCCCCGCCCAGGCGCCGCGTGAGGTTCTCGGCAAAGTAGAGGGCCGTAGGCCGGCCCGCGTACGTGGTGTACAGCTTCTCCAGCTCACTCTGGAACCCGGCGTCCTCCGTGGCTTGGGCGTAGACCGACTCCAGCTCCTCCAGGGCCGCCATCAGGGTCTCGGGAACGTACCTGCCGCCGAACTGGCCGAAACGGCCCCTCGCATCGGGCAGGCCGGCCGGGCCGGGCCCAGTCTTCACTTCCACCATGGGTCACCTCTCCAGGGACGGAGCTCCGTCCCCGCCAAAGTCCTCTTGCGCCGCCCTTGCGGCGGCAACGAAGGCGCGTATCTTGCCGGCGTCCTTGTACCCGCCGGTCTCCACGCCGGTGGACACGTCCACGCCCCAGGGCCGGACGGAACGCACCGCCTCGCCCACGTTCTCGGGAGTCAGACCCCCGGCCAGGAAGAAGGAGTACCCCTCGTCGGAGAGGGCCTTCGCCAGCTCCCAGTCGAAGCTCTCTCCCGTGCCTCCCTGCAGCTCGCCGACCTTTCGGTCCAGGGTCACCGTGTGGCCCCGGTCCCGGAAGGCCTGGACCTCACGCCGTATCCGGTCCAGGGTCTCGCCGCGGTCTTCGGAGAGGGGCACGTGGACCACCTTGATCACGGGCACCCCCACCCCCTCGGCGTATTCCAGGTCCTCGCCTCCGCACAGCTGTACCATGTCCACGCCGGACTCCACGACGATGTGCCGGACATCCGCCAAGGGTTGTCCGGCGGTGAGCCCCACCACCTTCGGGGGACGGTGAGCAGCATCCCGGAGGCTGGAGACGATGCGGCGGGCTTCGGATGGCTCCAGCGTCCGCCTGCGGCCAGGGACGAACGCGATGCCGATGAAGTCGGCGCCGGACCGCGCCGCCTCGATGGCGTCCTCGACACGCTGGACGCCGCATATCTTGACCCTAGTCGTGTTCCCGCCGTCAGCGGATGCCATCATGACGACCCGGCCTTGCCTGTACTCCTGGAAGATGGATCCATCTCCGATACCTATTATACGTCACCCGCCCACCCGGGCCTCGAGTCCCGCGCTGAATCCTTGTGTTCGGGTGCTCCATTGGGATAAACTTGACTAGTCATAGCGTCGTATCGTACCGGAGGGGCGAAGAGGGGCCTTGGACCCGCTACTCGGCAAGCTCGCGTCCGTGGAGGCGCGTCTCCAGCAGATCGACAGCTTGCTGTCGGACCCGGCCGTTTCCACGGACTTCGAGCAGGTACAGAGGCTCGCCAAGGAGCGGGCTTCCATCGAAGGCGTCGTCGCCATGTACCGCCGGTACCTGGCGCTGCTGGAGGAGTTGGAAGACGCCCGGGCCCTTCTGAGGGAGGACGCGGACCAGGGACTCGCCGCGCTGGCAAAAGAGGAGATGGAGACCCTGGACGGGCAGCTCCAGCACCTGAAGCAGGAGCTGAGACTGGCGTTGCTCCCCAAGGACCCCAACGACGAGAAGAGCGTTATCGTCGAGATCCGCGAGGGTGTCGGCGGGCAAGAGGCAGGACTGTTCGCCGCCGACCTCTACAGGATGTACACCCGCTACGCGTTGCTCCTGGGTTGGGACGTGGACCAGCTCCACTACAACCCGTCACCCCTGGGGGGCATAAAGGAAGTGGTGTTCGAGGTCAACGGCCCGGGGGCCTTCAGCCGCCTCAAGTTCGAGCGCGGCGCCCACCGGGTCCAGAGGGTCCCCGTCACCGAGGCGTCGGGCCGCATCCACACCTCCACCGCAACGGTGGCCGTGCTGCCCGAGGCTGACGAGGTGGACCTGCAGATAAGTCCCGAGGACGTTCGTGTGGACATATTCCACGCCAGCGGCGCCGGTGGCCAGAACGTCAACAAGGTGGCCACCGCGGTGCGGATGGTACACGTCCCCACGGGAACGGTGGCCGTGTGCCAGGACGAGCGCTCCCAGTTCAAGAACAAGCAGAAGGCCATGTCCATCCTGAGGGCGCGTCTGTACGAGGCGGAGCAGCAGAGGCAGGACACCCAGATCACCCAGGCGCGGCGGGCCCAGGTGGGGACCGGGGAGCGCGCCGAGAAGATCCGGACTTACAACTTCCCCCAGGACCGCATAAGCGACCATCGCCTCCGGGAGTCACTACACGGCATTCAGAAGCTGCTCGCCGGCGAGATGGATCCGCTGGTGGATGCCCTGGCCTCCTGGGAGCAGGAGAAGCTCCTGGGAGACGGCCTGGCCTGATGCACGGCCAGGCCTCCCGGCGTTCCGGGGACGGCCGGCGCCCGAGCTAGACGTCGTGGCCGCCCTGGGAGACACCATACAGCAGACCCACGCCTCCCTGGAGGCCGCAGGCATACCCGACGCCCGGCTGGAGGCGGAGCTCCTCCTGACCAGCGTCCTGAACGTGCCCCGGCACCGCATATACGCCTTCCAGGAGCAGGAGCTGACGCCCGAAGAGGCGAACCTGCTGGAGGGCCTCCTCGAGCGGCGGCTCCGCCGTGAACCCCTGGCCTACATACTCGGCCACAAGGAGATGTACGGCGTCGACCTGACGGTGGGCCCGGGCGTCATGATTCCCAGGCCGGAGACGGAGCTGCTGGTGGAGCGGTGCCTGTTCCTGGGCATGATGAGGATGCACGAAGGGGAGATGGTCATCGCCGAGGCCGGGACCGGGAGCGGGGGCATCTCGATCAACTTGGCGATCCACCTGCCTGCGGCGAGGGTCTACGCCACCGAGCTGTCCGAAGAGGCGCTGAAGATCGCCGAGACCAACATCCGGATGCACAACGTCCAGGACAGGGTGACCCTGCTCCGAGGGGACCTGTTGGTGCCGGTAACCGAGCCGGTGGACCTGATCGTCGCCAACCTACCCTACATACCCGCAGACCGCATCGCGACCCTTCAGCCCGAGGTGCAACGGGAACCGCGGGAGGCGCTGGACGGCGGGCCCGACGGCCTGGACGTGATCCGCCGCTTGCTGCGCCAGTCCCTACACAAATTGAAGAGGACGGGAGTGATGGTCCTGGAGATCGACCCAGAGCAGGCCCAACCTCTGACGGAGGACGCCCTGGCCCTCTTCCCCGGCGCCGCCATAAGCATCGAGCAGGACCTGGCCAGTCTGGACCGTGTCTTCGTAATGGAGCTGGGCGGAGCAACCGCCTAAAACGGCGGCCTCGGCTAGCGGCGGAACTCCACCTTTCGAAACGCCTCGGCATACTCCACCTGGGAGCCTGCAGCCGACAGGCGGGCGCGCTGGCTTATTCCCTCCGCCGCCTGTTCCACGGTCCTACCCGGGTTCTGGCTCTGGTGGCACACCAGCGCCCGGGCCTTGGTGTCGATGTGCCCGCCGATGTCGATGTGGGTGTCGGGGGTGTCGGGGGCCCAAAAAAGGATAGTGCCCGCCTTGTGCGTCTCCAGTCCCTCGTCACGGTACAGCTCCTGGAAGTGCAGGTGGTCCCGGGCGTAGGGAAAGGCGGCGTCGGCCGCGACCTGACCGGCGATGCGGTGGTCCCTGTGCCAGTGGGACTTGCGCCGGTACGGGTCGGGGCACAGTATCACGTCCGGCCGGTGGAGGCGAATGGCACGGACGAGCTCCCTGCGAAATTCGTAAGTGTCCTCCAGCTCTCCGTCGGCATGGCGCAGGAGCACCACGTCCTCCACGCCCAGGACGGAGGCCGCTTCGAGCTGCTCCTTCTCCCTGATCTGGGCCAGGCGCTGGGGGGACATCTCGGGGTCGTCGGTGCCCTTGCTCCCGTCCGTACAGAGAACGTAGACCACCCGGGCGCCGCCCTTCACCCATGCTGCGACGGTACCACCGCACCACCCCTCGGCATCATCGGGATGGGGTATCACAACCAGCACGCGGCCGGGCGTCTCGTCCATGGGGCAGCCTCCCACTTTGGGCTTGTACGGGGAAAACCACTCTGCTACAATCAAGCGCGAGTGTCAACCCCCCTCCCGGACCGCCGGGACATGCCCGATGGGGGTTCTCCATAGGGTCCGTGTCCGCTACGGACCCCGTTTCCAGCCCGCCCTTAGGGAGCCCTGCTTTGAGAACGCGAAATTTCACGTGGTCCGACCTGCCAGCGCTGGCCGACCTAAAGAACCTGCTCCGACGGGCCGGCGGCGAGGAGGACGCCCTTCCCAACAAGCTGCTCGAAGAGGAGCTGGGCCAGCCTGGGCTATGCCCCGAGGCCAACTGCACGGTGGCCGTAGGCGAGGAAGGCCCCGTGGGCTTCGCGATAGTGCACCCCGAGCTCCGTATCGGCCGGGCCGTGCTGGAGTTGAACGTCCACCCCCACCACGCGTGGACGGGTGTGGAGTCGCTACTTATGCGGTCCAGCCTGGACAGGGCCGGGGAGTTGGGCGCCGACTACGTCCACGTCTGTGTATACGACCCGGAGCGTTGGGCCGGCCTGCTGGAGAGCAACGGGTTCTCGAAAGTCCGGGAGTACCTGGTGTTGAGGTGGCGGCGACCGGAGCTCGTCAGGCCGGAGCTCCCCGATGGCTTCGAGCTACGAAGCCTGAGGCCCGGGGAGGAACACCTCCTCACCATGGCGCAGAACGAGGCCTTCACGGGAAGCTGGGGATTCAGCCCCAACACAACGGAGGAGGTGGCCTACAGGGTCGCCATGACCGGCACGGGACCCGAAGGGGTGCTCCTCCTGCGGCGGGACGACGCCGTTGCCGGGTACTGCTGGACGCGCATTATGGGAGCCCCCGGCCGCTCGGTGGGGTTCATCTCCATGATCGGAGTGGTGCCGGAATACCGGGGCCAGGGGCTGAGCAAGCCGTTGCTGCTGCGCGGGATGGAGCACATGAGGGCCAGGGGCGTGGGGTCTATCCAGCTAGAAGTGGACAGCGAGAACGCGCCGGCCATAGGGCTCTACACGTCGGTGGGCTTCCGGGAAGAGGCCAGGCTTCACTGGTTCGAGGAGACATTGTCCGCGGACTGAGTCTCCTCCATAGTCACGCCGACAGGACTGGCCCTACGCGCCACCGACGGCGCGTGCTGGAAGGGGTAGTAGTCGGCGTCGATGGAATCGGGGACTACCACCCCGGCGGTGACTATCATCTTTATGGCGTCGTCCACCGCCAGGTCGGTGGGGGTGACCTGGTCCTCGGGCAGGATTATCAGAAACCCAGAGGTGGGGAAGGGCGACGTGGGCATGTATACGGCCAGTAGGTCGTTGCCCTTCTGGTCCTTTATCTTCCCCGTGACCAGACCCACCGACGTGAGGCCGTAGCCCGGAAACTCCACCAGGACCACGCTGCTGTATCTGCCGTTCCCGGCCACGTTGGAGAACACGTCGGTGGCCTGGCGGGCGGCCCGGTAGACGCCGCTGACCACGGGTATCCGGTCCACCACGTTGATGCCCAAGTCGATGATCCGCTTTCCCACGACCTGCGTCGCCAGGATCCCGGCCAGGTAGACGACGATGACCAGCGCGACTATGCCCATGCCGGGATAGACGGTGATGAACTGGTCCATGAAGTCCTTCAACAATGGGTCCAAGAAGTCGAAGATGGCCTTCAGGATCAGGAAGGTGATGCCTACCGGGACGATGAGCAGCAGGCCGCCCAGCAGTCTCGTGCGGAAATGACGGCCGATGAGCGCCAACCACTTGGCTATCTTGGGAGGCTGTGAGGGCACTGTCGGGGTCTCCTGACGGGCCTACAGGGAATCGTAAAGGCGGCTGGTCTCTTCCGCGACCATCTCCCACCCCATGCCCTCGGCCCTCTTGCGGGCTTCCCTGCTCATGCTGTTCCTGAGCACCTTGCTGCCCAGGATTACCTCCAGGGAGTCGGCGAAGGGCTCGGGGCACCGCCAGGACTGGAGGTAACCCGTCCTGGCATGCTGGACCACCGTCGGCAGACCTCCCACCCTGGAGGCCACCACCGGAGTGCCGCAGGCCAGGGCCTCCAAGGCTACGAGTCCAAAGCTCTCGTAGTAGGATGGGACGACACACACGTCCGCGGCGTTGTAGTAGAGGGGCAGCAGGCTCTGGTCCACCATGCCGACGAACTCCATCACCTGCCCGATGCCCAACTCCTCGGCCAGGCCCTTGAGCCGCCTCACCTCCCCGCCCCGGGTCGCATCGCCTCCCACGACCAGAACTTTCAGGGAGTCCTTGCCATCCATTATAGCAGCACTCTTCAACAGAAGGTCCACACCCTTGATAGCCTCGATCCGCCCGACATAGAGCACGACGCGCTCTCCGTTCAGGCCCAGGCGCTTTCGGGCCTCGCCGATGTCCAGGGGCTTGAAGATGGACAGGTCCACGCCACAGGGCACTACCTCGATGCGGCCCCGGTCCGCGTCGTAGAGATGGACCAGCGCGTCCTCCTCGTGGGGACTGGAGGCGATTATCAGATGCGCCCCGGAGGCAAGCTCCCTCTCCACCGAGCCCCGCTGGTCGGACTCCCTCTCGCCGGCCTTGGCCTGCATCTTCACGTCTCCCAGGGTGTGGAAGGTGACGACGTGGGGCACCCGCCACCGGCTGGACAGGCGCTGGCCGATCCAGCCCGACAGCCAGTAGTGGGAGTGCACCAGCCGGTACCGGACGGCCTCCTGCCGGGCATGGGCGACCAGCCCTTCCAGGAAGGACTCCAGGTACGGATACAACTCGTTGGGGGCCGCGGTCTCCGGCCCACCCTCCAGGTGCACCAGCCTGACGTTGTCCTCCAGGTTCGTGACGCCCTGGCAGTGCCCGGCGTGGCTGCGTGTGAAGAGGTCGACGGGGACGCCGGCCCTGCCGAGATTCCGGGACACCTCACGCACGTAGACGTTCATGCCGCCGGCCTTCCCCTCGCCGGTGGGAGCCAGGGGGCAGGTGTGGAAGCTTAACAGGGCGACTCGGGCCGCGCTCAACTGCGTCTGACCACCATGTGATAGATCGTCCGGTCCTTGCCACCCAGGTCGTACTTGTACGGTTCGGCCCCTCTCAGGAAATCAAAGCGGGCCTTGCCCTCCTCTATGGCGTCCTTCACGCAAAGGGCCTTCAGAACGAGGCCGACGCTATAGTAGCGATACTCGGGGTTGAAGCCGCTGTTGTACAGGTGTCTGGTATCGCCGTAGTCGAAGCACATGGCCGCGGCCACCCGCTCCTGGTTGAACTCCAGGAAGAACAGCCTGAATACCCCGATCCTGGCCATCGCCAGGGCGGCGCTGCGGAAGAAGCTCTCCCGGCCTGGGGTCAAGAAGGTGTCCTTGGTCTCCTTGCTGAATCTCATCAGGGAGAAGAAGTCGTCCAGTCCCGCCTCCACCTCCGCCGGATCCGAGAGCTTGTAGTGGTGGACCTCCTGGCCGGAGGACCCCAGGCGCCGCAGCTTTCGACGCAGCTCGTGACGGTCCTTCTTGCTCAGGAGCTGGAGGTACGAGTCCCAGTCCGCCGGCAGCATCACCGACGGCGCCACGTCCTCCTCTTCGATCTGGACCGAGTATCCCAGGCGTTGGGCCAAGTCCGGCACGTAGGTCAGGGTGGGAGACCCGTCCTGAAGAGACGGCAGGTCGACGGTATCCCAGTCCTCATCGTCCAGCAGGTCCATCAGGGACGTGTAGAAGCTGTCCTCGGAGCCGGGAGACACGAGGAAGTCGTTGTAGTCGAACAGGTCCTGGCCGCCGATGAAGGAGATGGTGCGATCCCTTCTCGCCAGCGGGGCGATGCACGTCACCCCGCCGTGCTCCATCAGTTCCAGCAGCATCATCTCGGTCCCGTCGCCGAACTGGTCCCACCAGGCCTGCTGCCATTGGGGCGTCATGAAGAAGGTGTTGGCAATGCAACACGGGAGAAGGGCCTCCCAGTGGGCCCGAGCACCCTGGTAGGAATCGAGACGCGTAAAGGGGGTCACGCGGCCCGCCCTTGGACCATAGACATTAGCTGGGAGCGGCGGACTCCGGCCTCGTCGAAATCGCCACGGGTCGCCGACGTGACGACGACGCTGCCGCGCTTCTGCACCCCTCTCATGGACATGCACAGGTGCTCGGCCTCGATGACGACGCCGGTCCCCGCCGTGTCCAAGACGTCATGGACCGCGTCCGCCACTTGCGCCGTGAGCCTCTCCTGTATCTGCGGCCTGCGGGCGGCGACCTCGAGGGCACGAACCAGCTTGCTGGCGCCGGCTATCTTGCTCTTGGGAACGTACCCCATGTGGGCCTGCCCGTAGAACGGCATCAGATGGTGTTCACACATGGAGTAGAAGGGAACACCCCGTAGGACCACCACAGCCTCTTCGTGACGCTCTTCTTCGAAGATGGCATCGATGGCCGAGCGGGGGTCTACGCCGACGCCTGAGAACAGCTCGGAGTACATGCGGGCGACCCGCCGAGGTGTGTCTCTAAGCCCCTCCCTGCCCGCGTCTTCGCCTAAGGCCTTCAGGATGGAGGCGACCGCCGTCTCGACGGCTTGCCCCTCAACCATCCTCCTTCATCCTTCCGGGCATCCTTCCGGGCATCCTTCCGGGCATCCTTCCGGGCATCCTTCCGGGCATCTTTCTGGGAGCCGGATCCATAAGCGCGGTGTTCACCTCCTGGGGTTTGTGGCCGCCGGAGCCCCTGCTCCCAACCTCAGTTATTATACACACTACAGGGGGCTTGGCTAGACCCATCCGCCGCCGGCGCCGATTCCCGTCGGGCAGCAGAGTCCGGGGCGGAAAGGGCCCTTCCCAACGGCCGGCCGGCGATCAGTCCGAGGGCCAGTCCTCGACCCTGACCAGGTTGTCCACCTGACGCACGACCTGGAGACCACGCATGCGCTGCAACGACTCCTGGACCGCTTTCTCCCTGGCGGGGTGGGTGGTAACCACCAGCTCCGCCGTCTGAGAACCCGGGTTGGAGTCCTTCTGAATGACCGACGCGATGCTCACGTCCTGGTCTCCCAGCACCCTGGCGATCTGGGCCAAGACCCCCGGTCTGTCGGCGGCGCCCAGACGAATGTAGTACCTGGTCACCAGCTCGGACATGGGGGCCACGGTCAGGCTGTTGCCGGGCGGAAAGAAGGGCGCAGGTCCCCCGCCCGCCCCTAATTTCTTGGCAACCTCCACGAGGTCCCCTATGATGGCACTGGTGGTGGGCTCACGCCCCGCGCCGCGGCCGTGGAACAGGATCTTGCCCGTCAGGTCTCCCTCCACCTCCACGGCGTTGAAGACGCCGTCCACCTTGGCCAGCATATGCTCCTGGGGGACGAAGCAAGGGTGGACCCGCGCCTGGACCTGCCCTCCCTCGCGCCTGGCGATAGCCAGCAGCTTGATGGCGTAGCCAAGCTCGTGGGCGTACCGGAAGTCCCTGGCCCGCAGGCCCGATATGCCCTCCCTGTGCACGTCCTCGGCCCGGACCTGGGTGTGAAAGGCCAGGGAGGCCAGCACTGCCAGCTTGTAGCCCGCGTCGATGCCCTCGACGTCGTTGGCCGGGTCCGCCTCTGCGAAACCCAGGCCCTGGGCCTCCTTCAGGGCCTCGTCGAAGTCCATGCCGTCCCGGGCCATCCGAGTCAGCATGTAGTTGGTCGTGCCGTTGATGATGGCCTGTATGGACCGAATGTCGTTGGCCAGCAGGTCCTTCATGAGCGGGCCAACTATGGGTATACCGCCTCCTACGCTGGCCTCAAACAGCAGGTCGACGCCCCTGGCGGCGGCGAGGGTCAGAAGCTCCTGCCCCTCCTTGGCCATCACCTCCTTGTTCGCGGTGACTACGCTCTTGCCACGGGAGAGGCTCTGCCGGATGTAGCTGCTGGCGGGCTCCTCGCCACCTATGACCTCTACCACGACTTGGATGCTCGGATCGTTCAGCAGGAGAGTGGGGTCGGCGGTGAGGATCCCGGGAGGGACGCCCATCTGGCGCTCCTTGTCCGGTTGCCGGACCAGGACTCGCTTGAGGGAGACGGGCCGACCCACGGTGCGGGCGACGTGCTGTGCGGGGTCCAACAGGGTCGCGGCCACGCCGCCCCCCACCACCCCCAGGCCCATGAGACCGACCCCTATCTCGTCGGCGCCATGCAAGGTGTCCCGTGTCACTGGGCGGCGGGCTCGGGAGTCGGTGGTCCGGCCGACTGCCTCATCTGTCCTATCACCCAGTCATATATCTTGCTGTCGAACTTCACCTCCAGCCACCCCTCCTCGGACCCCTCGATCTTCTTCTGGCCCAGCCACTGGTCCAGCGCCTGCTCCTTCAGGCGATCGATCATGACCTGGGAGACCTCCCGTACCTCGGGCCCGCCGGTCACCTTTAGTATATAGGCGCCATCATCGAGGAGGACCGGGCCGCTGGGCCGGTTGAGAGGTATAGGGTCTGTCGACTCGTCCCCGAACAGCACGGCGTCCAGGCGAGGAAACGCCCCTCTGGGCACCCAGCCCACGTACCCCTCCCGGTCGGCATAGGGTCCGGGAATGGACACCTCCATGGCGACCTCGTCGAAGTCGGCCGTCTCCAGCTTTCGGAGCACCTCCTCGGGCGAGACGTTCCGGGGTTGCCCCAGTATGGGCAACCCTCCCTGGGGTTGGACGCGGATCCAGTGGACCTCCATCTGCTCCGACGTAGCAGGGACAAGCTCGCCCAGGGCAGCCCTGAGCCGTGATCGGTATATGGTCTCCTCGACTATGCCCCTGTACGCCTCGTCGTCGATGTGGCTTTCGTTCAGGAACCGCTGGTAGGTGTCCTTGTACTCCTGCTCGATCTGGCCGGACACCGATTCCTGGCCCTCGGGCACCCTGGGGTAGAAGCGCAGGAGAAGCCCGAACTCGATGTCTTCATCGGTCACCTGGACCCCGTATTCCGACGCGAACCTGCGGATTACCTCCGCCTCGGACATCTTGTCCAGCACCTCGAAGGGCGTCCTACCCAGGTCAAAGGGCTGCCCTTCGGCGCGGGCGTCCGCCTGAAGCACGCGCATCCGGTCCACCAGGTCGCCCTGGGTGTATCGGGTGTTGCCGACCCTGGCGGCCAGCACCTTGGTGGGGGCTACGAACCTGTCGTAGTAGCCGTAGCCCACCACCGCTGCGATGGCCAGGATGAAGAATACTCCGATCCCTATGGCCAGCCGCCGCCGGGGCTTGCCTGCGGCGCGTTCCATACGGGGATCCCGGCTTCGAGACCGCTGGACCCGCCGGCGCCGGTCCTCGCGCGCTGGTGCGCCCTGGTCCTGAGATGGGGGGTGACTATCGCGGGTCGAGTCCAAGCTATCCTCGGGTGGGGGTGTCGTTGGCGTAGGTCCGGTCTCCGCGGTCCCCGGGGCCCGGTGCTGCGTCGCCTCGGGGTTGGATGCAGGCGCGGGTTACGTTAGCTGCCTGACATGGGCCGGAGTGTAGGCCAGGAGCGCGATGTGCCTCGCCCGCTTGATGGCCACCGAGAGGCCCCTTTGGTGCCTGGCGCACACGCCGGTCTTCCTGCGGGACTCGATCTTGGACCTTTCGGATATGAACCGGCGGAACTTGGCCGTGTCCTTGTAGTCTATGGAGCTGACCTTGTCCACGCAGAAGTGGCATATCTTTCGCCGTTGGCCGTAGCGTCCCCTGCGAGGCCTGCCCCCTGGACCGGACCTTCTCTGTGTTGACATGACCGGGTTGATACCTCCAATAAGCGCTGTCTAGAAGGGGAGGTCGTCGGGCCCCATCTCATCGCCGCCCCTGCCGGGTTCGCCTGGGAAGTCCTCCGACCTGCTGGAGGCCGTGTCTATGAAGCGGACGTCGTTGGCCGTAATGTCCAAGGCAACACGGGTCTGGCCATCCCGCCCCTCGAAGGTGCGGCTCTTCAGCCGCCCCTCCACGAACACCTTGCGGCCCCTGGCCAGGTACTGGTTGCACGTTTCGGCCTGCCGTCCAAAGACCGAGACGTTGAACCACTCGGTCTCCTCCCGGGTCTCGCCGTCGGCCGTCGTGTACCGGTAGTTGGTGGCGACGCTGAAGCTGGTAACCGCCTGACCGTTTGGCGTGTACCTCATTTCCGGGTCCCGGCCGAGGTTGCCGATGATCATCATCTTGTTCATGGTCATAGGGCGGCCCCGCTTCTCTCCATGATGTACGTCACCGGGTCGGAACCGGGTCTACCGGCCGGCCTACTCCGGCTCCTGGGCGGCAGCCGGGGCCTCTTCCGCCGGGGCCTCTTCCGCCGGCTCCTCGACCGCGCCTTCGCCGGCGGGCGCGCCATCCGCAGGGGCCTGCTCCTCGAGCACGTCGGCGGAGGCGGAGGGCTGCTCTGCCTCCTGGACCGTAGCGGCAGCGAAGGACTGCTCGGCCTCCTGGGCCGTAGCGGCAGCGGAGGACTGCTCGGCCTCCTGGGCCGTAGCAGCGGCGGCGGCCTGTGCCGCGGCGGCCTGCTGCTGACGGATTTCGGCGGCCCGGGCCATCTGGACCATCTGCGGCGACGGGGGCGTCGACTCGGGGGGGCCTGACTTGGTGAGGAGGTACCGGAGGACGCTCTCCGAAAGCCTCAGGTGGCCCTCCAGCTCGGGAGGCACCACGGTGTCCGAGCTGAAACGGGTGAGGAGATAGTTGCCCTCCAGGAAGGTCTGCCCAGCCTTCTTTATCGGGTAGGCTAGCCTCCTCATGCCCCAACGCTCTTCGTAGGGGTCTCCGCCGCCGTTCCGATGCACCAGGGACTTGATGCGGTCCCACTCCCCGGCGGCCTCCTCCTGGGACAGGATGGGACTCAGCACAACTACCAGCTCATAATGACGCAAACTTCACCCCGATGGACGCTTATGGAGAGATTATATCACCCGGCCTCGAACTAGTCATCAAGTCCGGGAACCGGGAACCGGGAGGCGAGCTGTCTCACGCCGTCGCGGACCTCCCGGGCCACCGCTTCGTCGCCCAGGTTGGAGAAGCGGCGGACGATGAAGGCGGCAACTTCCTTCATCTCACTCTCTCCGAATCCTCGGCTGGTGACAGCCGGAGTACCCAGACGCAGGCCGCTGGTCACGCGGGGTGGTCTGGAATCATAGGGTATGGCGTTCTTGTTGGCCACGATGCCCACGGTCTCCAGGGCCTCCTCGGCGTCCTTGCCGGTGATGTCCAGCGGCGTCAGGTCCACCAGCAGAAGGTGGTTGTCCGTGCCCCCGGAGACGATCCTCATACCGGATTCAGCCAGCTCGGAGGCCAGGGTGCGGGCGTTGCTCACCACCCGTCGCTGGTAGGAGGCAAACTCGGGCTTCATGGCCTCCGCGAAGCAAACGGCCTTGGCGGCGATGGCGTGCATGAAGGGTCCGCCCTGGCTAAAGGGGAAGACCGCCCGGTCGACGCTGGACGCCAGCTCCTCGGTGGAGAGGACCAGCCCCCCCCTGGGCCCTCGGAGGGTCTTCTGCGTCGTCGAGGTCACCAGGTGGGCGTGGGGCAGGCAGGATGGATGGACCCCCGCGGCGATGAGTCCGGCTATGTGGGCCATATCCACCATCAGCCTCGCGCCAACGGAGTCGGCGACGGCCCGGAACCTGCCAAAGTCCACCGTGCGAGGGTAGGCCGTGTAGCCGGCCACGATGACCTTTGGGCGGTGTTCCTCCGCCAGGCGCTGGACTTCCAGAAAGTCGATGGTCTCGGTGTCCCGGTCGACGCCGTAGGCCACGAAGTTGTAGAGCTTCCCCGAGAAGTTCACCTTGGCGCCGTGGGTCAGGTGCCCGCCCTGGTCCAGGCGCATTCCCATCACCGTGTCCCCCGGCTCCAGCAGGGCGAAGTACGCGGCCATGTTGGCCTGGGCGCCGCTGTGGGGCTGCACGTTGGCGTGCTCGGCGCCGAACAGGGTCTTCGCCCGCTCGATGGCCAGCACCTCGACGGCGTCCACGTGCTCACAGCCGCCGTAGTACCTGCGTCCCGGGTACCCCTCGGCGTACTTGTTGTTCAAGACCGTGGCCTGCGCCTCCAGGACCTGCCTGCTGGCGTAGTTCTCCGAGGCGATCAGGACTATGCTCTCCCGCTGACGCCGTCCCTCCCGTTGGATTGCTTCGGCGACCTGGGGGTCCGAACGGTGTAGTGTTGCCACGTGTTCCTTCGTCGGGCCTCTCGATTTCGACCTAAAAAAGACCGCAGAGGCGGGTGTCGGAAGTCTAGTTTATCTTCCCGTGCATTGGCGAGTCAATGCGGGCGGCGGCGGCCGTATGTGATGTTGACAACGCCATGACCCGGCGTGATGATTGAACCAGGACCCGAACACGGGAAGACAGCAAAAAGACGGGAGTACATGGCCATCCAACGTAGAGTTCCTCTCCTACGCCGGCCGCTCCTTGCCCTCTCGACGGTCCTGATCGTCCTGGGCGCCGTGGGCATCGCCGCGCCCGCCGGCGCCCAGGAGAGCCACGTACTGGTGGCAAGTGTGGACGGGATGATCAACCCCGTGACCCAGCGGTACATATCCCGGACCATCGAAAGGGGCGAGAAGGACGGGGCCCGCCTGGTCGTCATCAAGCTCAACACGCCGGGGGGCCTGCTGGACTCCACCCGGAAGATCGTCGAAGACCTGCTCAACGCCCAGGTGCCCACCGCCGTATACGTTGAACCCAGTGGCGCCCACGCGGCCTCGGCGGGCACCTTCGTCACGGCTGCCGCCAATTTCGCCGTGATGGCCCCCGGCACGAACATCGGCGCCGCCGCGCCGGTGGCCTCGGGAGGCGAGGACATCCCCGAGACCCTGCAGGCGAAGGTGGTCGAGGACACGGCGGCCCTGATGAGGACCATCGCACAACAGCGGGACCGGAACTCGGAGAAGCTGGAGGACACCGTACGCAGCGCCATAGCCTACGACGCGACGGAGGCCGTGGAGCTGGAGGTCGTGGACTTCATCGCTGACGACCTCACGGACCTGCTGCAACAGGTACACGGCCGCACGGCAGAGACGGGGGCCGGGACCGTCATGCTGGACACCCGGGGCGTCGTGCTCCGGGAGACCAACATGAACATCATCGAACGGTTTCTCTCCTTCCTGGCCCACCCAGACATCGCCTTTCTGCTCCTGTCCCTGGGAGGGCTGGGACTGGCGATAGAGCTGTTCAACCCGGGTGTCATCATACCGGGAGTGGTGGGGGTGATCCTAGTACTGCTGGCCTTTCTGAGCTTCGGAAACCTGCCAGTAAACTGGGCTGCGGTCGGCTTCATAGGGCTGGCGCTGGCGCTGCTTATAGCGGAGGTGTTCGTGGCCGGGTTCGGCATCCTGGGCATTGGCTCCATTGTAGCGTTCGTCATAGGAGGCCTGCTGCTTTTTTCCAGCTTCGGTACTCCCTCTCCTACACTGCCCGACGTCAAAGTGAACCTGTGGCTCATCGTGGGCCTGACCGTCGGTTTCACCCTAGCGGGCCTATGGTTCTACAGCACCGTGGTGCAGTCCCGGCGTGCGGCCAAGAGCGCCGGTCCCACGATCCTGGAGGTCGTGGGCGCCACGGGGGTGGCCACCAGCGACCTCGACCCGCAGGGCACGGTGCACGTGCACGCCGAGGAGTGGACAGCTACCAGCGAAGGTGATACCTTTATTGAGAATGGCCAGGCGGTCAGGGTGCTCGGAGTCGACGGTACCCTCCTGACAGTGGCCCCCGTCGACGAAGGGACACGGTAGCTCCAAGCTGAGGAGGTTGTGATGGCGGTAGGCATCGTCGTCGTGAAGCAATACGAGAGGATGGTCGTGCTCAAGTGGGGCGCCCTGGACAGGGTTTCCGACGCTGGCCTCAGGGTGGTCATCCCCGTAGTCGAGAGCGGGCGAATAGTGGACCTGCGGGAGCGAGTCCGGCGGGTCCCGACCCAGAAGTATATCACCAACGACAACGTCGTCGTGGACATGGACTTCGTCATCTACTTCCGGATTCTCCCGGAGGAGGCGCAGAGGGCCGTCCTGAACGTGGAAAACGTGGAGCAGGCGGTAATTAACCTAGCGGTCGCATCCCTGAGGGCCGTCATCGGGGCCGCGAGCCTAGCCTCGGCCCTGTCCGAGAGGGAGCGCATCCGGGACACCCTTCAGATCCGGTTGGACGAGGTCACCGGGCGCTGGGGGGTCAAGGTGAGCCAGGTGGAGATCAACGAGGTGGACCCGCCTCCAGGCGTCAAGGCGGCCATGGAGCGGGAGAAGTCGGCGGCGGCGATCAAGACCGCCGAGATCACCGAGTCCGAGGGGCAGCGGCAGTCCCAGATCAATCGGGCCGAGGGCGAGAAGCAATCCCTCATCCTCAAAGCCGAGGGCGACCGCCAGTCGGAGATACTACAGGCCGAGGGCGACCAACAGGCGGCCGTCCTCAGGGCCGAGGGTTTCAGCACCGCGCTGGACAAGATCCACCAGGTGGCCAATACGGTGGACATGAAGACCATGAGTCTCCAGTACTTCGACACGCTCAAGTCCCTGGGCAACAGCCCGGCCACCAAGTTCATCTTCCCCATGGAGTTCACGTCGATGCTACAGCCGTTCCTGGGACTTGGCAACGGCGGCAGCCGCGGCGACGGCAACAAGGACTCCTAGGGCGCCTTTTCACCGTCATTCCGGGCCGGCCGGAATCCAGGGGGGGGGTGGGCCTAGATACCCGCGTCCGGAGACCCTTGCATAACCGTCACGCCTGCGGAAGCGGGTGTCCAAATGCGGGGGCTTTAGGCACGAGCGCATCCGGTCGCCCCTCGTAATTCGGCCCGCGCCTAGAGTTACGCGTTTGGAGTTACCCGAAGGTCCGTCCGCGAGAGTGACGGAGGGGGCGCTGCAAGCCCTTCACGGCGACGGCACGGCCCTGCCGGGGGGACGGCTTACAGGGGTTCGGGCTGGATGAGGCCGTAGTCGCCGTCTCGCCGCCTGTACAGCAGGTTGTACTCCTCGGTCTCCCCGTCTCTGAACAGGAAGAAGTCGTGGCCCAGGAGGTCCATCTGAAAGGCCGCCTCCTCCAGGGTCATGGGCTTGATGGCAAACCTCTTGGTCCGCACGACCCTGCCGTCGGCCTCGGACACCGCGTCTTCCTCGATCTCCGCCTCCGACGGCGCCGGGGCGCCCTCGGTCCTGATGGATGCGTTCCGGCCCGACTTCTTCACCACCTGGCTCCGGTACGCCTTCCCTTTGTAGCGTTCCACCCGCCGGTCCATGACGTCGATGACGGCGTCGACGGCCGCCACCGCGTTGGACCCCCGCTCCTCGCCCCTGAGGACGGTGCCATCTATGTTCAGGGTAACCTGGGCCACGACCGGCGCTCTCTGGGACCGGGACCTCTCCCTCGCCAGCTCCACCACGGCGGTGGATATCTCGGGCAGGCGCCGGCCAAGCCTGCTCAGCTTGCGTGAAATCTGGTCTCGGGCGACGTCCGTGAGGTCCAGGTTCTTTCCTCGTATTTCAAGCTCCATGGATCGTTCACTCCCGATGGGAAGCCCCCAACTCTAATTGTAGGACGGCCCGAAGGACAGGACAAGAGCGCCCCGCCCGCCTAGCTGAGGACGGGGGCAAGGAGCTGAGGCACCACGATGTGCCCCTCCTCCCGGGCGCCCAGGGAGTCGGTGCGGTCGCCCTGGTGAAGCCACGCGGTGTAGGCGGAGAGCACGGCGTCGCAGCCGTGGTGGTTCAGGCCCGACTGATAGGGGGCCAGCCCGGTCACCACCCCGGACAGCTTGTCCTTCAGGAACGCCAGGCCCCGGGCCGTATTCTTGGGGGGCATCTTGCCCCCGAAGAGGAGCACCTTGGTCGCGTAGGGGTATACCTCGATCACCCGGTAGCCCTTGGCCTCCAGGTCCCGCCTCAGGTCCAAGCCCCGGTAGATCAGGCCCTTGATGATGGAGCGCTTGGTCGTGAAGAAGCAGCCGATGTGCATGCTGGCCAGCTCCTGCTCGGACATGCGGCCCTTCTGCTCCAGCATCGGGGCGCAGGGGCACTCCTCTTCGAGACAGTCCAGGCCCAGGGGCAAAGAGAGGGGAGCATCGATGGCGATTAAATCGGGGCTGTGGGCCCTGAGGACGTCCATGAGCTCGTCGACGGCCTTGAAGCTGTCAAGGTAGATGAGGCTTCCCTCGGTGTCTAGCAGAGCGAAGTAGCTGCCCCGCTTGGATGACGAACTCAGGTCAATGCCCATGAAAGACATGATTCCTCCCCTGCTGGGTCCGAACCCGGCGTCTGGTACCGGGAAGACGCCGGTCCTTTCTTGCCGGTCTTTTGTTGAATGTAGAATGCCTGCGAGAGTCCTGGCGCGATGGGAGGGTGGTCCCGGCGATCTCTCCCTAGTCCGGGCCACGGACGTCGGGCGGCGGCTCGTTGAAGATGTCCAGCGCGCCATCCAGAAGGCTCGCCGCCGCCGAGTAAGGTTCCGTCAGCCCCTCTTCCACCCTCTGCAGAACACGGCTCATGGCCGGGTCGTTGGTGATGCGTTGCTTTAGCCTGCGTCCAAGCTCCTCCTCGATTGTTCCCAGAAACTCCTCCCCCCTCCGTTTCCGTCTCTTGTCTTCCAGCCTGGATGTACTGGCCAGGGACTCCTTGTGGTCCATGAGGCGGCCTAGCAGATGGTCGATGCCCTCGTTCCTGTGTGCCTGGGTGGAGACCACTGGGGGCACCCAGCTCCCATGCTCGGCGGCCATCTCCAGCATCGACCTCACGGCGGCCACCATTCTGTCCGCCCCCTCCCTGTCGGCCTTGTTCACGACGAAGACGTCGGCGATCTCCATCAGGCCGGCCTTCAGGGTCTGGATTACGTCCCCGGCCTCGGGCATGAGCACCACCGCCACCGTATCCGCCACCCCCATGCTGGCCCACCCCCCCTGCCTCCACCACCACCAATTCCTTCCCCGATGCGCCCAGCAGGCGGACGGCCCGCAGCACCACCCTTGGAAGCCCCCCGGCCGCGTCCCTGGTGGCCATGCTCCGGATAAAGACGCCCGGGTCCAGGTAGTGCCGCTGCATCCGGACCCGGTCCCCGAGAAAGGCGCCGCCGCTGTAGGGGCTGGTCGGGTCGACGGCGATAATCCCCACCGTCAGGCCACGGGCTCGCATCGCCTCGGTCAGCCGGTCGACGATGGTGCTTTTGCCCACACCCGGCGGGCCGGTCACACCGATACAGTACGCCGTCCCGGTGTAGGGATGCACCTCCTCCATGATCCGAGCGTCCCGTGGGTCGCCCGATTCTACCAGGGAGATGAGCCGCGATAGGGCGCGCTGATCACCCTCCAGTAGCCGGCTGACGGTATCGTCCATAGAGAAGAGCCCGGTGGGTTTGGGGGTGCGCATGAAAACTGTAGCACCCCCTAAAAACCGAGTCAAGGAGACCCCGGTGTAGGGAAACTGTCACCGGTCCCCGACTGGCTAAGTCGATTCCCGTGTGTGCCTCCATCGCGGAAAATGGGATGCTGGCAGGGGCCTAAAGTGAGGGGGTCACGTATTCGGCAAAACCACGAAAACGGGGCAATTTCTCCGGGACTGTCCGATCCGAGCCCCGGGTCTGACAACCCCTCGCGGCGGGGCAGTATTGACTCGCCGTGAACGCCTGTGTTACCCTCCACCAGCCAAGGTCAGGGGAACAGGACGCCCCAAGCGCGCCTGTGAAAGGAGTCCACGATGCTTCAGGTGACTTCTCCAGCGTTGGAGAAGATCAAAGAGGTGCTTGCCGAACAGGGTGAGGACGGGTCGGCTCTGCGGGTGATCGCCGTTCCGGCAGGACACGGGGGCGTTCAGTACATGATGACCATGGAGTCGGAGGTCCAGAAGGACGACACGACGGTGGACATGGATGGGGTTAGGTTCCTCATGGACTCCGACAGTGAGCCGTTCCTGGAAGGCGCGACCATTGATTACATAGAGGACCTCACCAGGGTGGGGTTCGTCATCAACAACCCCATGTTCGCCTCAGCGGGAGGCTGCGGAAGCGGTTGCGGCTGTGGAGCCGGAGGCGGAGGCTGCGGCGGGGGCGGTTGCGGGGGCCACTAGAGACCTCGTAGAAGCGCAAAGACCAGTGGATGGGGCCCCGAAAGAATCGGGGCCTCAGACGTTTCAGGCGGGGTTGGCATACGGGAAGGAGGAGCCATGGACTTCGGGCTGTTCATGATGCCGCTGCACCCTCCCAGGAGGTCCTTCGCGGACTCCTACGACCGCGACATGGAGCTCCTCGTACAGGCCGACCGCCTGGGCTACCACGAGGCATGGGTCGGCGAGCACGTTACCGAGATGTGGGAGAACGCTCCAGCCCCCGAGCTGCTGATTGCCAAGGCGCTGGCCCTGACCGAGCGCATAGTGCTGGCCACAGGAGTGACCCTCCTGCCGCTTCACCACCCCGTCGACACCGCCCACCGCATAGCCATGCTGGACCACATGGCCCGGGGCCGTTTCTACTGGGGCATCGGGCTGCGGTCCATCGGCACCGACCTGGACCTGTACGGGTTGGACCGGAGCGACATGGCGGCGGTGCGGGACAAGGGAAAGGAGGCCCTGGAGGTGGTGTTGGGGCTATGGGCCTCGGAGGACGGCCGCTTCCGGTACGACGGGGCCTACTACAGGGTCAACGCTCCCGAGGCCCAGCCGGCCCTGGAGAGGCGGCTGCACTACCGCCCCTACCAGAGGCCCCACCCACCCATCGGCGTCGCGGCATCCACTCCCCGCTCCGACACGATACGCCTGGCGGGGGAGCGGGGTTGGATACCCATGAGCAGCTCCAACCTGCTGGAGCCCGACCTGAGGGCCCAATGGAGCATGGTCGAGGAGGGCGCCGCCGCCGCGGATAGGACCGCCAACCGCAGCCGGTGGCGCATCGCCCGTGACGTATATGTTGGCGAGACCCCCGAGGCCGCCCGCCAGGAGGCCAGGGTCGTTCTCGGACGGCCCTTCGACGAACACCAGTGGATCAACCGCAAGGAGAGCGGCCAGATGGATGCCTTGAAGGTGGACTTGTCCATGTCCGACGAAGAGGTCGACGTGGAGTACATGATGGACAACGTCTGGATAGTCGGCGACCCGGAAGAGTGCGCGGGCAAGCTGCGCCGGCTTTACGAGAGCGTGGGCGGCTTCGGCTGCCTTCTGGCCATTACCCAAGACCCCGACGACCACACCCTGATGCAGAGGTCCATGCGACTGCTCGTCGAGGAGGTGGGCCCCAGGGTCCGGGACCTGACCTAGCGGCCCTAAGATTCCCCGCTGCGGCTCGGGATGACATGTGAGGCCGGTTCACCGGGCCGGCCCCAGGCCTCCCGAGCCTCCGACGCCAGGGTGACGAGTCATGCCCTTCCCCGTGCATCGCCGCCGTACAGGTCCCCCCACCAATCGGGGAACTTGCGCAGGCGGAGGTGCTTGAACAGGGCTGGGTGGGTTTCCACCGCCTGGCGCATGGCGGCCTCCACGGGCCCGCGTATGGAGAAGTGGGCCTGGGGCTGGGTGCGCAGCTTGAAGATGTGATAGCACTCCCGCAGGTTCATCCTCGCCAGGAAACGCCGTCGATGGGCGTGGGTGACGACGTACTGGGCCAAGGAGGCCGAGACCTCAGACAACCTGTGGAAAGCCTCACCCACGCTCCCCATCGCCTCGTCGAACAGGTCCCCGAGACCGGCTTCTCTCACCAGGTCGGGCGTCAGGTACCCGTTGGCGACGGTCAGTGGCTGGGGGACGTAGGTCTGCATCCGGTGACGCTTGAACTCCCTGTACGCGCCGTAGTCCATGACGAACTCGAAGGTGTAGTCCACCATCTCCAGCTCCCGGAGGGGCGCGTCGTGGTCGCCCAACCCCTCCAGGCAGCCGTCTATGGCCCTCTCCCGGTCCTGGCGGTCCATGTCTTCGACCATGCGCCACACCCGGTCGTAGGGCAGCCCGGCGGACCTGTACAGGAACGCCGAAGCCACCTTCTGCTCGGCCTGGGCGTCGTAGCGCACCAGCGCGGCCTCTGGATGACAGTCATCGGTCTCCCCTCCCCCGGGTGACGACCGTACCTGCCACTCCCGGGAGGACGCCAGGTACGGGTTGGGCTCGGCGTACTTAATGAGGGTCGGGGTGACCTCCCTCCCCTTGTCCTTCAGGTCGTCGCCCAGGCTGCGCTCCTCCGCCAGCTCCGACGACAGCAGCTTGGTGATGGCATGCTCCATCAGCCGCGCGTTCATGGTGACCCCCACGTTGGTCAACGTGGACGCCGGAAGGAGGAAACGGCAGCTATCGATGACCTGACGCCTGATCCTCAGGGCGTATGCCGAGTCCCTCTCCCCATCGCGCTGGGGGACCCGGCTTTTCAAGTGGGAGGTAGCGCCCTCCACGGCCCGCGCGTAGGCCCCCGACAGATGGTCGCAGGTGTTTATGTAAAGCGTCCGAGCCTCCGGATGAGGGTCCAGCTCGGCGGGGACGTGGTAGTAGCCCGAGGGCAGGAGCTGGTAGCGGGAGGACTTCTCCGTGTAGGAGCCCAGGCGGTTGTCCTCCAGGGTGTCGCAGGCCAGGCGGGAGACGTTCTCCACGGCCATGTGTATGACGGCGTGCTCGGCGACCGACGCGTGGCCATATCCCAGCACCCACCGCTCGTGGAAGCTGGCCGCCGTCTCCCGGCTCACCTGTTCGGCTATCTCATCGAAGGGCTCTGGCCGCCGGGAGGTCATCGCGAACACCACGGCGATCTGCTCCTCGGTCAGGTCCTTGGTGCTAAGGGGGTATACGCGGCGGGGGTGGGCTGTCTTGTCGCCTGTGGACACGGTCTGTGCGGATGACCTCCAGATGCCTAGAGCAGCAAGCTCACCGGGTTCTCCAGGTGGCCCTTCACGTTCTTCAGGAACCTCGCTCCCTCGGCGCCATCGGCTACCCGGTGGTCCACGGAGAGGGTGGCCTTCATGACGTGCCCCACGGTCACCCTGCCGTTGCGCACTACGGGCTGCTCCGCGACCCTGCCGACGGCCAGGACGGCGGCGTTGGGGGGATAGATGATGGCGGCGAAGCTGTCCACGTCGAACATCCCCAGGTTGCTGACGGCGAAAGTGCCACCTGCGTACTCCTCCGCCCGCAGCGTGCCGCCGTGGGCGCGCTGGACCAGGTCGGTACTGGCCGCCGCGATCTCCCGCAGCGACTTCTTCTGACACCCGGCGATGGCCGGAAGGATCAGGCCCTCCTCCAGGGCGACGGCTATGGCGATGTTGACGTCCCCATGGAGCTCCAGGTGGTCGCCCTCGAATGACGCGTTGAACTTGGGGAACCTCTCCAGACTCCTGGCCGCGGCCTTGACGATCAGGTCATTGACGCTTACCCGGGACCCGTGTCCGTCCCCAACGGCATCGTTGAGCTGAGCCCGCAGGTCCACAGCCCTGTCCATGTCTATCTCGGAGGTGACGTAGAAATGGGGCACCTCCCGCTTGCTCCGGGAGGTGACTCCGGCGATGGCCTGGCGCATCCGCGACAGGTCGATTCTGCCTCCCGCCGAGGCGGCCTCGGGGGCCAGCTGGCCTTCTTGGTGGGCCAGCACGTCTGTCTCGGTCACCCGTCCCCCGGGCCCGGTGCCCGTGACCGCCGCCAGGTCGATCCCCCTCTCTCGGGCCAGGCGGCGGGCTATGGGGCTGGCCCTGACACCCGAAGGTGGAGCGGGAGGATCGGCAGCGGACTCCGGTCCCGGGCCTAGCCCAGCGGCGCCGGTGGACTCTTCGCTCCCCTGGGAAGAGGGAGAAGGCTGTGGGAACCGCAACGACTCCACCGGCGGGGCGGCCTCTCCGGGCTCGGTTATCACCGCGAGCACCTCTCCCACGGGGACGGCGCGCCCCTCCTCGACGACTATCCTCCCCAGGATGCCGTCCCAGAAGGACTCCATCTCCACGGTGGCCTTGTCGGTCTCGATCTCGGCGATGACGTCGCCGCGGGACACCACGTCCCCCTCGGCCTTGTGCCAACGGACGACGGTGCCTTCCCGCATGTCGTAGTTCATCCGCGGCATCACGATCTGGGTCGCCAAGGTTGCCTCCTGACTCCGGCATGGGGTGGACGGCGGGCCGCCCGTGTCACGGGCGATTCTACACCAAGGGCGGAGCCGCCGGGCGTATTGCCGGCGGCTCGGGCAGTCCGGGTCTTGCGGAGTCCAAGAGGGATGCTAGAGCATCCGCTGGATGATCTTCTCCCCCTGCTCTTTGGTCAGGCCAAGGGACTTGAACGCCAGTGGGCCCTCCTCCAGCACCGGCTCCCTCTTGCCCAGGGTAGGGATCTCCTCCTTGAAGAACAGGCCTGTGTAGATCTTGTCTCCCCAGGCCATGGCCCTTTCGCAGGCCAGCTTCCAGTCGGTGGGATCATGCTCCTCGTCCTCCAGCTTGACAACCCGCTCCTTGAAGAAGCTGTGTCCGTTGTCGAGGTTGAAAGTGACGCAGGGACTGAACACGTCGACCAGGGCGAACCCCTCGTGCTGTATGCCGTCGATGATGAGCTGGGTCAGATGCCGGATGTCTCCGGAGTACCCCCTGGCAACGTAGGTTGCGCCGTTCATTATGGCGGAGGTGATGGGGTTCACCGGCATCTCCACACTGCCGAAGGGGGAGCTCTTGGTGCGCATGCCTATGCTGCTGGTAGGGGAGAGCTGGCCGGTGGTCAGCCCGTAAATCTGGTTGTTCATGACGACGTACGTCAGGTCCACGTTGCGGCGGGCGGTGTGCACGAAGTGGTTGCCGCCGATGCCGTAGCCGTCCCCGTCGCCGCCGGTGGCGATGACCGTCAGCTCGTGGTTGGCCATCTTGGCGCCGGTGGCCACGGCCAGGGCGCGGCCGTGGAGGGTGTGCATGCCGTTGCCGTTGAAGTATCCAGGCAGGTTGGACGAACATCCGATGCCACTGACGGTGAGTATCTCATGGGGCCTCAATCCCAGGGAGGCGCACGCCCTTTGCAGGCTGTTCAGGACCCCAAAGTCTCCGCACCCGGGGCACCAGTCGGGATCGACCGGTCCCTTGAAGTCCTTGGCGGTTAGCTGTACAACGGGTTCGCCTTCGGCCACGCCGACGGTAGCTGCCATCCTGTCACCTCTCTTATACCATGACTTCCTGATAGGGCACGTAGCACGTGGTCTTGCCCGCCATCAGCTCCAGCACCCCGTCCACGATGTGGTGGGGCATGAAGGGCTCGCCGTCGTACTTTCGGATGTGTCCGTCCACGTTCAGGCCGGTCTCGCTGCGCATGTACCTGAAGAACTGGCCGGAGTAGTTGTTCTCCACAACGATGGTCCGTTTGCACTTGGACACGATGTCGACGACGGCCTCGCCGTTGAACGGGACTATCCACTTTATCGGTAGCTGGTTGGCTGTAACCCCCTTGTCGGCCAGCTGGCCTATGGCCTCCTTGATCACGCCGTAGGAGGAGCCCCAGCCGATGAGGGTCACGTCGGCGTCCGCCGGGCCCTCGATGGCGGGCGGCGCGACCGCCTTGACAATCCCCTGGAACTTGCGGGCCCTCTTCTCCACCATCTTCCGGCGCTTGTGGGGATTGGTGAACTCGTCGCTGATGAGCACCGAGTCCTCGTCGTGCTCGTCGGTGGCGACCACGTGGACGTACCCCTCCAACCCCGGCAAGGCCCGGGGGGAGATGCCGTTCTCGGTGTCGGCGTAGCGCTTGTAGCCGTCGGTGTCCGAGGGCTCCATGATAATGTCTCCCCGGTCGATCTGGGGCTGCATGTCCACGTCCGCCGGGTCAAAACTGAACCTGCCCTCGGAGATCAGCAGGTCGGATATGACTATCCCGGGGCACTGGGCCTTGTCCACCAGGTTGAAAAGCTCGGGGACGGTGTTGAAGGCGTCCAGGGCGTCCTTAGGAGCAACGATGAACCGCTCGAAGTCTCCCTGGCTGGCGCCCAGGACCTGCCACAGATCCCCCTGCTCCGTCTTGGTGGGCACCCCGGTGGAGGGGCCGGCCCGCTGGACGTCGATGAACACCACCGGGATCTCCATCATAGCGGCGCTACCCACGGCCTCGGTCATCAGGGCGAACCCGCCTCCGGAGGTGGCGCACATGGCCCGGACGCCCGTGTGGGCGGCGCCGATGGTCATGTTGGCGACGCCGACCTCGTCCTCCACCTGCCGTACCATGATGCCCAGGTTGCGGGCGTTCTGGGCCATCCAGTGGAGCACTCCGGTGGAGGGGCTCATCGGGTAGGCCGCGTAGAACTTCACCCCGGCCGCCGCCCCGCCCATGGCCAGGGCCTCGTTGCCCGACCAGACCGCCTGGGGCGTTGAGCCCATGGGCGCGGCCTTGGGGAAGGGCTCAAAGTTGGACTCGGCGTAGTCGTACCCGGCCCGGGCCACCCTGACGTTCTCCTCCACCACCGACTCGCCCTGGCGCGCGAACCGCAGCCTGAGGCTGTCCTCCAGGATGCTGAAGTCCAGCCCCATCAGGGATATGATGGACCCCACGGCCACGGTGTTCTGCATCAGGCGGTTGCGGCTGTTGGTAAGCTCTCCCACGGGCAGCGGGCACAGGTGAGCGCCCTCCTGGGCGTCTCCCGGCTTTATGTTGTCGCCGTTGTACACGACACGGCTTCCCCTGCCCATGAGGCCCAGGTGGCGGTCCATCGTGTCCTGGTTCAGGCACAGCAGCAGGTCCATGGAGTCCCCGTGACTGTACAGCTCCTCGTCGGAGACGCGCACCACTAGGAAGATGTGCCCGCCTCGGATGATGGACTGGTAGGCGTTGTAGGTATTGAGATGAAGGCCGCGGCGGACGAATATCCGGGCCAGGATGTCGCCGGGAGTGGCGATGCCCTGTCCGGCCTCCCCGCCGATGCCCATCGCGAAGTCGTAGTTTCTAGAGCCCATGTGGCCACCCCTCCTTAGAGGTCGATCAGGTCAGCAAGCCCTCGGCCCAGGGGCCGTCGGCTCCCGTTATTGTACAGGATAGTGACGAGAAACTACAGATGGCCCGTCCCGTCAGCTGTGTACCGCCCTTCCCTCGGCGGCCAGCGCCGCCTCCTTGATCGCTTCGGAGAGGCTGGGATGGGAGTAGACCATCCATCCCAGCTCGAGGGTGGTCCCCTCGAGAAGGCGGGCGATGGAGAGCCCGGCCAGCATCTCGGTCACCTCGGGCCCGACCATGTGCGCCCCAAGAACCTCGCCGTACTTCTCCTCTACCACCAGCTTGACCAGCCCGGCGGTCTCCCCGATGGCGGCGGCCTTTCCGCTGGCCTGGAAATGGAACTTGCCCACCTTCACGTCGTAGCCCTGGTCCCGGGCCTGCCGCTCGGTGAGCCCGAAGCTGGCCACCTGGGGAACACAGTAGGTGGCCCGGGGCATGTTCACGTAGTCCAGTGGTTGGGTCTCGACCCCGGCGATGGTCTCCACGGCGGCGACCCCCTGGGCGGAGGCGACGTGGGCCAGCGGCAGCTTGCCGGTGACGTCCCCTATGGCGTAGATACCCGGTACGTTCGTGGCCATTCCGTCGTCGACCTGCACCATGCCCCGGTCCATGGCTACACCCAACCGCTCCAGGCCCATGTCCTCCACGTTGGGCTGGACGCCGATGGCCACCAGCACCTTGTCGCAGTCTAACTCTGCGGCCCTGCCATCGGACTCCACGGAAAGACGGACGCCCCCGTTGGCGTGGGTGAGCTGGGTGACCCTGGACCCAGTGTTGAAGGTGACTCCCTCTCGCGACAGGGCCCGCTCCAGGGCCCTGCTGATCTCCTCGTCCTCGTTGGGAACGGTTCGAGGCAGCACCTCCACCACGGTGACCTTCACGCCATAGGCGTTGTACAGGTACGCGAACTCCATCCCCGTGGCCCCCGCGCCGACAATCACCACCGATTCCGGGAGATGCCGCAGGGCCAGGGCGTGGCGGCTGGTCATCACCACCTCGCCATCGATGGGAAGGGATGGGATGCTGCGGGGCCGGGCCCCGGTGGCGAGGACAACGTTCTTCGCCTTGAGGACCCTGCCGTCAGGGGAGACCTCCAAGGTTTGACCATCTCTCAGGGATGCCTCGCCCCTGATATGGTCGATCTTGTTCTTGCGGAGCAGGTAGGCGATCCCCTTGGTGTTGCGGTCCACCACCGAGCGGCTGCGGTCCACCGCTTTGGAGTAGTCCACCCGCAGGTTGTCGAACTCGAAGCCGAACTCGCCGGCCCGGTGGATGATGGAGAGGACCTCGGCGTTCCTGAGGAGGGCTTTGCTGGGGATGCATCCCCAGTTCAGGCAGACGCCGCCCAACTCCTCCCGCTCGACGACGGCGGTGCGCAACCCCAACTGGGCCGCCCTGATGGCCGCAACGTAGCCGCCCGGCCCCGCCCCTATGACGGCTACGTCATACTCTTCGGCCATCCCCACCTTCCGCTAGAACGCTGAGCCGCTAGAACCTTGGGCTGCTAGTACGCTGGGCCGCCGGTACGCTGCGCCGGCGGTCTCACCTACTCCGCCCAACCGGCTCCCATTGAGGCACACATTATAACGCTGGCCGTCAGGCTGTTCAAGCCACACGGGCGCGACTATAATGGTGCCACCTCCCAGCCGGAGGAGCGTTGCAGGTGCCCGCCGGCCCCAAAGGAGAAGGCTATGGCCCCAGCAGGCAGCGGGTTCCGAGTCCTCGTCACCGACTACGTATGGCCCTCCGTAGACCCCGAGCGGGAGGTGATGGCCGCCATAGGAGGAGAGCTGGTGGTGGCCCCGGACGGCAGGGAGGAGACCCTGGCCGCCCTGGCCGAGGACGTCGACGGCATCCTCACCTGCTTTGCCCAGGTTACGCCCAAGGTCGTGGAGGCCGCCAAACGGTGTGTGGTCATAGGCCGCTACGGGGTCGGGGTAGACAACATCGCAGTGGACACTGCAACCCGCCTGGGCATACTGGTCACGTGGGTGCCCGACTACTGTGTGGACGAGGTCTCGGACCACGCCCTGGCGCTGCTGCTGGCCTGGAACCGCCGCATCAACCTCTTCGACTCGTCGGTGAAGGCGGGCCGCTGGCACGTCGAGCTGACCATGCCCATCCGGCGGCTCAGGGGAAGGACGATGGGCATCATCGGCCTGGGCAGGATAGGGAAGGCCCTGTCGCGAAAGGCGGGCGCCTTCGGCATGGAGGTGATGGGCGCGGACCCCTTCGTCTCGGCGGAGGACGCGGAAGCCGCCGGCGCACGCCTGGTGGACACGAATACGCTGCTGGCGGAGTCGGACTTCGTCTCGGTCCACACGCCCCTGACCCCCGAGACCCGAAACCTCATCGACAAGGACGCCCTGGACAGGATGAAGCCGTCGGCGTTCCTCATCAACGTGGCCCGAGGGGCCCTGATCGACGAGGAGGCCCTCCATCAGGCCCTGAGGGAGAAGCGCATAGCGGGCGCCGGCCTGGACCTCCTCGTGGAGGTCCCCCCTCCCCCGGACCACCCCCTGCTGGGCCTGGACAACGTGATCGTCACGCCCCACGTGGCGTTCTTCTCCCGGGACTCGGTGAGAGAGCTCCAGGTACGGGCCACCCAGGAGGTGGCCCGGGTCCTGACGGGACGCATGCCCGACAACACCGTCAACCCGCAAGTCCTGAGCCAGGCCAACAACCGCACCAGCCTGCGATAGCGAGGACCTGATGGCCGGCGCCGAGAACATCCCCGGACCCTGTACCAGGTGTGGCGAGACGCTGGAGCCGGGCGCCTTCTTCTGCGGCAACTGCGGGACCGGCGTGACCGCAACCCCTGGGGATGGGCGAGTCACCCTCCAGTTCATGGGCACCACGTCCCAAGCGTACGTTTGGGTCACCTGGCTGATCCTGCTCTCGCTGGTGATCGTTCCCACCGGCTGGGGCGTCGCCTCGCTGAGCCGGTGGTACGTAAGGAACGTGTGGTTCAGCGACGGCACCCAAGCCTGGTTCGAGGGGACCGGCGGTCAGATCTGGTGGTATTTCGTCGTTCAGGGCATAGTGAGCATCCTGGGAAGGCTCTATCCGGTCCTGGTCCTGGTCTCCATATTCATCGATCCGTGGGTCAACCTGGTCGTCCTGCGCTGGTTCGCACAGCACTCGAGGCTGAGCAGCGGGGAGCGCACGGAGTTCACGGGCACGTACTGGCCTCTCCTCGGGCTCTCCGTACTGCTGGTACTCTCCATCTTCACCATCATAGGTTGGGCATGGGTCCTGTCGCGCCTCATGGGGTGGATATGCCAGAACCTGAACATCGGCCCCAGGCAAGGGGTGTTCGTAGGCAACGGTCTGGGGTTCCTGTGGCGAGGCATCGCGATGATACTGGCCAGCCTGCCCATCGTTACGATCCCCTGGGCATGGCTCTGGTTTACCAAGTGGCTGACGAGATGCGTCGTCTTCCAGGACCGCTCAGCAACGGTGGTACACGGTTAGGGGTCCTCGGGCGGCCTAATCCCCTTGCGGCCGGGCCTCTCCCGCAGACTCCCGACGGGGCGGGGACGCCAGGTGCCGGTCGAACCACGCCAGCGTCCGGATGAGGTACTCCTCCCTCAGCCTCGGATGTCCCGTGCGCAGCAGCCCGTGGGATGCGCCGGGGAACCGGACGAGCTCGACCACCTTGCCCAGGCGCTTCAGGGCCACGAAATACTGCTCGCTCTGCTCGATGGGGCAGCGCCGGTCCTCCTCGCCGTGGAGCAGCAGCACCGGCGTCTCGACGTGGGCGGCGTAGGTCAGGGGGGAGCGCTGCCGCATGGCCGCCTCCGCATCCACCATCCTGCCGCCCCACTGGCGCTCTCCGAAGCTGACTCCGATGTCCGAAGTGCCGTACATGCTGGTCAGGTCGATGCACGGGGCGCCCACCACCGCGGCGCCGAAGCGGTTGTCGTGGCCCACGGTCCAGCTACTCATGTACCCTCCGTAGCTGTACCCGTGGAGGCCCAGCCGCGCCGGGTCGATGTCCGGGCGGGCGCACGCCTCCTCCACCGCACTGATGATGTCCAGGTAGTCCTCGCCTCCCCAATCGCCAAGGACGGCCTTAAGGAAGTCGGCGCCGTAGGTGGAGGAGCCCCTGGGGTTGACGCACAGCACCGCGTATCCCGCCGTAGACAGCACCTGCTGCACGGGGTTGAAGGCGTCGTAGAAGGACCCGTGAGGGCCTCCGTGAATGTCCACCACCAGGGGATAGCGGCGGGCCCGGTCGTGGTCGGGCGGCAGAAGCAGGCGGCTCTCTATCTCCACTCCGGCTCGGGAGTGAACCAGCTTCTCCAGGCGCGCCGTCGGCCGCTCCTGGTGGTAGCCGTCGTTGTAGCCGGTTATGCGCCGGGACGAGCCCGCTTGGAGGTCCACCAGATGCAGGTCGCCCGAGGAGGCCGGCGACGCCGCCGCCACGACCGCGGAGCTGCCCCGGAGGTCCCAGGCCACCGAGGCGAGCTGGAGGCCGCCGCCCCAGATGCGGCGGACGTAGCCGCCCGAGGGGCCGACCTGGCACACGTGGGACTCGCCCCGGGAGTCTGCGATGAAGAGGATGCGCCCGTCGTCCTTCCAGGCCAGCTCCGCCGCCGAGGTCACCGGCGCGAAGCCGGCCACGGGCTTTATCCGGTCGTCGGTCAGGCGCCTACATGCACCGTCGGGATCGATCACGAAGACCCATCCCTGCCAGCCCGCCTCCACCGCCGGGTCGTCCGAGGCCACCAAGGCGACCCGGTCGCCCGCCGGCGACCAGGTGATCCCGGCCACGCTTGGAAGGTCCCCGGACAGCAGCACCGCCTCTCCGCCGCCCGAGGGCACCGTGTAGGCCTCGGTGTAAGGCACGAAGTCCCGGTCGTCCCGGCGGTTGGAGATGAAGGCGATCGTGGAGCCGTCGGGGGACCAGACCGGACCATGGTCATCCCAGTCCCCCTGGGTGATCCGGGTGGCCTGCCCGCCGGCGGCGTCGATGGTGAAGATGTGGCTGTGGGCATCGCCCCTCCACCCCAGGGTGTCGGACCGGTACCGGACCCGCCGGACCACCGTCACCCGGGGGTCCGCCGCCGCGTCGCGGCCCTCCGGGACCCGGTCCGGGTCGTCGTCGGACACCAGAGCCAGCCGGAGAGAGTCGGGGGACCAGGCGTACGACCTGACCCCGCAGGGCATCTCCGTAAGGCGGCGGGGCTCGCCCCCCGAAAGGGACATCAGCCACACCTGGGCCTTGCCCCCCTCGTCGGGCCTGAGGAATGCCAGGGAGCACCCGTCGGGGGAGAAGCGGGGGGCGGTGTCCTTTGGGCCCCGGGTGAAGGGCACGGCATCCTCTGGGGACGCGCTTCCTTGAGGGATGTCCATCATCATGACCCGGGAGCGGGTCTCCATCGACTTCCTATCCACCGAGGACCGTACGAAGGCGACGCGTCTTCCGTCGGGCGAGATGCAGGGCTCCGCGACGGTCACAAGGTGGTACACCAGGTCGGGGGATATGGGTCGGGTCATGGGTCCCTCCTCTAGCGGGCGGCGTCCAGGGCCGCGGGCATGGGCTTGAACATGCATCCTTCGACGAAGAGGTCGAAGAAGTCCTCGGTGACCTCCAGCTCGACGTGCTCGACCCGGGAGGCCAGCTCTTCGGCCCGGCGGCGCATCCCTCCAGAGACCAGCATCATGGTAGCGCCTTCCAGGGCCGTGTTGCCGGCTTTGACGATCTTCTCGGGGGGAAAGTCGGCGATGAACCCGATGGCGGCGGCGTTCCGGGCGTTCACGTAGTTGGCGAATCCCCCGGCCAGGTACAGGGTCCTGATGCGCTGCAAGGGCATCCCGTACCGGCGGAGGACGATGAGCTGGCCGCAGTAGTTGGCGGCCTTGGCCTGGGCGAGGGCGCTGACGTCGGCCCTGGACAGGGACATGCCCATCTCGGGCGCGAAGCTGAAGTGGGTGGCGCCGCCGGGGTAGACGCCCAGCTCGGTCATGAGCCCGGTGCGCCGCAGCTCCGCCAGCAGGTCTATGAGCCCGGACCCGCAGATGCCCCGGGGCTCCCCCCCGCCGATGGTCCTGTAGTGGGGCCGGTCTCCGTCGATCCACACCGCCTCCACCGCCCCGTCGTAACCGGGCATGCCGTAGGTGACGTGCCCCCCCTCGAAGGCGGGGCCCGCGGGACACGACGCGGCCATGAGCCTGTGCCGGTTGCCCACCACGACCTCCGTGTTGGTGCCCACGTCCACCAGCATGACCACGTCCTCCTCCCGGTCCATCCCCAGGGCAAGCATGCCGGCGGCGACGTCGGCTCCCACGTGGCAGCCCACCAGCGGGCCCCCGTACACCCGTGCGCCGGGGAAGAGCTGGAGGCCCAGGTCCCGCGCCGCGGCGCACAGGACCGTGGACCGGCGACGGCCGCAGTCCACGTCCAGCTCGGTGACGGACTTGTAGGGCTTCTCGCCGATGGTCTGGACGTCCATGCCGAAGAAGAGGTCGCGCATGGTGGAGTTGCCCACGACGACGGCCTCGTATATGAGCCGCCTCCGGACCTTGACCCGGCGGGCCATGTCGCGTATCTCGAAATTGAGGGACGAGATGATGGCCTTCCGCAGCTCCCCCCGGTCGTCTCCCCCGTCGTAGGAGATGCGGTGCATAACGTCGCTGCCGCCGAACCTCTGGGGGTTCTCGAAGGAGCCCGTGTAGAGGACGCGGCCCGTTTCCAGGTCCACCAGGTTGAACACCACCGTGGTGGTGCCCACGTCGACGGCCAGGCCGCATATCCGCCCGCGGTAGTCGTCGATGGGCCGGTCCCCCCGGTACACTCGGTCTCCCCGGCGCACCGTCTCGGGCTCCGGGTCCGCATGGCGGCCCAGGGAGCTGGTGAGTATCTTGGGCTGGCGACGGAGCAGGGCGAACTCGACGTCCGCCTCGGGGTCCAGCACCGTCGCCTGGCAGGCCAGGCGGTAGCCGCCGCGGAGGAAGCTCTCGGCGCCGGTGGCGGGGGTGAGGGAGCTCATGCCCCGGCGGACCTCGACGACGCACTCGTGGCACTCGCCGTTGCGTCCGCAGGAGGTGGGCACCCGCAGACGCAGGGCGTCGGCGTGGTCGAAGAGGGTGCGTCCCCGGCGGAGGGGCAGCTCGCGCCCGCTATAGGAGAGGGGCGGCAGGGCTCACCCCGGGGCCGGCACGGGAGGGATGCGGCGGCAGCGTGGGCCGTTGGGCCGGACTAGACTTCCCACGCGCCGCGGTAGTCCAGGTCGTCGCTGCCGGTGCACTTGGGGAGCTCCCCGGGCACGCCGGTGTGGAGCTGGTTGCGGCAGCCGAACCCGGCGGTACAGCGGTCCAGCCGGTCCTTGTAGGGGCAACGCCAGGCGGACACCCGGGCGGCGACGTCGCCCATGTCCTTGTAGATATCCCACAGACGGGAGAGGCTGGCCTTCAGCGCTTCCCGGTCCACGCCCTCCTGCGGCGGCAACCCTCTACCTCGACTCCACGGGCTCGGGGGCCGGCTCCTCGATGCCCAGGAGCTCCTTGGCCTTCTCCACGCAGGCGATGGCGTCCTTGCCGTAGCCGTCGGCGCCCATGTCGTCGGCGAACTCCTGGGTCACGGGTGCGCCGCCGACCATCATGCGCACCGAGTCGCGCAGGCCCTCGTCCTCGAAGGCCTGGATGGTGCGGCCCATGTTGGGCATGGTGGTGGTGAGCAGCGCCGACATCCCCACGACGCGGGCGTCGTGCTCGTAGACGGCGTCGATGAACTCCTGGGGCTTGGTGTCCACGCCCAGGTCGTGGACGGTGAACCCAGCGCCCCGGAGCATCATGATGCACAGGTTCTTGCCTATGTCGTGGAGGTCGCCCTTGACCGTCCCCATGATGACGGTGCCCAGGGGCTCGATGCCCGAGGCGGAGAGGATAGGCTCCAGGTGGGCCATCCCGGCCTTCATGGCCCGGGCGGCCACCAGCACCTCGGGGACGAAGATGATGTTGTCGCGGAACTTGACGCCCACCACCGCCATGCCGGAGACGAGGCCGTCGTCGAGGACGGTGTTGGCGGAGAACCCCTCGTCCAGCGCCTGCCGGGTCATCCGGCCGACGGTGTGCTGGTCGCCGCCGATGAGGGCGTGGGCCATGGCCTGCATCAGGGGGTCGGCGGCGGCGAAGGCCCGCTGGAGCCTCTCCAGCTCGTGGGGGCGGGTGACGTACTCCAGCTCGGCCTTCAGGCCGTCGTTTACTATAGGCATGCAGGGATGCCCCTCCCAGGCAAGGTCCGGCTACAATTATTGACTTCTGGGCCCGCCTTTGTCAACGAAAGGGGGCGGGCACGAGGGAAGCGCCCGCCTAGGCGAACCGCGGAGGGGGGTAGAGCCGGGACCAGGGGAGGAAGGCGTTGAGAAGGTCTTCGGTTTCGGGGA
>JAGWBJ010000014.1 GCA_021295955.1 Dehalococcoidia bacterium | reverse complement strand
CGCGGGCCCGTCGGGCCCGCCCCCTAGGGGCCCGGCGACCGCGGGGTCGACGGGTCGGGTCATTCCCCGCCTGCGGCTCGGAATGACATGTGAGGGGGGTCGGAATTGCCTTTGGCCTTGTGAAGGCCGGGCGTTTAGGGGGTCGTGTCTGCATGTACATCGACGCGGGAAAGTAATATAATGTCCCCGTTTGAGGCTTGGATGTACGCTTGACCGGCCGCGCTATGCCGCCCCCGGCCCCTCCGTCCTCCCCTCGGCCCCTTGCCCGTACTGACATATGGAAGTCCTTCAAAGAATCGTCGGGATGACCCTGCGCTACCGGAAGCGCCTCATCCTGGCATATTTCAGCTTCTTCGCCGCCATCATCTTCTCCCTCCTGGTAGTCAACCTGCTGGGAGAGGCGATCGACAGGGTTGTGGTCCGCGGAGACGACGACGTCCTGATGTTGGGGGACGTGGACCGGGGGACCCTGTTCTACTTCGCCCTGGCCCTCCTGGGCGCAAGCCTCATGCGGGGGATATTCGACTTTACCCGCACCTACACCACCGACTCCCTGTCCCAGAAGGTCTCCTACGACCTGCGGAACTCCATGTACGACAAGCTCCAGCACCTGAGCTTCGCCTACCACGACAAAGAGCACACCGGCAACCTGATGTCCAAGGTCACCTCGGACATCGAGGCGGTGAGGCGGTTCGTCATGATGGGGATGGTCCGCTCCCTGGAAGTGGCGGTCAGGGCCGCCGCCATCGTCGCGCTCCTGGTCTACCTGCACTGGGAGCTGACCCTGATGGCCCTGGCCTTCGTGCCCTTCCTGGTGGTCCGGTCCACGGCGGTCATGACCCGGCTCAGGGCGATGTGGCTCCACGTCCAGGAGATCATGGGCCAGCTGGTCACGGTCATGCAGGAGAACCTGTCGGGCATACACGTGGTCAAGGCCTTTGCCGCCGAGGAGCACGAAAAGGGGAAGTTCCGGCGCAAGGCCCGGGAGCTCCAGGCGGAGTACTTCGCGTCGGAGAGGCTGCAGGGCACCAACGGGGCGTGGATGACCTTCTACTTCACCCTGGCCCTGGGCCTGATCATCTGGTACGGGGGCTGGGAGGTGGTCCGGGGCGACCTGGACCCCGGGGACCTGACCAAGTTCCTTCTGTTGATGAACCAGCTCACCTTCCCCGTCCGCATGACCCCCCAGATCATCAGCAGCTTCTCCCGGGCCGTGTCCTCGGGCACCAGGCTCTTCGACGTGCTGGACGCCCAGTCCCCGGTGGTGGAGCGGCCCACCGCCCGGGAGATGAGCCGCCCCGCCGGCCACGTCCGCTTCGAGAACGTGTCCTTCTCCTACGGTGGGGAAGCGGCCGCCCTGAGTAACGTCAACATATCCGCCTCCCCCGGCTCGGTCATCGCCCTCCTGGGCGCCCCGGGGAGCGGCAAGAGCACCATCGTCAACATGCTGCCCCGCTTCTACGACGTGACGGGCGGCCGGATAACCATCGACGGGCAGGACATCCGGGAGTTCACCCTGGCTTCCCTGCGCAAGTACGTGGGCATCGTCCAGCAGGACGTGTACCTGTTCAGTGCCACGGTGCGGGACAACATAGCCTACGGCGCGGTGGGCGCCTCGGAGGAGGACGTAAGGCTGGCGGCGAAGGTGGCCCAGCTCCACGGGCAGATCGAGGAGTTGTCCTACGGGTACGAGACCTGGGTCGGGGAGCGAGGCTCGACCCTTTCGGGCGGGCAGAGGCAGCGCCTCTCCATCGCCAGGACCATACTCCTGGACCCGCCCGTGCTGATCCTGGACGACTCCACCTCCAGCGTGGACGTGGAGACCGAGCGCCAGATACACCGGGCCATGGTCGACGTGATGAAGGGGAGGACGACCTTCGTCATCGCCCACCGGCTGAGCACGGTGCGTGAGGCCGACGTGATCCTGGTCCTCAAGAATGGAGAGATCGTGGAGGAGGGAGGCCACGAGGAGCTGATGGCCAAGGGCGGGCTCTACCGGGAGATATACGACCTGCAGCTACAACCCCAGGAGGAAGTGCTGCTGGACGCGCCCATGCCTTCGGGGCCCTTGCCAAGGGGGGCCCTGGGCGGGGCCAACGGGGGGGGCGGCTAGATGCACGCCGGAGGCCAGGGGGGCGCCGGTTTCGGGGGCATGCTCGGCAACATGCGGGGCATGAACGCCGGCTCCATGCACGCCCCGACCATGGACAACCTGACCGACGAAGGGATCGTCGGAAGCGCCTACGACCACGGGGTGGTCACCCGGCTGGCGTCCTATCTCAAGCCCTTCAAGAAAGAGGTCGCCCTCTCGCTTCTGGCGGTGTCCCTCTACACCCTGGGCAACGTGACGGTCCCCCTGTTCGTGCTGCTTGGCATCGACTGGGGCATAGACAGCGGCGAGGTGTGGCGGCTCCACGTCATCGGCATCGCCTTCCTGGCCGCGGCGGTGATGACCTTCGGCGCCATGTACCTGCAGTTCATCTACATGCCCAGGCTGGGCCAGAACATCCTCTATGCCCTGCGTACCCACATGTTCGGCCACCTCCAGGAGCTGTCGCCGTCCTTCTTCCACCGCACGCCCGTGGGCCGGATAATGTCGCGCCTCTCCAGCGACGTCATCCAGCTCACCGAGACCTTCGAGCTGATGGTGCTGAGCCTGTCGGACATCCTCAGTCTGGTGGGCATCGTGCTGTTGATGGCAGTGATACTGCCGGCCGTGGGGATGGCGGACTTGCGCCTCTCCCTGGTGTGCCTGAGCGTCATCCCGGTGCTGTTCATCATCCTGGCCTACTGGCAGAGGTTCGCCCGCCGGTCGTTCATTCGCATCCGCCGGGCCATCGCCATGGTCAACGGAGAGTACAACCAGAACATCACCGGCGTCAGGGTGGTGGAGAGCCTGAACCGGCAGGACGAGAACCTCAAGCACTTCGACGAGCTGAACTACGAGCACCTGGACGCCAACATGCAGGCCAGCCGCTTCTCGGGGGGCCTCCAGCCGGTGGTGGAAATACTCATCGGCTTCGGGTTCGGGGTGGTCGTCGTACTGGGCGGGACCATGGCCTTGAACCAGGACATCAACTGGGGCGTGCTGCTGGCCTTCCCCATGTGGATACAGCGCTTCTTCGAGCCCGTCCGTCACCTGACCATGCAGTACACCCAGCTCCAGCGGGGGATGGCCGCAGGGGTGCGGATCTTCGAGGTGGTGGACCTGAAACCCGAGGTGATGGACAAGCCCGACGCCGGGGACATGCCCCCGATAAGGGGGGAGATCAGGTACGAGAACGTCAGCTTCCACTACGTTCCCGGGGTGGACGTCCTGAAGGACGTGGACCTGCACTTCAACCCGGGGGAGACGGTGGCGCTGGTGGGGGCCACAGGGGCGGGCAAAAGCACCTTCGTCACCCTCCTGACCAGGTTCGCCGACGTTGTCGAGGGCCGCATAACCGTCGACGGCTACGACGTCCGGGACGTGAAGCGCAGGTCCCTGGTGGACCAGATGAGCATGGTGCTGCAGGAGCCCTTCCTCTTCTCGGGAACGGTGGAGGAGAACATCCGCTACAGCCACGAGTCGGCCACGGACCAGGATGTGGTGGAGGCGGCCAAGGCCGTGGGCGCCCACGACTTCATCATGGGGCTGGACAACGGGTACAAGTCCCAGCTCGCCGAGCGGGGCACCAACCTGAGCGTGGGCCAGAGGCAGCTCCTGAGCTTCGCCCGGGCCATCGTGGCCGACCCTCGAGTCCTGATCCTGGACGAGGCCACCGCCAACATCGACACCCAAACGGAGCTGGTGATCCAGAACGCCCTCAAGGGGATACTGCAAGGGCGCACCTCGATAGTGATCGCCCACCGTCTCTCCACCATACGCAACGCCGACGTGATCGTCGTGCTGGACCAGGGCCGGGTGCTGGAGGTGGGCCACCACGAGGAGCTGCTGGAGCGGGGCGGCGCCTACAGCCGCCTCTACGACATCAACTACGGCCTCCAAGAGGCCGCGGCGGAGGGCGGCGCACCCACCCACGCCGACAACTAGCCGCAGGGAGCCGAGTCTTGGCCGAACAGCTCAATAGGACCCCCCTTCACGGCACTCACACGTCGCTGAACGCAAGGATGGTCCCCTTCGCCGGTTGGGACATGCCGGTGCAGTACACCGGCATACTGGCCGAGACCCGGGCGGTGCGCTCCAAGGCGGGGCTCTTCGACGTTTCCCACATGGGGCGTCTGGACATCTCGGGCCCCGAGGCCCCCGCTTTCCTGGACTGGGTCGTCACCCACACCGCCTCCAACCTGCGCCAGGGCAGGGCCCGCTACGCCCTCATCTGCAATGAGGAGGGCGGCATCATCGACGACACGGTCTACTACCGGGTCGACGATGAGCGGTACCTGCTGGTCTGCAACGCCTCCAACCGTCAGTACGTGGCGCCGTGGATGCGCCGCTGGGTCCAGGAGAAGTTCCCGGGCGTGTCCATAGAGGACCGCACCGAGGCCACGGCCATGATCGCCTTCCAGGGACCCGCCACCCCCACGCTCCTGGGAGCGGCCGGCGACGTGGATACGTCGCGGATGCGCTTCTTCTCCTACGCCGAGGGGACCGTGGCGTCGCGCCCCGCCTTCGTGGGGCGCACCGGGTACACCGGGGAGGACGGCTTCGAGCTGATCGTCGACGCCGGGGACGCCGCCCATGTCTGGCGGACGCTTATGGAGGCCGGGGGCGCTCCCTGCGGCCTGGGCGCTCGGGACGTGCTCCGGCTGGAGGCGGGACTGAGCCTCCACGGCAACGACATAGACACCACCACGACGCCCATCGAGGCGGGCCTGGAGCGCTTCGTCCGGCTGGACAAGGAGTTCGTCGGCGCGGAGGTCCTCCGGAGGCAGCAGAAGGACGGCCCTCCCAGGCGCCTGGTGGGGCTGAACGTCCAGGGGCGAAGCCTGGCCAGGCACGGTTACCCGATCCTCCGCGACGGCGACCAGGTGGGGACCGTGACCAGCGGCACCCAGTCTCCGACCCTTGACAGAGTCGTTGCGATGGGCTATGTTCTCAGTGGATTCGCGGGAGCTGGCAGCCCGCTCCAGATAGACATCCGCGGTAGACTCGCCGAAGCCGAGGTCACTTCCCTGCCCTTCTACACCAGAGAGTCCAGCGCATGATACCCGACGACCGCAGGTATACCAAAGACCACGAGTGGGTGAAGCCGGAGGAGGGCTCCGACGCCCTGGTGGGCATCACCCACTACGCCCAGGACCAGCTTGGGGACGTGGTGTACCTGGACCTTCCCGGGGCGGGCGCCCGGCTGGAGCAGTTCGCCAAGCTGGGCGAGATCGAGTCGGTGAAGGCGGTCTCGGACCTGTTCTCGCCGGTTACCGGCGAGGTGGTGGACGTGAACCAGGAGGCCGTCGACCACCCGGAGCTGGTCAACGAGGACCCCAGCGGCAAGGGCTGGCTCCTGCGGGTAAAGCTGGAGGACGCCGCCGAGATGGAAGACCTCCTGACCGCCGAGGAGTACTCGGCGTTCCTGGAAGAGACCTCCCACTAGAGTGAGCCGAGACGGGCGGACTCCTGGGGCTCATATGAACCGCGGAGCGGCTCCATGACACGAGGGCCGTCCAACGTCCCGGACCGCGCCTTCCATTACATACCCAACACTGTGGACGACCGCGCCCGCATGCTGGAGGCGGTGGGCGCGGCCTCCGTGGACGACCTGTTCCAGGACATACCGGCACGGGTGCGCAACCCTGCTCTCAACATACCCGAGCCCCTTTCTGAGCTGGACCTGAAGCGGGAGCTCCAGTCCATGGCGGACTCCAACCGGAGCCTGGCCGGCTGCGTGTCCTTCCTGGGCGGCGGGGCCTACAACCACTTCAGCCCCAGCATCGTGAGGGCCATCATCACCCGCGGGGAGTTCCTGACGGCGTACACTCCCTACCAGCCCGAGGTCAGCCAGGGCACCCTGCAGGCGACGTACGACTTCCAGACGATGATATGCAGCCTCTTTGGGATGGAGGTGTCCGACGCCGGAATGTACGACGGGGCGTCGGCCCTGGCCGAGGCGGCGCTGATGGCGTGCCGCGTGACGGGGCGGAGCAAGGTCGCCGTGCTGGACACGGTGTCCCCCTCGTACCGGCAGGTGGTCAGGGCCTACACCCAGGGACTGGGCGTCGAGGTCACCGAGGCCGACCCGTCGGCCCTGGAGGTGACCGAGGAGACGGCCTGCGTCATGGTCCAGTACCCCAACTTCTTCGGCTGTCTCCACGACCTGGCCCGCATCGAGGCCGAGGCCCACGGGAAGGGCGCGCTGCTGGCGGTGTCGGCCAACCCGGTGGCGATGGGCATGCTGAAACCCCCGGGCGAGTACGGCGCGGACATCGTGACCGGGGAGGGTCAGGCCCTGGGCATACCCCCGAGCTACGGCGGCCCCTACCTGGGTCTGTTCACCGCCCGCCGGAGCAACATCCGCCAGATGCCGGGCCGCATCGCCGGCAAGACCGTAGACGGCGAGGGCAGGACCGGCTACGTGCTCACCCTGAGCACCAGGGAGCAGCACATACGGAGGGAGCGGGCCACCAGCAACATCTGCACCAACGAGGCGCTGATGACCCTGGCCGCGACGGTGTACATGGCGGCCCTTGGCAAGGCGGGACTGCGCCACGTGGCGGAGCTGTCCTACCACAAGGCGCACTACGCGGCGTCCCTGATCGAAAAGATACCGGGCTACACCCTCCCCATGGACGCGCCCTTCTTCAACGAGTTCACCGTCCAGTGCCCGGCGCCGCCCGCCGAGATCAACCGGGGGCTCCTGGAGCGGGACATCATAGGCGGCCTCGACGTGAGCGACAGGGTCCCCAACGGCATGGTCCTGTGCGTCACCGAGATGAACAGCCGCGGGGACATCGAGGAGCTGGCGTCGGCGTTGGCCGCGGGAGCCGTGCAATGACACGCAGCGATGGAATGGACCGCCGCACCCTGATGGAGCGGAGCGTGACCGGCAGAGTGGGGGCCAATCTGCCCGCCCTGGACGTGCCACCGCAGCCGGCCCTGGACGCCGCCCTGCTGCGGGACGAGCTGAGGATGCCCGAGGTGACCGAGCCCCAGGTCGTCCGCTACTTCACCCTCCTCAGCCACCTGAACTTCTCCATCGACACCAACTTCTATCCCCTGGGGAGCTGTACGATGAAGTACAACCCCAAGGTGAACGACGAGATGGCGTTCCTCCCCGGTTTCGCGGGCCTGCATCCGCGCCAGCCGCCCGAGACGGTGCAGGGAGCCCTCAAGCTGCTCCACACCCTCCAGGGATACCTGGCGGAGATCACTGGCACCAAGGGAGTCGGCCTGGCGCCCCTGGCGGGGGCCCAGGGGGAGTTCTGCGGCATGCTGATGATCCGGGCGCTCCTGCTGGACCGGGGGGAGACCCAGCGGACCACGGTGGCCATCCCCGACAGCGCCCACGGCACCAACCCGGCGTCGGCGGCCATGGCCGGGTTCCAGGTGGTGACCATACCCTCGGACTCCAGGGGCAACATGGACATGGAGGCGCTGAAGGCCGTGGCCGACTCCGGGCTGGCGGGTCTGATGATAACCCAGCCCAACACCCTGGGCCTGTTCAACACCAACATCCTGGAGCTGTGCGACACGGTCCACCGGGCGGGCGGCCTGGTGTACGCCGACGGGGCCAACATGAACGCCCTGCTGGGACGGGCCAAGCCCGCCGACCTGGGGTTCGACGTGGTCCACCTGAACCTGCACAAGACCTTCACCACGCCCCACGGGGGCGGGGGGCCCGGGGCGGGGCCGGTGTGCGCCAGCGAGGAGCTGACGCCCTACCTGCCGGCCCCGGTGGTGGAGCGGTCGGACTCCGACGGCCGGGAGACCTTCTCCCTGGCGGAGCCCCCCAAGTCCATAGGGCGGGTGTCCGGGTTCCACGGCAACTTCGGCGTGCTGGTGCGAGCCTACACCTACATACGCAGCATGGGCAACACGGGGCTGACCGAGGTGAGCGGCAACGCGGTGCTAAACGCCAACTACCTGCTGCAGGGCCTGCGGGACACATACCACGTGCCCTACGACCGCCGCTGCATGCACGAGGTCGTGGTGTCGGCCAGGGACCAGAAGGCGCGGGGCGTCCGGGGGCTGGACATAGCCAAGCGCCTCCTGGACTACGGCATCCACGCGCCGACCATGTACTTTCCCCTCATCGTGGACGAGACGCTGATGATAGAGCCCACCGAGACCGAGAGCCGCGAGACCCTGGACGCCTTCATCGAGGCCATGAGGGCCATCGACCGGGAGGTCACCGAGGACCCGGACCTTGTGACGGGGGCGCCCCACACGACGCCCGTGTCACGCCTGGACGAGGTCCGCGCCGCCAGGCAGCCGGACCTGCGGGGCTAGGAGGGCGCGGGCGTGATCCCCATGCCTCGAATGCAGGGCTCCCCCCGCGCTTTCCAGGCTCTATGGTGATTATCCCGGCGTAGTCTTTCGGCATGGGTCACGTCCCCGGATGTTGTCATTGGGGGAGCGGAGGGAGGGCCACAGGAGGGCTGAAGGGCTCTAGAGAGTAAGCATCCGGCCGGTGGAAACGGCGGCGGGGTGGCGTTTGCCGATGGGGCTACTCGGGTTTCCTGGGCAGCCTGTGGCCCGGGGGCTTGCGCGACCCCTGGGGTTTGGGAGGCGCCATCCTGGGCCCCGACCCGTGGACCTCCACCTTCGCCGCTCCAGGCAGGGTGTCGGAGTCCGCCGTCCTACAAGGCGCTATTCTTGGCTCCATTCCTCTTTCCACTGCTCTCTTGCCGTTGGCGTCCTTGGATGGCATGTAACCCCCTGGAACGGCGCCGTATCAGCCAACGCCGATTATATCATGGACCGTGGCCGTGCCCCATCCGAGGGTCCGGGAGGCCCCGGGGTTGTAGAAGTACGTATAGACCATAACCGCCCTGACCTCCTTCGACACTATGAACTCGAAGGTCTCCTGGTGGGCCTCGCCCGGCTCTACGATCAGCTCGTCCCTGTCCCAGGTGCGCCGGGCCTCGTCGCCGGTGGGCCACTGAAGGTAATCCTGCTCACCGTCCACGAACACCTGGGCGTACAGGGCTTCCACCTGCTCGTCGGACATCGGGGCTATCTGCTGTAGGCGAAAGAAGCCCTCGTCCAGCTCTATCCGGACCTTGGAGCTGTTCTGCAGGGTCGCGGTTACGTCGATGTGGACGTAGCTGTCCCCGATGGGCCGGTGGGATACCCTGTGGGAGATGGTCAGGTGGGGCGCGTAGTCCCTGAAGACCTGCCACTTGTAGGCCGCGAAGGCCCCGCCGCCCACGATGGCCAGAACGGTGACGACGGCCTGGACGATGCCGGCCAGGCTCCCGGCCCTGCCGGCATGTTCGTCGGGCAACGTGAAATGCAGCGTGAGGAAAACGGCGGCCAGCAGGGCCAGGACCACCCCTGCCATCGTCGCGCCGCGTTGCATCTGACCCTTTGGGAGCATCATTCCCCGAGTCTCCCCAAGCCAACTGCCTCAACTGCCTCGACAGCCCACGCGCGGCAGCCGGTGTTCGACGCGGGTAGTGATGCCCATGCGGGCCCGGTCCCTCTTGTGGAGACTCTGGCCCACTTCCCACGCGGCACGTCATTGCCATGAGAACAGGCTCGCGGCGCCCCCTCCGTCATTCCGGCGCAGGCGGGAGAAAGCTCACGGCGGCCCCTCCGTCATTCCCGCCCACGCGGGAAGGCTCGCGGCGTCCCCTCCGTCATTCCCGCGCACGCGGGAATCCACGTAGCCCACCGCCCTGGATTTCGCCTCGGGGCGGGAATGACGGGTTGGAATGGACCGCCGCCTAGCGGCCGGCCCACATCTGGGCCACGTCCGTCAGGCGCATGAACGGGGCGTTGGGATAGGAGCGGATGTAGGCGATGAGCCGCTCCAGCATGAGGAGCCTCCCCGGGCGGCCGATGAACTGGGGGTGCATGGTGAGGTTGAAGGACCTGCCGTACCTGTAGAGGCCGTCGAACTCGGCGGACCAGATCTCGTAGATCTCGTTGGGGCTCTTCATGGGACTGGTGCGCTGGGCCGCGGGCGCGTACACGAAGTGGGGCGCGTCGTCCAGTATCCAGTGCGTGGGGATCTCGACCAGGGGTCCCCTGGAGGTGTCGACCATGTAGGGGGCGTCGTCCCCCATCAGGCTGGTGTCGTAGGCGAAGCCGTAGGCGGCCAGCAGCTCCAGGGACACCTCGCTCAGCTCCCAGCTCGGCGAGCGGTATCCCGTGGGCCGCTCCCCCACCAGGTCTTCCAGGATGCCGATGCCCCGTTTCAGCACCTCCTCCTCTTCCTTGGCGTCCATGGTGGCGGGAGGCTCGTGCATGTACCCGTGATGGCCGATCTCGTGGCCCCGCCGGGCGATCTCCTTCACCATTTCGGGGTGGGTCTCGGCCACGTACCCGGGTATGTAGAAGCTGGCCTTGATCCCGTGGTCCTCCAGCAGGTCCAGTATGCGGGGGGTGGCCACGCTGGGCCCGTACTCCGCCATGGACATGAGGCTGGGCAGCCTGGCGTGGTCGGAGTTGCGGCGTATCCACGACGACACGCCGTCCACGTCGAAGCTGAGCATCGCCACGCACTGGGTCTCGCCGGGCCAGATTCCTGCCATGTCGCACCTCCGGTTTTTGCTATGCGGGTCGGCGTCCCTACGGTTGGTATGGGGCGCCTGCCCAACCCCGAGGGGCTAGAGTAGGGGCGGTTCGCGAACCACCCCCCTACGGCGATGGGTGAGCCCCTTCGTTTTCATCCCCTCATCCGGGTTTGCCAAGGCTATGGTGATTCCTGTGGGGGCGGGAAGCCGGAAGCCCGCCGCCCCTGGGTTCCGGCCTTCGCCGGAATGACGGGTTAGGTGATTCCTACCCGCGGAGCCGTGGGATGATCTCCTTGGCCGCGGTCTCGGCGTGCCGGGGCCGGTCGTCGCGGCCGCAGGCCCAGCTCAGGATGAAGTGGCGCGCCCCGGCGTCGACGTATTTCCGAAGCTGCCGGACGCACTCCTCGGGCGGGCCCAGGACGCAGTACCTTCCCACGATGTCACGGAAGTCCCCCGAATACCGGTACTGGAGCCCCAGAGACCGGGCCGCGTTCTCGGCGGCCTCCTCCACCGAGTCGGCGATGGAGATGAACTGGAAGTCGGCCCACTGGAAGCCCTCCAGGTCGCGGCCCTCGGCGGCGGCCGTCTCCTTGATGCTTTCGACGCTGCGGCGGTACCGGTCCGGGCTGTACAGGTAGGGCAGCCAGCCGTCTCCCAACCGGGCGGCCCGCCGCATGGCGGCGTCGCGGCGGCCGGCGACCCACACGGGCGGGTGGGGCGACTGGGCCGGAGGCGGGGCGATGGCGACGCCGTCCAGTCGGAAGTGGCGCCCCCGGTAGGTCACCCGCTCCCCGGTCCAGAGCCCTCGAAGCACCTCCAGGCACTCGGTGCTCCGGCTGCCCCGTTGGCGTACCGAGATGCCGGCGGCGTCGAACTCCACGGGGAACTCGCCCCCCACCCCCACGCCCAGGGTGAGACGGCCGTTGGAGGCCACGTCGATGGTGGTCGCCAGCTTGGCCAGGACGGTGGGGTGGTAGAAGGGCAGGAGCACCACCGTGGAGACGACGCGTATCCGGTCGGTGGCCCCGGCGGCTACTCCCAGGACCGAGAGGGCTGCGGCGGAAGGGCCCGGGGGGTCCCCCCGCATGAAGTGCTCGCCTGCGCCCACGTAGTCGTAGCCCAGGTCTTGCAGCCAGCGGGCCTCGGCGGCCGTCTCCTCCAGGCCCAGGCCCAGGGTGGCGCCAAAGTGGAGGTCGGGTGCGGCCACGTCAGTGCCGCCCGGTTGGGGTCGCACGGGTGCTGGAGGGCGCCATGGAGGGAATATATACGCGGCCCGATGGGACGGTCAAGCGGGGACTGTCGCACCACGCCCGCCCGTCACTCCGGCCCCCGAGCCGGAATCCAGTGGCGGGGGGGACGTGGATTCCCGTTTGCACGGGAATGACGCGTTGGGTGATCGCCTTACGGGCAGGGGCGGGCAAAGGGCCATTGTCAGGGCATACGGGGTGGCGCCTAGGCCTGGGCCTCGTGCAGGGGCAGCGTGAAGCTGAAGGTGCTGCCCTTGCCGACGGCGCTTTCCACCGCCATGCGTCCGCCGTGGGCCTCCACCAGGCGCCTGGCGATGGTCAGGCCCAGGCCGACCCCGCCGGTGGAGCGGGACCTGGACTTGTCCACCCTGTAGAACCGCTCGAACACGTAGGGAAGGTCCGTTTCGGCGATGCCGGGGCCCGTGTCCTCGACGCGGACCTGGGCGAGGCTACCCATGTGCCGGAGGGCGACCTTTATGGAGCCGCCCTCGCCGGTGTAGTTGGCCGCGTTGGCAAGGAGGTTCCGCAGCACCTGGCCTATGCGCTCGGGGTCGGCGTTCACGGGCGCCTCCCCGGGTATGTCCGTGGTCAGCGTGATCCCCTTGGACTCCGCGCTGGGCTGCACTCCCGCGGCGGCCCGCCTGGTGAGGTCCGCCAGGTCGCATGGCTGGAGGTACAGGTTCATTTGCCCGGACTCGGCTAGGGCCAGGTCCTGGAGGTCGTCTATGAGGCGGGTCAGCAGCAGCACCTCCTCGTGCATGGAGGCCAGGGTCCCGGGGTTGGCGGTCACGACGCCGTCCCTGATACCTTCCAGGTAGCCCCTGATGTTGGACAGAGGGGTGCGCAGCTCGTGGGCCACGTCGGCCACCAGGCTGCGCCGCACCTCCTCGGTGGTGGCCAGCTCCGCGGCCATGGCGTTGAAGGTCCGGCCCAGCTCCCCCACCTCGTCCCTGGAGGTGACCGATACCCGCCTGGAGAACTCGCCCCGGGCCAGGGCCTTGGCCGCCCGGGAGAGGCCCTCCACCGGCGCGAGGATGCGCCTGGACAGGAGAAAGGTCAGTACCGCGGCCAGGCCGACGGTCAGCAGGCCGCTCCAGATGAGAAACCGGTTGATGGAGGGCAGGCTGGCCTCGGGCAGGGGCGCCTGGGTGTCGCCGGGCAGCGGGTCCGGGTTTACCAGCATGGTGCCCATGGTGCCCCCGGGCCCCACCACGGGCAGCTCCAGCTCGCTTCCCATGTGGGGCAGGATCACCCGGCCCATGAGGGTCCGGCGGGAGTCGCCCACCACCTGGCCCCTGTTGTTGACCACCACCACGCGCTGCGAGTATATCCGCCCGATCCGCTCCAGCATGGTCTGGGCGGCGTGCCATCTCTGGTCCTCGGCGTACTGCTCCGCCAGCATGGCCCTGAGGCGCTCGGACCTGATGGCCTCGTTCTGCTCCTGGAACCGCTCCAGCTCGGCGCTGGCGGCCCGGCTGACGAAGAGGGCCGCCATGCCCAGGGTCACGGCTATGACCAGGAGAAAGCTGAGGAGGAGCCTCCAGCGGATGCTGTACAGCAACGGCCTAGCCCTCGAACTTGTAGCCTATGCCGTAGACTGTCTTTACGTACTGGGGCTTGTTGGAGTCGGCCTCTATCTTGCGGCGCAGGTTGAGGATATGGACGTCCACCGTCCGCTCCATGCCGTCGTAGTCGTGTCCCAGCGCCCGGTCGACGAGCTGGGTCCGGCTGAACACCCGCCCGCTCTCCCGGGCCATCACAGCGAGGATGCGGAACTCGGTGGGGGTCAGGTGGACGTCCTTCTCGTCGACCCAGACCTTGTGGCGGGGGAAGTCTATTCTGAAGCGCCCGTAGTCGATCCGCTTTGGGCCGATGTCCAGCCAGTCCTCGGTGGTGCGCCGGAGCACGACCCTCACCCGGGCCACAAGCTCCCGCGGGCTGAAGGGCTTGGTCACGTAGTCGTCGGCGCCGATGTCCAGCCCCTCCAGCTTGTCGGCCTCGGTGGTGAGAGCGGTGAGCATAATGATGGGAACGTCCGACTTGTTCCTGATGGCCCGGCACACCTGCCTGCCGTCCAGGCCGGGCAGCAGCAGGTCCAGCACCACCAAATCGGGGTCCTCCTGCAGGGCCATCTCCAGCCCCCGGGCGCCGTCGCAGGCCGAAAGCACCTGGTATCCGTCCCCCTCCAGGTAGAGGCGGATGATCTCCGAGGTCTTGGGGTCGTCCTCGACGACCAGGACCCTTCTGCGTCTGGATGCCACGGCCTGACCTCCCGCCGGCCCCCCGGCACCGGCCCTCCAGTAATAGTAGCCGGGCGCCTCTTAAGGAAATGTTAAGACAACCGCCGGCCGGGGGCAACTGGGCAGGCGGTGTCGTTGACGGAGCGTGACGACGGGCCTATCATGCACGGTGCGGACATGAAGATACTGGGCATAGAGACCTCCTGCGACGAGACGGCGGCCTCGGTGGTCGAGGACGGGCGGCGCCTGCTGTCAAACGTCATCGCGTCCCAGGTGAAGATACACGCCCAGTACGGTGGCGTGGTGCCCGAGGTCGCCTCCCGGCAGCACGTGATCGACATCGCGCCCACGGTCGACCGGGCCCTGGAGGACGCGGGGGTCTCCTTCGAGGACGTGGACGCCGTGGCGGTGACCCACGGCCCGGGGCTGGCCGGGGCCCTGCTGGTGGGGGTCAACTTCGCCAAGTCCCTTGCCCTGTCCCTGGGAGTCCCTTTCCTGGGAGTGAACCATCTGGAGGGGCATATATACGCGGCCTGGCTCCACCCCCCGGAGGCGGACCCGCCGGAGGACCCGGCGGCGTCTCCGGGCTTCCCCCTGGTGTGCCTGATCGCCTCGGGCGGCCACACGGACCTGGTGCTGATGGAAGGCCACGGCGAATACCGTCTGCTGGGCAGGACGCGGGACGACGCGGCCGGCGAGGCCTTCGACAAGGCGGCCCGCGTCCTGGGGTTGGGCTTCCCCGGAGGCCCCGAGATACAGAAGGCGTCCGAGGGGGCGTTGGGCGAGGAGAGGCTGCCCCGCGCCTGGCTGAGGGGAAGCCTGGACTTCAGCTTCAGCGGCGTGAAGACCGCCCTGCTGCACATGGCCCAGGCCGCCCAGGTCTACCCCGACCCGACCTCCGTGCCCGCGGACCGGCTGGACCGGGTGGTGAGGGAGCTGTCCGCTGCGTTCCAGGAGTCGGTGGTGGACGTTGCAGTGCACAAGACGTTGGAGGCCGCGGAGAGGTGGGGCGCCAGGGGCATCGTCCTCGGGGGGGGCGTGACCGCCAACGCGCTGCTGAGAAAGCGCATGGTGGAGGCGGCCCCCGTTCCGGCGCTGATACCGCGGCCGGTGCTGTGTACGGACAACGGGGCCATGATCGCGGCGTGCGCCCGGTTCCAGATGGAGCTGCGGGGCGGGGACCCTCCGGACATAGACGTGGACCCGGGGCTCTCGTTGGGTTGACCCGGGGGGCCATTGCGATCTGTCGTCCTGGCGGGGCCTTTGAGCGGCTCTCTCGGTAGTGTTACACGTGCCATCGTGCGATGTACCCACGGCGTACAGCATCGAGGAGCCCCGCGTATTCATCGTCGACGTCAAGACCAAGGGCGTTGTCTCGATCGACGCGAGGTGGGTTTACATTGTCGATTTGCACCGGAATTAGGAGTAGATAGTCGAACCCTTCTTGGTGCGTCAGGTTGGGAGCTCGGGTCGCCAGGCGTCGGAAGTGTTGGAGAGTCTTCTCGGCGTCGTCGGGACGGTTTTCACTAATGGCGTACGGGAACTCGTCCCATAGGGTATCGTCTCCGGTTGAAAGACGAGGGAGAACGGCCTGTTGAAACTCTTCGGGGGAGTTCCTATAGCGGTTGCTGATCTGGTCGGCCACGTTGAGGTATCGTGTAGCCGTGCCGATCAGGACAGTCCCCAGTACGATCGCTTCTCGTCTACGCTGTTGCACCTCGGACCTGAAGTTGTCCAGATCGCGGAAACGTTCCCCTTTGTTCCGATGGGCCGTGATTACCGACTTGTTCTCCAAGCAGATACGGACGAGGCTCAGGTCCGGCAACTCCGGTGATTCACCTATCTCGCAAACGAGAAGGTCGGCCTTGCGCCTCTGAAGGTCGGGCGCTGGTCGGTTCAGCCACGCCCCAATCTCTCCCCGGTCATAATCTTCTCGTATTTCCTCGCACAGTGCCAGCAGATCAGTCCATATCCCCCTGGATAGGATATCGGAGTGTTCGGCCTTTCGATGGTTGTGGTATCCAAGTTCAACGATTCGGCGAATGACGTCGTCAAAGGGCGTATTCAAGCGACCATCTCCAGCACGGGTGGTCCCAAATCCTGAGACCTTACGTTGGCCATTGAGATGAGAGGAGATCGTGCTCTAGTGACGAATTCGGAGGGTATGGGAAGGCACTTTAGCGAGTTGCTCTGGGTGCGGACGAACCCGTTGGCTGCCCGCTGGCAATTCTCTGCCAGCCATTCCTGGGCCTGCTTCCCGTTCAGATACTCGCACAGGGGCTCGACTATGGATTCGTCCCAGGGCACGATGTAGTAGGTGGAGTGGCGCGGCAGCGTCATTCCTGATCTATCCAGCCAGAAGGACGGTCGCCGTGCGATGTCTTTGCATAGTATCTTTGGCCGTATGATTCGAGACATGAATGGGGTCTCGTGGAATGCATACCAGGGCTTACGGCTCACGCACGTTCGCCTCAGGAGCCTGGCCTGGATGTGGGGTTTGGTTAGGTACTCGCCAAAGGGCCCCAGGTCCTCAAGCGGCATCAGTCTCCCGTCCGCTTCATATGGGACGAGCATCACCGAATGCGTCTGAACAGATGGCCGAGAGGCATCTAAGTCCCTTCCGGCAACTGTCGGCCTAGCGTATGGATGAAAGTTGGTGGGTAGGGCGTCTCGCTCGAATACGTACACTCCATCTGCGCCGGTAGCGATGCCACAGCTGACACGGTCACAGATTGTCGACAGTGTGTGCCCCGTCCTAACGTAGTTCAATTCATGCCTGGATCCATTCAGTAGGGGGGCCCAGCTCGCGCCGCCGCGTGGAAGCTGAACCGTTCTCTCGGTGCCCTCTCTAGTCACGATCCGGGTTGCCTGTCCACTACGAACCTTCTCTACGACTGTGACAAAAGGATAGGTGACCAGCTCCCCGAACGTGTCATCCGGGAGGAACTCCAGCTTGCGTACGTGGTAGGTGCTGAGCAAGGCTCGGAGGGCAGCTGCGGAATTGACGTAAGTGAACTTCTCAGGCGTGACGAAAACGAGCCTGCCACCCGGCTCGAGCACCTCCAGGGCGCGCTCGAAGAACAGCATGTAGAGGTCGAAGCGGCCAGTCGCAGTGCGGTATAAGGCTCTGTATTCGGCCTTTTCGTGTTCATCCAGGAGCAGTATCGAGACATAGGGAGGGTTTCCGATGATGTAATGGAATTTCCTTGGAGGCTTGGTACGTAGGAAGTCCCCGCTAATCACGTTGACACGTGGATTGCCCTGGAGGTCGGATGTAGCGTGGAGGGCGAGTTGACCGTTGAGTTCTATCCCGGTTATGGCTGGCAGCCGTGACCGAGCCGCTTTAGACCAGCGCAGGAGACCCTTCACGAAGGCGCCATCCCCGCAGCCGGGATCAAGAAGGCGCTCCTCCGGGTCGACCTCCCTTCCCTCGAACAAGAGGCTGACCATGTGGTCGACAAGTCTGTCAGGTGTGGGGACGAATCCCTTAATCGGCCTGATCCTTCTGGATGCCATGTCAATCGGGCCCCTGCTCCGACCGGTAAGCTGCCACAGGCGGTGCCTCGGCCGGCGGGCTCTCGGATTCTGGAGCATTGAGAAGGCCTGCGGGGGGCAGCGCGGCCTCCCTTTGTGGATTCGGGGGGGCCGCGGCGGCCGGCGTCGCGTCCGCTTCCCCGTCCGCATTCGCATGGGCCGCCGGGAATGGCGCCGGCGCGGGCGCTTCCTCCGGCTCCGTCGGCTCCGTCTCGGGCTGGTGGGCGACTGCCGGGTCTCCGGTCTGGAGCTTCAGCTGAAAACACCTGTCGATGAGCCCGTACAGGTCCGAGACCGCCCGGCCGTTCTGGTAGGAAAAGGACGTCTGCCAACCGCCGGCGATGAAGGTGACGCTGCCGTCTTCCTCCCAGATCAGGTACTTGCCGATGAAGAGGACGCCGACGAAGGCGATGGCGGCGCCCAGGGCCAGGGCGACGGTTATGCCGTCGAGGATGTACCCCAGGACTATGTAGGCGAGGATGCCTCCCAGCAGCAGGAACAGGCCCTGGACCAGGTCCCGGAGCCCCCTGGTGTTGGCCTTGACGGAGACCCCCTGCAGCTCGGCGATGGCCGCGGCCGAAACACCCTTGTTGCCGTCGGCGTCGTTGAAGGAGATGATCCGGTGGCTGGTCAGGACCAGCAGCGGCCCCCTTTCCGGGGTCTCGGGGACGGACCCGGTGTCCGGGGCGAACCGGTCCTCGATGCGTTCTCCCTCCAGGAGCCGCAGGTCCCGAAGGGCGCTTCCCTGGCCGTTGTCATGGACCACCCATGTCACCTCGGAGGGGCGGCGCCGCCCCGCTGCAAAACATGGTATCACAGGCGACACTCCGTGCCTACTCCGCAGGCGTCCGCCACGCTTGGGACACGCCTATGGCGGGCGCCGTTCGCCTTGACACTCACGGGGGTCACCGCTATGATGAAGTGGCCAGGGGTCGGGAAGACCCCTGAATCTGTTCGCCTAGGCGGAAAGGAAGGGTGATCGGGTTGAACATCCTTAAATTCCTTGCCGGCCTAGCGGGTGCTGGACGCTCTAAAGCTGCTAGAGAGGAAGCCCAGAGGATACTAGCCGAGGCCGAGGAGGATAAGAAGAAGCTCCTCCTCGAGGCCAGGGAAGAGGCCCTAAAGACCCGTTCTTCGGTGGAGTCGGACCTCAAGGAGAGACGACGGGAGCTTCAGAGACAGGAGAAGAGGCATCTCCAGAGGGAGGAGAACCTGGAGCGAAAGACCGAGAGCCTGGAACGGCAAGAGGAGGCCCTCGGCACCAGAGAACGGGATCTGGAGACCCATAAGCAAGAGATCCAAGAGATCAAGGACCAACAACTCAGGCAGCTGGAAGAAGTTGCTCGTTTGACCGCGGCCGAGGCCCGGGACATCATCTTCAAGAAGTCCGAAGATGAGATGAAGCACGAGCTTGCCCGCCGCTACTACGACCTAGAGCGGCAGATGGCAGAAGAAGCGGACCAGAAGGCCCGTAGGGTCGTTACACTGGCCATACAGAGGTTGGCCACCGACGTGGTGTCCGAGCACACCACGTCCATAGTCCGCCTTCCCAACGACGACATGAAAGGGCGTCTCATCGGGCGGGAGGGCCGGAACATCAAGGTGCTGGAAGCCCTCACCGGGGTGGACGTGATCATCGACGACACCCCCGAGGTGGTTACCGTGTCCTGCTTCGATCCGGTGCGCCGGGAGATGGCGCGCCTGACCCTGGAGAAGCTGGTGCAGGACGGCCGGATACAGCCCGCCCGCATCGAGGACATGGTGGAGCGCGCCCGCCAGGAGATGGACGAGACCATCGAGCGGGAGGGGGAGAAGGCGGTCTTCGAGGCCGGCGTGGCGGGGCTCAACCCGGAGCTGATCAAGCTGTTGGGACGGCTGAAGTATCGGTACAGCTACGGGGAGAACGTCCTGCAGCACTCGGTGGAGGTATCTCTACTGGCCGGGATGCTGGCCGCGGAGATAGGCGGCAACATCGAAGTATCCAAGGCTGGAGGTCTGCTCCACGACATCGGCAAGTCCCTCACCCACGAGGTGGACGGGCCCCACGCGGAGATAGGTGCGGACATAGCCCGCAAGTTCGGGATACACGCCGACGTGCACCGGGCCATCATGGAGCACCACGACGAGGAGAGGGGCTCCGTAGAGGCGTTCCTCGTGGCCACCGCCGACGCCATCAGCGCGGCCAGGCCCGGCGCTCGGAAGGAGTCCATGGAGCACTACGTCAAGCGGCTGGAGGCGCTGGAGAACGTGGCCACCAGCTTCGACGGGATCGAGAAGGCCTTCGCCATACAGGCGGGGCGGGAAGTCCGGATCATGGTGAAGCCGGACAACATAGATGACGGAAACGCCTCGGTCCTGGCCCGCGACATCGCGAAGAAGATCGAGGAGGACCTGGTATTCCCGGGGCAGATCAAGGTGACGGTCATCCGGGAGACTCGCGCCGTCGAGTTCGCCCGGTAGGGGGCCGGCCGGTCAGAGGTCATCGGGAAGACCGGCCATCGCGAGAGCATTCGATACCGGGGCCGCCGCTGTGAGGGTCTTGATCCGACGGCAGCGGCCCCGGTTGGCGTTGGGACGACGGACGGAGTAGATATTCTTGCGCATTCTGCTTATAGGTGACGTAATCGGAAAGCCCGGCCGCAGGGCCGTGCGCACCCTGGTGCCCGGCCTCCGCCAGGAGATGGGCATCGACCTGGTTATCGCCAACGGCGAGAACACGGCCGGCGGCTTCGGCATAACCCCGGGCACCGCCCAGGAGCTCCTGGACAGCGACGTGGACGTGATCACCTCGGGGAACCACATCTGGAAGCAGAAGGAGATAGTCCCGTACATCGAGGAGGAGTGGCCCCTCATCCGGCCGGCGAACTACCCCGAGGGCGCCCCCGGCCGAGGCCACATACGCATCGGCGACACCCTCGTGCTGAACCTCATGGGCCGGGTCTTCATGAACACCCTCGACTGCCCCTTCCGGACGGCCGACCGGCTGCTGAAGGAGCAGGCCGGGGGTCCCAACGCTCCCAGGGCCGTCATCGTGGACTTCCACGGCGAGGCCACCTCGGAGAAACAGGCGATGGGCTGGTACCTGGACGGCCGCGTGTCCGCCGTAGTGGGCACCCATACCCACGTGCCCACGGCCGACGCCCGCATCCTGCCCAACGGCACCGCCTTCGTCACGGACCTTGGGATGGCCGGGCCCCGGGACTCGGTCATCGGGTGCGAGCCCGAGGGCGTCCTCAGGGGCTTCCTGACCCAGATGCCCCGCAAGCTCACGGTGGCCACGGGGCCGGTGGTCCTCAACTCGGTCCTGATAGACGTGGACGAGGAGCGGGGGGTGGCCACCGGGATTCAGCGAGTCGATAGGAGCCTGGCCTGATGCCCATCGCCGACCTCCACCTTCACACCACGGCCTCCGACGGGCGCCTGACGCCCACCCAGCTCATAGAGTTGGTTGCCGGGCGAGGACTCAAGGGTGTGGCGGTGACGGACCACGACTCCACCGAGGGGCTGGCGGAGGCCTTCGCGGCCGCGGCCGCCTATCCGGACCTCCGGGTGGTGCCGGGGATAGAGCTCAGCACCGACGTGCCGGGCAACGAGATCCACGTACTGGCCTACTACATCCAGTACACGGACCCCGGGGTGCAGGAGCGGTTGGCGCGATTCCGGGAGGGACGCGTGGACCGGGCGCGAAAGATGGTCGAGAAGCTGAGGGAGCTGGGTGTGGAGATCGAGTGGGACCGGGTGCAGGCCATCGCCGGGGAGGGCGCGGTGGGGCGGCCTCACCTGGCGCTGGCCATGGTGGAGAAGGGGTACATCAAGGAGCCCCGGGAAGCCTTCGACGCCTACATCGGCAGGAACGGCCCCGCCTACGTGGAGCGGGAGAAGCTCACGCCGGTGCAGGCCGTGGAGCTGATCCGCGACTGGGGGGGCGCCGCGGTCGTTGCGCACCCCGGGTGGATGCCGGACCTTGACCCGACCCTGGAGGAGCTGAAGAGGGCGGGGCTGGTCGGCATGGAGGTCTACTACGCCCAGTACTCGCCGGAGCGGATCAGGGAGCTTGCGGCCGTCGCGGCCAACCACGGACTGCTGGCCTGCGGGGGCAGCGACTACCATGGGTTGGGCAACACGGGAGAGCCCCTGCCCGGCAACATGGGGCCGCCCCTGGACATGGTGGACAGGCTGCGGGAGCTGGCGACCCGCCCGGCGTCCATTCCAGCCTAAGGACCCCCAGGCATAGACGAGCGGAGTATCCATGGAGCTGGCCGGACTCTACCTGTACTCGTACCTGATTGGCTCCGTACCGACGGCTTACATCCTGGGACGCATGGTCAAGGGCATCGACATCCGTCTCTACGGCAGCGGCAACGTAGGCGGCACCAACGTCTTCCACAACGTCGGCAAGGGGTGGGGCATCCTGCTCGGGGTGTTCGAGCTGTTCGGCAAGGGCGCCTCTCCCGTGTGGATCGGGATGCACGTGCTGGACCTGGACAGGTCCTCCTACGCCCTCATGGGCGCGCCCCTCATGTCCATGGCGGGCCACAACTGGTCGGTCCTTCTGAAGTTCGGAGGGGGCCGGGCCATCGGTGTCGCCATCGGCGCCCTGGGCGCCCTGGCCTGGAAGGAGCTGGTGGTGTTCGCCGCAGTGGCCATCGGGGGCTGGGCACTGTTCAGAAGCTCGGGGGTGTGGGTGCTGATCGCTCTCCTGCTCCTGCCGGTGGCTGCCGTCGTGTTGGGCGAGCCTGCTTCGGTGGCGTGGTTTTGCGTCGGCATCGTCGTGGTGACCGGCCTCAAGCGACTCCACGCCAACCTGGCGCCCATGCCCCCGGACATCCCCAAGAAGCGGGTCCTCCTGAACCGGCTGATCATGGACCGCGACGTGGCCGAACACGCGGCATGGGTGAACCGGGGTCCGAGGGAGCGGGATGGGACCGTCAGCTAGCCCGATAACGTGCCGCACGTGCGGTACGGAGAACAGGCCTCAGGCACGGTACTGCATCAACTGCGGGGGGGCCGTGGCGCCGGAGCCGGGAGAGTCGCCGACCGCCTCGCCGGCCGCCTCGCCGGCCGCCTCGGAGGAGGCGCAATACGGCGTTCACCGGTGCACCTTCCACCCCGAGGTGGAGACGGGCCTGGCCTGCGGGAAGTGCGGCCAGTACATCTGCCCCCGCTGCATGATCCAGACCCCGGTGGGGGCCCGCTGCCGGGACTGTGCCCGGGTTACCCCGCATCCCACCTACGACGTGTCCACCAACTATTTCGTGCGCGCCTCGGTGGCTGCGGCAGTGGTGGGGATAGTGGGAGGGATCCTGTGGGGGGCCCTCTGGCCACACTTGGTAGGAATCCTGTTCCTCCCTTGGCTGATGGCCGCCGGGGTTGGACTAGCCATCGGCGAGGCCGTGAGCTTTATGTCGAACCGGAAGAGGGGCCGCGGGCTCGCCGGTGTCGCGGTGGCGGGGGTCACTCTCTCGATTATCACCATGCTGTTAGTTGCGCCGATCTTCCACTACCTGCACCTGCTGGCTTTCGCCCTGACCTATTACATGGCGGTGAGCCGAGTGAGGTGACTCCCCCGGAGCCCCGCTAGGCGGTCTCCGCCGTGGCCTCGGCCACGATGGCTGCGGGGTCCCCGGCGCCGTTCTTGCCGGGCTCGGCCACGGTGGGCTCGCCCCCCCGGATGCGGCCCTCGATCTCCTGGGCCACGTTGGGGTGCTCATCCAGGAACGCCTTGGAGTTCTCCCTGCCCTGACCGAGGCGGATGTCGCCGTAGGAGTAGAAGGCGCCGGCCTTCTTCACGATGTTGCGGGCGACCCCCAGGTCCAGCAGGTCGCCCATCTTGTTGATGCCCCGGTTGAACATGATGTCGAACTCGGCGACCCGGAAGGGCGGGGCCACCTTGTTCTTGACGATCCGGGCCCGTACCCGGTTTCCCAGTATGTCCGAGCCCTGCTTGATGGACTCTATGCGGCGCAGGTCGATGCGCACCGAGCTGTAGAACTTGAGGGCGCGGCCGCCGGGGGTGACCTCGGGGCTGCCGTACATCACGCCGACCTTCTCCCTTAGCTGGTTGATGAAGACCACCGCGGTGTGGGAGTGGTGGATGGCGGCGGTGAGCTTGCGCAGGGCCTGGGACATGAGCCGGGCCTGGAGACCGACGTGGGAGTCCCCCATGTCCCCCTCCAGCTCCGACTTGGGGACCAGGGCTGCCACGCTGTCGATGACCACCGTGTCCACGCCGCCGCTGCGCACCAGGTACTCGGTTATCTCCAAAGCCTGCTCGGCGCTGTCGGGCTGGGCTATGAGCAGGCCGTCCAGGTCCAGGCCGCAGTTGGCGGCGTAGGCGGGGTCCAGGGCGTGCTCGACGTCCACGTAGGCGGCGGTCCCGCCGTCCTTCTGGGTCTCGGCCATTATGTGCAGGGCCAGGGTCGACTTGCCCGCGGACTCGGTGCCGTATATCTCGGTTACGCGGCCCCTAGGTATGCCGCCGACGCCCAGGGCGATGTCCAGGGACAGGGACCCGGTGGAGACGACCTCGGTCCCCAGCTTATGGTCCATCTCCCCCAGCCGCATTATGGCGCCCTTGCCGTACTGTCGTTCGATTTGCGCTATGGCGATGTCCAGGGACTTCGCTTTCTCCGTAACCATCCGTCCTCCCAATGCCCCGACTTCGACGGCATCTTAGCACACCATCCAGGCACCCACAAGAAGCCGGCGTCACTTTCTGATCGGGGGATCGACGGGGTTGGGAGAGGGCCGTCACCCTTGTAAAGTGGGGCGTCGCGGCTATAATGTCTCAAGGCCCCGCGTAGTACCGGACAACGGCGCGGGCCTGATCTTCCCCCGATATTGGTAGGAGGTGCCAGGTGGAGATAGAGAGGAAACTGGCCGAGATGGGCCTGGAGCTACCGCCGACGCCGACCCCCGGCGGAAACTACGTGGAGACGGTCCGCAGCGGCAACTATCTGTTCGTGGCCGGGCACGTGCCGCGCAAGGCGGACGGCGAGATGCTGCACCCGGGAAAGCTGGGAAGGGACGTGACCGTCGAACAGGGGTACGAGGCCGCCCAGCTCGTGGCCCTGAACTGCCTGTCCAGCATCAAGCACGCCATCGGGGACCTGGACAAGGTGAAGCAGGTCCTGAAGGTGCTGTGCATGGTCAACTCCGCCGACGGCTTCGGAGACCAGCCCAGGGTGGCCAACGGCGCGTCGGACCTTCTCGTGAACCTGTTCGGCGACCGAGGCCGACACACCCGGTCTGCGGTGGGCATGGGCGGGCTGCCGGCCAACTGCTGCGTGGAGGCCGAGATGATGGTGGAGCTGGAGGGGTAGACCGGGAGGGGTCCCGGGCACAAGCTTACTCGAAGAGGGAGGACACCATGGGAGCAGAGCAGAAGCTGGCGGAGCTGGGGCTGGAGCTGCCCCCTGCATCCACACCGCCCCCGGGCCGCGCCAACGCGGTCCGCACGGGCAACCTGCTGTTCGTTGGCGGGCACGGTCCCAGCGTCCCCGGAGTCGGGGCCCTGAACTCGGGGAAGCTGGGGCAGGACGTGACCATCGAGCAGGGCTACGCCGCGGCCCAGCAGGCCATGCTCAACTGCCTATCGGCGGTGAAGGGCGAGCTGGGAGACCTGGACAAGGTGTCCCGCGTGGTGAAGCTGCTGTGCATGGTCAACTCGGCGCCGGACTTCGGCGACCAGCCGCGGGTGGCCAACGGCGCCACCGACCTGCTGGCCAAGATATACGGAGACCGGGGCGCCCACGCCCGGTCGGCGGTGGGGATGGGCGGGCTGCCCAACGGCATCTGCATCGAGATCGAGATGATCGTCGAGGTGGGGGAGTAGGGCTAGAGAGGCCCTGGCCGCGCCTGAGCTCGGCTCGAACACCCATAGTCGGCCCGGCCGCCGAAGCGTGTTTGTGCCTGCGAGGCCCTCTCCTCAAAGCTGCCGGTACCGGTTCACGATGGGCAGGCGGCGGTCCTTGCCGAAGGCCCTGGGAGTGATCTTGATGCCCGGGGGGGCCTGTCTCCGCTTGTACTCGTTGCGGTCTATGGCCGTGATGATGCCCTTGACCAGCTCCCGGTCGAACCCCATGTCCGCGATCTCCTGCAGGCCCAGGTCGTCCTCTACGTAGGCCTTCACAATGGGGTCCAGCAACTCGTAGGGCGGCAGGGTGTCCTGGTCCGTCTGGTCCGGTTTCAGCTCGGCGCTGGGGGGCTTCTCCAGCACGGCTTGGGGGATGACGTCCCGTGGGGTCCCATGCTCGTTGCGCCACCGGGACAGGTCGTACACCAGGGTCTTGGGCACGTCCTTGATTACGGCGAACCCCCCGGCCATGTCGCCGTAGAGGGTGGCGTATCCCATGGCTGTCTCGCTCTTGTTGCCAGTGGTCAACACCAGCCACCCGAACTTGTTGGCCATGGTCATCAGAAGGTTGCCCCGGATGCGGGCCTGCACGTTCTCCTCGGCCAAGTTGGGCGCGGTCCCCCGGAAGTGGGGCTCCAGCATGTCCAGGAAGGCGGTGTGGGCGGGCTCTATGGGCACCACCCATAGCTCCATGCCCAGCCTGGCGGCCAGGACCTTGGAGTCGGCGACGCTGCCCTCGCTGGAGTACCGGGAGGGCATGGAGACCCCCATCACGTTCTCACGGCCCAGGGCGTCCACGGCGACGGCGGCGGTGAGGGCCGAGTCGATGCCCCCGGACAGGCCTATCAGCACGCGAGAGAAGCCGCTCTTGGCAACGTAGTCCCTGGTGCCCAGCACCAGGGCGCCGTACACCTCCTCCCAGGCTCCCGGGGGCTGGACCCGGGGGGCCGGAGCCGGGGGCGGGCCGGGGGGGTCCCGGTACGGCGAGACATCCACCACTTGGGGCCGGCCGATCTTCTCCAGAGCGTCCGGGTCCCCCGTGGGCCGAATGGGGTCCTCCAGCCTGTGGCGGGACACGGCGTCGGCGTCCACCTCCGTCACGATCAGGTCCTCGGCAAAGGAGGGGCCCCTGGCCGCCAGCCCTCCCGTGGGGTCCACCAGGAGGCTGCCCCCGTCGAACACCAGCTCGTCCTGGCCGCCGACCATGTTCACGTAGGCCAGCCACACCCGGTTGTCCGATGCGCGGGCGGACACCAGCGCCTCCCGCTCGGCCCCCTTGCCCATGTGGTACGGGGAGGCGTTGATGTTCACTACCACCTCGGCCCCGGCTTGCCTGAGAACGTCTAAGGGGCCCACCGGGTACCACAGGTCCTCGCAGATGCTGACGCCCACCCGTACTCCGTTGATGACGAAGACGGGGCACGCGTCCCCGGGTTGGAAGTACCGGTCCTCGTCGAAGACCCCGTAGGTGGGAAGGTGGATCTTGCGGTATATCCCCGCGAGCTTTCCGTCGTGGGCCACCGCGCAGGCGTTGTACACCTCCGGGCCGGCGTCCACGAAGCCCACCGCGACGGCGATGCCCTCGGACGCGGCCACCACCCGCCGCATGGCATCCACGTTGTCCCGGAGGAAGGACGGCTTGAACACCAGGTCTTCCACGGGGTAGCCGGGTATGGCCATCTCGGGGAAGGCGACCACGTGGGCGCCGGCCGAGCGGGCCCGCCGGGTCAGATCGACTATCTTGCGGGCGTTCCCTTCCAGGTCGCCCACGGTGGGGTTCATTTGTGCCAAAGCCAGGCGGAGGGTACGCATGTTGCTGCCTGCCGGGGTTGCCTGGGAGTATAGCACACCGCCCCTTCAGGGACGGCGGTCTCCGGCCGTCACGAAACGTCTTACGGCCACCACCGCCCATAAGGCCTCGATGGCCATGATGGGGTAGACGCCCTCCAGGGCCGAGTAGGCCGAGGTGGCCGCGCATGCTCCCGCAAAGGCCAGGACCGACCACCTCCAGCGGGGCTCCAACCAGTAGAAGACGAGCATGGCGCCGACGGCTACGGAGCCGAACGCGGTGAGGAGCATCGCGACCTCCCGGGAGCGGGCCGGACCGCCCCATGGGACGTGCGCTCCGGCGCCCGGCCGACCGCACCGTCCCGGGGGCGCCAGCGCGGTGGTACCGGCCTGACGCGCCAGCCCAACATACCGGCCCCCAACTTACCAGGCCACTGTAACAGCTCCCAACATACCAGCCCCCAACTTACCAGGCCACTGTAACAGCTCCCTGTAACAGAATGTTGTACAATAGCCCTTGCGATTCGTGCCGGCGGGGTTGTGAGAATTGGGCATAAGCTGTGTGACCTTCGACCTGTGGCAGACCCTGCTCATGGACACCCGGGAGCTGGGGCTGGCCCGCATGCAGGTGAGGCTTCGCGGGGCGCGGGACGCCCTGACGGGGGCGGGCGAGGAGTACTCGGAGGACCGGGTGAGGGAGGCCTACCGCGAGTGCTACCGCTCCTGCCACGGCATCCGTGCCGAGGGACGGGACGTCTCCTTCGCCGAGCAGATCGAGATATTCATCGGACACATAGACCCGGCCCTCCCGGCGCGCCTGGACCCGGGGGTGGTGCAGAGCATCTCCGATTCCTACGCCGACTCCCTGTTCGACTACCCGCCCCCTCCCCACGAGGACGCGGCCCGGGTGCTGGAGGCCATCAGGACCGCCGGGTACCGCATGGGCCTCATCTCCAACACGGGCATGACCCCGGGAGTCACCTTCCGGGCCTACATGGAGCGGCTCGGGCTGCTGGAGTACTTCGAAGTCCACACCTTCTCCGACGAGGTGCGCCTGGCCAAGCCCGCCCTGGAGATATTCCGTGGCACCCTGGAGGCCATGGGGGCCGCCGCCGGAGAGACGGTGCACGTGGGGGACCACCTGCTGAACGACGTGTACGGGGCCAAGCAGGCGGGGATGAAGACCGTATGGATCGAGACCCACGACGACCGGCGCACGCCGGTGGACGTGGAGCCCGACTCCACAGTGCCCTCCCTGGGGTGCGTCAGCGACGCCGTCGCGCGGCTGGCCGCGTCTGGGTAGGCGCCCGGGCGGGGCGAGTGGGGCCGTGACAAGAAGGCAGGTGGTAACAGGGGGATTGCAATTCTGGACGACCTGGTTAGCGTCATAGAGGCGCTGAAGGACCGAATCCAAAGCCACGGCGATGCCTTGCGGGCCAACGAAACGCGCACCCGCATGGTGCTGATCGACCCTCTGCTGCAGGTGCTGGGGTGGGACACCTCAGAGCCGTCCTTGGTTACGCCTGAGTACAATGTCAGCGGCCGTTGGGCCGACTATGCCCTGCTGTCGGGGGGTCAACCGGCTGCTATCATCGAAGCAAAAAAGCTCGATGAATCGCTGGAGTCCCACCGGATGCAGATGCTCAACTACTCCAACGCATCGGGGATCCAATACGCCGGACTAACCGACGGTAACCGTTGGGAGTTGTACGAAGTATTCAAGCAGGCGCCCCTCGAAGAGCGCCGCATCTTGGATGTGTCCATCGCCACCAGCCCATCCCACCGAAGCGCCCTTCAACTGCTGCTGCTATGGCGTCCCAACCTGGCGTCCGGCCAACCACTTCCGGCCAGTGTGCCGCTCCTAAGTGAGCCAACGCAGCCTGTGTCTGTCTCTACGGTCCCGAAGCTCGCCCCACCAGACCTCGGGCAGGGATGGGCGTCACTGTCAGAGTTCGTCGCCCAGCCGGGAACTAAAGCACCGCCACACATCCGGTTCCCGGACGGCGCTCAACACGAGAACAAATTCTGGGTGGACGTTCTTGCGCACACGGTGCAGTGGCTATGGAAACGAGGCTCATTGAGGACCGATAATGTTCCCGTCAAATCCAGCGGGAAACGATATATCGTGAACACTGTCCCGCAACATCCCGGAGGCAACCACTTTAATGCCCCGCGTCAGGTCGCTGGCACGGAACTTTCGGTGGAAGCAAATATAAGCTCGCAAGCGGCCATCGCCAACGCGAAGCGGCTGCTGACCTACTGCAACGAGGATGCCAGCCAAGTATACCTGCAACTAGACAACTAGGCCCATACAGACCCTCAACTCGACTACCGCTGGTTGCATCGGAGGGCGGCCCCATCCCCCTGGGTTCCGGCCTGCGCCGCAACGACGAGGGGCACTGGGTTGCAACCTGCGCCGCAACGACGAGGAGGGTGCCCGGCGCCCATGTCCCGGCCCCTGGGGGGCCTAGACCCGGCCGGGCTCGTACACGCCCACGGACTTCTCGTACTTGGAGACGGCCTCGGCGGGGAGGTACTGCTCCTCCCACTCCCGTAGCTTGTCGAAGCCCAGGAACTCGAAGTGCCTCAGGTTGGCCAGGGGGTGGTCCTTGTACCGCTCCTCCTGCTCCCGGAGGGCGGCCATGCCCCGGGCCTTGAACTCGTGGGCGAAGTCCCACGCCGCCAGCATGGCGGGGGTGTTCAGCAGGCCGGGGAGGAAGTGGGCGGCGATGCCCAGGTCCTCCATCTCGGACAGCTCAGGCGTGCCGATGGCGTGCCACGTGCACATTAGAGGCTTGGAGACGGCGGCCCGGGCGGCCCTCAGCTCCTCCATGCTCTGGGGGGCCTCGAAGTAGAGGACGTCCACCCCCGCCTCTTCGTAGGCCTTGAGGCGGCGAATGGTCTCCTCCAGGGAGCCTCCCACGGCGGTGCGGGCGTCGCAGCGGGCCAGTATCACGAAGTCCGGGTCCAGCTCGTCCCTGGCGTCCACGGCGGCCCGGTACTTGCCGGCGGCCTCCTCCAGGGAGATGACCTCCTTGCCCGATACGAACCCGCAGCGCTTGGGCACGGGCTGGTCCTCCAGGTGTATGCCGGCCACGCCCGCGCCGATGAACGCCTCCACCGTGTGCCGGACGTTGAGGGCGTTGCCGTAACCCTGGTCCGCGTCGCAGAGGAGGGGTATGCTGGTGGCCCGGGCCATGCGCCGGGCGTTTTCCACCATCTCCGTAAGGGTCATGATGCCCGCGTCGGGGATGCCCAGCAGGAAGGAGCTTGTGAACCCGCCGGACATGTAGGCGCACTCGAACCCGGCCGCCTCGGCCATCTTGGCGTGGAAGGCGCAGGAGCCTCCCGCGATGGTGAACACCTTGCCCGAGTCGAACAGCTCTCGCAGCCGCTTGCTCTTCTTCATCCCGGGGCCTCCTCCCTGATCACCGTTGGTCGTCTGTGGTCGACAGCTCCCTCAGCACGTCGGCGGTCTCCATTACCCGTCCGAAGAGGCGCTGGAAGTGGTGCAGCGCCCACTCGTGGTTCTCCCTGGTCATGTCGCTGCACCCGTCGGAGACCAGGGCGCAGTGATAGCCCAGGTCCGCGGCGGCCCGGGCCGTGCTGTCCACGCAGGCCGCCGTGGAGATGCCGGTGAACACCAGGTGCTCCACGCCGTTCTGGCGCAGGTGGGCGTCTATGGCCGTGGATGCGAAGGCGCCGACGGTGTTCTTCCTGAAGACCGGCTCCCCCTCCGCGGGGGCGATCTCCTCCAGAATGGCGGCGTTGGGGTTCCCGAACCAGCCGTCGCCCGCCGCCAGCATGTTGCGCATATGGGCCGGCACCTCGGCGAAGTCGCGCGTGTGGGAACCCAGCTGGACGTACACGACCCGCAGGCCGTTGGCCCTGCAGTGGGCCAGCAGCCGCTGGATGTTGGGCACGGCCACCTGCTCGATGCGGTCGAAGCGCCACTCCACCAGCTCCTCCTGGCCCGCGTCGGAGTAGCGTTTCCCCAGGCCGGTGGTCCTGCATCCGCTGTAGTACTGCATGTCCACCACGACAAGGGCCGTCTTCGCGGGGTCCAACGGGAACTGCTCGTCCAGGTCCGTCCTCCGGGAAAGGCCGATGGTCTGCAGGTTCCAACGTTCGGTCATGGGGGGCTCCTTCCGAAAATGCCCCCGTGGCGGAGGCCTGCGCCGCCACGGGAGGGGTCAGTGTAGCACCGGCCCGAGATGGCCGTCAACGCGGGCCGGGGCCCCCGGACGGCGGCGGGGGCCGTGTTATAATCGGGCTGGCCGGACCCTGCGAGCTGGGAGCAACCCAACGTGACGAACAGGGACGTGGAGGCCGCCTGGAGCTACCACGACGGCACCAAGCACTCGTGGCAGAGCATCCACTCGGACTCCCACTTTCTCGACTTCCCCAACCAGCCCCTGCCCTTCAAGGTATACGAGGAGCTGGAGCCCCTCCCTCTGCCCAGGGACTTCTCGAACACAGGGGTGGAGGCCCTGTCGGCCATCGCCGGACGGGTCGGCGGCGCAGGCGACGGCGAGCTGGACCTGAGGGGCCTGGCCTCCGTCCTGTACTACTCCGCGGGCATCACCAAGAAGGGGGCGTATCCCGGCGGGGAGATCTTGTTCCGGGCGGCGGCGTGCACCGGGGCCCTGTACCACGTCGAGGTGTACCTGGTGTGCGGGCCGCTGGCGGGGCTGGAGCCCGGAGTCTACCATTTCGGCGCCCACGACTTCGCGCTGCGCCGGCTGCGCCGGGGGGACTACCGCGCGGCGCTCGTGGAGGCGTGCGGCTACGAGCCGTCGGTGGCCTCGGCGCCGGCCTCGTTGGTCCTGACCAGCACCTTCTGGCGCAACTCGTGGAAGTACCGGGCCCGGGCCTACCGGCACTGCTTCTGGGACAGCGGCACGATGCTGGCCAACACGCTGGCCGTCTCGACGGCCCGGGGGATCGAGGCCAGGGTCGTGGCGGGGTTTGCCGACGGGGCCGTCAATCACCTCCTGGGTCTGGACACTGAGAGGGAGGTCTCGCTGGCCGTGGTCCCCCTGGGGAAGGGGTCCCCGGGATGCCCTGCCCCGCCCCCGATGCCGGACCTGGACCTGAAGACGGCGCCCCTGTCCCCCACGGAGGTGGAGTACCCGGCCATAGGGGCGATCCACTCGGCCTCGTCCCTGGCCACCGGGCGGGAAGCCCGGGCCTGGCGGGCCAGCGCGCCGGGGCCTTCGACCAAGGCGGCCAGCGGGCCCCTGAAGGCGCTCCAGTCGCTGGCCGACGGGGCCGGGGACACCATCGAAGGCACCATCGCCCGGAGGGGGTCCTCCAGGCAGTTCCGTCGCGAGGCCGTCACCCTCCCCCAGCTTTCCACCATCCTCCACCGGTCCACCCAGGGCATTCCGGCGGACTTTCTGGAGCCTCCGGGGGCCATGCTGAACCGCATCTACCTGATAGTCCACGCCGTGGATGGCCTGGCGTCGGGCGCCTACGTGTACCGCAGGGAGGAGGGCGCCCTGGAGCTGCTGGACGAGGGGGAGATGCGTCGGGTGGCGGGGTTCCTGGGACTCCAGCAGGCGCTGCCTGCCGACGCCAGCGTCGACGTGTTCATGCTGGCGGACCTTCCCGAGGTGCTGGACCGCTACGGCAACCGGGGTTACCGGGCCGCCCAGCTGGAGGGAGGCATAGTCGGCGGCAAAATGTACCTGGCGGCATACGCCCAGCGGCTGGGCGCCACCGGCCTGACCTTCTTCGACGACGATGTAACGGAGTTCTTCTCGCCCGACGCCCTGGGCCTGAGCACCATGTTCCTGGTGGCCCTGGGGAAGCCGGCAAGGCGGCGGTCCAGACGGTAGGTCCGGCAACGGCCCCCCACGGGTCATTCCGAGCGGAGCGAGGAATCTACCTACCCAGGCGGAGTACGGAGCGCGCGGCCCCGTGGCGTAGCGTCCAGGCCCCCCGACCCTGGATTCCCGTTTGTACGGCACTGACGGCGAGGGGTGCCCCGGGAGGCGTGGCGGCCCGCCGCCGCGCAGCTTGACAACCCCTAGGGGATTTGCTAGGTTCGACGTACCCACGACGGTCTTAGAAGAATCCTCCATGCCCTTCCCGGCAGGGGTGGACGGGAGCATATGCCAGCACGGTCTCGGGGCGGCGGGGCTTTGCTGGGTGGGATTGGATGATGGCGGAAGTTTCGAGGGACGCGGCCTGGGCCAGTCTCAGGGACCTGTGCGATAGGATCCTCGCGAAACGACGCCTGATACTGGTCAGCAACAGGGGGCCCGTCGAGCATCACGTCACCCCTTCGGGCCGCATCGAGGGGAGGCGGGGCAGCGGCGGGGTGGTGACCGCCCTCAGCTCCCTGGCCCAGATGGTTGAGTTCACGTGGATCGCCAGCGCCATCGGCGAGGGCGACCGGCGGGTCTACCAGGACACGGGGGGCGGCAGCATACCCTCTCCCCTGCCCGGCCACCGCATCCTCCTCCGATTCGTGCTCACTCCCCGCCGCATCTATCACAAGTACTACAACGTGTTCTGCAATCCCCTGGTGTGGTTCCTCCAGCACTACATGTGGAACTCGCCCTACAACCCCAACCTGGACGCCAACGTCCACGACTCCTGGGAGGGGGGTTACGTTCCGGTGAACCGCTCCTTCGCCCAGGCGGTGGCCGAGGACGCCAAGGACGACCCCATCCCTCCCGTCGTGATGGTCCACGACTATCATCTGTATCTGGCGCCGAAGTTCATCAGAGAGCGCATCCCGGGCGCCGTCATCCTCCACTTCACCCACATACCGTGGCCCTCTCCCAGGTACTGGAGGCTGCTTCCCAGCTACATGCTCCGGGGGATCTGCGAGGGCCTCTGCTCCGCCGACATCGTCGGGTTCCAGACCATCGGCGACGTTCGAAACTTCCTGGATACCTGTGAGGAGTTCCTGGAGGACGTGGACGTGGACCACAGGACCCAGGTGGTTACCTATCAGGGGCGGGAGACGGCGGCCCGGGTGTACCCCATATCCATCAACGTCCAGGAGATCCGCCGCATCGCCTCCTCCCCCAGGGCGCTGGACTACGAGCGGCGGCTGCTCCCCATGTGCACGGGCAAGACGATCATCCGGGTGGACCGGGCCGAACCCAGTAAGAACGTGGTGCGGGGGTTCAGGGCCTACGCACTGATGCTGGCCCGGCATCCCGAGCTGCACGGCCAGGTCACCTTCCTGGCCTTCCTGGTGCCGTCGCGCACCCATATCAGGCAGTACCAGCGCTACATGGACGAGATCCAAAACACCATCCAGGACATCAACTCCCGGTACGGCCACGACGGATGGCAGCCGGTGGCCTCCTTCATCGAAAACAACTACACCCAGGCCATCGCCGGTATGAAGCTGTACGACGCCATGCTGGTGAACTCGGTCATCGACGGGATGAACCTGGTGGCCAAGGAAGGCCCCGTGGTCAACACCCGCCAGGGCGTGCTCATCCTGTCGGAGACGACGGGAGCCCACAAGCAGCTCCAGGGCGGGGCCCTGTCCGTCGCGCCGTCGGACATAGAGGGCACCATGCAGGCCATGTACCAGGCCATCACCATGACCGACGAGGAGCGGGAGCGGCGGGCGTCGGCGTTGGTGTCCAACATTGAGCGGGAGGACATCACCCACTGGATCACCTCCCAGTTAGGCGACATCGGCGTACTCGTTTAGCGGGTGCGCTCCTCCAGCCAGGACAGTACCCGCTCCACCTGGGGGACGCCGGAGAGGGTGTAGTCCGCGGCCGCCGCGACCTCGGGCGGCGACTCCCCGTCCACCACCGCCACCCTGAGCCCCCGGATCTCCCCGGCATCCTCCAATGCCCTGGAGGCCCGGAAGGCGTCCAGGTCCGTCACGTCGTCGCCCATGACCATGGCGGCGGCGAGGCGCCGCCTCCTGGACAGGTCGGTCAAGGCGGTGCCCTTGTTCAGGTCCACGGGGGCGAGCACGTTGACCACCTCCTTGCCCATGATCAGCTTCACGTCGTCTCCGGCCCGCGCTTCTATGAAGCGCAGCAGCCGGCGGCGTACCCCCTCGGGGTCCGCGGCGAGACGGTAGTGTACGGCAAAGGAGCCGGCCTTCTCCTCGAACACGAGGCCCTCTTCGCCCTCTTCGGGGAACGCGGTCCGGACCAGCTCCAGCAGCCGGGAGACGGCTTCCAGGTGGCCTCGCGCCTCCCGGGCAACCTCCAGCCTGCCATCCTGCAGCAGCTCCAGCCCGTGGTTGCCGGCGTAGACCAGCTCATCCACGCCCAGGATGTCCCGGGCCTGGAGCGCGGGCCTGCCCGTGACCACGGAGACCAACGCCAGCCTCCGTTGGAGCGCCCTGAGGGTGCGGGGGACCACCGGCCGGACCGACGTTTGCTCCGGGCGGGGGACGATCTCAGCAAGGGTGCCGTCCAGGTCCAGGAACAGACCGGAGGGCCCCTCACCCAGGAGCGAAAGGACCGCGTCCAGGTGGTCCAGAAGGGAGCCGCCGGCTATGGGCCACCCCCCAACGGCCGGTCAGCGGGAGTGGGGGGCGGCGGAATCCGCCCCGCCCCCTTGGTCCGCCTACCGGGGAGCTCGTGTGTTGCCACGTGCGCCGTGTGAGGTCCCATGTGACGACCAGTGTACACGGTACCCCTTCCGCTGGCGAGAATGCATACCCAGTCTCCGCCCGAGCCCGCGGAATGGTGTAAGGGTAGGGGCGTCAAGTTTGACACGTGTAAGGCCCGAAGTGTATCATGAGAACCCTGAGGGCCGTGAGGCCCCGTATTTTCGTGGGCAGGAATCCAGCTCCGCGGCCGACATCAGGAGCCCGCAGTGAACCAGGGACAGTTGGCGACTTCGCTGAAACGATGGGGGGTACGTGTCACCCCACAGCGGTTGGCCATAGCCGAGGTGGTCATCAACGCCGATGACCATCCATCGGTCCAGCAGATTCACGAGCGGGTGAGCGACCAGTTCCCTTACATAACCCTGGCGACCGTGTACGCCACCCTCTCGGTGCTGGGGAAACAGGGCCTGATCCAGGAGCTGCCCTTCCAGAAGCAGTCCCGCTACGAGGCGAACCTGACGCCCCATGCAAACCTCGTCTGCGTCTCCTGCGGCACCGTGACCGACACGGAGATAGGCGAGGACCTCATAACGACGCTGAGGCGTGAGGTATCCGTCAAGGCGGAGTTCGACATCGCCTCCCAGCGGGTCGACTTCTACGGTTGGTGTCCCACGTGCCCGGTAGGTACATATCAGGACGGCTCCAGGTAGCCGGTCCTCGCAATCCCCCACGGCCTGAACGAAGGCGCGACTGAAATCTACCTCACGGCAATCGGCGCGAAACGGTCCCGGCCGAATTGCCCCGGACACCTTGGTGATTCGACAACGTGCGAATAGACCGGAGGTGGAAATGAGTTCTCCTTCTGCCCAGAGGGCGCTTTCCAATCAGAAGGTCGTCTGCGTTCTGTACGACGACCCGGCGGCGGGGTTTCCCCCCAAATATGCCCGGGAAGGCATACCCACCCTCACCCGGTACCCGGACGGACAGGCCCTGCCCTCGCCCTCCGCCGTCGACTTCACCCCCGGCCATCTCCTGGGCTCGGTGTCCGGGGGGCTTGGGCTGGAGAGGTTCCTGGCGGGACTGGGTCACAGGTTCATCGTAACGGCGGACAAAGAGGGGCCTGACTCGGTCTTCGAAAGGGAGCTGCCCGACGCCGACGTGGTCATCTCCCAACCCTTCTGGCCCGCGTACCTGACGGCGGAGCGCATAGAGAAGGCGCAGCGGCTCAAGCTGGCGATCACCGCGGGCATCGGGTCGGACCACGTGGACCTCCAGGCGGCCATGGACAGGAACATCACCGTCTGCGAGGTGACCTGGTGCAACAGCGTCAGCGTTGCCGAGCACGCGGTCATGCAGATACTGGCGCTGGTCAGGGACTACATTCCCCAGTACGGCTGGGTGGTCAGGGGCGGCTGGAACATCGCCGACGCCGCTTCCAGGTCCTACGACATCGAGGGGATGGACGTGGGCGTGGTGGCGGCGGGAAGGATCGGCCTGGCTGTCCTGAAACGGATGAAGCCCTTCGACGTCAAGCTGCACTACACCGACAGGCACCGGCTCTCCCTGGACGTGGAGAAGGAGCTGGGCCTGACCTTCCACGAGAACGTCGAGTCCCTGGTCGGCGTGTGCGACGTGGTCAGCATCCATTGCCCGCTTCATCCTGAGACCGAGGACATGTTCGACGAGGCCCTGATCGGCAAGATGAAGCGGGGCTCCTACATCGTCAACACGGCCCGGGGCAAGATCTGCAACCGGGACGCCATAGTCAGAGCCCTGGAGAGCGGCCATCTGGCCGGGTACGCGGGCGACGTCTGGTTCCCCCAGCCGGCCCCCAACGACCACCCCTGGAGGACCATGCCCAACCACGCCATGACTCCCCACACCTCGGGCACATCCCTGTCGGCCCAGGCCCGGTACGCGGCGGGAGTCCGCGAGATCCTGGAGTGCTGGCTGGACGGACGGCCCATCAGGAACGAGTACCTGATAGTGCAGGGAGGCGGCCTGGCCGGCACCGGCGCCCACTCCTACAGCGAGGGGGACTCCACGGGCGGCTCCGAGGAGGCGGGGAGGTACACGGCCGGCTAGGCCGGGCCGGGGTCCCTCTCCAGCTCGGCCACGATGTCCGTGTCGGACACCTGGTCCCATTGTTCCAGGAACGCCTCGGCGCCCATCCTCGACCTGAGCCTGGAGAGGTGGGCCTTGGCGTTGGCCAGTATGGGCAGGGCGTTGGACGCGGCGATCTCGTAGGTGTGGGCCACGTACCAGACGGCGTTGGGCAGGTTGCCCACCTGTTCGGAGAGCAGCCCTAGCTGCCCCCAAGTTGCGGCGGCGTCGTCGAACGCCGCGTTGGGCACCGTGATCGCCAGCGCCTGCTGGTAGTGCTCCTCCGCCTCCCGTGCCCGGCGCCTTCCGTGGGCCGCCACTCCCAGGTGGTGGTAGGCCGAGGCCCTCGCCCGCTCATTCCCCTGCTGCTGGAAGATGCCAAGGGCGTGGCGAAGCCACTCCTCGGCTTCCTCGTAGTCGTACCTGTTGATCGCCAGCACACCCATCTGAAAGTAGTCCTCTACGCCCAGGGACTCGTCTCCCAGCTCTTCGTAGATGAGCAGGGCCCTCTGGTACCATGAGGAAGCCTCCTCGTGGTCGAACCCCGCCTGGGCGACGATTCCCAAACGGTGGCAGGCGCGGGCTTCACCGTGCTTGTCGCCTGCGTTCTCGTGGGCTACGCGGGACCTCTGGTGCCACTCCTCGGCCTCTTGGAGGGAGAGGCGGGCCTCGGCGACCAGCCCCAGCTGATGGCATTCGTCGGCTATCTCCGCCGCGTCCTCCAGGGCCTCCCTTATCTCCAGTGCCCTACGGTGCCATTCCCCGGCCTCGTCGTACTGCCGGCGAGTCTGGGCGATGAGTCCGAGCTGGTGATAGCCGTCGGCGCTCTCGGCCTCGTTCCCGCCGGCCTCGTTGGTCTCCAGGGCCCTTCGATACCACCCCTCGGCCTCGTCAAGCCGGCCCTTGCCCTGCTCGATGAGGCCCAGGTCGTGTTGCACTGACGCGACCTGCGCCTGGTAGCCCGGGTCTCCCTTGGATTCCAGGTAGGCCAGCACGCCGCGGGCCATCTCTTCCGCCGCGTCCAGCTCGTCCCGGGCGATGGCGTCGGTGGTCTCCGTGCCCTGGAGGTACAGCCAGAGGCTCTCGGCCCCCTTGTTCTCGGCGGCCGAGGGGTCCGGGCCGATCTCGGTCATCAGCACTTGACGGAGCCTTCGCAGCTCCAGCAGCCGTTCCTGCATTTTGTAGACCAGGGCCAGGGGCTGGAAGACGAGCTGGGCCGAGTCCCAGTCCCCCGCGGACCGGGCCAGGTCCAGGGCGCGGAGCAGGTTGGGCTCCTCGGCCAGCACCGCCGTTACCGTCGATTCGGCCTCCTCCGTGGCAAGGCTCTCCAGGAAGTAGTCGCCCATGTCGGCGTATACCCGCAGGAACACCCGGTCCAGCCCCTCCACCTGGGACCCGGCGACGCGGGACTCCAGCCGGCCGCGCAGGAACGCGGCCACGTAGTTGGACATGAGGTACACGCTGGGGGACACCGAGTCCAGGATGGCGTGGCGCCTGGCCTCGCGGAGGAAGGTGCGGCAGGCGCCCCAGCCCATCTCCTCTCCCATGATGGACGCGTACTCGGGGCCCTGGGTAATGTGGGTGACCACGTCCAGGAGGATCCGCTGGCGAAAGAGGGCCAGGAAGGGAAGGTGCTTCTTCGTGCGGGCCGACAGCCTGGAGAAGGAGCACCGCAGGGCCGCCTCCAGGTGCCTGGTTGCTTCGGGAAGGCCCTCCAGAGCGTCTACGTATTCCCGGCGCAGGGCCGCCGGCCTGTGGTCCTTCAGGTGGGGCAGGACCATCCGCATGGCCTGGGGGACGCCCTCCAGCGCCGTCACCAGACGTGCGCGGTCTTCATCGTCCTTGGCCTCCACCTCGGCCTGCTCCAGGATCAGCCCGGAAAGGCGTAGGGAGTCCTCAGGGGAGAGGCCCGACAGATGCAGGGTGGGCGGGGACTCCAGGGCCGCGACCCAGTCGATGGACCTGGTGGTGACGAGGACCTTGCCGGCGCCCCCGGAAAGGTCTCGGAGAAGGTCCAGCAGCTCTCTGCAGTCGTCGTCGGCCATATAGCCGAAGACGTTGTCCAGGGCGTCCCACACCAGCAGACACGGGTTGCCGCGGACGTACTCGACGACCCATCGGCGCTGCTCCTCACCGGAGAGGTGGGCGAACTCGATGCCACGCAGCGTAGCGCCCACCTCGTGCAGGACCCGGGACAGACCCTGGCCGTACTCGAAGGTCACGAGGAGGACCTCGCCGGGGTCGCCGTCTCCCTCCGCGACGGACCTGGCGAAACCGCAGGCGAGCTCCGTCTTCCCCACGCCCGCGGGGCCCGCCACGACGGCGATGGACTCTGAAAGGAAGGCCTCTCGGAGGCGCTCCAGCTCCCCCTCCCTGCCAAGGAGGCCCAGGGGCCCCGGGGGCGGAAGGTCGTGGAGTGAGTGGGATTCCTGCATGGGTGCAGTGGACATGGCCCGTATTATACTACGCCGCCCCAGGTTCCCACTTGTAGTGCTTGGAGATCATACGGTGAAACCCCCAGCGGAACCGGCTGACCTTGGGGATGCCGTAGCTTATCCATCGGTCCAGCTCCGCCCGGGCCTCGGGGTGCATGTTGTCCCCGCGCCGGAGGTTTCGGTCGATGGCGTCCTCGCTCTCGCACTCGTACAGGGCCAGGTACTTGGGGCCGGAGTTGAACCTGCGCACGGCGGGGTGGTCCAGGGTCCGAAAGCGTCCGGCCATCACGTACCCGGGGACCTTGAGCAGGTTGGGCACGTGGGACTCGGTGTACCAGCGGTCCCACTCCTCTTCGTACACCGGGTCCACGTCGGCGGTCACCAGGCTCAGGGGCCGGTCCGAGGTCAGCAGCGGGCCCCTGAGGGGCGTGCCGCTGATCTGCTCGTATACGTTGGCCAGACGGTCGGACATGCCCTGGAGGCCCAGGAACCCGGCGTACTCGCCCTTGACGATGGGATGGACCGTCGGGCCGTCCCACAGGTACAGGGAGTCCAGGTCCTCGCGGCCCCTTATGCCGTACAGGGCCGTGAACCTGGTCGGGTCGTCCAGGCCCACATACCGTTGGGCCCAGAGGTAGCCGGGCACGCGTAGGAAGTTGGGCAGGTGGTTGTTGTACCAGGTGTTGAACTCCCTCCAGTGCCTCGGGTCGCAGTTGATCTGCACCATGAGCAGGAGTCCGGTGGTTTCCCCGCTGTTTTCCATATAGCGACCTCCCTCATTCCGCCGGTTCGGCCGCCAGGGCCGGGGCCGGCGTCCCCAGCCTCGTGAGCAGCACGCACGCCAGCACGAGACACACCAGGAGGCTCACGACCGCGGCGGGCTGGCCGAAGCCCAGGGTGACCGAGATGACGGCCCACATGAAGTAGCCGATGACACGCGCCAGCTTTCCCACCATGCCGTGGAGCCCGAAGAACTCTCCCACGTACTCGGGGGGAGAGAAGCTCATGATCATCGGCCGGTCGGCGGTGAACACGCAGGAGATGGACAGGCCCGTGAGAATACCCACCGCCCACCACAGGTTGGTGGTCCAGGAGAGCACGGGAATGGCCAGGGCGATGAGCAGCAGCACCACCCACCCGAGGAGCCCGGCGACGAGGACGGCGGACGCTCCAATCCTGTCCACCAGCCTGCCCCAGAGCAAGCTGCAGGGGATGGCCACCGAGATGCCGGCGACCATGACCACCTGGATCTCCCGGTCGGTCAACCCGATGGTGTCCGAGGCGTAGATGACGGCGAATCCGGTGCCCGTGCTTATGCCGATGCCGAACAGGAACCGGGAGAGCAGGTACGTGCGCAGCCCCGGGAAGCGGCCCAGGCTACGCAGGTTGGAAGAGAGCTGGCGCCACGCCTCACCGGCCCGTTCGAGGACGGTGGCGGGGCGCACGTCTGCCGCCCGTTCCCTCAGGAACAGGAATATGGGCAGCGCGAACAGAAGGAACAGCACGGCGATGATGCGAAAGACCGCCACGTATCCCCAACGGTCGGAGACCAGGAGGGCGGTGCCCACGGCCAGGAAGGAGCCCAGGTAGCCGATGCCCACCCCCATGCCTGCGACGAACCCCCGGTTGGCAAGGGTGCTCACCTCGGTGAGCAGGGAGTTGTAGAACACCGTCCCCAGCTCCATGGACCACAGGGCCAGGGCGAACAGCCCCAGGGACATGAGGGTCCCGCCGGTATCTATGACAAGGGTGACGGCGATGCACAGCAGGGTCGTGGCCAGGAGCAGGGGGATGCGCCTGCCCGTCTGGTCCGAATAGGAGCCGCAGAAGGGTGAGACCACCAGCACCACGGCCATCGTGGCGGACATGGTGTACCCGAACATGGCGTCGTCGCCGCCCTGGTCGTTGGTCAGCCACAGGGGGAAGGCGAGGCCGACGACGCCGACCCAGAAGACGGTGTTGGCGATGTCGTAGGAGACCCAGGAGGCCACCGCGACAGGCCCTGGCTTCCGCTCCTCCAAGGCTACTCTTCGCCGGCCCGTAGCAGGGTAGGCACGCCGGCTTGGATCACGTGCATGAGGCCTCTAGCCGCAGAGCCGGTACTTGAGCAGTCGTTGCCCCTCCAGGTTGCGGTTGACGTACAGGTCGCCGTGGGAATCGACCCACACGGCGTGGCCGCCCGTCCCATCGGGGCCCGGAGTTGGAGGGTCCCAGCGGGCAAGGACGTTGCCCTGTATGTCCACGATGCTCATGAAGGCGTCCAGCTCCGGGATGTAGACGGCCTCGTCGGAGTCGATGTAGAAGTCGCAGGGTCGCCGGAAGCCCGTCCACTGGTCCAGATACCTGCCGTCGGGGTCGAATATCTGGACCCGGTCGTTCTCCCGGTCGGCCACGAAGACCCGGCCGTCCGTGTGCACCCAGACCCCGTGGGGGATGTGGAACTCGCCTGCCCCGGTCTTTCCCGGCGCTCCCCAGGAGTGGAGCAGCCTGCCGTCGGGGGTGAACCGGTGCACCCGGGCGTTGCCGTAGCCGTCGGCTATGTACAGGTCGCCGTGGGCGGCCAGGGCCACGTCGGCGGGCGCGTTGAAGGGCCCGGCGGCCCGCGCCGCCGTCTCCAGGTAGTTGCCCGACCAACCCGTGTCCGAGGGCTGGTCCCAGGTCCCGAGGGTCATGAGCAGGTTGCCGTCGGACGTGTACTTGAGGACGACGTGGGAGCTCTTGACGGGCATGTACAGATTTTCCTCGGAGTCGATGAACATCCCGTGGGCGTCCGGTAGCGTCCCCTCTCCCCAGGAAGCCAGGAAGTTGCCGTGCCGGTCCAGGACCACCAACGGGTGTTCGCCGCGGTTGAAGAGGTATACTCGGTCCTGGGAGTCGGTGACGATGCCCGTCTGCCCCAGGACCCAGCCTTCGGGGAGCTTGGCCCAATCTTCGACGAGCTCGTAGGTGTATTTGCCGGAGCCGACCGTCGCCATGTCTCCCTCCTGCCCAATGGTTCTGGGTCAATATAGGCCCCGGACTCAGGGCCGTCAAGGTCGGAGCCGGCTGGCAGGCTCCAGGGGGAAGGAGGCCCATGACGCTGGTGCTCCTGTCCGGCGCCTGGACCGCCGGCCTCCTGGCCGGGCTTCATCTGGAGGCCGGCTTGGGGCCCTCGGTCCTCTTCGCCGTGGCCGCCGCCTGCCTGGTCGGCCTGCTCAGAGTAACGGGACTGCCCCTTTGGCCCGGACTTCTGGGGCTCGTCCTCGTCGCGGGCCTGGTCAGGGTGGAGGCCTCCGGGGGGCCGGCCAGGCTGGACGTCCCTCAGCCCCAGGCGGCGTCGTTGCGTGGGTTCGTCGCCACGGACCCGGAGATCTCGGGCCGGGCCGTGGGGTTCACCCTGAGGGTCGTGGAGATGGACCTGGGCGGGGGATGGACCGGGGATGAGGGCCGGGTGCTGGTGCGGGCCAGGCCCACTGCCGAGCTGGTGGAGGAAAGGGAGTCTCCCTACTTCCGGTACGGAGACCTGCTGGAGGTCGAGGGCAGGCTGGAGGCGCCCCCGGACCTCGGAGAGTTCGACTACCGGAAGTACCTGGCGGCCCAGGGCATCGCATTCGTCGTGCCCTTTCCCGATCGCGTGGCCCTCCTGGAGGAGGGCGGCGGCAACCCCGCGCGGGCCTTCCTGTATGAGGCGCGGCGGCGGGTCTCCCACAAGCTGGACGAGGCCCTTCCCGAACCCCAGGCCTCCCTGGCCCAGGCGCTGCTCCTTGGGCTGAGGGACCGGATACCGGAGAACACGGCCGAGGATTTCCGGAATACGGGCACGTCCCATCTGCTGGCTATCTCGGGGCTTCACGTGGGGACCGTTCTTGTGCTGTCGACGGCCGCCGGAGCGTGGGTGCTGGGCCGGAGGCGGCAGGTGTACCTGATCCTGCCGCTGGCGGCCATTTGGGGCTACGCCCTGCTTAGCGGCCTGTCCCCGTCGGTGGAGAGGGCCGCCATCATGGGCAGCGTGTACCTGCTGGCCATTCTGGCCGGCAGGCCGAGGACCATCCTTCCCGCCCTGGCTCTCGCCGCCGCGGTGATGGCCGGGAAGGACCCATCCGTTTTGCGGGACTTGTCCTTCCAGCTCAGCTTTACCGCGGTGGCCGGCATCGCCCTTCTGCTCACATGGTACACATCCTGGTTGGAACCCGGCCCGAGAGGCGCCTCGGGCGCCGAGCCGTGGTGGCGCGGCCCGGCCAGATGGTGCATGGCTGCCGTCGCCGTGAGCCTTGCCGCCACGCTGGCCACGTTGCCCCTGGTCGCCTTCAACTTTCACCAGGTGCCGACCTTGGGAATTCCGGCCACCGTGTTGGCCCTGCCCGCCATGCCTCCGCTGTTGGTGCTGTCCCTGGGCGCCACCATCGGCGCCGCGATTCATCCCGGGCTGGGGCAGGTGCTGGGATGGCTGGCGTGGGTCCCGCTGGAGTACCTCATCAGGCTGGTGCACCTGGCCTCCCTGGCGCCGGGAGGGACGGTCCCGGTACCCGCGTTCAACGGGCTCCTGGTGTGGCTCTACTACGGGGCCCTGGCGCTGCTGGTGTGGCGGATGGGAGCGCCGGGGGAGACGTGGCGCCGGCTGAGGTCGTGGGCGGCGGGCCTGCCCTCCGGCTGGGGGAAGGGGGCTCCGGGCGGCCGAAACGTGCTGCCATCCGCCTGGATGCTGGGGGCGTTCGTGGGGCTGGCGGTCCTGGCGGGCATCCTGTGGCACGAGGTAGTGGACGGGAGCGATGGTATGCTCCACGTTCACTTCCTCGACGTGGGACAGGGCGACGCCATACTGGTCGTCTCACCCGAAGGAGCGAAGGCGCTCGTAGACGGCGGACCCCACGTGCAGGGCGCGACCCGGGCCCTGGGGCGACACCTGTCCGGTCGGGACCGTGACTTGGACCTGGTGGTCCTCACCCATCCGGACGAGGACCACCTGGGCGGCCTTCCGGAGGTCCTGCACCGGTACGACGTCGATGCGGTCGCCGACACCGGTATGGCGTCGACCACCGCCCCCTATCTGGAATGGCAGAGGGCGGTGGAGGAGGAGGCCCCTCGAAGGGTCATGGCCCTCGAGGGCCGAACCATCGCCCTGGGGCCGTCCACCTTCCTGCAGGTATTGAACCCGGAGGGCCCTCCACGCGCGGGGATGTCTTCGGACTTGAACGACGCCAGCGTAGTCATCCGCTTGGTACACGGAGGCGTCAGCTTCCTCCTGACGGGGGACATCGAGTCCGAGGCCGAGGGGCGCCTGCTGCGTTCCGGGCAGGACCTACGGAGCACGGTATTGAAGGTCTCCCACCACGGGAGCCGTTCGTCGAGCGGCGCCGGATTCCTCGCGGCTGCGGCGCCGCGGGCGGCGGTCATATCCGCCGGCGCCGACAATCCCTACGGCCACCCCCACTCGGAGGTGCTCCAGAGGCTCGTGGCCATGCTGCCCCAAGAGCGCGTGTACTCGACGGCCCTTCACGGAGATGTGGAGTTCGTTAGCGACGGGGAGCGGCTGTGGGTAAAGACCGGCAAGTAGAGGAGGCCGCAGCGACGGCTGTCATACCCGGTGGGTTATTCGCCCAGGGGAGCTCTCACCCGTCCTCGGGCGGGAAACTGCACGGGGCCGCCGGAGCGGCCCCTGCTGTTCTACTCGTACCTGCATGTGCTCCCCTCGGTCCCTGTGGACCGGGCGGAGCGGTGCCGTCGTGCCTAGTAGTGGCGAAGCTCCACCACGTTGTCGTCGGGGTCGTAGATGTAGAGGGAGATGCCGTCGCCGTGGGAGCCCCAACGCTTGCCGGGGCCGGTCTGTATGTCCACCCCGAGGGCCTCGAACTTGCGGCGAAGCTCATCCATGTCCTGCGGCTCGATGACCATGCAGAAGTGGTCCTGGTTCTTGATCCCGTCCTTGCCGATGGGCTCCTGCTTGGTGGCGAAGAAGTCGATGATGGTGTCGGCGTTCAGCCGGACCGACGGGAACATGACGTCGCCGGCCCGCCACTGGTCCACGCGCTCGGTGGGCATGCCCAAGACCTCGGCGTAGAACTTGAGGGACCTCTCCACGTCCTGGCACCGGATGACTATGTGGTCCATTTCCGTAATCCTCACCAGGGGCTCGGTCACCGTCGCGGTCCAGTCCTGTGTCCTGGTAGCCATTCGACACCTCCTGCTGGCGTGCCTCCTCCGCTCCGGAAAGAGCAGTCCGGAAAGAGGTCGGCTTCAAGTAACTGGTATTGTACCGCCGCCCCCGCACGCGGTCAACCGAATAGCACGTCAAGCCCGTACAAGCTTTGCTATGACCGAGTCGAATGAAGTACAATTCGTTTAGGCGTATCCAGGCCGTATACCAGAGAATCGCGGCCTGGACAAGAGACTGGACGGGTGCCGGAGATATGATTTCACCGGAGGTGTTCCCATGAGCGACCAGCTATCGTCGATAGTAAGGGGAGAGCCCGAGAAGCTGGCGTCGGGGTTCGGCTTCACCGAGGGCCCGGTCTGGCACCCGGACAGCTACCTGTACTTCAGCGACATTCCCAACAACCACCTGCTGAAGTGGGCGCCCGGCCAGTCCCCCTACGTGGCGATGGAGAACACCCAGGGCGGCAACGGCTTGACCTTTGACAAGCAGGGCCGCCTGTTGATGTGCCAGATGGCCGCCAGGCGAGTGGTCCGTTTCGATGGGGAAGGGGCGATGACGGTCGTGGCCGACAGGTGGGAGGGCAAGCGTCTCACGGCTCCCAACGACGTGGTGGGCCGCTCCGACGGGACCATCTTCTTCACCGACCCCGGCGGCCGCGTGCCAATGGAGGAGCGGGAGATCAAGTTCGCCGGGGTGTACACGGTCTCGCCGGACGGCAAGATGGGCCTGGGCACCGACGAGTGCGAGTATCCCAATGGCCTGGCCTTCTCCCCCGACGAGTCCATCCTCTACGTGGCCATAAGCCGGAAGAACCTGGACTGCCTGAAGGAGGAGGAGCGGGGTGAGGTGTGCACCCACCGGCTTATCCGGGCCTTCGACGTGGCCGCCGACGGCTCTCTGAGCAACAACCGCATCTTCGCCGACATGTCGTCTGACCTGCCGGGGGTGCCCGACGGCATGAAGGTGGACATGGATGGCCGCGTGTGGTGCACCGGCAACGGGGGCACCCAGGTCTACGACAGGGACGGCAACCACGTTGGGGACCTGCGCACCGACGAGGTGCCCGCCAACTGCGCCTGGGGCGGATCGGACAACCGCACCCTGTTCCTGACGGCCCGGACTTCGGTCTATACCGTCCGGGTCAACACGCCCGGCACGCCCATCCCCAGGGGCTCCTAGACCGACCCGTCTATCACCACGTCCACCACGGCCGGCTTTCCCAGGGCGAAGGCCTCGTCCAGCGCCGGCCGCAGCTCCGCCGGGTCCTCGACGGTGCGGCCGTGGACACCGAACCCCCGCGCCACGCCGGCCACGTCCAGGGGCAGCGGGAAGTCCATACCCAGGTACTGGCTCCGACGGTCCTTGTCCTTCAGCATGTCCCGCAGGTAGATCTCCATGTTCACCTTGAGGATGCGGTAGGTACGGTTGTTGCAGATCACCCAGGTCACCGGGATATCGTAGCGGGCGGCCGTCCATAGCGCCTGGATGGTGTACATGGACGAGCCGTCGCCCACCACCGCGACCACCGGGCGGCCGGGGTTGGCCAGCTTCAGGCCCAGCGGCCCCGGCATGCCCCATCCCAGCGCCCCACCCTGCTCGGCGTAAAGGCTGCCGGGCTCGTCGAAGTCCATGGCGCCCAGCATGGCCCCCCTGGAGGTGATCGCCTCGTCCCCGATGATGGCGTCGGAGGGCAGGGCCTCGGCCAGCTCGGCCATCATCCGCTCCACCGACATGGGGCTGCTGTCCCAGCGCTCCCGGACCCGGGCCTGGTGGGCCTCTCGACCCCGCGCGTTCTCCCGGGAGATCTCCGCGGCCCTGGTCCGGGCCGCCTCTCGGGCCGAGCCGGGCATTCCCTGCTCCAGGGCGTCGGCCAGCTCCACGAGACCTGCCCTGGGGTCGGCGATCATGGCCACCTCGGTGGGGTACACCTTCTCCACCTCCCGGTAGGCGCTGTCCAGGTGCACCAGGCGGGTCCGGGGGTTCACGTAGGGTTGGGGCACGTAGAGGAAGCCGGAGAAGACGTTGGTCCCCACCGCCAGGAGCGCGTCGGCGCCGGCCAGCTTGTCCCGGGAGCTGGGGCTGTTCAGGTTAAGGACCCCGGCGAACTGGGGATGGCTGGTGGGGAAGTTGACCTCCGTGAAGGCGGCGGCGTACACCCTGGCCCCCAGCAGCTCGGCCACCTGTACCGCGTCGGTGACGGCCCCGGACTGGGCCACCCGGTCGCCGACCACCATCACCGGGCTCGCCGCGCTGCCCAGGATGTCCGCGGCCTTCGAGACGGCGGCCACGTCCGGGCGGATGCGGTGGTACCCCGCCGACGAGGGGACTATGTCTATATCGGCCGTGTCGTCCAACGAGTCCCAGGGAAAGCTGATGAACACCGGCCCGGTGGGCGGTGTCTTGGCCTCCCTGAAGGCCCTCCGTACGGCGATGGGAATCTCCGAGGCGTGCTGTAACTCCACGCTCCACTTGGTGTACTGCCTGGTCATCTCCACCAGGTCGCCGGAGAGGACCGGGTCGGAGAGGAACTGGCGGGTGTCCGAGTTCCCGGCCGTGAGCACCAGGGGCGTGCCGCCCTTGAAGGAGTCGTAGAGCATGCTGATGCCGCCGGCGAGGCCGCCGGCGATGTGCAGGTTGACGAAGGCGGGCTTGCGGGCCGCGCGGGCGTAGCCGTCGGCCATCGCCACAGCGGAGTTCTCCTGGAGGGACAACATGAAATTGAGCTGGGGATAGTCCTGGAGGGCGTCCATGAAGGGCGTCTCGCTGGTGCCCGGGTTGCCGAACACGTACTCCACACCCTCGGCGATGAGCATCTCTACCAGGGCCCTTTTCCCGGTCATGGTCGGCATGGCGTGGGCTCCCTTCGGCTGCGCTTCCGGGTCCACCTCACACTAGCATCGACCCACGGTGGAGTCAACGGGGAAAGGGGAGGGGCAAGGGGGGCTACTCGAGGGAGCTTACCAGGGAGGCGGCAATGCCCAGAAAGATCAGGAATCCCACCACGTCGGCGACGGTGGTGACGACGACGGCCGCCCCCAGCGCCGGGTCCATCCTCAGGGCCCGGAGCACCAGCGGGGTGGCCGCGCCGACCATGCCCGCGATTACCATGTTGGCGCCCACCGCCAGGCCGACGACGACTCCCAGCATGCCGTTGCCCTTCCAGAGGAAGGCCACCACGCCTATGACGGCGCCCAGCAGCACGCCGTGTATCAGGCCGAGGACCAGCTCCCGGCCCAGGAGGGGGAGGGCCCGGCGTCCGGGGAGGTCTCCCAGGGCGATGCCGCGGATGACCAGGGTCAGGGTCTGGGTGCCCCCGATGCCGCCCTGGCCCGCCACCACGGGCAGGAACATGGCCAGGGCCACGACGCGGGCGACGGTGGACTCGAAGAAGTTGATCACCAGGGCGGCCAGTATGGTCGTGGCCAGGTTGAGGTACAGCCAGGGCAGCCGCCTCCGCACCGATCCCAGGGGCGGGCCGAACAGCCGCTCGGGTCCGATCCTGGCCATGTGGTACATGTCCTCGGTGGCCTCCTGCTCCATGACGTCCACCAGGTCCTGCACGAGTATCACACCCAGGATGCGCCGGTCCTCGTCCACCACCGGGAGGTAGCTGAGGTCGTACCTCTCCACCAGCGACGCGCACTCCTCCTGGTCGGTGTCGGGGGCAACGTGCCGCACCTCGGGGTCCATGATGTCGGCCACCAGGAGCGTGGGGCGGGCCAGGGCCAGCCGTGTGACCCCCAGGGACCCCACCAGCCTCCTGCAGTCGTCCACCACCAGCAGGGCGCTGACGTCGTCGACCTCCTCGGCCCGCACCCGGAGGATGTCCAGGGCGATGGCGGCCGTGGTGTCGGCGCGGACGGAGACGTACTCGTTGGTCATGATGCCGCCGGCGGTGTCGTCGGCATACTCCAGGAGGGGTGTTACGCCCTCGACTTCATCCATCCCCTGGAGAGTCTGGAGGGACTGCTCCTCGGGCAGCCTCTTGAGGATGTCGGCGGCCACGTCCGGGCCGGCCTCGTCCAGGATGGCGGAGAGGGTCCCGGGCCCCATTGCCGCCACGGCCTCGGCGGCCTCCTCCGGGTGCATGTGCTCCAGCACCAGGGCAGCCTGGCCCGGTTGAAGCAGGTGCAGTAGGGACTGCCGCCGCGCCAGGTCGATCTCCGAGAGGAGTTGGGCCTGGTCGGCGGGATGGACCTCCAGGAATAGGGACAAGGCCGGCCCGGGCTGCGGTCCTTGGAGTAGCTCCCGGACCCGGGCCATGAGCTCCCGCTCGTGTCCCAGGGCATCGGGGATGGTGTTGCGTGTCTGGTCCATGGCGAATTCGGGTCGTCGTGCTGGTGTACGCCCGTCAGCGGTCGGCCGGGGCTACGGCAGGGACTCCTCCGGGCTCGACAACGGTCGGCGGCGGCGAGTCAACGTCCGCTGCGGAAGGCGGTGCGCCCGGCTCCCGGACCGGGTTGGTCGGCGGGGGCTAGGACCCCTCATCCGGGCGGGTCCTACGGGTCTTGCGCCTGCGGACGGGCTCGGGAGGTCCGCCGCCGTCCTGGCAGGTAACCCCTTCCTTGAGCATGCCCCACAAGGCCGCGCTGTGTTGGGAGAGGGGATGGGCCCTGTTGCTGAAGGTCCAGAGGGTGACGCTGGCCTGGACCATGCCGAAGAACATGATGGCGGCGGCCTTGACGTCCACTCCGGGGCCCACCTCCCCCTTGGCGGCGCCCTCCTTGAGAATCGCGGCTATCGTCTCCAGGTATCTTTCCACCATCTGCCGGGCGGCCTGCTTCACCCGGTCGTCGGCGAAGCACATAGCCTCGGCGATGACGACGAAGGATACGGCGTTCCTCCGCTCCAGGGAGGAGAAATGGCGCTTCAGCAATCGCCTCAGGTGGTCCAGAGAGCTCTCCTCAGGACGGGCGGAGTCGGAGATAATCCGCAGCAGGTTGCTCTCTATCTCTCTGACCAGGGCCAGGAGGATGTCGTCTTTGCTCTTGAAGTGACGGTAGATGGCGCCCTCGGACACACCCACGGCGGCGGCCAGGCCGTTGATGGTGAGGGAGGCCATGCCCTCGTCCGCGACGATCCTTCGAGCGGTCTGGACGATCTGGGCCCGGCGGACCCCTGAACCCAGGTGCACCGTCGTCATATCGCCCCGCCCGACAGTCCCTTATCTGGTGTGAGAAGTGAACGTGTACTCACAAGAACGGACTATATCATACGTCTATTACAAGTACAAGTGGGTTGACACTACCAGACGCCCGTGATAGCATGAAAAGAAAGTAAGCGTTAACTTGCTTACCGGATGGATGAAGAGAAAGGAGTCAGATGGCAGAGAAGGTACGAGACACCAGTGAACCCGATGGCCTGCAGACCGAGGGCCAGCTAAACGACGCCGCCACTGGGGCTCCTACGAGGTCGCGGCCGGCCGGCCGGTTTGCCAAGGGCGAAGCCAACCCCCCCGAGGGCGGGATGTACAGGGAGGGCGGCCCAGGGGAGTTGTCGGTGGCCTCGGGCGCCATGGTCATGGGCCACCTTACAATACGAGAGCTGGAGATGATGGGCAAGATCGAAGAGCTCCGCCGCTTGGATGAGATCCCTGTCGGTGGAATGACCAACATCCAGCCCGAGGTCATCGGCGCCATAGCCGGGGTGGCGACACAGTCCGTCGACGGGGTGGCTTCCCTGGGGACCACGTCCCTCCGCCGCACCCTGAGCGAGCGCCTTGGCGGCGCCGAGAGGAGGGCCCGGGGTGTGGAGGTGGAGGTGGGTACACGGGAGGCCATCCTGGACATCAGCGTCAGGATCGCCTACGGCCACAGCATACCCACCGTGGTCGCGGCGGTCCGAAGGGCGGTGGCCGCGAACCTGCTGGCCCTCTGCGGCCTGGTGGCCAAGGAGATCAACGTGCGGGTCGTAGGCATGGAGTTTCCGGACAGGATGCCAGGCAGGGTCGAGTAGCCCGGCATCCCGCCGAAGCTGGAGAGCAAACTCTCATCGAAAGGAGGACCAGTAGCATGGCACCAGAGAGGATCAAAGAGCAAGAGATGGCAGCCCGGATGGACGAGCTGGCGAAGCTGGAGGAGATCGAGGTCGGGGGCGAGACGGACATCCAGGACGAGGTGATCGCCGCCATCGCGGGAGTGGCCGCGAGAGAGGTGGAGGGTGTGGCGTCCCTGGGCGCCTCCAGCATCCGCTCGGCCATCGCCGAGCGGGTGGGTGGACGCGAGGAGCGGGCCCGGGGCGTGGGTGTGGAGGCTGGCAGACGGGAGGCGATCCTGGACATTGACCTTCGCGTGCTGTACGGGTACAGCATCCCCGAGACGGTGGTGGAGGTGCGGCACAGCGTGGCAGGGAGACTGCTGACCCTCTGCGGTCTGGTGGCCAAGGAGATCAACGTGGACGTCGTTGGCATCGAGTTCCCCGAGAGAATGCCCGGGAGGGTTGAGTAACCCCGCGGGACCGCCGGCAGCGGGATCCTGGACCCTGGTCTGAGGGGTATGTCGAAGGGCATGCCCCTCAGAGGTGACCGCATATGATAGACCGCCTGAATCGTCTACTGGTGTTGCTCGTCGCCGTCCTGGTGCTGGTCGCGGCCGTGGTCGTATGCCTGGCAGTCACCCGGGCCCTGGACCCGGACTTCCTCCCGGGAGGGTCGGGTTCGAGTTCCTGGTTCTACGCCCAGCTTGACGGCCTCGCCGGTTTCGAGGGCGCGGCCTCCAACGTCACCCTGGGGGTGGGCATCGGCGTCGCCGTGGGCATGCTGGGCTTCATGCTGCTGGAGGCGAGCCCTCTCTTCAGAAGGCGGAGGCCGCTGCTCATCGAAAACGCCCCCGAGGGGGGCTCCACCATCGAGATCGACAGCGTCCGGCTCCTGGCCGAACGCACTGGCATCGTCAACCGGCACGTGAACTCGTTGCGCTGCAAGGTCAGGCTGCGGAGGAGCGGCCGTCGCGGCGTCGGCCCCTCGAGGGTCGCCATCACCTGCTACCCAAGGCTGGTGCTGGGCAGCAGCACCCAGGATATCAGCAGTGACCTCCAGACACGCATCAAGGAGGCGGTGGAGAGGCTTACCGGCCTGCCCGTCATGTTCGTGGACGTCCACTGCAAGTTCGACCGCGGGGAAGAGGGGAGGCTGATCGCCTCCTAGGCGGCCTTAGGCGGAAAGATGGGCAGACCGCAGATATTCGGAGCGGCCCTGGGCGCCGTCATCGGCGTCGTCTTCGTATGGCAAGGCGCGTTGGACGCCTTCTTCACCGCCCTCTTCATCTTCGGCGGCTGGGTGGTGGGCAAGTACGCGGCGGGCGGGATGCCTGCCGTGGATGACATGTTGGAGCGCTTCGTCAGCAACCGAAACCGAGACAGGGACGGCTGACGAGCTCATGGCATCCGAAGGAGGCATCCGCGTTTCAGCCCTCCCGGACCGTCTAAGGCTGCTCGACGAGGAGGGCGCCCGGGGCGTGCTCCTGGGGTGGCGGTGCCGCCGCTGTGACGAGCACTTCTTCGGCGACGTGTTCCTCTGCCGGAGCTGCTCCGACCGGGACCTGGAGGCCGTGGAGCTGGGCGCCAGGGGCACCCTCTACAGCTACACCATCGTCCGCGTGCCTCCCCCCGGCTGGAAGGGTGAGGTGCCCTACGCCCTCGGGCAGGTGGAGCTGCCCAAGGGCCCCCACGTGCTGTGCCGGGTTGTGGACTGCCCGCCCGAGCGCCTGCGCGTGGGCATGGCGCTGGAGCTCACCACCGAGGTGGCAACGGAGGACGAGGAGGGGACCCAGTCGCTGGTCTACGCGTGGAGGCCCGCCGGCGGCGGGTAGCGCCTGCGGATGTCCGGCGGGACGAGGACGGTAAGATGCGCACCATGAACCACCGCGAGGTCGCCGTGCTGGGGGTGGGCCTGCACCCCTTCGGACGGTTCCCCGAGAAGGACCTGCCCCAGCTTGCCAGGGAGGCGGTGGCGGCCTCCCTGCAGGACGCCGGGATCGGCTGGCAGGCCGTCCAGATCGCCTACTTCGGGCACGTCTACTACCAGGGAATGTCCCTGGGCGAGGCGACCCTCCGGGAGCTTGGCCTCACCGGCATCCCCATCATAAACGTCGAGAACGCATGCTCCAGCGGCTCCACCGCCTTCTGGCAGGCCTACTGGGGCATCGCCACCGGCCTCTACGACGTCGCCCTGGCCTTCGGCGCCGAGAAGGTGCCGAGGGGCCCGGTTACGGTGACCGCCGAGGACAGCCCCGAGCGGTTCCTCGGAGCCGACCACATGATGGCTGGATACGCCCTGCGCACCCGGCGTTACATGGAGGAGTTCGGCGCGCCCATCGAAGCCGTGGCCCAGGTGTCGGTCAAGGCCCACGACAACGCGGCGCTGAACCCCTACGCCCAGTACAACAAGACCTTCACCCTGGCCGACGTGCTGGAGTCCCGGCCCATCGCCGACCCCCTCACCCTGTACCAGTGCTGTCCCACCAGCGAGGGGGCCGCGGCGGCGGTCCTGTGCGCCCGGGACGCCATCGACGGCCTGGCGCCGGACCACCGGCGGGCGGTGACCGTGGCGGCGGCGGCCCTGAGCACGGGCACCTACAGCCCTCGGGGCGCCGACCATCCGGCCCTGAACCCCTACAAGGGAGAGGACGCGGCGGCCCAGGCGTACGAGATGGCGGGCCTCGGGCCGGAGGACGTGGACCTTCTCCAGGTCCACGACGCCGCCACCATCGGCGAGCTCCAGCAGCTCGAAGCCCTGGGAGTGGTGCCCATGGGCGAGGCCTGGGTCGCCACCCGGGAGGGCCGCACCGGCCTGGCGGGGGACATACCCACCAACACCGACGGCGGCCTGCTGGCCATGGGCCACCCCTTCGGGGCGTCGGGGGTCCGGATGGTCCACGAGATCGTTACCCAGCTCCGGGGAGAGGCGGGGGCCAGACAGGTGTCGGACCCCCGTGTCGGTCTCGCCCACTGCTCCGGCGCCGGCGAGATAACCACCATCCATATCCTGAAGAAGTAGGGTCGTCACTCATCGAGGCCGGGGCGCCGCGAAGACGGTCACCGTACCTGTCCGGGCCCCGGCGGCCGACAGAAGCTCCCCATACGCGCTAAGGAGGTGGGGCCATGCCCTTCCGTATTCCCACCGAAGAGGACCTGTTGAGGTTGGCGGAGGAGAATCACTTCGAGCTGAGCGACGACGAGCTGGAGCAGTTCCAGGACCTGCTGCCCAGGCTGTTCGCCGACTACGAGGTGCTGGAAAGGATCCCGCTGCCGCCGACGCCCCTCAAGTACCGGGACCGGGACGCCGGGTACAAGCCGTCCAGGTCCGACGACCCCTTCAATGCCATCGTCCGGAGGTGCGTCCTCAAGGGAGCGGCCTCGGGGAAGCTGGCCGGCAAGAGGTTCGGTCTGAAGAACAACATCTGCGTAGCGGGCATGCCCATGACCTGCGCGTCGCTGGTGCTGGAGGGTTATACGGCCGACACCGACGCCACCATCGTAACGTGGCTGCTGGACGCCGGGGCCGAGATCGTCGCCACCCTGAACCTGGACAACTTCGCCTTCTCCGGCGCCGGCGACACCAGCGCCCACGGGCCCACCCGCAACCCCCACGACACCGACCACCTGGCGGGCGGCTCCTCGGGGGGCTCGGGGGCAGCGTTGTACTACGACGACATAGACATCACCATCGGCGGGGACCAGGGCGGCTCGATCCGCATCCCCGCCTCGTGGTGCGGCGTGGTGGGGCACAAGCCGACCCACGGCCTGGTGCCGTACACGGGCATCGCGGGGATCGACGGCACCTTCGACCACGCGGGCCCCATGTCCCGGACGGTGGCCGACTCGGCCCTGACCATGGAGGTGATAGCGGGCAAGGACCCGTTGGACCCGCGCCAGAGGGAGGTGACGGTCCAGCCTTACACCGAGATGATGGCCCTCGGCGGCGCGGGCCTCCGGGTCGGCGTCGTCAAGGAGGGGTTCGGCCTAAAGGAGTCGGACCCCGCGGTGGACCAGTGCGTCCGCAAGGCGCTGGAGGTGCTGGGACAGGCCGGCGCCCAGGTCTCCGAGGTGTCCAACCCGGCCCACCTGGAGGCCCGGGGCATCGTCTGGGGCCTGGTGCCCGAGGGCGCCACCGCCTACCTGCGGACCAACGGGATGGGGTACCACTGGCAGGGACTGTACAACTCCAGCTTGGTCCAGACGCTGGGCAAGTCCCGCCGGGCCCAGGCCGACGACTTCCCGCCGACGGTCAAGATGGTCCTGCTCATCGGCAGCTACATGGCCGAGAGGTACCACGGCAGCATGTACGCCAAGGCCCAGAACCTGCGTCCCTGGCTCCGCGCCAGCTACGACCGCCTGCTGGAGCAGGTGGACGTCCTGGCCATGCCCACGACGCCGATGACGGCCCACGCCTACGAGCCGGATCTCGACATCGTCGGGCTCCTCACCCACGGCTGGGACATGCTGAACAACACGGCGCCCTTCGACATGACGGGCCACCCGGCCATCTCCGTCCCCTGCGGCAAGGTCGACGGCCTGCCCGTGGGGCTGATGCTGGTCGGCAAGCGCTTCGACGACGGTACGGTGTTCCGGGCGGCCCACGCCTTCGAGCAGCAGGCCGACTGGGAGAGTCTGTAGCAAGCGGCTGCACTTCCCATCGCCATTCCCGCGCACGCGGGAATCCACTGGCTTCGTGGGAGTCGTCGTCGACGGTCGGGACGTCATTCCCGCGCAGGCGGGAATCCGCTATTTGGCCTTGGAACCCCATCGTCATTCCCGCGCAGGCGGGAATCCATTACTTGGCCTTGGACTCCCGCTTCCGCGTGAGTGACGGAGGGAGCGCTTCGGCCCCCTCCCAGCCGTCTTTCCGGCGAAGGCCGGAATCCAGGGGTGGGGGGCCGCCGCGTCTTGCCGGCTGGGGGCTCTAGCTATGGCGAACGAGGCCCTCGTCCATCATGGCCTTGATGGCGCCGTCGAAGGCCTCCAGGGCCCGGTCGATGTCCTCGTCCGTGTGTGTGCCCGAGGTGACGCCGCTGGTGCGGGACATGATGTCCATACCGCGTACCTGCAGCGCCTGACGGAAGTTGTTGGCTATCTCCGGCGGGATGGCCTTTAGCTGGTTGGCGTCAAGGCCCTCCAGGGACCGGGCGCCGAAGTAGATGTGGAAGGTGGAGGACTCGCCGTAGACGCAGGCCTCCACCTCGTACCGGTCCACCGCCTCCCGCATTCCCCGGCGCAACCGGTCCGCCGCCCTATCGGCGTTATTCTGCATCTCGCCGGTGGCGACTATGCTCAGGGCGGCGTTGCCCGTGGCGGCACAGTAGGGGTTGGCGTTGAAGGTGCCCCCGTGCTGAAGCCTCTGGTGCCGGTCGTGATGGGCGTCCCCGGTCTGGTTCATCACCTGCATGAACTCTTCCCTGCCGGCCACGGCGCCGCCGGGCAGGCCGCCGGTGAGTATCTTCGCCAGGGTGCATACGTCGGGTTCCAGGCCGAACTTGCCCTGCAGGCCGCCGGGGCTCCAGCGGAACCCGGTGATCACCTCGTCCAGGATCATGACCACCCCGTACTGGCGGGTCAGCTTCCGGACACCCTCCAGGAACCCCTCGGGAAGGGGCACGGTTCCGTAGGAGGCCCCGGAGCCTTCGGTGATGACGCCGGCCACGTCGTTGTCCGTGGCCAGGACGCGTTCCAGGGCGTTCAGGTCGGGGGGCAGCACGATCACGGACTCGATGGCGCCCCTGGGCACGCCGGCGGACGCGGGCACGTCCCACGGGGCCAGGTTCCCGGGCATGGCGTAGTCGTGGGCGCCGTGGTAGTGGGACTGCCAGCGGACGATCTTGTTCTTGCCGGTGTGGGCCCGGGCCACCCGCATGGCGTACATGGTGGCCTCGCCCCCCGACGCGACGAACCGGATCTTGTCGGCGCAGGGGATCAGGTCATGCACCTTCTCCCCCCACTCCAGGGCCGCTTCCACGGGGGCGCCGTAGTGGGAGCCTCCCGGGGCCGCGTTGACCAGGGCTTCCACCACCTGGGGGTGGGCATGGCCGAGGAGGAGGGAGGCCGACCCCATGTGAAAGTCGATGTACTCGTTGCCGTCCACGTCCCACTTGCGCGGGCCCAGGCCCCTGGCGATGGTCAGGGGGAAGGGGAAGCCCGTGTAGCCGTCGTGGCCCGCCCCGCCCGAGGGGAAGAACTCCTTGAACTTGGGGGCCAGCTCGGCCGACCTGGGGTTCCTGCGCGCATAGGCCGCGGCAATCGTCTCTGCCATGGGTCACCTCCTCGATCTTGCTGGTCCCGGCCCCGGCGGCGCGGGGGGCTGCCGCTGGGGCTGCTGCCCGGGTTGCTGCCAGGTTGCTGCCAGCTTGCTGCCGGGTTGCTGCCCGGGTTGCTGCCCGGGTTGCTGCCCGGGTTGCTGCCGGGTTGCTGCCGGGTTGCTGCCGGGTTGCTGCCGGGTTGCTGCCGGGTTGCTGATAGTATACCGACCGCCGGAGGGGTTCACAACCGCAAGCCGGCCTCCACCCTGGCTCAGGCGCGCAGGGCCCCGGGCAGCCGCTTCAGGTGGTCCAGGTCCATGGCCGAGGCGAAGACGTCCACGTGGGGGCGGGCCGCCTGGAGGCCCACGGTAAGGGGCTCGTAGCCGGGGGTGCCCATAAGGGGGTTTAGCCAGACCAGCCTGCGCACCCTGCGCCTTATCCTGCCTAGCTCCTCGGCCAGCACCTCCGGCCTCCCCGTCTCCCAGCCGTCGCTCAGCAGCACCACCGAGGTGCTTCGGTCCAGCAGGTGGGGGTGGCGCCGGGTCAGGGTGGCCAGGCACTCTCCGATGCGGGTGCCTCCCGACCAGTGGGGCGCCTGCTCGCCGACCCTGACCATGGCCTCTCCGAAGGATGGGGCCCTGAGCTGGCGGGTGACGCGGGTGAGGGAGGTGGTGAAGACGAAGGTCTCGATGCGGCCCGCCCGCTGCCCCAGGGCGTAAACGAGCTGGAGCAGCAGGTTGGCGTAACGCTCCATGGAGCCGCTGCCGTCCAGCAGGACGAGTAGCCGGGGCACCCTGGGCGCCCGCCGCCGCCTGGGGACGTCGATGAGGTCTCCGCCCTGATGGAGGCTCATGCGGATGGCCCTCCGCAGGTCCGGTGTCCCCTTCCTGCGGTGGGGCTTCCGGCGCCGGCCCGGCCTCGACGGGAGGGCCCGGACCAGGCGGGCCGCCAGGTGGAAGACCTCGGCCAGCCCGTCCCTGCGGAACACGGTCAGGTCGGGCCGGCCGGACACCTCCCGGGGGCTGGCCCCGGTTCGGACTATGCCCACCGCGGGACCGTCCCGGCCGGCCTGGGAGCCGTCTCCGGCGCCAAGCCTGTACCTCGTGGGGACCATGGGCCCGCCTCTGGCGGGGGCGGGAGTACCCATGCCCGGACGGGCCCCAGGGGTCCGGAGGGTCCAGAAGGTGTGGAAGCACTCGTCGAAGGCGGGCACCTCGTGGGGCCGGGAGACCAGCAGGGCGCGCAGGCCCCAGTAGACCTGTTGCCGGTCCATGACGTCCACCAGGGCCAGGCCACGGAGGGCCGCGGCCGTCTCGCCGGCGCTTACCAGGAGGCCCCGGTCCCTGAGGGCCCGGCAGAAGCGCACGGTGTGGGAGACCAGGTCCGAGGGGGGGTTGAGTCCCTCTTGGGCCGTCACGGCTTGTGTCCCTTCAGCCTGCCATATCCAAGGGGGGGCTCAGGCCCGGGCCAGCATCTCCTCCAGGGGGGATTCCCGGAGCTGGCGCAGGTCGTCGGCGTCCTTGACCAGGCAGCCGAGGGTCTGCTCCACCGTCTCCCGGTCCAGGCGGTCCCGGTGCAGCATGACGACGGCCGAGGCCCAGTCCAGCGTCTCCGAGATACCCGGGGTCTTCTCCAGGCCCAGGCTTCGCACCTCCTGCATGAAGGTGCAGATGCGGCGCGCCAGGGAGTCGGAGATGCCCGGGACCCTGGAGGTGACGATGCGGAGCTCCTTCTCGAAGGACGGATAGTCCACCCACAGGTACAGGCAGCGGCGCCTCAGGGCGTCGGACAGGTCCCGGGAGCGGTTTGAGGTGAGGACCACCGCGGGCACCCTGCGTGCCCTTACCGTGCCGATCTCGGGTATGGTGACCTGGAACTCGGACAGGACCTCCAGCAGGAAGGCCTCGAACTCCTCGTCGGCCCGGTCTACCTCGTCGATGAGGAGCACCGGCGCCCGCTCCTCCTGGGTCAGCGCGGCCAGGAGGGGGCGCTGGAGGAGGAACTCCTCGCTGAATATCTCCTGCTCCCGCTCGCGGACGCTGCGGCTGGAGCCCTCCTCCAGCTTTATCCACAGGAGCTGCTTGGGGTAGTTCCACTCGTAGAGGGCGGTGTTGACGTCCAGGCCCTCGTAGCACTGGAGCCGGATGAGGTTGGTGTCCAGCAGCCGGGAGAGGACGTTGGCGACCTCGGTCTTGCCCACGCCGGCGCGGCCCTCGATGAGAAGGGGGCGCTGCAGGGCCGCCGCCAAGTACACCGACGTTGCGATGGACGCGTCGGCTATGTACTGCTCCCTCTCCAGCCCCTCCAGTACATCCTGCACGGAGGCAAAGGGGGTCGCGGGGTCGCTGGCCATCTAGCCTCTCGCCGACTGCATGGCCCGCCAGACCCGCTCGGGCTTGAGGGGCATGTCGACGTGCTTCACGCCCAGGGGCGCGAGGGCGTCCATCACCGCGTTCACGAAGGCGCCGGAGGCGGCGATCGTGCCCGTCTCCCCCGCTCCCTTGATGCCGAGGGGGTTGGTCGGAGAGGGCGTCACGGTGCGGTCCACCTCGTAGGACGGCAGCACGTCGGCGGAGGGCACGGCGTAGTCCATCATCGTCCCCGTCAGGAGCTGGCCCTGGTCGTCGTACACGGCCTCCTCCTGGAGGGCCTGGCCGACACCCTGGGCGATCCCGCCGTGGACCATGCCGTCGACTATCATCGGGTTGATCACGTTCCCCACGTCGTCCACGGCGACGTAGCGGAGGAGCTTGACGTCGCCGGTGTCCCCGTCCACCTCCACCACCGCCGCGTGGGTGCCGAAGGGCCAGGTGAAGTTGGGCGGGTCGAAGAAGCTGGTGGCTTCCAGGCCCGGCTCCATGCCCTCGGGAAGGCTGCTGGCCAGGTAGGATGCTAGGGCCACCTCTCCGAAGGTCTTGGCGTTGTCCGGCGCGCCCCGGACGAAGATCTTGCCGTCTTCGTAGACCATGTCCGCCTCGGCCGCCTCCAGGAGGTGGGCGGCCAGCCGCTTGGCCTTGTCCTTGATCTTGTCCACTCCCAGGTGTATGGCCGTGCCCCCGACGGCGGCGCTTCTGCTGCCGTAGGTGCCCGCGCCGAACTGGACCTGCGCCGTGTCGCCGTGGACTATGTCCACGTCCTCCATGGGGATTCCCAGCTCCGAGGAGGCGAGCTGGGCAAACGTGGTCTCGTGGCCCTGCCCGTGGGAGGAGGCGCCGGTGTAGATGCTGACCTTGCCGGTGGGGTGCACCCTCACCAGGGCGCTCTCCCAGAGGCCCGCCTGGGCGCCCAGGGCGGTGGCGATGGCCGAAGGGGCCGCCCCGCAGATCTCCACGTAGGTGCAGAGGCCGATGCCCAGATGCCGGCCCTGCTTGCGGGCCTCCTCCTGCTCCTTCCGGAACGCTTGGTAACCGACCATCTCCAGGGCGCGGTCGAAGGCCGCTTCGTAGTTGCCGCTGTCGTAGGCGACGCCGGTGGCGACGGTGTGTCCCTCGGAGAAGGGCGCCACCAGGTTCTTGCGGCGGACCTCCACCGGGTCCATGCCTATCTCCCCGGCGAACAGGTCCACCATGCGCTCGACGACGAAGGTGGCCTCGGGCCGGCCCGCGCCCCGGTAGGCGTCCACGGGGGTCGTGTTGGTGAAGGTGCCGTACACCTTGCCCGATATGTTGGGCGTCTGGTACGGGCCGACCAGCATCAGCCCGAACAGGTAGCTCGGGATGAGGGGGGCCAGGAAGGAGAGGTGGGCGCCCATGTTGGCGTAGACGGTACACCGGATGCCGGTGATGGTCCCGTCCCGGTTGCCCATTATCTCCACGTCCTGGACGTGGTCCCGTCCGTGGTTGGTGGCCACGTAGTTCTCCTGGCGGGTCTCGGTCCACTTGATGGGCCGCCCCAGCCGCTTGGCCGCCACGGCCACGATGATCTCCTCGACGTAGGGGCATATCTTGCTGCCGAAGCCCCCGCCCACCTCCGGCGCCACCACCCTGAGCTGGTGCTCGGGATGGCCCGTGGCTATGGACAGGGCCAGCCGGACGAAGTGGGGCACCTGCGTCGACGTCCACAGGGTCAGCTGGTTGCTGCCCGGGTTGTAGTCGACCACCGCGCCGCGGGTCTCCATGGCGTTGGGGATCAGGCGCTGGTTGATGATCCTCTGGCTTACCACCACCTCCGCCTGGTTGGCCGCCTCGTCGATGTCCCCTCCGGCGACCTCCCACTCCCAGGCGACGTTGTTGGGGGCCTCCTGGTGGAGCTGTGGGGCGCCGCTCTTGGTGGTCGCCTCGGCGTCCACCACCGCCGGCAGGGGCTCGTAGGTCACGTCCACCAGCGCGGCCGCGTCCACGGCGGTGCCGGGGTCGGAGGCCACCACGACGGCCACCGGCTCGCCCACGAACCGGACGTTGTCGTAGGCCATGGGCGGACGGGAGGTCTGCTTGATGTCCGGCAGGAGCCACGCCACGATCAGCGCGCCCAGCTCGTCCTTCAGGTCCGTGTTGGTGTAGACGGCCACCACGCCCGGATGGCTCCTGGCCCGGGAGGCGTCTATGCCCTTGATCCTGGCATGGCCGTGGGGGCTTCGGACCATCGCCGCGTGCAGCATGCCGAACAGCTTGATGTCGGGTTATGAGCTTGGGGTCCTCACGGCGCTTGATGCTGGAGCTGACGGGAGCGCTGGTCATCGTAACCTCCTGAGTGTGGACGGCTGAGTGTGGCCGGCCCCGGGGGTTCCGCGGCCGGCCGGTTGTGAGGGCGGGGGGACGGGGGTCCTACCAGTGCCAGATGGCGTCGTGGGAGTCATACAGGTCGGCCACCTCTTTGCGGCTCACAAGCCGGACTCCCTGGGCGATCTCCCCCTCCTGGATGCCCCGGTCGTCCAGGTCTTCGCGGACGGCGTAGGTTGGCACACCGGCCTTTATGATCTCCGCGATGTCCCTGTCGATCTGAGGCCCCACCTCCATCTTCTCGCCGCCGAAGCTGAGCCCGCCGGCGTCCTGGCCGCGGACCGTGTAGTTTACGGCGTTGCCCCGCAGCAGCAGGGAGATGTCGGCCCCGCCGTTCTTCAGGATGTGGGTCATCCAGATGATGGTGTCGTCCTGCTCCTCTATGGTCCCGTGGTACGCCCTCTCGGAAATCGAGAGAATCTTCGCCATGTCGCCTCCCTCAAGCGGTGCTCCGGGGATGTTTCCAGGTACCGGCTACGGCATCCCTACTTGGTGGCCATCACCAGGGTGTTTACGCTTTCGGTGGACCACTTCAGGAAGTCGGCCGGGGCCCCCCTGCGGGCGCCCTCGATCCAGTTGCCCGAGCCCCGCTCGTCGACGCACAGGCCGCAGTTGATCCAGTCCACCAGCTCGGTCTTGAACAGGGCGGCGATAAAGTTGGCGGTGGTGGGGTGCTGCTCCTCCTCCACGGTGGTGCCGTGGACGGGGTTGGGGTGGGCCTTCTGGTCGGCCATGGTGAGGTTCACCGCGCCTTCGTAGGCGAAGACGTTCACCTTGTGGCCCTTCTTGACCGCCGCGTCCACTATCCGCAGCGCGGTGGTGGTGGTCTCCGACTCGTAGGGGGGGTCCATCAAAGCTATGGTCAGGGTTGCCATCTTCATCCTCCTTGGGCCTGGCGCCGGGCTACGCGGCCCTAGTGCCAGACTATCTTGGCGCCCTCCTGGACCAGCAGGTCCACCAGATCGTCCACGTTGGACACGCTGGCTCCCTCGACGATGGACGTCTCGGATATGCCCCGCTCCCTGAGGGAGAAGTCGTCGACGCTCACCCTGACCGAGGGGGCGTTCTCCCTGAGGGTCGCGAGGGGGTTGTTCTTCACACCCTTGCGGGTGGTCAGCACGCCGTTCTGGACCAGGAACAGGGTGACGTCGTTGCCCTTGGAGGCGAGGTTGCCGGCCAGCTCGTACATGTACAGCGAGTCTCCGTACTCGAAGGGGTCCCGGGACTCGATGAGGACGTATTGGGCCAAGGGTCGCCTCCTTCTGCGCCGAAAGCCGCCCGTTCGGGGAGCCCGGCGGCGGACCGGTCCAACGCACCTGGGTACGCCCATATCCTAGGCGAGCCTCGTGGTGGTGTCAATCCTCAGAAACAACTATTGGGCACGTATCCAATCACAACGCCCAGCTAAGTCATCAGATGTCATAAGAAGTGTTGACAGTTGGTTGACACGGCTGCGATAATCAGATATAACGTTTCTTGATTACCACCCTAGATTGCTGTCAGACAATCTAGGTTGATTGAACCCAGGGGGGTTGCGTTTCGCAACCCCCTGTTCTATATCCAGCAGTCGCCCAGGAAGTCTAGGTCCACTAGTGTGACCTTGTCCACCACATCCCTCAGCCGCTGAGATCCACTCGCAGGGAACAAGGCTGCTTCAACGTGAAGTCCCCGGTCTTTGACTGCTTGTACTGCGTCTGCGAAGTCACTGTCGCCACTTACGAGGATAGCAACATCGTAGTTTTCGGCGACGCCGTGCGCCAGCATGTCGGTACCAAGCCGGATATCCACCCCTTTCTCATAGGGAGGGACGGAAGGCCAGCCTCTGTAGACAAGTCGTCCTAGACGTACTTCGAAGTAGTCGATTCGCCGGAGCGCTGGAAGAATCTCTGCTGTAACTTGTAGCGCTGTGGCTCCTTGAACTGGTCGACGGGAGCATTGTAGTAGTAGGTCCTAACCAGTTGTCGGTCGCTGCCGACGAGCTTGTTGGTGAATTTGGAGAAGTCCAAATTTGTCCGTCCTGCAGTCTTCGTGAGAGAGTGATACAGATTGCTGCCATCGATATAGACCATAACCTTGTCTGCCATAGAACCAACTCCCTGATGCCCCGATTACCGCCCCACGACCCCGCCGGATTCATGCCGGAAGCCCCGGCATGTACGTTCGAGAGTTCCGGAACGTTGGCAGGTCCTAGACGACCCCCGGGCCCCAGGTCTTGCCGAAATCGGCCCTGAACAGGACCTGTCCCGTCATGGAGCCCGCGTCCTGGATGGCGATGTACACCGCCGAGGGGCCCACCTCCTCGGGGGACACCCGCTCGTGCCAGTCGTGGCGGGCCCACGGGATCACCGAGGAGCCCTCGCTGGTAAGGCCGCCGGGGCTCAGCACGTTGACGGCGATGTTGTGCTCCCTCATCTCCTCGGCCAGGCAGAAGCTGAACATGTGCACGGCGGCCTTGGTCGGCGCGTAGCCCGAGCCCGCACCGGGGGAGGGGCCGTTGGCCGCCCGGGAGCCCACGTTGATGATGTTCCCGCCGCCCTGCTTCATCATGACGGGTATCACGTGGCGGCACGTCAGGTACGGGCCGCGGACGTTGGTGCCGAATGACTGGTCCCACACGTCCGGGGTCAGCTCCAGGAAGGGGTAGCCTATGGCCATGACGCCGGCGTTGTTGACCAGGACGTCGATCTTCCCGTACCGGTCCACGGTCTGCTCCACCATCGCCCTCACCTGCGCCTCGTCGGACACGTCGCAGGCCACGGAGAAGGCCTCTCCCCCATCGGCCCTTATGGCCGACGCCGTGTCGTCGGGGGTGCCGGGGAGCCCGGTGGGGGACTGTCCCCGCGCCGACACCACCACCGACGCCCCCTCCCGGGCGAACTCCCGGGCCACGGCCCGTCCCAGGCCCCTGCTGGCCCCGGTGACGATGGCCACCTTCCCTTTCATACTGTCCATGGGTCCTCCTTTTCCGCCGCCCGTTCCTAGGCGAAGCGCTCCCGGGCCCAGCCCCGGTCGAAGGGCGTCCAGAAGAATGACGTGAGCTTGAGGGAGCGGAACATCCACGCGCCGTCGACCCTGACGTACTCCTCGTCGTAGCGGGCCGACCCCCAAACCGCCCTGTCGCCGTCGGCAAAGGTGCACGGCTGGAACAGGTACCAAGTCCCCCGTGCCGTATCGCCGTCGACCTCGATGACGGGGTTCATTACCATGTGTACGGCGAAGGGCAGCCGCAGGGGCGCCCGCTGGAAGAACGCCCGTATCCCCTCCCGGCCCTCGGCCCTGCCCCTGATGCCGCCGTCCCACACGGCGTCCTCGGTGAAGAGGCCGGCGATGCCGTCGGCGTCGTAGCCGTCGTCGCAGTAGGCGCAGTACCGGGCCTTCAGCCTTCTGATGGCCTCCATGTCCTCCAGGACCCTGAGGCGCCTCTCCAGCTCCTCCATTGTCGCCACGCCCATTGTCGCCACGCCGCCACCTCCCGCCGGTGCCCGGCCCTCGCTACATGTCGGCGAACTGGGTCTTGGCCCACCCCTCGTCGAAGGGGGTCCAGAAGAAGGAGGTCAGCTTCCAGCTACTGATCTTCCACTCCCCGTTCACCTTGGCGTACTCTTCGTCGTACCTGCCCGAGCCCCACACGGCCCGGTTTCCGTTGATGAAGGTGGCCGCCTGCAGGAGGTACCAGGTCCCCTTGCCCGTGTCGCCGTCCACCTCGATGATGGGGTTGTTGACGTAGTGCACGGCGAAGGACATCCAGGTGGGCGAGTTGCTGAAGGCCTGCCGAATGGCCTCTCTGCCCTGGATCTTGTCTCCCAGGGGCCCGGGGTCGAAGACGGCGTCCTCGGTGAACAGGCCGGCTATCGCCCCGGCGTCGTAGGGGACGGCGGGATCGGCGTTGATGTCGCAGGCCTCGGCGTAGAGGACCTTCATCTTCCTGATGGCCTCGACGTCCTCCAGGGCCCTGACCCGATTCTCCAGCTCCTCCAGGTCCATGGCTGCCCTCACAGGCTCCCCCAAACCGGGGCCCAGACCGGGGTCCAGACCGGGGCCCAGACCGGGGCCCAGACCGGGGCCCAGGCCGGCGTCCAGACCGGGGGATATGGTGCTCGTCCCGACCGAGCGGGGTGCCAACAATATACCCCAATACACCGCGCTTGACAAAGGCACCGCTTCCCATAGAATAGTGCCCATACCCCAGCCCCCAGCGTGCCCGGCACGCGGGCGGCGGAGTCCAAGCTCCCGACGGAAGGCCGGTACCGACATGGCCCGATTCGACGAGTACGCAGACCGGTACCAGAGCATCGCCATGGAGAGGCGGGACGGCATCCTGCAGATGACGTTCCACACCGACGGCGGCCCGCTCAAGTGGGGGGAGATTCCCCACAGGGAGTTCGGGTACGCCTTCACCGACGTGGGCAGCGACCCGGAGAACAGGGTCATCATAATCACGGGCACCGGCGACGACTATTGTGCCGAGTACCCGGTGGAGGGGGTGGCCCCCAGGAGCCAGCCCATCCAGTGGGACACCATCTACTGGGAGGGCAAGAGGCTCCTGCTCAATCTGCTCGACATCGAGGTGCCCATAATCAGCGCCGTCAACGGCCCGGCCCTGTACCACGCCGAGATACCCCTCATGTCGGACATCGTGCTGGCCTCGGAGAACGCCGCTTTCCAGGACGCTCCCCACTTCCCCGCGGGGCTGGTGCCCGGGGACGGAGTCCACGTGGTGTTCCCCCTGCTGATGGGCCTGAACCGGGCGCGGTACTTCCTGCTCATGGGCCAGACCCTCTCCGCCCGGGACGCCCAGGAGCTGGGGCTGGTCAACGAGGTGCTCCCCAGGGACCGGCTCATGGCCCGGGCGTGGGAGGTGGCCGAGCTGCTCGCCCGGAAGTCTCCCCTGACCCTCCGGTACACCCGGACGGTGCTGACCATGCAGCTCAAGCGGCAGATGCAGGATATGCTGGGCTACGGCCTCCAGGTGGAGGGGCTCGCGGCCCTTCAGGACTCGCCGAGATAGGCCCGGGCCACTCCCCGCCGCGCGGGAGCCCCTTGAGGTGAGACTAAGGTGAGACTAAGGTGAGACTAAGGTGAGACCGAGAGAAAGCCGGGAGACCACATGAGCGACAGAAGGCTTCCGACCAGGCAAGAGGTGCTCTCTTACCTGAAGGAGCGCCGGAACTGGGGGCGGTGGGGCGCCGACGACCAGGTGGGGGCCATGAACATGGTCACCCCCGAGAAGCGGGTGGCCGCGACCAGGCTGGTCCGCACGGGCCGGACCGTCTCCCTGAGCAGGTACTTCCCCAAGACCAGGGCCCCGGGCAACGTCAACCCGGCGCAGCACTACATGTTCACCGCCAGCCGGGGCAGCGGCGGCGGCGCCATGGACTACTACGGCATCTCCTACCACGGGCGGGCCGCCACCCACATCGACGCCCTGTGCCACGTGTGGGACGACGACGGGATGTGGAACGGCCGGGACCCGCAACGGGAGATCACCTTCGACGGCGCCACCTGGGGGGCAATCGACGTCTGGGAAGGGGGCATCTTCACCCGGGGCGTGCTACTGGATATACCCATGCTCCGGGGCGAGCCCTACGTGACCCAGGAGAAGCCGGTCCACGGCTGGGACCTGGAGGACGCCGCCAGGGCCCAGGGCGTGACCATCGAGCCGGGGGACGCGGTGGCCGTATACAGCGGCCGGGAGAAGTGGCAGGCCGCCCACCCGGACAACACCTACGGCACCCAGGGCAGGCCCCTGGAACATAAGCCCGACGACTGCGCCTACGGCCAGGGCCCAGAGAAGCCGGGCCTCCATGCCTCGTGCCTCCCCTTCCTGCGGGACAGCGACGTGTCGGTGCTGGCCTGGGACATGATGGACCTGGCCCCCGACGGCTACGACCTCCCCTGGTCCGTGCACGGGGCCATCTTCGCCTACGGCATTGCCCTGCTGGACAACTGCCTCCTGGAGCCCCTGGCCGAGGTGTGCCGGGAGGAGGGCAGGTACGAGTTCATGCTGACGGTGGCGCCCCTGAAGGTGGCCGGCGGGACCGGCTCCCCGGCCAACCCCATCGCCATGTTCTAGGAGCCCCGCCCTCCCGCAGGAGGGCGGGCGGACAGCTCGGTCAGGAGGCGTTCGCATATGGAGAGACGGGTCCCCAGCCACGACGAGGTGCTCTCGTACCTGAGGGACAGGGCCAACTGGGGCCGGTGGGGGCCCGACGACGAGATGGGCGCCCTCAACCTGGTCACTCCCGAGAAGCGGGTCTCCGCGGCCCGGCTGGTCCGCAGCGGTCGTGCCGTCACCCTCAGCCGCTACTTTCCCAAGACGCCGGGGATCGGGAACCCCCACCCGGCCCAGCACTACATGCAGGTCATCGAGCGGGAGCTGGGGGACGGCGGCGGGGCTCTGGACTACTACGGCGTCTTCTACCACGGCCGGACGGTGACCCACATGGACGCCCTCTGCCACGTGTGGGGCTCCGAGGGGATGTGGAACGGGCGGGACCCCAAGGTCGAGGTCGGCTACGAGGGCGCCCGTTTCGGGGGCATCGACAAGTGGGCCGAGGGATTGATGACCCGGGGCGTGCTCCTGGACATCCCCGGTCTGCGGGGGGAGCCCTACGTGACCCAGGACAAGCCCGTCCACGGCTGGGACCTGGAGGACGCCGCCAGGGCCCAGGGGATAACCGTGGAGCCCGGTGACGCCGTCGCTGTCTACTGCGGCCGGGAGAAGTGGCAGGAGGCCCACCCGGAGGACGTCTACGGCACCGTCGACCCTAAGACGAAGCCGGGCCTGCACGCGTCGTGCCTCCCCTTCCTCAGGGACAACGACGTGTCGGTGCTGGCCTGGGACATGATGGACCTTCAGCCCGAAGGCTACCGGATCAGCCTGCCCGTCCACGCGGCCATTTTTGCCTACGGCGTCGCGCTGCTGGACAACTGCCTCCTCCAGGGCCTGTCCGAGGCCTGCCGGGAGGAGGGGCGCTACGAGTTCATGCTCACGGTGGCGCCCCTGAGGGTGGCGGGCGGCACGGGCTCCCCCGCCAACCCCATCGCCACGTTCTAGTCAACCCATCAGGAGGCGGAAATGTCAGAGAGAAGGGTACCCACCCGGGAAGAGGTCATGGCCTACCTCACGGACCGGAACAACTGGGGCCGCTGGGGCCCCGACGATGAGCGGGGAGCCATGAACCTGATCACCGACGAGAAGAGGGTCGCGGCGACGCGGCTGGTCCGCAGCGGCAGGACCGTGTCCATGAGCAGGTACTGGAAGACGGGGGGAGTGGCGGGGAACCTGTACCCGGCCCAGCACTACATGAAGGCCAGCTACCGCCACGACGAGGGAGACCGGGGCTCGGCCTCGGACTTCCTGGGGGCCTTCTACCACGGCAGGGCCTTCACCCACATCGACGCCCTCTGCCACGTTTGGGGCGCCGACGGCATGTGGAACGGCCGGGACCCCAAGGAGGAGCTGACCTTCGACGGCTCCAAGTGGGGAGGCATCGACGTCTGGAGCGACGGCGTGCTCACCCGGGGCGTCCTGCTGGACATCCCCAGGCTGCGGGGGGTGCCCTACGTGACCGAGGACAACCCCGTCCACGGCTGGGACTTGGAGGACGCCGCCAAGGCCCAGGGGATAGCCATCCAGCCCGGCGACGTCGTGGCGGTGTACAGCGGCCGGGAGAAGTGGCAGGCCGACCATCCCGACGTGACCTACGGGACCCAGGAGATATTGGACGACCTGGTGAGGATCAGCAAGCCCGGCCTCCACGCCTCCTGCCTCCCCTTCATCCGGGACAACGACATATCGGCCCTGGCCTGGGACATGATGGACGCGTACCCCGACGGCTACGACTTCCCCAACCCGGTCCACTGCGCCATATACGCCTACGGCATCTCGTTGCTGGACAACTGCCTGCTGCAACCCCTGGCCGAGGCCTGCCAGGAAGAGGGCCGCTACGAGTTCATGCTCGTGGTGTCGCCCCTCAAGGTCCAGGGCGCCACCGGGTCTCCCGCCAACCCCCTGGCCGTGTTCTAGCCGCCTATCGTCCCTCTGGCCAAAGCGCGGTTCGACCTTTCTCCGGCGAGCGGGGGATGCACTGGCCCGGGGTGGGTAGGGCAGGAGGAATCAGAGGCTGGCTATCCGCTCGTGGTAGTGGGCCTCCATCTGCCGGTGGACCTCACGAATCCGGTCCAGCTCCGCGGAGACACCGCCCAACACGCTCCCGGGAAGGACCATGAGCAACAGCTCCTCCGGTAGGCCGGTGTTGATTCTCATGCCGGTGCATCCGTAGGATTGGGCCGGCCGGCCGCCGGACAGGGCTATCGGAATGGCGCCGCACCCCGGCCGGCCCAGGATCCCGGCGGGGCCCGCGGCCCAGTTCATCAGGCCGAAACACTCGCTCATCACCATGGCCTGCTTGGGCGTGAGCCAGAGCAGCACCGCCGCCGGCTCCATGGGGAACTGCTCCAACGGCCCATAGACAATGCCGGTGGAAGCCCGGTCCACTTTCGGGACGTGCTCCACCTCCTCTTCTCGGACGTAAGACAGGCCGCACATCATCCCAACCGCGTCCTGCAGCTGCGCCATCTGCGCCTCCGGCAAGGGCAGTCCCATGACCATGGTTCCCAAAGGGCAGTTGAAATGGTCTTCCGCGGCTGCGTAGAAGACCTTCTCCTCCGCCCGGCGCCAGAAGGCGCAGCTCGAGGGCTCCACGGTATCGGTCCTGGGTATGCCGGGCGGCGGCTCGTCCACGAAGGCCAGGGCCGCTGGGGGAAAGCGCAGGTCCAGCTCGGCCACCAGCAGCCGGGCCGTTTCCGAGTATCTCATGTATCGTCCTCTCCACTCCTTGCGAGATCGCCGGGGGCCACCCGCATTATATCACCAGATGGGCGATCATACGGGGAATCGGGCATGGACAGGGCCGTCGGACCCGCGGGGCTGCTCGTCAATCGAGCGAATCGACCCGTAGGGGGTTGGAGTGGCTTTGCTTGTCCTGACCTGAGCAAATGCTGTAAAATCGACACCGACCCTACGTACAAATGGACCCTCGAGGATAGCGTATGGCAAAGATGATTCGGGGATACCCTGCAATCTCCGACCGGACTCGCGGTTGGCTCAGGTACCTGTACCGGAAGGCCACGACCGAAGACAACTGGGACAAAGAAGGGCAGCCGCACCCACATTGGGATGCGATTACCAACGAACCCATCGGGTCATGGCACAGGATGGACCTGGAGGTCACCAGCTTTGCAATACCGCTGATGGCCGATACCACACCTGCCTGGCGTGAGGTGTACGGCAGGATACTCGACGAGATGCTGTACAGGCATACCGGATACTGGGCGGCCAAGGACTGGCTCGACCAGATCGGCCCCGACCCCAGACGCGCCAGCTACCAGGAGAACTGGTACGACTTCGGCATTCCCAAGCATCTCAGGGGCCAGTACGACGTCCCCGGCTGGACGGCCAACGGCGTGGAGCCGTGGGGCCTTCAGATGGACCCCATCGGAGCGGACGGGAACCTGAACTTCAAAGGTTGGTTCCTGATGATGCTGGGGTTCCACCTCTACGTGACCGGGGACGAGAAATGGGACCAGCCCTTCGACCTGATACGCGACGGGGAGAACACCTTCACGTGGTCGCATACTTCCATCGCCGACCACCTGGCGCGGCAGTGGTCGAAGGTCGCTGAGGGTTGCCATTGAGAGAATACAAAGATCTGGCCACATTGACTGGCCGGAGCCGGCCTCGGTCTGAGGCTTACCGATATACTCTACGGGACCGACCATCACCGGGTGTTCAACGGCTGGTGGGAGCAGGCAAAGGAGATCTACGGACTTCGGAGCGTAACGGGGTCGGCTAAGGACTCGTCGGTCTTCATGTATGACCCTATTATCGACTACCGGTTCATGACGAATGCGGGGGGGCATCTCCTGCTGTCCCACGGGCTTCTGGGCCATAAGCATGAGGATGCCAGGTTGCTGTTCGAGGGAGCCGCCCAATTCCTGGGTTGGAACGAGTCCGGGGAGGTGGTGGACAGCACGACGGACCTCAAGACCCTCGAGCGTACTCCCAAGGGCACGATCCTCGGACTGGTCTTGGCCAGGGAGTTTGGCGAGGATGCGATCTACGCCAAGCTCAAGGCCCACGCGGAGGAGAACTACGAGCCGACCTGGGATGAGGCGTCGGGCGAGTTCACCTGGGGCTTCGGTCTCAACGAGCCTTACCCCCGAGGCCAGTACAATGGGCAGATGGCCGAGGCCGAGGCGGTCTCTCGTGACGCCACGTGGCGTATCTACAACGAGCCCAACCTGAAGAAGTTCATCGAGCCTACGGTATACGGCGTAGACTTTCCCACCGTCTGTCTCTCACAGGCTTACTACGATGCCGACAAGAAATGCCTGGTGGTCGCCACGGACAGGGGACTGCCGGCGGCTTCCGGAAGGCCAACGTCGTTCCGCGTGACCAACGTAAATCCAAATGACTGCCTCGTAAGAGTCGACGGGGAGGTATCCGAGAGCTGGAGAGCGGTGGACGGGGACATAGAAATCCAGACCACCGTGGCCGAGCATACCGTCCTGGTCCATGTCCAGGGTCGATAGAAGTCTCGACACAGGCCCCGAGGAAGGCGTGCCATGACTACACTGACGGACAACAGGCCCGATGACTTCGATGTCTACTGGACATCGGTCCAGGAGGAGCTGGCGGGCATCCCGGCGGTCCCCGAGGTCGACGAGCTGCCCCTCCGCTCCACCGACTACGCCACCGCCTACGTCGTCCACATGACCTCCATCGGCCCCTACCGCATCTTCGCCCACCTGAGCATCCCCAAGGGCGCGGGACCCTTTCCCACCCGCTACTACCTGCCCAGGTACGGCAGCGTGGTGGAGCAGATACCCCAGGGATTCACCAACGCCCAGCGCCGGGAGTACGTCACCTTCTCCGTGGGCGTCAGGGGCCAGAGGGGAGCGGACCAACCCTTCGCCGCGGCCTTCCCAGGCCTGCTGACCCACGGCATCTCCCACCGCGAGGCGTACGTCTACCGGGGCATCGTGGCCGACTGCCTGAGGGCGCTGGAGTACCTGGTTACGCGGCCCGAGGTGGATGGCAGCAAGGTGGTCGCCATGGGCGGCGACCTGGCCCTGGTGACCGCCGCCCTGGGCTCGGGCCTCACCCACCTGGTCTGCACCCCGGCCATGTTCTTCGCCACGGCGGACGCCGCGCCGCGCACGGAGGCGTACCCGCTCCAGGAGGTCAACGACTACCTGCGCCACGACCCCTCCCAGCGGGACGCGGTTGCCCGCACTCTGTCCTACTTCGACCTGCGCTGGTTTGCCCCCAGGGTGAAAGTGCCCTCCCTGGTCATGACCGAGGGCGACGGCGACCTGCTGAGCGGCGCCGCCCTGGCCCCCCTCACGTCGGCCCTGGGGACCGCCCCCGAGGTGAACAAGACCCGGTACTCGGGCTTCAAGGACAACGTGTACGTCGAGGAGTGGGTCACGCGGCAGTTCGGCCTGGCGGGGACCATACTCCCGGCCCACTGGCAGGGATAGCTGCAGGCAACCCGACCAGGCGCGGGGCAGCCCCTCGTCTCATTCCGCCCAACAGACCGTTCCTCGTCTGCAGTGCGGCACGGCCCCGCCCTACACATCGTTCCGGCGCAGGCCGGAACCCAGGGTTGGACAGATTCCTCACTTCGCTGCGCTCCGTTCGGAATTTCCCAGGGCCTTGTGAAGGCCAAGTAAGAGCATGAAAACGAAGGGGACTTAACCATCGTCATTCCCGCGCACGCGGGAATCCACTATCGGGCGCCGTGGACTCCCGCTTTCGCGGGAGAGACCGATGGGGTGCTGAGACCGATTTTCAGAGTAATGACAGCCTGGGGCACGGCGGGATTCACTGGCCCTGCCTTCATCGTATCCGAAGACGGCCCCGGCCTGTCCCTGGAATCTGGCTCGGGGGTCGGAATGCCCGGCCTGTCCCTGGAATCTGGCTCGGGGGTCGGAATGCCCGGCCTGTCCCTGGAATCTGGCTCGGGGGTCGGAATGACAGTGGGCGCCGTATGAGGGCTACGGTGTCAACAGCACCTTGCCGAAGAAGTCCCGGGAGTCCACCAGCCGGTGGGCCTCGGCCGCCTGGGACAGGTCCAGGACCCGGGAGACCACGGGCCGGAAGGCGCCCTGGAACACCATCTCCATCACCCTCATGAGCTCCGGGCGGGTTGCCCCGCTGGAGCCCAGCAGCCGGTACTCGTTGCGGAAGAAGGGGATGATGTCGAAGGGGACCACCTCCCCGCTGTGGCCGCCCACGGTGACGATGGCCCCGTCCCTCTTGAGGCATTCCAGGCTCTTGGTGAACACCTCCCCGCCCACGTGCTCCATCACCAGGTCGACTCCCCGGCCGCCGGTCAGATCCCTCACCCGCTGGGGGAACTCCTCCCTGGCGTAGTTGATGGTATGGTGGGCGCCCATCTCCGCCGCCCTGGCCAGCTTCTCGTCGGTGCTGGCGGTGGTGATGATGGTCGCGCCGGCGTGGCGGGCGATCTGGATGGCGGCGCTGCCGATGCCCGACCCGGCGGCCTGGATCAGCACCGTGTCCCCGGCCTGGAGCCCGCCCCGGTTGATCAACACGTGCCAGGCCGTGCCGAAGGCGATGGGCGCCGCCGCCGCGTCCTCGAAGGGCACGTGGTCGGGCATGGGCCGGAGGGCGGAGACGGGCAGGGTGACGAGCTGGGCGTAGCCTCCCGGGACCCGCCGTCCCCGGTCGCCCCCTTGGACGCACAGGTTGTCCCGGCCGCTCATGCAGTATTCACAGGACCCGCAGGGGATCCGGTTGAACACCCAGACCCGGTCCCCCTCCTTGACGCGGCCGCCTCCGCCGCGAATGGCGGCCACCTCCCCCGAGTACTCCAGCCCCAGGGTATGGGGGAAGGTGATGGGGAAGCGGGACACGCCGGCCCGCATGTCCAGGTCCACGTGGTTCACGCCGGTGGCCCGGACCCGGACCAGCGCCTCTCCCGGCTCGGGCTCCGGGTCGGGGGCCTCTTCGTAGGTGAGGACCTCCGGTCCTCCGAACTCGCGGAACCAGGCTACCTTCATGGGATGCCTCCGTCTGTTCGCAAATATGGGGTCACGAAAATTGGGCCCGGCCCGCCGCGTCTGCTACTCCTCCAAGGGCAGGCCGGTGCTCTGGGGGATGATCCCCATCTGGCGAAGGAGGTCCGCGGCGTCCCAGTAGGAGTGCCACTCCTTCACCTTGCCGTCTTCGATGCGCCAGACGAAGCACACCCGGACGGACATGCTCTTGCCCGTGGGCGGGAGGCCCAGGTACATCCCCTGCTGGGTCCCTCCCATCACCCCCTCAAAGCAGACGTAGTCGCCGTAGGCGAAGATGTTGTCCTCCCTGTAGTACTGGTCGGGGAAGGCCGTCCAGGCCATTCCCCACGCCGCGGCCAACCCCTGGGGCCCGCGGACCACCCCCCGGACGGGGATCATGTCCAGCACGCTGTCCTCGGCGTAGAAGGACGTTCCCTTGCGGATATCGTGGGCCCGCATGGCGTCCAGCAGCTCCTTCACCAGCTCCAGGTTCTTCTCAGTGGACATCGCTCCTCCTTACGTTCGCTGCGTTTGCTCTATCTCTGGCTGTCCGTGGCGCTACCCCGGGCCTGGCGGGGTATGCCGGCTTCCTGGCCATCAGGAACAGGAACCCGCTGAAGAGTCCCAGCGCTCCCAGCACCGAGAAGGGTATCGTATAGCTCTCCCGGATGTCGAACAGGGCCGCGGCGAAGAGGGGCGCCACCAGCGTCAGGATGTAGAGGGGCGCCGTGGAGATGCCGGTGATGGTCGCGAAGGCCCGTTTTCCGAAGTAGTCGCCCCGGATGGCGGTGACCAGGGGGTTGCGGCCCCCGTTTCCGAACCCGAACACCGCGGCGAAGAGGAACCCCGTTGCCGCGCTGTCCACACCCACGGCCAGGGTAAAGCCCGCCCCCTGGATGGTGGCGAAGACGAACAGCGCCAGGTGCTTGGGGACCCGGTCTCCAACGTAGCCTCCCAGCAGGGCCGACCCTGCGCCCACCGCCATGGCCGCCGCCCACACGTAGGAGGCCATCTGGAGGGACAGCCCCTGGTCCGTGAGCATGGGCACCATGTGCACCGACATGGTGGCGATCATCATCGCGCACAGGCCGTGGCCCAGGGAGATCAGCCAGAAGGAGGCGGTGCGCATCGCCTCCCTGGCGGTGAAGTCCGGCGCGTCTCCCCAGGTGGCGGTCGGAGCCGCCGTCCCCGACGGCGCGTCCACCTCCGGGCCCCGGGACGGCGGGTCCCCGTCGGGGCGCAGGCCGTACTCCTCGGGGGAGTTCCGGATGAGCCTGCTGATGGGCCAGGCGATGGCCAGGAAGACGATGCCGATGCCCCGGGAGGTGACCTCCCAGCCGTGAAGGTCCGGGTTCACCGCCCACGCGAGGATGGGCACCAGGGCGACGCCGCCGATGAAGTAGCCCTCCCCGGCCACGGCCATGGCGATCCCCCGCTTGCGCACGAACCACCTGTTGACCGAGGTCATCAGGGGCAGGTAAGTCCCCGCGGCGGCGCCGAACATGATGATGGAGTAGGCGACGTAGAACATCGCCAGGTTGGTGGTGTAGCTGAAGAGCATGAACCCGCCGCCGATGATGAGCATCCCCATCAGCACCATGTGCCGGGAGCCGAACCGGTCGGTCAGATAGCCCAGCGCGGGACCGACGAAGCTCCCCTCGAGCTGGGCCAGGGAGAAGGCCCCGGTGAGCTGGGTCCGGGACCAGCCCATGGGGCCCTCCAGCGCCTTCACCCATATCCCCACGCCCGACCATATGGGGCCGCTGCCCATGCCGTTGATCACAATCGTGAGGGCCACCATCCACCAGCCATAGAAGGGAGCGCGAAGGCGGGGCAGCGGTCTGGCGCCGGGAGTCATCTACGGGGGTCTCTCGACGGGCCCGTCCGCCACCGGGGGAGCGGGCGGCTGGGACCGCCCCGGGGCGGGAGCCGGCGGGAGCCCCGCGGCGGCAGCACCCTCAGTTCAGGCGAAGGCCGCCATCGACGTTGATGGACTGGCCGGTGATGTTCCTGGATAGGTCCGAGGCCAGAAAGGCGGCCAGGTTGCCGATGTCCTCGGGAGTCTGCTCTCGTTCCAGGGGGATGTTCCTCTGAACGGTGCGCTCGAAGAACCCCCGGGGAGCCAGCCCCTCGGGGTTTTCCGCCTCAGACCCGCCCCGCCGGAGGGCGATCCTCTCCCACATGGGCGTCCACAGGGACCCCGGACAGATGGCGTTGACGTTGACGCCGTAGGGCGCCAGCTCCAGCGCCGAGGCCTGGGTGTAGCTGATGACACCGGTCTTGGACACGGCGTAGGGTGGGTTCTCGGGACTACCCCTCCGGCCGGCAATGGAGGCTATGTTGACGATCTTTCCGCACCGCCGGTCCTTCATGCCGGGCTTGACGGCGCACGTCACGCGCACCACGCCCTTTACGTTCACCTCGTAGATCATGTCCCAGTCGTCCTCGTTGGCCTCGTCCCGCTCCTCGAAGCCTGGAGCGGCGTATATGCCGGCGTTGTTCACCAGGACGTCGATTCGTTGGAACCGGGCCGTCACCTCTTCGACCATCCCGTCCACCGAGTCCTGGTCGGTCACGTCCAGACGGCTCGTCATGGACCGGCGGCCCAGCTCGGCGGCCTCGGCCGCGACGCCCGCGGCGTCATCCGGGTTGACGTCGGCCACCACCACGTCGGCGCCGTTCCTGGCCAGGGCCAGGACGATGCCCCGTCCGATGCCTCGTCCTCCGCCGGTAACCACGGCTATCTTGCCGGTGACGTCCATCTCTCACTTCCACACGCTGCCCGCCGGTTTGGTCAGGACCCGGCTCGGTCAGGACCCGGCTCGGTCAGGACAGAGAGCTCTCGATGCGAAGGGCCCAGGGCTTGAGGATGGCGTAGAGGGCGTCGTTGATGGGGGTGGGCACGCCGGACTCCCGCCCCATGCGGGACACGGTGCCGTTCATGCCCTCCAGCTCCACCTGCCTGCCCTCCAGGAAGTCCTTGGCCAGGGAGGACCTGCCCTGGGGCGGGAAGCGGTCCAGGGAGTCCATGGCCCACTCCAGGGAGTCGTCGGCGATGGGCGCTCCCCGGGCCCGGCCCACCGCCAGCGCCTCCTCGATGGCCCCCTGGATGAGCGCCCGCGTCTCGGGCACGTTTCGCATCTCCTCGTACACCGAGTTGGTGGCCGAGCACACTGCGGCGGACCCGGCGATGTAGGAGAACTTCTTCCAGAGCATGGCCATCATGTTCTCCTCCAGGGTCACGTTCCAGTCCGCGTCCTCGAACACCTGGAGCAGGCGTTGGCACCGCTCGGTAACGCCCGGCTGGATCTCTCCAAAGGAGGCGGCCCCGGGCCCGCCCTGGCTCACCACCCCGGGCTCGACGACCCGGCCCTCCATGTAGCACGACCCTATGATGACCCTGGCGTCGCCGAAGGCCGCGGCGAGCTGCTCGTAGTTGTCGATGCCGTTCTGGAGGGTCAGCACCACGGAGCCGTCTCCCATCATGGGCCGCACCTTCTCGATGGCGGCGGCGTTCTGGTACATCTTGACGGCGAACAGGACCAGGTCCTGCTCCCCGGCTCCGGTCGTGTCTTCCAGGGCCCGTCCCGTGGCCGTGAACGTGCCTTGGTTGACGCTCTCGACCAGCAGCCCCTTGTCCCGGATCGCCGCCAGGTGGGCTCCCCTGGCAACGAAGGTGACGTCGTGCCCGGCCCTGGCCAGGAGACCGCCGAAATAGCCGCCGGTGCCGCCGGTGCCCATTATCGCTATCTTCATGGCTGTGCCGCCTCCCCGAGGCGCCGGTCCGGGCCGACCCTCGTGCATCGCCCATCATGCACCGGCGGGGTTGCACTGTCAACCCGGCCCCGCGGGCGGGGGAGGATGGGGCCGCTCGGAATGACTATGGCCTCGCGGAGTCCACATAAGAGCGATAAGAATCGTGCCCCCCATCGTCGTCCCCGCGAAGGCCGGGACCCAGGGGTGGGGCGCCTGGACTCCGGCTTTTCGGGGGCCGCCGCATAACCGTCGTACCCGCGAAAGCATGTCCTCGTACTTGATACGGGGGCGGGTATCCAAGTCCCGGGGCTTTAGGCGCAAGCGCATCCAGTCGGCCTTGGTGATTTGGCCCACACCGAGAGCTACGCAAGAGCCTCCTTTGCCGGGAGTGGCCGAGGGGCGCTGCGTCCCGTCTTCATCGTAATGATAGTAGGGAGAGGGCATCGCCATCTTCATCCCCATACGTGGCCTCCGTGTCCGGGCGCCGTGGTATACTTTGACCCAACAATCTGGAGGTGATAGACGATGTACGACCTGCTACTAAAAGGGGGCACGGTGCTGGACCCATCCCAGGGGATTAACGGGCCGGCGGACGTGGCCGTCGCCGACGGCAGGATCGCCCTGGTGGCCCCCTCCATACCCGAGACCGAGGCGGGCCGGGTCATCGACGTTTCCGGCAAGGTGGTGGCCCCCGGGCTCATCGACGTCCACGCCCACGTGTACCAGCCCAAGCGAAACCCGGTGCACCCCGACGCCGCCGGGGTCTGGGGCGGGGTGACCACCCTTGCCGACGCCGGCGGACCGGGTCCCGCCAACTTCCCCGAGTTCTGCGAGGTGGTCTTCCCCCAGGCCCACACCCGGGTCTACTCGTTCCTCAGCGTGTTCCACGACCGGAGCAACCCCATGGCCCAGTCCGAGGAGGACATCGACGTCCAGGGGGTCGTCCGCACGGCCCAGGCCCACCCGGACGTCATCAAGGGGGTGAAGTGCCTGGTGTACCCGCGTACCGTGCAGACCCTGGGCCTGAAGCACGTCCAGGCGGCCAAGACCGCGGCCCGGGAGGCGGGGCTGAGGGTCATGATGCACATCGGGGACATCGGTCCCAAGAGCCAGGTGCCCACCCCTCCCGAGGTGGTGGCCGACGCCCTGGGGATGTTGGGGGAGGGCGATATCGTCACCCACATCTTCACGCCCCTCACCGGCGCGGCCCTGGACTTCGAGGGCAGGCTGCTGCCCGAGCTCAGGGAAGCCCAGGAGCGCGGGGTCACACTGGACCCCTCCTACGGCGACTTCAACTTCGGCTGGGACCGGGCCCAGGAGGTCATGTCCCAGGGAGTGTACCCCGACACCATCGGCACCGACATCGACATCCAGCCGGGCTTCGGAATGCGGAAGAACCTGATGCGCGGCCTGCTGGAGTACTCGGCCTACTTCCTGCATCTGGGCTTCTCCCTGGAGGACGTGATCAGGAAGACCACCGTCAACGCCGCCAAGGCCCTGGGCATCGAGGACAGCGCCGGCAGCCTGGCCCCCGGCCGGGACGCCGATGTGTCCGTGTTGGAGGTGCGGGACGGCAGCTTCCAGCTCGTCGACGCCGACGGCGAGACCCGCATGGCCTCCCAGGCCATCCTGCCCCACCTGACCATCAAGTACGGCAAGGTGATCCAGGAGGGGGAGGCGCCCCACCGGTGGGGATGGGGGCCGCCTACACCCGCCGAGCTGGAGGCCGTTGCCGGGGACGGGGACGACGACTAGACCCCACGCCGAATACTAGAGGAGCGCGCATGACGTCTGCGTTGGATACGGTCCTGGCCGAGTGGGACGACGTGGTAGAGGCCATCGAGCGGTGCTACGAGCTGGGCTGGACGGACGGGCTGCCCGTGGTGCCTCCGACCTACGAGCGGGTGGCCCAGTTCCTGGACCGGGCCGGACGCCCGGCGGAGGAGGTCCTGGGGGCCGTCCCTGAACGGCGCCGGGAGGTGACCGTGGGCAAGGTGGCCGCCAACGCGGTGATGGCCGGGTGCCTCCCCGAGTACATGCCCGTGGTGCTTGCGGCCACCGAGGCGATGCTGGCCCCGGAGTTCAACCTCATCGGGCCCTCCTCCAGCATGGGGGGCGCCGGCATCCTGGCCATCGTCAACGGTCCCGTGGTCCGGGAGCTGGAGATGAACTGCCGCAACAACCTGTTCGGGCCGGGCAACCGGGCCAACTCCACCATAGGCAGGGCCGTGCGCCTGGTGCTCATGAACGCCTGCGCGTCCATACCCGGCCTCTTCGATCGCAGCGTCCTGGGGCACCCCGGCAAGTTCAGCTACTGCATCGCCGAGAACGAGCTGGACACCCACTGGCAGCCGCTCCACGTGGAGCGCGGCCTCTCCCGGGACCAGAGCGCCGTCACCGTGTTCGCCTGCGACGCGCCACGGTCTCTGCGGATGGCCGCCACTCCCGAGGCCATGCTGGCCGGAGCCGCCGACGTGGCATCGTCCCTGGGCACCTCCATGGCCAACTCCGGCTCGGTGGGAGACACCTCCGCCACGGTCAGGCAGGGGGAGGTCGGCCTGGTGGTGGCCGGCACCAGCGACCTGTGGCAGGGGTGGAGCAAGGCGGACGTGAGAGAGCACCTGCACCCCCTGGTCAGACGGTCCCTGGCGGACCTGCGCCGGGCGAAGGCCGTTCCCGGGGAGGTGGAGCCCGGCGACGAGGAGAGGTACGTCTCTCTGGTCCCGTCCCCCGAGGACATCCTGGTGGTGTTCGCCGGCGGGGCCGAGGCCAATACCTGCGCCGTCATCCCAAGCTGGGGCCCCAAGGTCGGCTCGACGGCGGTCACCAAGCCCGTGAGATGAGCCGGTCCCAGGCACGGGCATGGCGCGCACAAGCTGACGGCAGTCTACGCAGCAAGGAGGGTTTGGAATGGCGCTGAAGACACGTACACAGTACACGCTGGTGGACCCGACCACCCAGCCCATACCGGCCAGCTTCTCGGGGGCCCGCAGGCTGGAGGACCTGCGGGGCAAACGCCTGGGGCTCATCGACGACAGCAAGCCCAATGGCAAGGAGCTGCTGGAGGAGCTGGCGGACCTGCTGAAGGTCCAGTATGGCGTGTCCGACGTGGTGTACCACCGGAAGCCCTCGGCGTCCAGGCCCGCCGACCCGGAGGTGGTCGCCCGCATGGGCAAGGAGGTGGACTACGCCATCGTAGCCATCGGCGATTGAGGGTCCTGCAGCGCGTGCAGTGTGCACGACGGGATCCATCTGGAGAAGGCGGGGGTGCCCTCGGCGACGGTGTGCACCGACCGCTTCGAGAACACCGCCAGGGCCATGGCCCGGATGTGGGGAGACCCGGACTACCCGGTCATCTACACTGACCACCCCATCGGAGGCCTCGACCGGCCCGCCGTGAGGCTGAGGGCCGAGGGCCTGCTGGACCGGGTCGTCTCCGTGATCACCGCGGGCCAGGCTTCCTGAACCGGCCCGCCCGCGGGAAGCCCCGGACCTCGGGCCGCCCCTGCGCCGCCCCGCGCCCATCTCCGGCTAACGGGGGCTGCCCGCGAGTCCCTGCATTCCCTTGAGCAGCCACACCTCGCCCAGGTGCGTGTAGCCGTGGGTCAGCAGCACGGTGCCCAGTATCTCCTCCAGGGTAAGCTCCCCCAGAGGCCGCACCATCTGCTTCCGGTCCAAATCCCCTTCCGAGACCGTATCCAGGTACCCCCCGGCCTCCCGCCACACCTCCTTCATGTACGAGGTGAAGGCGGGGAGGTCCGAGATGCTCACTGCCAACGCGTCCTCCCGGGACATGCCCGTGCCCTGGGACTTGGAGTCCAGTCCGAACCTTTCGTCCCACTTGCCCTCCATCCAGATGGTGGGTTTGCGTTGCAGGACGAACCGGACGATGTTGTCGACCGTACGGGAGTAGTGCCAGAGGACGAAGGCGATGTGGTTGCCCCCGGCGTCGGGCCTCCAGTGGGCCTGCTCCTGGGAGAGGCCCGCCGCCGCGTCGTCCAGGGACTCTTGAAGGCTGAGAAGGTGTCTGCGTATGAACGCTGCCCGATTCATGAGCTCCCTCCAGGTGACGAATGGGTGGCTAACGGGTCGATGAGACCGGCGGCAGGGTCCCCCATGGCCGGCGCGTCCACTTTATCGCCGCCGGCCTGGGTTGGCAAGGCCCGTTTCATGGCCGGTGGCGAGTTTGGTACACTCTTCCTTGGAGCGCCCTTGAAGCGAGATACGCTGCCCGATGAGACTACCGCCAATGAGACTCTACCCGCGGAGGGGCCCTGTGGGCCGTAGCCGTGGAGCCAGGACGGTTGTCCTGGCGGTCGGTGTCCTCCTGGTCGTCCTCGTTGCCGGGTTGGCCGCCTGCGGCGAGCGGTCCGGTAGGGGGCCGTCCGCCGGGGGCGGCGCGCCTCAGTCGGACGGGCTGGTGGTGCGGTACCTGGTGGGCGGATGGGTGGTGCCCCACCCTCCCGATGGACGGTCCAAGCCCTCCTCGGAGACGCTGAAGACCGCCGTCATCACGTCCCAGGAGGAGCTGACGGCGTTCTTGGAGAGGTTCGAGATCCTCTTCTACAGGGGCAACGCCCAGAGCCTGGACAACGTGGAGTTCGCCGAGGACGTGGTGGTCGCCGCCTACTACCTGTGGCGTCCCCTGAAAGGGGACCCCCTTTCCGTCCGCGGGGTCTCGGTGAGGGGTGCCGCCGTGGAGGTCGACCTGGAGCTGGAGGCCGACCCCCAGGGCCGTGAGAGGCCCTACCTGATGGCGCCCCTGCAGATGGTCGCCCTGGACAGGGAGGACCTGGGTCCAGCCGGTGCCAGGGAGTTCCTGTTCCGGGTCAACGGAGAGGCGTCCGCTACCGAGACCGCCCTGCTGCCATAGGCCGGTCAGTCCAGGTACCGGACCACCGCGGTGCGGTCGTCCTCCCGAAAGGTCCCGTAGGTGTCCGGCCTCCCCTGGTGCGCCGCCCGCTTCTCGTCGACCACGGCCTGAAGGGCGGCCACCGCCTCCTCCGCCGTGGAGGACCGCGCAACGACGGCGGCCACCTCCTCCGGGGTCAGGTTGTGCAGCAGGCCGTCGGTGGCGAGGACCAGACGGTCTCCCGGCTCCAGCTCGACAGCCCTGTGCTTGTACGAGAGGGTCTCACGCCGGCCCACGGCCCCGTTGGGGAGGTTGGAGAGGGGCCCCGCCTGGACTATCGTGCTCAGCTCCAGGATGCCCCCGCCGCGGACCAGGTAGACGGGGCTGTCGCCGACGTTGACGGAGTGGACGGTGGTTCCCAGCTTGAGGGCCGCCGAGGCGGTCGTCAGGAGGTCCCTCCCGCCTCCGCCGTGAAACAGCGTCAGGTTGGACTGCTCCAACGCCGCGAGCAGCTCCTCCAGGGAGGCGATGGGGGAGTCCCGGAGCATCTGGGACGTGAAATCGCTGGCGTAGCCTCCCTGGCACTGGGTGACCCCGTCCAGCACCGCGTCGAGGCACGACGTCTCCGACAGCTCTCGCACCACCAGCGCGTCCTCACCGTGGGCCGAGTTGTCGCAGAACGACGCCACTCTGCCGTTGTTCATCACCCCTCCGGGGCCGACCCGTAGGAGGCCAGGTCCGTCTCCGGGTCGAAGAGGAACCTGCGCCAGTAGTCCTGTGACAGCATCGCCAGCCCCTCCCGCCAGACCCCGGTTCGGTCCGGCAGGTCGGCCAGCCCCCGGTTCCTCTCCTCCACGGCCGCCAGGTACGCGTCCAGGTCCCGGCGAAAGGCGTCCACCGAGGGGTACGACCGCTCCAGTACCTTCTCCAAAACACCCACCGCCGTGTCGCGGACCCGGGCGTCCGGCGCGGCGGAGAAGGCGCCGAGCATCCCCTTGACCTGCATGTCGAACCGGGGGACGTTTCGCATTCCCACGGGCTCCCGGTATCCCGCCACGTCGGCGGGCGGGACCTCGGGGGCGGCGTAGAACCGGAACACCTCGGCAAAGAAGTCGTGGAAGTCCTTGTCCCCGTCCCCGATGCTGACCACCCCCTGGGACGCGCTCCCCTTGGCGGGCATCGCCCCGATGTCGATTATGGATATCTCCCCGGCCAGGGGGTCGTAGTAGACGTTCTGAGGCCGGGTGTCCAGCAGCAGGTGGCCCGCGTCCAGAAGGGCCTCCTCCACCTCCACAAGCTGCCGGTGGATGTCGAAGGGGCCCTTGGAGGCGTGGCGCGCCAGGGGGTGGATGGCGAAGAGGCCCTGGGGCAGCCCCGTGGGTACTCCCTTGAACTTGTCCCTGATGTCGGCGGCTAGGGGGATGCCCCGGGCCCGCTGGTACACCAGCACCCAGTACCGCTGCTTCAGGGAGTCCCCGAAGTACCCGTCGTGGTTCCCCCCCTCCACGTATCCGGCCAGGTGGGATATCCCCGGTATGGAGGTGCCTATGGACGTGTGGACTTCGACCAGCCTCTGGGAGAGAAGGTCGATGGCCCCGTGGAACTGCCTGGTGATGTAGTCGGGGTTGGGCCGTTTCAGAACGACGGCATCCCCCGTCTCCAGGTCCGTCGCGGCGTGGACCTCGTAGTCCGACCCCGAGCCGAGGAAGCCGTCGAGACGGTACCTGTCTAGCTGGACCTGATGCATATCCGCCCTTCAGCCGGCATTGGCCACCAGTATTCTACCACCGGGCACCGGGCGCCGGGCACTGGGCACCGGGCACCGGGCACCGGTCTCAGCCCCCCGGCGCCAGGGCCTCCAGGGTCCTGAGGGCCTCGTCGGGGGAGCACCCGTGGGGAAAGCCGACCACGGGCACGTCGGCCCCGGCGGCCCGGTAAGCGTCCAGCTTGGCCCTGCACTCGTCGACGCCGCCCAGGACCGCGACCTTGTCCAGCATGTCTTCGCTCACCAGGGACGCGGCAAGGGTGCGGTCTCCGGACCGCCAGGCCCCTCGAATCCCGTCGCACTCCTCCCGGTACCCGTAGCGGGAGAAGAGCCGGTGGTAGTAGTCGCCCATACCACCGATGTAGTAGGCCATGTGGCCGCCCAGCAGCCTTCTGCCCCGGTCCATCTCCTCGGAGCTGGCGGCCACGTGGCAGAGGATATACGGCGCCGTCGATACCTGGTCGATGGTGCGCCCGGCCCCCTCTGCCCCCTGCCTCACCTTGTCCCTCATCGCCGGCAGGTGGTCCACGTGGACCCAGGTGGGCAGCCAGCCGTCGGCCAGCTCGCCCGTCAGCGCCAGGTTCCTCGGTCCAAGGGATGCCACGAATATGGGGATGGTCGGTCGAAGGGGGGTGAAGGGCAGCCTGAACCGGGCCAGCCGGAAGAGCCTTCCCTCGAAGTCGACCCGCTGTCCCGAGAGGGCCAGGCGGATGATGCGGATGTACTCGGCGGTGCGCTCCAGGGGCCGCTGGTAGCTGACCCCGTGCCACCCCTCCACCACCCTCCGGCCGCTGGTGCCCAGGCCCAGCACGGCGCGGCCTTGGGAGATGATGTCCAGGGAGGCGATGCTCTGGGCGATGAGGGTCGGGGTCCGGCTGAACACGGTGGCGATGCCCGTGCCCACGCGCAGGTTCCGGGTGTGGCAGGCGATCATGGTGAGCACGGTGAAGACGTCCCGCCCCCACGCCTCCCCGGCCCACACGGTATCGTAGCCAAGCTCATCGGCACGGGTGGCCAGGGCGATGATCTCCCCGTCGTCCACGTCCTGGCGTGTGCCGATGGTCAGCCCGGCGCGGCGCATTTCCCCGGTGCGACGCATTTCAAGGACCGTCCTCGACCCCACTCACGGGTCCCCTGTTCGTCGAGGCGGACCGGGGGGTCACGGGGCCAGGTGCTTGCGAAAGAACTCGTCGATGACGGCCGCGTGCTCGTGCTGGTTGGCGTCATGGCCGTGGCCGTCGTACCCGTAGATCCTCTTGTCCGTGCTGGAGATGTTCCGGAACATGGCGTAGCCGGTCTCGGGAGGACAGGTGCTGTCCTGGAGCCCCACGCTTACGATGATGGGGCACGTGATGCGGTGGGCGAAGTTCACGCCGTCGAAGTAGGCCAGGGTCTCCTCCACCGCCCGTCGCTGGTCCGGGTGCATCCTGAGGTAGTCCCTTATCTCGTGGTACGGCCCCGAATCGGTGAGCTCGATGGAGCCCATGAAGTCGCACAGGTAGGGCGCCCCCGACGTGGCGGCCCTGACCTGGGGACGCAGGGCCGTGGTGGTTATGGCCAGTCCGCCCCCCTGGCTGTGGCCCGTGACTCCGATGCGCGCCGGGTCCACCTCGTCGCGGCCCTCCAGGAAGTCGACTGCCCGGCATGCGTCGACGTAGAAGCCCCGGTAGCCGTAGGTGTTCCGGTCCACGATGCGGTGGGTCAGCAGGCCGGGATAGCCGGGGTTGAACTGGCCGTTGCTCCTGAGCTTGCCCCTGGGGGCCGCGCTGAAGGCCGCGTACCCCTTCTTGGACCAGCTCTTGAGGATGGGCGGCTCCATGATGTAGCCCGGCACGTGTAGAATGCCCGGCAGCGGTCCGCTCCTGCCCCTGGGGACACTGTACCAGCCGGAGATGCGCACCGAGTCGATGCTGTCGTAGTGGACGGTGTAAACGTCCACGTCGTCCGAGGACCGCAGCGGGTCGTGGACCACCTCCGGGTTCAGGGGTATCCCGGATGCCCGGTCCATGACGTCGTCCCAGAAATCGTCGAAGTCGTCGGGCTTGCGAAGCTTGCTAACGTACTGGTCCGCGGCTGGTCTGGCCATCGGTCACCCCCCTACTTTACCCGCTGGCCCGCCTGGAACACGGCAGCGACCCTGGTCAGGTCGTCCAGATCCCGGCTGGGGTCCCCCTCCACCACCAGCAGGTCGGCCTCTTTGCCTGCCTCCAAGGTGCCGATGCTGTCCGGCAGTCCCACGGCCTCGGCGGCGTCCCGGGTCCCCGCCAGCAACGCCTGCTTGCTGGAGAGCCCCACTGTGGTCAGGGCTTTCAGCTCCTCGTGGAACTGGCCGAAGGGGTAGGCCCCCCAGCCGCAGTCGGAGCCCCCGATGAACCGGGCCCCGGACTCGAACAGGGGACGGTGCACCTCCAGCCGCCTGCTTACCCTGTACCTGCTGGCCTCCAGCAGGGTCTCTTCCTCCCGGTTGAGGCCCTCCTCATCCTGCTTCTGCTCCAGGTGCCGGATCTGGAGCATGATTATCCAGAGGGTCGGGTTGACCCACACGCCGGACTCGGCGATGCGGTCCGCCAGGGACTGGTCCAGGCTGATGGAGCCGTCCGGGTTGGAGAAGGTGCAGTGGATGATCATGTCCACGCCGGCGTCGAGGCAGTTGGCGATGGCCTGGACGGCGTGGGCGTGGGCGCCCACCAGCCTGCCGCGCACGTGGGCCTCGTCCACGATGGCCGCCAGCTCCTCCAGGCTGTAGGAGGCCCGGGTGGGGACGCTGTTCCGGGTGCTGCCCCCGCTGCTCATCACCTTGATGTAGTCGGCGCCCTCGGCCACCAGCCTCCGCACCTCCTTGCGCACCCCGTCCACGCCGTCCGCCTGGGAGCCCATCATCCAGCAGTGGCCGCCGGTCATGGTGATGGGCCGGCCGCAGTTGACGATGCGGGGCCCGGGCACCAGGCCCCGCCGGATGCCCTCCTTCAACGAGAAGGTGGTCCGGTTCCACCCGCCGTTCTCCCGCATGGTGGTGACGCCGCTCTCGATGGCAAGGCGGGCGCTCCTCACGCCCTGGATCAGGTGGATGTCGTCGTCGTCCTCGTGGACGTCGTCCACCGACGAGCCGTCTCCCCGCATGTTGGTGTGGGTGTGGCAATCGATCAGGCCCGGAAGAAGGGTTGCGTCGCCGAAGTCGTGCACCTCGGGCCGGGCGCCCTCGGGGAACGCCAGCTCGTGCTGGGGCGAGACGCGGGCGATGCGCCCGTTCTCCACCACCACCGCCATGTTCTCCCTGGAGGAGCCGTCGGTGCAGTCTATGAGCCTCGCCGCCTTGACCACGGTTGGGGAGCCGTTCGCTGAAGCCATCTTGCGTTCTCTCTCGTGCCGACTATATTTCGAGGGGCCCCCGGCGCGCCGCGGGCCCCGGGGCCGTTATCCCACCACCAGCATCTCGTCCGTATTGAAGCGCTTGGACAGCAGACGCGGTCCGTCGGGGGTGAGCAGTATCATGTCCTGCAGGTGCCAGTAGGCCACGTGGGGCTCCATGGCCAGCACCATCCCCTCCTCCAGCTCGTCGTGGCAGGTGGGGACGATGTAGGGCTCCTGCTGGTGCCACCAGGGGCCGACGCCGTGGCCGGCCAGGGACACCCGGTCCCCGTAGCCCGCCTCCCGGAACTTGGACTCAGCGAAGCGGTGCACGTCGCTGGCCTTGGCCCCCACCTGGCACTGGTCGATGGTGGCCCGGTAGATGTCCCGCATCGTCCGGTAGGTCTTGACCTGCTCGTCCGAGGGCTTGCCCACCACGACGGTGCGCGACTGGTGGCCGGGGTACCCCTTGTAGAAGGCCACGTAGTCGTTCCGGATGATGTCGCCCTGCTGGAACACGGTGTCGCCCTCGCCGCCGTATATGACCGTGTTGCGGCTGGAGTTGAGGATTCCGTGGGCCCAGCCGCACCCCCTGCGGATGCAGCTCTCCACGATGCGGGCGTGGACCTCCCGCTCCGTTTGCCCCGCCTGCACGGTGGCGAACACCTCCAGGTAGGCCTCGTCCAGGATGTCCGCGGCCTCCTCCAGGAGCTGCACCTCCCCCGGCGTCTTGATCCAGCGGACCTGGGCCATCATCCGGGTGCAGTCGAACAGGCGCGCGTTGGGCAGGTGGCCCCGCATCTCCTCCCACCGGGAAGCGCTGACGTAGGTCTTCTCCATGCCGATGGCCTCGCCCGCCAGCCCCAGCTTCTTCAGCACCTCGGCGGCCTTCTGATAGGGGGACTCGGCGTAGTCGTCGTAGACCTCGACCTCTTCCAGCCAGCCGTCCCGCCGTGCCAGGGGGACGGCGTAGTGGTTGAGGACCTGTACGGGCTTGCCGTGACGCGGCCAGACCAGGAGCACCTCCCTGGGCGAGTCGGGAAAGTCCAGGTGGCGCGCCAGGGTGCCCGGGTAGGCGAAGCCGGCCAGGTAGGTGAAGCTCTTGCCCGACCGGACCACCAGGGCCGCGCACCCCGCCCGGTCCATGAAGTCGTTGAGCCGGGCTACGTTGGCGATGATCTCTCTACCCGCTCCAGACATCTGGCGCCTCCCCCATGGCCGGACCGTCCCGGACGAGGAGAATTGTAGCGACGCGGCGGGGCAACGTCAAATGGCGGGGCAACGTCAAATGAAGGAGGCCATGGACCGCGGTCGAGGCGAGCGGGTAGCGGGCTGGCAAGGCATCTGCACCCGTGGAGCGTTCACCTCCCGACATGCCATACTGCCCTTGCTGCGGTAGTTGCCTGCACAATACCCCAAGGCGGACCGGATGCCACGGGTTGACAGGCGTCCTCTGTACCATCCTGACCACTGACGCTTTGACGTAAAGGTTGCATCCTTGGTAGCGACTGACAGAATAGGAGAGCTTTTCGCCGACGCGCGGGGGATGTACGAAAGCGCGCTGGAGAGAGTGGCCCAGGGCGACGTACGGGACACGGCGGAAAAGGCTTGGTGCGCCACCCTGCTGGCTACCAATGCCTTGATTCTGGCCCGGACAGGTGACGAACCCCAGCGGACCCCTGGAACGTCCATAGAGTTAGGCAAGCTGGCTGATCGGGACAGGGCAATCCAGTCCCTGACAGGCCGCTACTACTCCCGCCGAGGCCAGTTACACGGGGAATGCTTCTATCTCGGCTTTTGCGAGCCGGTCGCCCAAACGGAACGCCGGATACGAGACACCATCGCCTACGTCCAGGATGCCGAGGTCCTGGCAAGGACCTAGTACTCAGTCAACCGTAAGATCGGAAGGGTAAGGCACTGGACAATTCGGGCCTATCCCTCCGTTCTAGAACAGTAGCAGATTGGCCGAGTTGGGACACCCTTCTTGAAATCACCTATCCGGCCCCATATATTAGTGGGAGAGCGGCTTCAATGGGCGTACTCGTGCTGCCGTAGGGCTTGACGACCGGAGGGGTATGGCCCATCACTGGGCCCGGCACGAGCTCTCCACGGAAGGGATGGTTTCACCGATGACACAGCGCAAGGTAGTGCTAACCGGCGCCACGGGCTATATAGCTCACCAGATCCTGCCGTCGTTAAGGGAAAGGTATGATCTGACCCTGTTCGACGTGAAGCAAGAGGATGTGGAAGGCAGGAAACTGGAATCTGTCATCATCGCGGACTTGAGCGATCCTGACCTGGAGAAGTATCGGGAGCATTTCAAGGGCGTGGACACGGTCATCCACCTGGCCTACAAGCGGCGACGGGGGCAGCCCCTGGACGATTTCTACGATGAGAAGGTCAACGTGGAGATGGCCTACAACGTGTATCGGGTGGCCTATGAGGAGGGAGTGAGGCGCGTGGTGATAGCCAGCTCGAATCATGCCGCCGACTGGTACGAGGACACCCTCATCCACGACAGGAAAAAGGAGATGCTCGAACCGTATGAGCTACCCTTGTCGAACAACTTCTATGGCTGGTGCAAGGCAACCTACGAACACCTGGGCTTTCTCTTCGCTTGCGGCGCCTTTGGACGCAAGCTCGAAGTGGTCATGTTGCGGATCGGCTACACCCGAGGGGCCCTGCCGCAAGAGGTGAGGATCGAGGATTTTCCCAACGACCCCAGGGCTTACAAGCGTCACCTGGGCGCCTACATCAGCCAGCGGGACCTCTGCCAGCTTGTCACCAAGGCTATCGAGACACCCAACATCGAGAACGAGCACGGCATACCCTGGCTCATCGTTTACGGGATCAGCGACAACGCCCGCAGCTTCTGGTCCCTCACCAGTGCCCGCCAGGTCCTGGGCTACCTGCCCAAGGACGACTCCGAGGTGAAGTACGCCGCCGATATCCGGCAGGTCCTTACCGGTGATGATTCCAGTGGCGGAGTGGGCAAATTGGGACCGTGAGAGAGCGTATCCGCTGAGCCTGCACGCGGCGGTGGGGCGGGGGGCGTCCGGTGGCCGGGGAGGAGATGGGGCTGGGGATGGGCATAGAGGTCGAATGAGCCCGGCGGCGGCATCAATTGTCTCTTCTTATGGGGAAAGTACCTTTCCCTATATAGGAGATGTAGCGCCAATGCGGTGTACTGTAGCAGTTTGTGTCCAGGATTCCCTATCTGGCAGCGTTGGCTGCGACAGAGAGACTCCCCGGGTATAGAGGAGGAGGGAGCGTAGGCATGGAGAACGGTTGGCGCGGCGCCTTCCCCCAGGAGTTGATGGGACGGTTCCGTTTGCCTTTGGTGCTTGGCCCCTTGGGGCACATCGGGCCGGACTAGGGTACACCCGGAACGCACGGACCAAACCTCACCGCCTTTACCCTTCCGATTTTGCGGTTGACTGAGTACTAGGGCCTACCCCGCCTCGTCGATGAACCTCAGCACCTGGTCGACACACTCGTCGACCCTCAGCAGGTGGATTCCCGCGCCGATGCCCGGAAAGACCGCCAGCCGGGCGTCGGGAAACCTGTCCCTCATGTCGGCCTGGGAGGCCAGGGGTCGGCCTATGGCCCTGTCTCCCACCATGATCAGCGTGGGCGTCCCGATGGCGGGGAGCATGTCGGTCATGTCCGCGTCCTCGACGATGCGCATGATGGCCGCCGCCACTCTGCTGGGGGTCTTGGAGTGCTCGGCCAGGTGCCACTCGGCCAGCTCCGGCGGCGTGATCTCCGGGTCGAACCGCTGGGCGTTGGTCCGGATGAGCCACTGCTTCAGCCCCTCCCGCTCCACCGAGTCGGAGACCGTGCGGTCGCCGCGCTTCTCCCCCAGGAACAGGGGGGTGTTGATGACGGTGAGGGTCGCGGCCCGCCGGGGGTAGCCCAGGGCGAAGGCCATCCCCCAGACGCCGCCGGACTCGAAGCCTACGAAGTGGGCCCGCTCCGTGCCCAGGTGGTCCAGCAGGTTGGACACGTCGGCGGCCATGCGTCCGGCGGACCATTCCGCCCCCTCGCCGGGGGCCGAGGACAGCCCGCATCCCCGCACGTCGTACCGCACCACCCGGTATTTCCTGGAGAGGCCTGGCACCCACTGGGTCCACCACTTCATGCTGCGGGCGAAGCCGTGGGACATGACGATGGTCTCCGGCGGCTCCGTGAGCCAGGGGTCCCGGAAATCGTCCACGTGATAGTGTATCTGGACTCCGTCGTCGGTCACAATCTTGGGCATGTCAGGGGCCCTCCTCTCGCAACTTGGCTAGCGCCGGCTCCCGAGCTCTTCGATGGCCTCGGTGGGGTATACTCCCAGCTGCTGTGCCCGGTCTATGTCGGCCTGGGCCTCGTCGTACCGCCCCAGGCGTACGTAGCTCACCGCTCGGTTGTTGTAGGCGAACCCCAGGTCGGGGGCCAGCCGGATGGCCTGGTCGAAGTCGTCTATCGAGCCCTCGAGCTGGCCCATGTCGAACCGGGCCGCGCCCCGCCCCACGTAGCCGTCGGCGCTCTGGGGGTCCAGCCTTAGCGCCTCCTCGTAGCTGGCCTGGGCCAGGTGGGGCTGCTCCGTCATCAGGTAGACCATGCCCTTGTTCAGGTGGGCGTCGGCGTCGGCGGGATTCAACCGGAGGGCCGCGTCCATGTCCTCCAGCGTCCGGTCGTAGATGGCCATGTTCAGGTAGGCCAGGCCCCGGTTGTAGTAGGCGTCGGCGAAGGTGGGGTCCAGCTCGATGGCCGCGTTGCAGGCGTCCAGGGCGCCACGGTAGTCGCCCCTGTTCAGAAGGTCCCTTCCCTCGTCCTTCAGGGCCCGGGCGCGGGCGAGGCGCTGCTCCGGCGTCGCGGGCTCGGCCGCGCCCTTTTCCCGGACCGGCTCCCTGCCGCTGTCCTCTGACCGTGGAGCCTGACCTGACGTGTCGCTGGTTTCGGGAAGGGAGAGGTCGACCTCGTACCCCAGTCCGGCCTCGGGAGGCGCCCCCTTGGAGCCGCCCCCGCCGAACATCCGCTTCAGCAGCCCCGGCTTCTTGAGCCGTTGGCCGCACAGGAAGCATGCCTTCGCGGCGTCGGAGTTCTCGGCCTCACACGAGGGGCACTTGATCATCCAATGTCCCTCCCGGACTTGATGGCGTTCGTTACGACTGCGGAGGAGGGCGCCGTTCTGCCTTAGGTACGGCCTCAGGCATCCAGGTCCACCTCGATCTGACCGTCCTGGACCCGTACCGGGTAGGTCCTGATGGGCGCCGTCGCGGGTGGGGCCACCGCCTTGCCCGTGGTCACGTCGAACTTGGCCCCGTGGCGAGGGCACTCGATGACCTCTTCCTTCAGGTCGCCGAACCCCAGGATCCCGCCGTCGTGGGTGCACATGTCCCGCACGGCGTAGATGCTTCCGCCCACGTTGCACAATAGGACGTGCTCGCCCCGCCTGGGAGTGACCCTCACGGTCTCTCCCGGGGAGACCTCCTGGAGAGATGCTACTCTTACGTATCCTTGTCTCACGGGTCGCGCCGTTCTCCGGCTCGTCCTTTCCGTACGGGCTCCGGGTGCGGGTGAGACGCCCGGCCGCCCATGCTGCCCATCCAACCCCCCATGCTGTCCATGCAACCCCCCATGCTGCCCATCCAAAAGGATACTATGACGGCTGTGTCAATCGCAACGGACCGCAGCGCCGGGCGTCGGTCCATGCTCCCCGGCAGCCCCCCGCTGGGCCCTCTGGTATACTGTTCACGTCGTCCCCCGGGGGCGACGTCCCATGAAGATACGCGACGTACTGGCCACCGGCAGGCGCACCATCTCCTTCGAATTCTTTGCGCCCAAGACCGACCAGGGCGTCGAGTCCCTGTTCAGGGCCATCCGCCGCCTCAGCTCCCACCGGCCCGACTTCGTGTCCGTAACTTACGGGGCCGGCGGGAGCACCCGCAACGAGACCGTGGACCTGGTCTCCCGCATCAAGGCCGAGGTCGGCCTGGAGACCATGGCCCACGTCACGTGCGTGGCGCAGACCCGCGAGGACGTCCACGACGTGCTCGAACGCCTGGAGGAGCTGGGCGTCGACAACGTCCTGGCCCTCCGGGGCGACCCGCCCCGCGGCCAGGGTGTCTTCGTGCCCGTGGAGGGGGGGTTCCGGTACGCCTCGGAGGTCATCACCCACATACGCCGGAACTTCGACTTCGGCGTGGGCGCCGCCTGCTTCCCCGAGCTCCATCCCGAGTCCGTGGACGCCGCCTCCGACATGGTCCACCTGAGGGAGAAGGTGGACGCCGGCGCCGACTACCTGATCACCCAGCTCTTCTTCGACAACCGGGACTTCTTCGACTTCATGGACCGGGCCAGGGGCGTCGGCATCCGGGTACCCGTCCTGGCGGGCATCCTGCCCGTCCTGGCCACGGCCCAGATACGCCGGTTCGCCTCCCTGTGCGGGGCCAGCATCCCCCCGGCGTTGGACCGGGAGCTGGAGAAGTACGTGGACGACGACGACGGCGCCCGGGAGTTGGGGATCGAGTACGCCGCCCGGCAGGTGGAGGAGCTTTGGCGGGCCGGCGTCGACGGCATTCACTTCTACACCATCAACCGCAGCCACTCCGTGTCCCGGGTCCTCGAGGCTGCCGGCCTCCCCGGGACGGCCGGCTAGGCCCGCCCGACCTTAGCCCCCATTGGTGAGTACAGTCTCATCCAGGGTATGAATCGGCTTGGTGCCCTAGTCCGCGGTGGGGGGTGTGACCAGATGCCGACGGACGCAATCTGCAAGACGGCGGGCCTGGCCTTTGACGTTGGCTTTGTTGTTGTGGTCAAAGTAGAAGCTGTAGGTCTCGATTGTGCTGCCCTGGAACTCGATGCCGGAGGAGATCATCCCGTCGTTGTAGTCCACGCCATCGATGCGGTCGTAGGGAAGTTCTACCTCCTTGGAGCCGAGGAGGCCACTCCCCAACAGAAGGACGCGACGGTCGGTGGCGACGGCGATGCCGTCGTGGCCTGACCCAGGGTTCATCGTGTGGTAGGATTCGAAATCGCCGGGCAAACCCCAGCGGCCGCCCAGCCAGAACTCAATATTCTCGTCCTCATCGAGGACCTCGTGGAGCTTCTGGCGTTCGCCGTCGTACTTCTTGAGATTGTCGCCCGAGAGGCTGCCCAGCAGGCCTGCAAGAATGCCCCGGTTCGTTCGGCCGCGCATCGGGGAATGCTCCTGCCACTGAGCGTCGATGCGTTGGGCCTTGCTCGTTCCCAAGTATTGACCGGCGGAGGGCGGAGAGACGGTTGTGGGAGGCCCGGTTTGGAGCCGCTGCACCAGTTCGGCGAAGGGGGCTCCCCGGTCGCCGCCAACATCCCGAATTTGGAAAGGGTCGTCCTGGGCCATCCCGGCCCAATTGTGGATACCGTCGCCGTCCACGGTCACTATTCCGCCGGCCTGTTCCACTGCCGTGATACTGGGCAATGATATCTGAGTCACTAGTTTGTTGAAGCCCTTGCGGGCGACCAGGTGGACGCTGCGGTTGGTGGCGACGGCCACGCCCTTGACCCGTTGCTGCCGCAGCATAAGCCCCGCGCCCTCGTGGAATGCCGACGCGGGCCCCCAGGTGCAGCCCACCAGCCCCATGATGTTCTCATCCTGCTCCAGGTAGTCGTAAATCAGCTTGCGCTCCCGGTCGTGGTTTTCCTGGCCCCATGCCGAAGCCTGATCGCGCCACTGGGCGTCAACACGGTCGCGTAGTTCCTTGGTTGCCATGATCCAACCTCCCTATCGGTGGCTCTGCGTTCCTGGGTGGCACCATGACGGTACGGACCAGCGCATACCGTCAACTCCTATTCGGCTCTTGAGGGCTTCTGACAGGTGCAAGAGACCTGCTTCCCTGGCCTTCTGCCCTGCCGTCATTCCCGCGAACGCGGGAATCCACACCTGGGCATACTGGGCTTCCGCTTTCGCGGAAGAGACGGAGTCAGGCATTGCCACCTCATGCCTGCCGCTGGTACACCTGAATGCGGTAGCGGGCGCTCTCCACCACGAACATCCTGCCTGCCCCGTCCAGCTTCACCGACGTGGGGCCCCAGAACAGCTTTTCGACGCTGGCCGACTGCTCGCGGAAGTACTCGGGGGACGATGGGTCAGTATCGGGCTCGGGCTCCATGTCGGCCTTCCGGCGCTCCTCCAGCTCGTCCTGGTTGGCGACGAAGTAGTCCCGGGCCCACCTGTTCAGGCCCGACTCCCCCCGGAACCGGGCCACGAACCCTCCGTCGGGACCCAGGACCTGGACCCGCTCGTTGCCCCAGTCGGCCACGTATACGTACCCGTCCTCGTCGACGGCCATCCCCGCCGGTCTGCGAAACTGGCCGTCGCCCACTCCCGTGCAGCCCCAGGTCGCCAGATGCCTGCCGCCGGCGTCGAACTTCTGGATACGGTCGTTGCGCCAGTCGGCCACGTACACCTCCCCGCCGGCGGTCACCGCGACGCCCCAGGGCATGTCGAGCTCCCCGTCCCCGTCCCCCGGACGTCCCCAGCCTCCCAGGTAGCCTCCCTCGGGCGTGTAACGCTGCACCCGGCTGTTGAGCCCGTCCACCACCACCAGGTTGCCCTCGGGGTCGAAGGCGATCCCCGCGGGGCGGTCGAACTCTCCCGGGCCGGTCCCCTTGCGGCCCCACCTGGCCAGGAATTGGCCCGACTTGCTGAATACGGAGACCCGCTGGAGGGCCTCGTCGGAGATGTAGACGTTCTCGTCCCGGTCCAGGGCGATGGCGGCGGGCCACATCAGGTGACCGTCCCCGCTGCCCCCCGTGCCGAACTTGCCGATGTACTCCTCGTCCACGGTGCACACGGTGACGTGCTTGGCCAGGAGCCTCGCCGCGGTGTCCGTGTCCCCCCGGTTCACGACGTACAGGACGCCGTCACGCCCCAGGGCCACGTCCACCGGGTTGTTGAACCCCCTGCCGCCCTCGCCGCCGCCGAAGAAGCCGACGGTGTGGCTATACTGGTAGGAGGGCGCCGGTCTCATGTCGTGAAACCCCCAAACAGCCTCTTGGCGTCACGCTAGCTGGTACTCTCGTGTCGAGACTATCATCTGCAGCACCTCCCTGACGCGGCGGGCGGAGGCCTCGTACTCGGGAGCGGAGCCGAAACGGACGGGGCCCCCGGCCTCGGCGTGGCCGACCAGCTCCTCCCGGGTCGCCCGGGACACCTGGATGGGGCCCATCAGGTCCAGGCACCGGTCCACCACCTCTTCGGGAGAGAGGGCGGTCCCGGCGGCGGCGACCCTGTCGACCATGGCCCGCACCCCGGGCCTGTCCTCGGCGGACAGCTCCTCCACCGCGAAGTTGACCCGGTCCACCAGGCTGCCGGTGTACACCCACTCCAGGCCCGTGTGCCACCCCTCCACGCTGGGAGGGTTCAGCAGGCTCTGGCCCATGTACTGGACCTTGGCCGCAAGCTGGGCGTCCTCCACTCCGGGAAACCTGTGCCCCCCGGCCATGCGCGCCGTCCCCACGATCAGCTCCGTGGGGCTCTTCACCTTCCGGAACACGGCCTCCTTGAAGAAGTCGGAGTTGAACATGACCCGGAGGACCGACCGGACCTCGTACCCGTTGTCGAAGTAGGCGTCCATCATGGTCCGAATGGCCCCGGGGTCCCGGGGCGGGACCGTCTCCCAGGCCGGCGCCTGGGGCTCGTCGGCCACGAAGAAGCTGTACAGGTGCCGGCACAGGAACCTGGCGGTGGCCTCCTGCCGGCAGACCAGGTCGATGATGTCCTCCCCGTTGAAGCTGCCCGTGTGGCCCAGGAACCGCTTCGCCGTGGCGTCGTGGTCCTCCTCCTTGTACTGGAACTGCCAGTCCAGGCGGCCGAAGGGCCATACCGAGTCCCTGGCCACCCGGGCCGCATGGAGGTCGGCGTTGCGGATGGTCCAGCCGGTGAAGGCCCGGGAGGCCTCGAAGACGTCCTCCTCGGAGTAGTTGCCCACCCCCATGGAGAACAGCTCCAGCAGCTCCCGGCCGAAGTTCTCGTTGGGCTCGTGCCGGTGGTTGTCCTTGTTGTCCAGCCAGAAGATCATGGCCGGGTCCCTGGCGATGCGGACCAGCAGGTCCTGGAAGCTGCCCATGCCGTACCGGCGGAACATCTCCACCTGGTTCAGGATCGCCTTGGGCTGGTTCAGCTTGAAGTAGGCCGTGGCGAAGATGCCGTGCCAGAACAGGGCCATCTTCTCCTGCAGGGGCCTGGGGGTGTTGATCATCCGGCACAGCCAGTAGGCCTGGCAGCTATCCAGCAGCAGGAGGTTGTTCTGGCCCACGTGGTACCTGCGGACCACGTCCTCTTCCTCCAGGGAAGGGGGCGCCTCTCCCGGGTCCAGCAGCTCCTCCACCACCACCTCGTAGCCCCGGGCCGCGTACCGCTCCAGTTCCTCCCGGGTCGCGCCGAAGCCCGCGCGGCGCATGAGGTGGGCCATCCGGGCGATGTCGCTGCCGGGCATTGCCTGCCTCCCGGGCGGGTGTATACTGACGGCGGAAGCACCGCCCGCCGGCCACCCGCGTCTTGCGGGCATTCTAGCACAGCGGGGAGGAGATGGCATGGACAGTGGGGACATCATCCGGCTCACCGCATCCGAGTTGTCGGGGCTGATAGAGCGGCGGGAGGTCTCTCCCGTGGAGGCGGCCCGGGCCTACCTGGACCGCATCGACGCCGTGGACTTCAAGTTCAACGCCTACCTCACCGTGACCCGGGAGGAGGCCCTGAGGGCGGCCCGGGAGGCGGAGGAGGCCATCGGCAGGGGCGAGTACCGGGGCCCCATGCACGGCATCCCCTACGCGGTCAAGGACCAGCTATGGTCCAAGGGCATCCGCACCACCGGCGGCTCCTTCATAGCGGGCGACCTGGTCCCCGACGAGGACGCCACGGCCATAGCGAACATGAAGAGGGCCGGGGCGGTGATGCTGGGCAAGGCCAACATGACCGAGTTCGCCATAACCGGCGCCAGCCACCGGTACAGCAGCCCCCGGAACCCCTGGGACCTCAACCGGTTCACCGGCGGCTCCAGCGGCGGCTCCGCGGCGGCGGTGGGCACGTTCATGTGCGCCACCTCCCTGGGGGAGGACACGGGCGGCTCCATCCGGGGCCCGGCAAGCTGGTGCGGCGTGGTGGGCCTCAGGCCCAGCCTGGGCCGGGTCAGCCGCTACGGCCTCATGCGGGGAGTCTGGTCCATGGACACCGTCGGCCCCATCTCCCGCACCGTCGAGGACGCCGCCATCACGTTGGGCGCCATCGCCGGCCACGACCCCCGGGACCCGTACACCTGGGACGCGCCCGTGCCCGACTACCGGGCGGCCCTGGGCGGAGACCTCAAGGGCGCCCGCGTGGGCGTGGTGACGGACCAGATGGACGACCGCCACCTCACGGACCCGGAGGTGAAGGCGGCGATACTGAAGGCGGCCTCCGTCCTGGGAGAGCTGGGCGCCTCGGTGGAGGAGTTCTCCATGCCCCTGGCCGCGGACGCGGGCGCCATCTCCAGGATCATCATGGCCGTGGAGCCCTCCTTCGACCAACGCGAGTGGGTGCGGGAGAGGCCCCAGGACTACGGGCACGAGGCCAGGATGCTGCTCCTGCTGGGGAGCCTGATGCCGGCCCAGGCCTACTACAAGGCCCAGAAGCTGAGGAGCATGGTCCGCCGCAACCTGATGGAGTCCATGGAGCGGTACGACGTCCTGGTGTCCCCCACCTACGGCAAGACCGCCCCCCTGATAAGGGACGACGTGGTGATAACCAGCAAGGAGATGGCGGTCAGCGAGCAGCCCTACCTGGTGCGCCGCATCTTCAACCTGTCCAACGTCCCGGCCGTCTCCGTCCCCTGCGGGTTCGACTCCGCCGGGCTCCCCATCGGGCTGCAGATCGGGGGTCGGGCCTTCGACGAAGCCACGGTGCTCAGGGTGGCCCACGCCTATGAGCAGGCGACGTCCTGGCATAGGGAGCGGCCCCGGGAGGCGTGAGCTAGACCCGAGTATGTCCGCTGGCTGTCCACCAACCGGTGGGGTTACTCTGCCCGCGCGGGGCGGGGGGCATCCCTACAGGCTGCCGTCTATGATCACGTCCAGCAGCGCGGGCTTGCCAGAAGCCAGGGCCTCGGCCAGGGCCGGCCCGATCTCCGCCGGGTCCTCGATGGTGCGGCCCCGCACCCCCATGGCGTTGGCGATGGCCGCCATGTCCAGGGGAATGGGAAAGTCCATGGCGATGTACCGGCTGGATGCGTCCTCCTCGCCCAGGATGTGGGTCTTGTACCGGTCCATGTTCAGCTTCAGGATGCGGTAGGAGCGGTTGTTGCATATGACGTAGACCACGGGGATGTTGGAGTTGGCCGCCGTCCACAGCCCCTGGACCGTCATCATCGCGCTGCCGTCCCCCAGGATGCCCACCACCGGGCGGTCCGGGTGGGCCAGCTTTATGCCCAGGGTGCTGCCCATGCCCCATCCGATGGCGCCGCCGCGCTCGCTGTGGACGCTGCCGGCCTCGCTGAACTCCATGGCGCCGTGGATGGCGTCCCGGGAGGTGATGGAGTCGTCGGAGATGACGGCGTCCGGGGGCAT
>JAGWBJ010000025.1 GCA_021295955.1 Dehalococcoidia bacterium | reverse complement strand
AGTTAATGATCCTCAAGGACTCAGAAGGTTCACAGTCTCCCCAGCCACATCTCGAAGACAGTGCCATCTACCGTCCACTTAGGCCCACCACTTAGGCCCACCACGCACGATCAAGCCAAGAACTTTGACGTTGAGCTTCAAGCTAGCGGCGTAGTTAGGGGCCTCAGCCCGACTCGCCGGGCGGGGGCTTGCAATGAACGGAGAGGACAGGCTTGCTGGCGGCGGATGTTGCGACCAGAATGCCCCCGCTACCTACTTTGCAATCCAAGACACGGATGGATACGTGTACACGCCAGGCTTCGCAGACGCCGATGTCGGACCGCCATTCGGCTCGGGCGAGCTTGCAGCCGGCCAGATAGTACGGGGATGGCTGGTCTTCGAGTTGTCCGAATCAGCGAGATTGGTCTCGGTCTTGGTAGCTCCCGGATTACTTGACGCCAAGGTATCAATCGCAGACTTGGCCGAGCGTGAGTAAACGCAGGCTGGTCATCCAAACTTTACCTGAGCGGCTGGACCCTGATAGGGGACTCCCATATCATCGAGGATCTTACTTTGGAGAGACCCAGGAAGGGGCCTTGACCAATACGTCCGCCTTCGACGAGTCACTCATCCGCTGATGCCCACCCCTCTTCGTGTTACCATAGCAGGCCGCGGGCGTAATCCAGTAGCAGGCCCTGAGCGTAATGCACTTGGGTAGGCCGCACGCGCGACCGGTCCCAAGGACCCCAACGACGGCGAATAGGACCAGAGCATGAGATTCATCACCGGCACGGCCATCAGCAAGCGACCCGTCACCATCCTCGCGATCATCATCCTCCTCATCGCGGGGGTCACGGCGTACAACTCCCTGCGGGTGGAGCTGTTCCCCGACATCGAGTTCCCCCTGGTCACCGTGACCACCTCCTACCCCTCCGCGGACCCGGAGGCGGTGGTCCGGGACGTCACCGCCCCCGTGGAGGGGGCCCTGTCCGGCATCGAGGGCCTGGAGACCCTCCAGTCCACCAGCTTCGAGGGCAACTCCATCGTCCTGGCCAACTTCACGTACGGCACCGACATGGCCGGCGCCCAGAGCGACATAGAGGCCGCGCTGGGCGGCGTCCAGCTCCCGGCGGCAGTCGACGAGCCCGTCGTCGGCCGCTTCAGCCCCGACCAGATCCCGGTGATATACTTCAGCGTCGTCACCGAGGGGAGCGCCGCCGACACCCGGGACTTCGTCCAGTCCCAGGTCCTCCCCGCCATCTCGGGCATCGACGGCGTCCTGCAGGTCCAGGTGGACGGCGAGGTGGAGCGGCAGGTCCACGTCGTCGTCGACCCCGACAGCCTGGCCGCCTACGGGGTGTCCCTCTTCCAGGTCGCCTCGGCCCTCCGGGAGAACAACCTGACGGTGCCCGCCGGACTCATCCTCCAGGGCGGCCAGGCCGTCCCCGTCAAGGCCACCCACACCTTCTCGTCCCTGGAGGAGATCGAGGCCCTGGCCGTCGGCATGTCCCCCTCGGGCCCGGTGAGCCTGGGCGACGTGGCGGAGGTGACCCGGGGCGCCGGGGCCCCCACCAGCATATCCCGCACCAACGGCAGGCCCAGCGTCAACGTGGCCATACTGAAGGAGGCCGAGGCCAACACCATCGAGGTCACGGCGGCGGTCCGCCAGGCCCTGGAGGGCGCCGACCTCCCCCGGGGCATGGAGGTGGTCATCGTCTCCGACCAGGGGCCCGACGTCCAGTCCCAGATCGACAACCTGCGCCGGGAGGCCATCTTCGGGTTCCTCTTCGCCGTGGCCGTGGTCTTCGCCTTCATGCTGACCCTCCGCCCCACGGCCATCCGGGGGGTGTTCAACACCCTCCGCCCCACGGCGGTCATCGGCCTCTCCATCCCCCTGAGCGTCTTCACCGGCGTGCTCCTCCTGGCATGGCAGGACATGACGCTGAACTTCATGACCCTGGGCGGCCTGGCCATCTCCGTCGGCCGAGTGGTGGACGACTCCATCGTCGTCCTGGAGAACGTCTACCGGCACATCCAGGCGGGACGGGACCGGTGGCGGGCGGCCCTGGAGGCCACGACGGAGGTGGGCCCGGCCATCTTCGCCTCCACCCTGACCACCGTCGTGGTGTTCGTGCCCCTGGCGTTCATAGAGGGCCTGGTGGGGGCGTTCTTCCTGCCCTTCGCCCTCACCGTCAGCTTCGCCCTGGTCGCCTCCCTGGCCGTGGCCCTCACCGCCGTGCCGGTGCTGGGCGCCTACCTGCTCCGTCCCGGCGACCTCCCCGAAGGGGCCGGCGAGGAGGTCCAGGTGTTCGTCCAGGAGACGTGGATGCAGCGGCTCTACACGCCGGTGCTCCGGTGGGCGTTGGGGCACAAGATCGTCACGTTGGTCGCCACCACGGTTATCACCGTGGCCAGCCTGGGGCTCATCGCGGTCATCCCGGTGACTCTCTTCCCCTCGGGCGGAGACCGCTACCTGCAGGTGGACATTGCCATGCCGCCGGGCACGCCCCCGGACCGGACCCTGGCCGAGGTGGTCCAGGTGGAGGACCGGGTGAGCGGGCTGGCCGAGGTGTACGCGGCCACGGTGGGGGCCGCCAACCTGGGGTTCGGCGGCGAGCCCTCCAGCCTCAACCGGGCCAGCATCCTCGTCAAGCTGGCCCCCGACGCTCCCGAGGACATCGCCAACACCCTGCGAAACGAGCTGGAGGAGCCGGGACGCGTCCTGCGGATCACCGAGCTGGCCGACGGCCCCCCCACCGAGGGCGTCGAGGTCAGCGTCACCGGGGCCGACTACGACCAGGTCTCCGCCGTGTCCCGCCGGCTGCTCCGGTCGCTGTCCACCGTCGAGGGGGTCGTGAACCTGGAGAGCGACGCCGCCCAGGAGAGGGACGAGGTGTCCGTCCGCGTGGACCCCGCCAGGGCCGCGGAGATCGGCCTCGACACCCGGCAGGTGGGCCTCCAGCTAAGCCGGTACCTCAGGGGCCAGACCGTCACCAGCATCACCCTGGACGGCGAGGCCACCGACGTGGTGCTGTCGGGCAGCCCCGAGGCGGTGAGCAGCCTCGAGCAGGTCAGGGGCCTGGTCATAGCCGGCCCCGGCGGGACGGCCCCCCTGGGCGAGCTGGCGGAAACGGTAACCAGCAGGGGCCCCGTTACCATCAGCCGTACCGACGGCGTGAGGTCCGCCACCATAACGGGGGACATCACCGAGGAGGACGTCCAGGCGGTGGGCCGCGCGGTGGACGAGAGGATCGCCGCACTGTCGGTGCCGCCGGGGGTGGAGGTCTCCAGCGGCGGGGTCTTCGCGGACATAGCCGAGGGGTTTCAGGCCATCTTCCTGGCCATGGGGGTGGGCATCGTGCTGGTGTACCTGGTGATGGTGGCCAGCCTCGGGTCCCTGCGCAACCCCCTGGTCATCGTCACCAGCCTGCCCCTGGCCCTCATCGGCGCACTCATAGCCCTGGCCATAACGGGACGGACCCTGGGACTGCCGGCGATGATGGGCATTCTGCTCCTCATCGGCATCGTCGTGACCAACGCCATCGTCCTCATAGCCTTCGTGGAGCAGCTAAGGGCCAGGGGCCTGTCCGTGTACGAGGCGCTGATGACCGGGGGCCGCGTCCGCCTGCGCCCCATCCTGATGACGGCCCTGACGACCAGCTTCGCCCTGCTGCCCCTGGCGGCCGCTTCCGCGCACGACGGCGGCATTATCGGCGCGGAGATGGCGACGGTGGTCATAGGCGGGTTGGTAAGCTCTACGGCGTTGACCCTCATCGTCGTGCCCATCGTCTACACCATATTCAACGACACCATCCCGGGCCTGCTCCGGCGGGGGCTCGTCGCAGCGCGCCCAACGCCGACCGAAGCGTCAGAGAGCCCATCTTGAGCAGCAGACTAGCCCCAATGACCACCATCACCGAGGCCGTCGCCCTCGACTGGCCTCGCGAGGTGCCGCAGGTGTATCCATGACGGCAACCCGGCACCACCTTGGCAAGTTCCCTCCCGATAATCTGGACTGGGCCCGACTTGTGCCTGCAATCGGTCGAGCACACTTTGCGGTGGCCGCATATGGTGCAATGCTGGACAGCATGCCGAATACCAATGTCCTAATCTCGCCGCTTGCGACCCAGGAGGCGGTCTACTCGAACCGCATTGAGGGCACACAAACGACCCTGACTCAGGTTCTCACCTTTGAGGCAGATGACAACCACCCCGTCGATGATCCAGCCAAGCGACGCGACGCCTACGAAGTCGTGAACTACAGGGACGCCCTGAATTCTGCCTTCCGCCAGATGGAACAGATACCTCTGTCGTTGAGGCTCATTCGCGACGCCCACCGCACCCTGATGAGCGGCGTCAGGGGGCAGGACAAAGCGCCGGGCGAATACCGCCGCATACCCGACAGCGTATGGATTGGCCCCTCTGGTTCGACCATAGAGAACGCCGACTTTGTCCCATGCCCTGTGGAGCATCTACCGGGCGCCATGGATGCATGGGAGAGGTTCATTCACTCGGATGAGCCTGATCCGTTGGTGCAACTGGCAATCGTTCACGCCGAGTTCGAATCAATTCATCCGTTCCTGGATGGAAACGGACGACTAGGCCGACTGATTGTCCCGCTCTTCATGGTCGCGAAGGGTCTCCTGGATGCACCATACTTCTATATCAGCGGATATCTCGACCAACACCGCGACGAGTACTATAGGCGGCTGCAAGCAGTGTCCCGCGATGATGGCTGGACCGGCTGGTCTGAGTTCTTCCTGAAGGCCGTTGAAGAACAGGCCAACACCAATCTAGCCAGGGCCGGGAGCATCTTGGCTCTTTACGATGAAATGAAGGACTGGGTGCCCGTGGGAGGCGGCCGGCGCTCTTGGCGTTTGCCACTCTCCTCCGCGTGGCAGAGGGCGCCCAGTAGGTTGCGTCTCATTGATTAGAGACAACGGCGCTTGTATATCACATTGGGCTTATCAGTGATGCGCAACAGCCCTTGTGGGGAAACCATGATGAACAACGAGAATCCCCGCCCCCCGGCAGGCACGAGTCCCCAACCAAAGTTTTAGAAAAGGCTCAAACTTCGGTTGATTATTTGCTTTACTGCCTGAGGGGCCCCTCTGTATAATCCACCGTCAAATCATGCGTGTGATAGGTGGTATCGCCAGAGGGGCCAGGCTGAGGGGTCCGGTGGTGTCGGGGGTGCGCCCCACCTCCGAGCTGGTGCGTAGCGGCATCTTCAACGCCCTGGGACCCCTGGACTCCCCGGGCGTCCGGGCCCTGGACCTGTATGCGGGCACCGGCGCCCTGGGCATCGAGGCCCTCAGCCGGGGCGCGGCCTGGGCCGACTTCGTGGAACGCCATCCCCGCCAGTGCGCCCTCCTTCGGCGGAACGTGGCCTCCACCGGGTTCGCCGAGCAGGCCGGGGTCCACTGCATGTCGGCGGCCAGGGCGGTGGGAGTCCTGGAAGGGCCGTACCAGCTCGTGCTGATGGACCCCCCGTACAAGCTGGCGTCCCTGGACGAGGTGGTGGAGGGCCTGGCCCGCTCGACCCTGCTGGAAACGGGCGCCCGGGTGGTGGTCGGCCACTCCAAGAGGACCTCGCTGCAGGGCGCATACCAGGACCTGACCAGGACTCGCAGCTACCCCTACGGCGACAGCGCCGTGGACTTCTTCGAGAAGGGAGACGGCGGATGGTAACGGCCATCTACCCGGGCTCCTTCGACCCCGTGACCCAGGGCCACGTGGACATCGCCTCCCGGGCTTCGGCCCTCTTCAGCCGTGTGGTGGTGGCGGTGTACGACACGCCTTCCAAGAAGCTGCTCTTCGGCACCGATGAGCGGGTAGACCTGCTCCTCCAGTCTGTGAAACAGCTCCCCAACGTCGAGGTCACCCGGTTCACCGGTCTCGTCGTAGAAGCCGCGCGACGGATAGGCGCCGGCGTCATCGTCCGGGGCCTTCGCAGCGGGTCGGACTTCGAGTACGAGTTCGAGATGGCGTACATGAACAAGAAGCTGGCGCCGGACGTGGAGATGGTGTGCATGATGGCAAGCCTGCCATATCAGTACGTAAGCTCCAGTCTGATCAAGGAGGTCATCGGGTTGGGCGGAGACGCCACCGACCTGGTGCCCGCCCACGTCATGGATGCGGTCCAGCGCAAAATGAGGTCGCCGGAGTAGCGGCCCGAATTATTATTAGGAGGGGGGAACCCATGGACATACTCAATATTATCGACAGGCTGGAGGCCTTGGTGACAACCAGTCGGCTTATGCCCGGTACAAGCAGCAGGCTGGTGGACGGCGATAAGCTCATGGAGGTGGTCGAGCAGCTGCGGCTGGCCATACCCCAGGACCTTCGCGCCGCCCAGGAGGTCATCGAGAGGAAGGACAACATCCTCAGCCAGGCCCAGATCGACGCCAAGCGCACCAAGTCCCAGGCCGAGGAGGAGTTCAGGAACAGGGTGGACCAGAGCGACGTGCTGGCCACGGCACGGCGACACGCCGCGGAGCTGGAGGAAGAGGCCGAGCGGAAGGCCACTCGCATGACCAACCAGGCTGCCACCGAGGCCCAGAGGAACAGGAACGAGGTCGACGCCTACGTCCTGCAGAGCCTGCGGCGCCTCGAGACCGAGATGACCTCGATACTGGGGACGGTGAGAAGGGGCCTGGACGCCCTCAACGCCCCCGTCGCCGCCGCATAGCGAAGAACGCGCCGGCTGGGCCCTCGCCCGCCCGCAGCCGCGGCACGGGGGTGGAGGCGTTCCGCATGGCGGAGAAGAACGGAAGAGTCCTCGGCATTCGGGCCGGACCGGCCGGCTACCGGCCCGGAGGCCGGGCGGCCTCCACCTTGGCGCTCACGACACCGGCTACGTCGCCGGGACGGAAGGGGACGGCCTCGCGCGTGGTCACGCCGGTAAACCCGGCGCGCCGCATGCGCTCCAGGTAGACGTCATGGAGGTCGGCGCCGGCGATGCAGCCCACGAGCTGCTCGGCGTCGTGCCGCACCCCGTCGGGCAGGTCCCGGTCCAGAACGATGTCGGAGACGTGGAGCCGCCCGCCCGGCTTCAGCACCCGGAACGCCTCTCGGAAGACCGCGTCCTTGTCCGTGGACAGGTTTATCACGCAGTTGGAGAGGAGTACGTCCACCGATGCCGAGGCCAGGGGCAGATGCTCCAGCTCGGCCAGCATGAAACCGACGTTGCGCACGCCCAGCTTCCGGGCGTTGCCCGTCGCCAGCCGGACCATGTCCAAGGTCATGTCCACGCCGAGGACCAGCCCGGACTCTCCCGTTTGCCTGGAGGCGATGAAGCAGTCTATTCCCCCGCCGCTCCCCAGGTCCAGGACCGTCTCCCCTTCCCCGATGCCGGCAAGGGCCGTGGGGTTGCCGCATCCCGCCGAGGCGGCGGTGACCGTCGGGGGTAGGCCCTGCAGCTCCACAGGCGAGTAGATGGCGGAGGGCCCGCAGCACGTCTCGGCGGCCGGTCCCACCGAGGCCCGTCGGGCCCTTTCCCCATAGTGGTCCCGCACCAGGCCCTTCACGTCGGCTCCACCGCTGGTCATGCTCAAGCCGCCCCCACCCGCCAGGGCCCCTTCGCTAGAGCCCTTCGCTAGAGCCCTTCGCTAGAGCCCATTTCCTACAGCCCATTTCCTACAGCAGGTACTCCACGAGCACAAGTACGATGGCGCAACCGATGCCGACGAGTCCCAGGAGGGCGAAGGATGTCTCCCCTCCGAACGGCCCGATGTGGCGCCTGCTACGGGGCCGCACGTCACGCTCCTTCTCCTTGCGAAGCTCCCTGAGCCGTTGGATCAGAAAGTCGTTGCCCGGTCCTGGCGACATCATGGGGACATCACCCTCCAGTTGGTAGCCACCCACTCCTAACTATACACCCGCCGTCCGGTCGTGCAAAGGCTGGCGGCGCCCCTCTTTGTCACCGCCGCCCACCGCGCCGCCGGCCCCACCCCCCATCCTCCGTCATTCCGGCCCCCGAGCCTGCATCCACGACCACCGAACCCCTCATTCCGGCCCCCGAGCCGGAATCCAGGGGCCGGGGGTGCGGGTACCTGGATCCTCCATGCCGGTTGAGACCGGCGCCACGAAGGATGCAAATTCCTATTTTCTGAGGAATGGCAGGTTGGCGGGAAGCCGCCGGACCTAGGTCCCCTGCTTCCAGAGGGCCTCCAGGACCCTCGCCGGGCTCATGGGGAGCTCCATCAGGCGGACTCCCACGGCGTCGTGGATGGCGTTGGCCACCGCAGCCATCGGGGGCACGATGCACACCTCCCCGACCCCGCGGACTCCATACGGATGCCCCGGATTGGCCACCTCCACTATCACCGTGTCGATCATGGGCAGGTCCAGACTCGTCGGCATGCGATAGTCCAGGAAGCTGGGGTTCATCATCCTGCCCTCGGCGTCGAAGACGTACTCCTCGTTCAACGCCCAGCCGATGCCCTGCACGGCTCCCCCCTGCATCTGCCCCTCCACGTAGCCCGGGTGGACCGCCTTGCCCACGTCCTGGACGGCCGTATAGCGGAGGATGTCCACCTTGCCCGTCTCCGGGTCCACCTCCACGTCCACCATGTGGAATGCGAAGGCCGGACCGACGCCCGCAGGATTGACCGTGGCCCGTCCCACGATGGGGCCTCCCGTAGAGTTGAGCTGGGCGGCCAGCTCCTTGAAGGTCATCCTCAGCTCCGGGTCCGACCTGTGCCGCAGCACCGCGTCCACGTAGTCCACGTCCTCCGGAGACACGTCCCAGATGGCCGCCGCCCGGTCTATCATCTGACGCCTCACGTCCAGGGCGGCCTCGTAGCAGGCCCTCCCCGTCTTGAAAGTCACGCCGCTCCCGCCGGCCCCGGAGCTGTAACCTATGGAATCGGTGTCCGCGATGGTGGGCGTCACGTCCTCGGGGGCGATGCCCAGCACCTCGGCCAGGTGCATGGCGGCGACGGCCCGGCTGCCCCCGATGTCCGGGGACCCCTCCACCAGGCTCACCGTGCCGTCGGCGTTCACCCCGGCGATGGCGCTCGCCGGCCCGGTCCCGTTGAACCAGGCTCCGTTGGCCACCCCCCGCCCCCGGTTCGGGCCCTCCAGGGGGGCCGACGAGTGGGGGTGGTCCTTGGCGGCCTGGAGCATCTCGACGTTGCCGATGCGGCGGAAGGCCGGGCCCGCCGCCTGCCTGGTCCCCTCCTTGGAGGCGTTCAGCAAGCGGAACTCTATGGGGTCCATCTTCAGCTTCTCGCACAGCTCGTCGACCACCGTCTCGGCTGCGAAGGCGGCCGTCGGGGAGCCCGGCGCCCGGTAGGCGGCGGTCTTCTGGGTGTTGACCACCACGTCGTACCCCTCGATGTACACGTTGTCTATGTCATAGGGGCCGAATATGGTCCGGCAGCCCGAGGGCGCCGGCGAGCCGGGAAAGGCGCCCGCCTCGTAGGTCAGGCTGGCCTCCGCCGCCGTGATCCGGCCCCCTCGCGTCGACCCCATCTTCACCCGGATGTGGCTGGCCGAGGTGGGGCCCGTACCCTCGAACACCTCCTCCCGGGTCATGGTCAGCTTCACCGGCTGGGCCGTCTTCCGGGAGAGAGCGGCGACCACGGGCTCGATGTAGCAGCCGCCCTGGCCCTTACCCCCGAACCCGCCGCCGATCTCCATGGGGATGATGGTCACCTTGGAAACCGGCAGGCCCATGATGGTCGCCGTGTGGTCCCGCAGGGCGAAGTGGCCCTGGCTGCTGGTCCAGATGGTCACCGTGCCGTCGCTGCTCCACCTCGCCGTGGCCGAGTGGGGCTCTATGTATCCCTGGTGGACGGGCCTGGTGTGGTACTCCCGCTCCACCACCACGTCGGCCTGACGGAACCCCTCCTCGGGCTCCCCCAGCCTGAACTCGAAGTGGTTCGCCACGTTGGTGCCCCTGGGCGCGTCCGCATCGCCGTATCCGCCTACCCGGAACGCCGGGCTGGACATGGTCAGGAGCCTCTCGTGGAGGATGGGCGCGTCCTCCTTCATGGCGTCCCGGGCGTTCAGCACCGGCGCGAGCACCTCGTAGTCCACGTCCAGCAGGCCCAAGGCCTCCTCGGCCACCTGGGGGTCGACGGCCGCCACCGCCGCCACGGCGTGGCCCCGGTACAGGGCCTTCTCCCGGGCCAGCACGTTACGGCTGTAGAAGCCGTAGTTCACCATCGCCCCCTCCTCCAGGTCCGCCAGGCTGGCGGAGGCCTCGGGCAGGTCGGCGGCCGTTACCACCCCTCTGACGCCCTTCAGCGCCAGGGCCCGCGTGGCGTCTATGGACCTGATCCGGGCGTGGGGGTGGGGGCTGCGCAGTATCTTGCCGTGGAGGAGACCGGGCAGGGCCACGTCGGCGGCGTACCGGGCCCGGCCGGCCACCTTGTCCGGCCCGTCGTGGCGTATGGGCCGCGTGCCGACGACCCGGTAGTCCTGGGTGGAGAGCACTATGTTGGAGGTCATGGCACACCGCCTTCCGCAAGACTTTCGACCATTGTACCACCGGCGCCCCACGGCTCCAGCACGGGGCCCATCAGCTCGCGTCCTTGGTAGGATCCAACCCACCGCGTTCATCAACTACGTTCGCGGCGCCGCCGGGTCCTGGCCGAGGCGGGGCCAAGTCCATGCCCCTGCCCCTATTGGCCCCTGCCCCTATTGGCCCCTGCCTCTATTGGCCCATGCCTCTATTGGAATGAACACCCGCGGGCGAGGAACCATCGGGGTGAAGTGCCAAACGCAACACGGTCTTTGTTGACACCCTCCCGGCGTCCCGGTACCATCCCAGCGTCGGGAGCGTGGGCGCGCGGACGCGCCCGGCCCGGCGCCCGAATACGTTGACCGGATGGAGGAGGCTGCCATGGCGACCACTCGCGGCGAGGTGTCCAGGAACGTGGGAGACGAGCTGCTCTTCGAGAACGACCGCATCCGGGTCTGGAGCATGACCCTTCAGCCCGGGGAGTCGTGCGAGTACCACAGGCACGACCACGACTACGTCTACTGCTACACCACGCCAAGCAAGATACACTCCAAACGCGCCGGCCAGGGGGAGGAGACGCGAGAGTACGACAAGCACTACGTGCAGTACACGGCCGTCGGCGGCGGCGTGGAGCACGTGATCACCAACGTCAACGACGCCCCCCACAACCAGATACTCATCGAGCTGAAGGGGCCCAGCGAGGCCCCAACTCCCCAGACCCCCCAGACCAACCGCCGGGCCCGTGGGACAACGTAGGGAATTGCCACTGATGTAGGTTACATCGCCCCCACGCCCTTCAGAGCCAAGACGGACGCTCCGGGCGCCCCCCCCGGTTGACGCGGGCCCGCGCGGCGGATAGACTGCCACAATCCGACGGCGCCGCCCCCGCGCGGCGCGTCCCCAACGGGAGGCGACATGCCCTTTGTCGAGCTGGGACAGAAGCGCATCCGTTACCAGATCAGCGGAGAGGGCGAGGCCCTGGTGCAGATCCCCGGCGGCAGCCTGGGCCTGCGGAACTTCGCCAGGGTGACCCCCGTCCTGTCACGCCACTTTCGCGTCGTGGACTTCGACCTGGTGGGTACCGGAGAGAGCAGCCCGACTCCCCCAGGATACACCCTACAAGACTGGACCAACGACCTGCGGGACCTGATGGACGCGCTGGACATCCCCACGGCCCACCTGCACGGCACCTCCACCGGGGGCTTCATCGCCCTGCAGTTCGCCGCCCAGTACCCGGACCGGGTCAACAGGATGGCGCTGGTGGGGACCGTGGCCCGCTACGACACCGCCATGCGTCTGAACCGCAAGGTCGCCAAGGCCCTTGCCCAGAACGTGGGCATGGAAGCCGTGGCCGAGCTGACCGCCCAGATGGTGCTGACCCGGGACTTCCTGGACAGCGACGAGGCCGGGCCCCTGCTGGAGCAGATGCGGGCCACCTTCGGCCAGGTGCCCCCCGACTCCTTCGTCGTGACGGCCGAGGCCAGCGAGGCCATAGACCTGGAGCCGGACCTGCCCAGGATCACGGCCCCCACTCTGGTCATCAACGGGGAGCACTCCACCCTCTCTCCCGTGGACATGGGGCCCCAGGGCATCGGCGGGAGGGGCATCGCCGAGCGGATACCCAACGCCCGGCTGGAGATTATCCGGGGTGCGGGCCACCTGGTCATGATGGAGCGCTTCCAGGAGGTCTGCGACAAGATCACCGAGTTCCTGAAGGCGTAGACCTACCCGGACTTCTTCTCCCTGCGGGCCCCGTGGAGGGCCGCCTCCACGTTCCTTCTCTCCGTCGACGTCTCGTTGCCCCGCAGCACCATGCCCAGGGCGGCATTGTACGCCACGCTCTCCTCCAGGTCGTTGGCCATGGGGACGTAGGCCGGGTCCCCGGCGTTCTGGGCGTCCACCATCCGGGCCATCCTGGCGAAGGCGTCCCTCACCTGCCGGTCCGTGAGCACCTGATGGCGCAGCCAGTTCCCGCCGATCTTCGCCTTGATCAGCAGGGTCGCCCGGTCCTCCATCCGGTTCTTGCCGTCCATGTCCGGCACCTTGGAGCAGCCGACGCCCTGGTCGATCCACCGGACGCTGTAGCCCAGGATGCCCTGGGCGATGTTGTCCAGCTCCTTCTCGACCTCCTCCCGGGTGAGGCGCCGGTCTTCGGGGAGGGCAGGCGCCACCAGCATGCCGTCCTTGGCCACCGGGTTGGCCTCCAGCCCCCGAAGGATCTCCTCCTGCCTGGCCGCCACGTCCACCATGTGGTAGTGCACGGCGTGGATGGTGGCGGCGGTGGGCGACGGCACCCACGCCGTGTTCGCCCCGGCCCGGGGGTGCCCGATCTTCTGGTCCAGCATGGCGGTCATGTCGTCGGGAAACACCCACATCCCCTTGCCGATCTGGCCGACCCTGTGGAGGCCCGTGGCCAGCCCCACCGAGACGTTGTAGTCCTCGTACGTCTGGAGCCACGTCTCGCTCCGCATCTCCTCCGTGGGCACCATGGGACCTATCTCCATGATGGCGTTGATCTCGTCGCCCGTCCGGTCCAGGAACCCCGTGTTGATGAAGATGATCCGCTCCCGGGCCGCCCGTATCGCCTCGAACAGGTTGAGGCTCATCCTGCGCTCTTCGTCCATGATGCCCAGCTTGACGGTGTTCCGGGGCAAGCCGAATGCCTCCTCCAGGGCGGTGAACAGGTCCACCGTGGCGGCCACCTCCTCGGGGCCGTGCTGCTTGGGCTTGACCACGTATACGCTGCCCCTCTTGCTGAACCTGCCCTGCTCCTGCTTCCCGATGAGCACGGTCAGCAGCGCGTCGACGAACCCCTCGGGGACCTCCTCGCCGCCGGCGGTGGTCACCGCGTCGGTGTACATGTGGATGCCCACGTTGCGGATAAGGGGCATGCTGGTGCCGGGCAGGACAAGCTCGCCGCCCTGGGGGTCGACGAAGCGCCTCTCGGCGTTGAGCCGCCGGTGCACGGGCTGGCCGTCCTTCTCGAAGGTCGTCTCCAGGGCGCCCTTCATGATCCCGTGGAGGTTGTCGTAGATGTGGGCCTTGTCCGCGGCGTCCACGGCGGCCACCGCGTCCTCCAGGTCCAGGATGGTCGTGGCGGCGGCTTCCAGCACCACGTCCTTCACCCCGGCCTTGTGGTCGCGGCCCACGGGATGGGTGCGGTCGATCTGCAGCTCGATGTGCAGGCCGTGGTTCCTCAGCAGGACGGCCGTGAGCTCTCCCCCCTCGTCGGCCCTGTACCCGGCGAGCTTCCCGGGCTCCTTCAGGCCGGCCTGCGAGCCGTCTTCCAGGGTCTCGACCAGCGCCGCCCTCCCCGCGTCCTGTCTAATGGAGAAGCGGGTGACGCCGCCGTACCGGCCCGACTCCAGAGGGACCACCGAGTCCAGGAAATCGTCGGTCCTTCTGATCACCTCCTCGCCGCGCCTGGGGTTGTAGCCCGTCCCCGTCGCCAGCTCCCCCTCGTTGGGCACCACGTCCGTCCCGTACAGGGCGTCGTACAGGCTGCCCCACCGGGCGTTCATGGCGTTGAGGGCGTAGCGGGCGTTGTCCAGCGGGACCACGAGCTGCGGGGCGGATATGTCGGCCAGCTCCGGGTCCACGTTCTCGGTCGCGGCCCGGAAGGGCTCCCCTTCGGGCACGATGTACCCGATCTCCGTCAGGTGCCTCTTGTAGGCCTCCACGTCCGCGGGCCGGCCCGGGTGCTCGGCATGATAGGCGTCGAGCTGGGCCTGCAGCCGGTCCCTGGCCTCCAGAAGGGCCCTGTTGTCCTCCAGGAACGTCCGGCCGGTGGCTTCCCGCACCGTGCCCAGCACCCCGGCGAACTTCTCGAACACCTGGTCCGCCCCGTCCTCCGTCCCGGCGACTATTCGGGCAACCGCGCCGTACAGGCTGTCATCGACGTTCAGCCCGGAGATCGTCGTTGCCATTCTGCGCTCCTCTTTCCAGACGCCGCGCGCCTCACGTCGGACGCCGCGGGCCTCGTAAATGCGATAACGTGCAAGAGTATACACCAACTCGAAGCCCCGGTGACTCCCATCTTGACTGACGAGACTGTCCGGACGTGGGACAACGTGGCCGTGCTCCATGGCATGATGGTATGCTCCGCAGAAGCGGTAGCAAGGGAGGAGATTCCATCGGAGAGATAGTGACCAAGATCTTTGTGGGAAATAAAGACGGCGGAGATTTCCTCGAAATCGAAACAATGGTGGATACCGGGTCGCTACATACATGTCTCCCGACTAGGACACTTGAACGCCTGCATGTTGCCATCGAAGATTCAATAGCAGTCGAGCTCGCCGATGGAAGAATAACAACACGCCCGACGGGAGAGGTTGCTATTCGAATCGATGGAAGGCAACGTACCTGCATGGTCATATTTGAGGAGGGAACGACATGTTTGTTGGGAGCAACAACCCTAGAAAACTTTAGCCTTGCTGCTGACCCGGTGAATCAGAGGTTGATTCCCACCACCCTACGCGCCAGACCGCTCTAACGCAACGCCCCCAGCTACGGAAGTGTGTATAGGTGGGGACAATATGGCCGTGCTCCATGGCATGATGATGGTTCATTTTTAACTGGACGTAAAGCTATGCCATCGATTGGTGATTTCGTCGATAACCGCTGGACAGACGCCAAAGAGGAACTTCGGAGACGGGATCCAGACTACGTCAGGAAGATTGAGTCTACAGGCCAATCCGAGCAAGACTGGCTTAGACCGGCCTCGGGACTTCCTCCAGAGTGGCGATTCAAGAGGTCTCGTTTGTTGGCAAGTCCCGTCGCCTCGCAAATCAAGCTGTACAAAGAGGCGCAGGCTGCTTACATAAATACAAAATGGGAAACCGCGAGAGCGCAACGGGAGGCAGCAAGGGCACGGCGAGAAGCTGAGAGGGCGAAACGAGAGGCTGAGAGCGCACGACGCAGGAAATTCCAGGAACACTGGATGTCCCCGAGCGGGGCTGCATTCGAGCGGGAGCTGGCGACCCTGTACAGGCGTCTCGGCTACCGCGTGGAATCGACTCCCAGCTCCGGGGACCAAGGGGTTGACCTGGTCCTACGGAAGGACGGCAAGACCACCGTCGTTCAGTGTAAGGGCCATCAAGACCCTGTTGGGCCGGCAATCGCCAGGGAGCTATTGGGGAGCATTGTCCATTTTGCTGCGGACTACGACGATGCTTATCTGGAGAGGCAGATTCGTGACCTCATCGAGGACCACCAACTGGAGTCCATGAACCGAGCC
>JAGWBJ010000003.1 GCA_021295955.1 Dehalococcoidia bacterium | reverse complement strand
GGAGCGCCGCCAGCCCCAGGGAGGGGATGCCCATGAAGGAGACGCCGATGGATAGGAGCACTATTACGAACCCGAGGGCCCTGAGCTCGTAGGAGAAGGCGAGAAGGAACTTGCGGTTTCTGGAGCGGTCGGACATGTGGCCCAGTATGAGGGTGCCGACTATGGCCCAGAGGCCGATGAGGCTGAAGCCGGCCGCCGCCACCATGGGATGGTAACCGAGGTCCTGTGCATAGGAGACGAAGTGAGCATTCACGAAGCTCATGGAGTACCCTCAGACGAAGTAGCCGAAGGTCAGCCGCCAGAAGAACCCCGTGCGCAACGCCTCGCCGAAGGTGGCGTCGGGCGCGGCATCCACCGCCGTTTCAGTGGACTCGGAGGACGGGGAAGGCTCGGCCCGGCGAGGCCCAAGCCCCACGTCGCTGGGGCGGTTCTTGACGAACAACACCCCCACCGGCAGGATCACGGCCAGCAGGAGCACCCCCAGAAAGAGGTACGCCTCCCTCCAGTCGAAGAGCACAACGAAGCTGGATGCGGCGGGGACCAGTATGATGGCGCCTATGGACCCGCCTCCGGTGATGAGAGCCAGTGTGAGGCCCCGGTTGGTATGGAACCAGGCGCTTACTATCTTGGTGAGAGTGGAGCCGGTCCCCAGGGTGAGGCCCACGCTCATCACGGCGAAGATGACGTACAGGTGGGCCAGGTTGCTTATGAGGGGCAGGAGCAGGAGCATGGCGCCCATCAGCACGACGCCCGACAGGGCCACCACCTTGGGGCTGTACCGGTCGGCCAGGAACCCGGCCACGGGACGCAGCAGGCCCGACAGCATGAAGGTGGTGCCGAAGGCCAGGGAGAGGGTCGCCCTGCTCCACTCGAACTCCTCGGTCATGGGTGTCAGGAACACGCCGAAGGAGAACTGCGTGCCGGTCATGCCCATGGCGATCAGCGCGCCGCCGATGACGACGAACCAGCCGTAGAAGATGTTGGTACGCCCTACAATCCGCATGCCGTTGGACTCAATCTTACGGCACATCCCCCATCATGGCAACGACCGGTCCTCGGCGTCCCTCCACCGTCGGGGTTGATCCACCAGGGCCTGGAACCCCAGCTCGCCGCACAGCTCCCGGAAGGGCTCCCGCAGCACGCCGGTCCACCGCAGGTCCTCCAGGCGTTCTTCGATGGGAGCGTCGGTGCGAAGGGTGGCCAGCAGCTTGTAGAGGGCGGCCCTCTCCCGGTGCCCCTCCAGGCTGGCGGAGGCCGCCGCCGCGCCGCGCACGGCCACGTCCCACTCAGCCGGGTCGGGAGGGATGTTCTCGATGTGCCCGTAGCAGGAGAGGAGGCGGGCGCTGGTCCCGGCGCCCCACCTGGGAACGCCGGGTATGCCGTCGTTGGCATCGCCGACCAGGGCCAGGTAGTCGGGAATGGACCGGGGCTCGACCCCGAACTTCTCCCTGACGCCGGCCTCGTCCAGCACCGTCTCCCTGCGCCTGTCCAGACAGACCACCCGGTCGCCCCTGACCATCTGGGCCAGGTCCTTGTCGGGGGAGCAGATGACCACCCGGCCCGCCTCCTGGCCGCCGCACCAGCGGGCGGCGGCCGTGGCGATGGCGTCGTCGGCTTCGAACTCGACCATGGGCCAGACGACCATGCCCAGGGTGGAGGCCGCCCGCTCCGCCAGGTGGAACTGGGACGCCAGGTCGTCGGGGACTCCCTCGCCGGTCTTGTAGCCGTCGAAGAGCCGGTTCCTGAAGGACTCGATGACGTGGTCGAAGGCGCACGCCAAGTGGGTGACATCGTCGTCGTGCGCCAGGGTAATGAGGGTCTGGAGCAGGCCGCGAACGGCCGCCACGGGCCGCCCGTCGGGGGCGTACATGGGGGGCATGGCGTAGTAGGCGCGGAAGAGCTCGAAGGTCCCGTCGACCAGGTAGAGGCTCATGGACCCTTACGGGACGCCCGGCCCGGTCCCTACTCCGTGGCCCGCTTGTTCAGCTCGGTCTGTACGATGAACCAGACAGCGGGAGCGAAGACGAACCACAGTATGAATATAATCCACCTGCTTATGATGCCGTCGGTCAGGAACTCCGCGGCCTCGCCCTGCTTGTAGGACGAATAGATGCCGACGAAGGGTATCAACATCAGGACCGTCCACAGGCCCGCGCTGCCCGGCAGGGTCTTGTACTCGATCATCTCCTTGGACGTCACATAGAACCAGTAGATGCCGTAAATGCTCAGCGTGATGATGAACAGGAGTACCTGCATCCACATGTTGCGGCGCTTTATCATGCGACCCCCTCCCTGCACCGCACTCAGACGTTCCCCGTTCCCCGGGCCAGCCTCTTCCTCAGCCGGGCCGTGGCCCGCTCGTCCACCGCGCCGTCTTTCACGACGACCCCGTAGACCTTCTTGGCCGCCTCGGCGGATATCCGGTCATCCATCAGGTCCGCCAGGACCAGGGACGGCGCCCGGAGGAGCGGGTCCCCGAAACCACCGCCGCCCGCGGTCCGCACGCTGACCACGTCTCCCGCCTCCAGGTGAATGCCCGCGGTCACGGCCCTTACGGACCGCTCCCCGGGCGTATCCGGGTTTATGACGAAGGCGCTGGGCGCGCCGCTCAGGCCGCCCTCCAGGCCCCCCGCGGGATGGGTCTCCCGGTCGGCGGTGGTCGACAGGATGGTGCCCTCGGACAGGACACGGGTGTCCCGCCGGATGGGCATGCCTCCCCGGAAGCTGCCCGGGCCGCCGCCGTCCCGCAGGAGCTCGTACCGGAGCACCTGCAGCGGGTACGCCAGCTCCATGCTCTCCACGGGCAGATTGGCGGAGCCCGAGGCGTGGATGCGGACGGCGTCGGTGCCGTCCCTGGTGCGCCGGGCCCCCAGGGCGCCGGCGAAGGTCTCGTAGTCCACCCACGGCTGGTCCGAGCCGGGCAGTGTCCCCCCGTAGGTGCACAGGGAGTGGGGTCCAGAGGGGGCCAGGGACTTCTCGGGCATCGCCTGGACCAGTGCGCCCACCACGACGTCGCCCAGGATGCCGCAACTCGTCGCCCGTGCCCCCACCGCAGCCGGGGGCACCGGGTTCACCAGGCACCCCTCGGGCGCGACGACTCGGACGGGCTTGTAGGTGCCCGAGTTGGGAGGCAAGTCCGGGTCCAGGAGCATCTTGAGGACGAAGTACACGACGGACAGGGTGGCGACCATGGGGACGTTCTTGCCGCTGTCCATCTGGGGGTCCGTGCCGGTAAAATCGAACTCCACCACTCCGTCCTTCACGGTGGCGGCGCACTCGATGCGCACCGGCGTGTCCTGAAAGCCGTCGCTGTCCAGGTAGTCCGCGAACCTGTACGTGCCCTCCTTCAGCCGCCCGATGAGACGGCGCATCCGCCTCTCGCTGTAGTCCAGGAAGTGCTCGGCGCAGGCCAGCATGGTGTCGGCGCCGTACCGGTCGCACACCTGGTGGACGCCGCGGACTCCAACGTGGAGCGCCGCCATCTGGGCCTGCAGGTCCCCGAGGCGCTCCTCGGGCGTACGGCTGTTGGACATGATTATCTGGGTGACCCCGTCGTCCTCTCCCAGCTCGGGGTACACTCGCACGGGAGGCAGGCGGATGCCCTCCTCGTATATGGTCTTGCACGCCGCGGACTCGCTGCCCGGCACCATCCCGCCCACGTCGGCGTGGTGGGCTATGTCGGCGACGAAGGCCACCAGGGAGTCCTTGTAGAACACCGGGGAGACGGCGGTGATGTCGGGCAGGTGGGCGCCCCCGCCGCGGTAGGGGTCGTTCGCCAGGAACACGTCACCGGGTTTCAGGGTGTCCTTCGGAAACCTCTTCAGCACCTCGTCGATCAGCCCCACCATGGAGCCCAGGTGCATGGGCACGAAGGGCGCCTGGGCGATGATCTGGCCCTCGGGGCCGAAGATGCACGTGGAGCAGTCCCTCCGCTCGCGGATGTTGGGGGAATGGGACGCCGCGATCATGGCGAGCCCCAGCTCGTCGGACACGGACAGGAGCAGGTTCGCGACCACCTCGGCTAGTATCGGGTCTACTTCCGTCTTGGTGCTCAACCGTTCCCCCCTACGTCGATATTAGCAGGCTCAGGTACTGGTCCACGTTGGCCTCCTGGCCGGGCAGCAATACGGTCGTCGAGTCCATCTGCTCGATCACCGCCGGACCGGGAACGCGGTCGCCCGGCTCCAGTCTGGGCCTCCAGTACACCGGGCATTCGGCGAACCCGTGCTGCTGCCCCAGGTAGACTTCCCTGGTGGAGCTGAGGGCCCGGCCGTGGTCCCCGTCCCCCGGGGAGCGGGCCTTTAGCTTCGGCTGGGGCCCCGGAGCGCTCACCTGGAGGCGAAAGTGGACCATCTCCACCGGCGTGCCTCTGCGGGCGTAGCCGTAACCCTCCTCGTAGGTGGCGTGGAAGTCCTCCAGGAGCCGCTCGACGGTGTTGGCCGGGCTCTCGTCCAGTTGGGCGACGATGGGTAGCTGGTGGCCCTGTCCCGCGTACCTCATCTCCACCACCCGGGTGCGTCCTGCCGAGGACCTGTCGATGCCCTCGCTCCTGAGCCACTTGGACGCACTGCTCTCCAAGCCCGCGAAGACGCGTTCCACCGTGCGATGGGCCACCGTGCGATGGGAGGCGGGCGCGTTCCCCCGTCGGTCCCCGTCCAGGACCAGCACGTGGGACTGGCTGAACTCCGCGCGAACGTCGGCCATCAGCAGCCCCAGGGCGCACAGCACTCCCGGGGCCTCGGGGACCAGCACGGTGCCGATGTCCATCTCCGCGGCGAGCTGGGCCGCATGCATCGGCCCGGCGCCGCCGAAAGCCACCAACGTAAAGGTCCGCGGGTCGTGACCCCGCTCTACCGAGACCACCCGGACGGCCCGGGCCAGGTTGCTGGTCAACACTCCGTTGGCGCCGTAGAGGGCCCTCTCGATGGAGAACCCCATGGGGCCGCAGACGTCCGTCTCCAGGGCGCGACGGGCCGGGGCCTCCTGGAGGGCAACCCGGTCCCCAAGCTCCCGGCTGGGGCTCAGGCGTCGGGCCACCAGGTTGGCGTCGGTCACCGTGGCCCACGTGCCGCCCAGTCCATAGCAAGCCGGGCCCGGCCTTGCCCCGGCGCTCTGGGGGCCGACCCGCAGGAAGCCGCCCTCGTCCACCCACAGGATGCTGCCGCCCCCAGCGCCGATGGAGTGGACGTCCAGGGACGGCTCCAGAACCGGCCACCCCCCTATCTGGCGCTCACGGGATATGAGGGGCGTGCCCCCGTGGACAAGGCAGACGTCCGTGCTGGTGCCGCCCATGTCCAGCGTTATGAGGTCCCGGTACCCGCTGGCCCCGGCGACCGCGGCGGCCCCCACGACGCCGGCGCTGGGACCGGACATCAGTGTCACGGTGGGACGTTCTTTGGCCGTGCGCAGCGCCACGGTGCCGCCGTAGGAGCTGGAGATACGGGGCGGCGAGGACACCCCCAGGGCCTTCACCTGGCGTCCCAGACGCTCCAGGTACCGGCGCATCACGGGCAGGAGGGCGGCGTTGAGGGTGGTCGTGGAGAAACGCTCGAACTCGCGAAACTCCCTCAACACCTCCGAGGAGATGGAGACCAGGGCCCTGGGAAACGAACGTCTGAGCAGCGTGCGGGCCCTGCGCTCGTGGACCGAGTTGCCGTAGGCGTTGAGGAAGCAGATGGCCACGGCCGGGACCCCGGCATCCCTGAGCCTCTCCGCGGCCCGGGTCACCGCCCCTTCGTCCAGGGAGGTCAGCACCCGCCGGTGGACGTCGACGCGCTCCGGGACCTCCAGGCGAAGGCGCCTGGGAGCCAGGGGGCGAGGCTTCTCGATGTCCAGGTTGTAGAGGTGGGGACGCCTCTGCCGGGCCAGCTCCAGGACGTCTCGGAACCCCTCCGTGGTGATCATCCCTATCTCGGGAAGGCGGTCCTGGAGGACGGCATTGATGGCCACGGTGGTGCCGTGGGCCAGGGAGGCGAGCTCGGCCGGCGTGACCCCCTGCTCCGGCAGGACCTCTCCCAGCCCCTCTACGGTGGCCGCCGAAGGGTCGTGGGGAGTCGAGGGGTACTTGTGCAGGTGCAGGGTCTGGGTCTCGGTGTCGAAGATAACGAAGTCGGTGAAGGTGCCACCGGTGTCTACGCCTGCGAAATAGGTCATCGAGCCCTTCCGTAGAGGCGCTACGTCATCGAGGTTGGGAGAGTGGGTGTACCCGGCCCCGCGGAGGGCAGTGAGGCCACAGCCGCCGAGGCCGGAGGCAATCGTAGCAGCCGAGTCATGGGCCGTCAAGCTTACGGGCTGCTATACTGCCTGGAATGAACGGCCTGGCCCTGGCGATGGTGGTCCTCTCCGCCGTGGCCCACGCGACCTGGAACTACCTGCTGAAAGGCGCCCTCCGCCCGGAGGTCTTCACCTGGTGGTTGCTCGCGGCCATCAGCGTCCTGTTGCTGCCCCTGGGAGCGGTGCTGGCGTGGCAGACTTCGGTCGAGTCTCCGGGCTGGTGGTACGTCCTGGGCACGGTGGGGTTGCACGCCCTCTACTTTCTCTTCCTGGGGCGGGGATACACCCACGGAGACCTGTCCCTGGTCTACCCCGTAGCCCGGGGCATGGGTCCCATGGCCGTGCCGGTGATGGGAGTCGTCTTACTGGGGGAGACGGTCTCCGCCCTGGCCGCGGGAGGGATAACCGCCGTCGTGGTCGGCATATACACCGTGTACTGGTGGGGGAGCATCCGGGCAATCCTCAGTGACCCTCTCCGGTTTCTCAAGGACCCGGGCGCCAGGTACGCGCTCCTCACCGGAGCAGTGATCGCAGTCTACTCGGTGTGGGACAAGGTGGGAGTACGGTACGTGGACCCGCTGCTGTACATGTACCTCATGTCCCTGGGCACGGCCCTGACGCTGACGCCCTACATGGCGCGGGTCCACGGCCTGGATAAGCTCGCCGGGGAGTTTCGGGCGGGGCCCCTCCGCATCGCCGCGGCGGGCCTGCTGACCTTTCTGGCCTACGGGCTGGTGCTGTCGGCGTTGGAGTTCTCGCGGGTCAGCTACATCTCCCCGGCCAGGGAGGTGGGCATCGTGTTCGCGGTGGTTCTGGGGGCTACGATGCTGAAGGAGCCTCTCGCGTGGGGAAGGTTGCTGGGCTCCGGGTCCATCGTGGCAGGGGTGATACTCATAGCCGTGGCGCCGTGAGGCTTACCCACGGCCCAAGCCGACGGGGCCCTACCGGCGCTCCGTCAAGCGGTAGATGCCTTCGTTCCGAGAGAGGACGTACAGATTGCCATCCACGTCCCCGCCAAAGGATGTGATGAAGAGACCGGACTCAGCCAGCAGGGCCTGTGCCCCTACCGAGCCGCCGTCGAGGCGGAGCCCCCATATCCGTCCCGAGCAGAAGTCGCCGTACACGTAGGCGCCCGCCAGGTCGGATATCCCGCTGCCCCGGTAGACATAGCCGCCGGTGACGGAGCAGTTGCCCCCGGTCCGTGCGTACTCCCACACCGGGGGCGCGAGCACGGCGGAGTCGCATCCCACCTCCCACCGGAAGCGGTGGAGGCCCTCCATGCACCTCCAGCCGTAGTTGCCGCCGCCCTCCAAGACGTCTATCTCCTCCCACGCGTTCTGGCCCACATCAGCCGCCCACAGTCGCCCGGAGGCGTCGAAGGAGAACCTCCAGGGGTTCCGCAGGCCGTAGGCCCATATCTCCCAGCGGACTCCCGGCTCTCCGACGAAGGGGTTGTCGTGGGGTATCCGGTACGGCTCATCGGGAGACGATCGGGACACGTCTATCCGCAGGACCGACCCCAGCAAGGTCTCCAGGTCCTGGCCGTTGCCCCCGGGGTCCCCGGAGCTGCCGCCGTCGCCCAGGGCCACGTACAGATATCCGTCGGGCCCGAAGGCGATCTGCCCGCCGTTGTGGTTCCCAAAGGGCTGGGGTATCTCCATGACGACCAGCTCGCTTTCGGGGTCCGCCCGCAGCGGGTCGCCCGAGCTCACCGCGAAGCGGGACACCACCGACCGCCTGGGACTGCCGGCCGAGTAGTAGACGTAGAAGAGGCCGTTCTCGGCGTAGCCGGGATCGAAGGCCATCCCCAGGAGGCCCTCCTCGTTGTTGACCTCCCTGACTCTGTCCCTGATGTCCAGGAACACGCCGGCGTCGGCGGCGTCCTGCCGGTTGGGAAAGAGACGCACCACGCCCGCCTGCTCAGTGACGAAGAGCAGCCCTCGACCGTCGTCGGGCTGCACCAGGTTGGTCAGCCTGCGGAACTCGAGGTTGGGAAACGCCCGCACCACGTCCACCTGCGGCAATGGCCCTGGACTTGCGGGTGGGGCGTCGCCCTCGGTGACTTCCGGGTACGGGGTCGGCGCCGGAGACACCCCCGCCTCCGTGGTCGGGGGAGCTGGAGCTACATCGGAGCTCGGCGTCGTCGGCAACGGGGACGGTGGGAGCGCAGGGACCGTTGCCGGGGCGGGGTCAGCCGGGCTGCTCGCAGCCGGCGACGAGGTTGCTACGTCAGGCGCCGGGGTGTCCGACGGGGCACAGGCGGCCGGCAGCAGGACCGGGAGGACCAGGAGGACCAGGGCCTTGCCGAGGGTCCTGCGAAGGGGGCTCGGCCCGATGGTGCGCGAGGGGTCACTCCAAGGGCTCGGCAAAGCTCAGCTCGTGTCCGTCGGGGTCGGTGATATGGAAGTACCGCTCGCCCCACTCGCCGTCCCTTGGCTCGTCAGGCTCCAGGCCGCTCCCCTTGAGCTGCCTGTACCGTTTGTCCACCCCCTCGACGCGGAGGATAACGCGGCCCCACCAGGCGGGCTCCCTGGAGGGGTCCAGGACAAGGTTGAGGGAGTCCCTGCCGATCCGGAAGCTGGTGAAGGAGGCGTTCTCGCCCCCGTAGGACATCTCCAGCCCGACGTTACGGTAGAACCGCACCGCCCTCGCCATGTCCCGCACGGCCAGGGTCACGGCGCTAATGTGCTTCATCGTCATCGGGCCAGTCACCTCCGCGGGTCTCATGCACCCTCGACCCGACCACCGGCGATTGTATCGGCCAGCCGCCGATTCCACAAGGCCCGCTCCGTTGATATTCTCCATACACGACCATACAATGATGGCACAAGGCGGAAGACGGCCCTCGGACGGTGGATGAGGGTAGCATGCTGCTGGAAGGTAAGGTCGCCCTGGTTACGGGGGGCGGACGCGGCCTCGGAAGGGCCATCTCCCTGCGGCTGGCGGAGGGGGGAGCCCGCATCGCCGTCGCAGACATAGACGGCGCGACCGCGGCAGGGACGTGTCAGGCGATACGCGACGTCGGGGGGGAGAGCCTGGCCATCCAGGCCGACGTGGCCGACCTGGACCAGATCGACCGCATGGTCCGGGAGACCCTGGACGCCTTCGACGGCCTGGACATCTTTGTGAACAACGCCGCGGTGACCCAGGCGGCCCGGATCATGGACATCGACGAGGCCCTATGGGACCGCATCCACCGGGTGAACGCCAAGGGCGCCTTCTTCTGCATGCAGAGGGTCGCCCGTGAGATGATGCGCCAGGGCAGGGGTGGCCGTATCATCAACATGTCCTCGGTGGCGGGGAAGGGGTTCCCCGGCGGCTCCAACGCCGCCTACGCCGCCGCCAAGGCCGGCATCATCGCCATGAGCCAGCTAGCGACCCACCCCTTTGCCGAGCACGACATCAACGTAAACTCCATCTGCCCCGGGGCCGTGCGCACGCCGATGCTGGAGGCCACCAGCTCCCAACGGGCCTGGGAGGCGGGCGTTGCCCTGGAGGAGATGATGCGGCGGGCCGAGGCGTCCATCCCCCTGGGCAGGATCATCGAGCCCGAGGACATAGCGGAGATGGCGGCGTTCCTAGCCGGGCCGGGCGGGCGCAACATCACGGGGCAGGCCTTCAACGTCGACGGCGGAGTGGTGATGCACTGAGGGGCCGTCGCACTCTACCCTGAGCCATTGGGAGGCAGCATGATAGGAGTTCTCACTCACCACTGGGCCAAGGAGGACAAGCTGGAGGAGGCCCGGGCCCTATTGGACGGGAACGGCGCGGCCCAGAGCAAGGCGCCCGGGTTCGGCAGCCGCCGGACCCTTTACTCCCTGACGGACCCCACCAAGATCACGACACTGGTCACCTGGGACAGCAATGAGATATACGACGCCTGGCGGGCCAGCCCCCAGCGGGCCGAGGCCATGGCGGGGGCCGACCAGCTCTGGTCCCGGCACCCGGAATCGGAGCGCTTCGAGGTGGTAGACTAGCCGGGCACCTCGATGTCCAGCAGCGGCGCGTGCTGCTGGCCTCCGTAGATGTCGGTGTCGCCCAGGTCCCCGGAGAAGACGGGCCGGGGTATGCTGAACTTGATCGCCAGCGCGTTGTCGCAGTGGAAGAAGAGGACGTCCTCCTCATCCTGACGGTACATGCGCGCTACCCGCTCCTTGGTGATGGCGTTGGACTCCTTCACCCGGCGGTACACCTGGGCATCGTCGAACATGATGTCGAAGGTCAGCACAAAGGGGCCCGCGTTCTTGCTGCGGACCAGCTTGGTCACTTCCCACAGCTTGGGCATTTCGCCTCCGGCGTGCGTTGGGGACCGCCTTGCCGCCTCGGGGCTTGCCCCGCCCCGTAGGCGACCTCCGGGCCCCGGCCGCTAGACTTGCACCATCTCCCGGGGGAACATCTCGTAGGGGTCGTCGGGCTCGACCACGTGGTTCAGATTGAACCTGTGGACGGGCCCCCGGTTGAGCACCGGCGGACTGTAGGGGTACGCCATCCCGGTGATCAGCCCGTGCCATTCGGGCACCGGGTGGTGCAAGGCCAGGCCGGCGCAGCTCGTGCATATGGACTCGGCGAGACCCTGCTCCGGGGCGGTGACCTCGATGAACAGACACAGCTCGTGGGCCGGGGTCTCCACCGGCTCCAGGGAGCCCATGGCCCCGTTCCGCCCGTACACCCTGAAGTGGAGGGAGTAGTCTTTGTCCACCTCCAGGCCGCCGAAGGCCTCGTGGATCCGGTCCACCTGCTTCTCCCGCAGGCTCTCCAGCCAGCTATCGATCTGCCGGATGATTATGGGGTCCCGTATGCCGCCGATGGCCACACTCTGCTGCCCGGCCAGCTCCACCCCCTCCAGCTTGACCGTGTACCTGTCCGCGGGCACCCACCGGCTGTCCGAGACCCTGACCGCCCGGTCCGAGACCGCCTCGTAACGAGAGTCCGAGGTGTCCAGCATGCCCGAGCACTCGTAGAGGTGGTATGGGTCGGCGTTCTCGTACAGCGTGTGGGACGCCACGCTCTGGGGGGTGCACCAGAGCTGCTCACCAGGCGGCTCCACGACGAAGTGGTCCTTCCTGATGTAGGCGAACATGCAGTCCGGGGACTTTCGGATGGCGGCGCAGGCGGCGCCGCACTCCAGGGTCTTGGCCGCGTGCCACACCGGGGCCTCGGGGAAGCCGTGGACCATGGGCAAGGCGGCGAACAGGGACGTATCGCTGGAACGCCCCGCCAGCACCACGTCGGCCCCCTCCTCCAACGCCCTAGCGATGGGCTCGGGGCCCATCATCCCAACGATGTGGATGCTGCGGTTGATCACCTCTTCGTCCAGGGCCGGGGCCGGTTTCAGGGGGGCTATCTTGCCGTCGTGAAGCTTGCCCTGCAGGTACTCCCGGTCCTGCTCCGAGTGGATCAGGGCGAGCTTGAAGTGCAGGTCCTCCTCCTTGGCCACCTCCAGGGTTACGTCCCGGACCAGGTTCAGGCCCAAGTCGCCGCCGCCGGTGCCGCAGGAGCCTATGATGAGGGGGACGCCGGCGTTCCGGGCGGCCAGGAGCATCAGCCGCAGGTCCCGCTTGATGGCCGACCTGGGGAACTGTCCCCTACCCGTGGCCAGCGGGTCGGGCCCGGTGTCGGTGGAGCCGGCGTCGCACGCTACGAAGTGGGGCCCCAACCCCATGGCCTTGGTCAGGGAGCTCTCCAGAAAGCCCGAGCCCAGCATACCGGTCGGGGCCACGGCCCGTATCTCGTCCACGCTGCACCTCCTCATGGTCTGGGATTCAAGGGGGCCCTTGGGGCACGTTGGACCGGCGGGCCTACTGGGCGGTGTAGCCGCCGTCCACGGCCAGCTCCGCGCCCGTAATGTAGGATGCCTCGTCCGAAGCCAGGAACAGGACCGCGTTGGCGACCTCCTCCTGGCGGCCCCGCCTGCGCATGGGAGTCCCCTCGATGACCAGCCGCTCTTCCTCGTCGGAGTAGGCGGGTTGGTTCATCATGGGCGGCATGAACCCTGGGTGGACGGAGTTGACGCGGACGCCCTCCTGGGCGTGGCGCACCGCCATGGCCTTCGTGAACAGCCTGACCGCGCCCTTGGACGCGTGGTAGGCGCCGTGCCCGAAGGGGTTGCCCACCAGCCCCATAATCGACGATATGTTGACGATGGAGCCGCCGCCCCCTTCGATCATGTGGGGGACCGCGTGAATAGTGCCCAGGTACACGCCCTTGGCGTTGATGTCCATGATGCGGTCCCACCCGTCGACGCTGGAGGAGTCGGGGTAGAGGCGGCTGCTGATCCCGGCGTTGTTCACCAGGACGTCCAGCCTGCCGAACCTCTCCACCGTCTTCGACACCACCGTCTTCCAGTCCCCCTCGCGGGTCACGTCCATGGCCAGGAACATCGCCTCCCCCCCAGCCTCGGCGATCTCCGCCTCCACCTGCCGCCCCTCGGCCTCCAGGACGTCGCCGATCACCACTCTGGCCCCTTCCTCGACGAACAGCTTGGCTTCCAGCGCGCCCATACCGTGGGCCCCACCCGTGATTATGGCGACCTTGCCCTCGAGTCTCATCACATGTTACCGTCCTCGTTGGTAGCTGCCCTCGACGGGGGCGATACAGTAGCCATTATAAGCGCGGTGGCAAGATACACGCCCAGCAGCATCCACCAGGCCTGGTCGTAGCTGCCCAGAACGTCGCGCATGTAACCCGCCGCCGGGGCGCCCACCCCCGACGCTATCAGGGTCACCGGAAACACTATCCCCCTGATGGCTCCGAGGAACGCCCTCCCGTAGTAGGCCGCGAATATGTACGTCTGCACGACCATGCCGATCCCCACGGACATGCCGAAGGCGATGACCGAGGCGAAGAGGGCCGCCTCGTTCAGCGCGTAGATCATCAGGAGGACGGCCAGCGCGAAGCCCAGGTAGGACGACACCGCAACCCACCGTATGGGGAACCTGTCCACCACCCATCCCGTAGCCAAGGCCATGATGGCGGCGCCGGCGGCGTCGGCCGAGAAGGCGTAGGACACGACCAGAGGGTCGAAGCCCCGCTCCTCCACGAAATAGGGTATGCGGTGCAGGCTGGCGGCGCCCATCCCGAGGCCTGCCATCGCAAAGACTAGCATCAGCTTCCACATGGTGGTGGTCCGCAGGGTCTCTCCCACGGTCCACACCGCCTCTGCGCCGGGGTCCTCGGTCATGGTGGAGCCCGGCGGCACGGCGTCCGGAGAGGGGTCTCCGTCCACCGCCAGCCCGAAGTCCTCGGGCTGGCGTCTCAGGAACAGTGCACCCAGGGGTATGGACACCCCCAAGAAGGCAATGGCCAGTATGACCCACGCGTCCCGCCACTGCACCTGGTCGATGAGCTGCTGGGTTATGGGGAGAAAGGCCACGCCGCCCAGGCCCAGCCCGGTGCTGGCCAGGGCCAGGGCGCGGCCCCTGACCCGCCGGAACCACTTGGCCACGGGCACCGACGTCACCAGGCTGTTGGGCGCGGCCAGGCCGCACACACCCATGATGCCGAACAGAAGGATCACGTGCCACCCGGCCCCCGCCCTGGAGACACCCAGGAGACAGACGCCGATTATGGTCGCGGCGACGACCACGAGGACCCGAGGACCGTACCGGTCCAGTATACGTCCGATCAGAAAGCTGGACAGTCCAGCCGACAGCCCCCGGGTAGTCTGCGCCCACCCGAACTGGCCCCGGCTCATGCCCAGGGCCGCGCCCATGGGCAGTACGAACAGGCCGAAGTTAAGGGTGCCGGTCGCCATGGTGGAGAAGTTGATGGCGAAGGTGCTGGCGACGATCACCCAGCCGTAGAAAAGGCGTTTCTGGACAAGACCCACCAACCCGCCGGCGGAGGTGGTGGCAGCCACGTTCCTAGGACCGGCGCTCGCCGGAGGCCCCCTGGTCCGGCACAGGGTCCGAGGGTGGACGTTTGCGGGTCGGAGACTCCCAGAGGCAGGTGTAGTCGTACTCCGCCACCGGCTCGCCCCTCTGGTTGTGGGCGGTCACCCGGAAGGTGACGAACTTGTTGTCCCGCCTCTGGAGCTTGTCCACGACCTCCGTGACCGAGGCGATCACGTCGCCAGGGCGCACCAGGGTCTCCTGGAACCGGACGGCGGTGGATACGAACGGTGTGCTCCTGGGGGCGACCACCGACTGCTCGGGGGCGATGTATCCCCGCGCTTCGATGAGGTCGTTGCGCCGTTGGGGAGCGTACGTGTAGAGCATTGTGGGAGGCGCGAACACGCCCGGGAACCCCATCTCCCGCGCCGCGGCGTCGTTGACGTAGACGGGGTTCTCGTAGCGTACGGCCCTGCAGTAGTCGGCGATGTTCTCGGCCGTAACTTCGTAGACGAACTCAGGGGAGCGGTCTCCCACCTGGACCACGTCCCACTCGTAGACTCTTTCGCCGCCTGCCTGTGGCTCTCCGGTCATCTGCATCCCCCATTATACCGCGCCCCGGCCGCTGCCAACTTGCTCTCCTCAACCCCTGCTCTCCTCAACCCCAAGGATTGCCCCACCAAGTGGTCCGCTCCGGGGTGATACGGATGACCGGGTTGGCGTCGATCTCCATCTGTTCGTACTGGGCGTACTTGCGTCTCAGGAGCCCTATGGCCCGGTCGTGCTCCGGCCCAGACCGCAGCAGCAGGGCCCTTCCCGTGACCAGCCCGTACCAGAGCCGGGACCAGTCCTCGTCGTAGTGGTCCAGCACCAGCGAGACCCTGGGGTTGGAAAGGATGTTGCGGACCCTCTTCAACCGTTCGACGGGCGCCCGCTTGGGCTTACGGTCCAGGACCGAGTAGAAGCTCTCGCCATCGTAGGCGAAGCAGACCGGCACCACGTGAGGGGCCCCGGAAAGGTCCGCCGTAGCAAGGCGAGCGACCCTGATGGAGTTGACCAAGGAGGTATCGGGAGAGGCGTCCTGTGACATCTTCCTAGCCCATGCTGCCCCAACGGACCGGGGGGCCTTCCGGTCGCCGAACACGACCCGGCAGGTAATCGGGGGGCTACGACTCGTAGGCGAACCCCAGGGGGTCCTCCATGGTCTTTATATTCTCCAGGGCTGTCCTGGCGGCATCCTCCAGGACCGGGTCTTCCCGTTTCACGCAGCGGACGAGGGCCTTCTTGGCCAGGCTGCCGCCGATCTCCCCCAGGGCCCCTACGGCCGCCAGCTGTACCTGAGTATCGTCGTCGTGGAGGAGGGCAATGAGGTGGGGCGCCGCCTCCTCGTCGTCAATCTCTCCACAGGCGTTGGCCGCCTCGTACCTGACCGGCGGGTTGGGGTTCTGGAGCTCGCGGACCAGGAGCTCCAACCAGGCCGGCTCGCCCGTCTTGCCCATGGCATAGATGGAGCTGCACTTCAGCTTCAGGTCGTCGCTGTCGTAGGCCCAGCGGATGTACTCGTTCACGTCCACGACGCGAAACGCGGCTATGGACTCCAACGCCCGCCGGCGCACCTCCAGCCACCCTTCGACGTCGGTCAGGGCCGCCATGAGAGCGGACCTTACGGCGTCGGAGTCCTTCTGCAAGAGTCTTCCATCCTGGGCCAGGGCCGCGAACCTGCCCAGGGCCACGGCCGCCGCCGCCCTGACCTCTCCCGACTTGTCTGAGGCAAGGAGGGCCACCAGGGTCCCGATGAGCGAGCGGTCCTCGTACTCCCACAGGCCTGAGATGGACCGCTCCCTGACCCCCCAGTCCGGGTCCTTGAGCCCCACCTTGAATATGGCGCTGAACTCCAGCTCCGCGTTGTCCTCGGCCATCTCGACCAGACCCTGGATGACCTCGCACTTCCTGGCGGCGGAGATCCTGGCCCACGTCCCGGCAAACCGTCCCACGTCCGAGGGCGACAGGTCCGACAGGTCGGTAAGGGCCGGATAGCTCAAGGCCGCATGCTGGTCGGCTATGTGCTCCAGACTGGTCTCCAGGGACAAGACACCACTCCTCGCGCAATGTTGCCCATCATCCTGCGAGACAGGCCTGCGGCCGCGGGTCGACCGCGTCCGCTTGCCGTCTACTTGCCCTCTTACTTGGACGACACCGATACGCTATCGGCGTACAGGGAGGGCGCCCTGACGGCCCCGCCTACCCAGCGGGTCTCATTCTCGATCCCGCGGAGGCTTTCCAGGACCCGGTACACGTTGCCGGAGATGACGGTGTTCTTCACGCGCCCGGTCACCCGGCCACCCTCCACTCTGTACCCCAGCAGCACGTTGGCGTTGAAGTCTCCCCCCAGGATGTTGCTCTGCCCGGCCCCAAGGAGCCGCTCCACCACCAGGCCGGTACCCATATCCTGGAGCATCTCACCGTAGCCGATATCGCCGCCGTCCACCACTATTACGCTGGACCCCGGGGACGGCAGGCTGCTCACGCCCCGGTGGGCGCTGGCCGTGCTCTCGACCCCGGCCTGCGCTGCGCTCTGCAGGTCGTAAAGGAAGGTGCCGACGGTCCCCTTGTCCACCAGGGACAGCTTACGGGTGGGCATCCCCTCGTCGTCGCACATACGGCTGCCCGGCGAGTAGGCCGTTTGGGGGGCGTCCCAGAGGCTGAACCGCTCGTCCATGAGCCGCTGCCCCTGCTTGCCCACCAGGGGAGATACACCCTGGAGAACGGCCTTGCCGCTGAATCCCGACATCAGAGGCGACAGCAGCGCACCGGCGAACCCCCGGGGCGTGAACACGACGGGAACAGCGCCCACCGGGGCCTCGACCACCGTCCGGGACAGGTCGAGCTGGGTCTCGATGGACTCTACGATCTCGGTGGTGTCCCGGATGGGGCTGCACCAGCTCCTCCCGTCGGACACCAGGAGCATGTCCTCGCCCTTCACCACCGTGCCGTGGAAGAACACGGAGAACACACTCTTGGTGTAGCTGGCAGCGCCCCCGGAGGAGTTGAGGACCGTGAGCGCGGTCACACCTTTGGCGACCACGCCGTCACAGGTCAGGTCCGAAGTGTGGCGGGCCAGCCGGTCCACGGCGGCTTGGCCCATCTCGGCCATGTCCTCCACCTGCATGGAGGCCGTTTCTTCGTCGTACACGTCCACCGGCGAGAAGTCGTGATGGCCGGGGAACTCCAGCCGGGCTTCCGGCCCGTAGGGACCCATCTCCAGCGCCTTGTCCACCAGCTTGCCCGGGTCGCGGAAGTCCGACGTGGAGGAGAACCCGATCTTGCCGTCCTTGACCAGGCGGAGGGCAACCCCGGAGCTTTCGCGATTCTCCACCAGCTTCAGCCGGTTGGCCTCGAACATCACTGGCTCGTCCCTGCGGCGGACGTGGAACACCTCGGCTCCCTGGGAGACCCTTCCGGCCCGCTCCAAGAGTGCCTCCAGGAAGGGCTCGATGGCGGGGGTCTCGCCGCTGTCCGCAGGCATCAGGCCGTCCCCCCGATCAGGCATTTCCGTATCCGTATGTGGGGGCTGCCGTTGGAGACGGGAAGGGGCGACTGGCCGCTCTTGCCACAGCCCCCTCCCTGGTTCATGTCCAGGTCGTCGCCGATGGAGTCCAGGTTCTCCAGGGTCGTGAACAGGTTCCCCGAGAGCAGGACGGGGCGCATGAGCTCCTCCACCTTGCCGTTGCGGATGGCGAAGGACTCCCCCGCCGAGAAGGTGAACTGCTCCATGGTCGTCATCCCGCCGTACCAATTCCGGACGTACAGCCCGTCCTTGATGTCCGAGATCATGTCCTGGAAGGTCGTTTTTCCGGGCTCGATGTAGGTGTTGGTCATGCGCACTATGGGCGGGAACTGGGAGTTGATCGCCCGGGCGTTCCCCGTGGGAGCCTCGCCCATGGCGGCGGCGGTCTCCCTGGAGTGGAGCCGGCCCACCAGATGACCCTCCCTGAGCAGGTAGGTCTTGGTGGCTGGGACGCCCTCGGAGTCGTACTTGTAGCTGCCCCGGAGGCCGGGGACGGCCGCTCCGTCCACCACGTTGATGTGGGGACCTCCGAAGCGGCGTCCCATTGCCATTATGTCCCGTAGCTGCTGGTTTTCATAGACGTGGTCCGCCTCGGACAGGTGCCCGAAGGCCTCGTGGATGAACACTCCCGCCAGCACCGGGTCCAGCACGACCGTGTACTCTCCGCCCTTCACCTGGGGCGCCTTCACCAGGTCCACCGCGCGGCGGGCCATGGTCTCGGCATCCTCATGGAGTGTCTCGACGAAGGAGTAGTCGCCGTTGGAGCCAAGGCTGAGGCTGGACTGCTGGACCTCACCGCCGTCCCGGGCGGCGGCGCTCAGGTGCATGCTGACGTCCACCTGGCCCTGCTCTACGTAGGCGCCCTCGGAGTTGGAGAAGATGCGGTTGCGGCGGCCGTCTCCGTATCGTATCGAGGACGTGGTCACGCCGGGCACCTTCCAGATGGTCTCTACGTACTGGTCGAGGAGGGACTTCTTGTCGCGTATCGGTACGGCCAGGGGGTCCTTCACCACCACCGGCGGTACCGAGTCCACCACCGGCTCGACGGGAGCGAGGGATATGTCCTTCTCTCCCACCAGACGGGCGTTGCGGACCGCCGTGGCCACCTTGTCCCGGAGCCCCTCCAGGTCGTTGAAGGAAACGAAGCCCCATCCGCCGGAGAGGGCCCGGACGCACCCGCCGACCCCGGTGGAGTGCCCTATCTCCTCCAGCTCCCTGCCCCGGTACCGGATGTGGGAGCCCTCCACCTCTTCGACACGTATCTCGATGTACCGGGCATCGTGCCCGGCCAGGGCGTCCTGTATCCTGTAGCGGATGTTGCCGTTATCGTCCATGCGCTATCACTGCCCTAGAGGGCATCTGTGGGACCGGAGGGGCCCAACGGACCGTTCCGTACGACCCGGGAAATGGTCCAGCCAGTATATCACACCGGGGAGGCCGGGACCGCCGCTACGGAGAATTGGCCGGGGCGCCCCACTACGCCATTTCTCCGCGAACGGAGACTCTAGCGTAACTACCCAGGAAACACGTCAGGCCGAGCCCTCCAAATGTCATTGCCATGAAAATAACCTCGCAACGCTCCTCTCCGGCATGCCCGCAAAAGCATGTACTCGTACTTGATACGGGGGCGGGGGCCCCCTTCGGATACACAAGAGGCAGGACCCGAGGAGTCGGCGGCTGGATATGCCGCTCCCTTCCCCTGGATTCCCGGGATTCCCGCGTGCACGGGAATGACCGGTGCAGGCCAACCTCAACCCCGCGCTGGCGGCCTGGATTCCCGCGTGCACGGGAATGGACGGGTGGGGGATTCGTCAGAAGGGGTGCTGCAATTTATTTTCATGACAGTGACATGTTGGGCGGGAATCCACGCCGCCGTCCCGTGGATTCCCAATCGGAGGCCGGATGATATAATCCGGACAGGCCGGGGAGCCGAGGGTGGCCGGTTACGTTCGGCCTCGGACGGCCTCGGGTGAATCTCTAGAGGTTGGGGGCCATATGCCATGCAGATGCGATCCATAACGGCCAATCCGTCCCAGGTAATCGTAGAACAGCTCGTGGCGTCGGGCGTGAAGTACGTCTTCTACAACTCGGGCTCCCGGGAGGCCCACTTCTTCGACGCCCTCCACGAAAACCCGGCAATCAACGGCGTCCTGGCCCTTCACGAGGGGAGTGTGACCGCCATGGCCGGGGGATACACCCAGGCCAAGCTGGACCCGGCGGTCATGGTCGTCCACCTTGGCGCCGGGCTTGCCCAGTGCCTGGGCCAGCTCATCAACGTGTGGACAGGCAGCCTGCCCGTGGTCGTCATCACCTTCGCCGGCGATACGGGGAGCTTCGCCGACGCCATCGGTCTCGACCTGAGCCACAACTTCGGGCCGACGTCCATCTCCACTCCATTCACAAAGGCAAGCTGGACCGTCATCGAGCCCGAGGGCCTGCCCCAGGCCATCGACCGAGCTCTCCGTGTTGCGACCACTCCCCCGGTGGGCCCGGTCCACATCGCCGTATACGACCGGTTGCTGGGCCCGGGCCAGGTGACCACCAACATCGTCGAGGGCTCCATCCCGTACGTCCGGTCCGGATATCCCGACGACAGTGACGTGGAGCAGATCGTCCAGGCCCTGAACGACGCCAGGCGCCCGGTGCTCCACGTGGGCGACGGCATCTGGAAGAGCGGCGCCGAAGGACAGGCCGTGGCCCTGGCCGAGCATTTCGGCCTCCCCGTCGTGTCCGACATGCGGGACCTGCGCTCCGTACCCACAAAGCACCCCCTCCACGCCGGAAGGGCCGTCCAATCGCTGGAGGTCCTGGACCCGGACCTTATCCTCTGCGTCGGCGTCCGTCACAGCGGAGACGGCCTGGCGTCCGACTACGGGCCCTTCGCAAAGGCCCGGAGGGTCATCGCCGTGGGTCCGGACCTTGAGAACCTGAAGAACGTCCCGGGCCTGGACCTCGCCGTGATGGCCGACGTCCGCCGGACCCTGGACAGAGTCCTGGACGCGGCCCGCAGCGGCAGGGAGCCGGAAGAGCTGGCCAACAGGCGGGCCCACGCTCGGGAAGAGGCCGCCTCCCTCCGGGCCCAACGCAGGAAGGCTGCGGAGAGCATAGGACCGGAGGCGTCCCGGATACGCCCGTGGGTGCTGGGCGATACCCTCGACGGCGCCCTGGAGAGGAGGGGCGGCGGCATGGTGCTGATCGAGCAGTTCGCCGTGCCCCTGGACGTCCTCGGCGGCGCCGGAGACCCGGGCAACAACGTCTACATCCGTCCCGCCGGCGGGTCCGAGGGATACGGCATCGGCGGGGCCATCGGCGTCAAGCTCGCGGCCCCAGACCGGCCCATAGTCGGGCTGGTCGGCGACGGCTCGGTGTACTATGCCGACTCGGGAATGTGGACTGCCGCCCATCACGACATCCCCCTGCTCTACGTCATACCCAACAACGAGGCCTACGGCATCGTGGCCGGGTATTTCGGCCAGGCCGGAGGGTACATGAAGCAGAGCGGCAGCTACGGCGGCGTGGTGTTGGACAAGATAGACCCCGTCAAGATCGCCGAGGCCTTCGGCGTGGAGGGGATGCACGTCGAGGACGAGGACCGGCTGCAGGAGGCCATCGACCACGGCCTGGACCTGGTGGAGAGGGAGAAGCGTCCCTTCCTCCTCGACGCCCGCCTGATCCGTGGACTGCCCGAGGGAGGGCGGGCGGAAACGCCCTTCAGCTTCCGAGACTCCGTGCTGAACGCTTAGAAAACTTAGGAAACGCGCCACCGGGTAGAAAACGGAGCGCCGGGCCGGAAATATTGACAGTTACGGAGGACGGCAGTACGATTCGCTAGGTATCCCGGCGAGTCCCACCCCCCGCATCTTCCATCGGACAGGAGAGAGGCATGCAGCAGACCACCGACCCCATCAGCCGGGAGGTCATCAAGAACGCCCTTCTAAGCGCCGCCGACACCATGGCCCTGACGGTGGTCCGCACGGCCCGCTCGGCGGTGATCAAGCACGCGATGGACTTCTCCACCGCCCTGTTCACCGCCGACGGCCAGCAGGTGGCCCAGGGCCTGACCATCCCCGTCCACCTGGGAGCCATGGCCCCGGCGCTGCACGGGGTCATGAACGCCTTCGGCGACGACGTGCAGCCCGGCGACGTGTTCGCCAACAACGACCCCTACGAGGGCGGCAGCCACCTCCCCGACATCTTCCTGTTCAAGCCGATCTTCTCCCGGGACACGTTGGTGGGCTGGAGCTGCTGCATCGGGCACCAGACGGACATCGGCGGCAGGGTCCCCGCGGGGAACGCCACCGACAGCACGGAGATATACCAGGAAGGGATCCAGATTCCGCCCATCAAGCTGATCGAGGGCGGCGTCCTGAACCGCGCCGTGTGGCGCATCCTGGAGAAGAACGTGCGGGTGTCCGACAAGGTGATGGGGGACATCCAGGCCCTGCTGGCCGCCACCCGCTTCGGAGAACGGGACCTGCTGAAGCTGGTGGACGACTACGGCCTGGAGGACATGAAGCTCTACATGGCGGACATCCTGGACACGACGGAGCGCCTTGCCAGGGCGGATATCGCCAAGCTGCCCAAGGGCGAGTGGGAGTTCACCGACTACCTGGACAACGACGGCCTGGACATGCGGCCCATCGCCATACACGCCCGCCTGAAGATAGAGGGTGACCAGGTGTTCGTGGACTTCGACGGCACCTCTCCCCAGGCCAGGGGCTCCATCAACCCCAACTTCGCCTTCACCAAGTCCATGGTGTACGCCGCGGTGAAGTGCGTCATCGACAACGACATCGAGTCCAACAGCGGCTTCTTCAGGGCCTTCCACATAACGGCCCCCGAGGGCTGCTTCGTGAACCCCCAGCACCCCGCCCCCGTAGCCGCCAGAGGCATGTCGGGCCTTCGTGTTTCCCAGGTCATCTTCGGCGCCCTGGCCCAGGCGTTGCCGGAAAAGGTGCCCGGCGTGTGGGGCGGCGGCGAGGTGGGCCTCAGCTTCGGCGGGTACGACCAGGACCGCAGGGGCTGGGTGTACCTGGAGTTCAACAACGACGGACCAAGGGGAGGCGGACCCTTCCAGGACGGACCCGACGGCCTGCCCAGCCCCGTGTCCAACACGGCCAACACGCCGATAGAGAGCGTGGAGGCCGACCACCCCCTCATGGTGGAGAGGTTCGAGCTCGTCCCGGACTCGGGCGGTCCGGGCAAGTACAGAGGGGGGCTGGCATACACCCGGAAGTTCCGCGTCCTGGCTGACGAGGCCACCTTCCACCTGCGCTCCGACCGGCACGACTTCCCCACCTGGGGTGTGCAGGGGGGCAAGCCGGGCACCCCCATCGAGAACTACATCAACCCGGACACGAACCCTGACCAGGTGGCGCCCAAGCTCCTGACGACCATGAAGAAGGACGACGTCTACCACCTCATCCAGGCCGGCGCGGGCGGATACGGGGACCCCCTGGAACGGGACCTGGACTCCATCCTGGACGACGTCCAGCAGGAGAAGCTGACCGTCGACCACGTGCGGCGGGAGTACGGCGTGGTGGTGGACCCCGACACTCTGGAGATCGACCTCAGGGCCACCGAGGAGCTGCGGGCCTCCATGAGGGCGGGTCGAGCCGGCTAGCCCGCGGGCCCCGATACGAGGCTGGGTCCAGCCCCCCGGCAGGAGAGCTACAAGATGCAACAGTCCACCGACCCCGTCACCCGGGAGATCATCAAGAACGCCCTCATGAGCAGCGCCGACACCATGGCGCTCACGGTGGTCCGCACCGCGCGCTCCGCCGTCATCAAGCACTCCATGGACTTCTCCACGGCCCTCTTCTCCGCCGACGGGCAGCAGGTGGCCCAGGGACTCACCCTACCCTCCCACCTGGGCTCCATGGCCCCGGCCCTGGAGGGCATCATGAACGCCTTCGGCGACGACGTCCACCCGGGGGACATCTTCGCCAACAACGACCCTTACGAGGGCGGCAGCCACCTGCCGGACATCTTCCTCTTCAAGCCCATCTTCGCATACGACACCCTGGTGGGCTGGAGCTGCTGCATCGGCCACCAGACGGACATCGGCGGCCGCATTCCCGGCGGCAACGCCTGCGACAACACCGAGATATACCAGGAGGGCCTGCTCCTACCTCCCCTGAAGCTGTACGACAGGGGAGTGCTGAACCAGGCCGTCTGGCGGATTCTGGGGAAGAACGTCAGAGTGCCCGAGAAGGTGCTCGGGGACGTCCAGGCCCTCCTGGCCGCCGTCAGGTTCGGCGAACGGGACCTCCTCCGCCTGGTCGACGACTACGGCGTCGAGGAGATGAAAAGCTACATGGCCGACATCCTGGACACCACCGAACGCATGACCCGGGCAGAGATACAGGCCCTGCCCGACGGCGAGTGGGAGTTCACCGACTACATCGACAACGACGGCATCGACGCACAGCCCATCGCCATCCACGCCAAGGTGAAGATCCAGGGCGATACCGTGTACGTGGACTTCGACGGCACCTCGCCCCAGGCCAAAGGCTCCATCAACCCCAACTTCGCGTACACCAAGTCCCAGGTGTACGCCGTCATGAAGCACCTCATCGACGAGTCCATCCAGTCCAACAGCGGCTTCTTCAGGGCCTTCGAGATCACCGCTCCCGAGGGCTGCTTCGTCAACCCCCAGCACCCCGCGCCCGTGGCCGCCCGCGGCCTCTCCGGCTTCCGCATCACGGCCACCCTCTTCGGCGCCATGGCCCAGGCCCTGCCGGGCAGGGTCCCAGGAGCCTTCGGCGGCGGCGAGGTGGGCCTCACCTTCGGAGGCTACGACCGCAACCGCAAGGCCTGGGTCTACCTGGAGTTCAACAACGACGGGCCCAGGGGCGGCGGACCCTATTTCGACGGCGCCGACGGCCTGGCCGCCCCCGGGCGGAACACCGCCAACACCCCCATAGAGAGCATCGAGGCCGACCAACCCCTGATGGTCGAGCGGTTCGCCCTGGTCCCCGACACCGGCGGCCCCGGCAAATACCGGGGCGGACTGGCCATAACCCGTGAGTTCAGGGTCCTGGCCGACGAGGCCACCTTCCAGCTACGCTCCGACCGCCACGATTTCCCGCCCTGGGGCGTGGAAGGGGGCAAGCACGGCACGCCGACCCGCAGCTATATCAACCCTGAGACGGACGCCGGAGAGATCCCCAGCAAGCACTTGACCACCCTGAAGAGCGGCGACCTCTACCGGCTCATCCAGTCCAGCGCCGGGGGGTACGGCGACCCCCTGGACCGGGACGTCGACTCGGTGCTGGACGACGTGGAGCAGGAGAAGATGACCCACGGCCACGCCCGCACGGAGTACGGCGTCGTCATCGACCCCGATACCCTGGAGCTGGACCCGCGGGCCACCACGGAGCTCCGGAATAGAATGCGCCAGGCGCAAAACGAGAAACGGGGATAGGCCATCCGCCGTGCAACGGTCTCTCCATCACCAGGTGACGGGCGGGCGGCGCGTTCCGGGAGGGGAGTGATGGCCGCCGCCTTTACGTTGCCGCGCCGCGCCGGTGAGCCCCCACGGGTGGGAAGCGTGGTCCCACAGCTCCAGGAGACCCAGAAGAGCCCGGCCGAAGTGTACGAGAAGGTGGCGGCCTGGACGTTCTCCGCCCTTGCCGGGGTGCGGGAAGAGCCCACCCGGATATCCGTTCCGACGACCCGGGCGCTGTGGCTGGACGAGAGAGTGGACACCGTCCACGATGACGCGTTCATGCCTCCCAGCGGCGGCCGGGAGTTCGCCCATCTCCACGCCGACGGTAGCATGCACCTCCACGTGGACGGCGCGGTCGCCCGGGAGGTGCACGACAAGGGCTGGGGATGCGCCCATCCCCTGGACCCCAGAAGCTGCATGGTCTACGCCGCCAGGGACGACGGCGAGATCGAAGTCGTCAAACGGGTGATAGTCGAATCGTATCGCTACGCAACGGGGAGGAGCATTCCCTAGCCGGGACGTGACTGGCCGTACCAGGCCCCCGGCCACAAGCCCCGGCCACAAGCCCCGGCCACAAGCCCCGCCACAAGCCCCGCCACAAGGAGGACGCCGTGACGACATCCGATACCCTGGCGTTCTATCGTGAGCACGCCCAGGACTACTCCAGGGTGTCCCACGACTTCCTGGGACAGCAATATACGGACCCATCCCACCCCGACATCTCCAACGATCGCCAGATCCTGGCGCGTCTCAAAGCGCTGGCCCCGGGCAAGAGGGGCCTCGACGCGGGCTGCGGCGCCGGAGCCCGGGATGTTTTCCTGCTATGGCAAGAGGGGTTCGACATGACCGGGGTCGACGCGGTACCCGAGAACATAGAGGAGGCGGTCCGCCGCCATCCCGAGATCGCCGGCCGGGTGTCCGTTGCCGATCTGAGGGAGCCGCTGCCATTCCCCGACGCCTCCTTCGACTTCGTCATGTGCAACGCGGTGATCCAGCACATCCCCCCCGACGTCATCCAGAACGTGACTCTGCCGGAGCTTGCCAGGGTCCTGCGTTCCTCGGGCGTCCTGCAGCTCATGTTCAAGAACGGACGGGGAGTGGCAACGGTGCTGGACCCCGACTACGGCATCCGGCGCAGCTTCCGGCTCTACGATGAGCACAAGGTGGCGGCGATCCTGGAGGACCACCGCTGCCGGGTGCTGCAGCCGGAGTCCCAGGGCGAACCCGGCGGCTTCATGTACGTGACGGACGTGAAGCCCATGCGCTACTGCGTGTTCCACGCCAGGAAGCTGTAGCCGCCCACCGGAATGGTCGGAATGGTTATGTCTACGGTCCTTCCGCTGAGTACGTCATGAGCCCCACGACAAAGCTGGAACCGGTCCCTGAGAACTGGGAGAGAGCCCTGGCCGTCGCCGCCCACCCCGACGACCTGGAGTATGGAGCGGCTGGCGCCGTCGCCAGATGGACCGACCAGGGGAAGCATGTGGTCTATCTGATGGTCACCCGGGGAGAGGCGGGCATCGACGGCATGCCTCCCGAGGAGACCGGGCCCATCCGGGCGGAGGAGGAGCGCCGGAGCGCCGCCGTCGTGGGCGTGAGCCAAGTGGAATTCCTGGACCACAGAGACGGTGTCATCGAGTACGGGCTGCCCCTACGCCGGGACCTGGCCTTGGCGATACGGAAATACCGTCCACAGGTGGTGATCACCCTGAACCACCACCTGACCTGGCCCGGGGGCGGACTGAACATGGCGGACCACCGCAACGTCGGCCTGGCCGTGCTGGACGCGGTGAGGGATGCGGGCAACCGGTGGGTCTTCACCGACGAGTCCGGAGAGGGGCACGAGCCCTGGAGCGGAGTGGAGCTGGTCCTCCTCTCCGGTTCTCCCGATCCCACCCACGGCGTGGACGTGACGGGTTACTTCGACAGAGGGATGGCCTCTCTGGCGGAGCACAGTACGTACCTGGAGGCGCTGGGCAACGCCGACCGGACCCAAGAGCTCCTGCTGGACTTCGCCAGGGACGCCGGCAGGGCCATGGGGTGCGACCTGGGCGTCCTGTTCCAGGCGGTCCGGCCTTGAATCCATCGGGAAGTCCTGCACGTGGGGACATCCGCAGATAGATACCGGAGGGTGTTCTACTACGACGGCGGCTGCGGCTTCTGCCGGTCCGTGATGGCGGTGCTGTCGCGCTTGGACATCCGCGGCCGGGTCACCTGGGCGCCCTACCAGTCGCTGCGGACCCCGCCCGACGGCCTGACGTGGGAAGACCTAGAGCAATCGGCGTACCTGGAAACGGGGGCGACAGAGCAAGGCGGCCTCCACGAAGGCTTCCAGGCCTTCAGGAGGCTGACCCTTCTCCTCCCTCCCCTATGGCCGTTGGCCCCCCTCCTGTGGCTGCCCGGAGTGCCGGCATTGGGCACGGGCCTGTACCGGTGGGTCGCCGGAAACCGGTACTGCATCTCGGCGTGCGGGCTCACGCGGCCCAGGGGAGCAGGCGGTCGGGAGCGTCGCGGTCCGTGAGCGTGCACCCTGGTCGACCGTAGGAGGCGTGCCTAACGCAACCGGCCCCTCACAAGGGGGGGCCGGCGTCAGCCCGGGCCCGGCACTACCCGGCCCGGGCGTGGAATGTGGAAGACCCTCAGGCCTTGGCCGCCATGGCTCCGCACACCGTCTCCATGATCAGGCGTGTGACTACATAGGGGTCCATGTTGGCGTTGGGCCGCCTGTCCTCTATGTAGCCCTTCTGGGCCTTCTCCACCTGCCAGGGGATCCTGATGGAAGCGCCCCGGTCCGAGACGCCGTACCGGAACTCCCTGTAGGAGCAGGTCTCGTGCAGCCCGGTGAGACGCTCTTCAATGGCGAACCCGTAGTTGGCGATGTGCAGCTCGTGCCTGGTCCCCAGCGCCTCAGCCGCGTCTACGCAGGCCTGGTAGTCGGACCTCATGGTCTTGGTCGAGAAGTTGGTGTGGGCCCCCGCGCCGTTCCAGTCGCCGCGGGCAGGCTTCGGGTACAGTGTCGCGTTCACGTCGTGGTGCTCGCCCACGCGGTACAGCAGCCATCTGGCAACCCATAGCTGGTCCGAAACGTCCAAGGCGGGGGTGGGGCCTATCTGGAACTCCCACTGCCCCGGCATAACCTCCGCGTTGATGCCTGAGATGTCCAGCCCGGCGTCCAGGCACCTCTGCAGATGCTCCTCCACCGCCGGCCGCCCAAACACCTCGTCGGCCCCTACGCCACAGTAGTAGCCACCCTGGGGAGCGGGGAACCCGTGGTCGGGGAAACCCAGGGGCCTCATTCCCTTGAAGAAAGTGTACTCCTGCTCGATGCCGAAGATGAACTCCTGGTCCGCGTACCTCGCGGCGGCCTCGGCACAAGCTGCGCGAGTGTTCGACCTATGGGGACTGAGGTCCGTGTTCAAGACCTCGGTCATCACGAGGAGACTGTCTCTTTCCCTTATCGGGTCCGGACAACTGAACACCGGCCTCAGGACACAGTCCGAGGCCGAGCCCATCGCCTGGTTCGTGCTGGACCCATCGAAGCCCCATATGGGCAGATCATCATAAGTGGGCATATCCTTATCCGAGTTCACAATCATGGTCTTGGATCGAAGCTTCGGCGTAGGAATACTCCCGTCTATCCAGATGTACTCCGCTCTGTACGTACTCATCCTGCCCCTCAAGTATAGTATTGATTTCCGGCACCCCAGGTACCTCGGCTACCAACGGGGGGAACATTATATAGAATAACGCATTTCGCGACTCCGGGCAACCTAGCCGCCCGTCACAGCCCCGGTCGCCCAGAGCCAGCGCCGACGCCGCGGCGTCCGGGTCTCGCCCGGTTCAGCCCGCCGTGGAGCGGACCATGGCCGGGTCCCGGCTGTCTTCGACGGCCCGCCGAAAGACGCCGACAAGCCCTTCTTCGGAGCGCCGGAGCACAGTCGTGTTGACCGTGAGCAGGATCCGCCGGGGGGACTGGTCGTCGGGGTAGATGAACACCCCTTCCAACTCCAAGGAGGAGGCCAGCCTGCCCACGTCTATCCGCGGCTCCACCATCATCGGGAATATGTTGGAGCCATCGGCGAAGGGCTGTATCTCGATGCCGGGGATATCGTTCAGGCGGGCGAACACAGACCGGGCCCTGTCCATGGCCGCGGCGAACCGCCCCTCGAACCCGTCGATGCCCTGCAGGGCCAATGCGGCCGCCATGGACGCCGTGGGAAGCCCCCCTCCGAACATCCTCCTGTGGTGGTACATGTCTTCGACGAACCGGGCCGTGCCCGCCAGGACCGCACCGAAGGGAGCGCCGAAGTACTTGTACAGGGACACGTAGACGCTGTCGTACAGGGCGGTGTAACGCCTCGGGTCGATGCCAGTCGCCGACGCCATCATGTAGAGACGCGCGGCGTCCAGGTGGGTCGCGATGCCCCGCTCGGCGCAGAACCCGGTGATCTCCTCCATCCGGTGGAAGGACACCACCCGACCTTCCTGGCGGCGCACCGGGCTCTCGACCACGACGGCGCCTATCAGGTTGGCCACCCTGCCCGTCTCGGACCGCTCCACCGCTTCCTTCAGCTCGTCGAGGGTGAAGTCGGGCCGCCCCTTGCCCAGGGGGACCAGGTTGATGCCGCTCAGGCTGGGAACGGAGTCCCCCGTGTCGTTGTACACGTGGCCCTGCTCCTGGACCACCGCCCTAGGCTTGACCCCGCAGTGCTTCCGAACGGCCAGGTGGTTGGCCAGGGTGCCCGTGGGCATGAACACCGCGGCCTCTTTGCCCAGCATCTCGGCCATTCGCAGCTCCAGCTTCTCTACGGTGCCGCCCCGGGAGAAGTCGTCCAGCTCCAAGCCGACGTTCCGATGGAACTCGGACAGGCGCCGGAGCATGTCGCCGGGCTCCTTGGGCTCCCCGTCGCCCCTGAAGACCACGTAGGTGGACTGGCCCACGGCTACTCTACCTTGAGCAGCTTCTGCAGATTGCCCCCCATGACCAGCGCCCGGTCCTCGGGGGTCATGAAGTCGCAGTGGAGACGGATGAGGTCCAGGTTCTGCTGGTAGGTGCAGGTCCTGAGGGCCCAGGGCATGTCCGAGCCCCACACCATCGCCTCGGGGCCGAAGTTCTCGTACACACTCCGGATGATCTGCTCATGCCTCGGGTACGGGTACTCGAACTCCTCGCCCCAGATGCCCCAGTTCTCGTAGGCGAGGACGTAGCCCATCTCCAGATGGAAGTTCCCCAGCTTGAACAGGGGGAAGAACTCCCTGGGATTGTCCACGTACTCCGGATGGCTGGGATGCTTGACCCAAGCCCCAAGGTGGCAGTCGATCACGTGCATGTCCGGATACTTCTGCAACACGTTCTTGATGTGGTCGATCTCCTTCAGGTACGCCTCACGGCCGTTGAATCCGGTGTCCATGTACACGGGTATGCCAAGTCGCAGGCACTCGTTCCACAGGGGATCGCACTTGGGATCGTCCACAGGCTGGCCCTTGATCACATGAGTGTGCAGGGCTCGGAACCCGTTCTCCTCCACGGCCCTGGTCAGCTTCTCGATCTCGCCCCGCAGGTACTTCTCGTCCCGGCTGACGTCGTACTCGATGGCCACGGTCCCGATCAGCCTGTCGGGGTGGTCCTTGATGGCGTCGGCGAAGTACACCTCCCTGCCCCAGCTATGCTCCATGTACCCAGCAAGGACGACCCCCTTGTCGACCCCGATGAAGTCCATGTTCGCGATGAGCTGGTCGGGTGTGTATTCCATCTTCTCCATGGAGACGGCGCCCCGCTGAAGCCAGACGTCCTCGCCGTGCTTCTTCCACTGGAAGCGGTTGAACCGCCCCACGCGGAACCCCACGTCCTCGCCGGCCTCGGCGATGTACTTGGGGTCCTCGTGGCTGCTGTACATCCTGCCCCAGGATGGGCGCACGATCTTCTGGAGCTCCGCCCTGTAGGCCGCCTCGTCCTGGTACCCGGCGGGCCCCGCCTGGTCGGGAAAGACGTGAACGTGGTTGTCGATTATCAATCTACTGACCTCCGTAGAATGTCATCCGGTGATGCCGTTAGCCGAACAGGGCCGCGATGCGCTCTCCGACGATCCTGTCCTCACCCTCGCTCAGACCGAAGACGTGGATGGCGATGAAGTCCTCTCCGTCGCGGACCCTGGTCCATATGGGCGGGTCTCCCGCCTTCAGACGGTCCACCACGTCGGTAAGGCTCATGCCCGTGGCCTCCTGGTCGACCCTCAGGACCACGCCGTAGGGCATATGGCCGACCACGTTGTCGATCCGCTGGACCGTAACCCCCGGTACGCCCGCCAGGGGCGCCATGATGGCCCCGCACTGCCCCTCGGCCTGGGCGAGCCGCTCCTCGTGGTTCATGGTCATCCATCGTCTCACGGCGGCCACCGCGCCGATCATCTCCTGGCGGTCCACCTTGTGGGGCCTGCCCACGCCCCGTATACGGCGTCCCTCGTAGCTGGCAAAGGACTGGAGGCCCAGCTTCCGTATCATGTCCTTGGTGCCCAGGGCCAGCCCCGTGGACTGGGGTGCTCCCATGTACTTGGCCGCGATGCACTGGAAGTCGGCCCCCATCCGGACGTGCTTGCCGAAGACGTCCAGGGGATATATCTGTCCCGCCGAGTCCACCAGGACGGGGACGTCGTGGGCGTGGGCGATCTCGATGATGTCCTCCAGGGGCAGGGCCTTCGCATCGGGCTCCTGCTCCACCGCGTAGAAGTGCACCGCGGCGGTCCTGGGGCCGATGGCCTTCTCCAGGTCCTCCCTGGTGGTCCCGTCCTTGTCTCCGAACTCCACCAGCCTGGCCCCGGCGAGCTGCAGGCAGCGATCGTACCAGTAGCGCTGCCTGGTCTGGATCAGGATCTCGTCCTTCATGCCCGTGGTGTCGGGTAGCTGCTGGATCTTGTCGTCGTCGTCTCCGGCCATCACGGCCGCCGTGGCCAGGGTCAGCGCGGAGCCGGCGCCCGAGGTGATGTAGGCGGCAGGTACGTCGGCCATCTTGGCAATGGCCTCCCCGGCCTTCTCCTGCAGGTGCATCAGGGGAATGTAGGGACCGTCGGCCCGCTCCATCGCCTCCTTGACCTCGGGCACCGGCGTCGACCCGCCCAGCATCGTCACGCTACCGATGGCGTTGATAACCGGGGTCGCCCCCAGCTCCTTGTAGATGTCTCCCCAATCTCCGGCTGCCATGAGTCCTCCTTGTTATCTTTATGGGTTATCTTTATGGTTATCTTTATGTCAACGTGTGGTCGCAGAACTCCCCAGACCCCGGTGGGTTTGGAAGGAGGACCCGGCTAGTCGTCAGCCTGCAGGACGGCTGCGGAGCCGATGCCCAACGCAGCCAGGGTCCGTACCACCTCGGCCCTGCCCTCGGGGCTGATGGGCCGCCCGGGCGGGCGCGGGGCCCCGCAGTCGATGCCCAGCCGCTCGCCGATGGCCGCCTTGACCGTGGCGTGCAGGCCGAATCTGTCCACCAGGAGGTTCAGGGTGGTCGCCTTGTCCTGGGCCTCCTCGGCCCGTCCCAGGTCCCCAGCCACATAGGCGTCCCAAAGCTCCACCCACAGCTCGGGCGCGATGTTGGGCGGCCCGTCTATGCAACCGACGGCGCCGACGGTGAGGGCGGGCAGCATGAGGTGGGAGTGGCCCACGAAGCAGCTAAGTCCCATCTTCGCGAAGGCCCGGATGTTGGAGATGTCCAGGGGCGAGTGTTTCAGACCCGTTAGCTGAGGGACCCGGTCCTGTATCTTCCGCATGAGGTCCGGCTTGATCTCGACGCCTGTGGCCTTGGGGATGTTGTAGACGAAGAAGGGCAGGTCCGCGGCCGCGGCCACGACCCTGTAGTGCTCCACGATCTCGTCGTCGCTGCGGGCGTAGAAGTAGGGGGGCACGCAGCATATGGCGTCCACCCCGGCCCTGGCCGCGTGCTCGGCCATCCTGGCGGACCGCGGCGTCGTCGGCGACCCCACGTGCATGATGTTCTTTATCCTGCCTCTGGCCTGGTCTGCGGCGATCTCGGCTATGCGCATGTTCTCCGCGTCGTCCAGGAGAACGCTCTCACCGGTGCCTCCGGCCACCCAGAAGCCGTGGGCGCCCTGCTGGATATTGAACTCCATCACCTCTCTGAACGCCGCCTCGTTCAGGCCCCCGTCCTGCGTCATGGGAGTCAGGAAGGCGGGGTACACGCCACGGAACTCGGACATCGACTCACCTCCCGCGAATCGTATTTGGCCGCCCGTCCCAGGCCACGGCATCTGCTGTGAGCGAGCACCGTGGCAGGCCGCTGGCAAGGGCGGTTTGTAGTGTCCGTATTATACACGCGACCTGCCTGGCGGCCTAGACCGTAGGGGGCTTGCGTGCTAAACTGCCGAAAAGCGCACCCCAAGAGTGCACAAGGAGGAAGCGATGCCTCTTCACGGAAAGCAGAGAATCGGCTTGATGGTGCCCCCCGCGAACACCACCATGGAGGACGACTTCGACCGCTGGTTGCCGGACTCGGTACGCGTCCACGTGAACCGCATGTTCTCCCCGCCGACCCCGGCGAAGAGCCTGGTCGAGGCGCTCCAGGCCTATGGCGACCACATCGAGGACACGGCCCGGACCATGGCCCAGGTCCCCCTGGACGTCATGGCCTTCGGGTGCACCAGCGGCAGCTTCCTCAACGGGGTGGGCTACGACGCCCAGATCATCGACAAGATCCAGGGCGTGTCGGGCGGAGTGAGGACCGTCGCCACGGCCAAGGCGGTGGCGGACGCCCTCAAGGAGCTGGGGGTCAAGAAGATCGCCGCCTGCTCCCCCTACCCGGCGGAGGTCAACGAACGGCTGCGCCAGTACTATACCGACTCGGGGTTCGAGATAGTTAACTTCCAGCCCGTCGACAGTGAGAAGTACCCCATGGACTACAACCAGTTCCCGCCGGAGGTGGCCAAGGACCTGGCCCTCAGCGTGGACCGCCCGGAGGCCGAGGCCATCTTCATGAGCTGCACCGCCTTCAAGGGGGCGGCCGAGTCCATCGAGGCCATAGAGGAGGCAACGGGCAAGCCGGTAGTCACGGCCAACCAGGCCACCTTCTGGGCGTGCATGAGGGCACTGGATGTCACGGAGCCCATCCAGGGCGGCGGCGTGCTGATGCGGGAGCGGGTGGCGGCCTAGGGCCGCCGCGTCACGCGAGCGCCCCTGGCTCCCATATCCAACGATGGCCGGACCATGAGCCAAACGAGAGGTGCAACATGGGTGCCATAGAAGACATCGCCCTGGACCTGATCGGCGGGGTCAGGGGCGGCAAACCCGCGCCCCGGCTGGTAGAGCTGAGGCCCTACCTCGCCACCGACTACATGGAGGACGCGGCCCGGTTCATACTGGACCACCCCAACCGGGCCATGATCATCAGCGGCTTCTTCATCCCCGTCCCGTACAAGTTCCCCCTGCCCGAGGGCGGCTCTGTGGAGACCGACGGCCCGCCGGGAGCATACTTCCTGGGAGAGGCCCTGAGGGAGCTGGACTTCCACGTGACCTACGTGGCCGACCGGTGGTTTACCTTCGTGTTCGACGGCGTGCCGGGCGCCGAGGACTACGTCGAGTTTCCCATGGCCGGCTTCAAGGAGAGCGACGACTACAGCAGGAAGCTGCTGGAGGAGAAGAAGCCCTCGGTGGTGATCTCCACCGAGCGGTGCGGCCTGACCCGGGAACGCCGCTACCTGAACATGATGGGCTGGGACATCAGCGAATTTACCGCGAAGCTGGACTATCTCCTCGAGAACCATCCCCACACCGTGGCCGTGGGAGACGCGGGCAACGAGCTGGGGATGGGCAACTTCGCCCCCTTCATCGGGGACCTCCCCCACCCGTTGGCGGAGCCGGCGGTGGTCCCGTCCACCAAGCCGGTCCTGGGACGCTCCTCTGACTGGGGCTGCTACGGGCTGGTGACCGCCCTATCCAAGCTGGCGGGCCGCGACCTTCTCCCGTCGGGCAAGCAGGTGCAGGAGTTCATAGTGGACATCTGCGACAGGGGCGTCGTCCGGGGAGACGGCCGCAAGGGATACGAGGTGGACAACCGGACCCTGGAGGAGCAGGGAGAGGTGCTGGAGCGGCTGCGCGGCGTCCTGAAGGACGCGGGCATCGAGGTGAGGAGGGGCTAGACGCCCGGGCATGTCATCGGGCTCCGGGGTCTCGGGGTGCCGGATTCCACCGGCGCAGAAGCTGCCCGGAAGGACCGGCGGTCGGCTCCCTCCCGGCACGCTGCCTTCGGCCGGGGGCACCTACGCCCTCCTCCTACAACTAGACGAGGCCCATGTCTTGAGGGCCGGCAGTCTGGGTGCGGCGACATACGCCAAGGGGTCCTACTTCTATCTAGGCAGCGCCCTGAATGGCCTGGTCGGCCGCGTCGGGCGGCACCTGACCCAGGGAAAACGCCTTCGCTGGCATATCGACGCGCTGACGGAGGTGTCCTGCCCCGTTTGGGTGTGGTGGCGTGAAGGGCCCGAGCGGCTGGAGTGCCATTGGGCCCGGAACGTCCTCTCCGCCCCCGGGTCCCAGATACCCGTGCCCAGATTCGGCGCTTCTGACTGCCGGTGCCCAAGCCACCTGGTCTTCTTCCCCAATACTGTGTCTCCGGCTATGGACTCCGTCGCCGTACCAACGATGCTGATGGGCGCCGCCGCCGGATGACAAACCCGTGCTGCATGCCTTAGCTATGTATGGTAGACAAGAACTGAGGTGCGTTGAGGACTATCGCCCCCTGATACTCCCCAAGCGGCAACAGATGCCGCCGGTCGCCGGTGACAAGGTAGTCTGTGTTCGCGGCTGCCGCACACTCCAGGATACGGTTGTCGGCGTGGTTGCCCTCGATCACATCCGGGAGCCTCGGGGGTTCGACGACCGTGGCAGAATCCGTCAGAGTCCCGAGAGCGTGGGAGGAGCGTTCCTCGTCCCAATCGAACTTGCGACCGAGCACCCCCGCAACCTCGTCTAGAACGAAGGGGGAGAGGTAAAGATCGAACCGTCCCCTGAGAGCCAGCTCGAGGATGAGGCGCTCGTTTCCAGGGGAATTCAGACCGGAGACGATAACGTTGGTGTCCAGAACGACTCTCACGTACGGGATGCGCTGACTTCGGCCCTGTATTCTTCCACCAAGCGGGCCACGTCCTCAGGGCCGAGTCCCTTCTCCCTGGCTTTCTCTTCGCCGTACTGGAGCAACTGTCTCCACTCCCACTCCTCGATGTAACGGAGCACCGCCTCTCGCAGAAACTCGCTCCTGGACCGCCCCTGCTGTTTCATCACCTGGTCCACACGGTCCGCCATTTCGGGCGGCAACGAGAAGGTGATGGTCTTGGTAGTTCGCGGCATGCCAACCTCTTGTTATCGAGTCTTACCCGGACGTTGTACCAATTGCGGACCCCTGTCGACAGTGCCTCCCCCTACCTCATTCATGCACCCATCTATCTACATTCAGGATACGGCCCCAGGATGACAAACCCGTCCTCCATGCCGTAGTATGTTGGGCAGGACGCAGCCCGACTCCAACACACTCGAGGTCTGGGACCGTGAACAGGTGGTTTGACTACTCCCCCATCGTCGACCGGCCGGTAATACGGTGGCCGGGAGGCGCCCGGGTCGCCTTCTGGCTGTCCCCCAACGTGGAGTACCTGGAGTACGACCCGCCGGCCACTAGCAGGCCCCCGGGGTTCGTGGGCGCGGGCATCCCCACACCCAACCTCCAGTGGTACAGGACCCGGGACTACGGAAACCGGGTGGCCTTCTGGCGCATGCTGGAGGTTATCGACAAACACGATATCCGGTGCACGGCCTCCCTCAACGAGGCGGTACTGGACCACTTCCCCGAGATCAGGGACGCCATGGTCGCCCGGGACTGGGACTACATGTCCCACGGCATCTACAACAACCGCACCCTGCACGGCCTCAGCGAAGAGGCCGAGCGCCGCTTCTACGTGGACTGCGTCGAGACGCTGAAGAGACACACGGGCAAGCGGCTCAAGGGGATGCTGGGTCCCGCCATATCGGCCACGGTAAACACGCCAGACCTGATGGCCGAGGCGGGCCTGATCTACCACACGGACTGGTGCCACGACGACCAGCCCTTCCCCCTGAAGGTGAAGTCAGGCCGCCTCATCTCCCTGCCCTACACCCTGGAGATGAACGACAGCGCCGCGGTAGCCGAGTCCGCCAACGACGCTCCGTACTTCGCCCAGATCTGCAAGGACCAGTTCGACGTGCTCTACGAGCAGGGCGCCGAGAGCGGCCGGGTCATGTGCATCGCCCTCCACCCCTACTGGATAGGTGCCCCCCACCGGACCAAGTACCTGGACGATATCCTGACCTACATCCTGTCCCACGACGGCGTGTGGAAGACGACGGCCGAGGAGATCGCCGAGTACTACATGGACAACTACTACGACACCGTGGCGGCATACCTGGAGGAGCGGCGGCAGGACCTGAACCCGGCCCCTCAGAGCTAGGGTCCCGGTCCTCGAGATATGGGAGGGGAGTTAAAGCCATGACCGCTGCACGGCAACCGGGTATGGACCACGACTTCTACCCGTTCACGTCCATGGCGACCAGGGAGACCCTCAGGTGGCCCGAGGGAGCGCACGTGGCCTTCTGCGTCATCGTCAACCTGGAGCACTACGAGCTCCAGCCCCCAGAGGATGCCTTCACCCTGAACCGCAGATACGGCCCAGCCCGCATGCGCCCCTTCCCGGACATCACCCGGGCCTCTCACAGGGAGTACGGCAACCGGGTCGGCATATTCGGCATCATGAAGCTCCTGGACAGGTACGGCATCAGGGCCACCGCCGCCATGGACGCCGTCATCGCAGAGACCAATCCCTTCCTGGTCAACGAGGTGACGAAGCGCGACTGGGAAGTCATCGGCCACGGGGTAACCGCCAACCGGCTCATCACCTCGGAGATGTCCGAGGAGCAGGAGCGGGCCCACATAGCCAGGTGCGTCGGGGCCATCGAAAGGGCCACCGGGCGAGGCCCCTCGGGATGGCTCGGGGTCGAGTACAGTGAGTCCAGGCGGACGCCGCACCTGCTTGCCGAGCACGGTATCCGTTACGTGTGCGACTGGACGGTGGACGAGCAGCCGTACCGTATGAGCGTCCGGGGCGGGACCATATACTCCCTTCCGGTCACCACCGAGCTGGACGACCATACCGTCCTCGGCATCCGCAACGTGCCCATCACCGAGTACGCGCAGATGGCCACGGACACCTTCGACCTGCTGCACCTGGAAGGCGCTCAAAACGGCCGGACTCTCGTATACAGCATCCACCCATGGATAATGGGCCAGCCCTATCGACTCAAGTACCTGGAACGCATCCTGGCCCACGTCGCGGGCCGCAGGCACGTCTGGAAGGCCACGGGAGCCGAGATAATCGACTGGTACGCCGGGCATCAGAACGCCTAGGTCCGGCCCGCGGCACGAGCCGGTCCAACCGGGACGGGGCGCGGCAACCCTTGGTCGGACGTCGAGCGAGATTCCCCTAGGAGACGCGCCATGATAATCATGTGCCCGCCCGTAGCCCTGGGCGACGACGCCGAGTCCCGCGCCGATATGCTGCGGAAGGCCGCGGAGCTCGAGTGCAGCGCCATCGCCTCCCACGTGCCCGAGGAGTGGTCCGACAGCAGGGTGGCCGAGACCCGGGCGTTCCTCGACGAGCACGGCCTCCGTGTGGGCGAGTACGTCCAGTTCCGCTTCGACTTCGCGTCGGCCGTGCCGGAGGAGCACCGGTCGGCGATGGCCGACTACCGGCGTCAGCTACGCCAAGCCGGCATCATGGGCGCCTCCTTCGTCGGGTTCAACATCGTCTGCGACCGCGCCACTCCCCGGATGTGGACGGAGGAGACGTGGCGACGGTGCACTGGGGCCGTCGCCGAGCTGGCCGCCGAGGCCGAGGGCGCCGGGATGGACGTGGCCGTGCATCCCCATTACATGAGCCCCCTATTCTCCATCGAGCGTGTGGAGGACCTGCTCGCGTCGGTGCCCTCCCCGCGGCTGAAAGTCCTCATCGACATAGTGAACCTGACCAGCCCGGAGATGGTCTACAGGACCACGGAGCTGGTAAACGACGTCTTCGACCGCCTGGGGGACCGGATAGTGGGCCTACACGCCAAGGACGTGGTCATGTCCGGGGGAGGCAACACCATCGTTCACGTAGACGAGGCCATCCCTGGGACCGGTCTGATGGACCTGGCGACGGTGCTCCGCCGGTTGGACGGGCTGGGCTGGGACGTCACGCTACAGGTGGAGCACCTGGGCTACGAAGACACCCTGGAGGGCGTCGGACACATCCGCAGGCTGGCGCGGGAGGCCGGTATCGCCCTGGGCTAGACGGCGGAGCTGGGGGACCCGGCACGACCCACCGCACCCCCTGGGGCTCCCCGGTCCTAGTACATGATCAGGTGGATGGGGACCAACCGCTGCTCCACAGGGTCCACCGCCAGGGCCAACCCCTCCAGAGTATAGGCTCCCAGCAGAGCTGGTGAGTCGTCTTCGCCGAAGATCACCAGGGTTGTCACGCTCTCGCCGTCGACCGTTGCGCGGGCCTCCCCGTGGTCCATCTCAATGCGCCGTCCGTCGGTCAGCAGGAACCGGCGCTTCCCCAAGGGAGCAACGCCCAGCTCCCGCAACAGGCTGCCGGGCAGCGTGGTGTAAGCGGCACCGGTATCCACCGTCGCTTCGATGTCACGGGCCGGTTGGCCGTCCAAACCGGCGATCCGCATCGGCCAGCTGAAGGTTCCCATGTTGTAGACCTTTCCTACGGTCTTGTCTATCCCGACTTGGCCCTGGTCTTCGAGCGCCGCTTCTTGGGAGCGGGCGCCTCCTCTGGACCGGCGGGCGGCTCCGCGGCCGGCTCGGGCGGATCGGCGGGCGCCATGTCGGCCTTCTTGGTTGCGGCGATGCTGGCCTTCAGCGCGTCCATCAGGTCGCTCACCTTGCCCTTGGGCGGCGGCGGAGCGGCCGTCACTGGCTGCTGAGAGCTGAGCTTCCCCTCGATGGTGCGCTCCAAGGCCAGCCTGTACTCGTCCTGGAATATCTCCGGCTCGTAGGGCGCGGTGAGCTGGCTGATGAGTATGGACGCCATGCCCATTTCCTGGTCGGTGATGGCGGTCCGCTCCTCGGGCAAGTCCAGCTCGTTGGTCCCGCGGATCTCGTCGGGGTAGTGCATCGTGTGCATGGAGATGCCCTTTTGGTAGGGGCGAAGGCAGCATATGTGCTCCTTCTGCCGCAAGGAGACCTTGGCGATGGCCACCCTCCCGCTGTCCTCCAGGGACTGCTTCAGCAGGTAGAAGGGCTTGACCCCGACCCCCTCGGGCTCCAGCATGTAGGAGCGTTCGAAGTTGATGGGGTCGATGTCTCCCAGGTCCACGAACTGGGTGATCTCTATGACGTGGGTGGAAGGCACCGGGAGGTTCTCGAAGTCCGCCGGCTCCATGACCAGGTATTGCTCCTTGGCATACTCATAGCCGCGCACGATCTCCGAGGCCTCGACCTCGGTCTCGTGGTACGGACAGTACCGCTTCTGGCGGATGCGGTTCCGGCACGCCTTGTGCAGGGTGACGAACGAGAGGTCCTTGCTCTCGGTGGCCGTGTACAGCTTGATGGGAATGGCCACCATCCCGAAGCTCACGGCGCCTCTCCATATCGCTCTTCTGGCCATGGGTGTACCTCCTGAAGACCACCAACCGGTGGAGTCTACCCACTCACCCGCCAGCCACGGACCCATTTCACCACGAACGGGCCGCCCGCGAATAGTGTCCGGGCCACCCGAATTCGGTCAAACCACGCCCCTCTACCCATCAGGTGAAGTCCGCCAGCAGCTTCGGCCACCCCGGCGCGTCGGCAACTATGCAGTCGCCGGGCGACTTGTCATCCCGCAGCGCCTTGAACATGGGGTAGGTCAGCTCACCGTCCTCGCTGAACTCGCCGTACTCCACCTGGCAGACCACCTGGGGACGGCACCAGAACATCAGCCGCCGGACCCGGGGCAGCGACCCGAAGGGACACTCCTCGACGTGAATACGCTGCAGGTCCCGGCCCAGCTCCCTGGCGGCGGCGCCCGAGAGGCCCGCGGAGACCTGCCCCACGAACACCAGCCGCTTTTCGTCGTCGTACAGCCCCAGCAACAGGCTGTCGAAGGCGTCCCGGTTGCCCCCGGCGAAGGTGTAGCCGCCTATGACGAACTCCGACTCCCGGACGCGCTTCACCTTCAGCCAGTGCCGGCTCCGCCTCCCGGGCAGGTAGGGGCTGGACTTCTCCTTGGCCACGATGCCTTCCAGGCCGTGCTGGCAGGTCGCCTGGAAGAAAGCGGCCCCATCCCCATCCACCAGGTCGCACAACTGGGCCATGTCGCTGGGTCGAATGATCTCGTGGAGGCGGCTCTTTCGGCTGTACAGGGGCTCAGCCATCATCGAACGGCCCTCCAGATAGAGGAGGTCGAAGGCGATAAAGTGGACCGGGTTGTCCCGCCCGCCCCGGCGGCCCGCAACGCTCAAGCGCCTCTGGAGCAGGGGGAAGCTGGGGCGCCCGTCCGAGTCCAGGCACACCAACTCACCGTCCAGCACGACACCCCGGGCCCCCACCTGGCTGGGTAGGTCCGCAAGCTCGGGGAAGCTGCCGGTGATGTCGCGGGAGGTGCGGCTGAGCAGCCGGAGACGGCCGTCCTCCAGGAACGCCATGGCCCGGATGCCGTCCCACTTGAGCTCGAAGAAGTGCTCCGCGGAATCGAAGGGGTGCCGGGACAGGCGGGCCAGCATCGGCTTTACCGTCGTGGGCAGACCCCGGGAGACCTTGGATCGGACTACCGCCATACTCCTCCGTCCGTAGAGCCTGGCATCAGCATATACGACCGCCGATAAGAGGGTCAACCGGCCTCGAAGTGATGGGAGAGGGGCTGGGCCGCCTTCGAAGACCCCTTGTGTGACCAATGGCCCGAGGGGCGGGTGCTGCTATAATTGTGGCCTGGACCACCGCCACGCCGTCTTGTGGTCGCATGACCGCCGGAGGGCCGGACCCGAGGGAAAGATGATATTCATCGGCACATCCGGTTACAACTACCCGGAATGGAAGGGAAGCTTCTACCCCGACGACCTCCCCACGAGCAAGATGCTGCCCTACTACTCGGAGCGGTTCTCCACGGTCGAGATCAACTACACCTTCTACCGGTTCCCCAGCGAGAAGGCGCTGGAGGGCTGGAGCGCCGCCACGCCGGAGGGGTTCACCTTCACCCTCAAGGCCCCGCGGCGCGTTACCCACGACGCCCGCCTGAAGGACTGCCACGAGGTGACCCAGGCCTTCAGCCTTCGGGCCAGGTCCTTGGGCAACAAGCTGGGGGTGCTGTTCTTCCAGCTACCCCCGTCCTTCAGGGTAGACACCGACGTGCTGGACTCGTTCCTGGACTGGGTGCCGCCCGACCTGCGCGTGGCGATGGAGTTTCGCCACGCCTCCTGGCACTCGGAGGAGGTGTTCCGGAGGCTCAGGTCCGCCAACGTGGCCATGTGCATAGCCGACAGCGAGCGAATGACGACGCCGGTAGAGCCCACGGCCGACTTCGGCTACTTTCGGCTGCGGGACGAAAGCTACAAGCAGGAGGACATCGACTCCTGGGCGGATGCGATAGTGGACCATTCTCCGGACTGGAAGGACGTCTTCGTCTACTTCAAGCACGAGGAGAAGGGCACTGGGCCGGTGTTCGTCAGGCAGCTCGAAGCCAGTCTCGAGGCCCGTACGCCGGCCTAGCCGCCATGCTGGAAGAGTATCGGAGCAAGCGGGACTTCTCCCGCACCCGGGAGCCCGCCCCCACCGACGGGAGAGCCGGCGGCGGCAGCCTGCGGTTCGTGGTCCAGAAGCACGCGGCAAGACGGCTCCACTACGACTTCCGCCTGGAGCTGGACGGCGTCCTCAAGTCCTGGGCGGTGCCCAAGGGCCCCTCGGCGGACCCGAAGGAGAAACGCCTGGCCGTCCACGTGGAGGACCATCCGCTGGAGTACGCCACCTTCGAGGGCGTGATAGCCCACGGCAACTACGGCGGGGGCCAGGTCATCGTGTGGGACACGGGCGCCTACTCTCCCGACGAGGGAGGTAGGCTCTCCTTCGGGCACAAGGAGGAGTCCGAGGAGCGTATGCGCGGGGACCTGGAGAAGGGCAAGCTGTCCTTCACCCTCCGGGGCCGCAAGCTCAAGGGGTCCTGGACCCTGGTGCGCACCTCCAGAAGCCCCAAGGAGTGGCTCCTCATCAAGCACCGGGACGAGCACGTGGACACGGAGCGCGACCTGGTCGACCAGGACCGTTCGGTGCAGTCGGGCCTCACTCTGGAGGACCTGAAGGAGGGACGCCTTCCCGAGCCGGCCTCCCCCGGCGTCGACTTGGCCGCGTTGGGGGCGCCCGGCGCCTTTCCAGCAAGGATGAAGCCGATGCTGGCGCGGACCGCGGACAGGCCCTTCTCCCACCCCGACTGGCTCTTCGAGCCCAAGCTGGACGGACACCGGGTGCTGGCGTTCATCCAGGAGGGCAGCGTTACCCTCCTGAGCCGCAACGGCCACGACCTGACCACCGCGGTCCCGATGATAGTCCAAGAGCTGGAGGCCCAGCCCGAGGGGGAGCTGGTGCTGGACGGAGAGCTGGTGGCCCTGGACTCGAAAGGGCGTCCCAACTTCGGGTTGCTCCAGCAAACGATGCACCTGGAACCCAGGGCTGCGGACCGTCCCGCCGAAGACGTATCCCTGGCCTACTACCCCTTCGACGTGCTCTACGTCGACGGAAGGGACCTGCGCCGGGCCCCCCTATTCCAGCGCAAGACGGTGCTAGGCCAGGTGCTGATCGGAGGCGACCACGTCCGGCAGGTGGAGTACATCGACGGCGAGGGCAAGACCTTCTACCGCGCCGCCTCTGGCCTGGGGCTCGAGGGCATGGTGGCCAAGAAACGCGACAGCATCTACGAACCCGGGCGCCGCAGCGCCTCGTGGCTCAAGGTGAAGGGTGTACGAGAGCAGGAGTTCGTTATCGGCGGCTACACCCCGGGGGCCGGCTCCCGGGCCTCCACCTTCGGCTCCCTGGTGGTGGGATACTACGACGCCGGCGTTCTCAAGTACGCCGGCAGGGTGGGCAGCGGCTTCGACGCCCGCTCCCTGAAGGCCCTGAAGACCTCCCTCGACGCCATAGCGGCAGACGCGAACCCCTTCGCACCCGACCCCGAGCTGGACGCCGCCGAGGCCGCCTGGGCACAGCCACTCCTTGTGGCTAGGGTCAAGTTCGCCGAGTGGACCCACACCGGCCGTCTGCGCGCCCCGGTCTTTCTCGGCCTCCGTACCGACGTGGACGCCATGTCCGTCATCCGGAGCGTCGAGGAGACGGTGACATTGGCCCCCGCCACGGCCCCGGGGGACCACCCGGCGCAGGACGTCGACGACGTACCAGCCCTGCTCGAGCAGCTCTCCGGGAGGCAGGACAAGCTACTCCTGACGGTCGCGGGCCACCGCATCGGGCTGACCAACCTGAACAAGGTGCTGTGGCCCGGTGCCGACGCCGGGGGGCCCTACACCAAGCGGCACCTGGTCCGGCATTACCTGGAGACCAGCCACCTTCTGCTGCCCCACCTGAAGGACCGTCCCCTGACGTTCACCCGCTACCCCAACGGCATACACGAAGGCAGCTTCTACCAGAAGCACTCGGACCGCGTCTTTAGATCGGGGGCGGGGCGCCCCGAGTTCGTGGACACGGTACGCCTGTACTCCTCCCACAACGAAGGGGACGGCGACTTCATAATGGCCAACAACCTGCCCACCCTGGTCTGGCTCGCCCAGCTTGCCAGCATCGAGCTGCACCCGTGGCTGTCCCGGGTCACCCAGCTCCCCGACGCGGCCCACCTCCCCACCACCTTCACCGGTTCCAAGGAGGCCATAGACGCCAGCGTCCTCAACTACCCGGACTTCATCGTCTTCGACCTGGACCCCTACATCTACTCGGGCAGGGAGAAGTCTGGGGACGAGCCCGGGCTGAACCGCCGGGCCTTCTCCAAAACGGTGGAGGTGGCCCGGGAGCTGAAGGACATCCTCGACCAGCTCTCCCTGTCATCCTTCGTCAAGACGTCGGGGAAGACGGGCCTCCACATCTACGTGCCCGTACTGCGGCAGTACGACTACCCGGTGACCCGCAGCACGTGCCAGCTCATAGGCCGGTTCCTCATGCAGCACCTGCCACAGGACGTGACCATGGAGTGGACGGTGAACAAGCGCTCCGGGAAGATATTCCTGGACCACAACCAGAACGTCCGCACGAAGAACATGGCCTCCATCTACTCCCTTAGGCCTGCGGCCAACGCACCGGTGTCCACCCCCCTGCGGTGGGAGGAGCTGGACCGGGTCTACCCCACGGACTTCACTATCGAGACGGCGCCGGGGCGGCTCAGGGAGGTGGGCGACCTGTGGGCCGGCATCCAGGCAGCCAAGCACGACCTGCGGCGGCTCCTGGAAGCCGCGGTATAGCGAACGACCCCGCTGAAGCAGGAGGGCCCTACGTCAACAAAGGAGACGCAAGACTCGCAGAAGCTACCCCCATACGCCCTGGCGAAGTCCTGAACGAAGAGTTTCTACGCACGATGAACATCACCCAGTACCGGTTGGCCAAGGCCATCGGCGTAGATGCCCGTAGGATTCACTCCGTAGTCCACGGACGCCGGCCGATCACTGCGGAGACCGCCCTGCTGTTCTCCCGCTTCTTTGGGAACTCGCCGGAGTTCTGGATGGGACTGCAAGGCCAATATGACCTGGAGACTACGGAAGACCGGCTGTCTCGAAGGCTGGAGATGGTGGCCGCTTACTCGCCGGGGCCAGCCGCCGAAAGGCTCACGGACTAGCAGTCCGGTGACCAGAGACTCCTGACGAGAAGACTGTCGCCCTCGCTCAGGCCCAGATCCTCCCAGGCCTCCCTGTCCAGCTCGATGGCGTCCTCGGCCAAGTGGCCCCGCAGGGCGACGCTGAACCTGAAGGGCGCCGGCTTGAGTTTATTGGAAAAGGGCCCGGCAAAGGCCTCGGCCAGACGGTGTGGACCGATGGGCGGGGCACCGATGCGCCGGGCCACGGCACTGCCCACCCAGGCTATCCTCACTCCCCCGTGGAACTCGGGGTCGCCGCCCCGGGCAGCCCTCAGATACAAGCGGGCCGAGGCCAGGTCCCTGCGTTTCCGGATGGTCGCCGTCGTGTCGACCGTCTCCCCCGGGGCATCGAGGACGACCCCGTACACGCCGGCCGCCTGAGCGCGGGACACCCGCCCGTCCAGGACGTCGTCCAACACACTATCAGGCTCCCGCTCCAGGGGGTCGCCCCATCCGCCGGCCCCCTGGCTGCAGACCCGCAGCACGTCCCCCGCCTTCAGGGGAAAGGCGGTTGCCTTGCTGCCGTGCACCGGGGAGACGGGGACGGTCTCCCCGCTCCGCAGGACTTCGAAACGCGCAAGCGCCCCCGGGTAACCCCCGAAGACCCCGGCGGGGGGGATCATGGCGTGCTCTCCCATCAGTGAGAAGGTGCCATCCGAGGGGATACGGTACTCCCGGACCGTGCCCAGGCCCCCGCGGAACCGGCCCGGGCCTCCCGAGTCGCATCGCAGCGACATCCCCAGGAACGTCAGGGGATAGGCCCTCTCCAGCACCTCGATGCCCCGGGCGTTGGTGTTGCCCGACCGGATGGGCCTCACGTAGTCCATGCCGTCTCTGTCGGCCCTAGCGCCTCCCCCTCCGGGGTCGGACCCATAGAATATGAAGGGCCTAGGACGCCCGAAGCGGGTATCGGTGCCGGAGCAAGTCATGTGGTGCGTGGAGGACCCCTCCTCGGAGGAGACCCGTTCGGGCACGACCTCGGCCAACGCCACCATGGCCGAAATGGCGGCCTGGCCCACCTCCTGCTGGCCGCCGGCGGCGGCGGGGGGCCTGGCGTTGAGTATCGTCCCCTCGGGAACGATGGTCTCGATGGGGCGCAGATACCCGGAGTTGATGGGACCGCTGGGGTCCAAGGCGGCCTTCACCCCCATGAACCCGTAAGAGGCACCCATGGGCAGCGTCACGTTGTTGGGCCCTCCCGTCTGGGGAGAGCTTCCCGTGTAGTCCACGGTGACCCCGCCGTCCTCGATCCGGACCACGGTCCTGATGCGCAGATGGCCGGGGGCGACCCCGTCGCTGTCCAGGTACCCCTCGTGGACCAACGTCCGGTTGGGGAGCCGGGATATGAGCGCCCTGCACCTGCGCTCGTACGAGTCCAGCACGCCGCTCCAGATACTCCGCACCCGCTCCTTACCATACCTTTCGACCATCGACGTGATGCGCTGGGCGCCCACCCGGCACCCGGCAAGCTGGGCCAGCAGGTCGCCCCGCATCTCGACGGGCACGCGCACGTTGTTCAAGATCAGGTCCATGATATTGGGATCGATCTCGTTGCCCCGGCCCATGCGTATGATGGGTATGCGCAGTCCCTCCTGGTACATCTCCGTGGCGTTGCCCGATATGCTGCCGGGGACCATGCCACCCACATCATAGTGGTGGACCCGCGTGGTGGAGAAGGCCACCATTTGGCCGTCGTAGAACACCGGCACTGCCAGCAGCACGTCGTTGGGGTGCAGTCCTCCGTCCCTTGGGTCGTTGCCCACGAAGATGTCCCCAGTAAGGATGTCGTCGCCAAAGCGGGCGAGCAAGGCACGGAGCTGGAAGCCCACCGGGAAGATGTGTATTGCAATGGAGGTGCCAAGGGCCAGCATCTCGGCCCGGGCGTCGAATATGCCGCAGGAGAAGTCGCGCCCGTGGTGGGCGACGGAGGAGCGGGAGGTGCGTAGGATCACCTCGCCCATCTCCCGCACGATGGACTCCAGGCGGTTGCGCACCACCTCGACGGTGATGGAGTCTCCGCCCCCAGCGCCGGCCCTCATGCCCGCGTCCTGATGAGTATGTTCCCGTAGGCGTCCACCGAAGCGCCGCACCCGGGAGGCACCAACGTCGTCGACGTGGTCTCCTCCAGGATGGCGGGCCCGGTCAGGGACGCTCCTGCGGCCAGGCCGGCCCTGTCGTAGATGGGGCAGGCCACGCGGCAGTCCTGTTCGCTAAAGTATATCCGGCGGGTCCCCAGGAGGGCCGCATCAGCCTCGCCTGGGCCCAGCCGTGGCGGCACCGGCCGCTCCAGGACGCCGACGGCCCGGACCCACAGGTTCACGAGCTCCAGAGGCTCCTGGGGGAGCTGATAGGTGAAGAGCCGTTGATGCTCCTGGTGGAAAGCCCGGGCCATCTCTTCGAAAGAGCCCTGGTCGACCATCGCGCTGGAGATGGGTACGTTTATCACGTGGAACTGGCCGGTGTAGCGCATGTCGGCCCCGAGCTCGAACCGCCGTCGGCCCTCGCCAATCCCCTGGCGCTCCAGGTTTTCCACCAGGTCGCGGGACATCTCCTGCAGCAGGGATCTGACCCGGTCCGGGTCCGCTTCGTCCAGGGCTACCGTGTACGTGCGCATGGCGTCGTGGACCACGTCGGCCAGGAGGAGGCCCGCGGCGGAGAAGTTGCCGGGCGCCGGGGGGACCACCGCGACCTCCATGCCCACCTCCCTGGCCACGTAAGCCGCCACGAGAGGGCCGGCTCCGCCAAAGGCGACCAGGGTGAAGTCCCGGGGGTCGCGGCCCCTGGAGATGGTCATCTCCCGGAGAAGGTCCGCGGCCCGGGTATCGTTTATCTCCAGGACCCCGGCGGCAGCCTCCTCCACCGTCATCCCCAGGGGTTCCGCCACCCTCTCGCCGATGGCGCGTCCGGCGGCCTCCACGTCCAGGGGCAGCCCGCCGCCCAGGAGGGACCCCAGCCTGCCCAGCACGACGTAGGCATCGGTCACCGTGGGCAGGTCTCCGCCCCGGCCGTAGCACACGGGACCGGGCTGGGCCCCGGCGCTCTGAGGGCCTACCTGGAGGTTGTTGCCGTGGTCCAGCCAGGCGATGGTGCCGCCGCCGGCCCCCACCTCCACGATGTCTATCATGGGGACGCGAATCGGCCAGCCGCTCCCGGGTTTGTTCGGCTCCTCGAACAGCTCGTACTCCACCGTGGACAGGGGCCGGCCGGCCTCGATCACCGACGCCTTCGTCGTGGTGCCGCCCATGTCGAAGGTCACCACGTTTTCCAGGCCCAAGAGCTCGGCGACGTGGGCGCCGGCGATGGAGCCCGCCGCCGGGCCAGACTCCAGGATGTGCACCGGGTGCCGGGCCGCCTCCCGGGCCGTCATGACTCCGCCGTTGGACTGCATGACCTGGAGAGGCGTCCCAAGGCCGCGCTCTCTGAGGTTACCCTCCAGGTCAGTCAGGTACCTGTGCACCACGGGATGCACGTAGGCGTTCAGCGCCGCCGTGCTGGTGCGTTCGTACTCGCCCAGGGCCGGCACGATCTCTGAAGAAAGGGTGTGGTACAGCCCGGGAAAGCCTCGGGTCAGCACCTCCCCGGCCTGGCGTTCGTGAACGGGATTGGCGTAGGAGTGGAGGAAGCACACGGCCACCGACTCGATGCCCCGGGACGCCAGGTCCTCCAGGACCGTCTCCAGCTCGGCCGGGTCCAGCGGGCGGGACACGCTCCCGTCCCAGGCGATCCGCTCGTTCACCTCCACCCTCCAACGGCGGGGCACGAAGGTGTAGGGCTTGTCCATCAGCGGGTCCAGCACGTGGGTACGGGCGCTGCGTCTCAGCTCCAGGATATCCCGGAACCCCCGTGTGGTAACGATGGCGGTGGGCGCGCCCTTACGCTCGACGATGGCGTTGATGCCGATGGTAGTCCCGTGGGAGAGCCTAGTCAGAATCGAGGGATCGATGCCCGCTCCCTGGAGGGCCTCCCAGACCGCCCGGACCGGCTGCTCCGAGTCGGTAAGGGTCTTGAGATGAAACATCTCCCCAGTGGCCTCGTCCAGACCCGTCAGGTCGGTGAACGTTCCCCCGATGTCGATGCCCAGCCGCAACGTCTACCCCAGGCCCCGGGCGAACTCCAGCCATGCCTCGGCGCACCGCTCCGGCGCCGCGTGGGCAACGTACCCGAAGACGCCGTCGACGACCGCCACCTTGCAATCGGGGACCATCTCCTGGACGCGCCTGGCAGTTTCCGGGTTATGAATGACGCCCGACTCCCCCGTGATGACCAGGGAGGGGACCTTCAGGTTGACGAACATCTGGGGCACATCCTGGAGGATGTGGGCGCCCATGCCCTGCATGACCTCGACGGACACTCCATGGGGCTGCCTCAGCTTCTCCTCCGCGTGCCAACGGACCAGCTCGGGGTCGACCACGTCCGCGTCGAACCGCTCCGGGTTGCTTCCCAAGATCCAGTCCTCGAAGCCCCTCTCCAGAAGAGGCCCCCAGTCCCGCATGCCCGGCCGCTCGGCCAGCTTGGAGTCCTCCTCGTTGGGCACAACGTTTATCATCGTGAGGCTGTGGACTCGGTCCGGGTGGTCATAGGCGTACTGGAGGCAGACGTAGGAGCCGGTGGCCTCCCCGATGACGTGGACTTTCTCGATGCCCATGCGGTCCAGGAAGGTGCCCATCTCGTCGGACCACTCCTTGAGGGTCCAGTGGCGGCCGGGAGGCGGCACCGTCGACCCTCCCTGGCCCCTGCGGTTCACCCGTATGAACCGGTAGTGCCGGGCTATGGTGGGCACCCACGCGTAGTACATGCGGCTGCTGCCGGTGTTGCAGTGCTGGTACACCACCACCTCGGACTTCTTCCAGGGGTCGGTAAAGTCGTCGTCTTCGTACGCCATCTCCAATGTAGGGTCGATCCATATCCTGGGCATGACTCCTCCTTACCGCGTGAGCATGGGCCCACGTGAGCCTTGGCCGGGTGGGCATCGGCCGGCCGCGGGACAGGCTCTTGGACGCCCTCCGCTAGGCCAGCTTGAACAGCCGGCGTGCGTTGTTGCCGCCGACGTCCTCGATCTCCTCGGAGGAAAACTCCGCGTCCCTCAGGCTTCCCAGGGGATCCAGGTCGGCCGGCGGGAAGGGGTAGTCGCTGCCCAGCAGCAGCCGGTCGCTTCCCACCCGGTCCCTCAGGTATCTCAGCGCGGGGGCGTAGTGAAGTATCGTGTCGTAGTGGAACCGCCGTAGGTAGTGGGAAGGAGGCTGCCCCGGGGCGGCCTCGGGGGTCATGTTGCGATAGATCCGGTCGAAACGACCCGCCTGGTACGGAAAGTAGCCGCCGCCGTGGGACAGGACCAGGTTCAGGCCGGGGAACCGGTCCAGCACCCCACCGAAGATCAGGGAACCCACCGTGATGGTCGTGTCGTAGGTGTAGTGGACCAGGGGGTTGAGGTTATACTTGGCGGCCCGGGGAGGCGGCACGGGCTCGTCGGGATGTATGAACACCGGAACGTCCAGCTCCACCGCCGCGGCCCAAAAGCTGTCCAGGGGAGCATCGCCCAGGTTGGTCCCCACCACGTTGGCGGCGATGACCGCGCCGCTGGCTCCCAGCTCCCTGACGCCGTACTCCAGCTCCCGCGCGGCGAGGTCCGCGTCCTGGAGGGGGACGGCGGCCATCGCCGACAGCCGCCCGGGGTGGCGCTGTATCTCCTCGAACAGGGAGTCGTTGATGGCCCTGATCCAGCGGGTTGCCAGGGAGGGCGGCAGGCCGTATCCGAAGGCGTCGGTCCACACCGAGATCACCTGCCGGTCTATGCCCAAGCGGTCCATCTCACCGACACGCCTGTCCAGGTCCAGGAGGTCCGGGAACAGGGAAAAGGGCCGCACGCGGAGCCCGTAGTCGAAACACAGGCACCGGCCGCCGCTAACGGCCTCGGCCAAGCGCACCCCGTAGCTGGACGGGTCCTTCTCCAGGCGCTCGATGGCCTTGTTGGGCACGTAGTGGCAATGTATATCTACTTTCACGCCTTCCCCTTGCGCATCCGATGAGTGGTCGGGGGCCTTTGGGGGATGCTCGTTGGTCCTTGTCCCACCCGTTCGCCGATGGGAGTAGTATACGCGGCGCAGGGGGACGCGACAACACGCACCGGGCGAATCCCCCTGGAGGCCGCGACAAGGGCCGCGCAGGAGAGATACAAGCGGGTCCGGTTGGCGTAGTAGCTAATGGACTGGCTATGGCCCCGTGGTATCCTTAGTCCCACGGCGCCCTTGGAACGAACGCCGACCCGGACTCGGACGGAGACGACATGCACTACATGGGACGACATCTCCCGGCCCTGGCCATGGGAATCGTAGCACTGCTGGCGCTTGCCGCCCTGGCCGCGGGATGTGCCCGGTCGGAGCCCACTGCCACCACGGCGCCCACCCACACGCCCGAGCCCACGGCGACCGCTCAGCCGACCCCCACCCCGCTGTCGCCGGCGACCGCCACCCCGGAGCCCGAGGCTACCGAGGAGGCGGAGGACGCCGTACGCCCGACCATCACCCCGACGCCCGGGACGGTGGGGAGCCCAGCGCCGGAGCTGGAGGGGGTCTCCGGCTGGATACAGACCGAGCCGTTCACCATCGAAAGCCTGCGGGGCGGAGTGGTACTCATCGACTTCTGGACCTACACCTGTGTCAACTGCATCCGCACCCTGCCCTACCTGACGGCCTGGCACGACCGGTATGCAGACCTGGGGCTCACCATCGTGGGAGTGCACTCTCCCGAGTTCGAGTTCGAGAAGCTGAGGGGCAACATCGAGAAGTCCATCGAGGAGCACGGCATAGAATACCCGGTGGTCCAGGACAACGAGTTCAGCACCTGGCTCGCATACAACAACCGGGCGTGGCCGGCCAAGTACCTCATCGACAGGGACGGCATCATCCGGTACAGCCACTTCGGCGAGGGCGCCTACGACGAGACCGAGGAGCTGATCCGCGAGCTGCTGACGGAGGCCGGCGCCGACGTGTCGGACATCGCCCCGGGCGCCGACCCCGGCCCCGACCCCGACAGCCGTGCGTACCAAAGGGACGGGACGGGCCAGACCAGGGAGCTGTACGCGGGGTACGTGCGGAACTTCGCCGTGCGGGGGGCGTACATCGCCAACCAGGAGTACTACTCCGCCCCCCTCGACATGCCGTCGGACTACACGCCCTCCGAGGAGTACCGCAACCACTTCCTGTACCTGAACGGCTCGTGGATCAAGGGGGCCGAGAGCCTCACCCACGGGCGTCAGACCGACAACCTGGAGGACTTCATAGCCCTGCGCTTCCATGGCACCAGCGTCAACGTGGTGACCGACTTCGACGACGGCGAGCCGGTCCGCGTTTACCTGACCATGGACTCGGAGCCGGTCCCCGAGGACGCCCGGGGTTCCCACGTGCAGTCGGAAGACGACGGGAGAACGTTCTTCGAGATAAACGAGCCCCGCATGTACAATCTGGTGCGGCTGGAGGAGTACGGCGGCCACGACCTGGAGCTCAGCAGCGACTCCGACCGTTTCAGCGTATTCGCCTTCACCTTCGGCTCGTACGCCGAAGGGCCGTGAACCGGCCGTCACGACATCCGAAAGAATAACGTCTCCATCATGATTGCGATGACTCCGACCTCCGATGGGAGAAGCCTGTGACGAGAAACCTGCTCCCCATCCTGATGGGAGTGGTGGCCGTCGCCGCCCTGCTCGTCTTGTTGCCCATCCTGGTCCTGCAGCCCTGGAACGACCCCGAGGAGCCCGGGGCGCCCGAGGACGCCGGCGCCCCCACGGCCGTCGACACGGAAGCATCCCAGCCGGAGGTCACGCCCATCCTGGCCACCACGGACGTTGGCCTGGGCTCCAACCGCATTTCCTTCCTGCTGGAAGGACCGACGGGCTTCGTCACCGCGCCCCAGGTCTCGGTCACGTCCCGCTACCTGCCGGAGGACGGGTCCGCTCCCGTGGCGGGAGGGTCGGCCAGCGCGAGGCACTTCGTCTGGCCCTACGGCGTTCGCGCCAGCTACGCCACAAGCCTTGAGTTCGACAGGCCCGGCAGGTGGGACCTGGAGGTCACGCTGCCGGACGGCGAGAACGGACGGGCGGCGCGCGTCCCGTTGCTGGTAAGGCAAGACACCCACACCCCCAGCCTGGGTTCGCCGCCGCCCCGCGGGGACAACAAGACCCTGAGGGACGTGAGCCTGGAAGAGCTCACCACATGGTCAACTCCCGACCCTCAGCTCTACACCTCCACCATCGACCAGGCCGTTGCCAACGCCGACCCGACCATGATAGTCTTCTCCAGCCCTGGGACCTGCACCAGCCCGACCTGCGGCCCCCAGGCCGAGACCGTCAGCATCGTCAAGGACAAGTACCGGGACGACGCCAACTTCATTCACGTGGAGGTCTACGACAACCCCGCGGCCATACAGGGGGACCTGGACAATGCCCGGTACTCCCCCATCGTGGAGGAGTGGGGGATAACCCAGGCGGAGGGGTACCTCAACGAGTCCTGGGTCTTCATTCTGGACCGGGACGGGCTCATCTCATCCAAGTACGAGGGGTTCGCTTCGGCGGAAGAGCTGGAAATGGGCCTCCTGGCGGTGCTGAACTAGAAATCTGTCCGGCCCCGCCAGCCGTATATGCAGGTGGACCGATGATGCGACGCTCCCTGACTCGAACACTGCTGCTTCCGGCGATCGCGCTGGTGGTCCTGCTGGTTGCGGCTGCCGCCGCGTGCGGGGGGACGGACGAGCCCGCACCGTCCCCAACGTCCGCGTCACCCGCTTCAGGGTCCGCGACATCCAAACCGGCGGAGTCCACTCCGGCCCCAACGTCGACTCCGCCCCCGACGGCGGCGGCGACCCTGGCGCCGGGACCGTGGCCCGACGCTCCCGAGTTCACCGGCATAGTCAAGTGGCTCAACACCCCGCCGCTGACCATGGAAGAGCTCCGCGGTCGGGTCGTGCTTATCGACTTCTGGACCTACACCTGCATCAACTGCCTCAGGACCCTGCCATACATACGGGACTGGAACAGCAAGTACGCCAGCCGGGGCCTGGTCATCGTCGGAGTCCACTCTCCCGAGTTCGAATTCGAGAAGCGGGAGGACGGCGTCCGTGAAGCCATAGTGCGAGAGAGCGTCACGTGGCCCGTGGCCATGGACAACGACTTCAAGACGTGGTGGTCCTACAACAACCGGTACTGGCCCCACAAGTTCCTCATAGACCACCACGGCCGGATTATCTACGACCACATCGGCGAGGGCGCCTACGAAGAGACCGAGAGGATGATACAGGGGGCGCTTGCCAGGGCAGGGTACGACATCTCCGGGATCGACGTCGGCGGGACCATCGAGACGCGCGGCTCGCGCACCCGCACCACCAGGGAGCTGTACGCCGGCCTGGGATGGGCCGGGGGTGAGTACCTGGGAAACCAGCTGGCGGCAGGGGACCGCGACGGGTTCTACCAGGATGACGGATCCAGGGAAGAGGGACAGTTCTTCCTGCACGGAGGGTGGTACTTCAACACCGAAAGCGTGCGGCACGGGCGGAACACCCAGAACCTGGAAGACTACGTGGCCCTGAGCTACAAGGCGGCCAGCGTCAACGCCGTCATCCGTCCCGACGGCGGCCCGCCCTTCCCCGTGTTCGCGGTGCTCGACGGCGGGCCCATACCCGAGGGGCTGCGGGGCGACGACATCCTGGTCGACGAGTCGGGGCGCACGTATTTCGAGGCCCAGGACGCCAGGATGTACAACGTGGTCCGCGGCCCCGAGGTGTCCACCCACGAGCTGGAGCTGCACGTGGACTCGGACCAGTTCGTCCTATACACCTTCACCTTCGGCGACTGAGACCCCGTCGGGGTCCGTCCCACACCGCCCCGGCGCCAGCCCCTTCGTTGACACCCCATAGGGCGTCTGATAGGCTGCGCATTGCGCCGCCAAGGCGGCGCGCGTTCTCGAAGGCGCGGGGAGGCAGGCGAAAGCTCCATGGTCGCACTCGTCACCGGGGCCACCGGGTTCGTGGGCAGGGAGGTGGTTAAGGCCCTGCTATCCAGGGGCGTGGAGGTCCGGTGCTTCGTACGCACACCCGGCAGCGAGAGGGTCCTGGGCAGCGGCTTGGACGTGCACTACGGAGACGTCCGCGACCCCGCGGCCCTGCGGGCGGCCTTCTACGACGTGGACGTGGTCGTGCACCTGGTGGCGATCATACGGGAGAGGGGCACCCTCACCCTGGACGGGATCAATCACAGGGGGACGGAAAACGTGGTGGAGGCCGCCGCCGGCGTGGGTGTGAGTCACTTCATTCACCAGAGCGCCCTGGGAGCCCGCGAAGACCCGGCCTACGCCTACCTGTACAGCAAATGGCAGGGAGAACAGGCGGTCATACGCAGCGGACTGCCCTACACCATATTGCGCCCGTCGGTCATCTTCGGGCCAGGGGACGAGTTCGTAAACCTCCTGGCCAGCCTGGCCAAGGCTTTCCCCATCGTCCCGATTCCCGGCACGGGCAGAAACAGGTTCCAGCCCCTGGCCGTGGACGAGATGGCCCGCTGCCTCGCGGAGACTACCGGGCGGGAAGACCTCATCGGCAGGGTGATCGAGCTGGGCGGGCCCGAACACCTGCCGATGGACGACCTGGTGGACACCATAGCCCGGACCTGCAACGTTCGCCGCCTCAAGGTCCACGTCCCCCAGCGCATCATGCGCCTGGCCGTCAAGGCCATGGCGGCCCTTACCGGGAGAGCCCCCGCGACCCAGGACCAGCTCCGCTCCATGGCCATTCCCAACGTCGCCGGACTGAACACGGTGGAGGAGACATTCGGCTTCCGGCCCAGGCCGGTGGCCGGCAACATTGACTACGTCAAGAGGATAGGCTTCCGGGACGCCCTGAAGAGTGCCCTCACCGGCTCCATGCCGGCCCATATCGGAGACGGCTAGGAATGGGTTGATCGAGTATCGGGACGCCCTCGACCGCCTTCTAGGCCTGATCGACTACGAGCGGGTGGCCTCCTCCAAGGGGACCAGGGTCCGGTACGACCTATCCCGGATCCGGGGGCTCCTCTCCCGGCTTGGCGACCCTCACCTAGGCCTGCCCACCGTGCACGTGGCGGGCACCAAGGGCAAGGGAAGCACTGCCGCCATGTGCTCCAGCGTCCTATCGCGCCAGGGATACCGCACCGGCCTGTTCACGTCGCCTCACCTACACACCTTCCGGGAGCGGATCAGGCTGGACTCCAATCCCGTGCCCGAGGCCGAGTTCGCCGGTCTGGTGGAGGGCGTGTGGCCGGCCCTGGAGTGGGTGGGCGAAAACGCCGGGCACGGCCACGTTACGATGTTCGAGGCGCTGACCGCCATGGCCTTCCTCCACTTCAGCGCCCGGGCCGACGTACAGGTGGTGGAGGTCGGCCTGGGCGGCAGGCTGGACACGACCAACCTGGTAGACCCCACCGCGTGCGCCATCACCTCGCTGAGCCTGGACCACACCTCGGTCCTGGGAGACACCATCGAAGCCATCGCGGCGGAGAAAGCGGGTATAATCAAGGACGGGGTCACGGTGGTCGCTGCCCCCCAGGCCCCCGGCGCCATGGCCGTCATCAAGTCCGTATGCCGCCGGAGAGGGGCGCGGCTGATTGTGGTCGGCGAGGACGTGACCTGGGCCAGGGACTCCCACGGTAGCTGGGGCCAGGGCCTGACGGTCCGAGGCCGCCTGGGGGAATATCGGTTTACGATACCGCTGCTCGGCGCGCACCAGCAGGAGAACGCCGCCGTGGCGGTGGGGGTCTTGGAGGTGTTGCGGGAGGCTGGCGTCCCCGTCTCTCCCGACGCCATGGCCCGGGGGTTCGCCGATGTATCCTGGCCCTGCCGCATGGAGGTCCTGAGCTCCTCGCCCCTGGTGGTGTGCGACGGGGCGCACAACGACGACTCCGCCGCCCGCCTCAGGCGGTCGCTGCGGGAGTACCTGGACTTCGAACGGGTCTCCCTGGTCGTCGGAGTCTCCGAGGACAAGAACATGGAAGCGATAGTCCGCGAGCTGGCCGCCATCGGCGGGACCTGTCCCGAAACGCCCCTCCGAATCATCGCCACCCGCTCCCGGCATCCCAGGTCCAGGCCTGCGGGGGAGGTGGCCGAGGCGTTCCGCCAGGCGAGGACCGGCCTGGAAGTGAGCACGGTGGAAGGGGTCGACGAGGCCCTTGCCCGGGCGATGTCGGACTCCCGGCCGGGCTCCCTGGTGCTGGCCACCGGCTCCCTCTTCGTGGCGGCCGAGTCCCGGGAGGCGATCATGGGAATCGAGCCGGAGCTGTATCCCGACCTAGCCCGACGGCGCAACGCGGCTGTCGGAGCGGAAGACCGTAGGTGAACCGTGGGTAGACGCAGAGCAGTCGTCACGGGACTGGGAGCGGTCACGCCCCTGGGGCTGACCGCCGAAGAGTTCTGGAAGAACCTTGTGGCGGGGGTATCCGGCATAGGGCCCATGACCCTGTGCGACCCCACCGACTTCACGTGCAGGATCGCCGGGGAGCTGAAGGGCTTCGACCCCGGCCAGTTCATGACCGGCAAAGAGGCCAGGCGCATGGCCCGCTTCTCCCAGCTTGGAGTCGCCGCCGCGCTGATGTCCGTGGACGACGCCGCCCTCGAGCTATCGGCGGAAAACGCCCACCGGGCCGGCGTCATGCTTGGCAACGGCAACGGCGGGTTCCCCACCATCGAAGCGACCTGTCGGGTGCTGGTGGAGAAGGGCGGGATGCGCATCTCCCCCTACTTCTTCCCGATGATCCTGCCCAACATGGCCGCGGCCAACGTGAGCCGCACGGTGGGCGCCAGGGGCTACAACTCCACGGTCACCACCGCCTGCGCCGCCTCCAACCAGGCCATCGGCGAGGCCCTGGAGGTAATCCGCCGGGGCGCCGCCGACATCATGCTCACCGGCGGGACCGAAGCGGGAATCAGCCAGCTCGGGCTGGGCGGCTTCGCCGTGATGAAGGCCCTGAGCACTCGAAACGACGAGCCTGAGAGGGCCAGCAGGCCCTTCGACGCCGAGCGGGACGGGTTCGTTCCGGCCGAGGGCGCGGTGGTGTTGGTGCTGGAGGCGGAGGAGCACGCCCTAGCCCGGGGAGCCACCATACTGTGCGAGGTCGCGGGGTTCGGGTGCAGCAGCGACGCCTACCACCAGGTGCAACCCGAGGAGTCCGGGCAGAGCACCGTCGCGGCCATGGCCATGGCCCTGGAGGACGCGGGGGTGGCCCTCGACGAGGTGGACTACATCAACGCCCACGGGACGTCGACGCCCCTGAACGACGCCGTGGAGAGCGCGGCCATCAAGCGCCTCTTCGGAGGCCTGGCCGGGGACATACCAGTCAGCTCCACCAAGTCCATGATCGGCCACTCGTTGGGCGCCGCGGGAGCCCTGGAGGCGGTGCCCTGCATCAGGTCCATCACCGACGGTGTGATACACCCCACGGTGAACTACGAGTTCCCAGACCCGGAGTGCGACCTGGACTACGTACCCAACAAGGCGCGGGAGAAGGACGTGCGCGTCGTCCTGTCCAACGCCTTCGGCTTCGGCGGACAGAACGCCTGTCTCGTGTTCAAGAGGTACGAGGGGCCCAGCGCCTGACCTCCAAGAGGGTGTTTTCAAAGGTGTCCCCCTTGGGCCTCGGGAGTGTTCCCAGTGTGTCGGCTGGGACACTACTGAGGCATCCTCTCCCTTGACTGGAGAGGACCTAGGTGAGGGTGATGAGCGTTACGTCAAGAGCCCGACGACTGAGAAAACAATCGACTGACTCAGAAAGAGCTTTGTGGAGACTTCTCCGCAATCGCGAACTTGCAGGATACAAGTTTCGCAGACAGACTCCCATAGGCCAGTACATTGTTGATTTTGTATGCTTGGCCAAAAAGCTGGTCGTCGAGATAGATGGCGGACATCATCAAGAGCAGTCCGAATACGATGATGAACGCACAAGCTCGCTGGAAGCAAGAGGGGTTCTGGTGCTAAGGTTCTGGAACAATCAGCTCTTGGAAGAAACGGACTCGGTACTGCAAGCTATTCTTGTTGCATTGGAGGAGGAGTCACCCTCAACCTAGCAGGGTGTTGGAACAACTCCCCTCATCCTAACCTTCTCCCACCAGGGGAGAAGGGACTTCGAAGAGACCCTGGTTGGTGCCTCCATGACTTCCTCTCCCTTGATGGGAGAGGATTGAGGTGAGGGTGAGGGGGAGAGAGGGGACTAGGGGGGAGAGGGACTGGAACCTCCGCCGATGGCGGGGACGAAATGGACCTCCCGGGCCTCACCCACCTTCTCCAGGAGGCCCATGCGGGCAACCTCTCCGTCCACGGCCACGGACACGTTGGGGCGCAGCCGTCCATCCTCCACCAGCCGCTCCTTCATCCCCGGATAGAGCGTCTCCAGCTCGTCTATGAGCTGCCGGACGTTCCTGGCCTCGATGTCGACCTGCTTTACGCCCCCGCTCAGGGGCTGCAGCATGGTGGGTATGAAGACCGCAGTCATCTATCCCCCGTTCTTCCAACGGGCCTCGAGAATCTTACCCGGGCTCATCGGCAGAGCATCCATGCGGACGCCTATGGCGTCGTGGATGGCGTTGGCCACCGCGGCCATGGGGGGCACGATGGGCACCTCTCCCACGCCCCGGGCGCCGAACCGGTGGCCCGGGTTGGCCACCTCCACGATGACCGTGTCGATCATGGGCAGGTCCAGGCTGGTGGGCATCCGGTAGTCCAGCAGGCTGGAGTTCATCATCCGGCCCCGGTCGTTGAAGAAGTACTCCTCGTTCAACGCCCAGCCGATGCCCTGCACCGCGCCGCCCTGCATCTGGCCCTCGACGTAGCTGGGATGGATGGCCTTGCCCGCGTCCTGGACCGCCGTGTAGCGGAGCACGTCCACCTTGCCGGTGTCGGGGTCGACCTCCACGTCCACCATGTGGGTGGCAAAGGCGTTGCCCGCGCCCCTGGGGTCCACGCTGGCCCGTCCGATGATGGACCCGCCCTGGCTCATGGCCTCGACGAACTGCCCCGCCAGCTCCCGGAAGGTCATCCTGAGCTCGGGGTCCGAGCGGTGGGACACGCCACCATCCACGTACTCCACCTCATCCACGGAGGTGTCCCATATCTTGGCGGCGCGCTCCACCATCTGCCGCTTTACGTCCTCGGCCGCCTCGATGGCCGCCCAGCCGCTGGCGAAGGCGACGCGGCTCCCCCCCGTGAGGGCCGTGTAGCCGATGGAGTCGGTATCGACCACCGTGGGCTTGACGTCCTCGTAGGGGATGCCCAGCACCTCCGCCGCCTGCATGGCGATGGAGGCCCTGGTCCCGCCGATGTCCACCGACCCCTCGATGAGGCTCACCTTACCGTCGGAGTTGACGGTTATCGTACAGCTAGACTGGAACCCGATGTTGAACCAGAAGCCCGACGCGACGCCGCGGCCCCGGTACTTACCGTCCTTGGGTCCCTTGTCCAGAGGAGTGTTGTAGTGGTCGTGGCCCTTGGCCGCCTCCAGCACCTCCACGTTGCCCACCCGCGCGAAGATGGGGCCCTCGACCCTGCGGGTGCCCTCCTTCGACGCGTTGAGGAGCCGGAACTCCAGCGGGTCCATATTGAGCTTCCTGCAGACCTCGTCCATCACCGTCTCCACGGCGAAGGCAGCCTGGGGGGCGCCGGGGGCGCGATAGGCGGCCGTCTTGGCCTTGTTCACGACCACGTCGTACCCGTCCACCTGCCCGTTGGCGTAGTCGTAGCAGGCGAAGGCGCAGTTGACGGCCGGGGCGACGCTGGCGCCGGGATAGCCGCCGCCCTCCATGGCGATGGAGGCCTGGCAGGCGGTGACCTTACCGTCCTTGGTGACCCCCACCTTGATTTTCATCCAGGAGCCCGGGGCCGGGCCTGAGGACTGGAAGACGTCGGCGCGGGTCATGGTCAGCTTGACGGGCGCTCCGCTCTTCTTGGACAGCAGCGCGGCCAGGGGCTCCAGATAGACGGGTATCTTGCCGCCGAACCCGCCGCCTATCTCCATCGGAGTCACCTTGATGTGGGACACGGGAAGGGCCAGTAGCTGGGAGAGGTCGTCCCTCACCGAGAAGGGCCCCTGGGTGCAGCACCAGACGTTCAGCCGGCCGTCCATGTTCCACAGGGCCGTGGCCGAGTGGGGCTCGATGTAGCCCTGGTGCACCGAGGCCGTCTCGAACTCCCGCTCCACTATCAGGTCCGCCTCGGCGAACCCCTTCGCCAGGTCTCCCATCTCGAAGCGGAAGTGCTGGGCCACGTTGCTGGGCTTGTCGGCTGTCTCCCCCAGCTCGTCGGTGAACAGGTCGTCGTGGAGCAGGGGAGCGTCGGGCTCCATGGCCTGCCGCACGGTCATCACCGGGGGCAGCTCCTCGTACTCCACCTTTATGAGAGCGGCGGCCTCCTCGGCGGTGTTGGGATCGATGGCCGCTACGGCGGCGACGGCGTGCCCCTCGTATAGCACCTTGTCGCCGGCCAGTATGTTGCTGCTCTTGTACCGGTTGTACCGCCAGCCGGGGACCTGGACCTCGGGAGAGCCGTCCTGGGGGAGGTCCTTGCCGGTGACGACGGCCCTGACCCCGGGGTGCGCCTCCGCCGCGCTGGTATCGATGGACTTGATCCGGGCATGGGCATGGGGGCTTCGGACCACGGTCCCGTGCAGGAGGCCCATCAGCCTTATGTCCGCCCCGTACTGGGCCCTGCCCGTCACCTTGTCCACACCGTCTGGGCGTACGGGCCTGGTGCCGACTACGTCGTAATCCACCTGGGACAGCACTACGTTAGAGTCCAAGGTCAACCCTCTACGTCCCGGGCTTCTACGTCCCGGGCTTCTACGTCCCGGGCTTCTACGTCCCGGGCTTCTACGTCCCGGGCTTCTACGCCCCCGGGGTCACGTTGGGTTTGACCTGATTATAGCATCGGGGGCAGGGCCACGCCACGGCAGCCGGACGCTACTCGTCGTCGTCGTACTGGGCCTTCAGCGACTCCACCACCGCCGGGTCGGCCAGGGTCGTGGTGTCCCCCAGGGCCCTCCCCTCGGCCACGTCCCGCAAGAGGCGGCGCATGATCTTCTGGCTGCGGGTCTTGGGGAGCTCGGCCGTGAAAAATATGTCGTCGGGCCTCGCGATGGCCCCTATCTTGGTGGCCACGTGCTGCTTCAGCTCGGCGACCAAGGCGTCGGAGGCCGGTACACTCTCCTTGAGGGTGACGAAGGCTACGACGGCCTGGCCTTTCACGTCGTGACTCCTGCCGATGGAGGCCGCCTCGGCCACGGCCTCATGGTCCACCAGGGCGCTCTCCACCTCCATGGTGGAGATGCGGTGGGCGGACACGTTGATGACGTCGTCGACGCGGCCCAGGAGCCAGAAGTAGCCGTCCTCGTCTCTCTTGCAGCCGTCGGCGGTGAAGTACGTGTCGGGATAGCGGGACCAATACTGCTCCACGTACCGGTCGGGGTCGCCGTATATGGTCCGGAGCATTCCGGGCCACGGCCTCTGCAGGACCAGGTAGCCGCCCTGGCCGGCGCCCACCGGAACCCCGGCCTCGTCCACGACCTCGGCTTGGATGCCCGGGAAGGGCCTGGTGGCCGAGCCTGGCTTGAGTGTGGTGATGCCGGGCAGCGGGGCTATCAGTATCTGCCCCGTCTCCGTCTGCCACCAGGTGTCCACCACGGGGCACCTGCCGCCGCCGATGTTCTGCCAGTACCACATCCACGCCTCGGGGTTGATGGGCTCTCCGACGCTGCCCAACAGCCGCAGAGAGGACAAATCGCGCCTCTTGGGGAACTCTTCGCCCCAGCGCATGAAGGTCCGGATAGCCGTGGGCGCCGTGTAGCAGATGGTGGCCCCGTACTTCTCCACTATGGCCCAGAAACGGTCCCGGTCGGGATAGTCCGGAGAGCCCTCGTACATGACCGTCGTGGCGCCGTTGGCAAGGGGGCCGTACACGATGTAGCTGTGGCCCGTCACCCAGCCGATGTCCGCGGTGCACCAGTAGACGTCGTCTTCTTTAAGGTCGAACACCCATTTGGCGGTGGCGTAGGTCCCCACCATGTAGCCCGCGGTGGTGTGGACGATGCCCTTGGGCTTGCCGGTGGTGCCGCTGGTGTACAGCAGGTACAGGATGTCCTCGGCGTCCATGGGCTCGGCGTCGCACTTGGCGGACTGGGCGTCGACGAGATCGTGCCACCACACGTCCCTGCCGGCGACCATCTGGTCGTCGGCGGTGCCGGTGCGCCGCACCACCAGCACCTTCTCCACCGTGGGTGCGCCCTCCAGGGAGGCGTCGGCGTTCCCCTTCAGGGCCAGAACGTTGCCCCGGCGGTATCCCCCGTCAGCGGTGATTAGCACCTTGGCCTGGGAGTCGTTGATGCGGTCCCGCAGGGCCTCGATGCTGAAGCCCCCGAAGACGACGCTGTGGGGAGCGCCGATGCGGGCGCAGGCCAGCACGGCGATGGCCAGCTCGGGGACCATGGGCAGGTAGATGGTAACCCGGTCGCCCTTGCGTACTCCCAGACTCTTCAGGGCGTTGGCGGCCTTGCACACCTCCCGGTGAAGGTCCCAGTAGGTGTACACCTTCCAGTCGCCGGGCTCCCCTTCCCACACCAGGGCGGCCTTGTTCCTGCGTGCGCCCAGGTGCCTGTCCAGGCAGTTGTAGGCGACGTTGGTCTTGCCGCCAACGAACCACTTGACGAAGGGCGGGTCCCATTCCAGCACCTTGTCCCACTTCTTGAACCAGTGCAGCTCCTCGGCGAAGCGGGCCCAGAACCCCTCGAAGTCCCTGTCGGCCTCGTCGTAGACTCCCGGGTCCCGGATATTCGCCTTCCGCGCAAACTCCTCAGGAGGAGGGAACCTGCGCTCCTCCTGGAGCAGTGCGTCGATGTTGCCCGTCTGTTCTACCACCCTCGCTACCTCCGTGGCCCTGTTTCCCCTCGGTGTTCCAGGCCGCCTTCGGGGCCCGCCGGGGGCCCTTTGCGAACCATGATAGTCAACCCGAATCGGTCTGTCCACACTCGGTCTGGAGTGGCAGCCGCCCCTTGTCCCGCCGACGGATGGCAAGTACAGTATACGCGCAGCCCATAGGCCGTGCTCCTATACCCGATGACCGCAGCTCAACAGATAGTAGACGGACTGAACGCCCCCCAACGGGAGGCGGTGGAGGCCATCGAGGGACCGCTGCTCATCGTCGCGGGGCCGGGCAGCGGCAAGACCAGGGTCATCACCCACCGCATCGCCTACCTGGTCCGGGTCGTGGGCATCAGCCCCTACCGCATCCTGGCGGTGACCTTCACCAACAAGGCAGCCAGGGAGATGAAGGAGCGGCTCCAGCACCTGGTGGGGGAGAGGGCGGACCGGCTCTCGGTGAGCACCTTTCACTCCTTCTGCGCGGGGGTCCTGCGCAGAGACGGCAAGCACATGGGCCTGGAGTCCACCTTCACCATCTACGACGACGAGGACCAGATGAACGTGGTGAAGCAGGCCATGGAGCAGGTCGACCTGGACCCCAAGCGATACCCTCCCAGGGCGGTGCAAGGTGTCATATCCCGGGCCAAGTCCCTGCTCATGGACTCCCACGCCCTGAGGCAGGGCCACCAGTCCTTCTTCGAGGAGCGGGCGGCATCGGTGTACCAGCGGTACGAAGAGCTGCTGGCCAGGAACAACGGCGTGGACTTCGACGACCTTCTCCTCAAGACCGTGCAGCTTTTCAGGGACCACGACGACGTGCTCGCCAGCTATCATCGGCGGTACATCCACGTGATGATCGACGAGTTCCAGGACACCAACGTGGCCCAGTACGCCCTGGCCAAGCTCCTGGCCGGGGGGCACAGGAACATCTGCGTAGTGGGGGACGCCGACCAGTCCATCTACTCCTGGCGACACGCAGACATACGCAACATCCTCAGCTTCCAGAAGGACTACCCCGAAGCGAGGACCGTGACCCTGGCCCAGAACTACCGCTCCACCGCCCCCATTCTGAACGCCGCCAAGGGGCTCATCTCCGCCAACCGGATGAGGCTGGACAAGGAGCTGTGGACCTCCCAGTCCGAGGGCCATCCGGTGGTGGTCCACGAGCTTTATAACGAGGAGGAGGAGGCCCAGTTCGTCCTGGGAGAGGTGGACCGCCTGGGCAAGGAGGATGGGTTCAGGGCTGGAGACTGCGCCGTCATGTACCGGGTCAACGCCCAGTCCCGCGTCCTCGAGGAGGCGTGTCTCCGGTACGGGGTCAAGTACCGCCTGGTGGGAGGCGTGCGCTTCTACCAACGCAGGGAGGTGAAGGACGTAACGTCCTACCTCCGGTTGATACACAACCCCGACGACGAGGTCAGCCTGTCACGGGTCATAAACGTCCCTGCCAGGGGAATCGGCCAGCGCTCCCTGGAGGAGGTCCGCCGCTGGGCCCAGGGCCAGGGGCTCCCCATGTACCAGGCGCTGCTGAAGATGGCCGAGGGCGGCGGGGCCGACCCCCTCCTGTCCGCCAGAGTCACGAGGCTCGTGTCGGGCTTCGTGGACCTCCTCTTGGGCCTGACCGAGGAGAGCCGCCGACTGGACGTGGTGGACCTCATCGACGCGGTCCTGGAGCGGACCGGCTACCAGGCGTACCTCCAGCACCGGTACGAGGACTCCGAGGAGCGGTGGGAGAACGTCCGGGAGCTGCGAAACGCCGCCCAGGAGTTCCGGGAGCTTGAGCCCCCCGAGGGGCTGGGCCTGCTGCTGGAGCGCCAGGCCCTGGTGGCCGACGTGGACAGCTACGAAGAGAGCCCCGATGCCGTAACCCTCATCACCCTCCATCAGGCCAAGGGGCTGGAGTTCCCCGTGGTCTTCATGGTGGGCATGGAGGAGGGGTTGCTCCCCCACTTCCGATCCCGGGACAACGACCAGGAGCTGGAGGAGGAGCGGCGGCTGTGCTACGTGGGCATGACCCGCAGCAAGGAGCGCCTCTACCTGCTGCGGTCCTTCCGCAGGGGGTTCATGGGAGGAAACGCGCCTTCGGGCCCCTCCAGGTTCCTGTACGAGATACCCCGGGACCTGACCGCCTCTCCCGCCCCGGCACCGACCCCCCAGAGGTCGTCCTGGGGCATGTGGGAGCCCCCGGCGCCCAGCCCGCGTCCAAAGCCCGACGTCGACGGCCTGAAGACGGGCCAGAAGGTGCGCCATGCCACCTTCGGGGAGGGGATCGTCGTGAGCTGCGCCCCCTCGGGCGACGACTACGAGGTCACCGTTGCCTTCGACGGCGCGGGGGTCAAGCGGCTGCTGCTCAGCTACGCCAAGCTGGACCGGCTGGGCTAGCCGGCGCTACCTTGACACCCCTGGGGCCCCCTTGTACACTCCAGGCGGTACGAAGCCAGGGGGTCCGCCAGGGAGTCTAATGTCCTCGGAGAACACCTTCCTTACTGACGAGGTGCGCCAGCGGGCGCTGGGCCTCCAATCGGGACCGGCGACCCTCGAGGTGGAGAAGGGCGCCGTAGCCCGGTTTGCCGAGGCGGTGGGGGACCCCAGTCCCCTGTACAACGACGAGGCGGCCGCCCGCAAGACCCGGCTGGGGGGACTGGCAGCGCCGCCGACTTTCCTGCGCTCCCTTCGACTGGAGCGTCCCACCCTACCCGATGCGCCCTTCGACAGGCTGCTGGACGGGGGGAGCGATTGGGAGTACTTCGAGCCCGTGCGAGTGGGGGACCGTATCACGGGCGTGGTGCGCATCGCCGACCTGTGGGAGAGGTCCGGGAGGCTGGGGACGATGCTGTTCACCGTCCTGGAGTTCACCTACACCAACCAGCTTGGCGAGACGGTGGCCACCCAGCGAAACACCCTGATCTACTACTAGCCGTTCGACCAGGCCTTGGGGGAAGCAATGGGAGTATTCTGGAACGACGTTGAGGAGGGGGCCGAGATACCGGCCCTGATCAAGCGCCCCACGACCCGCCAGCTTGTGCAGTACGCGGGAGCGTCGGGGGACTTCTACGAGATCCACTACGACAAGGACTACGCCCAAGCCAACGAGCTTCCGGGCCCCATCATCCACGGGGCCCTTAAGAACGCCTTCCTGGCCCAGCTCGTAACCGGCTGGGCGGGCGAGGACGGCGCCCTCAAGAAGCTGTCGTGCCAGTACCGAGGCATGGACGTTCCCGGGGACACGTTGGTGTGCAAAGGCACCGTGACGCGCAAGTACGTCCAGGACGGCGAGCACTTGGTGGACTGCGACATCTGGCTGGAGAACGGCAAGGGAGAGACCACCACCAAGGGCGCCGCCACCCTGCGGCTGTCCCGACAAGGCGCATAGGGGAGTCCATGGAGAGGCCCCGTGCCGACGGGTCCCGGCAACGAGGAGCGTGATATGCCCGACGTGGTGAAAGACAAGGTGGCCGTCGTGACCGGCGCCGGACGGGGCATCGGCCGGGGCGTGGCGATGCTCATGGCCGCCCAGGGGGCCAAGGTTGTGGTCGTCGACCCCGGCGTGAACGTGGACGGCACGGGGGCCGACGCCACCCCGGCGGACCAGGTAGTCAGAGAGATAACCGAGGCCGGCGGGGTCGCCGCGGCCTGCCACGAGTCCGTGGCAACCATGGAGGGCGGCGAGGCGGCGGTCCAGGCCGCCATCGATGCCTTTGGCAAGCTGGATGTCGTCGTGACCTGTCACGGAATACTCCGGGACCGAATGGTGTTCAGGGACGACGTCATCGCCGTGCACCTGAAGGGCACCTTCGCCGTGGTCAAGCACGCCTGCATCCTGTTCCGCCAGCAGCGGTCCGGACGGGTCATCACCTTCACCTCCGAATCGGGGTTGGTGGGCAACTCGGGACAGGCCAACTACGGCGCCGCCAAGTCGGGCATCGCCGGGTTCACAAAGGTCGTGGCCCGGGACATGGGACGCTACGGGGTGACCGCCAACTCCATCGCGCCCCGGGCGCAGACGCGCATGATCGGCAACATACCGGCCTCGGCCAGCGCCATCAGGGCCCAGGGGGGCGTGGCAGGCATCGCCGGCGAGGAGGACCTGGGCACCGCCGACCCAGACGACGTGGCGCCGTTCGTGGTGTACCTGGCCAGCGACTACGCCTCCAACGTCAACGGCCAGACCTTCCTGGTCTACGGGGGCGACGTGGCCCTGATGTCCCAGCCCAGGCCGGAACGCTGCATATACAACGACGGCCAGTGGTCCCTGGACGTCCTCGCGCCCCTGGCCCGGGACTACCTTACCCGGGGCATCGGCAACCCGGCCCCTGCGCCAACGTCCTGAGAGCCAGGATGCCTCGCCTCCGGCCCGGAATGACATTGGGTCCCCCCAACCCGTCTTTCCGGCGAAGAGCCCGCCCTCGTGCCCTGACACAGGGGCAGGAATCCAGGGGTGGAGTGGGGGTGCGTGGACTCCCGCTTTCGCGGGAGCGACGATGAGGGGCGCAATACGGGAGTGACGACGAGGGGCGCGATACGGGAATGACTATAGAGGTGAAGCCCGATATGGGAGGTGACCCACCGTGGAGGGTCTGGTCCAGGACAAGGTAGCCATCGTCACCGGCTCCGGAAGGGGCATCGGGAGGGGTATCGCCCTGCTCATGGCCGCGCAGGGGGCCAAGGTCGTCGTCGTCGACCCGGGGGTAAACATAGATGGAACGGGGTCCGACGCCACCCCTGCGGACCAGGTGGTCAGAGAGATAACCGAGGCCGGCGGCATCGCCGTGGCCTGCCACGAGTCCGTGGCAACCATGGAGGGCGGCGAGGCCGCGGTCCAAGCCGCCATCGATGCCTTTGGCAAGCTGGACGTCGTCGTCACGTGCCACGGAATACTCCGGGACCGCATGGTGTGGGACGACGTCATCGCCGTGCACCTGAAGGGCACCTTCGCCGTGGTCAAGCACGCCTGCATCCTGTTCCGCCAGCAGCGCTCCGGACGGGTCATCACCTTCAGCTCCACTTCGGGCCTCTACGGCAACTCGGGGCAGGCCAACTATGGAGCGGCCAAAGACGGCATCGCCGGGTTCACTCGGGTGGTGGCCAGGGACATGGGCCGCTACGGCGTCACGGCCAACGCCATCTCCCCCAGCGCCTCCACCCGCATGATCGTCAGCGTACCCGGCGCGGCGCGGGACCTGCGGTCCCAACGGGGGATATCGGGAGGCGGCGGAGACGCCACCGAGGCGGTGCGGGGAGACGCCGACGACCTGGCGCCGTTCACCGTCTGGCTGGCGTCGGAGGAGGCGGGCCACGTCAACGGACACGTCTTCCACGTTGCCGGGGGACTGGTGAGCCTCCTCAACGAGCCGGAGGCCGTGAAGACCATCCATGCCGAGGGGCGGTGGAGCGTGGAGGACCTGGTCCGGGTGTTCCCGGCCACCATAGGCATCGAGCTGCCCAACCCGGCCCCAGCCCCTCCGCCCCAGGCGTAGGGCCCCGGACGTAGAGCGGTCAGTCCCGGAAGCCCGAGGCCTCCCGCCACTCCAGGTACTCCCTGATGCCCGACACCAGGTCGTAGGCCGGCCGGAACCCCACGTCCTCCCGCAGGCGCGTCACGTCCATACAGCCCCGGGCCGTGTCCGGGCGGAGGCTCTGCTCCTGGTGGGCGGGGTCGTCGACGATCTGTACCGACGGCCTGGCCTCCTTCATGGCCCGGGCGATCTCCTCCAGCGTAGGAGCATAGCCGGAGGCGATGTTGTACTCGCCGTAAGACAGGGACGCGTGGTCTAGTATGGAGCATATCGCCGAGGCGGTGTCGGCCACGTAGGTGTAGTCACGGCTGGCGGTGCGGTCGCCGAGACGTATGGAGTCGCCGCGGACCACGTCCCGCGTCCACTCGTACAGGACGGACATCACGGCCCGGTGGCCGGTGACCCTCTCCATGGGGCCGTAGGGGGAGCTCAGGCGCGTGCTCACGGTCCGGAACCCGTGCAGCTCCCCGTAGCGGCGGGTGAGGAGCTCGCTGGCGTACTTGGTCGAGGCGTACAGCGTGTGCGGGTGGAGCTGGATCTCCTCCTGAAGGACGCCGCCGGGGTCGAGCCCCTCGCCGTATACCGAGCCGGAGCTCACGTAAAGAAACCTCTCCATGGACAGGGTCGTGGCCAAGTCCAGCAGGTTGGCCGTGCCGGTCACGTTGATGTCCACGATGGAGCGGCTGCGGTCCCGCTCGATGTCCCGGCGGATGCCGGTGAACACGGCGGCGTGGACGATCTTGGTGACGTTGCGACCGGCGGCCGCCCCCTCCAGGTCCCCGGGCTTCAGGATGTCCCCCTGAACGTAGGTGATGGATGAGGAGTGCTCCGAGTGGTACGCCTTCACCATGTCGTTGGGCGGCACCAGGTCGAAACACACGACCTCGTGCCCTCGCTGGGCCAGGGTCTTCACGATGTTGCTGGCGACGAAACCCGTCCCGCCGGTCACCAGAGTAGCCACGTTGTCCGCCTTTCCGGGCCCGCGGGGCCCGTCACGTTGTCACTTGACCGTCCGGCCTACGGCCTAAGGAGCAGGCCGGGGTCACGGCTCAACCGCCCTTGGCCCGGACCTTGGCGAGGAACCCGTTCGCGCCGCCGGTGAGCCACGGGAGCCAGCTCGTCAGAAAGAAGCGCGCTCCCTTCTCGATGTATCCCTCCACCGTGTCGTCGGACACCAGGGCTCCGGCCACCCTGCCCGCCGCCGTGATGCGCTCGATGCACCGGTCGATGACAGCCAGCACCTCCGGGTGGCGCGGCTGGCCCGTATGTCCCATGGTCTGGGCCAAGTCCGACGGGGCCATGAAATAGACGTCTATGCCGTCCACCGACAGTATCTCGTCCAGGTTGTCGACGGCCTCCGTCTCCTCCAGGAGGGCCACCACCAGGGTCTCCTCGTTGGACCTCCGGAAGTAGTCGGCAACGCCGTAGGACTGCCGCCCGGTGTACATCCCCCGATATCCCTCGGGCCCGTACTTGGCGGACTTGGCCGCCCGCTCGGCCTCCCCCTTGCTATTGACATGGGGCACCACGATGCCCGTGGCGCCCACGTCCAGCGCCCTGGTGATGAGCCAGGGCTCGTTGCTGTTGACCCGGCAGACGGAGGTGACGCCCCAGAGGTCGCAGGCGCGGGTCATGTGGGCCACCTGCTCCCAGGTCAGGGAGCCGTGCTCCGTCTCCAGCCACATGCCGTCGAAGCCCGACTCTCCCATGTAGTCGATGATGTCGGGGGTGTTGGGCCCCCCGCCCAGCACGGTGGCGCACCCACCTTCCCTCAGGACCCTCTTGACCCGGTTCTGCCTCATCTCGGCCATCCTACCTCCTCGACGGCGCGTACGGCGCCCGGCCGGCGCCCGGCATAGGCCAGGCTACCATCGAGGCGAGACCCCGGTCAACATGGGTTGACCGAGACGCCGGCCACTGGCCTCCGCCTTGCGTCAGAACGCACGAATCCCCGTTGCGGCGTCGTTGCGGTCCTTGTTGACTTGTGTGGTATGGTATCTTGATTCTTGCAGTAGGGGTAGACGGTCAGGGAAAAGGGGTGTTGAGTGTCGGAAGCCGTAACCGGGACCGACGGCGTCACAGTTGCCGCCAGTCCCGTCCCCAGGGACAACGGAGCTTCCCACGAGTCGTCCATGGAGGTTTCGAACGAGCTCGCCGGCAAGGGGCTGGAGAGTGTACGTGTCGGGGACCTGTCCATCGAGAGCTACGCGGCCACCGCCGGACGGGACACGGTGGACGCCCTGAAGGCGCTGGCGTCGGACCTGCAGGGGGCCCGGGTGCTCCACCTGAACTCCACGGCATACGGAGGGGGCGTGGCCGAGCTGCTCCGGTCTCACGTGCCCCTTCTAAGGAGCCTGGGCATCGACGCCCAGTGGAAGACCATCCGCGGCGACGACCCCTTCTTCAACGTGACCAAGGGCTTCCACAACGCCCTCCAGGGCGGATCGTACGAGCTGGACGACGCCGGCCGGGACGCCTATCTGGCCACCAACCTGCGGAACTCCCGGCGCCTGGATGACGGCTACGACTTCGTGGTCGTCCACGACCCGCAACCCCTACCCATCAGGGCGCTCCACGGCGGCGCGGGGGCCAGATGGGTGTGGCGCTGCCACATCGACACGTCGGCGCCCAGTCCGGCCGTCTGGGACTTCCTGCGGCCGTACACCGACGCCTACGACGCCATGGTGTTCACCATGGACGAGTACGTCTCCCCCGACCTTCCCCGGGAGAAGGTATCCCTGATACCCCCGGCCATCGACCCACTGAGCCCCAAGAACCTCCCCCTGAGCAGGGACCTGTGCAGGAGAATCGTCAACTGGCTGGGCATCGACCCGGACAGGCCCCTGGTCACTCAGGTGTCGCGCTTCGACCCGTGGAAAGACCCCATGGGCGTGATACGGGCGTACAGGATGGTCAGAGAGCAGGCGCCGGGCCTCCAACTCGCCATGTTGGGGCACCTGGCCATGGACGACCCCGAGGGCTGGCAGATATACGGCCAGGTGGTCGAGGCCACCCGGGGCGACACCGACATCTACCTGTTCACCAACTACACCGCGGCCAGCAGCATCGAAGTCAACGCCTTCCAACGCTACTCCGACGTGGTGGTCCAGAAGTCCATACGGGAAGGGTTCGGACTGGTCGTGTCCGAGGCCCTCTGGAAGGGGAGCCCCGTCGTGGCGGGCCGCGCCGGTGGGATACCCCTACAGCTCGAAGACGGTCGTGACGGCTACCTGGTAGATAGCGTGGAAGAGTGCGCAGAAAAGGTCTTGCACCTCCTTCAACAACCGGCTAAGGCCCGCAAGATGGGCCAGAGCGGCCACGAGCACATACGGGCCAACTTCCTCACTCCAAGGCTGCTGTCCGACGAGATCAGGCTGCTGAAGTCCCTGAGCTAAGGAGCGGACACCGGGGTACGGGCCCTTCGGAACGCCTCACACGGTGTGGGCGGTCCGCTATACCCCACGAGTCTTCCATGAGAGAAGTGATCTCGCTCCTTCCGACCTTTCCAAGTGTCATTGCCACGATAATCGGCTCGCAGCACCCCCTCCGTCACTCCCGGCGCGAGGAGGCTCTTTGCGTAACCGTCATACCCGCGAAAGCGGGTATCCAAGTCCGGGGGCTTTAGGCGCGAGCGCATCCAGTCGCCCCTCGTAATTGGGCCCACGCCTGGAGTTACGCAAAGGTCTCCTAAAGCGGCAGTCTAGGCCGCCCCACCCCTGGATTCCGGGGGGGTACGTGGCTGCCCGCTTTCGCGGGCATGACGGAGAGGGGCGTTGCGCGGTTATTCTCATGGCAATCCACCATGCCGGCTGAGACCGGCACCGCGAAGGATGAAAACCGCTATTCTCTGAGGAATGACGCAACCTCCCTCCTCCATCGACATGCTCGACGGGTTTGTACGAACTGACTACAATAGCGTCAAATGATGGAAGACCAGACGACTCCCAGGCCCAGTCTCGACGAGGTGTGGCCCGTCCATCCCACGGCGAGGTGGGCGAAAGGCGTCAGTCTCAGGCGAGAGGACCTTTACTAGAACAGGGTCTAGCTCGCCCGATGTTTGCAGCAATGCACCAGCCTGGACCGCGCCCTCGACGAGCCTGAGGTACGAAAGCCGCATCGAGCTAGTCGGGCTATAGTCACCCCTTCACCCGTGGACGGTCGGGATACCGGCGCACTTGCCACGCCCTTAGCCCCATGCTACCATGCGTTACGAGCAGGGGGCCTTGACGGGCCCCTCTCCATCGCCAACCTCGACCCCCTCGGGAGGCTCCCCATGGACAAGCCCATCGTATACACACTGGCCACATGACCTACCTGCATCAAGCTGCGAGAGTCGTGGGCTCTCCAGGGGATCGACTACGAAGAGCGGCAGGTGGACGACAACCAGGAGTGGCTGGACCAGCTCCTGGAGTACTCGGACTCGGCGCCGACCATCATCCACCCCGACGGCCGTGTGGAGATAGGCTTCGAAGGGGAGGTGGGGTGAGCGCTGGCCTAGGGGCGGCGTGGCCGTCCCGGGAACCCAAGGGGCCGCCAACCAGCAACGAGGAGGGACCGGGACTATGAGCAAGAGCGCCGAGTTTCGCAGGCTTCTGGCTTCGGAGCCGTACGTGTTCACCACGGGCATGTTCACCCCCCTCCAGGCCAAGATAGCCCAGGCCGTGGGGCTCAAGTGCGTATACATGAGCGGGCTCTCGTCGGCGCTGGGCCACCTGGGCAGGGCCGACCTGGGGTTCCCCACCATGACCGAGATGACGGGCTGGGCCAAGAACATGGTCTCGGCGACGGACCTTCCGGTCATCTCCGACGCCGATGACGGCTACGGCAACGCCCTGATCACCCAGCGGACCGTGCAGGAGTACGAGCGGACCGGCGTCGCCGGCATACACATCGAGGACCAGCGGCTCCCCAAGCGCTGCGGCCACCTGGCCGGGAAGTACTGCATACCCGTGGATGAGGCGGTCCTCAAGATAAGGGCCGCCGTCGAGGCCAAGTCCGACCCCGACTTCTTCATAATCGCCCGCACCGACGCCGTCAGCGCCGTGGGCGGCAGCCTGGAGGAGGCCGTCGACAGGGGCAAGCGGTACGCCGACGCCGGGGCCGACATGGTGTGGTCCGAGTTCCCGGGCACGGACCTTGCCGACGCCGAGGTGTTCGCCCGGGAGATCAGGGGCTCTTTCCCCGACACGCCCATGGCATTCAACTATTCCTCCTCCCTGAGCTGGTCGGTGCTGGAGAACCCGCCCTCGTTCAAGGACCTTGCCGACATGGGCTACAAGTTCATCTTCATAAGCCTGGGGGCCATCCACGCGGCCATGTACGCCGAGTGGGACTTCCTCAAGGACCTGGCGGACAACCAGGAGCAGGCGCAGCTAAGCCTGGAACGCCTGACCAGGGGCCACCCCACCGAGAACCACCACACCATGGGCGACTTCGAGCACTACCAGAAGCTGGAGGAGAAGTACCTGCCCGAGCAGATGGTCAGGGAGCGGTACAGCACCACCGAGGGGTTCGGCGCCCGGCGGTGACCGCCGCGACGCCGCCCGGCACTCACCATCGGTCACAGTCCATACCAATCCAACCAAGGAGGAGGAGACATGGTCAGAGAGACTAGCGTGGTGACTCCGGAGAGGTTCGCCAGCGGGTTCACCTACCGGGAGTACGTGGACCAGATCAAGGTCAACAAGAGCTGGTTCGAGAAGCTGTACGACTCCTTCCACCTTGCCGACGAAGACGCGGAGTTCTTCCGCCATGCCGCCGAACAGGCGGGAGGCCCGGCCAAGATGATGGTCATCGGCGAGGACTGGTGCCCCGACGTGTACCGGGGCATGCCCGTGGCCGCCCGCATCGCCGAGGCGGGCGGGTTCGAGATGCGGGTGTTCCCCAGGGACTCCCACATGGACATCATGAACGAGTTCCTGAAAGAGGGAAAGTACGCCTCCATACCGGCGGTGGTGTTCTACACCGGTGACCACGAGTACATCGACCACTGGATCGAACGCCCCGCCGTGGCCGAGCGCGAGATGGACGAGATCCAGGAGCGCGTCAAACGGGAGAACCCCGACGCCGACGAGCAGCGGGTCCGCGCCCTGGCCCGCCCCCTGAACCAGGAGCGGTTCGGCGAATGGATGCGCCACTCGGTGTCCGAGATACGGACCATGCTTTCCAAGCACCTGAGCTAAAGGGGGCCCGCCTCCCTGGTTCTCCATGAAGGCGGAACTGTCCCGGCCTTCGCCAGAACGACGGCGGGAAGTAGATGCCAAAGCTGGCGCTGATAATACGTCACGCCGAGCCCGAAACCCTGGCCGAAAACTACACCTCGGCCCTGGTGCAACGGGGCTTCGAGCTCCGACCTCTCGATGTCTTCGCAGGTGCGCCGGATTTCGCCGAGTTCGGTTCGCCGCCCCTGGAGGAACTCGACCTCATCATCGCCCTTGGAGGCCCCCTGTCGGCCAACGACCCCTATCCGGCGCTGCGCCTAGAGCGTAGGTTCCTCGCCGACGCCATGGCCTCCGGGGTCCCGGTCTTCGGGGTGTGCCTGGGCGCCCAGCTCATGGCGCGGTCCCTGGGCGGCCAGGTGGAGCCGACGGGCGGCTACGAGTTCGGCCTTCGCAAGATCTGGGTCACCTGGGAAGGGAGCCGCGACCCGGTGTTCGGCAAGATCCGGGTACCCCTGGTCCCGACCCTCCACGGCGAGTGCTTCACCGTTCCCGCCGGCGCCGTCGAGCTGGCCTTCGGATACATGCTCTGCCGGGACGGGACGTTCAGGAGGCAGAGCCTCGCCTTTCGGTCAGGCATCTCCTACGGGTTCCAGTTCGAGCCACAGCTCACCCTGGACGAGCTGCGAGTCTGGGACCGGGAGCTGGCGGAGGACTACAGGAAGATGGGCCCCCTGTTCGATCCCGCGCTGGAAGCCGAGACGCACCTTCGGGAGTTCGCCGCCTATTCTCCCACATACGAAGCCCAGTCCCGGGAGATGCTGACGGCCTTTCTTGACAACGCGGGGCTGGTGTAGCAGCGGGGGCCTTACCCGGTCACGGCCGCCGGGAGGTCACGAGGGCCGGTCGACGGTCAGCGTGTAGGGGGCCGGGGTCAGGGTCTCGGGGGCCAGGGCCGCGACCACCACCACGAGGTCGTCCAGGTCCTCCAGGCCCGTGACGGGCAGCTCGCCACGGTTGTACCTGTCCAGGGGAATCTCCCGCACCCGGACCTGGTCGCCCACCTCTATGACCCGCACGATGTACTCCTGGGGGACGGGGCCGTCGACCCAGGCGAACCCGTCGGGCTCCCAGCGGCCGTCCCGGTCCAGCGGCGGCCCACCCCCAAAAGACAGGCCGGCGACGCAGAACCCCAGGCCGTTGATGGCGTCGTCGGTCACGTGGCTGAAGCGTACCAACACAACTCCCCCGGAGTAGGCGCCCAGGTCCACCTGCTGGTCGATCCAGCCGTCGCTCCGCCCCGTATAGCCCGGACCGTAGCTGTTGCCCACGGGGTTGTGCGCCGAGGACGCGGGCGTCGCGACGATGTCCCAGGTCTCTCCGCCGTCGGTGGAGACCTGCAGGTAGCCGTAGTCCCAGTCCTCCTCGATGTCGAACCAGACGCCGTACCGCAGCACGGCGTCCTCGTCCGAGGACAGGTACACCTCCCACGTCAGCGTGGAGCTGATGGAGTCGCCGCGGTTACTCCACCAGCAGCCGCCACTCTCGGGCAGCTCCGGCACCAGGGGGACTCCCGTGTCTCCCTGGAAGCGGACGACCACATCCCCCTTGATTATGTCAACGGCCGTGTACTCGGCCGAGTACTGGTCGATGGATGACGTCCGTGTCCCGGGCTCGTCCATCCGCCCGGTGGCGCGGACGCCCACCTCCCGGTCCGGGTAGCCGTAGGGTCCGGTGGGAGCGTCCAGGTAGTTGGCCACGGTCCAGTCGCCAAAGACGTCCCGAAAGGCAACGTCGTAGCCCAGCTTGGCCAGGTAGGCGTCCACACCCTGGATGCCGTCCGACGGCTCCGTCAGCAGAAGGGCGATGTCCTCCACCGTCCCATAGCGGCCTGTCAGATACTCGAAGAACAGGTTGCCCGCGCCGTAGTGGACGGTGGTGGGGCCGTCCAGGGGCCAGTTGACCAGCGAGCCGCCTGAGGACCGCAGAAAGGCGTGGGGGCTCAGTGTCTCGTATCCGGCGACGGAGGTCGCCACCTCCGCCAGGCCTTCGTTCACCCACGTCTCCTCGGAGGGGTCGGCGTTCCAATGGATGGCGTGCTGCAGCTCGTGGGCCAAGACGGCCAGGTACTGGGGGGAGCCGATCCTCAGGCCCGACGACATGTATACCATCTCCCGCTGGTTGCTGTGCTCACGGACCACCGTCGGGTACTGGTTCACGGAGGAGAAGTAGCCCCCCGCCCCGCTCAGCCGGGCGTGAAGGATGGTGAGGTGGGGATCGTTGTCCACTCCCGGCACCCACTCGGTGCCGAACGCGGCGGTGATCCTGGGGTATATCTGCCCCTCGAAGGCCTCGGCCGCCCTCTCCAGGTCGTCCCGAGACACCCGAAGCCCCTCCTCCACGTACCAGTAGGCGTGGGGGGTCACCAGGGCCAGCGTGGCCTGGCTCTGGTAGTTGCTGACGTCGCTGAGGTCCGTCAGCCAGAACGTGTCCACCCGCCCCTCGGCGTAGCTGACGGGCTCGGAGTTGACGACCCGCGGTATGGGGTCACCGCTCTTGAGGACCAGGGACGCCGTCAGATGGTACAGGTCCCTCTCCGGGGGGACCGGGAAGGCGCCGGCGGTCACGGGGACGTCCGCGGGCTCGACGGACGTCGGAGACGGCCGGGCGGCGGCGGGCGTCCGGGTCGTGTCGGGGTCGGGGGAGGTGGGCGCCGGCGTCGCCGCCCGGCCAACCGTGGGAGGGTCGGTGGATGGAGAACTGGGAGACGGTCGTGCCTCCGCGCGCGGAGACGAGACCGCCGGCGGCGTGGGAGGCGCGGAGGTCTCTCCTGCCGGGGTCCGCCCGCCATCCGAGCAGGCGCCCAGCAGCACCGACGCGGCGGCAAACAAGTACACCCCGCCCGCTGCCAGGGCCCTGAGCCGCGTCGTCGGGCCGGGGCCGCGGGCCATGCATCGATGGCCGGTCAGTTGAACCTGCCCATCGCCGTTTCGATCCCTTCATCCAACAAGCACCGCACCGCCTGCTCTACTATCGTCACCGACTCGCCGATGACCCGGCGCTCGTCTGCTCTCAGAGGCTTCAGGACGTGGTCCATGCCGGTGACGCCCTCTGGGGCCTTGCCTATGCCCATCCTGATCCTGGGGAACTCCTGGCTTGCGATGGCGTCGATGACCGACCGGACGCCGTTGTGTCCAGCGGCGCTGCCGCCTCTGCGGAGTCGTACTCTGCCCAGGGGTAGGTCCATCTCGTCGTATACTACGACCAGGTCCCGGGGAGTGGATGCGAAACGCGTGAGCAGGTAGGCCACGGCGGCGCCGCTGTCGTTCATGAAGGTCCTGGGCTTGGCGAGGACCACCTCGTGCCCGTCCACCGAGCCCCGGCCCAGGGCCGCCAGCTTGCGCCGTTCTCTGAAGGGCACATTCCACTCTCGGGCCATGTGCTCCACGCAGCGAAACCCCACGTTGTGGCGGCTGTTGGCGTATCTCCTACCGGGGTTGCCCAGGCCTACGATGAGCCGCATTATTGGATGACCCTAGGGAGCCCTCTGGGCCGGCTCACCCAGCAATTTCAGGCCCAGCGGTTTCAGGCCCAGCAGTTTCAGGAAGGCGTCTTCGTCCAGCAGCTCCGTACCTAGGCGCTGGGCGCTCGCCAGCTTTGAGCCCGGGTCCTGGCCGACCACCAGGTAGCTGGTCTTCCTGGTGACGTTGGGGGAGGTGGCCCCGCCCAGCTCCTTGACTCTGCTCTCCGCCTGGGAGCGGCTCAGGGACGAAAGCGTCCCCGTAAGCACGAAGCTGAGGCCGTTCAGGGGCAGGTCGGCCTCCCCCTGGGCGCCGCCGTCGGCGGTCTCGCGGAAGAGGCGGACTCCCGCCTCCCGCAGCTTGCGCATCACCTCCAGGTTCCGCTCCACGGTGAAGTATTCGACGATGCTCTCGGCGATCTTCGGCCCGATGCCCGGGATGGAGGTCAGGTCTTCCAGGGTCGCCTCGGCAAGCTGGTCCAGGCTCACGTAACGTTGGGCCAGTAGGTCGGCCATCTCGGAGCCCACGTGAAAGATGCCCAACGCGTAGATTACCCGCGACAGGGGGCGCTCCTTGCTCCGCTCCAGGTTCTCCAGGACCCGGGAGGCGAGCTTCTCCCCCATTCTCTCCAGCTCCAGAAGCTGCTCCGCCTTCAGGCTGTACAGGCCGGCCACATCTGCCACCAGGCCCTGGTCTATGAGGATGCGGCACCACCGCTCCCCCAGGCCGTCGATATCCATTGCCCCCTTGCTGACGAAGTGCTTCAGCAGCTCGAAGAACTGGGCGGGGCACGACACGTTGGGACACCGGTGCATCGCCTCGTCCTCGAGCTTGACCACCGGCGCGGCGCACACGGGGCACCGGTCCGGCATGCTGAACTCTCGCTCCTCGCCGGTCCGCCGCTCCAAGACCGGCTCCACTATCTGGGGTATCACCTCGCCGGCCCTCTCCACCACCACCCAGTCCCCTTCGCGGATGTCCTTGCGGCGTATGTCCTCCTCGTTGTGCAGCGTTGCCATCTTCACGGTGGCGCCGCCGACGTTGACGGGCTCCAGCATGGCGAAGGGGTTCAGGCTGCCCGTCCGGCCCACGTTGATGCCTATCCCCAGCAGCCGCGTGACGGCCCGCTCCGCCGGGAACTTGTAGGCGATGGCCCACCGGGGCTCCCGGCCGACGTAGCCCAGCACGTCCTGGAACGCGAAGGGGTTCACCTTCACGACGATCCCGTCGGCCGCGTAGGGAAGGTCGTGGCGCCGCTCCAGCCAGGAGCGGTACAGGTCCTCCACCTGCTCCAGGTCGGTGCAGACCACGTTGTGCGGATTGGTCCTGAAGCCGAGCTCCTGGAGGGCCAGGAGGCTGTCCCAGTGGTTGTCTGGCATGGACCTGGAGCCGCCGTTCTCCGTGTGTCCCAGGCTGTACACGAAGATCTCCAGGTTGCGGGAGGCGGTGATCCTGGGGTCGAGCTGGCGCACGGACCCTGCGCACGTGTTGCGGGGGTTGGCGTAGAGCGGCTCGCCCCGGCCCTGGCGCTCTTCGTTGAGACGTCGGAAGCTCTCGGCGGGCATGTACACCTCGCCGCGCACCTCGAGGACCCGCGGCGGACGGCCCTGGAGTCCCAGGGGAATCGACCGCACCGTACGGAGGTTGGCCGTCACGTCCTCGCCGCGAAAGCCGTCGCCCCGGGTGGCTCCTCTGACGAGGCTCCCGTTCTCGTAGGTGAGGGAGACCGCCAGGCCGTCGATCTTCAGCTCGCACACCATCTGGAACCCGGCACCCTCCAGGAGCTGGGTGACCCGGTTGTGCCACGCCTCCAGCTCCTGGTACTCGAAGGCGTTGGCCAGGCTAAGCATCGGCCGGACGTGCCGGACCTCATCGAACCCCTCGACGGGGCCCGCTCCCACCCTCTGCGTGGGAGAGTCGGGCGTCACCAGCTCCGGGTGCTCCGCCTCCATCTCCCGCAGGGAACTCATCAGACGATCGTACTCGGCGTCGCTTATCAGCGGGTGGTCCAGGGCATGGTACCGGTAGTCGTGGAAGGAGACCTCCTTCCTCAACCGCTCCAGCTCTTCGACTATCCCTCGGTCCGCCATCAGCCTCGCGCCTGCTCCCAAAGTCAAGGAAGTGCAAAACCGACCGTTATGCTCCGGTCTCCCTACCGTCATTCCCGCGCAGGCGGGAACCACACCCGGACTGCCTGGACTCCCGCTTGTGCGGGAGGGCCGGAAGTCAGGTAAGCCGAGTTTTTGCGCCTGCTCCCCGCCAGAGTTGCACCGGCCCAACCGGCTGGGCCAATACAGTATAATAACAGACTGCTACGAACGCGCGCCAAGGAGCAAACTTGAATGAGGTAAGACGGCTTACGGCCGTCGCGCAGGAGTACTCGGTCCCCCTGATCCTGGGAGTGGTGGCGAGCCTTGTGCTGGCCAACGTGGACCTCGACCTGTACCAGGACATCGTCCACTACGCCCCCTTCGGGCACGACGCCAGTCTGTTCGCACACGAGGTGACGGTCCATTTCCTGATCAACGGGATGTTCATGGTCCTGTTCTTCGGCATCGCCGCCAGGGAGATCACCGAGTCGGTGGCCCCGGGGGGGCCTCTGAACCCGCCCCAGAAGGCCGTGAACCCGATCCTGGCCACCCTTGGGGGAGTGCTGGTCCCCGCCAGCGCCTACTTCCTGATAGCCTTCATCATATACGGGGGCTCCGACGAGTTCTCCACGGTCGCAAACGGGTGGGCCATTCCCACCGCGACGGACATCGCCGTTGCCTGGCTGGTCGCCCGGATAGTGTTCGGCCCGCTCCATCCCGCGGTCTCCTTTCTGCTGCTGCTGGCGGTGGCCGACGACGCCATCGGCCTGGGCATTATCGCCGTCTTCTACCCCGAGCACGCCTTCTCCGGCGGCTGGCTGCTGCTCGTCGTATCCGGCATGGCCGTGGCCTTTGCTTTCCGGCGTCTGAGGATCGCATCGTGGATACCCTACATCCTCGTTGGCGGCGGGCTGAGCTGGATCGGCCTGGTCAAGGCCGGCCTGGAGCCCGCCCTGGCCCTGGTGGTCATCGTACCCTTCCTGCCGGGTCCCAGCCACCATCGGGAGTCTTCCCCTAGCCCCGAGGCGTGGTCCGGCTCCCCGGGCGCCTCGCCCGCCCACGACCAAAACCCCCTGGACCTGTTCGACAGACACCTGAAGGGACCCGTGGACTTCGGGCTCTTCTTCTTCACCTTTGCCAACGCCGGCGTGGCCTTCTCCAGCATCAACGGCGTAACGTGGACGGTGCTCCTGGCGCTGATAGCGGGGAAGACGGTGGGCATCTCCCTCTTCTCCCTGGGAGGCGCCAGGCTGGGCTTCCCCCTCCCCGCAGGGATGGCGGCGAAGCACGCGATAGTGACCGGATTGGTCTCGGCAATCGGCCTGACCGTGGCCCTCTTCGTGGCGGGCAAGGCGTTCGACGGCCCACCGTTCCAGGAGCCGGCGAAGCTGGGAGCGGTGCTCAGCGCCGGGGTCGCCGTGCTGGCCCTGGTCTCGGGGAGGCTCCTCAACCTGCGGGAGATGTCCGGGCCCCCGGAGGAGGGGGGCTAGTATTCAGTCAACGTTCAGAATCGAGGGGGTAGCGCTTGTGCAGTTTGATTCTGTTCCCATGGACGTCAGAATAGCAGGGGACTGGGAGCCGCCAACCCATTCCTACTGACTACGGGTAACTGATTGGTCAGACCAATACCGGGCTAATTGGATACCATTGTCAGTTCTCGTAGGCCTCTAGGAATTCAATGGCGCTAGGCCTGTCGTTGAATCTACCAGTGATTTCGTTACCGTTCCTGAAACGTAGACGGATTTCATACCGTTCAAAGCGCACTTGGGCTACCGCTTCATTGTAGGTCTTGAGGAACGCCATCGCTTCCCCAATTGACGTGGCTAGTAACTCTTGACCATGCAATGGAAGGATCACTATCTCTACAATCCTCCGGCAAACGGTTTCTGTCAACGCCGCGAGGAATTCGGTGATCTCAGTGTCGTTGTTCTCTACGAGAGCCTTAACTACCAACTTCTTTCGGCGAGGAGAGAGCCTATCCCACTGCTCTATCTTGTTCAAAACAACGTAGTCGGGTGTCGATTCGTCGGTTGAAGCATCTATCCCGACTTTACCGAATGCCTCAACTACTGCGTTGTACGGGAAATAGACGATACCAAACCCCAATGATCTTAGTTGTCGCAGTGCACCCTCGGTGAACTCGCCAGCCAACACTGCACCCTTGAACGGGAGTGATCGACAGTATGTCTCGGCTAACGGCTCTATCGCCCCTTGGATTTCCTGAGCTTTGTTCCTCGAATGTTTCGTATACCTTCGCCAGGCGATTTCGATGAACGCTACCGGAGCACCGAGAGCAGAAGAACTCCCTCCACGCTCCAGCACATAGTCCAAGTCATGCTTGTTGCCATTGTTGTCCATCCACGTGCACCTGACTCCCGAGCGACAAGCTCTCTTTCCCTTGTGATCCAGGTATAGCCCGTGGGTATCGGCAAATTCCTTCAAGCGGGGGAATATGGCCGTCTCCAACAGGTTTCCGATGATTTGTCCGAATCTATGGGTTGGTGATTGCGCCATCCCCTACCCCTGCACCCACAAGAAGCCCTCTTTTAGAGGCACATCGTGTTTGCGGTTCTTCCACTTTACGTTGCGGTCTCTTATTTTCTCAAAGCTATAATCCCGAAACCCAGCGTCAAGAGCTAATTCACCAAGCCATCTGTCGGTTGGAACATATACTCCATACGGAGCCGAATCTCCCACAACGAAGCATGCCCTAGCACCGCTGGCACAAACACGACGAAGAGATCGCCACGCCTTCCGCATATCGGCAAAGTAGGCGGCAACCATGAGATGATAGTCCTTTTTCCCGCCGTGGTAGAGGCGTTGCTCGGCAAGCGCATCGCAGACCGACGATATTTCACCTACAAGAGTGGTGCCAACCAGTTCATCCAACAAGCGGTTAAGATCAAGTTTTTCTATAGAAGCGTGTTGGGAGCAAGACCTTATCAGGTGCTTCCGGGCTTTTTCGTGAAGGTCTCCCCAGCCAGTTACCTCTCCAAAGAAGGACATTTCCAACCTTGTTGCATCACCGTAATCGTAGTTGTTGGCATATGGCGGAGAAGTTATGACAAGCCCAACGGAGTCATCTGCAATGGTATTCAGAAGACGGGCATCATCGAGAAAGATGTTGGCGTCGCATCGCACATCGGTCATCTGCCAGAGGGTCATATCTGCCAACATCTTTCGGACTTGCAAGTTGAACGCGTCGTATGGAGCCAAGACCTTGCTCTTTGTCTTGGAAGGCAGAACGTATTGCCAAGGAGCCGTTCCAGCAGAGGAGCAGGACCTCAGAATCCCAACTAAGGCCAGCCAAGTCAGCTTTGCTACGGGACCACCGTCGTCCATTTCTTCCCAAGTATGTCTAAGGTTGTTAAGATCACTCAACGCTTCTTCGCCGAAACACCCGTGGATCAGCTTGGGATAAAGGTACCGCCTGGGACTTCTACCGCTGGCTTGGCCTACCACAGCTTGCGCTGCGTCACGGAACGCGACCGTGTCAGTGTGCCACAGAAGTTTGGCCGCAGCGATTTTCTGGATGAACGGTTGGGCTTCCACTCCGTAGGCTTTCACACCGGCGTCCTCGCCTGAGAGGACAGTTGTGCCAACACCCGCGAAGGGGTCTAGCAAGGCTAATCGGTCTGTACTCTCCCGATGCTTATCTATGACACTCCTCGCCCATTTCGCCGAAAAACCGGCCGGGAATCTATACCACCCGTGCACCGGAAGGCTCATGTTGCTTAGGAACGTGGACTGTCCGCTCATAGACCTCTCGAGTTTGGTTCTCGGCACTGCCATAGCCCCTCATCTGTAACTCAGGTGACGTCTGCTCCCCATCAGTCTAAGCCCTAACGTCAAGTAGCAAATGGCAGGCGCTTACTGCGCTACATCCAGGGCACAATGACCAAGTAGCATGATTGGTCACATCACAACCCCCCAAACCAAGCCGACGTTAGCCGTAAGGCCGAAACCGGGCGGCCAGGTCCCCGGGGGCGCCCGGGGAGGGATCCGGCTCCAGCTTCAGCACGGTCTCCGGGGGCACGAGCCCGGAAAACAGGTCCGGGTGCATTAGCTGGGCCAGTATCTCGATTCCGTCTATGACCCGGGGACCGGGCCTGCTGAAGTACACGTGCTCGATCATGTAGACCTCGCCGCTGCCAACGGCCCTCAGGTCCCAAAAGCCATCCTGCCCGGCAAGCCATCCCGCCTCCCTCAGGCCCCGGGCCAGGTCGGAGGAGCAGAGGGCTAGGAGCAGCACCTCCGGGTCGGCCTCCAGCACCTGCGACCACTCCAGGCGGGCCGCGGGACACCCCGGCGAGAACCACCGGTCCCTTCCGCCGGCCAACAGCTTCATCTCGGGGATCCAGTGGCCGCCGACGACCAGCGGGTTCACTCCCTCTAGGGAGAACACCTCGGGCTTCCTCGGGGCCCTGGCCGCCGCGGCCGTGGTCCGGTAGAGGCGGGCTTGCAGGTCCGAGACCAGGCTCTCCGCCCTGGCTGACACACCCGCCGCTTGCCCCACTTCCCGGATGGACGCGAAGATGCCCGATATGGTCCTGGGGCTCAGGACCACCACGTTGGGGTGAATGCTGCACCCGGCCACGGCCTCCCGCACCTGGGAGGCGTCCACGTCGCATAGGGCGCACACGTCCTGGGTCAGCACCAGGTCCGGTCTCTCCCTCTCCAGCCAGCCCGTATCCACCTCGTGGGTGGGCCTGCCCTCGGCGGCAAGCTCCTTCATGCGCCGCTCCACCTCGTCGCTGGACAGGACCGACGGGTCCACGAGACTGCGGCTGACCGCGGGCCTGGACGCGGCCTCGGGCGGGTAGTCACAGATGTCCGTGACGCCCACCACCTGGTCGCCGAGACCCAGGGCAAAGGCGATCTCGGTGCCGCTGGGAAGAAGGGAGCATATCTTCATAGTCCGTCGACTCGCAGCCCCGGGTACGGTCCCGGGGGCCTGCCCCCATTATTATATAGAAAAACGGGCGCCGCAGGCCCGGTCTTCACCACGGCACGCCGGCGTCTTGATAGTCCCCCACCCTTGGCCGTTTGCTATAATGAGGGCCTAGCCCCGTGGCCCCCGCCCTTTTTGGGACAACGGGGCCGGCCGGGCCCAACGGGAGGGCCCCGATGGGAGGGTAATGAGATACGACGTCGTCATCATAGGCGCCGGGTCCGCCGGGTGCGCTCTGGCCGCCCGCCTGTCCGAGGACCCCGGCAGGTCAGTGCTCATTCTGGAGGCGGGGCCCGACTACCCCCACGTGGACCAGCTCCCCGACGATCTGAAGGACGGCTACAGCTCGGAGCTGGCGTCCCTGCAGACCGGGGGCCACAACTGGGCCTTCGTAGGGCAACCCAGGCACGACCGGCCGGGGGACATGCTGGTGCCCAGGGGCAAGGTGATGGGCGGCACCAGTGCCATCAACGGCCAGGTCTTCCTCCGGGGGCTGCCCGAGGACTACGACTCGTGGGCCGCCCAGGGCAACGACGAGTGGAGCTACGTCAAGCTCCTTCCCTACTTCCGCAAGATGGAGACGGACCAGGACATCCACGACGACTTCCACGGCACCGACGGGCCCACCACGGTGCGCCGCCACAAGAGGGAGACGTGGGAGCCTTTGCAGACCGCCTTCTACGAGGCGTGCATCGCCGCCGGGTTCCCGGCCGACGAGGACATGAACAACCCCGACTCCACCGGGGTCGGGCCCATACCCATGAACAACGTGGACGGGCTGCGCATAAGCACGGCCCTGGCCTACATCAACCCGGTACGCCACCGGCTGAACCTGACCATTCGCCCCAACGTTCTGGCACGCCGCATCATCTTCGAGGGAAAGCGGGCCGCGGGCGTAGAGGTGGAGAGCAACGGCGAGAGGTTCACGGTGGAGGGTGAGCATATAGTCCTGTCCAGCGGCTCCATCGCCTCTCCCCAGCTCCTCATGCTGTCGGGGGTGGGACCGCCGGAGCACCTGGCCGAGGTGGGTGTTCCCCTGGTCCACGGCCTTCCCGGGGTCGGCCAGAACTACCGGGACCACCCGCAGGTGCCCGTCCGTTTCAGCGCCAGGGACGGCTTCCCCATGGACTACAGCGCCCCCAGGTCCCAGGTGGGCCTCCGCTACACGGCTCCGGGCTCCGACCTGCGGAACGACATGCAGACCGTCGCGAACTCCTTCTCCACGCCCATGGGGGACCTGACCTATCCCGGCGAGGACTTCCGCCTCTCCGCGGTGCTGGAGCTGGCCGCCGGCTCCGGCGAGGTGAAGCTGGCGTCGACGGACCCCCACGTCCAACCCAGCCTGGTCTACCGGTTCCTGGAAGACCCGGCCGACGTGAGCCGTATGCGGGACGGGGTGCGCATCATACTGGACGTGGTGCAGCAGGAGGCTTACAGGAACATAGTCAAGGAGCGCCTGGAGCCCACCGACGCCGACCTTGAGTCCGACGACACCCTGGACGCCTGGATGCGCAACAACGTGGCCACGTCGCAGCACCTGAGCGGCACGTGCAAGATGGGACCCGCCTCGGACCCCATAGCCGTGGTGGACCAGTACGGCCGGGTACACGGGCTGGAGGGCCTGCGGGTAGCGGACGCCTCCATCATGCCGAACGTCACCCGGGCCAACACCAACGCCACCACCATACTCATCGGCGAGCGCATCGCCGACTTCATCAAGGAGGGCCGCTAGTGAAATACGACGTGATCGTGGTTGGGGCGGGCTCCGGCGGGGGCGTCCTGGCAACCAGGTTGTCCGAGGACCCGGGGCGGTCCGTCCTCCTGCTGGAGGCGGGCCCCGACTACCCGGACTTCGAGTACCTGCCCGACGACCTCAAGTACAGCACCACGGAGGCCGCCTTTCAGAAGGACGCGGGCCATAGCTGGAACTACGTGGGCATCGCCACGCCCCAGTTGGAAGAGCCCATGCTGGTGCCCAGGGCCAAGATCATGGGAGGGTGCAGCGCCCACAACGGCCCGGGCCCAATGTTCTTCCGGGGAGTCCCCGCCGACTACGACGCATGGGCGGCCGCCGGCAACGACCTGTGGTCCTTCGAACGGGTCCTGCCATACTTCAGGAAGATGGAAACCGACGACGACGTGGGCACGGCGGGGGTAGAGGCCAAGTACCACGGCTCCGACGGCCCCATACGCGTCCACCGGCACAAGAGAGAGGACTGGTACCCCTTCTCCGAGGCCTTCTACGAAGCCGCTTTGGCCGCCGGCTTCCCCGAGCACCCCGACGTCAACCACCCCCGGCACACCGGCCTGAGCCCCCGGTGCGAGAACAACGTGGACGGCGTCCGTCAGAGCACGGCCCTCACCTACATCAACCCCAACCGCCACCGCCTCAACTTCACCATCCGGGCCAACGCCCACGTCACCCGGGTCCTGTTCGACGGCAACAGGGCGGTGGGGGTGGAGGTGGAGAGCGGCGGCGAGACGTTCACCGTCGAGGGCGGAGAGATCGTCCTCTCCGCCGGCGCAGTCGGGTCCGCCCAGCTCCTGATGCTCTCCGGAGTAGGTCCCGCCGATAGCCTGCGGGCCCTGGGCATTCCGGTGGTCCATCCCTCCCCCGGAGTGGGCCGGAACATGCGGGACCACTCCGCCGTGCCCGTGGCGCTGGCGGTGCGCGAGGGCGTCCAGCTTCACCCCGAGGGGACCCGTCAGCACGTCATCCTGCGCTACACGTCCGAAGGCTCGGACCTCCCGGAGGACATGGTCATCAACCCCTCCAACTTCGCCTCCAGGGTCAAGTACGGCGGCAGCGCTTTGGAGGGAGAGGGCGTGTCCATCAACTGCGGCCTCTACCTCGCCGTGGGGGCCGGAGAGCTCTCCCTCACCTCCAAGGACCCTCACACGCAGCCGCACATGGACTTCAGGTACCTGGCCGACCCCTTCGACATCAAGCGGATGCGGGACTCGGTCCGCCTGCACGTGCGCATGGCGGAGGGGCCGCAGCTCGGAAAGGTCGTGGCGGGGCGGATCACCCCCACCGACAACGACCTGGCCTCGGACGCCTCCCTGGACGCCTGGCTCCTGCGAAACGCCCGGACCTGTTACCACGTGTCGGGAACTTGCAAGATGGGGCCGTCGTCGGACCCCATGGCGGTGGTGGACCAGCACGGCCGGGTCCACGGCGTCGAGGGGCTGCGCGTGGCCGACGCCTCCATAATGCCCGACGTAATCCGGGCCAACACCAACGCCACCAGCCTCATGATCGGCGAGCGGGTGGCGGACCTGATGAGGACCCAGTAGCCGCGGGCCCAGTAACCGGGAACTAAGGAGGGCGCTATGCCATCGTTCTGGGAGAGCATTCAGGCAGACGGGGACAAGATGGACATGTACGTAAGCGTGCCCGGTGGGCCCGGTCCCTTTCCGGCGGTCGTGGTGATACACCACGGCTCCGGGGTGGACCAGTTCACCAGGGACATGGCCGACAAGCTGGCGGGGGACGGCTTCGCCGCGGCGGCCCCCGACCTGTTCCACCGGATCCCCGCCGACAGCCCCCTGCGCTCGGCCCCCCCGTGGGAGCGCCTCCACGACGGTCAGATAGAGGTGGACGTCAACGCCACCGTGGACTTCCTCCAGGGCCACAGGTCCATCCAGGGCGAGAAGCTGGGCATAGTCGGGTTCTGCATGGGCGGACGGATCGTCTGGCTGATGGCCGCGGCCAACTCCGCCTTCCGGGCGTCGGTGCCCTACTACGGTGGCAACATCATGGTCCCGTGGGGCGAAGGGGTCACCACGACGCCCTTCGACAGGTCCAAGGAGATACAGGGAGCCGTCCTGTTCCACTTCGGAGTGACCGACGCCAACCCCTCACAGGACGACATGCGCAAGCTTGACGCGGAGCTGACACGGCTGGGCAAGGACCACGAGTTCCACAACTACCAGGGGGCCGGACACTCCTTCATGGACCACACCAACCCCGCCGACCACCGCCCGGCCGCCGTGGAGGAGTCCTGGCCCAGGACCATCGCCTTCTTCAACCGGCATCTGGCCTAGGCCCGGCCCAGCTCATCCAGACGGGGGAAGGCTGACGTCCTAGCCCCCTGTGCCGACCCAGCCCGTCTGGGACACGTCGATGATCACCCCGTCGGGGCCCCCGTACTTGACCTCCACGTTGGCGTGACGGGGGCCGTCCATGCCGACGCCCAGGGCCTTGTTGATCTCGTCCCGGGGACTGGAACCCGCCTCCTCCAGCCTGCCGGACACCTCATCCAGGTCCTCCACCTCGAAGCCGATGTGATGGATGCCGCTGTATCCGACGCCGTACTCGGGGCCGGCCACCTGGTCGTTCTTGAAGTTCAGTATGGCCATGTTGACGTTGCCGTCGGTCAGGTAGTATCCCGAGGCGTTGGCGCTGTCTATCTTCCCCGCCTCCTTGAGCCCCATGACGTCGATGTAGAACCGGGCGGTCTTGTCCGCGTCCTGGGTGGCGATGGCGATATGCTTTATCTTGGCCATGTCGTGTCCTCCCGCCGTTATTTCGGGTACACGATAGCACGTTCCCGGCGGCGTACGCCAGCCCCGGCGCTCCTTGACTTCCCGGCGTCGGTGGCATAGCCTTTTGTTCGACAAGCGGCCACACCCCGACGATACGGAGTGAGAAATGCCCTCGTATGACGCCATCGTACTGGGCGTGGGGGGAATGGGCAGCGCCGCCCTGTACCACCTGGCCCGCCGCGGCCTGAAGGTGCTGGGCCTGGAGCGGTACGACATTCCCCACGACATGGGCTCCTCCCATGGAGTCACGCGCATCATCCGCCTGGCCTACTACGAGGACCCCTCGTACGTGCCTCTGCTCCGCCGGGCCTTCGAGCTGTGGCGAGGCCTGGAGAAGGAAGCGCAAGATACCCTGCTGGTCACCACCGGCTCGGTGGACGCCGGGCCGGCGGGAGGGTCGGTGGTGCGGGGCTCCGTGGCGTCGTGCGAGACCCACAACCTCCCCCACCAGGTGCTGACCAACAAGGAGGTGACCCAGCGGTTCCCCGGGTACAACCTTCCCGAGGATACGCTGGCCAACTACCAGCCCGACGGCGGGTTCCTGATACCCGAGAAGTGCATCGTCGCCCACGTGAACGCGGCCGTCGAGGCCGGGGGCGAGGTGCACGGCCGTGAGCGCGCGCTGTCCTGGGAGCCCAGGGGCGAGGGAGTGGAGGTGCGGACGGAGCGGGGCGCCTACTCCGCGGGGCGGCTGGTCGTCTGCGGCGGCTCCTGGACGGGGCGGCTGCTGCCGGAGCTGGACAGGCTCCTGACGCCCGAGAGACAGGTGCTGGGCTGGTTCCAACCCCTCCGGCCCGACCTGTTCACGCCCTCGGTGTTTCCCGTGTTCAACGTGGCCGTGTCCGAGACCGAGCGGTACTACGGGTTCCCGGTGTTCGGGGTGCCAGGGTTCAAGGTGGGGCGGTTCCACCACCTATCCGAGGCCGTCGACCCAGACACCATGGACCGGCAGCCCAACGCCGTCGACGAAAAGGTCCTTCGGGACTTCACCGACCGCTACTTCCCCCAGGCCTCGGGGCCGGCCACCATGCTGAAGACCTGCATATTCACCAACACGCCCGACGAGCACTTCATCCTGGACGTCCACCCCGACCTGCCCCAGGTGTCCATCGCCGCCGGATTCTCGGGCCACGGCTTCAAGTTCTGCAGCGTCGTCGGGGAGATATTGGCGGACCTGGCGACCAAGGGACACACCGAGCACGACCTGGGCCTATTCGGGCTCCGGCGCTTCGCCTCCCGCTCCACCGAAGGGTAGTCCGGGCTCTCCGGGCCTTTCTTGGGACGGGCCCGGGACGGGCCCAGAACGGCGCTTCCCTGGCGCGGCGCCTACAGGGACATGACCACCTTGACGACGCCGTCCGAGTGCTCCTCGTACATCTGGTAGGCCCGGTTGACGTCCTCGGCGTTGAAGCCCATGCGGTGGGTTATCATCCTGGATGGGTCTATCCAGCCCCGGTCCGTGAGCTCGACTATGCTCTCGATGTGCAGCGTGGGGTTCGCCGTGCGGGCCCCGGTGGTGGGGATGATGGTGGGCTGTAGCTGCATCCACGGCCTCGTGTCCACGGGCAGGATATCATCGGACTGCATCCCGAATATCACCACCCTGCCGTGTTGGCGCACCAGCCGGAACGCCAGGTCCAGGGTGTCCGGGTAGCCCGCGGCCTCGACGGTCACGTCGGCGCCCTCCCCCCGGGTCAGCTCGGCCACCGCCTCCAGCACGTTCTCCCGGTCGGGGTTGACGGTGTGGGTTGCGCCCAGCTCCCTGGCCAGCTCCAGGCGGTTGTCCAGAGGGTCCACGGCGATGACCTTCAGGGCCCCCTGCTTGGCCGTCAGCATCGTGAAGGAGAGGCCGATGGCTCCCTGGCCCATGATCACCACGTTCTTGCCCAGCACGCTGCCCATCTGCTGGCACGAGTAGAGGACGGTGCCCGAAGGCTGGCACATGACCCAGTTGCTGAGGTCTCCGTGGTCGGGCAGGCCTATCATACGGCCGGGGGCCGAGGCGATGTACTCGACGAGTCCCCCTTTGTCCGATTCAGGCAGCACGATAACCCGCTGTCCCTCCCTGAACTCGTCGGTGCGGCTCTCCACCACCGTCCCGGCGCACTCGTGGCAGGGCTTGCCCAGGATGAGAGGGTACTCCTCCTCGGGATGGAAGTCCCCGTACCCGTGCCGGATGTCGCTGCCGCATATGGACACGCACTCCAGCCTGATGAGGCACTCCCCGTCCCGGGCGACGGGCATCTCCGCGTCCACCATCTCGAAGCGCTTGGGCCCGGCCAGGTGTGCTGCCTTCATGGTCGGAAACTCCTAGGTGAAGTGCGGCGCCGCTCCCGGTGTGGGACAGGTCTGATACAAGATACTCCATCCTCACGGACGCGGCAAGCTCAGCCCCTGGCGCGGACCAGGGTATGCCCAAAGTCCCTTCTCCCCTGGCGGGAGAAGGTTAGGATGAGGGGAAGTTGTGACGGCGCCCCTTCACCCTCACTGCAATCCTCTCCCATCGAGGAAGAGGAAGTCCTGGGGCCGCGGACCAGGGTATGCCCAAAGTCCCTTCTCCCCTGGCGGGAGAAGGTTAGGATGAGGGGGGAGGAAGTCCTAGAGCGGACGGTGCCCGATTGACTTGGCTGTCCCCCTGAATTACACTCCCAGCGTCCGCCGGGACCGCAGGAGGTTGTATCCATGCACATCACAGACGAGACGCTCAGGGCGATGATCCGAGACTATCAGGGCTTCGAGCTGACCGACGAAGAGCTGGCCCTGGTGCGGCTGGAGGTGGACGCCTACACGCGGGAGGTGGAGGCCCTGGGCGACTTGGACCTGTCCGCCGTGCCCTCGGGACGGCTGCTAAGGGCCCAGGAAGGGGGACAGTCCTGATGACCGACACACAGCTTGCCAAACTCACCATATCCGAGCTGGCGCCAAGAATCAGGGCCGGAGAGGTCTCTCCCGTGGAGGTCACCGAGGCCGCGCTGGCCATGGCCGACCGGCTACAGCCGACCATCAACTCCTTCATCACCATCCTCCACGACGAGGCGCGCAGGCAGGCCAGGGAGGCCGAGGAAGCCCTGGCCAGAGGCGACTACCGGGGGCCGCTGCACGGCATCCCCATCGGCATCAAGGACAACATCGCCACCGGCGGCATCCGCACCACCGTCGGCTCGAAGGTGCTGGCCGACCACGTGCCCGAGGAGGACGCCCACGTCGTGCGGCTATGCAAGGACGCCGGGGCGATAGTACTGGGCAAGGAGAACCTGGAGGAGTTCGCCGCCGGGCCCACGTCCATCAACGCCCACTACGGAGCGGTCCATAACCCCTGGAACCTGGACCACGTGGCCGGGGGCTCCAGCGGCGGAGGCGGAGCAAACGCGGCGGCCTGCGTGACCTTCGCCTCCCTGGGCACCGACCTGGGGGGCTCCGTGCGGGGGCCAGGCTCCTACTGCGGCATCGTCGGGCTGAAGCAGACCTTCGGCCGCGTCAGCCAGCGTGGCCTGCTGGTCACCAGCTTCAACGGCGACCACATCGGGCCCCTGACCCGCTCGGTGGAGGACAGCGCCCTCGTCCTCCAGGCCATGGCGGGCTACGACCCGCTGGAGCCCAGCACGGTGCCCGTCCTGGTGCCCGACTTCACCGCCGACCTGGAAAAGGGAGTCAAGGGCCTCAAAATGGGCATCCCGTCGAACTACTACTTCGATCTGCTGGACCCCGAGGTGGAGCAGACCGTGCGCCGGGCCATCGCCGCGCTGGAGGAGCTGGGCGCGGAGCCCGTGGAGGTGAGCATAGCCTCGCTGAGATACCACGGCGCCATGCGCTTCTCCTTCATGGCCGACAGCATGGTTGCCCACGAGCCCTACCTGAAGTCCAACCGGGAGGACTACGGCCCCACCGTCCTGTACCGCACCCTGGGGGGCCAGTTCGTCCTGGGCACCCACTACGCCAAGGCCCTCAAGGTCCAACGCCTCCTGAAGGAGGAGCACGCCAGGGTGCTGCAGCAGGTGGACTTCATCGTGACGCCCACCATGCCCAACCCGGCCCACCGCATCGACCAAGAGACCCTGCGCATCGGCGACGTGGAGCAACCCGTCAGGGGCCCGGGATCGGGGATCGTGTCCCGGTGCACGCAGCCCAGCAACGCCACCGGCTTCCCGGCCATCAGCGTGCCCTGCGGCTTCAGCGGTGCCGGCCTGCCCATCGGGCTTCAGATCATCGGCCGCCCCTTCGACGAGTCGACCCTGTTCCGGGTGGGCCGGGCCTACGAGGCCGTGTCTCCCGCCCGGGGCCGCCGCCCGGCCCTGGTCGACCAGGGGTAGGGGGCTAGGGGACAGGGGGGCCTGCTCCCAACCTGTGGCCCTCAGAACTGCGCCCGCACCGCACCGGCCCGCGGCACAGACCCACTGGAACTGGCACGTCTCTTCGCCTATCCTAAGGACAATGACCCCAAAGCCGATTTGATCGTCGACCCGACCGGAGAGGCGAACCATGGAAAACCCATTCTTTGACCGGCCGATAATCGACGACTGGGCCTCTCCAAACAGAGTAGCAGACGCCTGGGCCACCCTGAACAGCGCCACCTCCCGCCCCTTCCCCAAGCACAAGTCCGGCCGCATAGCCGTCAAGATAATCCACCACCTGGGCGACGAGATGATGAAGGTGTTCCGGGTGGGGTGATGGCGATACGGAGCTAGAGTGTTGTGACGGAACTCAACTATGAACTGGGAAATCTCGTAGGATCGCCAGTCGAGGTAACGGACCGTGTGATCGAGGTGTGCCGAACAAATGACCAATTCGGAGCGTTAATATATGAGCTGTACAAAGAAGCGGGTGGGCTGATCTGTGTCACAAGTGGCGCTTATTTCGGCCAGACAGCGGAGGCTATCGAGTTCGACCGAAATCAGGCGATCTGCGCGGCATTGCTCGTTCGCATATCCAAGCTCATGACTTCTGTCGTCAAATTGTCAGCAGACATTGAGCACGGAGAGACAGTTCAGGCCCTGAATAGGTGCATTATAGAATCCGCGGTCAATCTTCGATACTTGTTATTCAAGAACGATGATGCGGCCTACGACAAGTTCGTCAAGAGTAGCCTTGTTGCCGAGCGAGAGCTCTATGACATGATTCAGGGAAAAATAGAGGCCAGAGGTGGAGAACAACTAGCCATCGAGCAGGGCATGCTCGAATCGATAAAGGACACATGCGAACAGTCGGGAGTGGTAGTAGGAGAGGTCAACTCGAAGGCAAGGGACGTCAACTTCCGCGACAAACTTACCGCTCTCAAGTATGACTGGCCCGCATACACAGTGTTGGAGAGGATACCCTCCCACGCGATTCACGGGGACTGGGTAGACTTGGTCAAGAACCATCTGCTGTCCAAGGGAGATGGTTTTGAACCCAATTACGACCGACTCAATACTGATGGTGAACTCCTCAGCCCGATAGGCATCTTCGTCGTCGAAGCAGCCCAGGACTACCTGAACAAGTACTTTGACTTGGCCGATGTGAAACCGTTACATGAGAGATTGGCAAGTGTGCAAGAAAGACTGAAGAGAGTCGAATCTGCTCGGCAAGATTGGCAGATTGCTGGTCAGAAGTAGAGGAACTTGGCGAGAGTGAACAATGCAGTTCCGCATAGCCGACACCTTCACCTCCAGCCTGGCCCGCCTGCCCAACGAGCAGCAAGGGGCGGCCGAGACCACGGCCTTCGATCTCGGAGGAGGTCTACAACACTGAGCGAAACCTGCTCTATGTCCCCTGTACCCGCGCCCGAGACCACCTGATGGTCACCGGCGTCGAGCCAGTTTCGGAGTTCCTGGACGACCTAGGGGTTTAAGGGCGTTACGGCTGCCCCACCGGGGCGAACCGGGCGTCGAAGTCCAGCATCTCAGAGAGGCCCACGGTCTCGAAGAACTCCACCGGGCTTACCATGTCGTCCAGCAGCGCCTCGGTGGTGCCGTGGACCTTCAGGTGCTCCATGACGCCGCCGATGACCTTGCAGACGGTGAACATGGCCGCGCCGGGGTAGATGACGATCTTGAACCCCAGCTCCGCCAGCTCGGGGGCGGGGATCAGCGGCGACTTCCCCTTCTCCACGAAGTTGTACAGCAGGGGGACGTCGAACTCGCGGGTAACCCGGTCGATCTCCTCGGGCGTGCGGATGGCCTCGATGAACAGCACGTCGGCGCCCGCCTCGACGTACTCCTGGCAACGGCGCAGGGTGTCCTCCAGCCCCGTGACGGCCAGGGCGTCGGTCCGCACAATAATCACGAAGTCGTCGTCGGTGCGGGAGTCCACCGCCGCGCGGATCTTCTGGCACATGTCCGCGGCAGGGATCACCACCTTGTCATCCAGGTGGCCGCAGCGCTTGGGGACGTCCTGGTCCTCGATGTGGATGGCGGCCACCCCCGCCCGCTCGTACTGGCGCACCGTTCGGTGTATGTTCAGGATGCCGCCGTAGCCGGTATCCGCGTCGGCGATTACCGGTAGGTCCACCCTGGCGACGATGTTGGCGGCGTTGGCAACCATCTCCGTCATGGTCGCCATGCCCAAGTCCGCCTCGCCAACGCGGGAAGCGGCGGTGCCACTGCCGGTCATGTATATGGCGGGAAACCCCACCCGTTCGATGATCTTGGCAGTGAGGCAATCATAGGCCCCCGGCGCCACTATGATGCCGGGCTCCCGGAGCATCTGGCGCAGCTTTGTCGTGGGTCTCATGGGTCCCTCCTTGTCATCGGGGAGAATGACGAGTGAGTGGGGAGAGTGACGGTCCTAGATCGGCGGGCGGCGCTCGTACCAGCGGACGTGGCGCTCGTAGGTGTGGCCAACCCGCAGCACCGTCGGCTCGTCGAAGGGCTTCCCCACCACCTGCATACCCACGGGCAGGCCGTCGGCCGTAAACCCCGCGGGCACAGACATGGCCGGAAGTCCGGTTATGTTAAACGGCGCGGTGAAGCTGGGACCGTGCATCGTCGACGCCGGGTCGTACACATCCATCCTGGCCGCCGGCTGGGTCATGGTGGGGGTCACCAGCACATCCACCCCCTTCATCACCTCGGCCGTCTCCCGCTTTATCACCTGGCGGACCCGCTGGGCCTGCACGTAGTCGCTGGCGTTCAGAAGACCGCCCAGGCGGAACCGGGCCCGCACCATCTCGCCGAAGTCGTGGGCCCGGGTCTGCAGGTTCTTCTCGTGGAAGGCGAAGGCCTCGGACAGCATGATCACCGAGTTGACTCCCCTCTCGTACTCCAGGCTGGGAATACTCACCTCCACCAGGCTGGCCCCCAGACCCTCCAGGTCCACCAGGACCTTTTCGACGATCGACTGCACCTCTCCGCTGACCGCCGGGTGCGGCGAGAAGAAGAAGTCCCTGGGGACCCCGACCACCAGTCCGCGAACGTCCTCCCGCAGGGAGAGGGAGTAGTCCGGCACCGGGGCCCTGCTGCTGGTAGGGTCCCTGGGGTCGTGGCCCGCGATGGCCTGCAGCATGTGGGCGGTGTCCTCCACCGTCCAAGTCAGGGGGCCGCAGTGGTCCTGGGACCAGCTCAGCGTCACGACGCCCGCCCGGCTGACGCGGCCGTAGGTGGCCTTCATCCCCACGGTGCCGCACAGGAACGCCGGGCCCCGTATGGAGCCGCCGGTGCAGGAGCCCAGGGCGCCCATGCACAGCCCGGCGGCCACCGCGGCGCCGGAGCCGCTGCTGGAGCCCCCGGGGATGTGCTCCAGGTTCCAGGGATTCCGGGCCGGCTGGAAGGGGGTGGTGAAGTCCGGGCCGCCCAGGGCGAACTCGTGCATGCTGAGCTTGCCCAGCAACACGCTGCCGGCCTCACGGTATCGGGCGATTACCGTGGAGTCCTCGGGGGGCACCCGGTGCTCGTCCACGCGGGACCCCGAGGTGGTGCGCACCCCGGCCGTATCGTACAGGTCCTTGTGGGCCAGGGGGATTCCGTGCAGGGCGCCCCGGTACTCCCCCTTGAGTATCTCGGCCTCGGCCGCACGGGCCTCCTCCAGGGCCTCGTCGGCCAGGACCGTAATAAAGGCGTGGAGCCTCCCGTCCACCGCCTCGATGCGGTCGAGGAACGCCCGCGTCAGCTCGACGGGGGACAGCTCACCGCGGCGTATCAGGCCGCTGGCCTCCCCTATGGTGAGATAGCACAGGTTGGTGTCGGCGCTGGCCATTCCTTTTCACCCCCCAATTCGTTAGGTTACGACCGGACGGGAGAAGGGACCATGGCGTCTGGACCCTAAGACAAAGGGACCCGGGACGCCGGTCTCCCCGACGCGGGCCTCTAAGAGGGCCAGTCGGCCTGGAAGGACAGGCTTATCTCCTCGGCGCCCAGCTCCACGGAGTGGAGCTTCTCGATGTGGGGAAGGTACAGCTCGTACAGAGGCTTCAGCTCCTCGAGCTCGCTCTGGGTAAGGCCAAGGCCGGCCCTCTCGGCCATCAGCCTGAACTCGTCCATGGATATGCCCCCGGGACCTTGAGTAGACATCGGCAACCTCCTTGGATGAGCACAGTATTGGACGGGAAGCGAGTCATTGTCAAGCTGACGCGGCGGCTTCGGGCGGCCCGGGGCAGGCTTGACACCGTCTTCCGGCCCGGTCTACCATCGGTACGGACCATGACGCCCATCGCTGCCACTTCCCGCCATGACCTGCTCGCCCATCTCGCCGGTGAAGGTCGGCCATGAGGTACGTGGTCAACTGGCCCGCGAGGATGGAGGAGATGGCCTCCTTCGTGGGCCTCGACGAGGACGCCAAGGGGCTCATCCGGGCCAGCGCGCCCATGATCGACGAGCACGCCAAGGCCCTGACAGACGCGGTCTACGACCACTTCATGGGCTATCCCCAGGCCCGGAAGTTCTTCCTGACCGAGACCGGCGAGGTGGACGAGGAGAGGCTGGCCCGGCGGAAGCACACGCTGATCAGGTGGCTGAGGGAGACAGCCGCCTCCGACCTGGACGAGCGCTTCGCAGGCTACCTGCTGGCCATGGGGGTAAGCCACGGCTATCCCCCGGCCCACCGGGAGCACCTGGGCCCGGTGCCGTCGCGGCACATAATAGGGACGATCTCCTTCGTCCAGTCCGCCATCGGGGACCTGCTCCTCCGTGAGATGGACGACACAGAGCTCGCCCTACGGACGAGCATGGCCTGGAACAGAATACTGATGGTGGAGCTGGTCTTGCTCCTGGCGGGCTACATCACCGAGCCCGACGGCACACCGTGAGCCCGTCGCCGACGCCGCGAGTACCGGACAGGAGCGACAGGCACAAGAATCGACATTCCAGACTCCGTCACTCCCGCCAGACTCCGTCACTCCCGCTTTCGCGGGAGTCCATCGATGCCCAGGCATGATTTCACTGCCCAGGCACGGTTTCCCGCGTGCGCGGGAATGCGGGAATGACGGCAGACAGAGGGGGAGGGAAGAGGCGGCTTGGCACTTCCCTCTGGACGGAAGGCGTCCGGTTGTTTGGCCTTGGGGCGGTCTGGTACAATCCCTGGGGACTCTTCCCGTGACCGGCAAGCTCTGGCGACCCGACGGTGTGAGTGGAACAAGACGATAACCGGCAGCCATCGGACAAACCGGGGTTTTTCGCGTCTCTGGCCTACCCCGATTACCGGCGCCTGTGGATAGCCACCGCCACCTCCCAATCGGCGGCGTGGGCGCTCATCGTGCTCCGGGGCGCCCTGGTCTACCGGATGACCGAGTCCAACGCCTGGGTTGGATTCGCGACCATGGCGGCCCTCCTGCCCAGCCTGGTGGTCACGCCCCTGTCCGGCCTGCTGGCCGACCGGTTCGACCGGCGCAGGGTCCTCGCTGTCACCTACGCACTGAACCTGGGCCACACCATGCTGCTGGCCTTCCTGTTGTTCAATGGAGACTCGGATGGCTACCTCATCAACGAGTACCACATCCTGGTGCTGGCCGTATTCAACGGCTGCATCCGGGCGACGGAGCTTCCCACCAACCAGGCCCTGCTGCCCAACCTGGTGCCCCGGGAGCGGCTGCTCAACGCCGTGGCGCTGAGCCAGTTCATGCAGCAGGGGTCCCGCATGATGGGCCCCCTGTTGACCCTGCCGGTGATCCGCTTCGCCGACCCCGAGCCGGCCTTCTTCATGCCCGCCGCCCTGTACGCGTTGGGATGGTACCAGGTGGCCACCATCGGCACCGTCTCCCGGGGCATCATAGACGTAGGCCGTGGTGCGGTGTTCAACCTCGTGGCGGGGGTCAGGTACATCTACACACACCCGTTGCTGCTATACCTGGTGGGCCTGACGGTGCTCCATTGCGCCCTGACCATGGCCTTCGAGTCGGTGTTCCCCTTCTTCTCCCGCACCGAGCTGAAGATGCTGTCCGAGCGGGGGGTGTTCGAGGGCCCCACCTACCTGATGATAGCCGTGGGGAGCGGCTCCATGATAGGGAACCTTAGCCTGGCAAGGGTCCAGGACGCGGGCATCAGGGGCAAGCTGTTCCTGGGATTCGGGCTGCTGAGCGGGGCGGCCCCCATGATGTTGAGCTTCACCTTCAGCGTCCCCACGGCCATGGCCGCCGCGGCGTTCATGGGGGCCACCACGGCGGGGTTCATGACACTCAGCCACGGTATGGTCCAGTTCATCACGCCCGACGGGCTTCGAGGGCGGGTGATGAGCGCCAACACGTGGCACGCCCAGGGCGCCATGGGCGGGTTCAACGCCGTGAACGGGATCCTGATGGACCTGTCGTGGATGACGGCGCGCTTCCTCCTGAGCGGGACCGGACTGATCTTCATATGGCTGATGATAGGCACCTTCGCCACGGCACACCTGCGGACCATCTACTCCAGGGGAGTCGAGGCGCTGGCCCCAGCGTAGGAGAATGCCGGGGCGTCCGGCGCCCGCGGTTCCCCGAGTCCCTCGCGTCAACGCGCCCTTCCCCCAGTCGGACAGGAGCCGCTGTGCGGCTGCCGGGCCCTCTCCCCCTGGCTGCCGAATCGTATCGGCCCCCTTTCCAGAGAGAAGTGCAGAACCGAATTCGGCTCACTCCGTCTCTCCCGCGAAAGGAGACCCTTGCGTAACTCCGGGTGTGGGCCAAATCAAGAAGGTCGACTGGATGCGCCCTTGCCTAAAGGCCGGGATTTGGATACTCGCCCCCGCATCAAGTACGAGGACATGCTTTCGCGGGTATGGCGGTTATGCAACAGTCTCCGAAAGCGGGAGTCCGAGCCGCCCCTGGGTTCCGGCTTCCGCCGGAACGACGGGTGGGAGGGACCGCCAGGGGTTATTTTCATGGCGATGATCGCAGAGGGTAGAGGGTCCCTGGTTTGCGGAAGCCGTCTTCCAGTCCTATAATTACTATTGCCACAGTGATGCCAGGAAAAACGCCTCGAAGGAGGGGACCATGGAGATCGGAAGCACCAGGATAAACGCCGGTACGGTGGAGTTCGCCCTTCACCACCGTAACATCGACGGCGGCAAGGTCGGGGCGAGCAACCCCGATCAGGGCGTGTGCATCCAGGTGATGGCCGAGGTCAACGGCAGGGAGACGGAGCTTCTGCGGTTCGATTGCTTCGACGTGGTGCCCCACTACCACTACGGCCCTCAGAAGAAGAACGAGCGCTACAACCTGGACGTGACCACCGCGGGCAACCCTATAGGCTGGACCATCGCCCAGTTCCGGGAGAGACTTGCCCAAATGATCGTCCGGGCCGGCTACAAGGAGGTTGCCGAGACCATCGACGGCCCCACGGTGGCCGGTGCGCTGGAGCAGGTGGAGGTCACCGCCCGGGAGATGGCGCGGACCCAACGGAGCACGGTGATACACAACCGTGGAGACGAGATCATCGACGCCGGCGTCATCCGGTTCGGGCTGGAGTTCCGGAACCTGGCCAACGACGGGGGCTTGGCCATCCACGTCCTCGGCGACGAGGCGGGCCAGGAGGTGGAGTTGTTGGCCTTCGACTGCTTCGTCAACGCCCCTCACTACCATTACGGGCCGAGGAACAAGAACCACCGCATCTTCTGGGACACCACCCTGGTGCCGGACACCCTTCGCTGGACCCTGGACCAGTTCAAGGCCGGGAAGCTGCCGGCCATGATCCAAAGGGCCGGGTACCCCGGTATAGTCGCCGACCTGGACCAGGGCCTTCTGAACCTCAAGCTGGAGGAGCTGGAGCGGAGGGCGATCGCCAAGGAGAAGGCCAACGCCGAGGCGGCGGACTAGCCGAAGTCGGCCGGAAAAAGGAACGAAGGGGCGGTCCCACTGACCGCCCCTTCCGCTAGAGGCAAGCCCGTCACCTCCGGCGGAGCCGGGGAGCCCTACCGGGTTATCCCCCTGTCCCGCAGCTCCCGGATACGGGCCTCGTCGTATCCCAGGTCGCCGAGTATCTCGTCTGTGTGCTGGCCGAGGGTGGGAGAGGCCGGTCCGGGGCGCAGCGCGGTCCCCTCCATCTGTACCAGGGCCCCGGCCATCTTCAGGTTCCCCACCAGGTGGTGCTCGACCTCGACGGCCATTCCGTTGGCATCCAGCCGGCCGTCCTCCAGGAGCTCCTCGGTGAACCTCACCGGAGCGCAGGGGACTCCCGCATCCTCCAGGAAGGCCACCCACTCGGCCGAAGTCCTTTTCAGGAACCGGGCCTCGGCCCGAGCCGCCAGCTCCCCGCCGCCGGTTTCGCAACGGTCTTCGACCGCGGCCGTTGGGTCCGGAGAGTCCTCCAGACCCAACGCCTCCAGGAACTTCCCCCGCAGGGACTCGCTTAGGCAACCGACGGCCAGGAAACCGTCCCGCGTCCTGTAGGTGCGATAGTAGATGTTGTCAGGGGCGTTGGTGTGGAACCCCCGGTACAGGTCCTGGAGCTCCCGGTAGCCCTCGCTCCCCGACTGGGCCCTCTTCAGGTCGCGGACCAGCTCCTCCTGGACCTGGGCGTCCTCCACCTCCACCCGGAGGAAACGCTGTAACTGAAGGGCGAGGGCCGTAGACAGGAGGGCTGCCTCGACCCGCTGGCCCAAGCCCGTCCTCTCCCGGTGGTACAGGGCCGCGCAAACGGCCCACGCCATGGCCACGCCGGTGCAGACGTCGACGACGGGGTTGAACAGGTGCTGGGGCACGCCCCCGGCCTCCTTGCCCTCCGACGCCATAAGCCCAGAGGCGGCCTGGACGATGATGTCGTAGCCGGGAAGGTGGCCCATGGGGCCGCCCCTGCCGAAGGCGGTGTTCTCGCAGTAGACCAGCCGGGGGTTCAGGGAGCGAAGGGTCTCATAGTCGACCCCCAGACGGGCAGGCACATCGGGCCTGTAGTTGACCAGGACCACGTCGGCGCCGGCCGCCAGCCGGTGTACTATCTCCCGGCCCTCGGGCTTGGCAAGGTCCAGCGGAAGGCTGCGCTTGCCCCGGTTCACCGCCATGAAGGTGCGGCTTTCCAGCGGAACGAACTGCCGGAACAGGCGCCAGGGCTCCCCCCACGGCGGCTCCACCTTGACTACGTCCGCGCCCATGTCCGCCAGCAGCATGGCGGCGTAGGGCGCGGCTATGATCTCGCTGAGCTCCAGGACCTTCAGGCCGTGAAGGGGCCCGTTCATGGGACCGTACCAGGAGAGCCCCTACGCCCACACCCGCCGTCGGGAATCACCCCGGGGCCTCGGCGTCTCCCTCGGCTCCGGCCTCCGCCGGAGTGGGAGGAGGGTCACCGGACTCCTCGGCGGCCGGGGAGCGCTCATTCATCTGGTCGTCGATCCAGCGGCGGATCTCGTTGAGGGCCGGCGGCGAGACGTAGAACACCTCGATGTCCGAGGGAAACTGGACCCTGTGGTTGTCCCCCACCAGCAGGATGGCGGACTCGTCTTCCTCGAGGGTCTCGTCTATCTTGGAGGCCATGCTCTCGTAACGCTTGCCGGTGACGTCTATGTACGACTGCATGGCCAACGCCGTCACCTTCTGGCTCACCAGCCCCACGGTGAGGCACCGTTGCCAGTCGGTGCTCTCCTCCACCAGGACCTGCTCCTCCAGGGCCTCCAGGTGGGCTCCCGCATCGAGACGCTGGCGCAGCATTCCGTAGCCCCTGGGGTTGATCTGCTCCACCAGTTTGGCCCCCTCTTCTCCCGGCAGGAAGACCGTCTCGTGGTATATGCGGCTCACGGGGCCCAGGGCCGACTCCAGACTGGCGATGTGCCCGTTGGAGCCCGTCCAATACCTGTCCAGCATCTGGCCCAGGTCGTCGGGAACCTCCATCGGGACGACGAACAGAGGGACCAGGTACAGCTTCCGGCCCTTCCTGAACCGCTCGGCGTCGGGCTTGGGCATCTGGCTGAGGGTGCTCATGCTCGTCGACTCTCGACCTGCTCCACTACACCGAGACGCGGGCGCCCTGGTCCGACGAACGCTGCACCGCGTCCAGCAGATGGTGTCGGGTCACGGCCAGCCGGAAATCGGGGTCCGGGCTGCCTTCGCCGCGGATGGCCCCGGCCAGGCGCCGGTAGAGCTGGGCCACGTTGAAAGGAGGGCCGGGGGGAATATCGGCGGGGACGGCGGCCAGCCCCGGGGGGACCCGGATCTCCTGCATGGCGCCGTCGCCTCCCCTGGCCCCCATCAGCCGCACGTCGGCGTACTGCACCATCTGCTCCGAGGCTGCGACCACGGTGCCCTCGCGCCCGTACACCTCCATCCTCCAGCCGGTGCCGTGCCAGGGGACGGTGGCGACGTGCACCGAGGCAACCGCCCCGTTGTCCAACACCCCGCTGATGAGAACGTTGTCCGGGGCCGTCACATCCACCTTCTCTCCCGTGTCCGAGAGGGTCCATTCCGAGACCTGGGTAGAGACTTTGGCCGACACGTCCACGAATTCGCCCACGCAGAAGCAGACCACGTCCACCGAGTGGCCGGCGGCTATGGAGAGGGTGTGGCCCCCCTTGGTCCCGTCGGCCATCCACGCCCGGCCCGAGTCCCGCTGCAGGGCGCCCGGAAGAAACATGGTCATGTTGCAGGACAGCACGTCGCCGACATAGCCGTCGGCCAGGACTTGACGCAGGTGTATCAGGGCCGGGTCTCCCCGGGCCTGCAGCCCCACCATGTGGCGGACTCCCCTGGACGCCGCCAGGGCCGACATCTCCCGCGCCTGGTCGAGGTCCATGCCCAGGGGCCATTCGCAGAAGACGTGCTTTCCGGCCTCCAGGGCGGCCATCACCATGGGGTGGTGCATGGGCACCCGGACGGAGACGGAGACCAGGTCCACGTCAGGGTGGGCCGCCATCTCCCGGTAGTCATGAAAGGCCAGGGGAGCGCCGTAGTGCTTCGCCGACTCCTCGGCCGTCTCCCTGCGGGAAGTGCACACGGCCGCCAGCTCGTACTCGGGAAGGCGTAGAAGGGCCGGGAGGTGCGCCCTCTGGCTCCAGCCGTAGTTGACGTTGGCCCCTATCAGCCCTATGCGAATACCGTCGCCCGCCATTGGCACCCTCCCGCAAAAGACGGGGAAGGACTACCTGCCTTCCCTGATCCAGTCGGCGACGCGCTCGCCGATCATTATGGTCGTGGCGTTGGTGTTGGCCCGCACCACGTCGGGCATTATCGACGCGTCGGCGACCCGAAGGTTCTCCAGGCCCCGCACCCGGCAGAACTGGTCCACCACGGCCATGGAGTCCGAGTCGGGCCCCATCTTGCAGGTGCCCGAGGAGTGGTGCTGGGTGCCCACGTTGCGGAGCATCCACAGGTCCAGCGCGTCGTCGTCGGCCAGCTCCTCGTCGGTGGGAGAGACGCGCTCCACCGCGATGTCCCTGTAGGTCTCGTGTTCGGCGATCCTCGCCGCCAGGCGAAGGGCCTTGCGGGTCCGCTCCCTGTCCCACGGGTCCGACAGGTACCGGTAGTCCAGGTGGGGCTGGACGTGGGGGTCCGTGGACTGGAGCCTCAGCTCCCCGGCGGAGACGGCGTTCTGGAGGCCCACGCTGATGCCGAATAGGTTTCCCTCGGCCTCCACCATAACCTGGGCGGGACGGTGCTCGCTGGTCCACAGGTTGGGGGTGATCTGCATGTCGTTGGGAGTGTCCGACCCCTCGACGGTGTACCTGAGGCCCACCTGTATGCCCGGCGCCAGCAGCTCGTGAGGGTCTCCCCTCCCCCGCAGGACGATGAAGACGGAGGGGTGGTCCCTGAGGTTCTGGCCCACGCCGGGGAGGTCCTGGACCACGCCGATGCCGTGACTCCTCAGATGCTCCGCGGGGCCCACGCCGGACAGCAGCAGCAGCTGGGGTGAGGCGATGGCGCCGCTGCACAGGAGTATCAGCTCCCCTTCCGCGGTGAAACGCTCGCCCCCACTGTCCACCTCCACGCCCGCGGCCCGCTTCCCGTCGAAGAGTATCCTGCGCGCCGTCACGTTGGCCTTGATGGTCAGGTTCAACCGGTGGCGGGCCATGTTCAGGTAGGTCAGGGCGGTGCTCATCCTGACGCCGTCGATGTTGTTCAGCGGCCTCGCGGCGACGCCGTAGGCCTCGGGGTGGTTCTGGTCGGGGTCGGCGGGGAACCCCAGGCCCAGGCACGCGTCGTAGAAGGCCCTGGCGTGGGGCAGCCACTCATCCCGCTTGTACCGCCGCACGGGGATGGGACCGTCGTTGCCGTGGAAGTCTCCCCCGGGGAAGTCCCGGTCCGTCTCCAGCTTCCGGAAATAGGGCAGGACCTTGGTGTAGCCCCACTCGTCGTTGCCCCAGGCGGCCCAGTTCTCGTAGTCCTGGGGCACCCCGCGGAAGAAGACCTGGCCGTTGACGGCGCTGGAGCCCCCCGTGACCTTGCCGCGGGGTATCTGGGTCTCCCCGGCCTCGGGTGTCGCCGTGGCCACGTAGCCCCAGTTGTGGGGGCCGTAGGCCGAGCGGTAGACGTTGTTGCCCTGTTTCAGGTCGTCTGGAAGGTGCTCGAACTCCGGGTAGTCGGGGCCCGCTTCCAGCAGCAGCACCGAGCGGTCCGGGTCCTCGGACAGCCGGGTGGCGATGACGCTGCCGGCGGAGCCCGCTCCAACCACGATCACGTCGTACTTCATACCCATCTCCCAAGCAGACGAACGGTCCCGGACAGCCGGCGGGTCCTGGTCAGGCCACTGGAACCCGGGCTCCCGGCCGTCCGGGATGAAGTGTAGCAGCGGCCAATTTTACCGTCAACATGGGAGGAGGAGCGTAGGGAGATGCAAACTGTTGGCTGGGAGGCCGGTCTGTCCAAATAACCTGGGCGACTTCAGACAGCTGAGGTAGACCCAGAATCTTGGACAGGTAGCTAAGTGAGAATCCTGCTCCTAAACCAAGGGCAGTTGTTGCTGTTGGGAAGGAGTGGGAAAGGACGAAGGGAAGAAGGAGGTCACAGGCGGCCTTCATAGGGTAAATCGGCTCTTTAGGCGGTGAAGGGTCAGGTCATCGCCGCGTGCCCGAGGGTTCCTTCACACGCCTACTCCTTTTCTTGCGCCGGTGGCTGTGGTATGTTACCCACTAGGGCCCATCCAAGGGGAAGTGCAAAGCCGCCCCTTCCGTTCCCAGCCCGTCTGCCGTCATTCTCGCGGACGCGGGAATCCACACCCGGGCATACTGGACTCCCGCTTTTGCGGGAGAGACGGAAATCAGGCGGACCGAGTCTTCACTTCTCTCCTATTTGCACGACGGGAGGGCTGCATGCGCGTACTACTGATCGCGACGAACCGCCACGACCGCCTCATGAGCAGGATGGACGCAAGGCCAATGCCCATCGGGCTCGCCTACGTGGCCGGGCACCTGGACCCCGAGCGGCACACCGTGAAGGTGCTGGACCTGATGTTCTCCGAGGACTATGTGGAGGACACCAACAGGGCCGTGTCCTCCTTCGCGCCGGACGTGGTGGGCATATCCCTCCGGAACTTCGACAACCAGAGCTACCTGGACACCCAGTGGGCGCTGCCCATGACCAGGGACGTCATCGACCTAGTCCGCAAAATCAGCAAGGCCACCGTCGTGTGCGGCGGCCCCGCCTTCAGCATCCTCCCCAGGGAGAGCTTCCAGTTCCTGGCCCCGGACCTGGGCGTCGCCGGTGACGCGGGCGAGACCTTCGCACAGCTTGCCGACCGGCTGGAGGACAGCGGCGGCTACCGGGGCCCCGACGGCCTGAGGGACCTGCCGGGGCTGGTGTACCGCGAGGACGGGGAGGTGGTGATCGCGGGAGGCCAGGCCTCCTCGGCCTTCCCGAAGCCTCCGCTACTGGAGCAGCTCGACATGGCCCGCTACGAGCGGGCGGGATTCGGCATCGGCATACTCACCAAGCTGGGAGACTTCTTCTACCCCACGTCGGACGAGGACGCCGACGAGGCATCCTGGAGGGTCATCCGGCCCGTGGAGGACGTCGTCCGGGAAGCCGCCGACATGAAGGCCCGGTTCGGGCTGCGCAAGGTGTTCTTCATCGACAACGGCTTCAACATCCCCCTGGCCCACGCCAAGTCCCTGTGCCACGCCCTCATAGAGTCGGGCCTGGACCTCCACTGGAACACCTGCCTCACCCCCATACCCTCCTCCTGCGACGCGGACATCGTGGGCCTGATGAGGGACGCGGGCTGCAAGCTGGCCATCATGACGGCGGGGGGCCACGACGACGGCAACATGTCCAGCGGACTGGACAACCTTACCCGCGTCTGCCAGACCTGCGAGGAGGGCGGCCTCCACTACACCCTCTCCCAGTACTTCGGGGAGCCCGGGGAGACCAGAGAGACGGTGGAGGAGAAGCTGGCCTTTCTGAAGAGCGTCAGCCCCGCCGTGGCTTCCCTCCGGGTGGGCATCAGGGTCCTTCCCGGCAGCCCGGTGGCCCAGGCGGCGTTGGACGAGGGGCTGATCACCGGCGAGGGTGACCTGCTCCGGCCGGTCTTCTACCTGGCCGAAGAGGTGAAGGACTGGATCAGCGACCGCCTGCGGGAAGAGGCGGCGGCCAACCCCCGCTGGAACTTGATGTAGGAAGCCCGCTGGAAGTTGATGTAAAAGGGAGGCCCGACATGACGGCCACACCTCATGGGACGGGATACGGCTCCAACAGGCCCGTTGTGATGGGCCGCAACGGCATGGTGTGCGCCGGACATCCGCTGGCCTCGCTGGCGGGGATTACGGTGCTCCAGCAGGGCGGCAACGCCGTCGACGCCGCCATCGCCGTGGCCGCGGCGCTCAACGTGGTCGAGCCCCTCATGTCGGGGATCGGCGGCGATGGGTTCATCCTCGTGCATTGGAACGGCGCCGGGAACGGGCGGCGCAAGCCCGGGGTCAGGGTCGTCAACGCCACGGGAGCGGCCCCGCAGACGGCCACCCGGGAGAGCTATCTGCCCGAGGGCATCCCCATGAAGGGCGCCGGCTCCGTATCCGTCCCGGGCCTGCTGGACGGCTGGGCCGAAGCGCACGACGCCTACGGCGCTCTGAAGTGGGGCCAGGTGTTCGAGCCGGCCATCGACCTAGCCGAGAACGGCTTTCCCGTGAGCCACGTCGTCTCCCAGAGCATCGCCGAGGACGAGCTGCTGCGGACCTTTCCCACCTCCCGCGCCGTCTTCACCGCCGACGGCAAGCCGCCGGCCCCGGGGCAGACCGTCTACCAGAGGGACCTGGCGCGTTCCTTCAAGAAGATCGCCGCCGAGGGGCGGGACACCTTCTACAGGGGGGAGATCGGGCGCGCCATCGCCAAGTTCAGCCAGGACAACGGCGGCGCCCTGTCCATGAAGGACCTTGAGGGCCACCGTACCCGGTGGCAGGACCCCATCTCCACCACTTACCGCGGCGACACGGTGTACGAGGCCCCTCCCAACTCCAGCGGCCACATCCTGCTACAGGAGCTGAACGTGGTGGAGACCCTGGACCTCCGGGCCCTGGGGTGCAACAGCGCGGAGAGCATCCACGCCATGGTGGAGGCCAAGAAGCTGGCCTTCGCCGACCGGGAGGCCTACGTAGCCGACCCCGAGTTCGTCGAGGCCCCCATAGCAGGCCTCCTGTCCAAGGAGTACGCCAGGGAGCGGGCCGCCCTTATCGATCCGGGACGGGCGGCCGTGGGAGTCCAGGCCGGAGACCCGTGGCGGCACCAGGGCTCCCCGTCTCCGGGACGGAGCAAGCTCCGCGTCGGCGGCGAGCGGGAGGACACCACCTGCTTCTGCGTGGTGGACCGCTGGGGCAACGCCGTCTGCCAGCTTCAGAGCATTCAGAGCCAGTGGGGCTCCAGCCTGATAGCGGGGGACACGGGCATCCTGCTTAACAACCGCATGACCTACTGGCACCTGGAGGAGGACCACGTCAACCGCCTTGAGCCCGGCAAGCGGGTCCGCCACACCATGAACCCGGTCATGGTGTTCGACTCGACTGGCCGCCTGATGCTGGTGTGCGGCACACCGGGCGCGGACACCCAGGTGCAGACCAACCTCCAGGTAATCAGCCACGTGCTGGACTTCGGCATGACCGTTGCCGAGGCGGTGGAGGCCCCCCGCTGGCGGAGCACCCAGGACGGGACCGAGTCCACTGTGCCTCACTCCTGCCCCGACGAGCTCCACATGGAAGGCCGCTTTCCCCAGGGAGTCAGGGACGGCCTGTCCGCCAGGGGGCACCGGCTGAACGTCCTGGGCGACTGGGGAGGCGCCGGCAGCGAGATGATGGTCCAGGTCAACCCGGAGAGCGGAGCGCTGATGGGAGCCGCGGACCCCCGTCGGGACGGATACGCCGTCGGGTGGTAGGGCCCATCCGTTGCGCCGGAGGTTGAAAAACGCCATCGCGTCTGCCACCATAGAGTCATGCGAATAGGCGCCTTCGAGATAAACGAGCCCGTGCCGGAGCTGCGGGAGCCCCACGCCATCACCATGGTGCGCCCCTGGGTGGACGTGGGCAGCGCCGTCAGTATCGCCCTGGCCCGGTTGGAGGGCCACCTGGGCGTCACCGAGCTGGGGAAGCTGGCCAGGCCCGGGAACTACTTCGACTTCACCAGGTACCGTCCCACGATGCGCATGGTGGAGGGCCGCCGGGAGGTGTCCGTTCCCAACAGCGTCATCAACTACATTCAGCCCGAGGAGGGGCCCGCGTTGATGTTCCTCCACCTCCGCGAGCCTCACTCCTCCAGCGAAGAGTACACAGACTCGGTCCTCCAGGTGTTCAAGCACTTCGGCGTGCGCCGCTACTGCAGGCTGGGAGCGATGTACGACGTGGTGCCCCACACGCGCCCCCTCATCGTCACCGGGGACGCGGGGAACGTTCCCATGAGGAGCGGCGCCAAGCTCCGCCCCCGGAAGAGCACGTACCAGGGCCCCACGTCCATCATGAACCTGATCTCCGAGGGCGTCCCCAAGATGGAGCCCGAGATCACCTCCGTCAGCTTCATGGTCCACCTGCCCCAGTACCTGCAGCTCGACGAGGACTACGCGGGGGCCGCCAGGCTCCTGGACGTTCTGTCGGCCATGTACGACATTCCCCAGGGCCTTTTGCCCCCGGAGCAGGGGCAGCGGCAATACAGGGAGCTGGACAGCGCCGTCGAGCGCAACTCGGAGCTGAAGACGCTCATCGGGCGGTTGGAGTCCCAGTACGACACCGAGCGGGCGTCCGAGGAGACCGACCCGCCGGCGCCTCTGTCGCCCGAGGTGGAACGGTTCCTGGAGGAGATGGACCACCGGTTCACAGATCCGGGTCAGCAGGAGTAGCCTCGCAGGAGACCCGGACCATCGGGCCCTGCGGCGCGAGGTTGGAATGGCGTTCACGTTCGAGAGAGGAGACCCGGCGCGGCCCAGGGGGCACGCCCTGGCCTACTTCCGCGCCTCACACGACCCCGACAAGCTGTACGCCACCTACATCATCGTGCTGCCCATCTCGGTGGACATCGGCAAGTACGTGCCTCCCTTCCTGGCCTCCCAGCTTGGGAACGTCTCCCTCAGCGATTTCTCGGCCTTCGCCATGCCGCCGGTGCCCGAAGAGGTGAGCAGCCATCGGGAGCTGGAGGGCCTGGCCGAGATCAGGGACGACGACCTTCTGGACGGGGGGACCGTAACGTCCTCGGGCCTGTCCGATATGATGCAGACGGTCACGAGCCTGGTGGGCGAGTACGCACAGGTCTGGGCCGATAGCCCCAAGCCGGCCATTCCCCTGGACAGCGCTGAGGAGGAGCAGGGGGACTCGGTGGGGGTGAACGAGGTCCTCTACAGCCTGATGAACGAACGGGACCGGCTGGCCGAGCTGTCCAAGATCGTCGGCAGGCTCCGGTTCGCCGTCGAGGGCAACGACACCGACACCCGGGACGAGATGAGATACGAGGTGGGCCTGCTCGGCCGGTACTTGCCTGAGCGATACCACATACCCTCCCTGCTACAGGCCCTCATGGACTCGTCCATCCGCGGCGGCGAGCTGGCCCAGCTCTACCTGGACCGGTGCTACAAGCTGTCCAACGGGGACGACGCCGGCGCCCGGGACCTGGAAGAACGCATCCAGAGCCTCAAGCCGTCCACATAGGCGGCCGGGGACCTCGACCTCCCGTGAAGGAGACTCTTGCGTAACTTCCCACGCAACAGGTCATTGCCACGAAAACAGACCACTGCTCCCCACTCCGTCGTTCCGGCCCCCGATCCGGAATCCAGGGGGGCGGGGCCGCCTTCGGACGCATTAGAAGGCTGGACCGGCATGGCGCCGCTCCTCGTCCCCGGGTCCCGGCCTTCGCCGGCACGACGGTAAGGAAAGCGTCACACAAGAGCCTCTTGAGCGAGTAGCAGGGTGCGGCTGTCACACCTGAGCCTGACCAACTTCCGCAATTTCTCCCACCTCGAGCTGGACCTGCCGCCGGGAGTGGTGATCATCTACGGGCGAAACGCCCAGGGCAAGACAACACTCCTGGAGGCCATATACATCCTCGCCATAGCCCGGTCCTCCCGGGCCGAGAACGAGATAGAGCTGGTCAACTGGGGCGCCATCGAGGAGGGCGAGGACGCCATCGTCTCCGGGACCGTCGACCGGCGGGACGAGCGGCTGAGGGTACACATTGGCTACCGCTGCGCATCCCAGCCATCCTCCTCACCACCTTCAGGACGGCCCAGGGTACGCAAGGAGATTAGGATCAGCAGGGTGCGCCGCACCGCCTCGGAGCTGGTGGGGCTGGTGAACGCGGTCCTCTTCACCGCCGACGATATCCAGCTTGTCGGCGGCCCCCCCTCTCTCCGCCGCCGTTACCTGGATATCCTCCTGTCCCAGACCCAGCCCATCTACCTGCGGTCCCTTCAGCGGTACCAGCGGGTGGTGCAGCAGCGCAACCGCCTGCTGAGGGCCCTCCAGGAGCGACGGGCCGAGGAGAAGGAGCTGGCCTTCTGGGACGGAGAGCTGGTGACGGTCGGGGCCGGCATCATCGAGGCCAGGCGCCAGGCCATGAACGCGCTCTCCGACCTGTGCGCCCAGCGGCACCGAGACCTGGTGGACGAAGACGAGGGCCTCTCGGTAGAGTACCGTCCCAACGTGCGTCTCGAGACGGGCTCTCCCACCACCGAGGACGTGGAGCGGGCGATGGCATCGGCCGTGGAGTCTGCGGTCCGAAAGGACATGGCCGTCGGCTCCACAACCGTTGGTCCCCACCGGGACGACTTTCAAATGCGCCTGGGGCAGGTGGACATGGGCAGCTACGCCTCCAGGGGACAGGCCAGGACCGTGGCCCTGGCCCTGAGGCTGGCCGAGGCGGCCTACCTGGACTCGGCCAGGGGAGAGGCGCCAATCATCCTTCTTGACGACGTTCTGTCGGAGCTGGACGCATCGCGGCGCAGGAGGGTGCTGCAGAGGGTCACACGGTACCAGCAGGTGGTCGTGACGATGACCGAGCCGCCCGACGGCGAGGTCGTAGGCAATGTATGGAGACCCCAGGCAGGGGCCCCCGCCCCTGTGTCCTTCTTCCGGCTGGAGGCAGGGGCCGTCGTCCCCGACCGGGCGATGGACAAGAGCCTGGGCCAGGCAGGCTGACGGCGTCGGCCAAGGCCCCTACTCGGGGCCTCCATCGGGCACCTGGGGGCCCGGCTCGTCGGCATCGGGCCTGGCTCCCAGGCCTCGGCTGGCCGGAGCGCGGGGCTGTTGCTGTTTCTCCTTGGCGTCAGCCAGCCCCTGCAACTCCAGCTCCTTGGGAAGCTGGATGGTGCGTACGGGGTAGTTTATGACTATCCCCTCGTCGTTCAGGCGCCGGTGCAGGCGTTGCATCAGCTCGGTCCTGAGACGGAAGCTGGCCAGGCGGTCCCGGGACTGCATGAAGAGCCAGAAGTTCACGTTGGAGTCGCCAAAGCTGTCGTACCCGAACCATCCACCGTACTCGGGCACGGAGTCCTCAGGCTTGGCCGCCATCACCTCGTCCATCACCTCTCGGGACACCCGCTCCACGGTGACCAGGTCGCTGTCGTAGCTTACACCGCACTCCAGGTAGACGTTCACCGCGGGGATCGGCCTCTGGTAGTTGGTCAGGATGTTCTCCGCGAACCTGGAGTTCGGCACGACCACCAGGTTGTTTCCCCAGGTCCGGATCCGGACGCTGCGCCAGCCCACGTCTATGACGTAACCGGCAATGCCTCCCTCCAGCTCGATGTAGTCCCCCGGGCTGACGGCCCCTTCGGTCATCACGTAGGTCCCGGCAAACAGGTTGGAGAGGGTGGGCTGTATGGCAAGGGCAACGGCCAGTCCGCTGAGACCCAGCCCGGCGATCAGGGGACTGATATTGATGTTGAACTGGTCCAGCACAAGCAGCCCGCCCAGACCGTACACGACGGCCGCAGACACGCGCCTCACCAGCGGCTGTAGCTGGGGGTCCAGCCGGAATTTGCCCCGCGTATCCGCCGTCTCCACGTACCAGTCCAGGGTCCTGGAGATGATGGAGGAGGTTGCGGCCACCCCAAGGACTATGGCCAACGCCGCGGTGACCGTATTGACGGCCTTCTGCTCTCCGGCAGTCAGGTCCAGGGGAATCGAAAGGGCCAGGAAGCCCCCCGACAGGACGATTCCGAGAACGATGGGCTTCCGTATGGCCAGCGCCAGCTTGCCGTCCAGGTCGGTGGTGGTCCAGTCGGTCGCCCGGAGGACTAGGGGAAACGCGACGAGGCCGACTATGGCGGCGATAACTAAGGAAGCGGCGAATATAGACGCAGAGAAAACGGCGTCCGCCCAGGGGGCGTCTCCCAGACCTAACGCCGCCAGACGGGAGGCGGTGGTGGGCTGCGGCGACAACGCCGACAGGAGAGGGGTCCACATCACGTTACAACCCAGGGATCCTAAGCTGGACCCCCGCCTTCTCCTCCTGGAGGTAGGCTACTACGACGGAGTCGAAGGCCCCCCATCCTCGAAAGAGGGCCTCCACGTGTCTCTGATCCACCAGGTTGGACAGGTCCATGGGGACGCCCAGCTCCCTGCCTAGGTCGGTGGCCAGCCTGACGTCCTTGGCGGCGAGGGCCGTGGCGAAGCCCGGTGCCGTGTTGCCCTTGAAGAGGGAGTTGCAGAAGCTGTTGGTCAGCCTGTACGAGGCGCCGGAGCTGTTGGACATCACGTCCGACAGCACCGCCAGGTCCACTCCGGCCTTGACCCCCAGGGTCAGCGCCTCGGCCAGCAGGACCCCGTTTCCCATGCTGACAAGGTTGTTGCAGAGCTTGACTATCATGCCGGCCCCGATGGCCCCGCAATAGACGACGTGGCTCCCCATAGCGCCCAGGGCCGGCCTGATGCGGTCGAACACCGCCTGGTCTCCACCCACCATGAGAGCGAGGGTCCCCGCCGCGGCGCCGGTGACGCCGCCGCTCACGGGGGCGTCCATGACGGCCACGCCCTTCTCGGCGCATATCTGGTGGACTCGACGGATGGCGTTGGGTGAGTTGGTGGACAGGTCGACGTATATGGAGCCCTTGCCAGCCCCCTGGAGCACGCCGTCCTCTCCCAACACCACGGCGTCGACCTCCCTGGGGCCGGGGAGGGACGTGAAGACCACCTCGTTGCCCGGGACCGTGTCCTTGGGAGTATCGGCCCAGTCCGCTCCCATCTCCAGCAGATTGGTGCCCGACTCCCGCCGCAGGTCGTGAACGGTTACCTTGTGGCCCGCCTTGATGAGGTTGACGGCCATGGGATTGCCCATGTTCCCAAGGCCGATGAAGCCAAGATTCATCGGACGTAGTCCTCCCTGGCGTTTAGCTCTTGACCAGGTCTCTGAGGGCCTCGGTCAGGCCGGGCAGGATGTTCTTCCAGTCCCCCACCACGCCGTACCGGGCCTCCTTGAAGATGTTGGCCTCGGAGTCCTTGTTTATTGCCACGATCACCTTGGCTCCCGAGCAGCCAGCCATGTGCTGGCTGGCCCCGGAGATGCCCACGGTGATGTACAGGTCGGGCGTGATGGTCATTCCCGTGAGGCCTATCTGAAAGCTGGGCGGCACCCATCCGGAGTCGACGGCCGCCCGGGAGGCGCCTACACCCGCGCCGATCACCGATGCCAGCTCCTGCAGGTCGGCGAAGGGCTCCGGCCCCCCCAGTCCGCGACCGCCGGCCACCACAATGCCCGCCTCCTCCAGCTTGATCCCCTTCGCCTCTTCTTTGACGGTCTCCACCACCCGGGACCTGGCCATGGATGCGTCCAGCTCGACGGCGAAGTCCACCACCTCGGCATGGCGGGAGTCGTCGGCATCCAGAGGCTCGTACGCCTTGGGCCTTATGGCGGCCATGTGGGGCGTCCCGTTACACGACACGGTGGCCATGGCGTTGCCGCCGTACACGGGGCGCGTCGCGAGCAGGCTGCCCGACTCGTCCACTCGCACTTCCAGGCAGTCCTGGGCCAGGCCCGTCGAGAGCCTGAAGGCCAGACGCGGGGCCAGGTCCCGGCCCGACGCGGTACGGCCCATCAGCAGCACCGCCGGGGCCACATCCCTGGCGAGACTCTCCAGGGCCGCCAGGTACAGATCCGGATGGTACTCCTCCAGCATGGAGTGGGCCACGGCATAGACCCGGTCGGCGCCGTGTCTAGCGGCGTCTTCGGCGACGCTCCCGGGGTCTCTACCCAACACGCCTATGGACAGCTCCTGGCCCAGGCTGTCGGCCAGTGCCCGACCCGCGGCCAATATCTCCTTGCTGGTGGAGCTAAGCTCCCCGTCCGCGGTCTCTCCAACGATCAGAACGCCCTTCGCGTCCATGGATGGAACCTCCACAGTCGTTGCTATATCAATGGCAGGGGCGGCACGGGCCGGGGTGGTGGGGCAGGGATCATGGGGTACGGGATTCCACCACCGGCGGCGACGCTCAGATGAGCTTCGCCTCCCGCAGCTTCAAGGCCAGGTTACGCCCGGCCTCCTCCTCGGTATCCCCCTCTATCATCTCGCACTCCGTCTCGCTGACGGGCACGAACAGGTCCACCAGGTTCAGGCGGGGCGTAATCTGCGCAGCGTCCATCCCCAGGTCTTGGGCGCCCCACACCGTCGGCTTCTTGCGGGTCGCCGCGAGAATCCCTCTCAGGGTCGGATAGCGCGGCTGGCCCAGCTCATTGCTCACCGTCACCAGGGCGGGCAGGTCCGCCTCTATCACCTCATACCCATCGGGAACGATTCGCTCGACGGCTACCTTGCCGTCCCCCACCTCCACCTTCCTTCCGATGGTGATGCAGGCGGTCCCCAGGATCTCCGCCACGCCAAGGGGGACCTGGGCGTTGTCCCAGTCCGACGCCTGGCGCCCGCAGATGATCAGGTCGAACTCCCCGTGTTTCTTGACCGCCGCGGCCAGCACCTGGGCCGTCCCATAGCTGTCCACGGGGTTCTCGAAGGTCTCGTCGTCCACCAAGACCAGCTCGTCGGCGCCCATGGACAGGGGCTTCTTCATCACGTCCATGGCAAAGGCCTTGCCCATGGATATGACGGTTACGATGGACTCCTGGGAGTCCTTGATCTGCAGCGCGGCCTCTACGGCGTTTTCGTCGAACCCGTTCACCACGGGCGGGATGTTACCGGGGGTAACCACCCGTTTGTTTTCCCGGTCGACCTGAAACGCCGACGCGGGCATCTCCGGGTCGATCACTTGCTTGGCGAGGACGACGATATTGAGGGCCATCGGAGCTCCTCGGCTGAGGGTTGGGACGGGCTCGAAGCCAAGCTGAAATATAGCACCGGCCCCTGTGACTGTCAATGAAAGGACCCCGGCGCCAAAGGTGCTGCGGCGGGCGTCTCAGGGCTGGCCCAGTCCCCTGCCCCTGCGCTGGACCACGTACATCAGCAGCACCGCCGCGGGAATGGCCAGGATTATCAGTCCGAGAAGAACGAGGAAGGCAAGAGGCCCCAGCCCAACTACGGCGTCCAACTGGTGCTTGACCCAGTCCATGAGCTCGGGATGCCCCGCTTCGGACTGATGGGCAAGGAAGGCCAGCAGGACCACGTCACATCGTGGCGGATGAGGATCTCAGCGTCGGCTGGGACTGGTACTTGACCGAATAGCGCTTCTCACGTATGGAGAAGGCAGTCAGTCCGGCCCCGACCAGGAGGAGGCAGCAGAGGGTAAAGGGGATGTTGTAGGAGTCGTACAGGTCGAACAGCGCCCCGGCCAGGAGAACGCTAATGGCGCCCCCGATCTGGTGGGACATGAACGAGATGCCGTTGAGGGTGGCCAGGTTCCTCAACCCGTATATGTCGGCGGTGAGGGTGGCGGTAAGGGGAATGGTCGCGATCCACGAGAAGCCGGTCATCACGGCGAAGCCCCACAGGTTCCACGGCATCGGCGCCAGCAGCAGCGTGACGAATCCCAGACCCCGTAGCCAATAGACCGCCGCCAGCACGTTCTTACGGGTGAACCGGTCCCCCAGCGCCCCGGCGGCTATGACACCCACGGTGTTCAGGCCCGTCAGAACCACGAAGGCGATGGCCGCGATGGACCTCGAGTACCCGGCATCCTCGGCCCAGGGGACAAAATGCATGGAGATGATGCTGGTGGTGAACCCGCACACAAAGAAGGCGCCGGAGAGCTGCCATATGGGGAACGACCTGAAGGACTCCAGCCATCTGTCGGAGTCGAGGGGAGTCCTACCGGACTGGGGATTCGCCTTCTGGCCCTCCGAAGGAGGGTCTACGACCCCGTCGGGCTGGAGGCCAATGTCGCTCGGGCGCTCCCTCAGCAGGAGAAATGCCAGGGGAAGGACCAAGACCAGGACGATGCCGCCCAGGAAGACCCAGGTGATCCGCCACGACGTCAGGTCCATCATGTAGACCGAGAAGGGGACCAGGATCATCCCACTCACCGAGGCGCCGGCCGTAGCGATGGCCATGACCGTGGCCCTCTTTCGCCGGAACCACCGGGCCAGCAGGGCCCCTCCGATGTTGATGGAGGCGCCGCTGGTCCCTATGGCTATGATCACCCCATACACCAACACCAGGAACACGAGGTTGAAGGTCAGGCCCAGCAGGGCGGTGAAGGTCCCGATTACGACCAGGGACACCAGCATCACGCTGCGGGCCCCGACCCTGTCGTATATCCGTCCGATGAACGGCTGGCTCACACCACCCACCAGGGTCGCAACCATGAACACGACAGAGGTGGCCGTGCGGCTCCAGTTGAACTCCGCCTCCATGGGGGTGACGAATACACCGAACCCGTTGCGTGCGCCTGTGCTGACGAAGGCGATGAAGAAGACGACGCCGACCAGGACCCACCCGTAGAAAAGAGGAGACCGGGACCCTTCGCTGCGCAAGAACGCCGGTCCTTTCCGGAGCCGCAGCCCCACTATCAACCGAGCCTAGCACGAGGGACGGACAACTACAAGGTACGACTCCTAGGAGAAACCGTCAGCCGCCGAGCACATCCCTGGCCGCGCTGTCTCCGGCTATCCTGCCGAAGACGGCGCCCGCCATGAGGCCGGACCCGCCCGGGTAGTTGTAGTAGAAGAGGCCCCCCACCAGCTCCCCGGCGGCGTAGAGGCCTGGTATGGCGTTGCCCTCGCAGTCCTGGACCTCTCCCCGGCCGCCGATCTTCAAGCCGCCGAACGTAAAGGTGATGCCGCAGGTTACCGCGTACCCCAGGTAAGGAGGCGTATCGATGGGGAGTGCCCAGTTGCTCTTGGGAGGTTGTATGCCGGACGTGCCCTTTCCGTCGAGGACCGTGGGGTTGTACTCCTTGTCCTGGACCGCCGCGTTGAAGGCGGCCACCGTTCGGACCAGCCCCTCGCGGTCGATGTCCAGACCCTCGGCCAGCTCCTCGATGGAGTCCGCCTTGGCCATCGTCACCTGGGGTATGTGGTATTCGTCGCGCAGGAGGTGCTTCACCTTGTCGTCGAATATCTGGAAGGCTACGCCCTGCGGCTGATTGAGGACTTCCCGTCCATATGTTACGTAGGTGTAGTTGCGGAAGTCGGCCCCCTCGTCCACGAATCGCTCGCCATTGACGTTGACGATGACGCCGAATGGGTAGGAGTGCTTCTGGTACAGCTCGGTCACCGTGCGGTCGCCGACGGGCGGCGCGTTCAGGTCCCAGGCCACCGCGTGACAGCTGCTCCAGTGGCCGTGGGGTTGGGCGCCGATCTCCAGGGCCGCGAGGATGCCCTCTCCGGTGTTGTAGGGGATGCCCCGCACCTTGGCAAGCTCCCAGCCGGGACCCAGGTACCTGGCCCGCATCTCCGCGTTGGCCTCGAATCCCCCGCTGGCCAGGACGACGGCGCCCCCCGCGATCTCGCCGAACCCGTCGGGCCCCTGGACACGCAACCCTGAGACCCTCCCGTTGGCGTCCTGAGTCAGCCCCAGCCCCCTGGTGCCATACACTATGTCCACGCCGTTCCGATCGGCCACCTCGAACTGCTGGTCGGAAAGGCCTTTGCCCGCGCCCACAGCCTCGACGATCAGCCCGCCCCAGAACCGGTACTTGTCGCCTACCTTGAACGCCTGCCGGCCGAAGGAGAGGACGAAACGCACCCCCTTCTCCCTGAGCCATAGCAGCGTCGAGTGCGACCTACTCACCAGAAGCTGCGCCAGCTCGGGGTCCGCACGTCCTGCGGTGACCCGCATCAGGTCGTCGTAGAACGCGTCCTCGGTATAGGAGCCCACGTCCACCGACTGCTCCTCGTCGGCGGACATGTCGGGCACCAGCGCCTTGATGTCCTCTATGCCCTCGTAGGCGCAACGTATAATGCCGCCCGTAAAGTAGGTGTTGCCCCCGCGGAAGTACTCCGGGGCCTTCTCCACGACAAGCACGCTGGCTCCCCGGTCCCTGGCCGCTATTGCGGCGCACAGGGCTGCGTTGCCGGCCCCCATTACGACCACGTCGTACCGATCTCTCACTGCTTTCACCTTTCAGCACCCTGCATCCTGCGCCCCTTCGCAGACGCTGAGGAAATGATAGCGGGTTTCAGGACTAGTCACAACCGACGAATCTCGGTGCTTTCAGGCCACACAGCCACTTGTCATCACCGGAAAAAATGCTTATACTTAGTCACCGGTTTGCGGGGAGCCGTATGTGCGCAACCCGGGACCGATAACAGTGCCTAGCAACGCGGGTGCCCACAGGTCGATCAGTTAAGGAGGTGCCATGTCCAGGATCAAGGTCCTAACAGCCCTGCTGCTCGCGGGACTATTCGCTCTTCTAATTCCCCTGTCCTTAGTGCTGGCCCAAGACGCCAGCGGCACGGCCAGCGTGCAGGACAGCGACAACACCGAGTACAGCAACAGGCTGAGCGACCAGCTATCTATCGAGCTGATGGACCTCGATGCCCTCCCTCCCAACATGGCCTATGAAGGCTGGCTCGTCTCTGACGACGGCAGTCGCACGGAGAGCACCGGAATCCTCGTGACCGACGCCAACGGCGCCGTGAGCCAGACCTTCGCACTCATGGCCGACGGTGAGCCCACCGGCGAGAACCTGCTCGGCGCTTTCGACAAGTTCGTAGTGACCGTCGAGCCGGTGCCCGACTCCGATCCCGGGCCCTCGGACGAGATCGAGGCCATTCACCAGAAGCCCACAGCGGGCATGGCCCACATCAGGAACCTCACCTACTCCGCCGAGGGCAACCCGCCCTACATGGCAGGTAACTTCCACGAGGGCATGCCGAAGGGTGACGCCGTGGGTTTGCGGCAGCAAATTGGGGTTGCCATCGAGCACTCGGACTTGGCCTTCGAGGCGTCGGAGCTTGCCATGGTGCAGGAGCACGCCTGCCACGTCGTGAACGTCATCGACGGCACCGGCGGAGCCAACTACGACTCCGCCTGCGGCGACCCAGGAGACGGCATCGGCATCCTCAACTACTCCGACTCCACGGCGATGCAAGCCGGGCTTGCCGCTTCGGCGGCGCCCGACGAAGGCGTCATAGTGGCCAACGGCCAGTTGGCCATCGACAGAGCCCAGTCCGCGGCCAAGGCGGCCACCCAGGCCAGGGCGGAAGCGCTTGCCGCCAGAGCCAGCACGGACGTAGCCGTCGGCAAGATACACATAGGCAATGCCCGGGACCTCCTGAACAAGGCGTTGGGCGAGGCCTCGAACGCCTACACGGCATCCCAGGCGATGGGCACCTACACCATCGCCCCGCCGCCGCCCACAGGCGACTACAACGTGCCCACGCTGGCCCTCCTCACCCTGCTGATAGGAGCAGCCCTCCTGGTCAGCGGCACCCTGGTCTTCCGACACGACAGGGCAGCGAGCTAACCCCAACGGGCAGGTAAGTGAGCCCCCCCCCCCCCTTCTCTTTCGAGGCCCGTCATGGCCGGCCCACCGCGGCTCTGATACAATGACCCTGCTGCGACCATCCGGCACCAGGGAGGCCCACATGAAGGCGTTCACCGGAGGCACACTCATCGACGGCACGGGCGCCGGCCCCCTCCAGGATGCGACCGTCTTAGTCGGAGACGACGGGCGTATACAGGCAGTGGGACGCAGCGAAGGGGTGCAGGTCCCGGCCGGAACCGAGGTGGTCGACGTGCCCGGTATGACGCTGCTCCCCGGCCTGATAGACTGCCACGACCACCTGGGCATACACGAATACGACCTGTGGGGCCGCTGGGGTTTTGGCGAGCCCGGGAGTACACGGCATCTGAGGACCGCCCAGGTCCTGGAGCAGACCCTGCTGACCGGCTACACCACGGTCCGCGACGCCGGGTGGCTGGACGCAGGCTTCAGGCTAGCAATCGAGGAGGGGCTGATCGCCGGGCCCCGCCTCCAGGTCGCCGTGGGCCCGATATCCGCCACCGGCGGTCTGGCGGACAAGAGCAGCCCCTCGGGACACCATCCCCCAGTACCGGCGGACCCCAGCCTGCCCGACGGCATCGCCGACGGAGTGGACGAGGTACGGGCCATGGTCAGGGAGATGGTAAGGGTGGGAGCCGACGTGATAAAGTTCGCCACCACCGGCGGCGCGGCCTCCAGACGGGGTCACGGCCCCAAGGACATCGAGTACGGCCTGGACGAGGTGCAGGCCCTCGTACGGGAGGCCCATGCCATGGGCAGGCGCGCCATGTGCCACGCCCTGGGCGGACCCGGCCTGCGCAACGCCATCGCAGCGGGGGCCAACTCCATAGAACACGGCGCCTACCTGGACGAGGACCCGGACCTGGTCAAGATGATGGCCGACAAGGGGATCTTCTTCGTTCCCACCCTCAGCGTCTACGTGTTCCACGGGACAAGGGGAACGCCCCACGGACGGGAGCGGGCCCGCGTCCTGCATGAGCACCACGTGGAGAGCATCCAGAAGGCCCTGGCGGCCGGGGTCAAGGTGGTGGCCGGCACCGACGCGGGAGGCTGGGGACACCCCAACAACGCCATGGAGATAAAGTGCCTGGTGGATGCCGGCATGACCCCCATGCAGGCCCTCGTCGCTGCCACGGGATGGGCCGCCGAGTGCCTGGGACTCGAAGGGGAGACCGGCACAGTCCAGGCGGGAAAGTGGGCGGACATGGTGGTCGTGGACGGCGACCCGTTGAAGGACGTTGCCATCCTCCAGGACGCGGGGCGGGTCAAGCTGGTTATGAAAGAGGGGACGGTCTACGTAGACCGTCTATGACCGCCCGACTACCGGGTTCGGTACACCTCCACCGCAGCCCCCGATAGCACTCCTCCCTTGATGGGCGGGCGGGTCTTCTTGACCCTCACCCGGACCGCGTCCAAGGGGAAACACTCCAGGCAGCGTCCGGCGATCTCTTCGGCCAGGGACTCCAGCAGGCTCCGGGGCTCCGAGTCCATGACCTCTTTTACGACTCGATACAGGTGCGTGTAGCTTACCGTGTCGTCCCTGGAGTCCGACGAGCCCGCCGCCGTTAGGTCGAGCTCGGCCTCCAGATCCACCTGAAAGGGCTGGCCCAGGGACTGCTCCTCGGGACCTCCCCCGTGATAGGCGTAAAAGGACATCGCCTCGAGAATTATCCGGTCAGAGGCCACTCACATCCCCATACAGGCCCCGCCTGGCGTTACTCACCTCGGCCCGGCCCGCCGGCGTCGCCCATGCTCAAGCTTGGACCGCTCCGCCGCGCCCGGCCATCTCCCGGGCAAGGGCGAGGAGGTTCCGGGCCCGCTTGACCACGGGCACGTCTATCATGTTCCCGTCCAGGGAAGTGGAGCCCATGCCCGCCGACTCGGCCTCCTCCCATACCTGGACCACGCGCCTGGCATACTCCAGCTCCTCCCGACCGGGGCTGAACATCTCGTTGATTATGTCAATCTGGGCAGGATGGATAGCAAACTTGCCCCTGTATCCCAGGCCTCTGACGAGCCCCACGTCCCTCCTGAGCCCCTCGGGGTCCTGGTAGCGGACGTATGGGCTGTCCAGTGCCGACAACCCCGCGGCCCGGGCTGCGATGGCCACCATCGCCCGGGGCATATAGACCTCCTGCCCCTCGTCGGTCCGCTGGATCCCCATGTCGTCCGTATAGTCCTCGGCGCCAAAGGCCAGGGCTACGACCCTGGCGGAGGCCGTCGCCATCTCCTCCATGGCCATGACCGCCCGCGCGTTCTCGATCCACGGGATTAGCTTCAATGTCCCGGGCTCCAGGCCGGCCTCGGCCTCCGCAGCATCCAACAGCCGGTCGCACTCCCGGATGTCCTGTGCTGACTCGCCCTTGCCAATGCTGACGCCGTAGAGGTGCGGACCGACCACCGCCGCAAGCTCGTCGCGAGTCAGTCCGGTATCCAGGGAGTTCAGCCGGACCATCACCTTCCTGCCCCGTCCGGACAGGGCCGGCGCCAGTTTTCCCACTATCTCCCTGGCGTTCACCTTCTCGGCCGGCGGCACCGAGTCCTCCAGGTCCGCGACTACGACATCGGCGTCGAAGGACCGGGCCTTCTCCAGCATGTTCGGACGGTTGCCGGGTACGAATATCAGGCTTCTGAGCAGATCCACTGCAGCCTCCTGGCAATGGGGGGACCGGACTGGGTGGGAGTATAGCACCCCAACGGAGCGGGTGAAAAGACTAGGCGCCGTCGTCCGAGGCGGCGCCCACGGGGTGCCCTGCCGGCCTCAGCAGGGGAGTCGGCCGGCCGTAGAAGGTGAGAAGGGTGCCCGCGACGATGATGCCCGTTACCACCAGCGCGGCCGTCTGAAGGCCCCGCACGTAGTATGTCTGGCTCTCGCCCGGCGTCAGGAGTTCGATGGTGGCCGGCAGAACGAGTCCCAAGGCCGAGGCGGCAATGGTCGCGCCCAGCGTATGTCCAACCTGCCGGGTGGTCTCGATCATCCCAGAGGCGAAGCCGCGGTTGATCAGGGGTATCGAGTTCATGATCACCGCGTTGTTGACGTTCTGAAACATGGCCACTCCCAGGGCCGCCGGCGCCATCAGCACGGGAATGAGCCAGAAGGAGACCCTGAGGGCCAGGGTGCCCATCAGGATAATGCCCAGGGCGATGAGCGCCATGGCAACGGGCCTCAGGAACTTGGGCCGGTACTTATCGTAGTACCAGCCGGCCACGATGGGAACGAACATGCCGAATATCTCCTGGGGGACGAGCACCCAGAGGACGAATATCGGGTCGAGTCCGAAACCTCGCTCCACGACGATGGGCATGAGGGTCATCACCGCCAGCATGGACAGATGGAAGGTCATGTTGGAGAACAGCGCCGCTGAGAATAGCTTGAACCGGAACAGGCCGAAGTCCATGAACGGCTGCTTCATGCGTATCTGCACCACAAAGAAGAGCGCCAGCAGGGCAACGAACAGCAGATGCATGGGAACGTGGTAGCTGAGGGCGTCGGAGCTGGTGAAGGACTCCTCGCCTTCGTGCAGGTGCATCCCGGACAGGATCAGGGTGGCCACGGCGCCTATGAAAAGCGTCCCGCCGAGCCAGTCCATGGGCACCTGGCTCCGCTGCAAGCGGCCCATCGTCTCCCTCAGGAGGGGCAGGCCGGCCCATACGGCGAGGAGTCCCAGGGGGATGTAGCTGTAGAACATCAGCCGCCAGCTCAGGAACTGGAGGAAGAGAGCGAAGGCGATGAGGCCCAGAAAGGTGCCGAACCTGGCGGCGATGGTGGGCACCGCAAAGGCCCGCGCCCGCTGGTCCTGGGGGAAGGCGGCGGCCAGGATGGCGTTGGAGTTGCCGGTGATGAGGGCCGCGCCGAGGCCTTGGATGCTCCTCAAGACCACCAGCTGTCCCAGGCTGTCCGAGAAGCCAGCCAGGCCGCCCGAGACAGTGCCGATGACGGCGCCGGCAAAGAAGATACGGGTGTGCCCGTACCGGTCCCCCAGGCGCGCCGCCAGGAACACGGTGCTCCCCAGGGCGAGGAGCTCCGCCACCACGACCCACGACGCCGACGCCAGGCTGGTGTCGAAGTGGTCGGCAATGGTGGGAAGGGACAGGGCTACCGGGAAGCTGGATACCTGGACCAGCAGGTAGGCCATGCTGAGGGCGACGAGGACACGGCGCTTGTAGGGAGTGTCGAACAGCTCGCCGTAGTTGTCCAGCAGTCTCAAGCGCCGCACCCGGTCATAGTAAGACAGTCCTCCCCCGGCTCCCGCCGCTCACGGCACAGGGCGCGGCCAGTATATCAGCCACGCCTATCAGGGTCAAAGAGTACCTCCTAGCCAGACTGGGATCAATAATAGGGGAAATGGTGCAGTCCCCCGAGGCACAAATCATCCCCTGAGAATTGGGGTTCATCCAAATGGCTCCTCCCTTGACGTAGACGTCCAGACGTCCTATACTCCACTCAAGATGACCGAGAGCCAGAGCAGACACGCACCTGGACGTGTGCGAGACGGCATTCTTCAGGTGATGTCGCTTACGTCGAAGCCGTTGTCCGTTAGAGAGATCGGAGAACGCGTTTCACAGGTCGTAGGACACACTAGTGATTCCTCGGTTCGTTCCTATCTGAGGCTCAACACTCCACGTATGTTCATACGCGAAGAGCGCGGAGTGTACAGACTTCGCTCGGACTCATCCTCAGGCGTCCAGGCCGCGTTGCCCCCGTATGGGAGATGGCACCCGCCAATATCCTTCGAACGAGCCACTCTCCACCACTCCGACTGCTTCGACTGGCTAAGTCAGCAAGATGACAATACCATCCACGCCGTGGTGACTGACCCACCGTACGGCCTTCACGAGTATACCCACGAGCAGCAGGCCAAGCTTCGAAGGGGCAAGGGCGGCGTATGGCGCGTCCCTCCGTCGTTCGACGGCCATCTACGCTCCCCTCTGCCACGGTTCACGACTCTCACTTCGGAGCAGCTCGACCACATCCACACCTTCTTCTTTGTATGGACACGTCTGCTTATTCCAAAGCTGGTCCCGGGCGCCCATGTAGTGGTTGCGTCCAACCCCCTAGTGTCTTACATCGTGTCAACGGCGTTGTCCGACGGCGGACTGGAGCGTCGCGGAGAGATTGTACGTCTTACGATGACCCTGAGAGGGGGAGACCGGCCCAAAGCGGCTCATGCCGAGTTCTCCGAGGTGAGCGTCATGCCGCGTTCAATGTGGGAGCCGTGGGTTGTATACCGAAAGCCCATCGAAGGCAGAGTCCAAGACAACCTGAGGACGTGGAAGACGGGTGGGTTTCGCCGTCCGTGCCCTGATAAGCCCTTTGGCGACGTAGTCCATTCCTCACCGACCAGAAAGACTGAGCGTGACCTTGCCCCCCACCCGAATCTCAAGCCCCAATCCTTCCTCCGGCGCCTGGTACGTTCCGTCTTGCCACTCGGCGAAGGCGTGGTCCTCGACCCTTTCGCAGGGGCCGGATCAACGTTGGCCGCTGCGGAGGCCGTGGGTTACGAAAGTGTCGGAGTGGAGAGAGACGAGTTGTATTTCGCTATGGCCAGTGAGGCGGTCCCCAAGCTGGCACTGTTTTCTCCAAATTGCAGTCAGTCTGAGTAGTAGACCCAGTTCTCTCGCAACCTTCGGATCCCGTCCCTGTGAAGCGTGGCGGTGCGTGTTCCCAGCTCTCCACGTGGGTTTCTCCGGAAGTCTTCGATAGCAACGTGCCCGAGATAGACCTCGGTAAAGGTCATGGGCGCCCGATCACGGGCGGGCTCGGACGTGGTATCCACCTGGTATACGAACACGCACAGCCACTGGTCTCGGGCACCATGTGTATCGACAGCACCCCCGGCTTTGCGAGTTGTCTTGACCTCTATGCCCTCCACCCCGGCCTTGACGGCGTTGTCCGGATATGCGCCCTGGATAATGAGGTCCGGGTGCCCGTTGTGGTACCGGTTCTCCGTTAATGCTCGGGAATGCTTTGCTAGACTGGTGGTCAGCATGTCTGACAAGACACCCGACATTATCGCGGGCCGCAGCATATCATCCAGCCGGCTCAGCCCTTTTCCAAGGAGATGTGCATTAACGTCGTAGAAGAAATCGTAGACGTCTTGCATCGCCATCTCGAAGTCCTGCAGCCGTAGCTCAAATGCCAGGTCCAAGTCAGGATTGAACCTCTCGGCATACACGTGGTTTCTGGTTACTGGCGCCGGTGAATTTGGAAGAGACATCGCGTATTACACAGGTCCGACGGGCGTCCACTCCCAAGGGGAGTAGGCGGACGCTATCGAGCGGAGAGGAGAGAATTGAACCTGCTCCAACGGTCCGGAAACCCCGTTTGGCCTCCCGCTGCAGGGTGTCTTCATATTACTATGAACGGCACGTCTGGAGCAAAAAGCGGCCGTCTCCGCTATAATGGGCGGAAACGCAGCAGGGGGTTGGCCTTGGTCGCCAAAGACGAGTTTCGCCACTGCATGTCCGAGTTCGCGACGGGGGTCACCGTGGTGACTACCCTGGACGACGCCGGCCAGGTCCACGGCATGAGCGCCAACTCCTTCACCTCGGTATGCCTGGAGCCGCCCCTGGTCCTGATCTGCGTGGGCCACAGCACCAACACCTTCGGGTTCGTGGAGAAGAACAAGAGGTTCGGAGTCAACGTACTCAGCGCCCATCAGGAGGATATCGGCAGATACTTCGCCCGCAGGCCGGAGGACCGGCACGACGACGTCGACTACGAGTACACCATGTCACCGGGCGGAGTGCCGATGCTCGAGGGCACCCTGGTCTCCTTCGAGTGTCACGTGGTGAACTCCCACGTTCACGGCGACCATACGGTCTACGTGGCGGAGGTCAAAGCCGTCGAGCAGGGAAAGCCGAACCTCCCCCTCCTCTTCTTCCAAAGCAAGTGGTTCGCCAACGGCGCGATCTGGTGACCCACCACGGCTGAGGCCACTCCCCCCAACATCCCCCTCCCGTACCCCACACCACCGCATACTTCGTGCGTTGCCGGCTGGAGGAAAGGGCGCCGCCCACTGGTGCCGTAGCGCCGCTGGCCCGGCTCAGCCTAGGCCTGCCAGGAACTCCGCGATGGCCTGGTTCACTTCCCGGTGCCGCTCTAGCTGGACGTAGTGGGTCGCGCCCTCTACGATGGTGATCCGGGAGTCCTTGACGCGATCGGCCAGATAGGTGGAGTACTTGACGGGGGTCATCACGTCCTCCGTCCCGCAGAGTATCAGCGCGGGCACGGGAATCTCCTGGACCCGTTCCATGACGTCGAACCGGTCGCAGCAGAGGAGGTCGTTCAGCTTCACGCTGGGACCGACCTCGGCCGAGCGCTGCAACAGGGCCGCGGCCACCTCGGAATCGATGCGGGCGTACTCACCGGCCCGGTTGGCCAGCCACCCCTCCCGGGCATGAACGCCGTCCTCGCAGTCCTTCAGGTACTTGGGGTGCACCCTCAGCCTGGCGCCCGTCCCGATCAGTACGATGCCCTTCAGCTCGTCGGGGTACTCGAGGGCGTACATCTGGGTGATGGCGCCGCCCATGGAGTGGCCGCATAGGACCACGTTTTCATAGCCCCGGCCCGCGATGTACCCGCGGACCCACTCGACGTAGCCCTCGACGCTGTCACAGGGCCGGCCCGCCGGATGACCGGGCAGGTCTATCCCTTCGGCGCCCTCGAAGTGGCTAAGCTGGTGGTGGAAAGACAGGCTCGACTCGCCCGCCCCGTGGACGAAGACCAGCTTCACGAGGGAACCCTCCGGCTCCCGGCCCTACTTATCTCCACCGCCGCCGTTCTTCGGGCTGCCATTGCGTCCGTTCCCTCGCTCGGGCCTGGCAGTGCCGTTGGACTCTCCCTCACGTGATTTCTCGGGGGTGCAAGCGATGGAGGCCACCTCGTCGTCGGACCCGAAACTCGACACCTGGACTCCGGTAGCGTAGCGGCTAAGGTACCGTATCTCCCCCAGGTTTATGCGCTCGACCTGGCCCTTGGCCGAGACAAGCATCACCTCGTCGTCCAGGCCCACGTCTACAACCCTTGCGGCGGCTACCGGTCCGGACTTCCCGGTAGTCTTGAACGCCCTGGTCCCCATTCCACCTCTTCCCTGGCGCCGGAACCTGCTCATGTGTACGAGCTTGCCCTTTCCCATGCTGGACACCACCAGCAGGGCGTCCTCCGGTTGCACCACCTCCATGGACACCACAATGTCTCCTTCGGCCAGGCGTATGCCGCGAACTCCTCCGGCGGCCCTGGACCTCCGGCGGACGTCGGTCAGAGCGAACCTGACTCCCTGGCCGCCCCTCGTCACCATCATCACGTCGTCTTCCTCGCGGGCCAGCCGGGCGGATACCAGCTCGTCCCCGGGTTCCAGGTCCATCGCCCTGAGCCCGGGCGAGCGGATGTTCGCCAGGTCCTTGAGCCGAATGCGCTTCACCTCGCCCTGTCGGGTGCCCATGACCAGGGCATCGTCGCCGACCAGCTTGGGCACCGCCACCATGGCGTTGACACGCTCACTCTCGGCGACCCTGACCAGGTTGACTACGGGCGTGCCCCGTGAGGTGCGGGAGGTGTCCGCGGCTATGTCGAAGGAACGCAGGTGGAACACCCTGCCCTGGTTCGTGAACAGGAGCAGGGTATCGTGGGTGTCCGCCACCACCAGGTCCTGTACCACGTCGTCATCCCGGGTGGTCATGCCGCGTACGCCCTTACCCCCCCGGTGCTGCAGCTTGTAGGTGGTCATGGGTATCCGCTTGATGTACCCCCGGCGGCTCAGGGTGACGACCACGTCCTGATGGAGGACGTACTCCTCCATCGAGAAGGCGGTGACCTCCTCTTCTCTGATTTCCGTCCGTCTCTGGTCTCCGAACCGCTTCTTGAGCCGCTGGGTATCCTCCTTCACCAGGGCCAGCACCTTGCTGGGGTCGCCCAGAAGGGCCTCCAGCTCGGCGATCCTCTTCTGGAGGTCCCTGTACTCCTCCTCCAGCTTCTCGCGCTCCAGGGCCGCCAGCCTCCGGAGCTGCATGTCCAGGATGGCCGAGGCCTGGACCTCGGTAAGGTCGAGCTGCTGCACCAGGTTGGTGCGGGCCGTCGCTGCGTCAGCGGACGACCGGATGATCTCGATGACCTCGTCCAGTCGGTCGATGGCCAGCCGCAAGCCCTCGACGATGTGGGCACGCTCCTTCGCAGCCTTGAGGAGATGCTCCGACCGCCTGGTTATGACCTGCTGACGGTGGTCAATGTAGAGCTGCAGGGCCCGCTTGAGCCCCAGGACCTGGGGCTGACCGTCCACCAGGGCCAGCATGATGATGTTGAACGACGAGCGCAGGGGAGTGTGCCGGTACAGGTTGTTGAGCACGATCTCCGCCTGGGCGTCTCGCCGCAGCTCGACGACCACGCGGATGCCGTGCCTGTCCGACTCGTCCCTAACGTCGGAGATGCCCTCCACCCGCCGGTCTCTCACCAGGTGGGCGATTTTCTCCACCAGGGAGGCCTTGTTGACCTGGAAGGGCAGCTCCGTGACGACGATCTGCTTCCTTCCTCCACGGACCTCCTCGACCTCCGTCCTCGACTGCATGACGGCCCGGCCGTGGCCCGTGGTGTAGGCGTCGACTATCCCCGCCCGGCCCTGGATTATGGCCCCCGTGGGAAAATCGGGGCCCGGCACCCTCTCGATAAGGTCTTCGACGGCCGCGTCGGGATGGTCGATCAAGTAGGAGACGGCGTTGCATATCTCGGTCAGGTTGTGTGGAGGGATGTTGGTCGCCATGCCCACGGCGATTCCCGACGCGCCGTTCAGCAGCATGTTGGGCAGCAGGGCCGGAAGCACCACCGGCTCTTTCAGGGTGCCGTCGAAGTTCTCGCTGAAGTCGATGGTGTTCAGGTCGATGTCCGCCAGCATCTCCTCTGTGATGGACGCCAGGCGGGCCTCGGTGTAGCGCATGGCCGCCGGAGGGTCGTTGTCTATACTGCCGAAGTTGCCCTGGCCGTCCACCAGCGGATAGCGCAGGGAGAACTCTTGGGCCATGCGCACCAGGGCGTCGTACACCGGCGCGTCGCCGTGGGGATGGTACTTGCCCAGCACCTCTCCGACTATGCGGGCGCTCTTCTTGTACTGGGTGCCGGGTCGCAGTCCCAGCTCTTGCATCGCGTAGAGGATGCGCCGCTGCACGGGCTTCAGGCCGTCCCGCACGTCGGGCAGGGCCCGGGACACGATGACGCTCATCGCGTAGCCCAGGTACGACGTGCGCATCTCTTCTTCGATCCTGATGGGCTGAATACTGCCCGCCTCTGTTACCATCGTCCCTCCCTTTGACTGTCGACCGCTCGCATCTACAATCCCCCGGTAAGGGGCCCTACATCCTGAACGTTATTCGCACTCCAGCCGCTCGGCCCGCTCGGTGAAGGCTATGAACAGGTTCTTGAACGCGGGCGGCACTTCGTTCTGACGCTCGGGGCAGCACTGGACTCCGACGACCCAGTCGTGTTCCGGGCTCTCTAGTCCCTCGATGACACCGTCGTCCAGGCCATAGGCCGAGGCCAGCAGCCTGGGAGACTTTCGCCCCTCTTTGACCCCGAGGCGGTGCCGGCTGTTCACCCGGAAGAAGCCGCCCATTCCCAGTATGGCGGCGAGCTTGCTGCCCGGAGATAGGTACACCATGTGCCTGGCGGACCTGGCGTCACCGTCGTCGGGGTCGGTCCCGTGGCTCGGGACCTCGATCAGGGGCTGTCCTCCGAAGGCCAGGTTCAGGAGCTGCATGCCCCTGGACAGGGCCAGCACCGGCATGTCCCTATCCAGAGCGGAGGCCAGCAGGCCAAGCTCCATCTTCTGCCTGCCATGTTCGGCCGCCGGGCCCTCGCCCGCCCCGTGGCCGCCCCCTCCCACGTCCGCGTTCCCGGCCACGAGCAGACCCGAGACCCCCTTCAGCAGGACATCGGGAGGGCCCGAATCGCGCCCGGGGATGAGGGTGCGAACGGCGGTGTTGCCCCCCAGGGCGGAGGCGTACCTCCTGGCGCTTTCATCCGTACAGGTTGTAATGGCCACCGTGGGCATACCAACATATTGTACCCGATACAGGGAACATTGAACAGCGCAAGGTGTCACGTCCTATTGCCCGTTTCCGGCCCGCGCCGCGGCGCCGCACTTTACCATACCAGGGACTAACTGGTATGCTTGATACCGCGAAACCGGCGGGCCCGGAGCCGCCCATTCGGGCGGTACAGAGGCCAGGGCCCCGGGAAAGGAGATGGGATCGGTGGCGGATGACCAGAGTCCTTCCCTGGCACAGGCGCTGACCCTGTTCTTATCGGACCGAAAGGCCAAGAGCTCCCGTGACGGACACCAGGAGCTCACCCGGTTCATCCAGTGGTGTGGCCGGGACAGGACGGTAGACCGGCTCACCCCTTCCGAAGTGGCCAGCTACTCCGAGTCGGGCCTGTGGGGGTCCAACTCGGCCACCCAGCTCAAGCTGGTCAAGTCCTTCCTAACCTACCTGAAGGACAAGGGACACGTCGAAATGAGCCTCGCTCCCAGCCTTCGGGCGTCCAAGAGCAAGAAGGGGGCCCATCGGGTACACTTCAAGTCGTCCCAGGAGCAGGCCGAGCTGAGCCAGGAGGGCTACGACAACCTCCAGGCCAGGCTGGAGATACTAAAGGGGGAGCGGGTCAAGATCGTAGGGGACATCCAGAGGGCCATGGCCGACAAGGACTTCCGGGAGAACGCGCCCCTGGACGCGGCCAAAGAGCGGCAGGGCATGATCGAGTCCGGGATCAAGGAGCTGGAGTCCATCCTCTCCAACGCCGTGGTGTCCAGTCCGACCTCGGACTCCAACGAGAAGCGCGTGCGTCTGGGCGCCTCGGTCACACTCCGGGACCTGGCCAACGGCAAGAAGACGGCGTACACGGTCGTGAACTCCCGAGAGGCCAACCCCACCACCGGCAAGATCTCCAGCGCCTCGCCCGTGGGCAAGGCGCTTCTGGACAAGCTCCCGGGCGAAGAGGTCGAAATCGCCGTCCCCAAAGGGACGCTGCGATACGTCATAGAGACCATCGACGGCTGACGTACCCCTGCTACGGGTTGGACCCGGCGGGGTAGGCGCCGCGGGCGAGGGCGTCCAGCTTCACCCCGATGGCGGACCTGAAGGGACGCACCCGGTTCTCGGCGGCCTTTCGACCCAGGGGCACTACGAACATCGCGCTCTTCCCCCGGGCGTGGGGCGAGAAGAACTCGGTGACCTCGTCGTCGTAGAATGTGATCCCCGTGGCCCCCAGCCCCAGGGCGTGGGTGGCCAGATACAGCCTCCCACCCACCACCCCGGCCTCAAGCTGGGCAGCCCTGTACCCCCGGTTCCCCAACCGGCCCAGCACCCTCTGGAGGTCGGCCATGAGGAACACGACCGCCGCAGCGTCCGCCCCCAGGGCCTGCTCGAAGCACAGGTGGCCCGCCTCGGAACGGAACGCGCCCCGCCGCAGTAGTTCGAGCTCCTGGCCCCCAGGAGTCAAATGGTATGCGCCGGGCTCCAGACCCTCCACGGCATTGACGATCACGTACACGTCCAGGAGACTATCCGCTCCGGGACCCAGGAAGTCCGCCGTAAGGCGGCCCGTGGACGCCCGGAGGGCCCCGTCCAGCTGGGCCACAGATATGGGCTCCCGGGCGAACCGCCGCGTGGAGCCTCGGTCTTCTATCACCCGCCCCAGCCCATCCGTCGACGGCAAGTCAGGCCCGGCGGGCTCCAGCGGGTGAGACCTCTCGGCAGCCTCGGCGGGCCTCGGCTCCAGGACCCCCTTCCAGTCCTGCACCTCGGCCACGCTGCCCAAGCACGACTCCCGGTGCAGCTCCCGCATCTCCGGGTACACGGTCTCGCCCCGGGCGGCCGGAGCCTTCCGTGCATCGGTGGGGAGCCGGCAATCGGGCGCCCGCCGGGAGCCTGTGCCGTCGCCCAGGGGTACGACGCAAAGGGCCGCCTCTCTTCCGCCCTCCAGTCCCAGCAGCCGGTCTACCTCTTCGTCCACGAACCCCGCGGACACCCGGCCGGGAAGTCCCAAGGCCGTGGCCGTGGCCAGCAGGTTGGCCAGCACGGTCCCGGCATCCCAGAAGCAGTACCTGTAGGAGCGGGCGCGATATTTCCAGGCGCTGCGCCAGAACACGGCGGTAAGCACCACCGCCGCGTCCCAGGCCGGACCATCGCCGTCGCCTTCCGCTAGTGAGAGGCACCGGCGAAAGTCCCCCTCCCTCACCTGGTATAGCCCCGCCTCCGGGGGAGAGAAGCGGTATACTCCCATCGGCAGGCCGTCCACGTCCCCGCAGACCACGTAGGCCTCGATGGGATACAGTGCCCCGGCCGAAGCGGCGGCCCGATAGTGCACCTCCCCCACCGACGGGACCACCGCCTTCCTGACCAGTCCCGAAGAGTAGTGGAGGAGCTGGGCCACCGCAGCCACGTCCACGCGCCCGCCTGAGCCGCCGCCCGGGAGGGCCGCCGCCTGGATGGCCGGCATCTCCGGAGGCGGCAGGCCCCTTGGCAGGGCAACCAGCGGGCGTCCCTCCGAGGGCTTGTACAGGGGAGGCTTGGAGGTCAGGTCAATGTAAGACAGCTTGGTGGAGTCGTGGTAGCTCCACGCCGGCCCTGTGTCTCGGTTCCTGGACATGCCGGTCCACCGCCCCCAGTCAGGATATTCTCAGCACGGGAATCGGGCCGCCCCAGAGCCGCACGCCTTCGCCGTGCCTTCCGGAGTCGCCGCCGCCTAAGCGCCGGGCAAGCTCGGACACGGAGCATCCCAGCACCGGGTGCCGCAGGTCCTCGGCGATCTCCTCCAGCGGCACCAGAACGAAGGCCCGTCTCGCCATTCGGGGGTGGGGTATCTCCAGCCCCGGCTCACTGACGACCATGTTACCGTAGAGGAGTATGTCCACGTCGATGGTCCTGGGACCGTTGACGAAGGTGCGGCGCCTGCCCACCATGCCCTCCACACGCTTCACGGCCTTCAGCAGGGCCCGGGGCTCCAGGCGGGTCGTGGCCCGGCACACGCAGTTCAGGAACCGGCCCTGGTCGTGGAACCCCCAGGGCGCGGTGTCATAGATGGAGGAGCACACCTCCAGCGTCACGTCGCGGGATAGGAGCTCCAGTGCGGAGCGGATGTTGACCTCGCGATGCCCCAGATTCGAGCCGATACCCAGGTAGGCTGTTACCGGCTCCAAACGTCGGGCCTCCAACCCCTGACTATCGCGTCGCTCACCCTGACCACTCTCACCATCTCTTTGACGTCGTGCACCCGCACGATGTCGGCGCCGCCCGCCACGCACAGGGACACCGCCGCCGCTGTCCCCTCCAGGCGTTCCCCGGCGGGCAGTCCACCCAGGACCATGCCCAGGTGCGACTTCCGGGATGGGCCGACAAGGACCGGCTGGCCCAACCGTCCAAGCTCAGCCAGCCTTCCCTCGATCTCCAGACTCTGGTCGGCTACCTTGCCGAAGCCGATGCCGGGGTCGACGATTACGTTCTCCCGTGGAACGCCCGACGCCAGCGCCCTCTCCACGGCGGCCCCCAGGGACCCGGTCACCTCGGCCAGGAGGTCCGAGTAGACGTTGCCGTCGCGGTTGTGCATGAGGACCACCGGGACGCCGAACTCCGCTACGACCTCGGACATGCCCGTGTCGGTCCTCACGCCCCATACGTCGTTGATCATGTGGGCGCCGGCCTCCAGGCAGCGGCGGGCCACCTGCGGCTTGTAGGTATCCACGCTGACGGGGACCGACAGCTCCCTGCAGAGGCGCTCCACCACCGGCAGCACCCGTCGAAGCTCCTCGTCCACGCCCACGGGGACGGCCCCCTCCCGGTCATTGTACCGGCGAGTGGACTCGGCGCCCACGTCGACCAGGTCCGCCCCCTCCTCCTGCATTCGCAGGGCGAGGCCGACGGCCGACGCCACGTCGTCGCCGACACCGTCTCCCGAGAAGGAGTCTGGGGTCACGTTGACGACTCCCATCACGTGGGTGCGGCTCCCCCAATGGAAGGGTATGCCTCCGATGTGGGTTAGAAGGACCTGACGCTGGTCGGTGTGCGACTGCTTGGCCATGCCTGGGGCGTCGATGGGGAGTCCCGAAAGAACGACTCATTGTAACACGACCCCGTCTAACACGACCCCGTTCGCTTGCACCGTACACACCCATCTGCTAGCATGAACCGGAATCGAGACAGTCGCACGGATGGAGAGAGTATGGCGGTGGACAGGAAGGCCGCTAGCGGCCTGGACCGGCTCGGCGCCATGCGGGACAGGGCCCTCGCGGGTGGCGGCGACAAGCGAGTCCAGCAGCAACACTCCAAGGGAAAGCTTACCGGCCGAGAGCGCATCGACCTCCTCCTGGACCCGGGCACCTTCCAGGAAATCGACCCCTTCGTAACCCACCGGACCACGGACTTCGGCCTTGGCGACAAACAGGTCCTCGGCGACGCGGTGGTCACCGGCTACGGGCTGGTGGAGGGGCGCAGGGTCTTCGTATACGCCCAGGACTTTACCGTCTTCGGCGGCTCCGTGTCGGAGGTCGTGGGAGAGAAGGTCTGCAAGGTGATGGACCTTGCCATGAAGACCGGCAGCCCCGTCGTAGGCTTGAACGACTCCGGCGGCGCCCGCATCCAGGAGGGCGTGCTGAGCCTGTCCGCGTACGGGGACATATTCCTCCGAAACACCCTGGCCTCGGGCGTCATACCGCAGATCTCGGTAATCCTTGGCCCCTCGGCAGGGGGCGCCGTATACTCGCCGGCCATCACCGACTTCGTGTTCATGGTGCAGGGCATCAGCCAGATGTACATCACCGGCCCCGACGTCATCAAGGCCGTGACCTCCGAGGAGGTGACCCACGAGGAGCTGGGGGGGGCCGCGGCCCACGGCACGCGGAGCGGCGTCTCCCATTTTGTGATGGAGTCGGAGGACGAGTGCCTGGCCGGCGTGCGCCGCCTCCTGGGGTTCCTGCCGTCCAACAACATGGAGGACCCTCCTGTCCTCGACGCGGGCGACGACCCCGGCAGGGTGGACGACAGCCTCTCGGAGATCGTGCCCGAGGAGCCCAACCGGGCCTACGACATCAGGGACGTGGTCAAGAGGATCGTCGACGGCGGGGAGTTCATGGAGGTCCACCGGGACTTCGCTCCCAACATCGTGGTGGGCTTCGCCCGTCTGAAGGGCCGCACTGTGGGCATAGTGGGCAACCAGCCCGCGTACCTGGCGGGAGTGCTGGACATCGACGCCTCGGCCAAGGCCGCCCGGTTCGTGCGGTTCTGCGACTGCTTCAACGTGCCCTTGGTAACCCTCGTGGACGTGCCGGGTTTCATGCCAGGCACGGACCAGGAGTACGGGGGCATTATCAAGCACGGGGCCAAGCTCATCTACGCCTACGCCGAGGCCACCGTCCCCAAGGTGAGCCTCATGACCCGCAAGGCCTACGGCGGGGCGTACATCGTGATGAGCAGCAAGCACCTGAGGGGCGACATCAACCTGGCATGGCCCTCGGCGGAGATCGCGGTCATGGGCCCCGAGGGCGCCGTCAACATCATCTTCCGCGACCAGCTATCCCAGGCGTCGAGCCCCGAACGCACGCGGGCCAAGCTGATAGGGGAGTTCCGCGACGCCTTCGCCAATCCCTACATAGCCGCGGGCCGGGGGTTCCTGGACGACGTTATCGACCCACGGGAGACGCGTCCCCGGATCATCGACGCGCTGGAGATGCTCCAGTCCAAGCGGGACAGCCTCCCGCCCAAGAAGCACGGCAACATACCCCTCTAGGCGGGCCTCTCCATGAAGTTCGGGCTGTTCTACCAGCTTCCCTGCGCCGACGACCAGTCTCCGGGCCAGAGGTATCGGGACACCCTCGACCAGATCCGACTGGGGGACGATCTCGGCTTCGACAACGCCTGGTTCGCCGAGCTCCACTTCAACGCCCGGTTCTCCATAACGCCCTCCCCCCTGATGCTGGCGGCGGCCGCCGCCGAGACGACCAGGAGGATCCGCCTGGGGGTTGCCGTAAACCTCCTGCCCCTGCACAACCCCATCCGGCTGGCGGAAGACATCGCCACCCTGGACGTTCTCTCCGGAGGTCGCGCCGAGTTCGGCATTGGGCGGGGGGCCATGCCCAGCCATTTCGAGGGGTTCGACGTTCCCATCGGGGAGAGCCGGGACCGCTTCGTGGAGGCGCTGGATTTCATCGTCCGGGCGTGGACCGAGGAGCGGATGGGCTACCAGGGACGGTTCTTCCGGGCGAGGGAGCTGACCCTCGCTCCACGACCGGTCCAGTCGCCTCATCCGCCCGTGCGCATCGCTTCCAACAGCGCCGACACCTTCGAGCTCGTCGGCAAGCTCGGCTACAACATGTTCGCCACTCCGGTGATCGTCCCGCTCCCGGCCCTTCGCGAGGGAGTCAAGACCTACCGGGCGGCCCTGGCGGCCGGAGACAGCCCAATCCATGGCGGGGAGCTCTCCGTCAACCTGCCGGTGTTCCCCTTCGCAGGCTCCGACGGCCCGGCACAGGCCCTCCAGGCCAGCGTCGAGAACTACGTCAAGATACTGTCCGACACCTACCAGCACCCCAGCATCGATGCCTTGGCCAAGAAGAACCCTCGGGTCCTCCAGTCCAGGGAGAGGCTCAAGGCAATGACCTACCAGCGGTGGAGCGACGAAGTGGCCGTATACGGCGACCCCGACGCATGCGTGGAGAGGCTTCGGTCCCTGTCGGAGGACCTCGGCCCCGGAGAGATCGTATGCTGGTTCAACCCCGGAGGCCTGGTCCCCCACGACATGGTCCTCGAAGCGATGGGCCTGTTCGCCTCCAGGGTCATGCCCCGTCTCAGATAGCCGCTGGCGTCTTGTCCAAAACCAAAGACGTTGCCTAAACACATTGACAAAGCCATGACGGATTTGTTAGAGTCGGGTCGCTCCCCACGACGCCGCATGTCTTCGAACCAGCGCCGCGCGGGATAGCGCTTCTAAGAGGTAGTTGTATGGTGCAATCCGGGCTAGTCAAGCCGAGAGTCCTCGTCCTCATACCGTTTCTGATCGCGCTTCTTGCGTTCGCGGGGTGCCCTAGCGACCCGACGGCCACACCGCTACCAACCCCGGAGCCTACGGCGACACCGGCTCCCACGAACACGCCCACGCCAACCCCCACGGCGACGCCCGTTCCGACAGCCACGCCCACGCCGACCCCACGGCCTACGAACACACCCACCCCGACGCCGGAGCCCACGGCCACGCCTACTCCGGTACCTACGGCGACGCCCACGCCCACTCCGCTGCCGCCCCCCACGGCCACACCCAACCCCCACCCGGCGGAGTTCGAGAGGATTTGGAACGAGTGGTGCATGACCCAGGACGATCCCGACATCCAGGCGAGCTGCCCGCTGCCGGTCGACGTGGTCGAGGGAGCCATGATACCCATGCAGATGTCACCCGGTGAGGCACAGGCGGACTTCCGGGCCCGGTGGGACGAATGGTGCGCCACGCAGAACAACCCCAACATCCCCTGCCCGCTGCCCTAGTCCTCCACCCGAGCAAACACAGACACAAGGCATAGGGGAGGGTCTGAGACCCTCCCCTATCTTATTGCCAAGAACGGCTGCCGGGATCCCGCGTCGTCACACCGGCGGGGACGGACCACCACGTAGCTGCCCTGACATTTGCAACCCCGAGCTGCCCCACCTGTCATTACACTGGAAATAGCCCTTTGCCACGGTAAGGGGTTTTCATCGCCATACTCGGCCTTCCCGCGGCCGTTGGCGAGTTACCCCAGGGGAGCTGCTAGCTCCGGCCGCCGAACCGGCGGCGATGCTCACGAAGGGTTCAATTATTCATGACCACCAGAAGGCCCGCGTCCTGGGCCTTCTGGGCGGCAGCCTCGTCTTCTACCCCGTCCTGCATCCAGACGTACTTCGCCCCCGCCTGGATGGCCTCGTCCACCAGCGGCGCCACGTACTCCGACCGCCGGAAGATGTCGACCATGTCGATGGGGTCAGGCACCGAGGCCAGGTCCGGGTAGCTCTTCTCCCCCAGCACCTCTTCGGCCATCGGGTTTACCGGGATGATCCTGTATCCCTGGCCCTGCAGGTATTTCGCCACCCGGTGGCTGTCCCGTTGGGGGTTTGGCGACAGTCCCACCACCGCGATGGTCTTGCTGTTCACTAGCTGCTCTTCGATACAGTGCAACGTGTCCAGACCTCCTCTCGGACCGACTGCGGCCGGGCGTTACCGGCCACTCTCTTCCCGTACTCGGCTCGCCGCCTCCCTTAGCCCGTTGAGTACGAGGGAGTAGGGAGGCGGGTTCACGTGGGTGTATCCCACACCCAGGTCCTTCAGCTCCCTGGCGCCCAGAGGGTAGGCCGGGTGCCGTACCGGCATGGAGAACTTGGCCTTGCCCACGCTCTGGATACGGCCCGCGATCTCCTCGACCTTGGCCTTGAGCCGCGGGTCCTTGGGGTCGGTGACGCCCAGGGACTCGGTCAGGTCCGCCGGGCCGACGGCAACCAGGTCCAGCCCTTCCAGGCCGGCCATCGCCTCGATATCGTCGAAGGCCCGGTCATCCTCGGCCATGACCGAGAGCAGTATCTCTTCGTTGGAGGTGCGCACGTGCTCCCTCCAGGGGACCGCCCCGTATGAAGCGGCCCGGGTGCTGCCCGCGGCCCCTCTCTTGCCCACGGGAGGGTACCGGACCGCGTCCACCGCCCGCTTGGCCCCCTCCAGGCCCTCCACGTGGGGGATGATGATCCCCTGGGCCCCCATGTCCAGTATCCTCAGGATGAGCCCGGGGTCGTTCTCGTAGACCCGTATCAGGGAAGCCACCCCCGCCAGCTCGGCCGTCCGGACCATGGTCTCCACCATGGCTAGGTCGATGGCTGTGTGCTCCATGTCGATGAAGGCCGCGTCGAAACCGGCCAGCCCGATGATCTCCACCACCGCCGGGTCGGCAAAGGAAACGTAGGCTCCGATGGCCAGGTCCCCGTCCCTCATGACCGTCTTGATCCGATTCTCTCGCATGGCAGCTCCTTCGTGGAACTCCGGTGGCTAGCCGCGCTTATCTTAACCCAAGTCGACCCGGTTGGTAAGGGCCAGCCGGGCTGGTCTCGCCGCCCCATGTATAATGGGCTTCGCGGAGGCATACCTGTTCCACGGGGACCCACAGCCTACGGGGACCCACAGCCTTCGCGGCCCTGGAGCGACGGGATTAAAGTCCAGTCAGGAGGACAGGGATGATCAGGGTGGACTTGAACCTGGAAGACCGGGATGACCTGGCCGCCGCGCAGGCGGGATGGCGGTTTGCGCCGGGACTGGTCCCCGGCGAGCCCAACGAGGGCCTTTCCGCGGGCCTTGCCGACAGCCCGGCGCGGCTGCCCGGCTACGACGACTCGAGTTGGGACACCTGCGACGACATCCAGCAGACGGTGTCCTCGGGCTTCACCTTCGGCTGGTACCGCATCGCGGTCACCGTGCCGGAACGGGTGCACGGCACCGAGGTGAAGGGCGCCAGGCTCTACTTCGAGACCTGCATCGACGACTACGGTGAGGTGTGGATAGACGGGGAGTGCGACCGGCAGAGGGGCACGGTCGCGGGATTCAACATCCCCCAGCGGGTCCCCATCAGCCTGGACGTCCAGCCGGGCGCCAGGTACGTCATAGCCTGCCTGGCCGCAAACGGACCGCTGGCGCAACCCGGAGGCGGCATCTTCATGAGGTACGCCCGGCTCGCATTTGAGCGCTAGCGCAGCCCGGGAAATCGGCGACTGGGGCGGTTGGTCAGGGGCGTGTCGCGCCAGGCCTATACGACGCGGTTAGACTGGTGACGATCAAGAGGGGTCCGGCCCCTCACCCATCCGGCGGTCCATCTCCTCGAGAAAGCGCGCGACCTCGGGCGCCAGGGGGGCCGCGTCCTCGTTGCTCTCCCTGGTGCGCGCCTCGTCGTAGTTGGACTCGAGCTGCTGGACCAGCTTCTTGGCCTGTGGGTTCCGCGCCACGGCCGTCTCCACCTGCCGGTACTGGCGCTGACCCCGCTCGCTCTCCACCAGCCGTGAAGGCAGGCTGTACACGTCGCACATTATCTCCAGTAGCCGCGACACCCCGGAGTAGTCCTCGTCAAGCTGGGCGTAGTGGGGCAGGTGGACCAGGAAGTTCATGGTCTCGATGCCCATCCTCTGGGCCTCCTGGGTCACCATGTAGACTATGCTGGTGGGACCCTGGTAGCTGCTGCGCCTTATGCCCAGCCGCTTGCCGTGCTCCTCCGGCACCGCGCCGGTGACCAGCAGGGGCCGCGTGTGGGGCACCGCGTCGGACACGCCGCCGACCTGAGTGTACCGCTTGACGTCGAAGTGCTTGAGCAGCTCCAGCACCGAGTCCACGTAGTCCTCACCGTAGGCGTGGGGCTCCAGGAGGTGTAGAAACAGGAAGTCGGGACCGTCCTCCCGCTTGGCGCACAGCACGGTGGTGTTGGGAATCGTCACCCGGCGCTCGACGCCCACGTTCATGATCCGCGGTCTGTAACGGGTGAAGTCGTACCACCTTCCGGGCTTGGAGAGACGCCCCACCTCCTGGGCGCCCAGGTGCCTCTCCAGCCGGATTAGCGCGTGCCTGCCCACTCGGCCAACGTCCACCCACGGCCTGAGGGAGACTATGGCGTGGGGCTCCGTGAGCTCGGGTATCGGTTCGTCTACCTGAAAGCCCCCGATGTCCATGGACCCTATTTTGTCAGCCCCGCCTGCCGATTACAAGGGGGGAGGTGTCATGACCCCCTTCTGTTCGAAGGGCCCAGGCATTTGACGGGCCCAGGCTTGCCCGGTGTATAATCACTTGGCTTTCCGCCCTTCGGCCCTCCGCCCTCCGGGAGGAGGCCCAAGCGCGGCAACCCTGCCCCACGGCGCCAAGCCCCAAGCCAGCAAGGAGGAGACGATGCAGGCCCTCGTCGTGACCATCCAGATCAAGCCGGAGCACAAGGAAGCCTTCATGAAGTCCATGCTGGAGGACGCCCACGGCTCCGTCACCAACGAGCCGGGCTGCCTCAGGTTCGACGTCGTAGAGGACGCAGAGGACCCCAACCGCATCCACCTGTTCGAGGTCTACAAGGACCAGGCGGCCATAGACGCCCACCGCCAGGCCCCCCACTACCTCAAGTGGCGGGAGACGGTCAAGGACTGGCACGCCGCCGACGTCATCCGCAGGTCGGGGGCGACGGTTTTCCCTCCAGACTCCGCATGGAAGAAGCAGTCGGCCTCTTAGCCGGACTTCACCGAGGGTAGTCGTGAACGGCAAACCGATAAAGCTGACGGCGCAGGAGGTGGAGGGCCTGGAGCAGGTCGTCTCCGCGGGCCACAAGTGGATCGACGGCTCCAACCCGGCCTATCCGGGCCTGATACTGAAGATCGGCGGCGCCTTCCTGGAGGCCATCGGAAGGGGCGGCCACCAGGAGCTCTACCTCAGCGAGCAGGAGGCCTGGTACCTGCGCGAGATGGTCCCCGCCAACATGAGGGTCCGGGGAGAGACCGTCGGGCAAAGCCTCAAGCGGAAGCTGTATCCCATCCTGCTGGAGTTCGAGGCCGAGAGGTACAGCGAGGCCGCCCTCACTCGCTACGGCTCGTCGAAAGTCGAAGAGCCCCTCACCAGGGAGGACGTCTTCAGGCAGGACGCCGGCCCCGAGGAGAGTCCCGCGCCGGACGATGCCGCCGTACTTCACCAGCCCCAAGCCCAGGCGACGGACGGCCACGTGAGCTCCAACGAGGGGGCGGACAAGACCGGCGAGCAAGAGGAGATGGACTCCGACGGACAGCCGGCCATCGACCAGGAGCTCTCCGACACTCGGGATGGGGCCGAGCTGACGGGCGACCAGACCCAAGAGTAGCCGGCCGCGTAGGACCCCGATGCGATACACTACCGGGCGAATTGCGACCCCTTTGACGGTATGCTATAATTCTCTCCGAAGAAAAGAGCGAAGAGTGGAGAAAAGGTCCAGGGGGGCATGATAGACACGGACACGAAGTCTCGAATCATTCAGGACTTCCAGCTACACGAGAGTGACACAGGATCGACAGAGGTCCAGGTAGCTCTTCTAACCGAGAGAATCAGGCAGCTAACGGACCACCTCAGACAGCACCACACCGACGCGCATTCACGCACCGGCCTGCTGAAACTGGTAGGTCAGAGAAGAAGCCTCCTCAACTACTTGACCCGAGAAGACGTCACCAGATACCGTACGCTAATCGCCAGACTCGGCCTCCGCAGATAGCCCCGAATTACCGGGGCTATTTCTCTTTCCTCTTCCTTCAGCAACTCAACAGAGAGGTCGTGCAACTTTTACCATGCAGTACTCCGTGGAACGCCGTATAGGCGGCAAGAGCATTACCATCGAGACGGGAAAGCTGGCGGGGCTGGCCGGCGGCTCCGTGACAGTGCAGTGCGGGGACACCATCGTCCTGGCCACCGTGTGTATGTCGTCTCGACCCAGGCCCAACATTGATTTCCTACCCCTTACGGTGGACTACGAGGAGCGCCTCTACGCCGCCGGCCGCATACCGGGCAGCTTCTTCCGGCGTGAAGGGCGCCCAGGCCAGGAAGCCATCCTCTTCGGCCGCTTGATCGACCGGCCCATGCGCCCCCTCTTCCCCAAGAGCCTGCGCAACGAGGTGCAGATAATCATCACCGTCCTCTCCGTCGACAAGGAGAACCCGCCGGAGACCCTGGCCATGATAGGGGCCTCGGCGGCCGTGGCCATCTCGGAGATACCCTGCGACGGCCCCGTCGGAGCAACCAGGGTGGGGCACGTGGACGGCCGCTTCGTCCTCAATCCCGATTACGCGGACATCGACAACGGCGATCTGTCCGTGGTCGTCGCGGGCATAAGGGACGCCGTCATGATGATCGAGGCAGCCTCCGTCGAGGTCTCCGAAGAGACGGTGCTGGAGGCCGTAGAGCGCGCCCAGGAGGCCAACCTCATCGTGATAGACATGATCGAAGAGATGGCCAGGGCTACGGGAAAGAACAAGATAACGGTGGAGGCCCCCGCCCCGGCCGACGACCTGGACCGGGAGGTGAGCAACCTGCTGGACGGCCGCCTGACCCGCATCGTGGAGTCGGGGGCCGCCAAGGAGGAACGGGACAGGGAGCTGGCGCGGCTGGAGGGGGAGGTCCGTGAGAAGCTGTCCGAGGAGTACTCCGAGAGCGATATCTCCTCCGTGTTCGAGTCCGGCCTGAAGAAGCTAACCCGGTCCAGAATCCTGGAGAAGGGCATCCGCCCGGACGGACGGGGCCTCACGGACATCCGCCCCATATCCTGCGAGGTGGGCGTGCTGCCCAGGGTCCACGGCTCGGGCCTGTTCACCCGGGGCCAGACCCAGGTGCTCACCATAGCCACCCTCGCCTCCACGGGCATGCAGCAGAAGCTGGACAGCCTCAGCCCCGAGGAGACCAAGAGGTACATACACCACTATAACTTCGCCCCCTACTCCACCGGCGAGACCAAGCGCATAGGTACCGGACGGCGAGAGGTGGGCCACGGGGCCCTGGCCGAGAAGGCCGTCTACGCCTCAGTCCCCAGCGAGGAGGAGTTTCCCTACGCCATACGCCTGGTGTCCGAGGTCCTCAGCTCCAACGGCAGCACCTCCATGGCCAGCGTGTGCGGCAGCACCCTGGCCCTCATGGACGCGGGGGTGCCCCTGCACAAGCCGGTGGCTGGGGTAGCCATGGGCCTGATCCTGGGCGAAAACGGCCAGGCCTCCGTCCTCACTGACATCGAGGGCATGGAGGACCACCTGGGGGACATGGACTTCAAGGTGGCGGGTACCACCGACGGCATCAACGCCCTGCAGCTTGACGTCAAGACCAAGGGCCTCACCCCCGCGCTGCTGCAACGGGCCATGGCCCAGGCCAAGGAGGGCCGGCTGTTCATCCTGGACAAGATGCGGGAGGCTATCGCCGAGCCCAGGTCTGCCCTCAGCCCCTACGCCCCCAAGGTCGTGCGGATGACCATTCCCATCGACAAGATCGGCGCTCTGATAGGCCCCGGCGGCCGCACCATAAGGGGCATACAGGAGGAGACGGGCGTCTCCATCGACACCGAGGACGACGGGACGGTGCTGATAAGCGGCGTCGACGACGCCATGATCAAGAGGGCCCAGGCCCAGGTCGACGGACTCACCAGGGAGATCGTAGTGGGGGACATCTTCACCGGCAAGGTGGTCCGGCTCACCAGCTTCGGCGCCTTCGTGGAGCTGACTCCGGGCAAGGATGGCCTGGTGCGCATGGAGGAGCTGGGAGACGCCGAGGAGGACCTGGACGTCGGCAGGGAGATCACGGTGATCGTCCAGGAGATCGACCACCTGGGCAGGATCAACCTGTCCCGCCGCGCTCTCTTCGGCGACTCCGACCCCTCGGAGCCAGGCCGCGGGCCCGCGGCTCCCCCTACTGGACCCCGTCCGGGCATGGCCCCCATGGGAGGCCGGGGTCCCAGGCCGGGGGGCCGGGGCAACGGACGGCCTCCCATGGGGCGCGGCCGCGGAGGTCCGCCGCGTTCCGGACCCGGAGGAGGAGGACAGCGGCCGCCCTCCAGACCAGGGTTCCGCGGCCCCGGGCGCTGACATACGTAACCCACGTCGGCGTCACGGCGTATTGACCCGATCGCCGGGGAATATTATCATCTCCGAAAACCCCTGTGAGACCGTCCCTTGAAGACGGGTCCAACACCACGGGCGCGGAGGACGAAGTGGCTCCCATGAGGGTGGCCGTAAACGGCGCCACGGGCAGGATGGGAAGAGAGGTAGTGGCCACCCTCTGCCGGGAACCCGACATGGAGCCCGTGGGAGCCGTCTCGGGACGGCGCCACGGCGAAAGGCTGGACCTGCCCGACGGCTCGGGCAGCATTCCCCTCTCCGTCGACCTCCAGGAGGTCCTCAGCGCCACCAGGCCCCAGGTACTGGTGGACTTCACTACGGCCAACGTGGCGACGGTCGCCGCGGGCGTCGCAGCCGCGTCGGGAGTGGCCCTGGTCTCCGGGACCACCGGCCTGTCCGAAGACCAGCTCCGGGAGATGGACCGCATCTCCCGCGAGTACTCGGTGGGCATCATCTCCGCCCCCAACTTCGCCCTGGGAGCGGTACTGCTGCTCCACCTGGCGAAGCAGGCCGCACCGTTCTTCGACTACGTGGATATCGTGGAGAGCCACCACGAGAACAAGATAGACGCGCCTTCGGGTACGGCCATGGCCATCGCAAGGGCGGTGGCCGAGGCCGGGCAATACAAGCGGAACCAGACCGAGAAGGAGACCCTCGCCGGCGCCAGGGGCGGCGAGATGGACGGCATCGGAGTCCATAGCATACGCATGGCCGGGCGCAGCGCCCACCACGAGGTGGTCCTGGGTACGGCAGGGCAGACGGTCACCCTTCGCCACGACGCCCTGGGCCGGGACTGCTACATGCCGGGCGTCATGAGGGCCGTACGCGAGGTGGTAAACCTTAAGGAGCTCGTCGTTGGCTTGGACAAGATACTCGGCCTATAGATACGGGGAAGCAGCAGCATGAGAGAAGTGAACATAGCAGTCATCGGCGCCACCGGCGCCGTGGGGATGGAGTTCCTGCGCATACTGGAGGAGCGGCAGTTTCCCGCGGACCACATCCGGCTCACCGCGTCCCAACGCTCGGTGGGCAAGCGCATACCGGTCCGCGGCCAGGAGTTGGTGGTCCAGGCGACGGGCCCGGAGTCCTTAGAGGGCGTCGACATCGCCTTCATCTCGGCGACCAGCCGGGTCAGCCTGGAGATGGGCGCCGCCGCCGTGGAAGCCGGAGCCCTGGCGATAGACGACAGCTCCGCCTTCCGGATGCGGCCCGACGTGCCCCTGGTGGTGCCGGAGGTGAACGGAGAGGACGTGGAGTGGCACCAGGGCATCATAGCGATTCCCAACTGCGCCACGACGCCGTTGGTGATGGCGGCCCAACCCCTGCACCGGCACAACCCCGTCTCCCGCATCGTCGCCTCCACGTACCAGTCCGTCTCCGGCGCCGGCGGGGCGGCCATGACCGAGCTCAGGGAGCAGACGCGGGGGGCCTTCCAGGGCGGCGCGCCTCCTCCCCAGGCCCAACCCCACCAGATAGCGTTCAACGTCATCCCCCGCATCGACGACTTCGGGCCCGACGGGTACACCAAGGAGGAGACGAAGGTCCGGGAGGAGACGCGGAAGATCATGCACTCGCCCGGGCTGGCCGTGGCCGCCACCTGCGTACGGGTGCCCGTATACGTCTCCCACAGCGCGGCGGTCCACATGGAGTTTCAACACCCCATGGACGCCGACGAAGCCCGCGGCATCCTGGCCGAGGCCCCGGGGATCACCGTCGTGGACGCCCCCGAGGAGGGTCTGTACCCGATGCCCGTGGATGTGGGCGGCACCGACGACGTGTATGTGGGGCGGATACGGAAGGACACATCCCACCCCAACGGCCTGGTCATGTGGGTGGTGGCCGACAACCTGCGCAAGGGCGCCGCCCTCAACGCCATCCAGATCGCCGAGGAGGTCCTGAAGCGCGACTGCCTCAAGCCCGGAGGAAAGGCAGCCGTGGCCGCCGCCTCCCAAAGCCTGAATGACTGAAGTGAGCAGCTCGGTGGCCGACCGGGCCGAGTAGAGATGGTTTAGCCACAGTCCAGGACAGGAAAAACCGAGGAGGGCCGCTATGACGGAGATAGGCAGGTTGCTGACGGCGATGGTCACACCCTTCGACCAGGAGGGCAGAGTGGACTACGACCAGGCCAAGCGCCTGGCCCACGCCCTTCTGGACTCGGGCAGCGACGGCATGATCGTGTCGGGCACGACCGGCGAGTCGCCGACCCTGTCCACCGGCGAGAAGCTGAGGCTCTTCTCGGAGATCAAAGGCTCCGTCGGAAACCGGGGCGCGGTTATCGCGGGCACCGGCAATTACAGCACCGCCGAGAGCATCGAGCTAAGCAAGGAGGCCGAGGCCGCGGGGGTGGACGGCCTGCTTCTGGTGGTGCCCTACTACAACAAGCCCCCCCAGGAGGGGCTGTACCAGCACTTCAAGGCCGTGGCCTCCAGCGTACACATCCCGTGCATCCTCTACAACGTGACCAGCCGCACCAGCCTCAACATGACCCACGGCACCACCATACGCCTCAGCGGCGTCGACAACATCGTGGGAGTCAAGGAGGCGGGCAGTGACATGGACCAGATCGCCCGCATCATCTCGGGGGCCCGGGGCGATTTCAGGGTCTGGAGCGGCAACGACAACGAGACCTTCTACATCATGGCCATGGGCGGCTACGGCATAGTCAGCGTGGCCTCCCACCTGGTGGGCGACCAGATCAAGCACATGATGGGCCTGCTGCTGGAGGGGGACGTGGAGCAGGCGGGGACCGAGCACCGCCGGCTCCTGGAGCTCTTCAAGGTGCTGTTCGTAGTCTCCAACCCGATCCCTGTCAAGCACTCTTTGAACCGGATCGGCTTCGACGTGGGCAACCCCCGGCTTCCCCTGGTGCCCGCCGACGAAAAGGCCGCGGCAGCCATTGACGCCGTCCTCGACCGCTACGAGATGGACCTGCCGGTTCACGGCTGACGCGGCGCTCGCAAGGACGCCTCCCTTCACTTCCGCCGGAGAAGCAGGCCATCAACGTGGATTCGGAGGGTAGCTGGGAGATTTACTTCACCAGGGAGTAGGAGAAGCGCCGATGGACTTCATAGACGAGGTACGGACCCGATCCAGCCGCTTTGCTGGTCGGCTTGAACACCTGGAGACCGAGGAAGCCACCAAGACGGGCTTGGTCATGCCCTTCATCCAGATGCTGGGCTATGACATCTTCAACCCCACGGAGGTCATGCCGGAGTTCACCGCCGACATCGGCACCAAGCGAGGCGAGAAGGTGGACTACGCCATCATGCAGGACGGGAAGCCGACCATCCTGATCGAGTGCAAGAAGTACGGCGCCGACCTTTCCAACGAGGCCGTCTCCCAGCTCTTCCGGTACTTCGGCGTCACCGACGCCCACTTCGGCCTGCTCACCGACGGCATCACCTACCGCTTCTTCTCCGACCTGGACCAGCCCAACGTGATGGACGCCAAGCCCTTCTTCGAGTTCAACATGCTCAACTTCACCGACAAGGCGGTGGAGGAACTGAAGCGGTTCACCAAGGAGGGGTTCGACCCTGACGAGACCCAGAAAGCCGCCTCGACCCTCAAGTACATCGAGGGCATGAAGCAGGTGTTGGTCCTCCAGTTGAGCACACCCGACGAGGAGTTCATCAGGTGGCTCACGAAGCAAGTCTACTCCAAGTCCCTGACCCAGGCGGCGAGGGAACGGTTCTCTCATATGGTCCGCAAAGCCTTCGGGGATTTCATCGACGACCGCATCAACGCCACCCTCCAGAGCGCCCTGGCCCGTGACACCGCCGTCGAGCCGGCCCCCGAAGCCGTCCCGCTCGAGGACGATGCCCCAACAGCACCGCCGGGCGTCACCACCACCGAGGAAGAGGTCCAGGGCTACGAGCTGGTCAAGGCCATCGTGGGCGAGGTTGTTGAGCCGGAGCGGGTCGTGATGCGGGACACCAAGAACTAATGCGGGATGCTGCTGGACGACAACAACCGGAAGCCGATAGTCCGGCTGCGCTTCAACGCCCCACAGAAGGCGATCCAAGTGCCAGGCGAGGGCCGTGACACCTACAACCGAAGAGTGATGGACACCTACCCCGTAGAGGCCGTGGAGGACATCTCGCGCTACGCCGACCAACTTAGGGACGTGGTGCGAGGCTATCTCCACGAAGCCGGGGAAGCGTAGTCAATGGCTCACTATCAGTATATCGCCTCAGCCAGACCAAATAGATTTGGGCGGAAACGGTGGGTCCACCGGGTCACTTGCGTATATGGAGCAAGCATCGTGAGCCCCTCGCAGGTTCGATAACCCGATGGAAGCGGGGATAGAAGGATACAGGTATTGTGATACCTGCAAGCCATTAGAACACTGGCTACTAGAACAGATGCGGGGTAACCCGTAAGAGACGTGTCGGCATGGTGAACCACTGGACAGGTCTGGCAAGATGACAGTAGACGATTTCGTACACAACAGATGGGCAGATGCGAAAGCAGCACTACGTAGGTTGGATCCTGAGTTCGTTGCCCTCTTGGAACTTCGACTGAAAGCCGACTCTATGGACCTGTGGCTCGCTCCAGACACGTACGCCCAGTCTGAAAGGCCGCCAACGAAACGGTTGCCCAGGCGCTGGCACAACCTGTTGGAGGCATGTTACGAGTTGACAGTGATGACCCAAAATTATCAGGCCTGTTACGCGGCCCTGACATCCGAAGCAGTCAGGGGGATGGATGACGTCGCGGCAGGCAGACGATTCGTTTACGGGTTTTACACAGGGGTGTTCTACCAAGACGCGGTCATTCAACACACCAAAACGGTCATGAGCTTCGTCGCTAGGATCTATGGGATGCGTAAAGGTACCCCCAACCAACTCAAGACGCGCTACCACAAGAAGGCCGACAAAATCAAAGAACGAACCGACAAAGCCGGCAACGCCATTGCTCATGGAGCCGGAACCGGGGGCAGGTTTGTTGGGCAAGCACTAACCGAGGAACAGTGGTGGGAAGTTTCTGTAGCGGTGGGCATATACCCCAAATATCTCTTGGACGAGTTTCACTACGCCGAGCGTGGCAAGAGCCTACGCTCCGGAGCATACGACGAGATCATGAAGAAGGGTCCTCAAGGGTTCCTCGGGGAAGTTGCCACTATACTCCACGACTTCGAACAGGAGATTCTCGCTCCCGGTTAAGGGCTACGTGGCTACAGGCCATGTACGCAAGCGGGGGAGCATCCAGCGCAGGCAGATCGTCTACGACGCCTCACGGCCTGCCGACGGCAAACACCGACAGCGGTACGCAGCCGTCGTAGGGCAATAGGCACCAGCCGTACCTGCCCCTCCCCACGGGGGCCAGGGTGGTAGGGGACTGGGACCAGTATCCCAGCGCTCTGGAATCGTGACGGACGAAGTGGGACAGACCGCCCCAGCTCACAGCACCGGTTTCTTCACGATGGTCTCCCACCGGCGGGGTCCGGTGGAGACCAGGTGGATCGGGCAGCCAATGAGCTCCTCGATCCGGTTGACGTAGGCGGTGGCCTCGGGGGGGAGCTGGGACATGTCGGTGGCGCTGGCCGTCTGACCGTCCCAGCCGGGCATCTCCTCGTAGATGGGCCTGCACTTCTCCAGCGTCGCCAGGCTGGTGGGGAACCTGTCCACGGCCTGCCCGTCCAGATCGTACCCCACGCACACCTTGATGGACGGGAACCCGTCCAGCACGTCCAGCCTGGTCAGGACCAGGGAGGTGAAGCCGTTCAGCGTGGCGCTGTACCGTCCGGCGACGGCGTCGAACCAGCCGATGCGCCTGGCCCGTCCCGTGGTGACGCCGTACTCCCAGGCCTTCTCCCTTAGCAGGCCCGCCGTGTCCTCCTCCATCTCCGCCGTCAGCGGTCCACCGCCGACCCTGGTGGAGTAGGCCTTGAAGACCCCGGTGACCCCCGTGATCTCCCGGGGGCTCAGCCCCAGGCCGGTGCAGGCGCCGCCGATGGAGGGGTTGGACGAGGTCACGTAGGGGTACGTGCCGTGGTCCAGGTCCAGCAGCGTGCCCTGGGCGCCCTCCAGCAGCACCCCCTCTCCCCTGGCAAGGCTGTCCTGGACCACCAGCTCCGTCTGGCGGACGTAAGGCTTCAGGTCATTGCCCCAGGCGAAGCACTTCTCCAGCACCTCGTCGGCGGGGATGGGGTCCGCCCCGTACACCTTGGTCATGAGGGCGTTCTTGAAATCGATAACCGGGTCCAGCCTGCCCCGCAGGTACTCAGGATCGAGCAGGTCCCCGACTCTGACGCCGATACGGGACGCCTTGTCCATATACGCGGGGCCGATGCCGGTGCCCGTGGTGCCGATGGCCTTGGAGCCCCGGGCCTTCTCCTCCAGGGAGTCCAGACGCACGTGGTACGGCATCACCACGTGGGCGCGGTCGCTCACGGCCAGCCGGTGGACGTCGACGCCCCTGTCCGACAGCCCCTTCAGCTCCCCCAGGAGCACGTCGGGGTCCACCACCACGCCGTTCCCGATCACCGGGGTAACCTGGGGCCGGAGTATACCCGAGGGGACCAGGTGCAGGGTGAACTCGCCGTCTTCGTTCACGACGGTGTGCCCGGCGTTGTTGCCCCCCGCGTACCGTGCCACGCAGTGGGCCTTCCCGGCAAGGTAGTCGACTACCTTGCCCTTGCCCTCGTCGCCCCACTGGGCGCCTATTACCGCGTAGGCGGGCATCTCTCCTCCAAACAAAGCCCGGGGTAACAAAGCCCGGGGCGGCAAAGCCCAGGGCGGCAAAACCCAGGGCGGCAAAGCCCAGGGCGGCAAAACCCAGGGCGGCAAAGCCCAGGGCAACAAAGCCTGGGGCGACAAAGCCTGGGGTCGCCGGCAGGCGCGCACCCGCTCGGCAACCCTGGGGGAGTATATCAAAAATGCCCAACCTTGGGAAGAAGCACCAAGCGTAACGGGCCGGAGAGTTTCGTTTGCCCTCTCCTGGGGAGAGGGCGGGGACGAGGGGATTTCTTCCTCCCGCAGAAAGCCCTATGCTATAATTCTGGTGTAGCGCGGCCTCGCGTCAGGACAAGGACGCCGAGGTTCGAATGTGCATAGGCCGGGCTCGTTCTGAAGCCGGAGAGGAGAGGCAAGACCAGGTGATAGGGGATGACATGGGCGCATTCGACGAGCTAAAAGTGTTCTGTGGCAACGCCAATCCCAAGCTTGCCCAGTCCGTCTGCGACTACCTGAACATACCCATCGGCAAGGCCGACGTGTTCAAGTTCAGCAACGACAACACCTTCGTCCGGATACTGGAGAACATCCGTCAACGGGACGTGTTCATCATCCAGTCCACCTGCACCCCGGTAAACGACAACCTCATGGAGCTCCTGATACTCATAGACGCCGCGAAACGGGCCTCCGCCGGCAGGATCACGGCGGTGGTGCCCTACTACGGCTACGGCAGGACAGACAAGAAGGACCAGCCCAGGGTTCCCATCACGGCCCGGCTGGTGGCCGACCTACTGACGGCGGCGGGGGCCAACCGGCTGCTGACCATCGACCTGCACGCCGGGCAGATCCAGGGGTTCTTCAACATACCAGTGGACGAGCTGACGGCGCTGACCACCCTGGGCCGCTACTTCCAGGACAAGGGCCTGGACGACCCGGTGGTGGTGGCCGTCGACACAGGCATAACCAAGCGGGCCAGGGACATGGCCGAGCAGTTGCAGTGCCCCCTGGCCATCATCGAGAAGCGCCGCATCGGCAACGACGACCATGCGGAGAGCCTGAACGTCATCGGCGACGTGGAGGGGATGACGGCCCTGACCTTCGACGACGAGGTGAGCACCGGCGGTTCGCTGACCTCGGCGGCGTGGGCCCTGGCAGAGCGGGGCGTCAAGGAGGTCTACGCCTGTGTCACCCATCCCATCCTCTCCAACCAGGCCGCGTCCCGGGTGGCGGAGAGTCCGCTGACGGAGCTGGTGGTCACCGACACCATCCCCGTGCCCGAAAACAAGCGAAACGGCAAGATAAACGTCCTCTCCGTAGCGCCGTTGCTGGGCGAGGCCATCCGGCGCATCCACGAGGGGCAGTCGGTGGGGGAGATGTTCAAGTAGGGGAGCCCGTATGGTTGGCATCCTGGGTAAGATAATAGGCGGCTCCGACGAGCGGGGCGTCAAGAAGTTCCGGTCGACGGTCGAGAAGACCAATGCCCTGGAGCCCGACCTGGAACGCCTTACCCAGGAGGGGCTGAGGGCCAAGAGCGACGAGCTCAAGGGGAAGCTGGAGGCGGGGCAAGACCTGGACGACCTCCTTCCCGAGGCCTTCGCCCTGGTCCGCGAGGCGGCCAAGCGCCAGCTTGGACAACGCCACTACGACGTCCAGCTCATGGGCGGCATCGTCCTGCACCAGGGGAAGATCGCCGAGATGAAGACCGGCGAGGGGAAGACCCTGGTGTCCACCCTGCCCATATACCTGAACGCCCTGATGGGGCGCGGGGTCCACGCCGTCACCGTGAACGACTACCTGGCCCGCCGCGACCCGGTCTGGATGGGCCCCATCTACCACGCGTTGGGACTCTCGGTGGCCTGCCTCCAGCACGACTCCGCCTACCTCTACGACCCAACCAAGGAGGACGGAGACCCCAGCCACCGGCAGCTGGTGCCGATAACCCGCGCCGAGGCCTACCGGGCCGACATCACCTACGGCACCAACAACGAGTTCGGCTTCGACTACCTGCGGGACAACATGGCCGTGGACCCGGGGATGATCGTCCAGCGCGAGCTGAACTACGCCATCGTCGACGAGGTGGACAACATCCTCATCGACGAGGCCAGGACTCCCCTCATCATCAGTGGACCCGCCCAGGAGCCGGTCCAGCTATACAGCACCTTCGCTCGCCTGGTCCCCCGCCTGGACGAGAGCAACTACACCATCGACGACCGCACCAGGACGGTGAGCCTCACAACCTCGGGGATCGCCCGAATGGAGCAATGGGCCAAGGTGGGCAACCTGTACGACCCCGAAAACTATCACCTGGTCCACTACATCGAGAACGCCCTGACGGCCCACGTCCTCCGCAAGCGTGACCGGGACTATGTCGTCGACAACGGCGAGGTGGTGATAGTCGACGAGTTCACCGGCCGGAAGCAGCCCGGGCGCCGTTGGTCCGACGGCCTCCACCAGGCCGTCGAAGCCAAGGAGGGCCTGAAAGTCCAACGGGAGAGCATCACCTACGCCACCATTACCCTTCAGAACTACTTCCGGATCTACCGGAAGCTCGCCGGTATGACCGGTACCGCCGCCACGGAGGGCGAGGAGTTCTTCAAGATATACCGGCTCGAAGTGGTAACCATCCCCACCCACAACCCGATGGTCCGGCAGGAGTTGCCGGACCTGATATACAAGACCAAAGAGGGCAAGTGGTCCGCTGTCGCGGAAGAGATCAAGGAGCACCACGAGAGCCAGCGGCCCGTGCTCGTGGGCACCACGTCCATCGAGGACTCGGAGAAGCTCAGCGCCCTGCTCACCGGGCGAGGCGTTCCCCACGAGGTCCTCAACGCCAAGCAGCACGAGCGGGAGGCCCAGATCGTGGGGCAGGCCGGCAGGCCGGGCGCCGTCACAGTGGCCACCAATATGGCCGGCAGGGGTACGGACATCGTCCTTGGGGGCAACCCAGAGGGCCTCAAGGTCAGCAACGACGAGTGGGAGCGGGACCACGACCTGGTGCTGTCCATGGGAGGCCTGCACGTCATCGGCACCGACCATCATGAGGCACGCCGCATCGACAACCAGCTAAGGGGACGGTCGGGACGCCAGGGCGACCCCGGAAGCTCCAGGTTCTACGCGTCCCTGGAAGACGACCTGATGACGCGGTTCGGCGGCGACCGCATCAAGAGCATGATGAACCTGGTGGGCATGGACGACGAGACTCCCATCGAGAACCGCATCGTGACCAAGTCCCTGGAGAGCGCCCAGGTCAAGGTCGAGGGGCGTCACTTCGAGGTGAGAAAGCACCTTCTGGAGTACGACGACGTCCTCAATAATCAGCGTACCGTCATCTACGCGCAACGCCGGGAGGCCCTCACCGGGACGGACCTGAAGGCCAACATCCTGTCCCTGGTGGAAGAAGAGATCAACTCCCTCGTATCCAGGTACCTGCCGGGCCGCGAGGCCCAGGACTGGGAGATCGAACCGTTCCTGGAAGAGCTCAGGACGATCTTTCCCCTGCCGTCGGCCCTCAGCTCCCCGGACGACGTCGCGGCCATGAAACGGGACCGGATCAACGAGACGCTGCTGGCCCACTCCCGGGAGATGTACCAAGCCCGGGAGGTCGAGATGGGGGAGGAGAACCTGCGCACCCTGGAGCGTCTGCTGATGCTCAGGACCGTCGACGTCCACTGGGTGCAGCACCTCACCGCCACCGACAACCTGCGGCAGGGGATAGGGCTCCACGCCTACGGCCAGCGCGACCCGTTGGTGGCCTACAGGACCGAAGGAAGCCGGATGTTCAGGTCCCTGATGGAGCGGATACGGCACGACATCGTCCACAGCATATACAAGGTCTCGCCGACCAACGGCCAGGGCCGCCGGAGCTCCAACGGAGTGGGAGACAGCCCCATGGGGGCCGTCGCCGGGCGCAGGCGAGAGGCTGTCGCAGCGGGAAGCAAGAAGGTGGGCCGAAACTCACCCTGTCCCTGCGGCAGCGGCAAGAAGTACAAACGCTGCCACGGCTCCAACGTATAGGGCATCCCCCACGCGATCCCGATGTCCAGCACCAACGACCAGATAGCCGGCCTGTTCGACGACATGGCCACCCTCCTCCAGATGAAGGGAGACAGCATCTTCAAGGTGCGCGCCTATCAGCGGGCGGCGCGCACGGTGGAGCAGCTGCCCATGTCCCTGGAGAAGGCGGTCCGCGAGGGGGAGGACCTCAAGGCCATCCCCGGCATAGGCGACGCCATCAGCAAGAAGATCCAGGAGATGGTGACCACAGGCAGGGTGGACACCTACGAGCGCCTCAAGAGCGAGCTCCCCAGGGGGTCTCTCACCTTCATGAACATTCCCGGGGTGGGGCCGAAGACCGCGGTGCTCATCGCAAGGGAGACCGGCGCCGGGACGGTGGAGGAGCTGGAGCGGGCCATTCTGCAGGGACGCCTGGCCGACGTCCCACGCATGGGTGAGAAGACGGCGCAGAACATCCTCCGGCACGTGCGCCGCATGCGCAGCAAGAAGAGCCGCGTGCCCATCGGCGACGCGCTGCCCATGGCCGAGGAGGTCATCTCCCAGCTCCACCAGGCCTGCCCCGGCCTGGACAGGGTCAGCCCCGCCGGCAGCCTTCGACGGTCGAAGGAGACGGTGGGAGACATCGACATCATGGGCACGTCCGATGACCCCGACGCCGTCATGGACGCCCTGGTGGGCCTTCCCCAGGTGCGGGAGGTGTTGGGACACGGCAGCAAGAAGTCCAGCGTCGTGGTCCAGTCCGGCCTCCAAATCGACCTTCGCATGGTGGACGCCGACTCCTGGGGAGCCATGCTCCAGTACTTCACCGGAAGCCAGCAGCACTCCATCTTGTTGAGGGACTACGCCAACCAGCGGGGCCTGTCCCTGAACGAATACGGCATCAGCGACCTGGAGTCGGGAGCCCTGGAGAAGCAGGCCGACGAGGAGGGCTTCTACCGGCGGCTGGGGCTTCCGCTGATACCACCGGAGATCAGGGAGGGAATGTGGGAGCTGGACCTGGCCCGGGAGGGCCGGCTTCCGCGGCTTGTCGAGATTGGCGACCTGCGGGGAGACCTCCACGTTCACTCCAACTGGACCGACGGCGCCGATTCGCTGGAGGCGATGGTCCAAGCCGCCGCTGCCGCGGGGTTGGAGTACGTCGCCATCACCGACCGTTCCCCGGGAAGGGGGACCTCCGCCGGCCTGTCGTCCAAGGACCTCCTGGACCAGGTCCGGACCCTGGCCTCCCTCGGGGAACGATGCGGTATCCGCGTGTTGACGGGGTGCGAGGTTGAGATACTCCCCGACGGCTCTCTGGACCACCCCGAGGACGTCCTCCAGCAGCTCGACATAGTCGTCGCCTCCATCCATTCCGCCCTGGGGCAGAGTCCGGCAGAGATGACGCGGCGCATCGTCAAAGCCATGGCCGACCCCACCGTCGACATCGTGGGCCACCCTACGTGCCGCATGGTGGGGTCCCGGGAATCCGAGGGGCTGGACGTGGAGGCCCTGTTTGCCGCCGCGGCGGCTACGGGCACGGCCATGGAGATCAACGGCAACCCCAACCGGCTGGACTTGAAGGACAGCCACATCCAGAGAGCCGTGGACCTGGGCGTACCCCTGGCCATCGGGAGCGACGCCCGTTGCATCGCCGACTTGGCCCACACCCGGTTCGGTGTCGCCATGGCCCGTCGAGGGTGGTGCGAGGCCGGGCACGTCCTCAACACCCTTCCTGCGCCGGACCTCCTGGCCTACCTGGGTACGCCGAAACCCCACCGCCGTTCCCTGCTTGCGGGGCGCGGCTAGCCTGGGCGAGCCGATCATGCCCAAGACCCCCGACGAAGAGGATGCACCCGACCCCAAGCCGGGCCTGCCGGCCACCGGCGAGCCCGAAGCCGTTGTCCACCTCCGCCGGGCGGTCCACGGGGGCAAGCCCTGGCATGAGGCGCTGCTCGAAGCGGTGGGTATGTGGACCCTCCCCGAGGAGCAGCACCGGGGCAGGACTTACCGCTACCTGATCCGGGACGAGGCCTTCGACTGGCTGCTGCTGGCGGAGCGTCTGTGCGGCGAGCTGGACGGCCTGGTCTCAGCCAACGACAAGGAAAGCCTGCTCTTCGAGGGAGAGCTACCCGACGGAATCAGCGCCGCCCGGTTTCGAGACTACCTGGGCTACAACAAGCACCGGGCCTTCCTCAACTTCTGGTACGGCGTGGTGGTCGAGGAGGCCCTGCAGCTCGCCGTGGAGGAGGAGGTCCGAAAGCAGCACCGGGCCCGGGGCTTTCCCGACAGTGAGGACCTGGTGGAGCAGGCCTTTATGCGCCTGTACGGCGAGACCAGGACCGACCTGCTGAGAGAGTACGTCAAGGGACAGGGCAGGCCCAACGGGCGGTCGGTGAACGTCACAGAGATGAAGGAGTTCACCTACGGCCTCTTCAAGCGAAGGGTGGAGATATGGGACCCCGCCCGAGTCGCCTCGGACACCAAGAAGGGCCTGATGAGGCTGGAGGCGCTGCGGACGTCCGGCTCCAGGCGCGAGGCCCAGGCCTCTTGACGGCAACGGCGACGACCAGGGACCGTTTTCGCGGCTGCCTGCTGGGGCTCGCGGCGGGCGACGCCCTGGGCGTTGCGCTGGAGTTCCGAGACCCCGGCACCTTTCAGCCTATTGACGACATGGTCGGCGGCGGGCCGTTCGGCCTGAAGCCCGGCCAGTGGACCGACGACACCTCTATGGCCCTGTGTCTGGCCGCCAGCCTCATCGATACCGGCGGCTTTGACCCGATGGACCAGATGCGGCGCTACCTGCGTTGGAGGCAGGAGGGATACCTGTCCTCGACGGGTTCATGCTTCGACATAGGCAACACCGTCTCAAGCGCCCTGTCGCGCTTCCAGCGGACCGGCCAGCCCTACTCGGGCCCCTCCGACACCTTTTCCGCGGGGAACGGCTCGCTGATGCGGCTGGCCCCGGTGCCCATGTACTTCGCCGCCGATGCCGCCGAGACCATCGACCGGAGCGCCGACAGCTCCAGGACCACTCACGGGGCCGAATAGGCGGTGGACGCTTGCCGCTACTTCTCCGGCCTGCTCGTCGGCGCTTTGCGCGGCATGGACAGAGGGACCATTCTCGCTTCCGGCTATTGCCCCGTCGAGGGCCTCTGGGAGAGGCGTCCGTTGGCGGAGAAGATTGCCGAGATAGCCGAAGGGTCGTTCAAGGACCTGGAACCCCCGGAAATCAAGGGGTCGGGCTACGTCGTGAAATCGTTGGAGGCGGCCCTCTGGGCCTTCCACCGGTCCCGGGACTTTCGCGAGGGGGCCCTCCTGGCCGCCAACCTGGGGGACGACGCCGACACCACCACGGCCATCTACGGCCAGATCGCCGGCGCCCACTACGGGGCCGGGGCGATCCCGGAGGAATGGCGGCAACGGCTTACGATGACTGCGGAGATCGCGTCGATGGCCGACAGGCTCTACGACCACGCCCGGCCCGGCTAGCACCAACCGGCGGGTCAATCGGCCAGCTGGGAGAGCACCTCCTGCAGCCGGCGTTCCCGCTCCTGTAGGGACCCGAGGCGCTCCCGCTCCCGCTCCACCACCTCCTCGGGGGCCCTGCCGCTGAACTTCGGGTTGCTCAAGAGGCCACTGACCCGCCCGAGATTCGTCCTGCACTCCTCCAGCTCTTTGCCGAGCCTGTTCCTCTCGGCAGACACGTCCACGACACCCGCCAGGGGCAGGCGGACTACCAGCGGGTCCACCACCAGGGTCATGGAGTGCCCCGCGGGCCCCTCGGCCGCTGCGTCCACGATGCGCAGGGGCTCCACCCGAGCCAGGGTCCGGATGGCCGGCGACTCCTGGACCACCACGTCTCGGAGGGCGTTGGCCTCCACGGCGACCTCCAGAAACTGGGCCGCCGGTATCCGGAGCTGGGCACGGGCGTTGCGTATGGCCCGGACCATCTGGACCAAGGCCCGCATCTCCCGCTCCGCCTGGGGGTCTACGTGGGTTGGGTCGGCCACGGGGTAGGCGGCGACCATGATGGACGCCGGAGGGTCCCCCTCGACGGGCAACCGCTGGAGCAGGGCCTGCCACAGCTCCTCGGTGATGTAGGGCATGAACGGATGGAGCAGGCGAAGGGTGCGCTCCAGCACATGTGCAAGGACCCTCAGGGGAGCCCCGTCTCCATCGCGCAGCCGGACCTTGGCCATCTCGATATACCAGTCGCAGAACTCCCCCCAAAGGAACTCGTACATGACCCTCTGGGCCTCGCCCAGCTCGTAGGCCTTCAGGTAGTCTCCCACGGAGCCGATGGTCACGTTCAGCCGGTGGAGGATCCAACGGTCCTGCCGGTGGTCCACGCCCCGCAGGTCGTACCACCCCTCCAGGTAACGGGCCTCCGCTCCGTCCAGGCTTGTCATGACGAATCTGGCGGCGTTCCACAGCTTGTTGGCGAAGTTGCGGCCGGCCTCCAGTTTCGACTCGCCCACCCGCAGGTCGTTGCCGGGCGCCGTCCCCGTGGTCAAGGCGAAGCGCATGGCGTCGGTCCCGAACTCGTCGATGAGCTCCAGCGGGTCCAGGACGTTGCCCTTGGTCTTGCTCATTTTGACGCCCTGGGTGTCACGGATGAGCCCGTGCAGGAACACCGTATGGAACGGCTCCCGGCCCGTGTTGGCCAGCCCCAGCATTATCATTCGGGCTACCCAAAAGAACAGGATGTCGTAGCCCGTCTCCATGACGAAGGAGTCGTGGCCGCCGTCCTCCGGGCGGAACCCCTCCCCGGGATAGAACCGGGCCATATCGTCGGTGTCTCCGGGCCAGCCGAGGGTGGAGTGAGGCCACAGCCCGGAGCTGAACCAGGTGTCCAGCACGTCCGGGTCCTGCTCCAAGTTTCCGGAACCGCACTCGGCGCAGCCCTCGGGGTCCTCGACGCGGACGATGAGCGCCCCGCAGTCGCCGCAGTACCACACCGGGATACGGTGCCCCCACCAGAGCTGGCGGCTGATGCACCAGTCCCGTATGTTCTCCAGCCAGTTCAGGTAGACGCGGGTGAAGCGGTCGGGCACGACCCGTACTCGGCCCTCGTCCACTGCGGCGTAGGCCCGGCCGGCTATCGAGCCGGCGTCGTCGTGCTTGCCCACGTCCATGAACCACTGTGTGCTGACCAGGGGCTCCACCACCGTCTTGCACCGCTGGCAGTGGCCCACCGAGTGGATGTACTCCTCGGTCCGCTCCAGCAGCCCCTCGACTTCCAGCCGGGCGACCACGGCGTCCCGCGCCTCGAACCGCTCGATGCCCTGGTAGGGGCCCGCCTCGGAGGTCATGCTCCCGTCCTGGCCGACGACGGTTATCACAGCCAACCCATGGCGCCGGCCGATGTCGAAGTCCACCTGGTCGTGCCCTGGGGTGACCTTCAGGGCGCCGGTGCCGAACTGGGGATCTATAGCCCCGTCGGGGACGATGGGGACCGGCCTGCCCATAATGGGCAGCGTCACCTCCCTCCCGACCAGCTCCCCGTAGCGCGGGTCTTCCGGGTGGACGGCCACGCCCGTGTCGCCCAGCATCGTCTCGGGACGGGTGGTCGCGACCACCACGTGTCCGTCGCCCGAGGCGAGGGGGTATCGTATGTAGTACAGCCGTCCGTCTCTCTCCTCGTGCTCCACCTCCAGGTCCGAGAGGGCCGTGGAGCACCGGGGGCACCAGTTGATGATCCTCTCTCCCCGGTAGATGAGGCCCCTGTCGTACAGGTCCACGAACGTGGTACGGACGGCCCTGCTGGGTCCCGGGTCCAGGGTAAACCGCAGGCGCGACCAGTCGCAGGACGCCCCCAGGCGTTTGTGCTGCTCGTCTATGGCATCGCCGTAGTCGCGGACCCACTCCCAGACCCGCTCCACGAACCTCTCCCTGCCCAGCTCCTGGCGGCTGGTCCCCTCCCGGGCGAGCTGCTGCTCCACCACCCACTGGGTGGCGATGCCTGCGTGGTCCTTGCCGGGCAGCCATAGGGTCGCGTCGCCCATCATCCGGTGCCACCGGCAGAGCACGTCCTCCACGGCCGCGGTCAAGGCGTGGCCCAGGTGGAGCTGGCCGGTCACGTTGGGCGGGGGCATGATGACCACGAAGGGTCTCCTGTCCGGGTCGGAGGAGGGAGTAAAGTAGCCTTGCTCCAACCAGGTGTCGTAGATGCGGCCCTCGACCTCCGCCGGATCGTACGCTTTGGGTATCTCCGTCATGGCTCCCCGCTCTGTGTGCTCGAAGTTCCCCAGGGGGTCCCGGTCATTCTAGTCCGCCTCAGTCATCCAGGGCAACCACCATGAACACCCGTACCTCCGACCCGACGACCCGGGTGGTGTGACCCTTCCCCGTGAGGTCCTCCACCAGAAGGACCGTCCCGGGGCCGAAACGGCGTGTCCTGCCGTCCTCGGGCGTCACCTCGACCTCGCCTGACAGGGTCACCGTGTACTGCCGTCGAGGCGGCGTATGAAAGTCCTGAAAGTGGCCCGGAGGCGACCTGCGGAAGGCCACCTCCGTGGCACGGCTGAAGGGGGTCGCCTCCAGGGCGCCCTCGGGGTCCGCCGATTGGCCGAAAGGCGGCTCCATGTCCTCGACATGGGACAGCCCATCGTCCCCCACGTATATCCTCGCAAAAGTGGCCACCGCTCCCCCTATGGGTAGGGGCGCATGGTCATGCGCCCCTACATTCCAGACTCTCCTATGCCGGGCGGGGTTCCCGAGTCCGGGGCGGTTACGCCAACGGCACCGCCACCGACAGCCGGGTCTCTCTGCCCACGATGCGCGTGGTGTGCCCCTTGCCCGTCAGGTCTTCCGCCAGCATCACGTCTCCCGGGCCGAGCACCTTTGACGTGCCGTCTCCCAGGCCGATCTCCACGTATCCCGCCAGCGTGATGACGTACTGTCGCCTGGGCGCCACGTGAAAGTCGATGAACTCCCCCGGCTCGGACTGCCGAAAGGTGATGCCGGTGGCCGCCTGCATGGGTGAGTTCTCCAGCGGGCCGGTGGGCGGCCGCAGCTCCTCGAAGTGGGACTGGCCGTCGTCCCCCGAGTACAGTCTCCACATCACCGTTCAGCTCCTTTGGAACACGCTAACAGGTGGAACACCCTAGCAGGCCGGGCGGTTCAGCACGTCCTGGTCAATCTTGCGGGGGATGAGCTGGCCGCCGCCCCCGGCGCCGTGGAACTGGCCGTTCTCCACCACCACCTTGCCCCGCAGGATGGTGGTAACGGGCCAGCCGATGATGTCCCTGCCCTCCCAGACGCTGTAGTCGCCGATGTGGAAGTCGTTCATGGACAGGGTCTTGCGGATGCTGGGGTCGATGAGCACGATGTCGGCGTCGCTGCCGGGGGCCAGGGCCCCCTTGCGCGGGTAGTAGCCCATTATCTTGGCGGCGTTGGCCGAGGTCACGTCCACGAACCTCTGCAGGGACATGCCCTGCTTGCTGACGCCCTCGCTGAAGGTGATGCCGACGCGGGCCTCAGCGCCGTTGTGCCCGCCGGTGACGTCCAGCACCGACCGGCCCTGGGTCTTCACCGCGTAGCTGGTGCAGTACTCGTCAGTGGCCATGCTGTTGATGCCGCCCTTGATGAGCCCCTCCCACAGGGACTTCCGGTCCTCCTCGGACTTCAGCGACGGGTAGGTATGGTACTTCATCCCGTCTTCTTCTTTGTAGTTGTCCGAGTTGAAGCAGGCGTAGTTGTGCAAGGTCTCGCCGTAGATGGGCATGCCCTTGCCCCGGGCCTCCTGTATGGCGTCGACCCCCTCCTTGGCGCTGACGTGGACGAAGTAGGTGGCGGCGCCCGTCCACTCGGCCACCCGCAGGACCCGCCGGAAAGACAGGTCCTCGGACATGTTGTTGTGGACGACGTGCATGTTCTGCCACTCGGTGTTCTCTTCGCGGATCAGCTTGTTGTACATGTACTGGACGATATCGTCGTCCTCGGCGTGGACGAACATGAGGCCCCCTCGGGTCACCGCCTCCTCCATCACCCCCGTCAGGTGGCCCATGCCCACGAGACGGCGCTCGTCCACCGGGATGCCCGCCACCGGGCGTATGTTGGTGGTGAATATCTTGAAGGTGGGGAAGCCATCCACGACGGCGTCGTTCATCTGGGCGATGATCTCGGGCGGGATCTCCCCCAGCAACATGACGTGGTGGGAGTAGTCGCAGTAGGAGTGGCCCTTCCAGGTATCCGTCCTCTCCTGGATGGCCGCCGGGATGTCCACGCCGGGGCCCTGGATGGCGAAGTCGGTTATGGTCGTGGTCCCGCCGAAGAGGGCCGACCGGCTTACCTCCTCCGGCGGCGCCGTCAGCAGGTTAGTTCCCGCCACCGGGGCGGACACGTGGGCATGGGGCTCGATTCCGCCCGGCACCACGATCATGCCCGAGGCGTCGAGAACCCTCCCAACCTCGGCGGGGATAGAGCCCGGGGAGGCCACCGCCGCGATCTTCTCACCCTCGACGGCCACGTCCCAATCCCCGACGCCCCACGGAGTCACCACCTGGCCTCCTCTGACGATCAGGTCTATCATTCTCCGCCTCCTTACCTAGTGCTCCCGTGCTCGCTAGGGTGCTCCCGTGTTCGCTAGGGAGTATAGCACAGCACCTACGGGCCTGCACCGGGCTTCCGTATCGGGCGCCCCGCCCGCGCTCCTATTGTTGCCCTTTTCCACGGCCCGGCGTAGAATACCGGCAACGGCGGGTCACACGTTCCTGGGCGTCGTTCCCGGGCCGCTAGCCCTGCCGGCCCAACCCTGTCGGCCCAACTAAGGAGGTACGCATGGGAGCGGTGAGTTCTCCACTGGAGGGGATAAGGGTCCTGGACCTGGGACGGCATCAGGCCGGACCCCGGTGCGCACAGGTCCTGGCAAGGCTGGGCGCCGAGGTGATCAAGATCGAGCGCCTGGGAGGCGAGGAGACCCGCACCCACGGACCCTGGGCCAACGGCCAGAGCGCCTACTTCGTCCAGTACAACAGCGGGAAGAAGAGCATCGCCATGGACCTGAGGAAGGACAAGGCGAAGGGTATCCTAAGGGACCTGGTCAAGGTTTCCGACGTCTTCCTGCAGAACTTCAGGCCCGGCACCATCAACAAGATGGGCTTCGGCTACGACGCCCTCTACGAGCTCAACCCTCGCATCATAATGGTCAACGTCTCGGCCTACGGCCAGTTCGGCCCCTACAAGGAGCGCATAGGCTACGACCCCATCGGCCAGGCCATGTCCGGGATCATGATGGTGACCGGAGAGGAGGGAATGCCCCCCATGCGCGCCGGCGTCCCCATCATCGACCGCACCACCGCGCTGCACGCGGCCATCGGCACCCTGGCGGCCCTCCGAGAGCGGGAGATATCCGGCGAGGGCCAGACCATCGACGTATGCCTGGCGGACACCGGGTACAGCTACACCGAGATACCCATCACAGCGTACGCGGGGGGAGGGGAGCTGCCCAAGCGCGGAGAGTCTGCGGCGCCGCCCAGCGGGGCATACCCATGCAAGGACGGATGGGTCCTCATCTCCGCCGGCGACCAGCACCAGTGGCCCAGGGTGTGCCGGGCGCTGGGCAGGCCCGAGTGGATGGAGGACGACAGGTTCACCGAGCGCCACAACAGGTCCGAGAACGGGGACGCGGTGGACGGTGCGGTCAGGCAGGTGCTGGCGGACATGACCATGCAGGAGGGCATCGAGCACTTCACCGCCCACGACGTCACGGCTGCGCCGGTCAACACCATCGCCCAGGCCGCCGATGACCCCCACCCGTGGGAACGCCGGGCCCTGGTCGAGGTGCCCGACCCCATCGCCGGGAAGATCAACGTTTCAGGCGACTTCTGGCACTTCAGCAGGACCCCGGCGGTGGTCGGCCCCACCCCCATGCCAGGGGAGCACACCGACGAGCTGCTGACCGGCCTCCTGGACTACACGCCGGAGCAGCTCGACGAGCTGCGGGCCGAGCAGGTCCTGGGATAGGGTCCTGGGGGCGCTGTCCTTGACGAGAGGCTCACTCGGGCAACACGAGACACGAGGGGGATGAGGACCATGGCAACACCGGACGGCATACTATCGGAGCTGATCAGGCAAACTCGCAACGGCGAGATCTCATGGAAGGACGTGACGATCGCCGTTGTCGCTGGGGTGGACAACTACACGTTTACGATTCCCAAGAATCCCGTGAAAGACGCGGCCCATCACTCCGTGAACGTCAGCATCGTCAGCGACAACGCCGGCGCCAAGAGGGAGATAAGCATCAGCCCCTCGCCGGCAGTCGACGAGCTGTACGGTCTCGTCCTGGAACGATTGGAGCAAGCCTCCCAGGAGAGCGAAGAGACGATGCTCCAGGATGTCCTGGACGGCCTCCGCCAGCGGAAGCAGTCTACGAAGTGATCCGTAGCTGCGTCCCCAAAGCACGGGCGATTCGCATCACCGTAGCGAAGGATCGGCTGCCGTTTTCAGACAGAGCCTTGTAGGGGCCCTTACGAGTCATCCCAACATCGAGGGCCAGGCGGCTCATGTCACGGCCCCGCGCTATGATCGTTCAGGGCCGCGCGAATCAGGCTGCCGTCGCCCGGGGCCTCCCCCGCTGACGCTTCGGGATAGAGACAGGCGTGTTCTTTGGTGCGCTGGCGCTCCTCCGCATTCCAAGTGCTAACAGTCTCAGCCATGATCTACCCCTCCCTTGCCAGCAATTTGGCTCGTGCGATATCACGCTCTTGGCTATCCTTGTCTCCGCCGCCACCGTTTGAAAGTTCCGCTCAATTATCTCTATCGGGCCGCGTTGTATACTATGGTACCCAGCTCATCAAGGGGAATGGCGGCATGACCCCTACCACGAGCCGATAGCCCCAAGATACGACAATACGGAGGTGAAGCCGTGTACGACCTTGTGCTGAAAGGCGGGACGCTGGTCGACCCGTCCCAGGGCCTGCGGGGCCGGCAGGACGTGGCCATTCAGGACGGGAAGATAGCCGCCATACAGGCCGGCATCTCCGACGAAGAAGCCACCCGGGTCATCGACGTGTCGGGCAAGATAGTGGCCCCGGGGCTGATAGACCTTCACACCCACGTCCTCGACTCGTTCACCCGCATCGGGGTACAGGCTGACCTCGGGGGGGTCTACGCCGGGGTCACCACCATGGTGGACGCGGGAAGCGCAGGCTGCGCCACATTCGCCGCCATGCCGAGGCATATCATCCCCAACTGCCATACGGAGATCATCCCCCTGATGCACATCTGCCAGACGGGCCTGGCGACCACGCCGGACATCATCGCCGAGAGCGCCATCGACTTCGAGGGCACCCTCAGGGCCGTGGAGCAGCACCGGGGGCTGGTCCGGGGCATCAAGTGCCGCATGGTCTCGCCAGCCCTGGAGATATTCGGCATGGAGATGCCCAGGCTGGCCAAGCGCGCGGCCAAGGAGAACGGCCTGAAGTTCATGGCCCATATCGGCGACCCCGAGGAACGCTACGACCCCAACGTCATACGGCAGCTCCTCCCCATCATGGAGGAGGGAGACATCGTCACCCACTTCTTCACGACCCTGCCCGGCGGCGTGCTGGACGCCAACGGCAAGCTGGTACCCGAGGCGAAGGAAGCGGCTGACCGGGGCGTATGGCTGGACACGGCCCACGGACGCCAGAACTTCGGCTTCGACCAGGGCCGCCGCATCATAGACCAGGGACTGATCCCCCACTGCATCAGCACGGACCTGACGACGCCGGGCAGGCTGAACCCGGTCCACGGCCTGGTCGAGATAATGACCCGCTTCCTGGGCCTGGGCTTTACGGTGGAGCAGGTCGTGACCATGTGCACCGCCAACCCGGCCAAGGCCATCGGCGAGGACCATCGCCTGGGCAGCCTGGCCGTGGGGCGCCAGGCCGACGTATCGGTGCTGGAGCTGAGGGAGGGAGACTGGGTAGTGTACGACGTGCCCGGCGAGAAGCTGAGGGTGGACAAGGCCTTCCTTCCCTTCGTCACCGTGAAACGGGGCCAGGTATTCGCCCCCGAGTTCGGACCGCGCCCCTGGGGATGGGAGCCCGACCGGGCCTAGGGCCGTTTCAGCGCCGCCAGCAACCGGCGCAGCCTCCCGCGCCACGAACGCCAGCGCATGAGGTTCGCGGCCACGAAGGGCGCCACCTCCGGCCGCCCGGCTATGATGGGGCGGCTCCATCCCCGCAGGGCCTTCAGGCTGGGACGCCCGCCGTCCCAGGAGGGACCGAGGGTCTCCAGGGGCCGCCACGGCCCTGCACCCGACGGCCCGACCAGCACGGCCCCTCCCGACTCCGCCACCACCAGTACGCCTGCCGCCACGTCCCACAACTTCGGGGCCCCTAGGAGCACATACTGGAACACCCCCGTGGCGGCCATCCCCAGCTCGTAGGCGATGCTGCCCGTCACCCTCGGCTCGCCCAGTTTGCCCCTCAGCGGGCGTCGCACTCGGAAGGCGCCTCCGAAGGACCCTGGCAGACCCGTCAGACGGTTGGGGCGGGGTCCGTCCTGGGGCGACGGGACCATTGGCGCGTCTCCGTCCCACGCCCCACCGCCTCTCCTTGCGTGGAGAACGCGGCCCGAGGCCTCCCCAGGCCAGGGCAGGAACAGGGCGGCGGCCGCGGGCGCGCCGCGATGCAGCACTCCCACGGATACCGCGTACACCGGCAGCCCGTTCAGGAAGTTGGTGGTGCCGTCCAGGGGGTCGAGCACCCACAGGAAGTCAGAGGATGGGACCTCGTCCCTCTCGGCGTCCTCCTCTCCCAGTACCTCATGGTCGGGGAACCGGCCCAGTATCGTCTCTCTCAGGTACTCCTGGGCCTCCTTGTCCGCCTGGGTGACGGGGTCTCGCTCCTTCTTCTCGTCCTTGTAGTCCACCTGAATGGGCCCGCCGAAGTAGCCCCGGAGTAGCTCGCCGGCGCCCCTGGCGGCGTCTGCGGCTAGGGACTCCAGCTCCCGGGCCAGGGTTTCGTCCAGAGGATGGGCCAGCGTCGTCCTCCCGGGCGGCGTTTTAGCGGCGTCGAGTCTCCCGATTATACCAGCAGGCCCGAGTCGGTTGTCAGCGCACCCACCGTGTCATATAATCCTCCCGCGCCGGAGCCGGCCTTTAGACGGTCCCGCGCGACGCCAAACCTTGCCGGGTGGGAGGTCCCTCGATGCCAAAGGACAAGCAGGCCTATGAGCTAACCCTGGAGGTGGACCAGATGAATTTCCTGCGCTCGGCCGCCGAGAAGTACGGTATAGTCGATGAGAACAAGGCCGTGCGCGTGGTGATGGACTACGTTATGTCCAACCGCGACATCCAGGACAGCGTATTCAGCGAGGCCCGATGTCTCCGGTGCGGATAACGTCCCCGCCGTCCCGGGACCTCTCCGGCGACGAGGCCGTTCGCCGCTCCTGGCTCCTGGTGCCCCTTTCCGACAAGGCCGCCATAGAGGACGCCTGGACCCGGGGAGCGGACGTGGTCCTGCTCGACCTGGCGGAGATGGTGGCCGAGGTGGACAAGCCCGCCGCCAGAGAAGAGGCCAGGCAGGCCGTGGAGTCGGTCTCGAAGGGCGGCGCAGAGGTATTCCTCCTCGCAGACCAAGATCTCCTCTACGCCGACTTGCAGGCCTCGGTATGCCGAGGCCTGGCCGGCGTCGTCGTCAGGCTGGAGTCGGCGGATGAAGCCGCGGAGGCGGACCGCCTCCTGTCGCAGATGGAGGAGGAGCGGGGCCTGCTGCCCGGCGTCCTTCAGATGGTGCCCGCGCTGGAGACGGCCCTGGGCAACTTCAACGCCATGGAGATCGCCCGCGCAAGCCCGAGGGTGTGGGGCTTGACCCTGGGCCGCGCCGACTTGGAGATGGACCTCCGTCCGGAGCCCTCGGGGGAGCTCCACATGATGCCCTACCTGATGCAGCGCCTCATCGCCGCTGCCAACGCGGCCGGCGTGGTGCCGCTGGGCGCGTGGTGGAGGGCCCCGGCCCGGGGGCTCGTGGCAGGGCCCGAGGATACCCTGGAGGCCGCCCGGCGCGGAAGGGACATCGGCTTCAGGGGCTCCATATGCCTGCGGAGCAACCAGGTGGAGGCGCTCAACCTGGGCTACGCTCCGGACCCGGAGGACGTCGCCCAGGCCGAAGCCGCGGTCCGGGCCTGGGAGCAGGCGAAGCGTGACGGCAAGGCCCTGGCGCACCAGGGCACCCGGACCGTGGACCTGCCCACGGCAAGGGCCGCCCGAGGGCTGATCGCCCGGTCCCGGGCCTGCACGGCCAGGGACGACGCCAAGGCCGGGGCCATCGAGCTGGCCAGGGAGGACGAGGAGGAAGGCGGGGCCCCATGACCAATAGAGCCGTCCGCCGTTCCGGATTGACCATGCCAGTGAACACGCCGCGGTTCGTGGACCGGGCGTGGACCAGAGCTTGCGACTACATAAACCTGGACCTGGAGGACTCGGTCCCCGAATGGCGAAAGCCTCACGCCAGGACCCTGGTGAAGGAAGCCATCGGCAAGGTCTCCAAGGGCGGGGCCGAGGTGTTCACGCGAATCAACCACGACTACGTCCAAGCGGACCTGGAGGCCATCGTCTGGCCCGGCCTCGACCGTGTCAACTATCCCAAGGCCGAAACGGCCGAGGAGGTCCGGAAGCTGGACCGGATCATCACCCGCCTGGAGAGGGAGCGGGGCATCAGGCCTGGCACCGTGCAGATAGGGGCCAACATCGAGACGGCGACGGGTGTGGTCAACGGGTACGAGATGGCCGCCGCCAGCCCCCGCATCGTAGACCTGGGAGGAGGGACAGGCTACGACATGTCCCGAGACCTGGGCATCGAGATGTTCGTGGGGTTCGACCAGTTCGTATACAGCAAGGGGGAGCTGGAGCTCGCCGCCCGGGCGCTAGGCCTTGAGCCGACCAACATGCCCTTCGTCGCCAACACCACGGGCAGCGTCAGCGACCCCGATCGCGCCTTCCAGGAGGCGGACATTGCCAGAAGGTGCGGCCTCCGCCACGGCAGCGGCCTCCATCCCAACGTGGTGGAGCCCCAGATACGCGGGCTGACCCCGCCACCCGAAGAGGTGGAGGACGCCCGTAGCGTGCTGGAGGCCTACCGGCGGCTGGTGTCCCACGGCAAGACCTGGGAAGAGGTAAACGGGAGGGTGGTCGATAAGTACGAGACACGGAAGGCCCGGGAGCTCCTGGAGTGGGCCGAGGCTTGCGCCGAGCGAGACCGGGAGAAGGCCGAGGCGGTCTCGCGCACCAAGACCGCGGAAGAGCCCGGGGAGTCCACCTGATGCCACGTCCGGAATACACCCTGGACTTCGTCCGCCGCTCCAACCTGATCGTACCCCTGACCGATGGAGGGGGCCAGGCGTTCCTGGCGCCGGCCAAGGGCGCCTGGGACAGTCATCCGGACGCGGTGACCCTGGACCTGGAGGACGGGGTGCCGGAGTCCCGGAAGGCCGAGGCCCGGGCCGCCGTTCGCGAGGCCATTCCCAGGGCGGCCGCAGCCGCCTCGGAGGTGTTCCTGCGGGTCAACCCCCCCTTCCTCCACGCGGACCTGGAGGCGGGCATATGGGAGGGCGTCTCGGGCATAGTGCTGCCCAAGGTCAGGACGGCGCGGGACGTGGCAGCCGCCGCCCGGGGCCTGCGGGAGATGGAGGGACGCCGGGGCATCAGGGAGGGCGCCCTGGAGATCATAGTGCTCCTGGGATCGGCCCTGGGGGTGTGGAACGTTCGGGAGATCGTCAGCTCGGACCCGCGGGTGACCCAGGTCGGCCTGGGAGAGACGGACTTCTGCGCGGACATAGGGGTCTGGCCCTCCACCAGCCATGACCCGCTGGAGTTCGCCAGGGGTCGAATGATCATAGAAGCCACCCACGCCGGAGTCCAGCCGGTGGGCATCGCCCGTCCCCTGGATCTGGTCGCAACGGACCCCGGCCGGGATGAGGTCTTCAAGCTGGCCACGGACGGCAGGAACATGGGGTTCAAGGGTGTGCTGTGCCGCGACTCCTCGTGGGTGGAGCCGGTCAACGCGGCCATGACGCCCGCCCCGGAGCTGGTGGAGTACTATGCCCAGGTCAGGGAGGTGTTCGCCCAGGCCGTGGCGGCAGGCACGGCAGCGGTGCCTTTCGCCGGCAGGATGATCGACGTGCCCGTGGACGAGTGGGCCAAGGATGTTCTACGCAGGTCCGCCGCCTGCCGGGCAAGGGACGACGAGAAGCGGCGGGCGCTGGAGGCCTAAGACCTGCAGGCCGGCCTTTGCCCACGCCCTTCGAAGACGCTATAATCGGCCCAACCGCTTCGGCGGCCCAGAGTCCGCCAGACTCCCCAGATTACAAGGAGGCCCGGTCATGACGGCGAGCGAAACGGTGACCCTGCTGGACCCATCCGCCGAGGACGTACCCGAGGAGCACGCCCTGGCGGCCCGGCTGGCCTCGCTGCAGGGGACCACCATCGGGCTGGTGGACAACACCAAGCACAACTCCGACGTGTTCCTCGAAAACATCGAAGCCCTCTTACGAGACCGGTACGGCGTCTCCCAGGTCGTGTACCGCCGCAAGGCTAACGCCAACACCCCGGCCCCGCCCGACCTGATCGACGAGGTCTCCGCCCCGTGCGACGCGGTGGTCCACGCGGTGGCCGATTGAGGGTCCTGCACGTCGTGGGGTCTCCACGACGGAATAGAGACCGAGAAGAGGGGCGTTCCCGCGGCAACGGTGATTACCAGCGCCTTCACCCGCCTGGCCCGGCTCAGGGGTGAGACCCTGGGGATGCCGGCCCATCCCGTTGTGGTGATAGGCCACCCCATAGCCAGCAAGAAACCGGACGACATCGCGGAGATGGCGCTGGGAGCCCTGCCAGACATCGTCCGGTCCCTCACCGGCGGACCCTCCTCCTGATGTCGTCCAACCCACAGCTGAGGTCGCGGCGGCTCCAGGTATCGGCCTCCACGGAAGCCATAAACGACCTGTACTACCAGCGCGGCTGGACCGACGGTTTGCCCATCGTGCCCCCCTCAGAGGACCGCGTCCTCGAGATGCTCCGAGGCTCCGAGCGAGACCCGTCGGAGGTCCTGGGGCGCTTCCCTCCCGGCGATGGCACCGCCACCGTCGAGAAGGTCGCCATCAACGCCGTCATGGCGGGATGTGACCCCAGCTACTTCCCGGTGGTCCTGGCAGCCGTGCAGGGCGTCTGCACCGAGGGGTTCAACGTCGGCGGCATCCAGTCCACCACCGGAGGCGCGGCCCCGCTGGTGATCGTCAACGGCCAGGCAGCCACCCGGCTGCAGGTCAACTCCGACACTGGGGTCTTCGGCCACGGCTACCGGGCCAACGCTACCATAGGCAGGGCCCTCCGCCTCGTCATGCGCAACATAGGGGACGCGATACCGGGAGTGACGGACAAGTCGACCCTGGGTCATCCCGGCAAGTACACCATGTGCATCGCCGAGAACGAGGGCCGCAGCCCGTGGGCCTCCCTGCCCGTGGAGCGGGGCTACCCCGCGGGGACCAGCACCGTCACCGTCGTCGGCGTCACGGGATTCCACCAGATCAGCGACATGACCGTTACATCGGGCCGGGACGTCCTGGACACCATATGCAGCTCCCTGGTGAGTCCCGGCAACATGGGCCACTACGTCATTGGCCGCGAGACTCACATGCTCCTGGTCATCGGGCCCGAGCACGCCCAGGAGATGTACGAGGACGGGTTCAGCAAGGACGACGTCAAGGCCTACGTGATGGAGAACGCCCGGATACCGGTTGGCCGTCTCCGGGGCCGGGGCTACTGGTCCAGCCGCACCTGGCCCACCTGGGTCAACGAGCACGACGACGCCTACATGGTCCCTCCCGTGTCCTCACCCCGGAACATACTGATAGTGGTCGCGGGCGGCGACGGGAGGCACTCGGCGTGGCTCCCCACCTGGTCCACCACTCGAGCGGCGACTGTCCCGATATTGGACTGACCCCGGTCCACGATACGACCAAGGTATTCCTCCCGGCCGATGGCGGCCTTGTCATCGGGCAAGCATGCGGGATGCCGTTCAGGCGGGATGCAACACCTTCAACGCCGATTGGCAGGACCTCTCCGTGAGACCGGTGTTTGACCTGGACTCATCGTTGGGTGAGGTGCTGCTGGTGAAGCACGACTTCGGAGAAGCGGTCCTGAACCTGGTGTCGAATGCCTGCCACGCTATGCGGCAGAAATGGGAAGCCGTGGGCGACGCCTACGAGCCGACCCTGTCCGTTTCGACCCGCCTGGTCGACGACACCGCCAAGATACGGGTCCGGGACAACGATCCCGGAATCGCCGATGACGTCGTTGGCCACATATTCAACCCCTTCTTCTCCACTCGGGACGGCGCGGTGGGGGCCGGACTGGGCCTGCCCATCGCCGCCGACGTGGCCCGGCGGTTGGGAGGCGATCTGTCGGTGGACACCGTCTACGGAGAGTACACAGAGTTCACCATGACCCTGCCGGCTACGGCTTGTGCTAGCGGGCCTTTGCCGCCTCACCTCACTCCCCTGGTCCAAGAAAGAATCCGGAGCAGAGAATCCGAATGGCGTGAGCCAGACAAGTATGGGGTCATTCGGACACTGCGGCCAATGGCCAAGCCGGCGCCCTTACGACGGGATGGGCGCCAACACCTCTTGCTTCAAAAGGCCTGGCATCAAGCCGCGGGTCATTACATATGCGGTTGTATAGAGGCTGCCACCGACAGTTCTATGTCTCGGATCGCCTGGGACATTGCTTGACCGATGAGGTCCAGCCTGCGCACCTGCTCGATGCGGGCGGAGGCACTGGCCCGTTCTTGCCTGGACAACAGTCCTTCGAAGATGCCGCACGCGTCGGCAAGGCAGATGATCACCACGTCACGCGGGTACGGGATATCGTCGCTGAACAGCACCCCCATGATGCGCAGCTTCACCTCGCGCTCCACCTCACCCTGGACCGCCGGGTAGCGCCTGGACCGGAACACCCACAGGAAACGGTCGTCCCGGCACTCCAGGATGCCATGGGCTACCAGTCTGGAGAGGGCCTCCTCGCGGATCTCCTGGGCCCGGTTCGCCGTACGCTCTACCCAGTAACGGGCGTTGTGCTTCTCTCCCGCCTCTATATCGGCCAGTGTGGGGTCGAGCAGACTGTCGCCCACGGGCGTGGCGTCCAGCAGGACCAGGTTCTCCAGGTCGGTGTCGATGCGGTTCTCCAGGGCCAGGTCCATCAGCACGCCGCCGGCCAGGGCGTAGTCGAAGGACCAGCTCGGCACGTGGGCGAACCTCCCGTCATCGTCGTTGAGCAGGAGCAGGATGATTTCTTCGGCGAATCTCAGCATGATGCTTGCACACTCCCCGTCCCGGCAGTAGTGGGAATATGAACCATTATAGCCTACCTGACTACTGTGGCGCTATGCGGCGGAAGCCTGAGCCAGGCTATTCGGCTCCCCTGTTGGGTCATCCGCCCCCGTCAGGTCATCCAGAGGAAGGGAGCAACCCATCCAAACGGTGAGATCGACTGGTCCAGCCATCTACGCATCCGACGGAGGTCTCGTCCCTGGATTCCGGCTCGGTGGCCGAATGACGGGCGGGAGACCGCTATCTTCATGGCAGTGACATCCAGGGACGTCAGGCACGGCCTCGGGAACGTGGAAACCCGATTGCCTGGTAGCCCTCCCCGATGTATCATCTATACTGGGTCTTCGGACAGCCGTGTTACGGTTTCCGCAAGGGCACCACACCTCCCGCAACATAGATGCCTCTCGGGGCGTGGCGCAGTGGTAGCGCGCCTGGTTTGGGACCAGGAGGTCGGCAGTTCGAACCTGCCCGCCCCGACCAGCTTCTAGGACGGCACGACGGCCGTGACGGTGATCTCCACCAACATCTCGGGCCTCATCAGCTCCGCCTTGACGGTCGTACGCGACGGGTAGTCGCTGGGAAAGAACCTGCGGTACTCCTCGTTATAGGCGGCGAAATAGCCGGCGTCGGTGAGGTACGACGTGACGGCGACCACGTTGCTCAGGGACGTACCGGCCTCTTGCAGGATGGTATCGATGGTCTCCAGACAGCTCCGCACCTGGGCCCGGATGTCCGGGTCGAGCTCGCCCGTTGCCGGGTTGGGGCTGGCCGGCGTGCCCGAGACGAACACGAAGTCCCCCGCCCGAATGGCCCGGGAAAGAGGACTGCCCGAATCGGGCAACCCGGGCGGCCTGATCACCGTCTTTTGCGCCATGATGCACTCTCCTTTTTCTCGTTGCTAATGCCGCCGACCCCGCCGCCCAACTCTCCTCCGGCTATCCAAGCTGCTCGTAGACCTGGCGGTCGAGGGTAACCTTGGGAGAGCTCATGTACAGCCGGCGGTTCGACGCCGGACCGACCACGGCCCCAGCCACGCTCAGCAGGGCGTAGGCGTCGTTGGGCTCCATGCCCTTCTCGCCCACCAGTACGTCCAGCATCTCCCTCACGGCACGGGTCAGGCACTCGGTCAGGTCTCCGTCGTTCTTGTCGTGGCCCAGGATGACGAAGTCGCTCCGCGTCAACGCCCGTGGGGACTTCAGGTTACGCCCCTTCTCCAGGGTAACTCGAATGTGTACCTCCAGCTGCGCCTCCGCCGCTGTCCCGGCCATGGTGGCCTCGCCCGCAGCCGCGTGGCCATCGCCCATTACCAGCAGGCCTCCCGGCACGAATACCGGAAGATGGAGGGTCGTCCCCTCACCCAGGTCGTGCAAGTCTATGTCCCCGCCATGGGGGCCGATGCGCCCCGAGGGGTGCAGCACGTAGGTGGGGGTGGTGGCCACCATCCCCATGTCCGGGCTAAGGGGTATCCGGATGCCGCCGGGGAACACCAGGTGGTCGCCTTCGATGGGCATGAGGGTCACGTGTATGTCCCGGAAATCCTCGTCCAGGTAACCGCTGCCCGGCCTCTGCCGCTGGATGGCGTGATCAATGGGTGTGATGCGTATGAAGTCGATCTTCAGCGCATCGCCGGGCATGGCGTCCCGCACGTAGATAGGGCCCGTAGCCGGTATGGGAAGGGCCGACGGGTCGGGTCCCAGCTCGAATCTCTGGTGGATGGACTCCGAGTCCTGGAGGCCCTGGAACACGTCCCAGGTCTCCACTATCAGCTCCTCGCCGGACTCGATGGTTATGGCCGGCGGCGCGTCGGGGTCCAGGTCGTAGATATGCTTGTCCTTGGTGAGCCGTCTCATCGAAGTCCTCCTGTCACCTGAGTGGACCGCCCCTCGGGTCCGTTCCGCGGAGCCGGTCACTGTTGCCGGCCTCGTCTTGGTACGTACGGAGATTATACTTCATGTCCGGAACCGGGTCATTCCTCATGGGCAACCCGGTCGCCTAGCCACCGAGGCAGGTGTAGACTCAACTTCCTGACCCCTCCTCTCCCGCGTTCGCGGGAGTCCAGTATTGCCCAGATGGGGATTCCCCCCAGTGCGCGGGAATGACGGCAGCCGGACGGGCAGGGAGTAGGTACTCTTGAACTTCCCTTCCGCCGCCTCCGGGTTGATGTTCGGGCTATGGCTTTGGACTATAATAGGGTGTTCGCATCCCCCCGACCGGACGGCATCACAAAGACGACCTCCGATGAAACCCACGTCAAGTAGGTCCACCACCATACCCGCGGCCACCGCGGTCCTTGCGGCGCTGACCGCCGTCCTCTTCGCGGCGTGCTCGGGGCCGGACCCGGCAGAGCCCGACGCGACCGCCGTCGCCCGGTTCCGGCCATGGCCACTGGGCAATCTGGGCGTGTACACGGCCCAGGTCGCCTTCGACCGGGCGGGCCAATGGGGGATGGACATATCCGTCGACGAGACCCGGTTGGCCTCCTCCTCGTCGCCCGAGTCCCCCGCGCTGTCGGCCACGGTGATATCCACCGACCTGGGAGTGGGGACAAACCGCCTCGCCTTCGCCATACAGGACCGCGCCTCCAACACCACGGTCCGGTTCCCTGGGGCGGTGGTGTCCCTGTACGGGCCTGGGAGCGGCGCCGACGACGTCACGACGACCATCCAGGTTAAAGAGAAAAGCAGCACGCCCGCCGTGGGCTCACCGGCCCCCGCCTCGGTGAACAAGACGGGCCGGGACGTGGAGACTCTGGACCACCTGACCACCGCGCCTGTCCCCGACCCGGACCTGTACCGGATGACTATACGAGAGGCGCTGGCCTCGGGCATGCCCCTGGTCGTCTCATTTGCCACACCGGGCTACTGCCAGACGGCCACATGCGGTCCCCAGGTGGAGGTGCTGTCGGAGGTCAGGGACCGGTACCGGGGACGGGCGAACTTCATCCACGTGGAGGTGTTCGACAACCCCCACGAGATCCAGGGAGACCTCGGCAGGGCCCGGGCAGTGCCGTCGGTGGACGAGTGGGGCTTGCCCACCGAGCCATGGACGTTCGTCGTCGACGGCGGCGGCGCGGTGTCCGCCAAGTTCGAGGCCTTCGCCACCGCCGAGGAGATCGAGGAGGGGCTCGCCGCGGTGCTCCAGTAGACTGGGCTCAGTCCGCCAGTCCCACCACCAGCAGCCCGTCCCGGGTCTCCCTGTAGGTTACGGTCACCGGCTGGCCGAAGGCCTGATGCTCCCTGAGATGCGCCGGCGTGAAGCCCGCGAACCCGTCGGCATAGAACTCCCACCGGTCTCCCGTCTGGTCCATGATGGCCAGGAGCTCCAGCTCCGTAATGGACTTCGCCCGTACCTCCACGACCATACCCCGGACCGTCATCGTGTCCTCGGGACCGGGGAGGGAGCCATTGCAGGCTATGGACACTGAGACGAGCACCGCTGCCGCAACGGCCCGGGCCATGACGCGGGTGCAACCGGCGGTTACGGGGCGCCGGAGCCGGCCCGCCACGGCGGCTACCAGACCGGGTCGGTGTCGTTGGCGTTGTTGTTGGTGAGACGAGTCTGGTTGCGGTCCGCGATGTTCATTACGAATATCTCGCCCGTGTTGTAGATGTAGGACACGAAGGCGAGCTTCTTCCCGTCGGGTGACCACACGGGCGACTCGTCGACGGCATCGTTGGCCGTATACCGCGTGACCCCGGCGCCGTCGGCCTTCATCACGTAGATCTCCTGGTTGCCGTCGCGCTCTGACACGAAGGCTATCTTCAGGCCGTCGGGAGACCAGGAGGGCGAGTGGTCCGGGCTGTCGTTGTGGGTCAGCCGCGTCTGGCTCGACCCGTCGGAGTTCATCACGTAGATCTCCTGGTTGCCGTCCCTCTCCGACGTGTAGACTATCTTGCGGTTGTCCGGGGACCACCGGGCATCGTAGTCCTGGAAGCTGGTGAGCCGCATCAGGTTGACGCCGTCCGGGTTGCGGATCATGATCCCGGGGCCCTCTTCACTGGTGTTGGGGACGAAGGCGAGCCACCGGCCGTCGGAGGACCATCCATCCAGCCTCAGCTCGGCGAACTCACCCGAGGTGATCCGGGTGATGCCTGTCTTGGACCCGTCGGCGCCGATTACGTACACCTCGGGCTGTCCCGAACGGTCGGAGATGAAGGCGATGCGGGACCCGTCGGGGGACCACCAGTGCATGTGGTCGTCCCCGGGGCTGTGTGTCAGCCGTTGGGGCTTGGCTTCATCGGGCCCCACCTGAAGGCGGTTTATCTCCGGGTCGCCCGACTCCTCGGAGACGAAGGCCACCCACTTCCTGTCGGGGGACCACAGGGGGCGGCTGTCGACGGCGTTGTTGACCGTGAGCCGCGTCTGTTCCGACCCATCGACGTTTACGGTGTATATCTCCGGATTTCCATCCCTGTCTGATACGAAGGCTAACTTCGGGTCCTCACCACTGGAGCAGCCCATGGCCAGGAGAAGCATCGCTCCGCCCGCCACGGAGGCCAGCAGCCGCAGTCCCAGACGGACGGGTCCGTTCCCATTCGAGCGGGAGGGCGTTGACATCCTGGCCTCGCCATCGGCTCCCGGACCAAAGTTCTCGAACAATTTCCCACCCCCCACCGAGGTTAGTGATATGATTTTAGCAAAAGGCGAGATTTAAGACACGTTTAAGAAAGGGCCAAAAATCACGAAAACTCGGCGCGAAGGGGGAACCCTTGTCAGCTTCGGGGAGCCAGGGTCGCGAGGACCGGGTTTATGAAGGTGAGGGCCCGGTTGAGCATCGGATGGTCCATGAGCCTGGCGATCACGCCGCTGTGCCAGTCGAAGGACAGGGACTGGAGGTCCACCAGCTCCTCGAAGACGCCGTCGCTGGCAAACATGTGCATCAGTAGGTTGATCTGCCAGTCCTTGAGCACCTCGAACATGCGGCGGGCGGAGTACCCCACGTCCATCTCGTGGGCGAGGAGGTCCTTCCACTCCCGCTCGTAGGCCGAGAGGCGGTCGGAGGACAGGTCTCCCCGCGTGAACGCCCGGTGGAGGGCGCCTGCGGCGATCTCGCTGGCCAGCAGGGCGTAGTAGATGCCGCCGCCGGTGGTCGGCTTGAGCTGGCCCGCTGAGTCCCCCACCGCCAGCACCCCGTCGCCGAAGGTGCGCCCCAGGGGACGGAGGGGCACGCCCCACCTGGCCGGGGCCCTGGTTACCCGCGTCACCTTCCCCTCCATCTGCAAGCGGAGGACCAGCTTCTGCAGGTGACCCATACCCCGCCTCCGGCACAGCAGCCCGACCAGGGCCCTTCCGCCGGAGGTGGGCACCATCCAGGCGAAGAAGCCGGGAGCGACCCCCTGGCCGAAGTAGACGTGTATGTCCTCCACTCCGGGGGCCATCACCTCCGCCTGCACCCCTGTCGCGAAGTCGCCCACGCGCCCCAGCCCCACTCGGCCGGTCAAGTCCGAGCCGAACCCGCTGGCCAGCACCAGCGCCCTAGCCTTCAGGGTGCGGCCGCCGGAGCCGTTGACCGTCTCGACCCTCCAGCCCTGGTCCTCGGGGACGACCTCGGTGGCCCTGTGGCCCAGCAGGTACTCGGCGCCCGCGTTCCTGCCCTTCTCCGCCAGGGAGTCCACGTATGAGACCCGGTCCACCACGTGGGCCTGGACCTCTTGCCTGCCCAGGCTCACGACCTCGCCTCCGGGAGCGGCCACCACGGCCCCTTTGACATCACGATGGACCAACCCGGGGTCGATGGGGAACCGCTCCAGGCACTCGCGGCCGACTATGCCGGTGCACAGCTTGTCGCCTATGCGCCGGGTCAGGTCGACCACCACCACGTCGTATCCCCGGCCGGCCAGGTTGAAGGCCGTGTTATTGCCGGCGGGTCCCGCACCCACCACTATGACATCCCTCACGAAAGGCACCTCCGGAGCCCCGTCCGCCCGCTGGCAGAATGCGGCAGGCTATACCGAGAACGCGGGCTGATTATACTATCCGGCCCATGGGTTCGCCACACGGCCACGCCACCGGCCGCCGTGGTATCCATAGCATCGATTCTCCCATATAATCTAGTGGCAATAATGACCGAGGAGGCAACCAATGGCGACATTGACTCTGGCGGAGGCTGAGCAGATCCTGGCGGCGGCCAAGGCCAAGATACTGGGATGGGGCGTCGGCATGAGCGTGTCGGTGGTCGACGCGAGGGGAGACCTGATCGCGATGTTCCGGGTCGATGGGGCCCTCTGGAGGACCGCCCTGGTCTCTCGCGGCAAGGCGGCCGCGGCGGCGGCCTTCGGCAGGCCCAGCGGCGACCTGGCGGACAACGCCGTCATACGGTCCCTTACCACCATCGAGGGCGGCCACTTCGTACCCGGCAAGGGGGCACTCCCCGTATTCAAGGACGGCCAGATGGTCGGCGCGGTTGGGGGCAGCGGCGGCACCGCCGAGCAGGACGAGGAAGCGGCTCTGACGGGCATCCAGGCCGCAGGTCTCTCGGCCACCGCCTAGTCCCAGGACCTGGTCCCGACCTCGGGCCGGGAACGGAAGACTGGGCACGGGCCTAGCCCTGCTCCAGCTCCCTGGACAGCCTACTGTGCTCGGCCGCGGCGTCGGCATCTCCAAGGTCCGCGTAAACGGTGGCCATCAGACCATGGACGTCGGCGGCGATGGCGCCTGACCCATCGGCCTGCAGGCTCTCCCGGAGGACCTCCAGCGCCCGGTCCAGGTCCTGCAACCGGTGGTAGGCCACACCCTTGAGATACAGCGGACGGGCATCGGCTGTCGACCCTTCCGTCCTGGCAAGGTACCTGTCCAGGGTTGCCAGCGCCTCCTCCTCGGCTCGGGCGTCTAGCTGCGCTTCGACCCGTGCCTCGTAGGCGGCGAACAGGTGCCGGAGCACCTCGGCCTCTATCCCGCCGGTGTCGGGCTGGTCCAGGCTCTTTTCGAAGGCGTCGATGGCCTCCTCGCGCTGGTCGAGACCGTCGTGGGCCAGGCCCAGGACATACAGGGACTGGGCCCTCTCCTTCGATACCCCCGCCTTGGCCATCGTCTCTTCGAACCCATCCACGGCGTCCTGATACTTGCCCAGACGCACCTGGGACCTGCGAAGCAGGTACTCCTGGCGCCACGACTTGGGCAGCATGTCCGTCAGCTCTTCGTAATAGCGGATGGCCTCGTCGTCAAGCCCCTCGTAGTCCAGCAACGCCAGGACCATGGCCGAGTTGGCCAGCACCAGCTTGTTCTGTGCGGCATCCCCGTTCTTCAAGAGCCCTCTCCAGGCAATGATGTAGGACTCCTCCGCACACCCGGCGAAGCTCCCATCCGCCACCTGGTACCTCCCCTCTCGCGGCTCCAGGGCAAAGTATTCCTCACACGACTGGAACTCCCCCTGGTTCTCGGTGACGAACTTCCTGTAGCCGTCGTAGACTCTCGAGAGGTTGTGATAGTAGACGGGCACGTCGGGGGCCTTCGAGACCGCCTGGGACATGAGCCGGTGACCCGCCCGCAGGTCCCCCTGGGACAGCTTCTCACCGGCGGACCCGGCGATGGCGGCTGCCCAGGCGTAGTCCACGTTCTTGTCCCAGGACAGCCAGCCCACGAACACGATGACCACGGACATCACCCCCAGGACCAGCGCCCTTGTGGGAGATATGGCGGCTCCCAGACGGACGGCGCCCCTGGCCCTACGGTCCCGCTGCCGGGCGCGTCGCTCCCGCCTTCGGGCGCCCCTCTGGACCTCGCCCGCTGCCGGGGAGCCCAGCGGGCCTCCGCAGCGGAGGCAGGACGTGGCCCGGGGCTCGTGCTCCTCTCCGCAGGTTGGACACCTGCCCCCGCCAACGGCCGCCCCCTGGGACCGTCCCATCACCGAGGGCAGCACGACGAGGATGGCCAGCAGGACCCAGAACGTGACCAGGTCCGGCTCCCGGGCCACCCCGACCATCATCTCGGCCACCCGGCCCGCGATGGTCGCCATGAGAGCGATCAGTATCCACCTATGGCCCGTGGAGACCCTTTCCCGGCTGCGCCAGAGCTGGGCCGCACCCACGGCGAAGAAGGACAGGACAAGCCCCATGGACGCGAACCCGCCCAGTATCCCTTGCTCCACGAAATGGTGCACGAAGAAGTTGTGGGCCTGGCTCAGGAGGCCGCCCTTGGGGCTCTCCAGGGGAAACGTGTACTTGAACAGCTCGGGGCCGTAGCCGACCAACGGGCGGGCCAGGGCGTACGACAGCTCCTCGTACTCGAACCACGGCCGGTCCCTGATAAGCCTCCAGGAGGCCGCCCAAATGTCGTTTCGGAAGCTGAGCCCCCGGCCCTCGGGCTCGGCGGGCGTCACGGTGGCAACTGTATCCGTCGCCTCCCTTTCGGCCACGCCCGGTGCAGGCGGCTGGGCGCCCGATGATACGGTGGCGACCAGGCCGCCAACCAGCAGGGCTATCACCACCATCGATGACAGCACCAGGGCGACCCTGGCGGCCTTGGCGACCTCCCGCCTGGACCCGTCCCACGCTGCCAGCAGCGGCCCGACCGCACCGATCAGCGCCGCGCCCGCGTTCCGGCCCACTGTGATGAGACGGACCCTCCCGTCGCTGGGCAGCCTGACGGAGGCCCGGGGCGTCTGGGGTAGGTCCTCCCTCCACCGGTCCCGCGCATCCAGCAGGGCGCGGGGCTCGCGCACTGCCAGCGCAAGCAGTCCCAGGAGCCCCACGGCGCCGAAGACCGCCAACAGCACCCGGGCATCCAGGAAGGCCAGGTCGCGGAAGGCCAGCTTCACCGTCCCCACGGGAGAGTAGGTATAGGTCACGACCAGCAGGGCGACCAGCAAGGCCGATCCCACCAGCAGGAGAGTTTTGGCGAAGTCCCTGACTCCTTCCGATAACCTGGCGGGGAACATGGCCACCAGGATGCTCAGGAACGCCGCTATCCCCACCAGAAAGGCCAGCACGCGGACCATCGAGACGCCCGCGAAGTCCTCGATGCCGATCACCTCCACCTGGGCCGCCAGCACCGCTGCGGTGAGCACGATTATGAAGCAGGTCAGCAGCACGAGGTCAGCCCGGAGAGCCCGCTTCCCGAGCACGCCGTCCAGCGCGTCGAAGACCGCCGGCAACCCCAGGAGAGTCACAAGGCCGGCGGGAACGCCGATGAGCCAGGAGCCCCGGGCGTCCGTGAACCACACCGCCAGCAGGTGACCCGTGCCAACCACGAGGGTCAGGAGCACGACGGCCGCCGCCCGCCCGGGCGTTGTGCCCCAGGCCTCCAGGAGGGCCCGGGCCAGCCCCAGGCTCAGTAGCCCGGTACCTACGAGGGCGGCCCCGGTAAAGACCGGGTTGGCCATGGTCGAGGCGACACGGAAGCTGCCCGCCTCTCCGACGTTCAAGAGGTCCCCCTCGTACCTCTGGACTATTCCGTACACGGCCACAAGAAAACCGGCGGTCACGAGCACGGTCAGCAGACGGTGGAGCTGCTGACGGGTCTTCAGATGGGTGACTATTACGGCGAAGAGGACGAAGTAGGAGAGGGTCGTGTACAGAGAGTACCCGAACTGACCCGAGACCTCACCCCACAGGCTGATGAAGAAGGACTGGGACAGTGCGGTGCTAATGATGGCCGCCACGATATAGATCGTGGCAGCCACGACTATCCAGCGGCTGGGCTGCTCCACCAGCCAGGCCTGCAGCCTTACAAGGGACCTCGACGCCTGTGGGGGGCGAGTCAATCCCCCTCTCAGCAGCCACTCGACGATCCAGAGGATGACCATCACGCCGGCCAGGAGCCGTAACGCCGTCGTCTTGGGCACCTCGACGTAGGCGTTCACCGCCTCCGACGACATGAAGTCCGTCGGGACGAATATCAGGGGGACCAGGGCCGCCGTCAGGAGCCACGTAGCCTCCAGGGCCCCGGCTATCCGGCCGGCCCAGCGGAGGGCAGGGGTGGCCGCGGTCCTGCTAGCGGCCGCCATCGACTCCGTCTCGATGCGGTTCCATCAGGCAATAGTGTAGCAGGACTCGTGCGCAAGTAAAGGTTGCGATCGACCCTCCGCGCCATGGAAGACGCCGTCCCAAAACACGCTATCCGAGTGCCACTACGATCTTTTTCTACGCATATGGTCTATGGTATTCTAGTAGTAGTTAGCGACGCATACGGTCGAGAGCCAGGGCGTCCTATTTCGAACGCGGAAGAAGTTAAGGAAGCCCGTTTCCGACGCGCGTCGCCAGCGGCCCCGGCAGTGGAATCCGGCCGGTGGGAGCTAGGAGGCGGTTCCCCTGCCGTGGGGTCGACGCCGGCGGGGCACGCAGCCCGGAGGGACCAAACGCCTTATCTGTTCAGGTCGTTTAACAAGCTAGTAGACGCCGTAGGTCGGGTGCCCGCATCCGCGATGGTGTCAGCCACCATCGGGCTGGTCGTTGGCTTGGTGGTAGCAGCCCTGATCTCAGTGCCGCTGTTCAATCTGGACGGCTGGATGTCCTGGGGAGTGCCCTTGGCCATCACCGGCGTACTCGGCTCCCTGGGACTCTTGATTGGGGCCAGCCGAGAGCAGGACATGCGGAGGTTCTTCCCCCGCGACACGGCGGAGGGGCCCTACGCCAACGCCCTGACCGGCAACATCCTGGTGGACACCAGCGCCATCATAGACGGCCGCATTGCCGATCTGGGTCAGACCGGGTTCCTTCAGGGCACCTTGGTCATACCCGGCTTCGTGCTCGACGAGCTGCGCCACATAGCCGACTCCAGCAACTCCCTGAGACGGAACCGGGGCCGCCGGGGCCTGGAGGCCCTGGCCAAGATCCGCAAGGAGACCAGCGTGCCCATCCAGGTGCTGGACGCCTCCTTGCTCAACGGCACCGAGGTGGACGGCCAGCTCGTCAAGCTGGCCAAGGCCATGGAAGCCCCCATCCTTACCACCGACTTCAACCTCAACCGTGTGGCCGAGGTCCACGGCATCCGCGTCTTGAACGTCAACGAGCTTGCCAACGCCCTCAAGCCCATGGTAATTCCCGGCGAGAACCTGACCGTCAACATCATCCAGGAAGGCAAAGAGGTGGGACAGGGCGTGGCGTTCCTGGACGATGGCACGATGGTGGTGGTCGAGGGAGGCCGCAGATACCTCAACACCTTCCGCGACGTCACCGTCACCAGGGTGCTCCAGACCGCGGCCGGACGGATAATTTTCGCCCAGCCCAGGGTAGAATAACGGCCGAGGATGCCCCTCCCCGACACGACCACGGGTAACGGACCGGCGGATGTCGCCGCACCCGTCGGCAACGATTCCCTGGGCGTCTTGATAGTGGCCGCCGGGCAGAGCCGTCGCATGGCTGGCGTGGACAAGATCTTCGCCGACATCCTGGGCAAGCCCCTCATTGCCCACACGGTCGAGGCCCTGCAGGCCAGTCCCCTGGTAAACGAGCTAGTCCTCGTACTGGCTCCCGAGAAGGTCCCCCGGGGCAGGTCCCTAGCCGGGGACCGGGCATGGACGAAGCTCCCTCCCGAGTCCGTCTGCGCCGGGGGGGGCCGTCGCCAGGACTCGGTCCGGCTGGGCCTGGAGCGCCTTTCTCCCTGCCGCTGGGTGGCCGTCCACGACGGGGCCCGACCGTGCGTGGACGCCGACATCCTGCGGCGCGGCCTGGAGGCGGCCTCGGAGTCCGGCGCCGCCGTGGCCGCCGTCCCCGCCAAGGATACCATTAAGGTCGTCACGGAGGGGACCAGGGTCGAGGCCACGCCTCTCCGCGAGACCCTCTGGCTCGTCCAGACTCCCCAGGTGTTCCTCTACGACATCCTTCAGGAAGCCCACCGGGCCTGTGACGAAGACGTCACCGACGACGCTTCCATGGTCGAGCGCCTGGGCCACGACGTCCATGTGTTCATGGGCTCCTACGCCAACTTGAAGGTGACCAGCCAGGAGGACATGGACATAGCCGAGGCGCTCCTCCGGAACAGGTCCAGCAGCAGCAGCCGGCCTGCGCCTCGCGGGCCGAAGGCCCAAGGCCGGTCACCAACGGCCGATGGCTAACCGGGTCGGCATCGGGTTCGACGCCCATCCCCTGGTCCAGGGTCGGGCCCTCGTGGTGGGCGGCGTGGAGATTCCCCACCACCTGGGCCTCTCGGGCCACAGCGACGGCGACGTGCTGGTCCACGCCATCATGGACGCCTTGCTGGGCGCCGCGGGCCTGGGAGACAAGGGCGCCCATTTCCCGCCTTCCGACCCCCGGTACGAGGGGGCCGACAGCCTGGGCCTCCTCACCGCCGTGGCCCGGCTTATCTCCCGGGCGCGTTGGCGCGTCGTAAACGTTGATGCTACAATATTGGCTCAAAGTCCCAGGCTGGGCCCCTTCATCGACACCATGAAGGAAAAGGTCGGCGGCGCCATCTCCGTCCCTCCCGGCAACGTCAGCATCAAGGCGACCACCACGGACCATCTGGGCTTCGTGGGCAGAGAGGAAGGCATGTCGGCCTACGCCGTGGCGCTCCTGGAGGAAACGCCGTGAAGCTCTACAACACCCTGAGCGGCGAGTTGGAGGAATTCACCCCGTCGGGCGACGTCGTAAAGATGTACGTCTGCGGCATAACCCCGTATGCCCCCTGCCACCTGGGCCACGCCATGAGCTACGTCATCTTCGACGTCCTGAGACGCTACCTGGAGTACCTCGGGCACGACGTGCAGCACGTCCAGAACTTCACCGACGTGGACGACAAGATCATCCAGAGGTCCCTGGAGGAGGGAACATCCCCCGACGAGCTGGCCGACAGGCATATAGCCGAGTACATGCGGAGCATGGACGCCCTCAACGTGAAACGGGCGGCGGTGTACCCCCGGGCCACCCAGGAGATACCCAAGATCATCGAGGTGACCGGCTCCCTCATCGACAAGGGGTACGCCTACCCCTCCGACGGCGACGTATACTTCCGGGTCAGCAGGTCGCCCATGTACGGCAAGCTGAGCCACAGGAGCCTGGACGGCATGATGGCGGGCGCCCGGGTGGAGGTCGACCCGTCCAAGGAGAACCCCATGGACTTCGTCCTCTGGAAGGGGGCAAAGCCGGGAGAGCCGTCATGGGAGAGTCCATGGGGCCCCGGCAGGCCCGGCTGGCATATCGAGTGCACCGCGATGGCCCTGAGCTACCTGGGCGAGACACTGGATATCCACGGCGGCGGACAGGACCTGATCTTCCCCCACCACGAGAACGAGACGGCCCAGAGCGAGGCCTACACCGGCAAAGAACCCTTCACCCGCCACTGGGTGCACAACGGCCTGCTCCACATGGGCCATGACAAGATGAGCAAGTCCCTGGGCAACCTGATCTCCCTACAGGAGAGCCTGCGCCAGTACAGCCCCGACACGCTGCGCATATTCTTCCTGAGCTCCCACTACCGGAGCCCCCTGACGTACAACGACACCGGCCTGCCCTCCACCGACCGCCTTCGCAACGCCCTGCGCCAGGGGGGCGGCGAGGGCGGGGAGGTCCTGGACCCCACGTCCTTCAAGGCCCGTTTCCTGGAGGCCATGGACGCGGACTTGAACACGCCCCAGGCCCTGGCGGCCCTCTTCGACCTGGCCCGGGCCATCAACCGGGGCAGGGAGTCTGGGCTCGTCCTGGGCCATGCCCAGGACACCCTCAGGTGCCTCGGGGGCGTCCTGGGACTGACCTTCGAGCAGCCGTCTGACCAGGGCCGTGACGACGGAAGCCCCTTCATCGACCTCCTGGTGGAAATACGGACGACGCTGAGAGCGGCCAAACAGTACCAGTTGGCCGATGAGATACGCTCCCGGCTCACCGACCTTGGAGTGGCGGTGGAGGACAGCGCCGGCGGCTCCACCTGGACCTTCCGGTAGCGACAGCTCCCAGGGCGATGCTTCCAAGCGACCTGATCCGATCCCTGGTCCGGCTCTTGGGTCCGGCAAGCGTGCTTACGGACCCACCCGACCTGGACCGGTACTCCGCCGACGCCCTCTCTCCCGCCCGGGTCTTCTCCGGCGCCGCCGTGCTGGAGCGCATGGCCGACGCGGTGGTCGTACCCCGGTCGGTGGACCAGGTAGCCCCCGTGGTCAAGCTCGCCAGCCAGCACCGAGTCCCCATCGTCCCCTACGGCGGCGGCACCGGCGTCATGGGTGCGGCAGCGCCCATCAAGGGCGGCATCGTCGTCGACATGAAGGGCCTCGACCGCATCGTAGATATCAACCCGACGGACCTGACGGCGACGGTGGAGGCCGGCGTGGTGCTGGAAGACCTGGCCCGGGCCCTGAAGGACCATGGGCTGATGCTGGGCCACGACCCCTGGAGCGTGCCCATCGCCACCGTCGCCGGCGCCATTTCCACCAACGGGGTCGGATACCTGGGAGCCAGCCATGGCCCCATGGGGGACCAGGTCCTGGGGCTGGAGGCGGTGCTGCCGTCCGGTGAGACGCTGGCCACGCGGACAGTCCCCAAATACTCGGCGGGACCCAATCTCAATCACCTGTTCATCGGCTCGGAAGGCGTCTTCGGCATCATCACGAGGGCCACCCTTCGGGTCTGGAGGGAGCCCGAGAAACGCGCCTTCGCCACGATGGCCTTCGCCGACTTCGACAGGGGATTCGAAGCGGTGGCCGAGCTCTTTGCCCTGGGCCTCAAGCCCTCCTTGGTCGACCTCTCCGAGGAGGACGGCTCGGGCGTCCGGCTGTTCATGATGTACGAGGGCTACTCCGAGGGTGTGAACGCCGCGGAAGCCAGGTCCCTGGGGGTCTGCCGGGCCTTCGGAGGAAAGGACATCGGCCCCTCGGAGACCGTGGCCTACTGGCGTACCCGCCACCGGGCCGGAGAGAGCTACAAACGCGACATGCTGGGACAGCCCCGCCGGGTGCGTTGGGGCCGCCACGGCAGGAGCTTCGACTACCTCCACGTAGCGCTGCCCACGTCCAAGGTGCTGCCCTTCAGGCACGAGTGCGACGGCATTCTCGCCGCCGGGGGAGCCCGGGCCGTCGAGTACGCCATCTGGACCAGGCCGGAGCTGTTCTCCCTGCTCCTGGTGCCCGACGGCGACCCACCGGAAGCCGACTTGAGAGCGCTGGGCGAGACCGTGGACCGAATACTGGTCCTGGCCCAGGACATGGGCGGCGCCATGGAGTACTGCCACGGGGTCGGGATCAAGCTGGCCCATCTCCTGTCCAGGGAGATGGGCCAGGGCTTCGACGTGGCCAGGGCCATCAAGGCCGCCCTGGACCCCTACAATATCATGAACCCGGGAAAGCTGTACTAGCGTCCAGGCTCCCGTCCTCTAGGCGGCGGTGGCCGATGCGACGGCGGCCTTGGTGAAGGTCAGCCCGTCGCCGCCCGCCTCCACGTACACGTGGTCCCCGGCCTTGAACGCCCCGGTCAGGATCGCGGTGGACAGGGGATTCTCCAGATACCTCCGGACGGCCCTGCGTATGGGCCTGGCGCCGAAGGTGGGATCGAACCCCTCCTGGGCCAGCCACTTGACCGCGCCGGCGTCCAGTTCGAAGGTGATCTGCCGGTCCTCCAGCCGCTGCAACACCTCGGCGGCCATCAGACCCACGATGCTCTCGATCTGCCCCTGGGTGAGCGGGTCGAAGATGATGATCTCGTCGATGCGGTTGAGGAACTCGGGCCGGAACGCCCTCTTCAGCGCGTCCTGGACCGACTCCCGGAGCCGCTGATCGTCCACGGCCTCCCTTCCGTCGCTGCGGAACCCGAAGGCCTGCCGGCCCGCCTCGCCGGTGCCCAGGTTGCTGGTCATGATGATCACCGTGTTGCGGCAGTCCACCGTACGGCCGTGGCCGTCGGTGAGCCGCCCGTCCTCCAGTACCTGCAGCAGCAGGTTGAACACCTCGGGATGGGCCTTCTCGATCTCGTCGAACAGCACCACCCGGAAGGGATGACGCCGTATCGCCTCGGTGAGCTGTCCCCCGTCGTCGAATCCCACGTAGCCCGGCGGGGCTCCAATGAGGCGCGACACGGTGTGCTTCTCCATGTACTCTGACATGTCGACCCGGATCATGTTGGCCTCGTCGTCGAAGAGGAACTCGGACAGCGCCCGGGCCAGCTCCGTCTTGCCCACCCCGGTGGGCCCGAGGAAGATGAAGCTGCCGATGGGCCGCTTCGGATCGCTCAGCCCGGACCGGGACCGGCGTATCGCCTCTGAGATGGCGGCTACCGCCTTGTCCTGGCCCACCACCCGCTCATGCAGGCTCTCCTCCATGTGCAGAAGGCGCTGGGCCTCCCCCTCGAGAAGGTTGGACGCCGGTATGCCGGTCCACTTGGAGATGAGGCCGGCGATGTCCGCCTCATCCACTATCATGTCGGTCTTGTTGTCCTTGAACCAGTCGTCCCGGTCCCGGTTGTAGTCCTCCTCCAGCCGGAGGCGCTCGGTCCTGAGCCGGGCCGCCTCCTCGTACTCCGACCGTTGGGCGGCGGCCTCCTCCTCGTTGGCCATCTCCTGTATCCGCCTCTCCCTCGACTTGAGCGCGGCCGGGAGGCTCTCCACGTCAATGCGCAGCTTGCTGGCGGCTTCGTCGATAAGGTCCACCGCCTTGTCGGGCAGGCGGCGGTCGGCGATGTACCTGTGGCTCAGCCGGGAAGACGCTACCAACGCCGAGTCCTCGATCTGCACCTTGTGATGGGCCTCGTACCTGGGCCTCAGGGCCCGCAGGATCTCCACGGTGTCCTCGACGGTGGGCTCCTCCAAGAACACGGCCTGGAACCGCCTCTCCAGGGCCGAGTCCTTCTCGATGTACCGCCGGTACTCCTGGATGGTGGTCGCGCCGATGCACTGGAGCTCTCCCCGCTGCAACGCCGGCTTCAGCAGGTTGCTGGCGTCGATGGCCCCCTCGGCCCCTCCGGCGCCCACGACGGTGTGTATCTCGTCGATAAACAGGATCACCTCGCCCTGGGCGCTTTTCACCTCGTCCATGACGGCCTTGAGGCGCTCCTCGAACTGGCCCCGGAATTGGCTGCCCGCCACCAGGGCGCCCATGTCCAAGGCCAGGACCCGCCGGTCCTTCAGGACGTCCGGCACGTCGCCAACCATGATGCGCTGGGCCAGACCTTCGGCGATGGCCGTTTTCCCCACGCCGGCCTCCCCTATTATCACCGGGTTGTTTTTCTTGCGCCGGGTGAGGGTCTGCATGACCCGCCGGATCTCTTCGTCCCGGCCCACCACGGGGTCCAGCTTTCCCTGGCGCGCCAGGTCCGTCAGGTCGACGCTATACCGCTCCAGGGAGCGGTACTTGTTCTCGGCACGGGGATCGGTGACCCTGTGGCTGCCCCTTATCTGCATCAGGGCGCGGTATACCTTCTCCTGGTCCAGGCCGTGGGAGCTCAGGATGCGAGCCGCCTCCCCCTCACGCTCGATGGTCGCGCCTATCAACAGGTGCTCGGTGCCGATGAACTCGTCCTTCATGCGTTCGGCCTCGACCCTGGCATTCTCCAGCAGCCGGCCCGCCCTGGGAGTGGCGTAGATGGCGGTGGACTCGTTGACCACCTTCGGTGAGCGGTCCAGCGCCTCCCGCAGCTCATCCTTAACCGCCTCGGCCGACACCTCCAGCTCCTTCAGGATGTCCTGGGGCAAGCCCTGCTCCAGCTCGAGGAGGGACAGCAAGACGTGCTCCACGTCCCACTGGCTGTGTTTGAACTTTCGGACGATCTCCTGGGAGTTGGATAGCACCTGCTGCGCCTGCTCCGTGAATTTTTCCGGTGTCAACATCTTCTCCTCTACCTCCTGCTGCGGTCTGACGGCGGCCGGTGGGCCACGACGGGTCTAAGTCCGGACGTGACTCTCCTCGGCCCCGGAGGTGAGGGCCGACCGGAGCCTGCCGACCTCGTCCACGAGCTGTTGGTTCATCTTCTCGAGCTGGTTGATGCGCATCATCAGCTTGAGGACCACCTCCACCCCCGCCAGGTTGATGCCCATGTCCTCGGTCAACGCCTTTATGCGCCTCAGATTGGCTATGTCACTGGGAGAGTAGAGGCGGCGCTTCCCCTGGGAACGGGGGATCCGCACCAGGCCCACTCTCTCGTAGTACCTCAGCGTCTGAGCGTGGACGCCCACCATCCGCGCCGCCACGCTGATTACGTAGCACGGCTCGTCGTCTACCGGCCTTTGGGTAGTCACTTAGATCGCCTCCCTGCCCGACCGGATCCCCCTGAGCTCCCGGAACAGCTCCCGCTCCCGGTCGGTCAACTCCCTGGGCAGCACCGCCCTGACGGTGGCGTACAGGTCGCCCCGGTCCTTGGGGTTGCCAAGCCGGGGCATCCCCTGGGCCGCCAGACGAAAGGTCTGGCCGTTCTGGGTCTCGGGCGCCACCGTCAGCATCACCCTGCCCTTGAGGGTCGTGACGGGGACCTCCGCCCCGAGCACCAGGTCCTCCAGGGGGACCTGCACGTCGGTGTACAGGTCGGACCCCGAGCGCCGGAAGCCGGGATGGGAACGGACCGTCACCTCCAGGTTGATGTCCCGGCGGCGTCCGTTGCCCCGGGCCAGGTGTATCGTCGACCCGGTGTCGACCCCCGGCGGCACCTTCACCTCCAGGCTCTGTCCGCCATCCGCTTCGCCGGGCTCCGATATCCGGATTCGCCTGGTGGTGCCGAGGAAGGCCTCCTCCAGGCTCACCTCCACCGGGTAACGCACCGCCGCCCGGGTGAAGCCCCGGCGCCCGCCGCCGGAGAACAGGTCGTCGAAGAGGTTCCCGGTGGACATGCCTCCAAAACTGAAGCGGTCGCCCGGCACCCGGCCTTCGGCGAACCAGTGGTCGAACCCGCCTCCCTGAGAGGCACGGGCCCGCTGGATGTCATCTGCGTGCTTCCAATCGTGGCCGTAGGCGTCGTACTTGCGACGCTTCTCCGGGTCCGAGAGGACCTCGTGGGCCTCGTTTATCTGTTTGAACCTCTCCTCGGCCTCCTGGTTTCCCGGGTTCACGTCGGGATGGAGCTGACGGGCCAGCTTCCTGTAAGCCTGCCTGATCTCCTTGTCCGACGCGTCCCTGGAAACGCCCAGCAGCGAGTAGAAGTCTTCGGTCCTCGCCATCGTCACACCTGCTACGACAATAATACCCTATATTATGTATGACTGTCAATTATCTGTTATGTATAGAATCATCTATCCCTACTAAGCTATAGGCAATAACTTGACACGTAAGACTCAAGTTTCTATAATAGGCCTTGAAAGGTCACCCAAACCTTATCAAGACAAGAGGAGGAGACACAACATGCTGCTGAAGCGATGGGAGCCATTCGGAGACATCAGACGAGCCGAAAGCGACCTCGACCGTTTCTGGCCAAGGGCCTTCCCGCGGACCTACTTCCGGCGGCCCGTGGCCAGCTACTTCGGCCCGGTAGCCGTCGACGTATACGAGGAGGGGGACAACCTGGTGGTCCGCGCCACCCTGCCCGGGGTGAAGCCCGAGGACGTGGACGCCTCCATCATGGACAACACCCTCACCATAGAAGCCAAGAGTGCGCTGGAGGAAGAGGCCAAGGAGAACGAGTACCTCCACCGGGAACACCGCTTCGGGAAGTTTCGCCGCGTGGTGAGGCTGCCCAAGGGGCTGAACACCGACGAGGCCGAGGCCGCCTACGAGAACGGCGTCCTCACCGTCAGGGTGCCCAGGGAGAAGGACGCCAAGAAGAGGAGCCTCGAGATCAACGTCAATGCCCTGGAAGGCTCCAAGTCCTAGTCCAAGGCCGGTCCATCGGGCCCTCTCGCCTTATAACCGGAACAACCGGAGAGGGCCCGGGGGGGCAAACGGGTCCGGGGACCAAGAGGGGTCCCGGCAGTGGTTGCCGGGACCCCTTATTTGACATTCAGGCCGTCGCCCCGCCGAGGTAGTCGCTACGCTTGCGGGACTGGGCACCTGGGCGGCGAGGAAGCTATCTACTGGTCCGGAATCCTCTCAGCCGGACTGCCGGAAGTCGCTTGAGGGTCTGGTTGAGGGGGTCCACCTCTATGCCCATCGACTCCAGGGCGGTAACGCCCAGCAGGGGCTCGGCGCCCTCCTCACCGAAGACTACCGTGGCTCCAACAAATTCCCCCATGAACTCTATGCGAGCTACGGCGATGTCGAGTCTCACTTCTCTGCCGTCGGCCAAGCCGTACCTGCGCTGTCCTTCAGGGACCAGCCCGATGGACTCCAGGTGCTGCCGGGGCACCAGGCAGTCGGTTGCTCCGGTGTCCACCAGAAAGAGCCCTTGCCACACCCGTTCCGGTTCGGCGGGGTTTCGTATAGCCACGGTCACTCGTGTCGCTCCCATTTCACAACCCCCTCCGCCAGAGTTCCTATCCCTGATTATACCAGAACTGATGCTCTTACCGGTGCGATTGCCGGGCCCAGGGGTTTATTGACATCCCATAGGGGCTCTGCTACCATCGGCAATACTGTTTCAGTCTAAGAGGCCGAGCAACCGGGTCTTAAAACCGTGTCATTCGTAAAGTGCCTTCGTTGCCGTGAATGCGGCAGAGAGTACCCCATCGAGCCCCTCAACGTCTGCGATTTCTGCTTTGGCCCCCTGGAGCTGGACTACGACTACGACGGGATAGGCAACACCGTCAGCCGGGAGCGGGTGGCCGGCGGCCCTCTGACCATCTGGCGCTACCAGGACTTTCTGCCCGTGGGCGCCGCCGACGCGGTGGACATCGGCGCCGGTTTCACGCCCCTGGTCAGGTCGAAGAACCTGGGCAAGCTCCTGGGGCTGGACAACCTGTACCTCAAGAACGACAGCGTCAACCCCTCCTACTCCTTCAAGGACAGGGTCGTCTCCGTCGCGGCCACCAAGGCCCGTGAGTTCGGGTTCGAGACCCTGGCCTGCGCCTCCACCGGGAACCTGGCCTGCGCCGTGGCGGCCCACGCGGCCCGCGCCGGCATGAAGGCGGTGGTGTTCATGCCCTCGGACCTGGAACGGGGCAAGGTGGTGGGCGCCGCCATCTACGCGCCCGTCGTCATAGCCGTGGACGGCAGCTACGACGACGTGAACCGCCTGTGCAGCGAGGTGGCCGACAACTACCCCTGGGCCTTCGTCAACATCAACATGCGCCCCTACTACGCCGAGGGCAGCAAGACCCTGGGGTACGAGGTGGCCGAGCAGCTTGGATGGAGATTCCCGGAGCACTGTGTGATCCCCGGGGCCTCGGGCGCCCTCTATACCAAGATATGGAGGGGCTTCCACGAGTTCGCCTCCGTGGGCCTGGTCGACGGCCCGGTGGACACGAGAATGCACCTGACCCAGGCGATGGGCTGCTCCCCCATCGTGCAGGCGTTCAACAACGAGGAGGACGTCGTCCGTCCCGTGAGGCCCAACACGGTAGCCAAGTCCCTGGCGATAGGCAACCCCGCCGACGGCATCTACGCCCTGAAGACCCTGCACGAGTCCGGGGGCACGGGCTACGCCGTCCCCGAGGAAGAGGTCACCGAGGGGATGAAGCTCCTGGCCGAGACCGAGGGAATATTCACCGAGACGGCCGGGGGCGTCGTGGTGTCGGGTCTCCGGTACCTGGCCGAGACCGGCGCCATCAAACGCGACGAGCTAACGGTGGCGTACATCACGGGCAACGGCCTCAAGACCCAGGAGGCGGTGGACGACGTGGTCCATCCCCTGCCCATAATCCCCACCATGAGCTCCTTCGAGGAGGCCATCAAGGCCGTCGGCTCCAACGGCAAGTAAGGGAGAGAAGGTACAGATGAGCGGCATCTTGGTTCGAATTCCCACACCTCTGCGCCGTATGGCCAACGGGCAGGACAAGGTCGAGATAGAGGCGTCCAACCTGGGTGAGATCATAGACCGGCTGGAGTCGGACTACCCGGGGTTCAAGGAGAGGCTGCTGGACGAGTCGGGCGAGCTGCGATACTTCGTGAACATCTACATCAACGGCGAGGACGTCCGGTTCCTCCAGGGGACCGACACCTCCACCAAGTCCGGAGACGAGGTCAGCATCGTTCCGGCCGTCGCCGGAGGCTCCTAGCGGCCACCCCGCCTAGGCGGGACCACTTGGCCCCAGCATCCCCCTGGCCCGCATCCATGCCTCTTTATGGCTCTGCCTGGCCCCTTCGTCCGTCGGCGTGAAGGCAGCCAAGAACTCCCGGCGAAAGGTCTCGAGCTCCCCCTCGGCAATCGCCTGCCTGATATCCTCCATCAACCGCAGCACGAAACGAAGGTTGTGCATGGACGCCAGTCTCAGCCCCAGGATCTCCTTCGTTTTGAACAGATGGTGCAGATAGGCCGCCGAGAACCGGCGGCAGGCGTAGCAGTCGCAGTCGTCCTGGACGGGGCCAACCACGTCCCGAAACCGCCCGCTGGCAATGTCCACCCGGCCCTGTGGCGTGTATAGCGCCCCGTTGCGCGCCACCCTCGTCGGCAGGGCGCAGTCGAACATATCGACGCCCCGGTACACACACTCCACCAGGTCCTCGGGCGCACCAACTCCCATCAGGTACCTGGGCCTGTCCCGCGGCAGGAGCGGCGTCACCAGCTCGACCATGCCGTACATCTCCGCCTTGGACTCCCCCACGGCCAGCCCTCCGATGGCGTAGCCGTCGAAGTCCAGCGACGTGACGTACCCGGCGGACTCCCGCCGCATGTCCTCGAACACGCCGCCCTGGACTATGCCGAAAAGGGCCCCGCCCTCTCCCTGAGGATAGCCGCGCCTGGAGTCCCGGCAACGGAGGGCCCAGCGGTGGGTACGCTCCATGGCCCGTCCCACCGCTTCCCGCCCCTCCCCCACGGCGATGCACTGGTCGAGGCACATGATGATGTCTGCCCCCAGGCCCAGCTGGTCGCGCATGGACGACTCGGGGGTCAACAGGTGCTCGCTGCCGTCTATGTGAGAGCGGAACAGGAGACCGTCCTCGGTCAGCCGGCCAAGGCGGCCCAGGCTGAAGGCCTGAAAGCCGCCGCTGTCCGTAAGCATCGGGCCTTCCCACCCGGAGAAGGCGTGGAGGCCGCCCAGCTTGCGGACCAGCCCAACGCCGGGCCGGAGGCACAGGTGGTAGGCGTTGGCCAACACGATGCGGGCGCCTATCTCCTCGACCTCGTCGGGTCCCAGCGCCTTGACGCTACCCTGGGTGGCCACGGGCATGAAGGCCGGCGTGGGCACCCGTCCATGAGACGTGACCAGCACGCCCGCCCGGGCCGACCCGCAAGCCTGCTCTAAGTGGAACTTCAAGGACCGGTCCATGTGTTCGACGCGGCGCCGGTGTGGAGCCGGGAGGTAGCCCCGGGGATCAACCGAGGACCCAGGTGTACGCGATCCCGATGCCCAGTATGAGCGCCGCCGCGGCGGTCACGACCAGGACAGCTACGGTGGGTGTGGAGACCCGACGGGAAGGGGCAGGCCGCCCCTCCCGCTCGGCGACCTCCGCCGGGGGAATGTTCAACACCTCCCGGGCCCGCATCTCCTCCTCAGCAAGCACGTATAGGGCGTGAGGCACATTGGTTGGCAGCCCCAACGCCCCGGAGCCCGCTCCCAGGGACCGGAGGACGCAGCCGATGAGCTGTTGGTTGAGGCGCTGCTCCGCAAGGCGGGCCAGTGACTCGTTCTGGAACACCGCCAGCCTGACCTGTCTGCTCTTGCCGGGGTCACCGCCCATCGGCCTGCCGTCCTCCTTCATCCGCGCGACAACCCGTACAGAAACCGCCGCACACGTATTACATCAGCCCTGTAAGGATATGATAGAATATCCCCATGCAGCAACAGGAGCAGTACCAGCCTATACACGCCGACCGACACGGGTCGTCCTTCAACCTGACCCTGGTGATAGCCCTGGTGGTGCTGGCCATGGGCATAGTAATTGCCCAGGACCCACTGATGGTGGCTGTCGGACTCGCCGTCGCGGCTTTCAGCTGGCTGACGACACCGGGCCAGTACATGCTATACCCCGACAGGCTCGTAATCGCCTACGGGAAGCCCAGGATACGCCACGTGCTCTTCCAGGACATCTCGGAAGTACAGATGCTCAAGTTCGCCTTCGGCTCCAGGTTGCTGGTGCGCCTCCACAAGGGCAGCCGCATCCTGATACAGCCCAGAGACGCCGAGGAGTTCGAGAGCAGGTTCCAAGGGGCCCTGGAGAGCTACATGCAGCAGTACGGCGGTCCCCAGGAGCAGCAGCAAGAACAGCAGCAGCAACCCCAGGGAGAGCCTCCGTACCAGCAGCCCGACGACCAGGACAACTGGCGTTCACGAGAGTAGGGCTGCCGCCCACCAGGCCGGCTAGGTCCTTACGGTAATGCCTCCCGCCTCGCTTCCTACCGGCGGTATCGGCGCCGCCGGATGGCCGGATACTCGCCGACGTCCAGTATCCAGGCTATCCGGTGGACCAGGGCTGCCACCTCCTCCTCGTCCAGCAGCTCCATCAGCTCCCCCACGTCGTCGTCGGGCCTGACCAAGCGTCGCAGGAAACCCGACAGCGCCTGCAGCAGGTGGGCCGGTATGGCCTCACCCGCGAAGTCCCAGACCACCGTCCGGACCTTCATCGTCGAGTTGAAAGTCAGCCCGTGGTCTATGCCCCACACCTTGCCCGCGGTGTCCCGGAGGAAGTGCACCGCCTTGCGGTCGGCGTTGTTGCTTACGAGGTCGAAGCAGGCCATGGTGCGTAGGGCATCCGAGTCGGTCTCCCGCAGGTCGTAGTACGTGGCCCGAGGGTCGTGGTCCACGTAGTACTGCAGGGACCCGATGCCGTGGGGCCCTTCCCGGATGACCGTCAGGGGAATGAAGTCCCAGCCCAAGACCCGGCTGAAGAGGTAGGCCGCGTACTCGCGCTTGTAGAGGGTGTGGTCCGGGAAGTCCCAGAGGGGGATCTCGCCGTCCCGGGGCTTGTATATGGCCAGGCACTCCCCCGTGGAGTCGCGCACCCTGGCCACGAATGTGTAGTTGGACCCCCAGGGATGAAGCTGAAGGGAGGTGATCTCCCCCCGGCTCATCAGACGGACGACATCTTCCGGCGAGTCCAGAGGCATTGCTGGTCTAGCTGCCGTGGAGGATCACGCCGGCATCAGAAGTCCACGGGGCCGTGGCCGTTCCCGCGGGGGCACATGTGGCCGTCGGCGTCGATGGGCTTGCCGCACAGGAAGCACCGGGGCCGGCCGGCCGCACAGACCTTCAGGGCCTCCGCCGCCAGCTCCCGTCCCTGGCTGGCGGTTAGCCAGAAGCTCAGGGTGGCCATGTCCTCGTCCTGGCCCTCGTCTTCGGCCCCGGCGTCGTGGGCCAGCAGCAGAAAGCACTTGTTGGAGCCGTCGTGGCCCAACGCGAGTCTGCCAACCTTGAACTCCACGTTGGTGGGGCCGCCGCTCCACTGGGGCTCCGGGGCCGTGCCGCCCGGTCCATCGTCGGCATCGGACAACGAGCTGCCTATCTCCTGGATGTAGATGGCAAGCTGGTAGAGCTGCTCCTTCTCCAGCCACAGGGACGCCGAAGCTGCCCCGGACTCGAGGATGAGCCGGAAGGTTCTCTTGCCCGGCTCGCCGATGGCCTCCGGAGTAACACGTGAGGGACTCCCGAACCTGTATTTCGCCTTGCTTGCGTCCATATCCCGCTATCCGGCCACCTCCCGCGTTCCCCGTCTATCCTACGGGGCCGGAGGCGCCGCAGATTACGCCCTATCCGAAGGCGCGCCGGTGGGAGGCGGCCGTCTCGGAGCACGTAATGAACTCCAGCAGGGCCGCCCGCCCCTCCTCGGTGGCCTCCTTGGCGCGCTTTATCGCCGGACCTATCTCCGACGGTTTCTCCACCCGCTCCGAGTAGCCTCCCATGGCCCTGGCCATGTCGGCGTAGTTTCCACCTATGTCTCGCGTGTTGTACAGGTCGTGGGACACGCGCATCTGGTTGGTCTCGGCGGCCATGGTCGAGTTGTTGGAGACTATCGTCAGGATGGGTACTCCGGCCCGGGCCGCGGTCTCGAAGTCCAGCCCCACCATGCCGAAGGCGGCGTCTCCCATCCAGTTGATGCAGAGCTTGTCAGGGTCCGCCAGCTTGGCTCCCATGGCGAGGCCCAGCCCCGTGCCGAGGCCGTGGGACTTGCCCCAGCCCAGGTACGTCCGAGGTCCGGCGGCGCGGTAGAAGGGTATCATCTGGTCCCTGGGACTTCCCGAGTCGTGGGTAACGATGGCCTCCGAGGGGTCCACGGTCTTCATCAGGTCCCATATGACCCGGTACGGGGTCATGGGAGTCTCGTCGGAGGTCAGCTTGGGCATCCACTCGGCCAGCCAGGCGTCGCGGGCCGCCTTGACCTGGGCGGCCCGTTCCCCGTCGGCGGGGCGGCCCTTGCCGAGCCGGTCCTTCACCGCCTCGATGAACTGGAGCAGGACCAGCCGGGCGTCGCCGATGATGGGATGGTCGATGGTATAGTCCTTGTTGATGTCCCGGGGGTCGTTGGTGGCCTGGACCATCACCTTCCCAGGGGGGATGGTAATGGTCATGCCGTGCCTGGTGAAGCTGGTGCCCACCCCGAACACCAGGTCGGCGTCCTTCAGGAAGGTCACCACCGGGCCCGCCGAGGTGGCGCCCCCGGTGCCCAGGGCAAGGGGATGGTCCTCGGGAAAGGCGCTCTTGCCCACCAGGGTGGTCGTCACCGGCGCCTGGACCAGCTCCGCAAGCTGCTTGAGCTCCTCGCAAGCGCCCGCATACATGACGCCCTGACCGGCATATATCACCGGGGACCTCGCCGCCAGCAACGCCCGGGCGGCGGCGTCCACGTCCCTGGGGCTGGCTGCGGAGCACGTGGCGCGCACCGGTTGGTACTTGGATACCGCCTCGTCCGCCTCGTCCAGGGCGATGTCCGACGGTATCTCCACCATGACCGGCCCCGGCCGTCCCATCTTCAGGTTGCTGAAGGCCCGTCGCATGATCTCGGAGACCCGCTCCGAAGTGTTGATCCGCTCCACCGTCTTGGTAACAGGCTCGTAGGCCCGCACCGAGTCGAAGTGGGGAGGCACCCCGATCCTCACCCCCGGGTGGCCCGCCGGCAGCAGCAGCATGGGCACCGAGTCCGAGTAGGCCGTGGCCACCCCGGAGAAGGCGTTCTCCGCGCCCGGCCCATACTGCATGGCGAACACGCCGGGAGGGCGGCCGTTGGTCACGCGGCTGAACCCGTCGGCTATGCCGACGCCCACCCGCTCTTGCCGGCACACGATGGGGCGTATCTTCGCGCCGGCGGCGGCCTCGATGATGGGAGTCGTGGGGTAGCACGGAAGGTAGTCCACCCCCTCCTTTTTCAGTATCTCTGCTATGGCGTCGACCACCTTCATCGCGGCCTCCTATCCGTCGTCGCCGGCACGGTCCGATGCGCCGCGGCGACCGGTACCATTGTAACCGCCCCGGCAGACCCCGGCAAGGAAACGCCGGGGCCGCACGCCAGACCGATTCAGGCGGGCTGCCATGGTGAAAGCCTTCGGTCGGGCAGGAAACTGCCGCGACCGCCCGCCGGCCATGGCCCCTTGCCTTGACTCTTGCGCGAACGCCCTCTTACCATTGACCTGCAAAGTCACGCGAGGGTGACCGCGGATTCCGCGGCGGGGTGGAGCAACGACGAGTCAGGGGGTGGCACCTATGAAACGCTGGGCGGGGGTCGTGCTGGCGGCGGGCAGGGGCGCCCGGATGAAGTCCGGCACACCCAAGGTTCTGCACAAGGTCTGCGGCAGGGAGATGGTGACCTATCCCGTGGCCGCGTTGAAAGGCGCCGGCATCGGCCGCGTCGCAGTCGTGGTCTCTCCCGACGGCGCGGAGGCCGTGAGAGGGCTGTTTGGCGAGTCGGTGGAATACGTCCTCCAGCAGGAGCCCCGGGGCACGGGAGACGCCTTGCTGCGGGCCTCCGACCTGCTGAGGGCCCAGGCCGACCACGTCCTGGTCCTGGGCGCCGATACCCCACTGGTCAGGGCCGAGACCCTCCAGGAGCTGTCCCAGCGCCACTTGGCCGGCGGTTCTCTGGTCACCCTCATCTCCGCCGTATGCGACCCGCGGGACGGGCTGGGCATGGTGGCGCGAGACGCCGCCGGAAGGGTCTCAGGCGTATGCGAGTTCCAGGACCTCCAACCCGAGGCCGCCGCCGCGCCCTACGAGGCCAACGCCGGGGTCTACTGCTTCCGGGCTTCGTGGATGTGGGACAACCTCCAGGCGGTGGGGCCCTCTCCCGGCGGAGAAGTGTACCTGACGTCCCTTGTACCCATGGCGGCCTCCAGGCCCGGAGGCGCCGATGCCTTCCTGGTCCGAGACCCGTCGGAGGTGATGGGAGTCAACGACCGCAGGCACCTGGCCTGGGCCGAAGCCGAGGCGAGAAACAGGGTCCGGGACCGATGGATGCTGGAGGGCGTGACCCTCGTCGACCCCGGCTCCACCTTCCTGGACGCCTCGGTGGTCCTGGGCCGGGACACGGTGATCCAGCCCAACACCATGGTGCTGGGCGCCTCCACCATCGGGGAGGCCTGCACCATCGGACCGGGCACCGTCATTAGGGACTCGTCCATAGGCGACGGATCTCGAGTGGTGGCGTCCTTCGTGGAAGAGGCCACCATCGAGGGGTCGGTGGAGGTCGGGCCCTTCAGCCATCTCCGTCCGGGGGCGTACCTGGAAACGGGGGTGCACCTGGGGAACTTCGTGGAAGTGAAGGAGAGCCGTCTGGAACGGGGTGTCGCCGCAGGGCACTTCAGCTACATAGGGGACGCATCCATCGGGGCCGGCGCCAATCTGGGCGCGGGGATGGTTACGTGCAACTACGACGGGGTCGAGAAGCATCGGACCGTGGTGGGCGAGGGCGCCTTCATCGGCTGCGACACCATGCTCGTGGCGCCGGTCAGCGTGGGCCCGGGAGCGGTGACCGGCGCGGGGGCTGTCGTGACCAGGGACGTCCCTCCGGGTAGACTGGCGGTAGGTGTACCTGCTAGAATGGTAGAGAGCAAGAGGTCTCATTCCACTTGAACAGGCCGACAACCGGGGACCCGACCCACCCTCGTTCCCCAGAGTAGGGAGCACGGCAGGGCTTGGATACCGACGACTTATCTTCCAGTCTTTCCCTGGCGCTCTTCCTCGTGGTCTTCTTCTACCTTGGTATAGCCCGGGCCCGGGCTATGTCAGGTAGCCAGCCGGTGCCCGCCGACCCCACGTCCCGGGGCTTGCTGGCCTTAAGGAACCTCCGGTTGGCGGCGGTTGTCGCGGCGGCCCTCTCCTTCCAGATACTGCTGCTCGGCACGACGTCCCCCGCGATAGGAGTCCACGCCACCGCCGCCCTGGGTTTCCTGGCGTTTATGGTACTGCTGGAGGGCGCCGCCGGCATCACGTCCCGCCGGTTTCCCTCCGTTGCCGGCGTCCTGGCCTCCCCCCTCCTCGGGCTCCTCCGCATTCGCGCCCTCAGGCTCCCTCAGGCGACGGACAACGGTGGGGAAGGCGCCGGAGACGAAGCGGCGGACACGGAGGCGGACCCCGACTCCACCACCGTAGTCATCACCGAGGAGGGCCAGGCGACCCTGGACGATCGGGAGCGCCTGATGATCCGCTCCATCCTCCGGCTCGACGAGTCGACCGCCAAAGAGGTCATGGTGTCCCGGGTCGACATGGTGGCCGTGGACGCCGGCACGTCCCTAAGCACGGTGGCCAGCACGATGCAGGAGCACGGCCACAGCCGTATTCCCGTCTACACGGGGACCACCGACAACATCATCGGCGTCGTCCACTCTCGCGACCTTCTGCCCTTCCTGGCCCGCACCGAGGAGCACCCTCCCCTGGCCGAGGTGACACGGCCCCCCTTCTTCACCCCCGAGTCCAAGCGTCTTGACGACCTGTTGCGAGAGATGCAGGAGAAGCGCGTCCACATGGCCATGGTTGTCGACGAGTACGGCGGCGTAGAGGGGTTGGTAACCCTGGAGGACCTGCTGGAGGAGATCGTCGGCGAGATCGAGGACGAGTTCTCCCCAGGCATGGAGCCAAGGGTAGTCCCCATGGCCAACGGGGACATAATCGCCGACGCCCGTGTGAGCCTGGAGTACCTGTCCGACCTGCTGTCTAGCCCCTTGCGCCAGGACGACGTGGACACCGTGGGAGGCCTGGTGTACACCTCCCTGGGCAAGATACCTCAGATGGGGGACTCGGTGACCCACGACGGCCTGCGGATAGAAGTCGTGTCCTTACTGGGCCGGCGCATCCGGAAACTCAAGCTCAGCCGGACCCAGGGGTAACGGCCCCCACCGGCCGCGTTGGGCCGGCTCGACCGCCGTCCATCACTGTCCCTGGGGACAAATCACAGGGGGCCTCTTTCTAGAGGCCCCCTGTTCACGGTCGATTCCTACGCCTTGAGACTACTGCTTCTTCGCCTCTACCACCACCAGGGGCGCGCTGGCGATGTGGCCGCTGGCCGCGGTCCGGGCCACGATGGTGTAAATCCCCTGCGTGAGGGTCTCGGGAAGGCCGCCTGTGGCCGTGGCGTTGGTGGTATCGGCAAGGAACGCTCCCGCCGAGTTCGCCTGGCCGCCTTCCAGTACGATGTTGGGACCGCTACCAGTCACTATCTCGAACAGCACCCACTCATCGGGCTCGAAACCGGCGCCCGCGACCTGAAGGGTGCCACCTACCTCGATCTGCATGGGGATGGGCTGAATCTCCACGACCGAGGTCTGTACCTGGGCACTGGGACCGGGGTTGTTGGCGGCCCACGCGACGCCGCTTATCAACGTAACAACCGCAAGGACAAGAGCTATGATAGACAGCCTAGTAGTCAGATACCGCCTCATCGGGCCTCCTTTACGCGTCCGACCGGGGTCTTGAAGGCGACCGCACCTCTCCAGAGTGTGCTCGCTCCCTGGCTTAGGCGAGGTCACGCATAATCATATTAGCAGCCCCTAAGGATGTCAAGGGCTTACGGTACGCTGTGACCGGGAGTTTTCGACCGCGGGCAAACCCCGCCCTCCTCTCACCGTCGATGGCGCGTAGCCCATCATGTCCTCCACGGGCGCCGGGAGCTAGACCCTGACGAAGGAGATCAGGACTCCGGAGAGTACACGGGTCGAGGCCATCGCCAGGAACACCACCTCCCACGGTGCGCCCGCCATTTCCAACACGATGCTGAAGATGATGGCCTGGAGCCCGGCGTACAGGTAGCCGTGGGCATCCAACACCCCCGAGGAGGTGCCTGCCATATGCCGTCCCGCGATGTCCACGGCCAGGGCCCCCATGGGTGACAGGCTCATGGCAAACCCGGCAATCAGAAGAAGGACGGCCCCCAGGTACAGGTTGTCCGGGGGCGCCAGGGCGATGCCGACCAACGCCAGCGCGCTGAGGCCGCAGGAAGCCATCACCATGGGCCTCCGGGCGCTCTGCAGCAGGTTGTCCGAGACGAGGCCCCCCAGGACGGGCGCCGCCAGGTACCCCGCGGGAAGGGCCGTGGTGACCAGCACCGTGGACGTTATGTCCAGACCTGCCCTCTCGAAGTAGTACAGCGGGACCCAGGTGGTAAGGCCGTAGCGTACCACGTTCTCCAATCCCTTCACGTGGCAGGCGATCTGGAACTGGACGTCCGTCAGCAAACGGGAGTAGGGGCCCAGACCCCCGAGACGCCCCCGTCCCAGCTCCTCCGCCCTGGCGGAAACCTGGTCGTCCTCCACGTAGTCAGGGAGGCCCACGTCCCTGGGGCGGTCCCGGCTCAGCGCGTAGAAGAGCACGCCCATTCCTGCTATCACCAGGGGAGGATATCGAAAAGCGGCCCGCCATCCCATCTCGGTCACCACCCACCCGGTTACCAGCCACATTAGCAACATGGCGCCGCCGGCGGACATCATGACGATTCCCATGGCCCTGCCCCGTTCTCCTCGGGGCCACCACTGGGATATCAGGGCGATGCCCGGGCTCCAGCACGCGGCGTTGACGAACCCGTTGACGAACCAGGGCAGGGCGAAGGTAAGGGTCGATGTCCCGTAGCTGGCGGCCCAGTTGAGACCCGCCGTCAGACAGGCTCCCAACATCACCCAGAGGCGCATGCCATACACCTCCGCCAGGCGTCCGTGGACGAGGTCGCCGAGGGCGAACCCCCATAGCAGCAGCGCGTTGATGACCCCTATCTGGACGTGGCCAAGCTGGAGGTCCTCTTTGATGACGGGGGCCGCGGGCCAGAAGTTGAACCGCCCCAGGTAGACGAACAGATAGAACGCGGTGAAAGCAAGGAGCACCCGCCACTTCCAACGGTTGTAAGCTCCGGGGACGCCGGAGTGATGGGCAGCGCTATCCTTCTCCCGCATTTCGATATTGTGGGAGGCGCCCCCCGACAGGTCAAGATTGGATACGAAGCCGGGGAAAATGGCACAATGGGTTCCCGACTCAGGCCCATCTCAGCTATAATGCCCCCAGTCTGGAGAGGTGGCCGAGTGGACGAAGGCGCCGCTCTCGAAAAGCGGTATACCTCCGGGTATCGTGGGTTCGAATCCCACCCTCTCCGCCAGACCCCAGCCCCCGGGGAGCACCCGGGCCCCCGGTCCCCGAGTTCCCAGACCGACGCAAGGAGACATCCCCATGTCCCAAGACATCCTGGTGGAGCAACGGGACGGCATCGCCACCGTCACGTTCAACCGGCCGGAGCAGCGCAACGCCATCAACTACTCAATGTGGCTGGACCTGCACCGGATTTCCGTGGACCTGGAAACCGCCGACGACATACGCGTCGTCGTCTTCCGGGGAGCCGGGGACGAGGCCTTCTCCGCCGGGGCGGACATCAAGGACTTCGACCTCTACCGCAACAACTCGGCCAAGGCCCGCGTGTACGCCTCGGCTGTGGAGGGGGCCATGGATGCCATCGAGGGCCTGTCCAAGCCTACCCTGTGCCTCATCAAGGGCTACTGCGTGGGCGGCGGACTCGAGCTGACCCACGCCTGCGACATGCGCATCGCCTCGGACACGGCCAGGGTGGGCATCACAGCGGCGCGACTGGGCATATGCATCGGGTACCGGGAGATGCGCCGGCTGGTCCAGACGGCGGGCCGGTCGGCCGCCATGGACATCCTGCTGACGGCGCGCCTGATCGACGCCCGGGAGGCCCTACACCTGGGTCTGGTCAGCCGCGTCGTCGAATCCGACCAGGTCGACGAGCACGTCTACGACACCGCCGCCAGGATAGCCCGACTGGCTCCCCTGTCGCACAAGGCCCACAAGGAGGTCGTCAGGACGGTCGGCGAAGACCCGGGCCTGACGGCCCTGACCCCGGCGCAGGAGGCCTTGCCCTTTGACCACTTCAACAGCAGGGACTTCCTGGAGGGCAGGGCCGCGTTCCTGGAGAAGCGTCGGGCCGAGTTCCGGGGAGAGTAGCTCAGGCATACGCAGGAGCCGGCCCTACCCCAAACTCCCGTCCCGCTGAGGGAGGCTGCCGTGCAACTCCCGTGCAACACTTCATCCCCAGCCCCCGCATGTCATTCCCAGCCGCAGGCGAGGAATCTTAGGCACCCCACAGCGAGCGCGCCAAGCCACAAGGCCGCGGCCCGGTCCTCGTCGGCAAGGATGATTCCTCAGCTTCGCTTCGCTCCGTTCGGAATTGCCATGGCCTTGTGAAGGCCACGTAAGGGGATGAAAATGGCGGCGCCAACCCCCCCGTCATACCGGCCCCGAGCCGGAATCCAGGGTGGGGGGCTTCCTTCGGATGCGATGAGGGCGGGGCCAGCGGAGACCGGCTGCCGGCTATGACGCTCCCCTTCCCTGGGGTTCCGGCCTTCGCCCGAACGACGGATTGGACGGTTCGTCAAAAGGGGTGCTGCAAGCTATTTTCAGAGCAACGACACCCAGAGGGTCGTTGGGAGGACTGGCGCCCGGGGTGAGCTATGCAATGGTCCCGCTAGGGGGAATACCTCTTCTCCAGGTCCAGCCACTCGTCGGTGCGCAGCATGCCCTTGTAGAGCGCGCCGTCCATCCTGGGGTTGCGGTCGAAGTAGCCCTTGGTGGTCCCCGTGTCCCGCAGCTCCTTCAGCACCCCGTACATGGCCGACACCGAGGCCTGGACGGCGTCCCCCGGGTAGATGAATATCTTGTATCCCAGGCGTTCGACCTGCTCGACGGTTACCTCCGTGGGCAGGGCCAGACCCAGGGTCGGACCGTTCACCTCACGGCAGACCCGGCGGTGGGCTTCCAGCACCCTGTCCACCGGGAGGTCCATATAGGCCTCCCCGTCGATCTTCCATATCTGGGGCATGGCCATGTCGGCTCCCGCCTCCAGGTACAGGTTGCTGCGCTCCACCAGCTCCTCCAGAGAGATCTCGTCGGCGTCGCTGCGGGCGATGATCACGAAGTCGGGGTCGGTCCGGGCGTCCAGCGCGGCCTTCACCATGCCCAGGGCCCTGTCCCGGGGCAGAATGCGGCGCGACTTGACGCTGGGGCTGTTGGGCGGGGTCTCTTGGTCCTCGATATGAATGGCCGCCACCCCCGCCTTCTCAAACTCCCGGACGGCCCGTGCCATGTTCACGTAGCTGCCGAAGCCCGCCTCGCCGTCGCAGATAACCGGGATACCCGCGGCGTCGGCTATGCGGCCAGCCTGCATCGTGGTCTCCGTCAGGGTCTTCAGGCCGATGTCCGGGTGCCCCAGCATGGAGGCTTCCATGCCCGACCCGGTGACGTACAGGGCCTTGAACCCCAGGTGCCGGACCACCAGGCCCGACAGGGCGTCCACGCATCCGGGCGCCACCAGCATCCCGGGCTCCCCTAGCAGGCTCCTGAGCTGGGTCGTGGCTCGCATCGCGTTCCCCCTCGTCTAGCTGGCTGGCGGGCAGGTTCCAGGAATGCCGGGAGTATAGGACCCGACCCACAGGGTGTCAACCGGGGCGGCCGGCCTTGTGGCATCACCCCGGCTCGGTTAACATATGGGCATCTTCAGCAGGAGGCAGATATGTCTGAGAGGCCCTTCATAACCTTCGCCCAAGCCCAAGCCGCCATCAAGGCTATGTCCGACAAGGCAAGCGAGCCCCCGGGCGCCCCGGTGGCCATGGCCATCGTCGACGACACGGGCAACCTCATCGCTTACGCCAAGATGGACAACCTCAGGATGTTCAGCCGGCGCCACGCCCTGCGCAAGGCCTACACCTGCGCCACCATGGGGGCCGACTCCGGCGCCCACGGCGAGGGGCTGCGGAGCCAGGGCAGGAGCATCAGCGACATGGGAGACCACATGCTGACCCCCAACCAGGGCGGCGTCGTGGTCCGCTCCAAGGACGGTGTCATCATGGGCGGCATCGGCGTCGGCGGCTACCCCGACGGCCAGGACGACGAGAATCTGGCGCGGGTCGGCCTCGAGGCGATGAACATCTAGCCCCGACCGCTACCGGTCCACGCCGACACGGCCACTGAATCCGGTGGGAGGTGCCCCATGACCCCCATGACCGATGAAGCGTCCATAGCCGACGAGACCATCCAGGTGCTTCGGCAGATCCCCACCCAGACCCTCATCGACGCGCTATGGGTGAAGGAGTGGCCCTCCACCTACATCCAGGGGGCGCGGCCGTTGCAGTTGGGCCAGAGCATGGCCGGGCGCGCCGTGACCCTGCGGTTCGTCCCCCACCGGCCGGACCTCTTCCGCGACAAGCCCAAGGGCGTGGAGTCCGCCGAGTACGTCGCCTTCGAGATGTGCGGACCCGGAGAGGTCCTGGTCATCGACGCCATGGGCTGGAAGTACAGCTCCGTGGGCGGAGACATCAAGTTCATGCGTCTGTGGCAGCGGCAGATCGGCGGTCTGGTCACCGACGGCGGGGTCAGGGACAGCGTGGCCCTGAAGGAGTACGGCTTCCCCGTCTACTCCGCCAGCACCACGGCCAAACAGGGCCCTTCGGACTTCTGGCCCTGGCAGGTCAACGACGCCATCCAGTGCGGCGGCGTCCTGGTGCGCCCGGGCGACGCCGTAGTCGGCGACGACGACGGCGCCGTCGTGGTGCCCCGCTCCATGGTCGGCGAGGTGATCAGGATAGCCCACGAGCGCGAGGAGGTGGAGGAGGTCATCAAGGCCCAGCTTGCCGTGGAGCAGTGCTCGCCCGGCAAGTACTACCCCTTCAACGAACGTACCTGGCAGCTCTTCGAGGAGAAGACCGGCAAGAAAAGAGGAGGTTAGACGCCATGGCTATGCCCGGAAAGTACCTGTTCATCGCCACCATGAACGTAGACGCCGAAAAGGACGCCCTGTTCAACGAGGTGTACGACAAGGAGCACGTCCCCTACCTGGAGAAGGTCCCCGGGGTGATATCCGTGGCCCGGTTCTCCAAGCGGGAGCTGAGGCTGCGCCTGGCCGGAGAGACCAAGACCATAGAGTACCCCGGCGAGCCCAGGTACCACGCCCTCTACGAGATCGAGAGCCCCGAGGTCCTGACCAGCGACACCTTCGCCGAAGCCGTGGAGGACGGCCGCTGGCCCGCCGAGGTCCGTCCCTACACCCGGGACCGCCGTCACGTGCTCCTGGAGCGCATCTAGCCCCCCGGGAGGATAGAGGGGTCCCTTACCGGGGCCCCCAAACGGGATCGCCACCGAGCCTGCGCCCGACCGCCCGAGGGGGCGGAGGCCTGTCTATTGCCAACGGGCTATCGCCAACGGTAAGGAGACTCCATGTACGTCATCATAGCGCCCATCCAGATCAAGGACGGCCACAGGGATGAGTTCATCGCGGCCATGCTGGACGACGCCCGCGGCTCGGTGTCGAACGAGCCCGGCTGCCTGCGGTTCGACGTGGTCCAGGACGCCGGCGACCCCAACCGGATATGGTTGTACGAGGTGTACACCGACGAGGCCGCCTTCCAGGCCCACACAGAGGCCCCTCACTTCATCAAGTGGCGGGACACCGTCAAGGACTGGCGGGAAGAGGGGATACAGGGAGCGGCCCGGGGCAGCCACAACATATGGCCCCCGGACTCGGAGTGGAAATAGTAGCTTTCAGGCGGGGCAGCAGGCGACCCTGCAGGACCGGCAGGGCCTGCAGATCCTGAGCCCGAAGAGGCAGCCCCGGCAATAGCATAGCTGGGGGCCCGCCTCGCACTCCTCGCCCCGCATGCACTCCACGCCCTCGCGGAGGAGCCACGGGAGCAGCAGCAGCGCCGTCACGGCGTCCAGCCACCACCACCCCAACGCGGCGTTGGCGACCAGGCCGATCAGCAGGGTACCCGAGAGGTAGGTGCAGGCGAGGGTCTCCTTAGCCTCACTGGCGAGAGACTTCAGGTCACCCTTCGCCGCTACCCGCAGCTTCCAAAAGGCCAGCCCTGGCATGATCACCACCGAGGCGACGGCAATCCCGATGCCCACCAGGGACTCCTCGGCGCCGCTCCTCTGCCCGATGACCCAAGCGGCCTGGAAGACGATGGCTGCCGACAGCGCCAGGAAAGTAAAGCCTATGAACCGTACGGCCCACCGCTCCACCACCTCCCCGCGCTCCGGGTCAGCTATCCCCAGCCTCCACAGCACGACGGAGGCCGCGGCCGTCTCGATGTAGCTGTCCGCTCCGAACGCCACCAGCGCGACGCTGCCCGCGCCGATACCCGCCAACAGCGCGAGGACACCCTCTGCGACGTTGTACAGGATCGTGACCGCGAGCAGGACTTTGGCTATGAGGAGCAACTACTCACCGAAGCCGGCGCCCCGGGTCTCCATGAGCTCGTTGAGCCGGCGGTCGAACTCTCCCTTGATCAGGACGGCATGGCACCCGGCGCTCCTGGCCTCCGCCAGCAGGGCGACCTCCGAGTGGGGCCCATAGGCTACGACCCTCGGCCCCTTGTGCCCGTCTTGCACAATACCCTGAACGATGGCCGTCCAGGTCTCCCGCTCGATCTCCAGGTCCACGAGGACCAACGGCACATGCCTGGCATCCATCTCGCGATGGAACGCGGCCTCCGAAGCCACCTGTACCACTTCCAGCTCGGACGCCGACGCGGCGTTCTCGACTCGGGGCACGAAGAACAGGTTCCTGGTGACGATCAGCGCTGTTTCCTGGGCGGTCAAGGGCCCCTCCACATCGGAATTCCTCCCCACCGTCATTCCGGCCCCTGAGCCGGAATCCAGGGGTGAGTCCTGGACTCGCGCGTTCGCGGGAGTGACGAAAGGGAGAGTTGCTGGCCGTTTTCCCGGCGATGCTTGGCACTCCAGCTATGTGCGGGCAGTTTACCACCCCGGTTCCGGCGCCGCCAGTGGGTACGCGCCGGGCGTGCCACGCCCCATCCGGCCCCGCGGCTGTTGACGCTCGCGGCGCCCGACACTACACTACCATCGTCACCATAAACCGTCGTCACCACAGACCGTCGTCAGCCCAGAGAGGAAGGGAGCCACCGTGGAGCGAGCCGACATCCCTTTTCTGTCCGCCACCCAGCTCTCCCAGGCCATACGCGATAGAGACGTGTCCCCCATCGAAGCGCTGGAGTCCTACCTGGACCGCATCGACGACCTGGACCACCGGTTCAACGCCTACCTGACCGTGTGCCGAAAGGATGCCCTGGCGGCGGCCCAGGAGGCGGAGCGGGAGATAGCCTCGGGCCGTTACCGGGGCCCCATGCACGGAATTCCGGTGGCCGTCAAAGACCAGATGTGGACCAAGGGGGTACGCACCACCGGGGGCTCCACCTTCTTCGCCGACTTCTTTCCCGAGGAAGACTCGACGCCGATAGCCAACCTGAAGGCCGCCGGCGGCATCCTCCTGGGCAAGACCAACCTCACCGAGTTCGCCATAGGCGGAGCCCAGCGTTTTGCCTTCGGACGGAACCCCTGGGACCTGGACAGGTTCACGGGCGGCTCCAGCATGGGCTCCGCCTCGGCCACCGCGGCGTTCCTGTGCGCCACCTCCCTGGGCGAGGACACCGGCGGCTCCATCCGGCGGCCCGCGGCCTGGTGCGGCGTGGTGGGCCTGCGGCCAAGCTGGGGCCGCGTCAGCCGCTACGGTCTCATGCCCGGCTCCTGGTCCATGGACCAGGTGGGGCCTATCTCCCGCACGGTATCCGACGCAGCCATCACCCTGGGCGCCATCGCCGGCCACGACCCCAGGGACCCCTACACCTGGGACGTCCCCGTGCCCGACTACACCGCGGCCCTGACCGGCAACATCGAGGGCATGCGTGTCGGCCTGGTGGCCAACCTGACCCGGTGGGACCAGGTGGACCCCGAGGTAACCGCCGCCGTCCAGAAGGCCTCGGAGACCCTGGGACAGCTTGGCGCCACCGTCGAGGAGCACTCCCTTCCCCTGGGCAGGGATACCGGGACCATGGCCCAGGTGCTGATAAACACCGAGGCGTCCGTCTACCACCGGGAACGCCTCAGGACCGGGCTGCAGCAGTTCGGACGCTCCAACCGGACCGGTCTCCTCACCGCCGGCGTCATGCCCGCCCAGGCCTACTACAAGGTGCAGAAGCTGCGCACCCTGGTCCGCCAACAGGTGCTCGAGGCCCTGGACAAGTACGACGTTCTGGTGATGCCCACAGCCAAGACGGCGGCGCCGCTGGTGGGAGACGACCCCGTGATCACCAGCAAGGAGATGGCCGCTGGCCAGACCTTGGTGCTCACCCGCCCCTTCAACCTGGCCGGATGCCCCGCCCTGTCCATCAATTGCGGGTTCACCGGGTCGGGCCTGCCCATCGGCTTCCAGATAGGTGGAAGGCCCTTCGACGAGGAGACGGTGCTGCGCGTGGCCCACGCCTACGAGCAGGCCACGCCCTGGCACACCATGAGACCGCCCACCGCGTGAGAGGGGGCAGCGCCGTCTCGCCTTGACGGTCCCAAGGGCCGGTGCTACACTCTCCCCACTCCCGGACCCACGACCCACCAGCGGGGTGCGCAGCTATGGCGGATACACTAATCACTCCCCAAGTCCAGGCGCTGATCGGGCACGAGACCGCCCCCCAGCGGAACCGCTTTCCCATAACCGAGGAGATGTGCTACGACCTGGCGGACGCCACCGAGGACGCCAACGCCCTTTACGTCGACGCCGCGTACGCCGCCAGCTCCCGGTTCGGCGGCATCCTGTGCCCGCCCCTGGCCACGTGGAAGGACATCGCCCCGCCCATTGGGTTCTTCGGCGCGGGCCAGGAGTCCCACTTCCAGGTGCCCTTGCCCTTCAACAGCTACGGCCTCAACGGTGGCAGCGACTGGCAGTTCCTCCGGCCCGCATACGCGGGAGACTGGATCACCCGGCACTTTCGCATCATGGACATCTACGAAAAGCAGGGGCGCTCCGGGGCCCTGGTCTTCGTGGTGCGCCGCGAGGTGCAGACCAACCAGAAGGACGAGGTCGTCAATACCGACAGGCACGTCAGCATACACCGAGCCCTCCCCAAGGGCGAACGCCCCGACCAGGTCGTGAACGCCCGGGACCACCTGGAGACGGTGCGGATATCTCCCCCCGACTCCGACCGGCCCATCGACCGCCCCCAGGCGAGGCGAGACCCCCAGCGGTCCTTCGAGGACGTGCGGGTGGGAGACGCCCTCCCTCCGGTGGTCAAGGGCCCCATGACCACCACCCACCTGGTGCGCTGGGCGGCCGCCAACGGCAACTACGCCCGCATCCACTGGGACCTGCCCTTCGCCCAGATGCGCCAGGGCATGGCCAACGTGGTGGTCAACGGCTCCCTGAAGAACCAGTTCCTGGGCCAGCTCTGCATCGGGTTCGCCGGAGACGGGGGCTGGTTCAAGCGCTTCTACGTCGAGCACAGAGGCATGGACTACCCAGGCGACGTGCTCACGGCCTCGGGGACCGTGACCGGCAAGCGCGAGAGAGACGGCTTCGGGTACGTCGACTGCGACGTACAGCTCACCAACAACCGCGGCGAGCGTACGGCCAACGGCTGGGCCACCATCGTCCTGCCCAGGAAGGGGCAGACCCTCCCCCTCGTCTGGGACGAGGAGGAGTAGATGCCCGGAGGCGTGCTGGAGGGGATCCGGGTGCTGGACCTGGGCCACCACGTCTCGGGTCCCTTCTGCTCCAAGCTGCTGGCCGACTACGGCGCCGACGTAATCAAGGTCGAGCCCCCCTCGGGAGACACGGCCCGCAGGACCGGCCCCTTCGCCGGAGACGTGCCCCACCCGGAGAAGAGCATCCACTTCCTTTACCTGAACACCAACAAGCGCGGCATCACCCTCGACGTGGGCTGTGAAACGGGCAAGAAGGTCCTGGTGGACCTCGCGGCTGAGACCGACGTCCTGGTGCACAACCACCCTCCCTCCCAGGCGGCATCCATGGGGTTGGACTACGCGACCCTGTCGGAGGCCAACCCCGGGCTGGTGGTGACGGCGATAACGCCCTTCGGGCAGACCGGTCCCTATCGCGACCGGCAGGCCACGGACATCGTCACCTGCGCCCTGAGCGGCATGATGTACCACTCGGGCGACTCGGACCGGGAGCCCCTGCGCAACGCCCTGGACCAGTCCCTCTACGTCGCCGGGGCCAACGCGGCCGCCGCGTCCCTGGTGGCCCTGTTCCAGCGCCTGTCCACCGGCGCGGGACAGCACGTGGACGTATCCGTCATGGAGTGCCTGGCCACCCACCTGGTCCAGGCCGTGCCCTACTACAGCTACATGGGGGCCATCAAGGGCCGCCGTGCGGTGGCGGGCTCGGGGTTCGAAGAGCTGATGCCAGCCAAGGACGGCTACGTGGTCCCCTCAGTCCAGGGCTCCCAGCCCTGGTCCACCGTGGCCGGTCTCATAGGCCTGGAGGCCCTGCACGACGACCGGTTCTCCACCGGCGCCGGACGCATCGAGCACGGCGAGGAGCTGAAGGGCCTCCTCATAGAGGGCCTGTCCCACTGGGAGCGCCATCCCCTCTTCCAGGCCTCTGGTGAGAGCCGCCTGGTCTTCGGAATGGCCCAGGACGCCGGAGACCTGTACGACTGCCCGCACCTGGCCGAGAGGGAATTCTTCGCCCAGGTGGACCACCCCGCAGCCGGGGCCGCCCGGTATCCCGGCGGCGGCCCCCGTTTCCTCCAGGGAGGTTTCCAAGTGCGCCGGGCCGCCCCGCTCCTGGGTGAGCACAACACCGAGGTCCTTGGGGGCCTCGGCTACTCGGCCGAGGACCTGGCCTCCCTCCGAGGCCTGGGGGTCATCTAGAGTGCTCCCGGACCGTCCCCCAACACCTCCAGCCCTCCTGTCCCCCTGGGACCGGACTCCCCTCTCCCCCTGGGAGAGGGGCAGGGGGTGAGGTCATTGACCCGACCCCTCTCGGGCATACGAGTCGTCGACATGAGCCGGGTGTTCGCCATGCCCTATTGCGGCGCCTACCTGGCCGACCTGGGCGCCGAGGTCATCAAGGTCGAGTCGTCCCACTCCCGGTTCATGGAGACCACGCGACTCACCAACGCTCCCTTCCCGGACAATGACCCCGGCGAGCGGTGGTGGGAACGCAACGGCACCTTCCAGACCCTGAACCGGGGCAAGCGCAGCCTGACCCTGGACTTCCGCTCCGAAGAGGCCCTCGCCATCCTGAAGAGGCTGGTGGCCGTCAGCGACGTGGTCCTGGAGAACTTCACGCCTAGGGTGATGCGCAGGTTCGGCCTTGACTATCCCAACCTGAAGGCGGTCAAGCCCGACCTCATCATGGTCTCCAACACCGGCTTCGGACACAGCGGCCCGTGGAGCAGCTTCGGCGCGATGGCCTCTTCCCTCGAGCCGACCCACGGGACGGGGGCGTTCATGGGATACCTGGAACCCGACGCCAACGGGCGCCTGGGCCCGGGCTCCGTACCCAACAAGGTCGGCAACTCCTACACCGATTTTCTGGCCACCTGGACAGCCCTGTTCGGGGTCATGGCCTGCCTGGTCCACCGGCGGCGCACCGGCGCGGGAAACTGGATCGATCTCGCCATGTACCAGGTGGGTGTGTCCTTCGTGGGAGCCGGTCTGCTGGACTTCGCCTTCAACGGACGCCGCGGCCGGCGGCCGGGCAACCGCCACCCGGCCATGGCGCCCCACGGCTGTTATCCCTGCAAGGGCCCCGATGAGTGGGTCACCCTGGCCGTGCGCGACGACACCGAGTGGCAGAGCCTGTGCAGGGTCCTGGGGCGGCCGTCCCTGGCCTCCGACCCCCGGTTCGCCGACCTCCTGGCCCGCATCGAGAACCACGACGCGCTGGACGCCGTCATCTCCGACTGGACATCTCCCCGCGGACAGTACGAGGCCGCCCGGGAGCTTCAGGCCGCCGGCATCCCCGCCGGGCCGGTGCTCAACGCCCGCAGCATGATGTCGGACCCACACCTCCGCGCCCGAGGCTTCTTCGAGGCAGCGGCCCATCCCCCGGAGACCGGTATCGGCCCAAGGGAGTACATGGGCCGCGGCTGGAAGCTGTCCCAGGCCGCTCCCCGCATCGGTCGGCCGGCCCCCATGTTGGGGGAGGCCAACGACTACGCCCTCCGCCAGGTCCTGGGGCTGTCTGCCGGCGAGATCGACGCCCTGAAGGCGGCCGACGTGGTGGGCGACGCCCCTGTGGGCGGCGGCCCCCCCGGCACGGTCCCGCTGGACCGCCAGGTGGACCTGGGCTGGCTGGTCGACCACGACCCCGATTACAAAGGACACCCCGAGGACTCCACGACCGGTTAGGAGGCGGCAATGGCAAAGGTAGGGTTTATCGGACTGGGCACCATGGGAGGCGGCATGGCCTACAACGCCCTGCAGGGCGGCAACGACATGGTGGTCCACGATATCCGCAGAGAGGTGGCGACCCGCCACCTGGAGGCGGGAGCCGTCTGGGCCGACACTCCCAGGGAGGTGGCCGAGGCCTCCGACATCGTCTTTACGTCACTGCCCGGCCCCGTCGAGGTGGACGCCGTGGCCCTGGGCGAAGACGGCCTGATGGAGGGGCTGTCCCGGGACAAGGTTTACTTCGACCTGAGCACCAACTCCCCCACGGCCATCCGCAGCATCCACGCGGCCCTGGGGGAGAAGGGCATACACGTCCTGGACGCGCCGGTCAGCGGGGGCCCCCGGGGCGCCGCGTCCAGGAACCTGGCCATCTGGGTGGGTGGCGACAGGGCTGTCTTCGACAGGTGCAAGTCCGTCCTGGACTCCATCGGCGACAAGGCCTACTACGTGGGACCCATAGGCTGCGGGGCCGTCGCGAAGCTGGTGCACAACTGCGCGGGGTACATTTTCCAGACGGGCATCGCCGAGGTGTTTACCATGGGAGTCAAGGCGGGCGTCGACCCCCTGGCGTTGTGGCAGGCCGTGCGCCGGGGCGCCCAGGGACGCCGGGGGGCCTTCGAGGGCCTGCCCGAGCACCTGCTTCCCGGCCACTTCGACCCGCCGGACTTCGCCCTGCGCCTGGCCCGGAAGGACGTGGACCTGGCCGTCGCCGTGGGACGCGAGTACGACGTCCCCATGCGCCTGGCCAACCTGGTCCTCATGGAGATGACCGAGGCTCTGAACCGGGGCTGGGGCCACCTGGACTCCCGCGTCCCCATGACGCTCCAGGAGGAGCGCGCCGGGGTGCAGGTACGCGTTCCCCGGGACGCCCTCGACCGCGCCCTCGAGGCCGAAGGATAACCACAGTTAGGACGTCTTCTTCACTAGGGAATTGCCTCGATGGCTTGCACCATGGTAACATATACGTTACCTTAACTACATGTTCGAGGTCAGGGAGTACATTGACGAGCAGGGCCGCAGCCCTTTCGGTCGATGGTTTGATGATCTGAATTCAATTGCAGCAGTCAAGGTGAGGACGGCCTTGGCCCGAATGGAGCCGGGAAACCTATCCAACGTCAAGGGAAACAGCGGGGGGTATGGGACATGGCGCTTACGCGAGGCTTCAAGGAAACAGTGCAGGCCAGGGCCCAAGCAGACCCAGCCTTCCGGGAGGGCCTGCTGACGGAGGCCATCGATTGTCTGCTTGCCGGTGATATCGACACCGGCAAGACCGTGCTGCGGGACTACATCAACGCAACCATGGGCTTCGACGGGCTGGGTTCTCTAACCAACAAACCTCCCAAGAGCCTGATGCGCATGTTCGGACCCGCGGGCAACCCTCATGCCCGCAATCTGTTCAAGGTAATCAGCCACATACAGCGACACGAGGGCATCCGCCTTGAGGTGAACGCCGTTCGCTGACCCATGGGCCCCTGAGTATCGCCTTCCAATCACGCCCCCTAGGTGGCGAGCCAACGCCGCCTGGGTTATCATGGAAGGACGCAACGGAGAGGTGCTGGAGTGGTCGAACAGGCGCGTCTGGAAAGCGCGTAGGGGCCTCAAGCCTCTCGTGGGTTCGAATCCCACCCTCTCCGCCACACACCCCCCGCCGCCCGCCCACGGGTGCCCCACGCCTCACTCACGTACAGACCGGGGCACCGCGTCATTGTTACGACATTCGCCGTGTGCTACGATAGTAACGCCATGACTGACGCGAAGTACTGGGTGGCCTTCAGCTTGATACCCAAGCTCGGCGCCGTCAGGTTTCGCCTGCTGGAGGACCACTTCAGGTCCCTGGAGGCGGCCTGGACGGCAAGCTTGGGGGAGGTCAAGGCCGCCGGCATCGACGACAAGACGGCCAGGGCCATCGTCACCCACAGAGCCGACATCTCCCCCGACGGTGAGACGGAGAAGCTGGAGAAGGCCGGCGTCCGGGCCCTGACCTGGAACGACTCCTCCTACCCGCCCAGGCTCAAGGAGATACACGACCCTCCGCCGGTGCTCTACGTCCGGGGCGAGATACTCCCCGAGGACGAGCGCTCCGTGGCGGTGGTGGGCACCCGAAAGGCGACGTCCTACGGCCGGGAAGCGGCGGCCACCCTGTCGCGGAGCCTGGCCGGCAGCGGCGTCACTATAGTCAGCGGCCTGGCCCGGGGCATCGACTCCGTGGCGCACCGGGCCGCCCTGGAGGGCCAGGGCCGCACCATCGCCGTCTTCGGCTGCGGCCTGGACGTCATCTACCCCCCGGAGCATCGAAAGCTTGCCTCCGACATCCTCGACCACGGGGCCCTGGTGAGTGAGCACCCAATGGGTACGAGGCCCGACGCCCGCCACTTTCCCCGGCGAAACCGCCTCATCAGCGGCATGACCCTGGGCAGTCTGGTCGTGGAGGCGGGGGAGATTAGCGGCGCCCTGCTCACCGTCCGGCAGGCACTGGAGCAGAACCGCGAGGTCTTCTGCGTGCCTGGAAGCATATTCTCCCCCGTGAGCAGGGGGACAAACGCCCTTATCCAGGAGGGCGCCAAGCTGGTCATGAGCCACACGGACATCCTGGAGGAGCTGAACCTGACGGTGGTCTCCCACCAGATCGAGATGAGGGAGATGCTGCACCCGGCGGACGGCAACGAGTCGGTGCTGCTCGGCCACCTGGGCCACGAGCCGGTCCACATCGACGAAATCCGGCGCCGCTCGGGGCTGCCCATCGACATGGTCAGCAGCACCCTCTCCATGATGGAGCTAAAGGGGATGGTCCGGCAGGTCGGCGGCATGAACTACACACGCATCCGGGAGGCTGTGGCGGGGTATGGCAGCTAGCACGAAGACCGGGAGCGGCGCACGCTCCTCCAACAACAAAAAGGCCTCCAAGGCCAAGTCCACGAGAGGCAAGTCCACGGGCTCCACCCTGGGCGCCAACGGCGGCAGCCTGGTCATCGTGGAGTCGCCGGCCAAGGCCCGCACCATCGAGAGGATCCTGGGAGATGGGTACCTCATCCGGGCCTCCCGGGGACACGTGCGCGACCTGCCCAAGGGCAAGCTGGGCGTGGACCTGGAGAGCAGCTTCGATCCATCCTACACCGTGGTGAAGGACAAGCAGGACGTGGTCCGGGAGCTGAAGGACCTGGGCTCCAGGGCGCCTTCCATCTACCTGGCCACCGACCCGGACCGGGAGGGCGAGGCCATCTCATGGCACCTGGTCAAGGCCGCCGACTGGGACAAGGGCAGCAAGCCCCTGCACCGGGTCGTGTTCCACGAGATCACCCAGGACGCCGTGAAGGCGGCCTTCGAGCACCCCCGGACGCTGGACATGGAGCTGGTCAACGCTCAGCAAGCGCGGCGCATACTGGACCGCCTGGTGGGATACCAGATCAGCCCCCTGCTGTGGAAGAAGGTCCAGCGGGGTCTCTCCGCCGGAAGGGTCCAGTCGGTGGCCCTCAGGATGGTCGTCGACCGGGAGAAGGAGATCCGCGCCTTCGTACCCCGGGAGTACTGGACCATCGAAGCCAGGCTCCGAAAGACGGATGGGCCCAAGGAGAAGCGGGACGAGGCGTTTACCGCCCTTCTGCACTCCATCAAGGGCCAGAAGGGCAAGCTCAAGATAGAGAACGGGGACCGTGCCCGGGAGATCGAGGCCGACCTCAAGGACGCCGGGTACGCGGTATCCCAGGTGAAGACCCGGGAGGTGAAACAGTCCCCGGCGCCGCCCTTCATCACCAGCACCCTCCAACAGGAGGCCTTCCGCAAGCTTCGGTTCTCCGCCAAGCGCACCATGATGGCGGCCCAGCAGCTCTACGAGGGCGTGGCCCTGGGCAGCGAGGGGTCCGTGGGGCTCATAACCTACATGAGGACCGACTCCACCAACGTGACCCCCGCCTCGGTCCAGGAAGCCCGGACGTACATCAAGGCGAGGTTCGGAGAGGAGTACCTCCCCGACAAGCCCAGGGCATTCAGGAGGAAGGCCAAGGGGGCCCAGGAGGCCCACGAGGCCATCCGGCCCACCTCCATCACCAGGACTCCCGACCAGCTCAAGGCGCAGCTCTCCAGGGACCAGCACCGGCTATACGACCTGATATGGAGACGAATGCTGGCCAGCCAGATGGCCGAGGCACGCTCAGACTCCACCACCGTCGAGACGGAGGCCGGCGACACCAAGTCCCGGAAGACCTACCTGTTCAGGTCCACCGGATCGGTGCTGACCTTCCCTGGGTTCCGGACCCTGTACATGGAGAGCGTGGACGACGGAGAGGAGGAGGCCGGGAAGGGGCCTCCCCCCGGTCTCAAGAGTGGCGACGCCCTGAGCTGCCTCGGGGTCGATCCCAAACAGCACTTCACCCAGCCCCCCCCAAGGTACACGGAAGCCAGCCTCATCAAGAGCCTGGAGGAAAAGGGCATCGGCAGGCCCAGCACCTACGCCCCCATAATCTCCACCATCATGGACCGCCACTACGTGGTCAAGGAAGAGAGCAAGCTGGCTCCCACGTCCCTGGGAGAGACGGTATGCGACCTCCTGATGGGCTACTTCACCGACATCATGGACACCAACTTCACCGCCAGGATGGAGGACGAGCTGGACGAGGTAGCCCGCGGCGAGCGCCAGTGGGTGCCCATGCTGGAGGACTTCTACGGCCCGTTCCAGAAGGCCCTGGACGTTGCGACGGAGGACATGCCCCGTGTCAGAGTCGAGGAGGCCACCGACGAGGTCTGCGACAAGTGCGAGAAACCCATGGTGATAAAGATGGGCCGCTTCGGCAGGTTCCTCTCCTGCTCCGGCTTCCCCGAGTGCCGCAACGCCCGGCCCATTCCTTCGGAGGGCAACGGGGCCCGTGACGCCTCCTCCGAGAGCCAGGCCCCGGAGACCACGGACGAGGTCTGCGAAAAGTGCGGCAAGCCCATGGAGATCAGGACGGGGAGGTTCGGCAAGTTCATAGCGTGCACCGACTACCCCACGTGCAAGACCTCCAAACCGATCCTGAACAAGGTCGGAGTCCCGTGCCCGCGCTGCGGCGGGGACCTGGTCCAGCGCCGCGGTAGGGGCCGGGGCCGCGTGTTCTACGGCTGCTCCCGGTACCCGGACTGCGACTTCTTGGTCAACCAGCGGCCCCTGCCCGAGCCATGTCCCGAGTGCGAAGGCCTGATGGTCCAGTCGGGCCGGAGTGGCGCCCGGTGCACCACGTGCGCCTGGAAGGGCGACGCCCCGGCCCCCGAAGAGGCGTTGGCCCGAAGCTGATGTCTAACGAATCGACCGCCCAGGCCTCCGACGAAGCCCTTGACCTGCTATGCCGGTTCGGCGAGAGCCTGAAGGGGCAGAAGGGGCGCTCCGAGAATACGGTCAGGGTCTACACAACGGACCTCCGTCCCTTTCTGACCTTCATGGAGACCCAAGGGCTGCACCTCCGTGAGCTGAACCGCCATCACCTGCGCCGGTATCTGGCCTGGCTTTCCACTTCCGCCAGGGGGGAGGAGGGCGGCTACGCCAGGGTTAGCGTTGCCCGCAAGCTGATCGCCCTGCGGTCCTTCTACCGCTTCCTGGTCCAGGAGGGGGTGATCGAGTCCAATCCAATCCCCCGGGGCCGGACCTTCAATATCAAGGTCGAGAAACGCCTGCCTACTTTCCTCGACAGGGCCGAGGTGGACCGCCTTCTGGACGCCCCCGACCCCTCCACCACCCTGGGACTCCGCGACCGGGCCATGATGGACGTCTTCTACTCGTCGGGAGTGCGCCTGGCGGAGATACATGGCATGGACGTGGGGAGCCTGGACCTGGATGCGGGAGAGGTGAAAGTGCTGGGAAAGGGGTCCCGGGAGCGTATGGTCCTGCTGGGTAGACCCGCCCTTCGCTCCCTGGAGACGTACCTGAAAGCCGGCCGACCCAAGCTGGCGGAGGCGGCGGAGACCGCCCTGTTCGTCAACCGCGATGGCCGAAGGCTGTCCCGCCGCGGGGTGGAGAAGACGGTGGCGAAGTACGCCATGGTCGCGGCGACCCGGCCGGGGGTACACCCCCACACCCTCCGCCACACCTTCGCCACCCACCTGATGGACGGAGGCGCCGACCTGAGGGTGGTGCAGTCTCTCCTAGGACACTCCAGCCCCGCCACCACCCAGATATACACCCACGTCAGCCAACGGGAGGCCAGGGCCGAGTACCTGACCACCCACCCGATGGCCAGGGCCCCAAGGGAAGAGGAAGACGCCGATGGCTAGGTACCTGGTCGTCAACGGGCCCAACCTCAACGCCCTGGGAAAGCGGGCGACCGGCCACTACGGGACCAAGACCCTTTCAGAGATCGAGGCGTCGTTGACCGAGAAAGCAAGCGCCCTCGGCGTCGAAGTCGAGTTCTTCCAGTCGAACCACGAAGGCGCCATGGTAGACTACATCCAGGGCAGCTCCGGCGGCGCCCACGGCATGGTCATCAATGCCGGGGCGCTGACGCACTACGGCTACTCCCTGCGGGACGCCGTGGCCGACGCCGGTCTGCCCGTCGTGGAAGTACACATCAGCAACATACACGCCCGGGAACGTTGGCGGCGGCGCTCTGTGCTGGCCGACGTGGTCCGAGGGCAGATCGCAGGCCTGGGCTGGAGGGGATACGTCGCCGCTCTGGAAGTCCTGTCCCAGCTAGTCGCCGAAGAGGAGAGCGCATGAGCAGCCGTCTGGACAACCTTCACCGCAAGCTCGATGAGAAAGGGCTGGACGCCATACTCGTCTCCACTCCCGAAAACCGGCGCTACATCTCCGGCTTCACGGGCTCGGCGGGCTACCTGCTGGTCTCCCGGGACCACGCCGCCCTGGCCACCGACTTCCGCTACACGGAGCAGGCCGGCAGCCAGTCCCCGGACTTCCAGGTGGTAAAGGTCGGCGCCGACTGGAGCTGGCTTCGAGACCTGGTCAGGGAGCAGGGCCACAAGCGTCTGGGCTTCGAAAGCCAGCACGTCACGGTCGACACATACCGGCAGATCTCCAAGGCGCTGAAGGACCTGCCCTCGGAGGATAGGCCCACCCTGGCCGCCACCTCGGGGATCGTCGAGGGGCTCAGGACGGTAAAGGACCGGGAAGAGATGGACCTGCTGCAAAAGGCCATCGACGCGTCGGACGCGGCCATGGACCTCGTCACTCCAACGATACGGCCCGGCGAGACGGAGCGGCAGATAGCGTGGCGTCTAGAGGTCGCCATGCGCGAAGCGGGCGCCGACTCCCTGAGCTTCGACACCATCGTCGCCGCCGGCCCCAACGGGGCCATGCCCCACCACCGGCCCTCGGACCGAGCCGTCGCCGAGGGAGAGCCCATCGTCATCGACATGGGCGCCAAAGTCGGGGGCTACTGCAGCGACCTCAGCCGCACGATGTGCGTCGGGGAGCCCGACGAGACCTTCCGCAAGGTGTACGACACCGTCCTTGGGTCCCAGCTCACCGCCATCGCCACCGTCCGGGCGGGCATGACCGCCGGGGAGGCCGACGCCCTGTCCCGCGACGTCATCGCCGGCGCGGGCTACGGCGACAACTTTGGGCACAGCCTTGGACACGGCGTCGGCCTGTTCATCCACGAGTATCCCAGGGTCGGTCCCAAGTCCGAGAGCCCCCTGGAGGCCGGCATGGTGTTCACGGTGGAGCCGGGGATCTACCTCTCCGGATGGGGCGGAGTCCGCATCGAGGACATCGTCCTCCTGGGCGAGGACGGGGCCGCCGTACTGAGCAAGGCGAAGAAGTAGGTCGCTTCCCCCGGCCGGGGAGGGAGTAGTCGCATGGCAACACTGGCCGCGCGGGTCTCTCCCATCAAGGGCGTCATCGACCGGATGGACGAGCGTCTCGGAAATCTGGGGCAGGGACAACGGGACCTGCGTACCGAGATGCGCAGCAACTTCCGCTGGATCCAGGGCATCACCATAGCAATGTGGGTCACGATAATGGGCGCCATGATCGGAGCTCTGCTGGCGAGCTAGCTTACCTGGGGAGGGGCCATGACCATTAACTTCGGGGACCTGAGGAGAGGTGTAGCAATCGAGGTGGACGGCCAGCCCTACGAGGTGGTCGACTACGAAAGACACAAGATGCAGCAACGCGCCCCCGTGACCCGCCTGAAGCTGAAGAACATGCGCGATGGCAAGGTCATCGAACGCACCTTCCAGAGCTACACCACCGAGTTCTCCCTGGCCCAGGTGGACACGAAACCCGCCCAGTACGTCTTCTCCGACGG